>CAWJFL010000001.1:0-3696 GCA_963842185.1 uncultured Verrucomicrobiae bacterium
CAGGACCCGGCCCTCCCCGCGCGGGCGGCGTAGAGCGCCTAGCGAAACGTGTAGCCGCAGGCTTCAGCCTGCGGTCGGTCAGACAATTCTCGCACCCTAAAGGGTGCGGCTACTAGTGTGGTGTAACTGTTATGCCTTTACAGAGGTTTCCCTTCTTTCTCGATGCCGAAGAGCCATGCCGTTGTAAAGCCACGTCTGTTACATAACACTCAGCCGGGTTCGAGTTTTGTCACAGCCTTTTTGTATTGTCTTCGGGAGCGAACGTCCTAGCATAGCGGCAGACCCCGTTTGAATCGGGTTGGATGACGCGTCCCAGCCCAAGAACAGGCAACGAATCGGGAGGACTGGTCCATGGTAAACGAGATGGCGGAACTGCTCGCGTCACTGAAGGCGCGGTACCCCGCCGAGACGGAATTTCATCAAGCCGTGACCGAGGTTGCGAAATCGGTCTGGCCGTTCATCGAAGAGAACCCCAAGTACCGCAAGGCGAAAATCATGGAGCGCATCGTCGAGCCCGAGCGCGTGATCATGTTTCGCGTCACGTGGGTGGACCACAAGGGCGAGGTGCAGGTCAACCGCGGTTTCCGCGTGCAAATGAACAGCGCGATCGGGCCGTACAAGGGCGGGCTGCGGTTTCATCCGTCGGTGACGTTGGGGACGCTGAAGTTTCTCGCGTTCGAGCAGGTGTTCAAGAACGCGCTGACGACGCTGCCGATGGGCGGGGGCAAGGGCGGCTCGGATTTCGATCCGAAAGGCAAGACGGACGAGGAAGTGATGTGGTTTTGCCAGAATTTCATGAGCGAGCTGTACCGGCACATCGGGCCGGACACGGACGTGCCGGCCGGGGACATCGGGGTCGGCGGACGCGAGATTGGCTACCTGTTTGGCCAGTACAAGAAATTGCGGAACGAGTTCAGCGGCGTGCTGACCGGCAAGGGCATCAACTGGAGCGGCAGCCGCGTCCGCGAAGAGGCGACCGGCTACGGGCTGCTGTATTTCGTCGAGGAAATGATGCATACGCGCGGCAACTCGATCACGGGGAAGACGGTCGTGATCTCCGGCTCGGGCAACGTGGCGCAATACGCCGCGGAGAAGGCGATGGTGATGGGCGCGCGGGTCGTCGCCATGTCCGATTCGGACGGATTCATGTATGACTCGCGCGGGTTCGACCACGAGAAACTGGCGCTGCTGAAAGAGTTCAAGAACGTGCGGCGCGGCCGCCTCCGGGATTTCGCCAAGCAACTTCACTGGCAGTACTTCGACAAGCAGCGGCCGTGGGGCATGAAGTGCGACGTGGCGCTGCCCTGCGCGACCCAGAACGAGATCAGCGGGCGCGACGCCGAGAAACTGGTGCGCAACGGATGCCTGTGCGTCGCCGAGGGTGCGAACATGCCGAGCACGATGGAGGCCATCGATACGTTCCTCAAGGCCAAGGTCTTGTTTGGCCCCGGCAAGGCCGCCAACGCCGGTGGCGTTTCGGTGAGCGGCCTGGAAATGTCGCAGAACAGCCTGCGGCTGCAATGGAGCAGCGACGAAGTCGACAAGCGGCTCCGGGAAATCATGAAGGCCATCCATAACCAGTGCGTTCGCCACGGCCAGAAGGAGGCTGGATTCATCAATTACGTGGACGGCGCCAACATTGCCGGCTTCCGCAAAGTCGCCGAGGCCATGCTCGACCAGGGAGTCGTTTGACGCGGTGACCGAATCGCCGCCGGCAACAATCCGAAACCCGTCGAAGAAGTCTGGCAGGAGACGTTGACGACGGGGCCGGCGACGGATAGACTGATAACATGAAGGTTGTGGGATACAGAAAGGCGTCGAGCCCCATCGAATACTTTCGGGAATCGGCGCGATTATACCAGAGCTTGGAGCGTTGGAACCCGTATCCGCGATTGCGCGGTGTGTTCAAGTTCCGGACATGGGAAGACTTGGAGAAATGGCGCAAGAGTCAGACCAATCCCCGCTATCGTTGAACGATTGATCTGGCTCAAACGGGAGAAACAAAAGGGCTGAACTGCTCCCCCCCACCCACTCTTACGCCACATTCGAAGGACTGAATACCATGCCAACACTGATTGAAAAACCGACACGCATTACGTCCGCCGGCAACAAACCCAAGCTCATCGACGAGGTTGTCGGACGGGTGAACACGAAGACCGCGTCCGTGAGCATCGCGCACATGCGGAGTCCGTCGGGATGGGTCGAGCCGGGGCAGACGCCGGAGTTTGACGAGTACACGTACGTGCTCAAGGGCGGATTGCAGGTGACGCACAAGGGCGGTTCGCTGACGGTGAAAGCCGGGCAAGCGGTCCTCACGCGCAAAGGCGAATGGGTGCAATACAGCACGCCCGGGGCGGACGGCGCGGAGTATATCGCGGTGTGTCTGCCGGCGTTTGCGCCGGACACGGTGCATCGGGACGACCAGGCGTAGGAGCGCAGGTCCGAGAAGGACTCGCGACTCCTGTCGGAGCCAAAGCCTGCGGCTACAACGGCGGGCAGAACGTTCCAGAATTGACAACGGGCGGGGTCTTCGGGATAAACAGCGCCATGCAGGTTCAACAGTGGCAGACTACCGTCGTTACTTTCTTCATTACGTATGGCTTCCAGATGGTTGGCGCGGTCATCATCCTGGTTGTTGGCGGGCTGATTGCGCGGTGGCTGGGCAAACTCACTGACAAGTGGCTGACCAAACAGCATCTCGAACCGCCGGTTCGGCTCCTGCTGGTGCGTGTGGTGCGTCTGCTGGTGTTTGGGCTGGCGGCGTTGTTGGCACTGGACAAGTTTGGCGTACAGATCACGCCGTTGATCGCGGGCCTGAGCGTGGCGGGCGTCGGCATCGGTTTGGCGGCGCAGGGCGTGCTGGGGAACATTTTGGCGGGGTTGACGATCATATTTACGAAACCGTTCCGCGTGGGCGAATACATTGAACTGGCGGGCGTGTACGGACAGGTCGAGACCATCGCGTTATTCTCGACGAAATTGCTTCACACCGACGGGTCGCGGGTGCTGATCCCCAACCGGAAAATCGTTGGCGAGATCATGCACAACTACGGCGGGACCCGCCAGTTGAGCCTGAGCGTGGGGATTGGCTACGGGTCGAACCTGAAAGAGGCGCTGGCGACGATTCACCAGATTCTCGACACCAATCCGCGCGTGCTCAAGGATCCGAAAGCGGTGGTGGGCATTTCGGCGTTGGCGGATTCGTCGATAACGATCAGCGTCTCGCCGTGGGTGAACGTGACGGACTTCGTTGCGGCGCAATTGGAGAAGGCACATCAACTATCGAGGAAACTTCTGAGGACCCTTGATCGGCTCGGTGTTTGAGTTTTCGCAGTGCCTAGCCTCGATCTGCCGAATTCGCTCGCGCGTCACCGAAAACTGTTGGCCGACTTCCTCCAGCGTGTGGTCGCTGTTCATGCCGAGGCCAAAACGCATGCGTACGATGCGCTCCTCGCGTGGCGTCAATGAAGCCAGCATGAGCGTCGTGGTCTCGCGCAGGTTTGACTGGATCGCGGCGTCGATGGGCAGGATAGCGTTCTTGTCCTCGATTAAGTCGCCGAGGTGGGAGTTCCCCCTCGTCGCCGATCGGTGTTTCGAGCGAGAGCGGTTCCTTAGCGATCTTCAAGGTCTTGCGTACCTTTTCGAGCGGCATGTGGAAAGCTTCTCGGCGAGCTCCTCCGGCGTCGGCTCGCGGCC
>CAWJFL010000002.1:0-56951 GCA_963842185.1 uncultured Verrucomicrobiae bacterium
GGATAAATGACGTAGTAGTGAATGACAATGTTCGCTACCAAAGACAGGATGAACACCCAATACAAGAACGTAAACATCTTCATGGCAAAGTCCCTTCGGCTTGACGGTCGTCATGGTACCAGAAGAAGGGCTGCAAAGCGAGAGGATTTGGGGCAGTAGCAGCACAGACTAGGGGTCATCAGGAAAAGCGGGGTGCATTCCCCGTCCAGTCGCCTCCTCAACGTCGACGTCCTCACCACGTGCGTTATTGCTGCTGTATGTGGGGTGCCAATCCTTCCAGTCCCCCCGCCCCCCCCATGTTGGTTTGGGTATTTCGGGCACGCCCGACGCACAGCCCACACTCAGCAGCAAGCCCGTAAAGAGAATCGCAATTAATGCGAATCGGCTCACAGCGGAGCGTAATACCACCGCCCTCAACGGTCAAGGCAAGCCCATCCCGCCCGCCCCCCACCCCCATCCTCGCCGCCATCGCCCCCCGCCAGTTCCCCCCTGAAGCCCGCCGCAACCTCGCCCATGCTCCAATACTTGCCCTTGCAGGAACATCATCTCGCCAGACGCCAGACAACGAAGACCGCCATAGCCATCCAAAACGAGTATCCGAGCCATAACCAGACATTGATGCAAATGTCCGAAGTGGGCAGTTTTTCTTTGGAAGCCATATTGGTCACTTCGACCACTACCGCTTGCTTTTGTGGCTGCCTAATCTGCTCTTCTGGCACGCGCATTGTTTTGGTGCCGCTAAACGCATCCGATGGCTGAGGATTCACAGCATCCGAAACTGGCTTCTTTGGGACTGCCTGCCGATTGTTTCAAGCAACTCGTTCATGCCCCCAGAAAAAGCATTGACCTTGCCAGCCGCCCGCATCCCGCCGCCAGTTCCACCTAAAACCGCCCCCAAAGACATCACCCGGGAACGCTGCCCCATGGGGTCAACACCCCGTAGCGTCTCGCCATCTGGTTGCGTAGTTTGTTGAGTAGCGTACGACGATGGCGCCAACAGTTGGCAACTTCGTCAGCGAAACCAGGACCTGAAAGGGAATATCACGATGGGTAAGAAATCCAAATCCGCACGGTCGGACGCCAAGAGGGCTGAAAAACACGCCGCCAAAGTAGCCCGCACCGCCTTATACGCCTCGCAGGCCAAGTCCAATAAGAGGCAAACGAGCAGCAACGACGGGACGGCGAAATCGTTCACCCGTCACGCCATCTCCAATTGCGGAAACCCAGGCTGCAAGCGATGCTACCCGCAGTTGGTTCCAGCATTGGCGGTCCACGCCTAATTCCGCCCCCATCCTCACCCCCAATGTGCAAGTTGCCAGAACTGACCGGTGTCATTCGGAAACTCGACCCTCCCTTAATTCTCCCCGCCCTTGACCCGCCGCCAGTTCCCCGCCCCAGCTTTTTCAGCAGGACGAGCGGATCAGGCAGACGCTAGCGACTCAAAGTCTGTCGTCGTAGAGGGGCTGTTCCGCGCGGGCTGCATCAAAGAGCGGCGGTTAGGATGATTGCAGAACTCATCTAGCCATGCGCCACTGTAGGGGCAGTTATACGATGGTGGGGCGGTGCAAAGCCTTAAACCGCCGGGAATATGACGGGTAAAGCAGGTTGGTCCCGACTGTTTGGAACGATGATCGAATTGCGAGTCTGAATGCGTCATGGCATAACCGCCGGTCGGTTGTGGCAGCGTAGGGCGTGCCAGAAATTGCTAAAGTCTTGGCGGAAAATGCCGATTCCGGTGCGGGGAGGATATGCCCAGCCATACCCCGCCCGCATCCCGCCGCCAGTTCCCGCCGATTCTGCCGCCACTTGCATTCGTGATGGTGGGGCGTATGTTGCCGTGGAGAGCCGAGCGACCCTCTCAACAAATCAGATCAACTGATAATCAGTATCGACTGAGGGAGAAATACCCACCCTTGGGAACGGCTCGGGGGTTCAAATTCGAGAGTTGAGCCTCGACTCTCCCTTCTTCTGTCCGCCCATCTCCCCACCCGCATCCCGCCGCCATTTCCCGCCCGCCCTTGCGTCCTGCCGCCGTTGCCCCCAAGAACTCTATCACCCTGCCATCGTCCTGCCGTCATAAATAAAACGGCAGTGTCACCTACGGCCATGACCTCTTGGATTGAACTTCGACATGATCGTATCGAAGCAAAAGGACATGTCCATCGCTACACTGCCATGCTTCTGGAAATAGCAATCCGCTTGCCGCTCCCCCCTGAACTCCGCCTCCAAGAACATCCAGCGACATGGCAGGACCAGCGGATCAGGCGGGTACGCCCAAGTGAAGCAGGCTCCTTGCCATAGTTCCGCCGCGTCTGTTGGGTTTCGACTGGCTCTCCTGCATGTTCAATTTTGGACACCAGTTTGACTCGCTATTCCGGGTATCGGTTTTATGCTGGCGTTGGGGGGGCGGGGAGGTCCCCTGGTGGGGAAGGGGGGCTGGTAGGGGGAGGCCGCTAGAGCGGTTTCACCGCTTGTGTGGCCGTTGAATGGCCACTTTTTCAGGGGTTTTAGGGGTTTATGCGGCTACGCTTTTACTTAAACCGCTCTAATGGACGCGGCTCGGGGAGTAAGCAGTTCCGAACGGAGCCTCGGCTCTCCATTTTTGTGTCCCCCCATTCGCCCGTCCCGCCGACGGTTCCCCTCCAATCTTGAAGCCAACCTACGACGGTGATACAAGCAATCAGGCTTGGCGTTTGAATCGTCCAAGAGAGAGGCAAAGCATGACCAAAACAACGGACTACATTATCGTCAGTTCAAGATTCAACATGTCCAAACCCGCACATGAGGATTTGACTGCTACGGTTCGACAGAAACTGAAAGAAGGATACGAACCGCTGGGCAGACCCTTCGTTGGCGGGGAACTGATGTATCAGGCAATGGTAAAAATCGACCGCGGCTCTTGATTGCCGTCTGTGCTGGCACGCATGTCCTATGCCGATTTGGTGTCGGGCTTCTCGAACTTCCTGCGATCCGGATGGAAACAATAAACCCAACTCACTGCGGAGAGGGCATACTTGCAGCCATTTGGAAATGGCACAAGGCATTCAAATGGATCGTCGTCGTTGCCCATGTTGCGAGTCAGGCACCTCTTGGGGTCGGGCAATGAATCGGGTCGATTTTGTTTCGACTGAGTCACAGTTATTGCTGCCACTGGTATTTAATTCTAGTTGGTATCCAAGACCGGCGGGAGCCGAGGACTCGCAGACGGGGCGATTACCGAGCGACAGAAGGCTACAAAAAATCGCACATTATTTCAAGGTATTTTGAGCCTACCGTAGCCGCCGCCCATACGGTGCATCAGGCGAAACCCTGATTATTATGTCGGGAAACCCCCGACCCTCCCCAGCCCCGCCGCCGGTTGCCCTGCGCCACTGGGCCGATTGGCGTCAGAAGCGTCTCCGGAACCGGCAATAGATAAAGTCCTGTTCGGTATCCCAAGGCGTCGTATGGGTTTCGTCATGAGTTTCCACCAACACAAAGTCGTCGCCGATTTCTGAGGACAACCGTTTTGCATCGTAGCGCATGACATCGAGCCCGCTGCATTTCGGAGGGCCGGTCAGGGCGAAGGTAGCAATGATAAGGTGCCCGTTGGGGAGTAAAGTCTCCTTCAAGACCCTGATGTAATTCTGGCGGTCTGATTGGACAGTAAGGAAATGGAAAACGGCTCGGTCATGCCAGACCGCGAATCTTCGGGGAGGACGGAAACTTGTCACATCCGCCTCAAACCATTCGACTGCTGAAGCTCGTTGGCCGAGTCGATCCTTGGCATGTTGCAGGGCCGATGCCGATACATCCAAGACCACGACATTCTGATATCCGGCGTCGAGCAGGCAATCCACCAAAACCGATGCCCCGCCGCCTACGTCGATTACGCTGTCGCCCCATTCCGCTCCCGTTGCCCCAATCAGCTTCAACGACAGAGACGGGTACGTCTGATACCAGCTTACGCCGGTAGGGGATTTGGTCTGATAGACGTTTTCCCAATGGGGCTTCGGGTTCATGGCGTCGCCCAACTATACTCCAACAGCCTGACGAATGCCCAGCCCCGCCGTCAGCCGCCGGTGCCCGCATCCCACCGCCATTTCCCGCCCGAACCCGCCCCCCAACAACACTCACCCGATGACCCCAAAATCGCCCATCGGGGTGAGTGCAGGCTTGGTGGGGGTGATGGAGTTTTGGCGTGCCAGCCGAAGCTCGGGGAACTGCCCGTCTGCCTTCGCCTCGAACGCTCGGCTGTGGTGGACAGCCTCCGCTCTCCGCCGTGCTGCGAGCGAAGGCTGGAGCGGGCGATGGGAATCGAACCCACCTCGCCGGCTTGGGAAGCCGGTGCATTACCACTATGCTACGCCCGCATGGGGTTGGTTCATTCTCGCCGTTTCCGCGCTCAAATCAAGCCAAAGTTGGTAAACCCGCGCGGGTTTGGTATGGTACTGATGCATGGCACCACCGATCGAGACAGGGCAACCGGGCGTCATTGTCATCGGGGAAACCGACGCGAAGGACGAACTGTCCCTGCCATGGAACGTGATCGTCCACAACGATCCGATCAACCTGATGAGTTACGTGACGATGGTGTTCATGCGCGTGTTCGGTTATCCGCGTCCCCGGGCGGAGACGCTGATGCTGGAGGTTCATACCAAGGGCCGGTCGCTGGTGTGGTCCGGCGGACGCGAGCGGGCCGAACATTATGTCCACCAACTCCACAGCTATCAACTGCTGGCCACCATGGAGAAATCCGCGGCATGATCGACCTGAGCGTCCAACCACTCGATGAAAAGCGGATCCTGATCAGCGGCATCCCTGCCGTTCTGGCGGCCATGCTGCGGGAGTTGCCCGAGATCCTCGAACTCCGTGATTCGCCGGACGCACGCGCCCGGCTCTATCCCAATCCGACAGCGGGCAACGACAAGATCAATCGCGAATGGCACCAAATGGCCGGGCCGGAACTGCGGCATCTGTTCGTGTCCGCCGGTGAAACCGTGACGCGGGACCTGACCGCGTTGACGGCGGACAAGGAAAACGGCGATGCCTGGCAGGTGGCGTTTCCCGTCGAGCACGTGCCGGCGTGGATCAACGCCCTCAACCAGGCGCGGTTGATCCTGGGGCAAGTCCACAAGATTGACGAAGCGGAGATGAATCGAACGGATTTCGACCCACAAAGCGCCAAACATATGGCGGCGTTGCGCATACACCTGCTGGGCTACCTCCTGCACCTGTTCGTCGAACTGGACAACCCCCATGAGCCTGAAAACCATATTTGAAGGCCAGGCGATCAAGTCCGAGATGGTCGTGCTGATTCTGGAGAAGTGGGGACTCCATCCCGCCCTGGAAGAGAAGGCCGCCACGCCGAACCTCGACGACCTCGCCCGCGACACGCGCGTCGTCATCCCCGAAGGCGAATACGATCAGGCCAGGGAAATCCTCTTTGGCGAAAGCGAGATTGAACGCGCCGGGTTTTGAAGGTGAACTGATTCAGCCGAACAATCCAACGGTCGTGTTAACGCCTGCGGCGGCGGAGCAGAAGAAGTGCGGCGATTCCAGCGATCGCCTCCATGGCAATCGTGCTCGGCTCGGGAACCTGCATGTACAACTGGTCGATCTCCGAAATGCTCGAATAAGCCGTTATGGTAAAAGAGTCAACGAGCACGTCTTTCGAGACATTCAGATATGTCTGAGGCGGGTTAATCACCATGTTCGTTGACAACACATTCGTTTGCGGGTCGGAGTAAACGGACATGACTCCGTAGGGGACACTGGCGTACATGTTGGTGAGTACAGTCTCAGTGACTTCCGCCAGAGCTGCATCGCCCGGGCCTACAAAAACCTGTCCATTGAAGGCCAAGTCCGCCCCGGAAATCTGATTCGGCGAGCCGTTCGTCACGCCAACCATATACCCAATCTGAAAATCCATGAGATTGTCATTGGCCGCAAATCCACCGCTCAACGCAAGGCCGTAGTTGCCATCCGACGTAAGTGCCTGCACGGTGATAGCACTGGCATTCGCATCGCCAACGGTGAAGAAATTAGAAAAGACCTTGTCGCCAACAAGAAGGGTCTCGCCCGGCGTTCGTCAGGGTCGTCAAACTGATGCCTGGCCCGTACGTTAAGTCCGCCTGGGTGACAGGTCCGTAGGCGACGGCCAGCGCGACTGCCGCGCAGATGATGAAAAGATTTTGCCCGACACGAAGCCGATAGAACTTTCGGTCGCCAACTCGCACGCAAAAATGAACTCGTCGCATTCTCCACATCCCCTCAACGGTTTTACCGTTTGCCTTACTCGCCTATGTCGTATGCAGGCTGTGCGACCAGCTAAGCCGACACTCCACATCGCCCCTATGGACAATCAGGTATCAGACCACCCCGTTCTTTGCAAGCAAAATCCGGCCAAAATCATCATTTATGCACTCACCGACCGGTCCCTTGTAAATCCCAGGCTACAAGGCGGGCGTTTGCGGCTATTTTGGCCTTTTTCAGGGCGTTCCACCAGGCCCACAAACGCCGCACCGCCGCCCGGTGATCTACCCGTTGTTGGGCAAGTGGGCGCAGGCAATGACGGGCAAGGGATCCGACAAAAAAACAAAACGCGCCCGTTACATCAGCCGCATGAGTTCTTACATGGGAAAGGGTGTCAGACTATGGCGACTGGGAGGTGTTGCCACCACAGGATGCACATGGACTGAGATCCACCGGCGTCAGACTATCAGCCGGCGCCAAGTGCAGCCATCGCCGAGTTGATTTGACTTAGACAGGGGGTGATGAACCAGCCAGATCAAGCCCACCAAATGTGCGAAACAAATCCTACGTTATCCCGGCTCGGCGTTGGCCGGGGTCGCGGGGACCGGTTCAGCTCACCGCAAAATGAAAAGAGGCCGGTCATTGACCGGCCTCAATATATCTGCTTGACCCCTAAACGGCAAAACTCTTCTTCAGGACGACCTGCGGCGCATTGCCAGTCCCAGCGCTACAGCCCCCATGGCCATGTACCAGATGGTTGACGGCTCGGGAACGATTTGCACGCTCAAGGCCTTCTCCTTGGTTATGTCCAGTTCGTCGTTCGCCGTGCCGGCGGCCGTAAGATCGGCGTTCCATTGGAACGCCCAAGTCACATCCCCCATCCCCGCCGACGTGTTGTCATTGAGGTTGTAGTTAGCCGTGTTGTTGAGATTATAGAGGGTTGAGTTGGAGCCGGCATTGGCAAAATTCGCTTCGGCATAATTGGCATTCGGTGAGTCAATCACTTCGGCAATGCCGCTGCCGCCCGGACCGCCGGTCGTTTGCTCCGCGCCGGAATATCCGCTGGTGGGATTGCCCGGCAATACTGACAACGTTGTTGTTGTTCTGAAGCAAATTGAAGTTCGAATATTGATAGAAGCTCAGGCTGAACGGGTTTGCCGTGTTGTTGTCAATCCAGAGATACTCCGTCAGGTCGGCGCTTCCCGAACTGGGGCCGTTTCCCGACAAAACGTATTCAACATTCACTGACAGTTGCAGGTTTGCATACGTCACGGTGACGTCATTAAGCCCGTTGGGACCGACATTGTTGGTGCTAATACTCAGCCCGCCGATGGCGTTAACGGGCTGGGCAAGGCCACCGCCCACCGAATACCAAAACCACTGCTGGTTTAATTGATTGGCTCCACCCATCACCGTCCAAGCGTTCATACCCAGGTTACCCGGGCCGCCGCCGGTATTGATTACCGCCGTTGACCCCTGGTCATCCATGGTGATTGTTTGAGCGATACTGCTTGCCGGCAGGAGCGCCATGAGGACGGCAACCAATCCCGCGCCGAAAATCCAGAGGTGCTTCAGCCCTTCTTGGTGAGTGTTCATGAATCCAACCCTTTGATACCCTTGTTAGCTTTATCCGCGACTCGCATCTCAACAACGGCACAACACGCAACTCCCGCGAGAATAGCTGACGACCGCCTTGAAGGCAAGGTAATACTTCAACTATTCGCTCGACTGCAATTTGCCTGTTCTCTCACAATGGCGGAAGAAACCATCTCTCTTTTTGTATCTTTAATTAAATTCGGGTAGGTATTCAGGAAAGTATTGTAACTGAAAGAGAAATCCATCATGCATGGCGATCAGACGCGCACACCAGGCGGCGCCGAAAAACCAAGGCCAAAAGCGCCATCCCCGACGCGACCAGCGCCACAGACGCAGGTTCAGGCACCAAAGCAGGATCAGTAGCGGTTTCTTGGGGCGCGAGCGCGGCACCGTTCGCCACGTTGTTCGCGTCGAATTCAACGCCGAAGTCCACGGTGCCCGTGCCGTTCACGGGGGCATTGTTAAGGGCGGTGCCAATCCCGTTGAATGGACCGAACGGAGCTCCACTATTATCGGCTTGGACTTCAGTGGTCCCGGTGGCATTTTGCGCATTTAAGGTAAGATAATACCCACCACCGCTCTGAGTGAAATTGGCTTCGTCCTGGAAAGGTTGGGTGATACCTAGAGTTTGGCTCCCCGGTGCGCTTCCTAGTACGAAGTACGAGTATTGAAATAAACTTAGGTTGGCGCTGCTGCCGGAATTATTCCAAAACTGCATTGTTTCGCCCCACGTATTGCCATCAAGCCCAATTGCCCATGACAAAGTTCCGATGTCCGGAATCGAATAGTAGGTGGTTAACGTATGCTCTGACATCGTCCCGTGTCCTGATACTGTGATTGATGCACTGTTCGCAGTGGGCAATGGGTATACCGTCCCACCCCCTATGCCGTAGTACAACGATTGCTGGGTACATGACATCTCCCCACCCTCCGACAAACCTGTCAAACCGGTGCTCCAGTTGAATGTCCCTGAAAGGGAAGAGCTGCTCCAAGTGGTGATGGTTTGTGCCTCGCTGGAAACAATCGCGCTAGCAGATATAAGAACCACAAACAGAGCCGCCTGATACACCCGCCCTCTACAAATCCCCCGATGAATAGCTCTCGCTCTCCTCGCCATACCAAATCTCCCCTACATAACCGCATTGGGTTCGGCCAGCCATCTTGGGCCACAACACCACCACGGGCAATAGCTATCAGACCACCCCGTTGTTGGCAAGTAAAATCCGACCAAAATCATCATTTACGCACCCACCGCCCTGCCCGGTAAATCCTGGCTTGCAAGGCAGGCGTTTACAACCACTTCGGTCGTTTTTAGCGTGTTTTATCAAGCCCCCCCTATGGCCGCTGCCGGGTACAGACTTCCGAAACAGCACCCCGCGCGAGGGCGCGATCAGGCCATCTCGAAGTGGCTCATTACCTTGAACAGATCGTAGCGCTCTTTGATTTCTGGCTGGGTGAGCGACTGGAGCCGGGTGAGACTGAAATCTTCCACGCAATACGAGGCGATCACGCTGCCGTAAATAACGGCGTTACGCAGGGAGTTGTGGTCAATGCGGTCCGTCCGCGCGAGATACCCCGTAAACGCGCCGGCAAAACAGTCGCCCGCGCCGGTGGGATCGCGGATGTCCTCGAGCGGATAGGCGGGCGCGCTGAAGAACAGGTCGTTCGCTAACAGCAGGCAGCCGTGTTCGCCCTTTTTGATGACCACGAATTGGGGGCCCTGTTTCAGAATGAGCCGCCCCGCCTTGATGAGGTTGGTCTGTTTCGTAAACTCGCGCGCTTCGCTTTCATTGAGCACGAGGCAATCGATCTTGCGTAATAACTCGACGAGCGCGTCGCGTTGCGTCTCGATCCACAGGTCCATCGTATCGGCCACGACGAACTTCGGCCCGGCGACCTGCGCCAACACATGCATCTGGAGTTGCGGGGAGATGTTGGCGAGGAACACGTAGGGCGTGCTCTTGTACGCGTCGGGCAGCTTTGGCTGGAACGTCTCAAAGACATTCAGACAGACCGACAATGTCCGCCGCTTGTTGAGGTCCCATTCGTATTCGCCGCTCCAACGAAATGTCCGGCCTTCCGCCACCTGCAAGCCGTCGAGATTAATGCCGTGCTGGCGGTACAACTCGATGTACTTCTGGGGAAAGTCGGTGCCGACGATGGCGACCATATTGACCGGCACAAAAAAGCTCGCACTCACCGAGGCGTAGCTTGCCGAACCACCGAGCAAATCATGATGTTCCGCGATCGGCGTCTTCACGCTGTCCAGCGCCACGGAACCTGTGATGAGAATGCTCATTTCACAATCCCCAACCGCTTCTTGAATTCCGCGGATGCCTCGGTGACATCCGATGCCCTCAGGATCGCCGAAACAACCGCCACCCGCGTCGCGCCGGCCTCCAGAACCTGGCTGATGTTGTCCAACGTGATCCCGCCGATGGCAAAAAAGGGAATCTTTACCTGTGCCGCGACCTGACGGACCAGGTCGGTCCCGACGGACCTGGCCGCAGGTTTGGTGGCCGTCGGGAAAACGGGGCCGACGCCGATATAGCTGGCGCCGTCGCGTTCCGCCGTCAGGGCCTGTTCGATGGAGTGGGTGCTGATGCCCACGATGCGCATGTTGGCGAGGCGATCGGCGCGTTGTTCGCGCGGGATCGCCGCCCAATCCTCCTGGCCCAGGTGCACGCCGTCCGCGCCCGATTCGAACGCGGCCTCGATATCGTCATCGATGATGACGGGCACATGGTAGGGGAACGCGGCGGAGACCACCCGGAGTCCGATATCGACCCGCTCGGCGTGCGTGCGTTCCTTCGCCCGCACCTGCAAAATGTCCACGCCGCCCGCAACCAAATCGCGCGCTACCTCGCCGGGGTCGAGGTCCTCGACGTACATCGTGTCGATAAACCCGTACAACCGGCACCGGGCAAGTCGGGCCGTGGACATCAACCGAAAAAGACCTTTGCGACGTCGTAGAGTTCTTCCGGCACACAGCGGTTGCGGACGCGCAGCTTCGGCGTGCCGGTTTTCTTGTCCGGGACCTCGACGATGACCGAGTCGAGGGTGACGCCGATGACGTCCGGGCCGCGCAACGCAACCATTCTTCCAAATTCGCCGTTCATCGCGAGTTCGACGGCTTTCACGCCGTACCGCGTCGCGAGCACGCGGTCGTAGGCGCTGGGCGTGCCGCCGCGCTGGATGTGGCCGAGCACCACCGCGCGGCTCTCGATGCCGGTGATCTTCTCAATTTCTCTGCAGAGCACTTCGCCAATGCCGCCCAGACGCACATGGCCGAACGCATCGAGTTCCTTGCTCGATGTAACCTCGGTGCCCTCGAGTTTGAAACCTTCGGCGACGGCCACGATGGAGAAGTTTTTTCCGCCCGCCTGACGGCGCTTGATGATTTTGCAGATCTCGGCCAGCGACATGGGGAATTCGGGCAGCAACACCAGGTCCGCGCCACCGGCCATACCGGCTTCGAGCGCAATCCAGCCCGCCTGGCGTCCCATCAATTCCACCACCAGCACGCGGCTGTGCGATTCCGCCGTGCTGTGCAGGCGGTCGATGGCTTCGGCGGCGATGTTGATCGCCGTGTCGAACCCGAACGTCTGGTCGGTGCCGTCGATATCGTTGTCAATGGTTTTCGGGACGCCGATCACCGGCACACCGCGCTTGTGAAGGCGCGACGCGACACCCAACGTATCATCGCCGCCGATAGCAATGAGCGCCGCCAGATCCATGCTCTTGATGTGCTTGACGAGCGTATCCAGTTGGTCGTCGGTCGGATTGGTGCGCGACGTGCCGAGGATGGTGCCCCCCAAATGCAGGATGCCCGATACGCGCTCGCGCGTGAGCGGGAAATAGTCTCCTTTGAGGACGCCGGCCCAGCCATTGCGGAACCCCAACACCTCGTATCCTTCGAGCAATCCTTTGCGTGTTACCGCCCGGATTACCGCATTCAATCCGGGGCAGTCGCCGCCGCCGGTCAGGGTCGCAATCTTCTTCATCTTGTTCCAGTTAAACTCCCTCGATTATTCCGGGGTACCCACGGGTGCGGGGGTCAATTCCTGTGCCTTGGGCGGCACCAACGGCTGGCTGGCCGCCAACAGCCGGTCCACGAAATTCGTCGAATATCTCCCTCGACGGAAGTTCGGGTCCTTCAACGTCAGTTTGTGCAACGGGATTGTCGTCTTGATCCCCCGGATGATCAGTTCATCCAGCGCGCGGGCCATGCGATCCAGCGCCACCCGACGATCCGTACCATAGCATATCAACTTGGCAATCATTGAGTCATAATGCGGCGGGATGACATACCCGCCATAGACGTGGGTGTCCACGCGGACACCGTGCCCGCCGGGAATATGCAGGAACTCGATGCGACCGGGGCAGGGCTGAAAGTTGTTGAACGGGTCCTCGGCGTTGATCCGGCACTCGATGGCGTGCTTCTGAAACTGGATGTCCTTCTGGTCGTACCCGAGATCCTCGCCGGCCGCGATGCGAATCTGTTCCTTCACGATGTCGATCCCCGTGACTTCCTCCGTGACGGGATGTTCGACCTGAATCCGGGTGTTCATCTCAATGAAGTAGAATTCGCCGGTGGCATCGAGCAGAAATTCGATGGTTCCGGCGTTCACATAGCCAACCGCTTCGGCCCCCTTGATCGCCGCCTTGCCCATTTTCTTGCGGATGTCGTTCGTGAGAGCCGGCGACGGTGATTCTTCGAGGAGTTTCTGATGGCGACGCTGCAAACTGCAGTCGCGTTCGCCGAGATGCAGCGTCCTGCCCTTCCGGTCGGCCAGAATCTGAAATTCAATGTGGCGGGGGCTTTCGATGTATTTCTCGAGGTAGACGACCGAATTGGAAAACGCGCGCTCCGCTTCCGACCGGGCGGTGTGGTAGCCCTTGACAAGGCTGGGATCGTTGTGCGCCACCCGCATCCCGCGTCCGCCGCCGCCGCCGGCGGCCTTGACGATCACGGGGTAGCCGATCTTTCGGGCGATTTTCAGGGCGTCTTGCTCGTTCTCGACGGGGCCGTCGCTGCCGGGAACCACGGGCACGCCCGCTTTGCGCATCGATTCGCGGGCCGCGACCTTGTCTCCCATCGCGCGGATGGCGGAGCTGGGCGGGCCGATGAATTTGATGTTGCAGTTCTCACAAACTTCGGCGAAATGCGCGTTTTCGGAGAGGAACCCGTAACCGGGGTGGATCGCCTCCACGTCGCCCACTTCGGCGGCGCTGATAATGCGGTCGATCTTGAGGTAGCTTTCCTTGCTGGGAGCGTCGCCGATGCAGATGGCCTCGTCCGCCAACTGAACGTGGAGCGAGTCGGCATCGGCCTTCGAATAGACCGCCAATGTCCGGATACTCAATTCCCGGCACGCGCGAATGATGCGGACGGCGATTTCACCGCGATTGGCTATCAGGATTTTATCGAACATGGCGACCTGTGTTTCCAGGGCTGAAGCTGTGCCGCGGCGTCCGCCTATTTGACGCGCACCGCAAACAGCTTCTGGCCAAATTCCACGGGCTTGGCGTTTTCCGCAAGAACTTCCGTGATGGTCCCTTTGACTTCGGCCTTGATCTCGTTCATCACCTTCATCGCCTCGATAATGCAGACGACGGTTTCGGGATCGACCTCCTGACCGACCTCGACATACGTCGGCGCGTCAGGCGCCGGGGCGCGGTAAAAAGTGCCCACCATTGGGGATACAATGTGCTTGGCATCCGTCGGGACGGGCGCCGACGCGGGCGCCGCGGCAGCCGGGACGGGCCCGGGCGCGGTAACCGGAGCCGCGACGGGCGGCGGTGGCGCCGACGGCGGGAGGGTCACCGTCTGCTGGAATCCTTCGGGGCCGCGCTTGATGCGGATTTTCAACCCATCCTGTTCCATCGAGAATTCGGAAAGGTCGTTGTCCTTCATCATTCCAATAATCGCCTTGATTTGTTCCAGTTCCATAGATTCTGGCTCAGTCCTTTTGAAGTTAAAAGGGCGTCCTTCCATCAACTCGCCATCCGTCTGCCAAACTCGCGCTTCGGCGCCACAGGTACTGCTACCACCAAGGGGCATCAATCACTTGGAGGATCGCGTTTCCTTGGCGGGGTCGAACTCTAGCAAAGTGCCCGTCGATTGTCTAACGCTTTCCTTGTATATAAGATGTACAACGGTACAACAGTGGGTTGGATGCGGTTGTCGTTGCCGTTGTTGTGGTTGTGAGAAATAGAGATGGAGATAATTTATAGAAGTATTTGTGGTGGAATCGGTTCGGTGAGCTGTGCTTCGGGTGGTTTTCTGCCGTACGTGTTTGGTGCTGAAATTTTGATAGGCTGTTGGATTCGCGCGGAGATGGGGTCCTGAAACGAGAATGTCATTGAGTGCTTCTCAGCCTGCGTGCGAGAATACTGCTATGGCGCGAGTGAATCCAGACACTGTAAAACGGGGTTGGTGTTACAGGTGTAACCATACAAGTTGGCCAGCGACAGGGGCCAAGAAAAGCAACTGTTACAGGTGCGGTGAGCGTTTGACAAGCGAGCAGAAGCTGCCTCGTCATTTGCAGAAATTGTTCAGGTTTCAGTCTTGGGAAGATGACGTTTGGCTGCGGGGACTGGGTGGAACTACGCCTGGTGGGGCAGCGGCGGTATTGGGCTGTAGTCGGGTGATGGTGATCAAGTTGTGCAGGATGGATGTTTTGGAAAGGACGGTGTACGACGAGGACGGTTATTACGGGTCGTACATTTCATTTCGGTCAATCGAGAGGGCGTTGGAAAACAAGAAGACGACGGGGAAGTGGACGGGTGCGGGGGCGGAGAGTTATCGGGGGTACTGGGACCGGGTGAGGCGACAGTTGGGATTCTAGGGGCGGCGGCTTTTGATTCATCGGGGCAAGGCAGAAAAGGTGTTGCATTTTGAGTTACACATGTGTTATTGATGGTGACATATGCGTAACTTTGAGTTCGCGTCTGCTGGAATTACGGTGTTGTTCCTTGGGAAAAAGCTGTGCCTGTCCCCTGAGATATTGTGGAGTATGGAAGACCGATATGTCGGCAGGGTCTCGGATGTGACGCTGCGGAAGATGTTGGTGGTGACACAGAACGTGTGTGCTCTGAGTGCTCACGCGGTGAGGAAGGGGCGAGAGGCGGTTTTCGGGACGACGACTTTCGCGTATGACAATGAGTACATGGCGCAGCAGGGGTGGTCGAAGCAGTTGGCGGCGGAATTGAAGAAATATCGTATCGAAATGCGGCGGTTGACGCATCTGGAGTGTGTTTGGGTGTTGCAGCGCAATGGTGTCAACGAACGGTTGCATCAGCATGAGGTCTGGTCGGGGCGGCTGGATTTGGAGCTGGTCGAGAAGGCCAAGAAGCGGGCGGTGGGCATTGGCCGTTGCAACGTGATCGCGGACGTTCCGCCGTTGTATCTGACAGGCGAGATGGGCAAGCGGGTGGGGCTTGGGGGGACAGGGATTCGCATACTGGGGGCGATGGGGCGGTTTGAGGGCAAGAGCGGGGTGCGGGATTTCCTCTTGGATTCTCCGATGGCGGAGTGTCGTCGGTTGGCGTGGCGGGTGCGTCGGCGTGCGGAGCCGTATCGGTTGGCGTGGGAGCGGGCCAAAGAAATGTTTCAGAAATGGTTGCGGGGTGAGGTGTCGTTGGGGCGCAAGTATGATCGGTTTCGGGAGCGTTACGGGGGGCGGGACTGGCGGGACGCGAACTTTAAGTTGAATGGCGATGCTTGCGAGGATGGGGGCGGAGATAGGGATTTTGACGTGGGGGAGGCAGCTTAAAAATTCGGGCGGTTGGGCCCCTGATGCGGCTTTAGCCGCGCAGGGGCCTCCGCCCGATGGTGTGTCAGATTACATGTCCCTCAGCGGCGGGAAACAAGGGACACGAATTGTTGCGTATCAGTGGTCTGTTACCTGGGCTGGTGTGTATTGGCGGAGCGGTGTTGGGTTCGTTGCGTCGCGTGTTGGACAAGAGCCGTCGGAGCGCAGCAGTTGGTGTGACAGGGCTGGGGCTAAACACCGTTACGCCGCGCTGTCATGTCAAGCGGAGTCTGCGACAGAAACGGGGCCGCTCTGCCGAAATTGTGCCACGAAACAACTGAATAGTGCTGGAAATTGATGGTAGAACTGGTGGCAGTGTCGGCAGAGCGTCACCCCGTTTGTGATGTCGTGTCGCAGGCTCGGATTGACATGTTTGCCGACAATGTGCGCGGCGTCGAGGTGTTTCGTCGTGCCGCAGTTCTGGCACATCCAACTGTCCCGCTCCATTACTGCTCTTGTCCAACGTTGATCTTTGTTCATCGGCTCTACTCCTTTGTTTTGGGCGTGGGGAGTAGAGCGGACGAACGGTCGATTGTAGCGACGCTTGGGTTTTTGTCGTTTCGTGTTGTTCGGCAGAGCGAGCGTGCCCGTCAATGAGGAACGGAGCGGAGCGACGTAGTGTCCTTGACGGTGTTGGGTGCCACGTTACAATGGGATTACCGAGAGAGTGCGGGAAAGGGGTAGCGCATGGACATCACGTTCAACTGCGACAAGTGTGGACAGCGGATCGTAATTGATGAGGCGGGAGCAGGCATGTCAGTGCAATGCCCTTCATGCGGTGCGGAGGTAATGGTGCCTACGGCAAAAAGATTCCGTTGTTTAACCAGAGCGGATTTGGAGCGTAGGGCCGAGCAATGGAAAGAGTTTGAAGGATACAATCGCGTCATGCTGGTTTTATATCGGAAGGGCGACAAAATCATCTCGGATGTGCTTCTGGTTGAGGGCAAAGGGTGTTTTCGTGCGGCGTGGTATAAGAAAGGCACAAGAACCGCCCTAAAAATTCCAGTCATCGAATGGGATCGGAGAATAACGCTGGCACGGGAAGCTATACTCTACCACGAAGAGATTAGCCAAGAATTCAGCAAAGAAATCGGGTATTTGCGGTTCACTTACGATAGAGAGGCATACCGGAATGAAGTTAGGCGAGGGGAAACCATTGCGTGGAATCGGTTCGGTGAACACGCTGAATTCAATCGGCAAGCGTACGGCGAGCAGGAATAATCAAAGTCTTACACGCCCCGGTGCCGCATCGTGTCGCTGGTCGGGGCGGGCGATGAAATTATGGGAGATGTCGGCTTGAAGGTCGCAAGCGTGTTTAGTATAAGTCGGTCAGACAAAAAGGAGATCAACAGTATGAGAAATGATGACTTTTTAGTTCTGGCTCACATCAGTGATACCGCCCGCTCTCCGAATGGACACATCACTGCAAGTCAGCAGAAGTTTCGTGATAAGCTCAGAACGACGGAAGAAGTTGCAAAGGCGGTTACTGAACTCTGGGATAAGACACAGTGGTTTCTGGTCTTTCGTCGTGACAAGTGGGGATGCATGCAGAATTCAGATTTTGTTGCAGACAATGAGCCTTATTCATCGAAGGAAAGTGTCGGTAATAGTATCAAGAAGCTGCTTGACGATGGCGCTGTGGGTATTCTGGTCGGTGGTGGTAAATCTGGATGGGACAGAGTGTTTTTGCAGTTTGTGAAAGAAGTTTAAGCTGTGTCAGATTCTCTGGCGTTGTCTCGGCCAGATTGTCAGGGGCGGCAGCGCGCGTGGCCTTTAATTGACCCTTTAATGTCGGGTCATCCTACAGCGATAGCGAGCGTTGAGCAGGTGTCGTTTCCTGCGACAGTAGCCAGATTATGTTTCACTTGGAGGATCGCGTTTCCTTGGCGGGGTCGAACTCTAGCAAAGTGCCCGTCGATTGTCTAACGCTTTCCTTGGCAGCGGCCAGAGCCTGACTGTAGCGGGGGTTTGTCGGGTTCAACTCGGCGGCTCTCTGGAGAAGTTGAAGGACTTCTGTATCAACGCCATGCGCGGCAATTTTCGCTCTCGCCAGTTGCCACCAGCCTGAAGCCCGGTACGGGTCGCTCTCAATGGCACGGCGATACGCCGCGAATGCTTCCTCGATGCTGCCAGCTCGGAGAGCCGTCGCCCCCAAACCCGATTGCAGGCGCGAATTCCAAGGCGCCAAACGCACCGCCCGCCTGTTTTCGTCGAGAGCCGCCAATGGATTGATACCCTCGATTCGACGGGCTTGCTTGGCCATGAAAGCCGCCGCCAGTGCCCGACATTCGATCCAGAGTACGGCTGCCACCAAGGCCACGCACACTCCCGCCACGAGCCAATTCTCCCGTCGACGCGGCGCCACGGTGTCGGTCTTGGGCAATTCCTTCAGACCTTGCAACGTGCCGAGCAGAGCAAACGCCGGCAGCGCGACTCCCGGTACATAGAGCTCGAAATCCACCAATCCGTGGACCGTCCAGCCCACCAACGCCCCGCAAATGGCCGCAGCCGCAACATCGCCCACCCGTTCCCGCGACAGCCGAAACGAGTCCCGCACCGCGACGACCCACAACACGGCAAACGCAAGAAACGCCAGGATGCCCGAATCCGACCACATTTGCAGGAAACTGTTGTGGACGGCCGCGGCTTCCTCGGTCAACGCCGTCTTGTACATCGGATAAATCGAACCGAACGTGCCCGGCCCCGTGCCGATCCAGGGATGATCCTTGATAATGCGGATGGCTCCACGCCAATAATCCGTCCGAGCTTCGAGGCTCCCTGTCCCAAAATGCAGCAAACCACCATGCCGGGCAACCGCAACCACCGCACCCAGCACCAGGACAAGCACCGCAACCGCTTTCGCTGTACCCCATCTGCCCTTCGGGACCAAACACCACAAAACCGCCAAGGTCATGAATCCAAAGGCCGCCAACCCGCCCCGCGAACCCGTGAGCAGTAGACAAAACAGCATTTCACCTGCGGCAAACACCAACGCGATCCATTTCACCCGTGCGTCCCAACCGCGGGCGCGGACCCAAATCCACGCCAGCACCGGGGCGAAGACCATGACCAGAAACCCCGCCAGCGCGTTGGGATACACGAACGGGCCGAATACACGGTTGCTGGTCATACGCGCCAGGAAGTCCCGAGGCGCGGTGGACGCATCGACGTGAGTTGACGCGTAGGCGCGGGTCTCTTCCAAGCCGCCGAAATGTTGTTGCATCGCCAGAAGGCAGACGAACAGCGTCGCCAAGGCCAGCCCTCCGAATATCCGGCCTGTGGCCGCGCCATTGCGCGCATACCAGGCGCCAACATAAAACAGCAAGACCCCCGCCGCGAAGAGCATGACCGTATCGATCGTCTCCTGCGGACAAATCGTCCAGGGCGCGGCCAGCATCTGGGTCAACAGGAAGACCAGCGGCAGCACGAACAGCAAATCCACCCGAGCCGGCATTCGATCCCGATCGAGCACGAGCCAGATGAAGCCGGCGAAGATGAGGATGATCGCGAGCTCATTGGGCCAGGTGAAATAGAGCCACTCGACGGCATCGGTCGGCGGCAGGACAGACCATTGCACCATGGCGGGCGCGCCGAATTTCAGCGGCGCGAGAAACGCCACGGCCGCCAGGCCCACCACAAACCGGTTCGCAAGCCCCTTCATTCAATCCGTCGTCTGCCGTCGGATCACCGCGCCACCGTTGTCGCTTTCGGTGTCAGCTTGAGCAGTCCCACCTCGAACGCCAGTGTCTCCGAGATATTGCGCGAAAGCGCGTCACGAATTCGCTCGATGGCCTCGAGGTTACGGCAGGCCTCTGAACTGGTCAATCCGTCCGCGATTCGCCGCGTGGTCGGCGCCTGGTCGGGATGGGCCAACAATTGATCGTCGGCTCCCTCGGCGCACAGCAGCAGGTCGCCGAACCAACTGTATATTTCCTCCAACACCTGCTCCCGCGCGGCCCGGTATTCGCCCTCGATCCGCGCTTCCATTTGTTCTTCGAGCCGCTCGCGCACCCTGGGTTCCAATTCCTCGTACCGATCGAGGTCGAGTTCCGCTTCCACGCGGGCGCGCGTCTCGTTGCGAATTTCCTGAAGGAGCGCCGTCAATTCCGCGAGTAATCGGTAGCTGTGGGAAATTCGTTCCTCGGGGGTGGCGGGAAATTTTGTCAACAGCGGCCACAATTTTGCGCCAGAGGAAGACGTGACGCCCGCCGCGGTCGGGCCAAAGGATATTCGCAGGCACCGCGACAGAATGGTCGGCAGCAAACGCTGCGGGTCGGCCGTCAGCAGAAGGATCACCGTCTGGGCGGGCGGTTCTTCGAGCGTCTTGAGGAACGCGTTGGCCGCCTCCTCGCCCATGCAATCCGCATCCACCACGATCCCGACTTTCACCCCGCCCATCGACGACCGCAGGTTCACTGATTTCATGAACTCGCGCATCTGGTCAATCTGGATGCGCCGGCTCTTCGACTCCGGCCGCACCCAGTACACATCCGGATGCACTGCCTCGTCGACGCGCCGACAGGAATCGCATCGGTCGCAGCTATCGTGGTCTTTTCCCAAACAGTTCAACGCTTTCGCCAGTGTCCGCGCCATGGCCTCCATGCCCCGACACTCCTGTCGGGGTCCGGCAAACAAATAGGCGTGTGCCAACCGTCGGCGCTCCAGGCTGTGACGCAGTTGCGCGGCGATCTCCTTCTGTTCCTGGAAATCGCTAAAGGACATTCTTCACCAAACTCCAAATTTGCGTCGCGATCCCGTCGATGGTCTGGCTGCCATCGATCACTTTCACACGACGGTTTTCGCGTTTGGCCAGATCCAGATATCCCTGCCGCACGTGCTCGTAAAACTCCAGTGCCTGGTTTTCCATCCGGTCGAACAACTCGCGGCCACGAACCCGTTCGAGACCGATTCGCGGGTCAAGATCGATCACCAGCGTCAGGTCGGGCAGAGAAGCGCCCGCGGCAAAGCGGTTGATGGCGGCCACGGACTGTGGATCGATCTTTCGGCCCACCCCCTGATACACGGTGGTCGAATCGAGGAACCGGTCGCAGATGACGATGGTTCCGTTGTTCAACGCCGGCTGGATCACTTCCCGAACGAGTTGGGCACGGCTGGCGCAGAAAAGCAGCAACTCGGTTTCGGGAACCATGGCCGCAGACTGCTTGCTATATTGGAGGATGTGACGGATTTGTTCGCCCACTTCTGTACCACCCGGTTCGCGGGCGATTAACACCTGATAACCCTCTTGCCGCAAGCGGGTTACCAAACGATCGATGTGCGTGGACTTTCCGCTGCCTTCCCCGCCTTCAAAAGTGATGAATTTGCCTTTTTTAGCCATTTTTCCGAAAGATTTTCACGGATGATAGTGCCACGTCGCGTGGCGGTCAAGATTTGGCACCGAGCCTGCTGTTTTTGAAGTAGATACACGTATCATCATTTGGGTGGGAAACAAGAGACTGGGAGGATTCGCAGATGCCACTGACAGCCGAAAATATCGGGCAAACGGATGCGGTCAAGGCGGCTGGCCAAGATGCCGTTTCGGCCAGCGCCGACGGTTCCGTCATCCGCGTGCTGGCCATTGACGACAACGAGGAGTTCCGCAATCTCATCACCGAATTGCTGCGGCCCCTCGGATTCGACGTTGAGGCCGTCGCCAGTCCCGTGAAGGCCCTGGAAAAGTTCACCCAGGAAAAGGACAGATTTCACCTCGTGTTGCTCGACTACTACATGCCCCAGCTTGACGGCGCCAAGACGTTCGAGTGGTTAAAGAAGCTCAACCCCAACGTGAAAGTCATCATTGTGTCCGGCGCGGAAGAACTACGGCTCCGCCAGATCCTCGCCCAACACCCGATCGATGGCTATATCCGCAAGCCCTTCCGCGTCCAAGAAGCTCTTCACATTATTCGTCACGTGATGACCAAGTCCAGCGGCAGGCCCGACGCTCGCTGATCCTGTCTTCCCGTCTCACATCGCAGGGGCAGACCACTGCGTCTGCTCTTCTGGCCTTCCCAACCGTGAAACCACTTCCACGCTCGCATGGCTCTGGGTGGTTGTTCCTGACAACTGTCCCAAGGAGGTCTTGTACTCTTGTTCGCGCGGCGGAATCTGAGATTGATTATTGGTGATCTTGGCGTCCCGGCATTGGAAACCGCTTACGTCACTGTGGATCGGAACTGTGCCCCGAAGAATCGGCAGCGGCAACACGGTCTTGACCACGCCCTCGGTGAGGTATAGCGGCCAATAGGGGATACTGGCGCTACGGGCATGGTCAGCTTTCCGCGCTGCCGCTGCAAATATCATCCACCAACAGGAAACTGCTTTGGCAATCCAGCGTGTTTAAAACCGCGACGCGCCAGCCGTGACACAAGCGTACTCTGGCTACTTCTCGACGGCTTGCGGTGATTGCTCCGCGATTGGCGACCTCGTTCGGTTCTCGTCCACTCGCTTGACCCGCTGGAGCAACGCCTCGCCCGCCGCCTCGGACCGGCCGGCAACCAAATCATAACCACAGCAATAACAACGCGCCTTCACCTTATAGTTGTCTGCCCCGCACGACGGACATTGCAGCAGGCCCGAATGGCTCGCATGTTTGCGCCGGCTACCCAGTTGGATGAGGACGGTCGGGACGACAACAAATACTGCAAGAAATAAGAGCAGCATAACGATATCGGTCAGGTTCATAATCGTCTTGACCCTTCCTCAAAAAGCGAAAATCACCCAAGATTCTTACGGCACACCAGCGCTACTGTTACCTGCAAGCTCAAACCGGCGGGAGTCGAGCAAAAACCTGGCACCGGAGTTGAGAATGCGACAAACACCGAACCGCGTCAAGGTGAATCAGGTTAAAAACGTAGCGCGGCCTATCACGCATCTTGGTGCCATGGGGCAGCTACCAATTGAGATCCGGTAGAGCATAAAAGGTTTAGGAACGTCAACTCCGGTTGCCAAAAGACCTCTTCCCCTCCAGAGTCTATCAGAGGTAATATCAAAATCTTGTGCCCACGGAGTAACTGGGGCATGTTCCGACATAACTACCCAATAGCTTGTGTCGATTAGGTAAAACGTTTTCCCCGCAGCTACTCCGCGATTCACATCTTGCGCAGATAGCGGGGATTGTTGTCATGCCAGAAGCGCTTTGCGAGAATCCCTATTTGGCGGGAATCTTGTAAGCTTCGAGGCTGTTCTTGTCGATGAAATCGCGGAGCGCGATGGTTGGACGGCGCGCCTGCTCATCCAGAACCAGGGCGTTTCGGAAGCGCCCCAGATCGAGATAGTCCTGATAGATCTCAGGGATGGGCAGACCCAAGGATGCCAGAGGGGCGACCCCAGCAAGGACTAAATTGTAGGGATCCTGGTTCGATCCAGGTTTGCTTGGTGCGTCCAGAGCTTGTTGGAATGATTGCATGTCCGGCGCAGGTCCCGCCGCGATCCTCCTGAGCAGAGCGCGCTGCGACGGGGTCACGAGTTCGATTCGGCCCATCATGACCCGCGTCACCTCGGCGGGAACGGAGATTTGCAAGGGCAGGTAGTATTCCGTCCACGCCCGTGGCACGACGAAGAACAGGCGGAGCCCCGGGCTCTTGAAGTAAGAAAGCTCCCAGGTGTTGAGCAGGGCGTCGGCTTCGTCGGCAAACAAACCCTCCTCGGTCAGCGCCCGGTGCATGTCCGCGCGGAACCGTGCCGCGTTCTGCGGGGAGAAATCGGCGTTTGCGAATGTCGCGGAAGTCGACGAACGGGAGTCCTTGCCTTCCGCTGGCATTGTCACGGGATCCAATCGTCGAAACGCTGACGACCCATCCGGGCGGACTTCCGTGAGCCAAAGATGTCGGATCACAAGTGGCAGCTTGCGGTGAAGCGCTGCGTCGAGGTTGTTGCGAATCGACAACTGGTCGCCCTTGGAATTGCGCGCGACTTGCAAGGGGGCATCGATATGGGCCACGCTGCGGTGGAAAAGAAACTTCTCACTCTCGTTGTCGGTTGTCGTCACGGATGCCGCATCGACGGCTCGCGGTGACGTCCACACGTGCGCGGCCGTCGCTGGCCCGTTCGCGGCCGAGCCCACGGTGAGTGCGGGCCACTTCAACTGACCGATGGTATCGCTTCGCAAGTGGCCGAACGACGGCCCAGACTCGACCCCCGGCGCGACCCCTTCGGCTGACGGATAAAACTGAGTCAACCATCCGCCGCGAAATTCGACGTTCACATCCAGTGCCAGCGGTTTGGTTTGAGACTTCGGAAGGTGGAAGCAGATGACCGGCGTTTCCAATCGCATCGTCACATCTGGATGACAGCCCGGCGCGCCCTTGTTGAGCAATACCGGGGGAAGTTCCGTCGCTCGAATCAGCAAGGTTTGCGCAAGATCGTGCACGAACGGGGGCACCGGCTCGTCATCGGTATTGATGCCGCCGATCGCGTGACCGTTTTCATCTTGCAGGCTGGTGAACGTGCCCCATTCATGGACCACCAATCCGCTTCCGTGAGCGCCTCCTGTGGGGAAGCCGAGCGCGGCCAGTCCCAGTGGCAGGCCAACCAGCAATAGGACGGTTTGCAGCTTCATGATCTGTTCCCGAGCGTGCTCGTTCGCACGACGCTATTCTACGATAGTTCGGAAATCAGGTAAGTAAAGAGTGTGTAAAATGTTGCGCGTTAACGCGGGAGAATGACGGTGAAGAGGGCGCCGCCGCCGGGCGCGTCGGCGTAGGTGACACGGCCATCATGAGCTTCCGCCAAGGCCTTCACCAGCACCAAACCCAGCCCCAGGCCCGCCGGCGAATCGTCGCGGTTGCCGCGCGCAAACGGACGGAAGAGTTTTTCCCGCACGCCCGCCGGGATGCCCGGTCCGCGATCGCGCACGGACAACATCACCGAATCGTCAGACGTGGAAAGCGAGATGTGAATCTGCCGGTCGCGGGCCGTGCGCGAGTATTTCTCGGCGTTATCCACCAGGTTCTGGATGATTTCGGCGATGGCATCCCGGTCGAAGCGCGCTTCCGGAAACTGGTCCGGGATGGAAAACTCGATGCGAGCCCCGGCGGCTTCGAGTGCGGGGCGCTGGCGTTCGACGCAGTCGCGCACGGCAGCCGCCAGGTCGCCGGGCACGGGACGAGCGTTGAGCGCACCGCGTTCGAGGCGCGAGAAGCCAAGGACGTTGGAGATAACGCGACCGAGCCGCGCGGCTTCTTCCGCGACGCGATTCGCGTAGTCCCGGGTGCGTGTCGGGTCGCCCAGTCCATCGGCGAGCATCTCGCTGTACATGCGCAGACCGGCGAGCGGGGTGCGCAGTTCGTGCGCGGCCGATGCGGCGAACTGCGAGCGCTGGCGCGCGAGCCGTTCGGTGTTCCAGACCAACGCCACGACGCACAGGCCGGCCACGCTCGCGGCCCCGGCGCCCGCCCAAAAGAACTGCAGAAAACTGACCCAGTCGTGACGCGCCTGCGCATCCGCGTCGGCGAATTCTTTGGCGGCGCTGACGACGACGTACCAGCCCGTGTGTTCGAGGCGCGCGGCAGCCACGTACGAGCCCGCGGTGGCGTTGGGCGCGAAGCGGGCGGGCAACACCGCATTCTTGAGAGTTTCCGCAACCGCCTCACTGGAGATGACAAATCCCTGCACGAGGATGCCCACCGGCGTGCTGACGTTGCGCAACGCGACAAGCCTCGTCCCGTTGGAGGTGCGCAGGGAGCACCACTGGAAATCGCCGACGTCAATGGCGACCTTCCGTTGGCCGTCTCGTAAGCGAAATCCGTCATCGGCAAACGTCGTTGCCGAATTGGTGCCGGATTTGATGTCCGAGTAAATCATGCCCGCCAGCGCATTCTGGATCCAGGCATCGGCCTCCATGACTTCGACGTGCTGCGGTGCCGGCGATGGGTGTTGCGGCAGCCCATTTTGGAGGTGCGCGACGCACGCCGAACCATGCACGGCCACCTGCAATTCGTTCCGGATCGTGCGTTGGGATGCGATTTTGACAGGGTTTTCGCCACCGAGGTCCGCCTCGGGGAGCGTGGGCAGGGTGACGCGTCCCGACGGGTCGATCTGGAAGTACGCGCGGATGAGCGGGTCGGTCGGTCCCTGCGCCAACGGCGAAGGGGTGACGGACGGGCCTTCGGATGCGCCTCTCGGGTCATGATAGAGCGATTGATATTGATAGAAGGGACGGTTGGACTCTGATTCCAGAAGCGTTTGGAGCCGATCCTGAAGACGCCGCGCCAATTGACGGGCGGTCTCGTGGGCGGATTGGCGCAGAGGCAATTCGATTTGGTCGACCGTGCGCTGTACTTCGCGCGACCCGACGATGTACCACGCGCCGCAGGGAACCACCAGCGCCGCGATCGTCAGGACGAGCGCCAGCGTCGTGCGACTGCGCCAGAACGTCATGGTTTGCCCCATGTGTAGCCGGTGCCCTTGACGGAAACGATGATTGCCGGTTCCGTGTGATCGCGCTCGATCTTCTGGCGGAGATGGGCGATGGTCACGTCGACGGTGCGGGTTTCCATGTCCGCGTTCGCGCCCCAGACTTGTTCGAGCAATTCGCTGCGGGAGACCGTCCGGGCCCTGTGTCGATGGAGCCAGCGCAGGATGCCAACCTCGCGGGGTGACAGCGGGATGATTTTGTGATTGCGGCGCGCCTCGCAATGGCCGAGGTCGAAGCGGCAGCCGTCGAGTTCGATGATTTCCGGTTCGGCGGGCGCGGACCTGGCGCGGCGGGCGAGAGCGGCGATGCGGGCGAGGAGTTCGCGGGCACCGAACGGTTTGGTGACGTAATCGTCCGCGCCGACTTTCAGGCCGCGCACTTTGTCTTCCTCGGAGCCCTTGGCGGTCAACATGAGGATGGGCAGGTCCGGCCGGGCTTTGCGGAGCCGGTGGCAGACTTCGATGCCGTCGAGTTTCGGGAGCATCACGTCGAGCACCACAAGATCGAGTTCGGGATCCATGCCGCGCTTCGTGGCGGTGACGCCGTCGGCGACCATGTCGACGGTGTGGCCCGCGCTCCTGAGCAAGTCTACCAATCCGTCCCGCAGCAGGGGATCATCTTCGACGACAAGGATTTTCATGGAGTTCCCAATATCAGTGTAAACCGCCAGGTCGCCAGGGCAAAGTAAAAGGTGTGTAAAAAAACTGGTTGCGCGCGTATTGTGGCACAAGGTTTCCTGTGATGAAGATGACGATTCGCGACGCGGTGCTCGAAATCGCGCAGGGTGACATCACCGCGTTGGCGGTGGATGCGATCGTCAACGCCGCGAATGAATACCTTAAACACGGTGGTGGCGTGGCCGCGGCCATCTCGCGCAAGGGCGGGCCGACGATCCAACGCGAATCCGATGCGCTGATTTCGATGCGCGGGCCACTCAAGACAGGTGAGGCGGTCATCACGGGTGGCGGCAAACTGGCGGCGAAGTTTGTCATTCACACCGTCGGCCCGGTGTGGAGCCGGCAGGACCCGACGGAGGCGGACCGGCTGTTGTGCCAGGCGGTGAGGAGCAGCCTGACACTGGCCAAGGAGAAGGGACTGAAATCCATCGCGTTGCCGGCTATCAGCACGGGTATCTACGGATTCCCTATCGAGCGCGCCGCGCCGCTGATGCTCAAGGAGGCGAAACGCCACCTCGAAGGCGAAACCGACCTGGAGCGCGTGCTGTTTTGTCTCTACGACGAGGCGAGCTATCGGGTTTTTGAATGGGCCTTCGCGAGTCTCTAATAGCCCCCAACAAAACTCGCCGCCTGTTGCAGCCGCGGCGGTCTTGGAGCCGGGAAGAGGCTGGAAGGCACTGTGCGAGAGGATACGATGTTGGTCGATAGGACTGAATGGCTCGCGATAGTTGCGGGGCGCAGGTCATATGGGAGATGCCGGGTAGTGGGCTACTTTGATCGGCCTTTATCCCAGCTGCTTGGTACTCAAGGGAAAATGAATAACGAATAACCTTGACGTGACCTGGCACGGCAGGTTAGCATTCCTTACCGCCGCCCGGGCCCATGACCCGAGTCAACCGATCCAGTCCCTTCTTTCTGGGGCGCGAAAGGAGTAATCATGAATAAGCTCTGTGACGGTAAGAACCAATTTTCAGTGAGCGCTCTCCCAAAACAAATCGTTACGCTGTTGGCAATGGCAGCGTTGGCTCTGGCCGGTGCCGCGGCTGAGGCGCAAATCAGCGGGTTCGGCGGCAATGGGGCCGGGTGGACGCTCAATACCAACCCCAGTTACGGCAGCGGCGGCGGCGCGCCGCCCTCGGTGTCGAGTGACGTTCTGAACATCATCAACGGTTACTACGGAGACAATAGCGCGTTCTACGATACGCCACAGGATATCAGCAGTTTCACGGTCTCATTCGTGTGGCAGAACACGACGGGCCCCGGGGTAGGAATCAATCCTGCCGACGGGTTGACATTCACCCTTCAGAACCAAGGTCTGACTGCCCTCGGAGTGGGGGGCGGCGGTTTGGGTTACGAAGGCATCACTCCCGCCAGCGGAGTCGCCTTTAACCTCTACTCGTTTACTCCCGTGGTCGGTTTGGGTTACGCTCCGGTTTCGACCGGTAACGGCTCCGGCAGCTATCAATCGACCGGGGCGGTAAATTTCGACTCAACGGATCCAATCAGCGTACAAATCACATATAGCGGCAATCTGTTGAGCGTAGCTGTAAAGGATCTGACAACATCGGCCAGTTACAACACCAGCTTCTCTGTGAACGTGCCCGGTGATGCGGGAGGGAACATGGCGTACGTGGGATTTACCGGTGGATCGGGGGGCGGCGCCTCGGACCAGACCGTGCGTAATTTCCAATTCATTCCCGAGCCTTCGTCATTTCTGCTGGCCGCGCTCGGTGGTGTACCGCTTGTCGCGCTTCTCAGACGCAAGCGCGGTTAAGCCCTCGTTGCTTCTTCTTCGGTTGAGCCTCCCGCCGTCACCAGGATGTGGTGGTACGGCGGCGGATGGGTCAGGTTTCATTCTAAGCCATATTGGGCGCGGCAATCGATGCCTCTTGAGGGTTGCCGCGCCCCATGGTAGCTTTCCGCCATGAAAACTTTCGCGCTCCTCGCGGTCGCACTGCTTCTACAAGCCATGATCACCCACGCGCAACCCATCGATAGTATCGCGGTCAAAGATATTGACCACAAGGACACGACCCTGGGCGCTTATCAGGGCAAGGTGATGCTCATTGTCAATGTGGCCTCCGAATGCGGTTTCACCCCGCAATACACGGCGCTCGAAAGCATCTACGAGAAATACAGGGACAAGAGCTTCGTCGTCCTCGGGTTCCCCTGCAACCAGTTTGGCGGACAAGAACCGGGCACCAGCGAGCAGATCAAGCAGTTCTGCACCAGCAAATACAAGGTCACGTTCCCGCTGTTCGAGAAGATCGACGTGAACGGTCCGCGGCGCCACCCGCTGTACACGCTGCTGGCGGGCAGGAATTCGCCATTCCCCGGCGACATCCGATGGAATTTCACCAAGTTCCTCATCGGCCGCGACGGCGCCATCCTCAAGCGCTTTGATTCAAGAACCAGTCCGAACTCATCCGAAGTGATCACCGCCATCGACGCCGCGCTCGCGGCGAAGTAGCGCGGAAATTTCGGCTGGGGACAGCCGACGCTACAACCGGAGCACCCGCCTTTCAGGTCTTCGACTCGGTCTTTGCCAGCCTCTGAGCTGATTGTCGGACGGCGAAATCGAGCAGCGGGCGGACAAAGCCGGCGGAGCCAGATGGCGAGGCGGGCGGAGACGGTCAACACGACCTGGCGTTTGTGTCGGGCGCAGCCCCGAAGCAGAGCCTGGGCGACTTGGGCGGGATGTTGTCCCGCGAACGGACTCTGGCGGACGGGACCCCCGTAACTGTACAGGTGGTCGAAGAACGGCGTGTCGGTGTAGGCCGGCAGGACGGAGATGACCTCGATTCCCGTCCCGTGCAATTCGATGCGGAGCGTATCGGTCAAGGCCAACAGCGCGAACTTGCTGGCGCAGTAGGCGCTGTTGCGCGCCGCCACCACCATGCTCAACACGCTGCCGACATTGACAATCTGTCCCGCGCGCTGCTGGCGCATCTGCGGCAGCACCGCCTGAATGCAGCGGATCGGTCCGTAGAGATTCACGTCTATGAGGGACCGCACGTCGTCAAGCGGCGTGTCGGCCAACGTGGCGCGCATCCCGACGCCGGCATTGTTCACGAGGATGTCCACGCGGCCAAATTTCGCCACCGTTGTCGCCACGAGCCGCTGCACGTCCTCGTCCTTCGTGACGTCGGTGGGGACGACAAGGAACCGGTCGCGCCACTGGGGATGCGCGGTTACGACCTCGCGCAATTTGATTTCGTTTCGGGCCGCGAGGACGACGCGAGCGCCTTCCTGGGCAAACGCGAGGGCGGTTTCCAACCCGATGCCGCTGGAGGCGCCGGTGACGATGACGACCTTGTCCTGAAAGCGAGCGCGCATAGTGAAGTCGATTTCTCTTCTCGGCTGAGCCAGACCATGGTACACACCCAATGGTTGGATTGGCAATGCTTGAGCCATGAACAACGACTCCGTCACCTCCCCGAAGTACGTACTGGCCATCGACGACGAACCCGAGATTCTGGAGATTATCCGGCAATGTCTGGACGGCGAAGGGTTGCCCGTCCTTACCGCCCTGGGATCCAAGAATGGACTGGAAACGTATGAGAATCGCTGGCGGGAGATCGGGTTGGTCCTGCTGGACTACGTCATGCCCGAAATGACGGGGGAGCTGGTATTCGAGTTTCTCCAACGAACCAATCCCGAGGTGCGCGTGATCCTGTTGACGGGATGCGACGATCAGGTCGCCCGCGGGATGTTCGAGAGCGGTTTGCGCGGTTACATCCAGAAGCCGTTCTACATTGGCGATCTGGTGCAGCGCGTCCGCGATGAATTGTCGCTGGCGTGATCGGAGGCGGGACGGGAACACAAAATTCTTGGAAAGTCGATTCCAGCAGGAGTAGATTGCGGCATGAGCAAAGGTGAACAGTCCGAGAATCTGGTTCAAGTGCATCACGCACACGACGAATGGGAAGGGAGCATCATCGTCGGGTACCTGCGCGACAACGGGGTGGAAGCGACACTGCGACAGCCGCCGTCGATGCCGCCATTTGATGCCGCCGAGTCCCTGAGCGGCACGGAAACAGTCAACGGCATCTTCGTGCTCGAACACGACGCTGATCGGGCGCGCAACCTGGTAAAGGAGTTCCTGAACACGGTGACAGACGAACAGATTTTGGAGGAGGCGGCCGGTCAGAAACTGAAGCTCGACACGGAGACCATTGGACGATTGCGCACCGCGTCGCGGGAAGAGCACCAGACGTTTGTGTTCCTCGGGTGGGCCGGAGTCGTATTCCTCGGCGCGGCGGCGCTGCTCTGGGCCATCTGGCCGGGCTGGCTGAAAATCGGGCCGCCACCGGCGGAGTTTCGGTGGGTGGTCGTGATTCTGCTGGCACTGGCGGCGGTGTTTGCCGGCACGTGGGCGAGCCGGCCAACGAAATGAAGCTGGCCCCGAAATCAGATTTGTCGAAATCGCGTTCGGGGCTGGCGTGCAACATCGACCAGCGCGGACGCCGGGCGCGGCTGATCAGCGGTGCGATTGTCGTTTTAGGCGGCGGGGCGTTGATTATCACCGGCGTGATCACTGGGTCGAAGGCGCTGCTGGTGGCCGGCATTTTTCTGGATGTCGCGGGCTTGTTCATGATTTTTGAAGGCGCTCGCGGTTGGTGCGCCCTGCGCGCGATCGGCATCAAGACACCGATGTAAGGGAAACGAAGACGTCAGTTGGCATTTGGTAGCCAGCGGCTTGGGCGGCAGATGGCCTCCGACAATGGCTGACGGCGCCTGATCCCTGTCCCTCTCCACGCGCCAAAAGAGGCACTTGACAATTATCCAAGCGCGGGTATTATTTAGACTACCATCTAATTAGATAGATGACGTAATACCAATGGCCACAAACCAAGCATTCAAGGCGCTGGCCGATCCCACCCGGCGGGAGATCTTGCGTCTGCTGCGCAAACGCGAGATGTCGGCGGGAGAGTTGGCGGAGCGCTTCGACATGACCAAACCCACAATGTCCCATCACTTCGCGGTGTTGAGGGAGGCGGATCTCATCACCAGCCGGCGCGAGGCACAAACCATTTGGTATTCGCTGAACACCACGGTTCTCCAGGACGTGCTGGCCTGGGCGATTGACCTGACCGGCGGAAAGCAGAACGGAGGCAAGCCATGAAGACGCGGTATTTTGGGATTTGTGTAGCACTGGTGTTGCTGGTGCTGATCGCCCTGGTGATTGCGTTCCCGCATCTTCCCGATCGGGTGCCGACGCACTGGGGTGGCCAGAATCGAGTCAATGGGTATAGTTCCCGTGGGTCGCTGTTTGTTTGGGGGCCGGGTCTCATGACGGGAATGATACTCGTGTTTGCTGCGTTGCCCTGGCTCTCTCCCAAGCGCTTTGAGGTGGATACATTCAAGTCCACGTATCTTTACATCATGGTCCTCACCGTGGGGTTTCTGGCCTACGTGAACATCTTGATCCTGTGGTTCGCGTTGTCGGGTTCCGTCAACATGGTGCGCGCCTGTCTCGGAGGCATCTCAGTCCTCATCGCGCTCATGGGGAACGTGATGGGGAAAGTACGGCGCAACTTCTGGGTCGGTATCCGCACGCCCTGGACACTGGCCAACGAGCGTGTGTGGAATGCCACTCACCGCTTTGCGGCCAAAGCGATGGTGCTAGTCGGAGCGGCAGGACTGATCGTCGCCCTTAACGGTGCGGTGTTTTGGGTTTGGTTTGCCATGGTCTTGGGCGGCTTGCTCATCCCCGTTCTGTATTCGTTGATTTACTACAAACGACTGGAACGCAGGGGCCAGCTTGACTCTTGAATCGGTTCACACGGCCCCCGACTCACCGCTTGTCACGGAAGAACTCGATGGTTTGACGGAGGCCGTCTTCGAGTTTTACCTTGGGTTCCCAGCCGAGCAATTTCCTGTCGCGGGAGATGTTGGGGCGGTGGGAGCAGCTAAAGGACACCCGTTGCCCGTCACAGCGGCTGGCATTCGAAGGAAACGGACACCCCGGCGGCGGCCAGGCCGGCGGGAACGTCGATCACGAAGTCGTCCGCGTAGAATTTTCCCGGCACCCAGCGTTTGACCGGCCAGACGCACTGGCCCAGTGGTTGGAATTGCGATCCGAACCGGGTGGAGCGGTTCCGGGCTTGTGATTGAACGTGGCAGCGGACGGCGAGGTCCACATCCAGAGGAGCGGCGACGGAACTGAACATGGTGATGAGGATTTGATCCAGCGGGCTGGCGCCACCCGAAGTCACCGCGGTGGCGGTGTATCCCTCGAAGGTCACTCCTTTCCCGAGGTCCGCTGGCTGATGGACGGCTTCGGGAGGCAAGGCATCGCGCTCGACGAGTCGGCGCGGGTCGATGGGTTCGCCGTGCCGCGAGTAGAGGAGAACGCCGTCCTGCACATCCACCAGGTGCAACTGCGGAAGAGATTCGGCCTGCCGCTGGATGTCACGGAGGTTTTTCAGCCAGTTGAGGGTGGTGGCGGTTCTCCACGAATCACGCATATCCAGGAGCACGCAATCGATTTGCGGCGGCAGTGGGGGAGTGACGTATAGGTATTTCTGCGTGATGAAATGGGCCGCGACGCGCTGGGTGGCGAACAGGGAAGATTGACGGTCAATGCGCTGGGCGATCCGCTGCACGATGTCCGGTCGATCCGGTGGGGTTGGCAGTGCCACCATGGCCGGTTTACTCCAGAAGACGTTGCCAAAAAACACGGACAGCAAGATTCCCGTGACGGTCGCGCCGGAAAGAACGGCCCGTTGTCGGGCAGCGGTGGCGCGGGACAAAGCCGCCGCCAGCGCCCAGAAGAGCACGGGGAACAGCGCCAACTGATACCAGTAGCGGATGCTTTTGAGGGTGGGATTCAGGCAATCGAAGAGAAACACCAACGACCCGACGAGCAGCACCGAGGGTTTTTTCAAGGGCACGAACAGCAGCGGCGCCAGCAGAAGCGCGGCGAAATAGAAGGACGACGCCGAGAACAGATTACCCCAAAACTCTTTGGGATTGTTCCAGGGCGAAAGCAGGATTTCGCTCTTGGTCTCGCCGATGGGGGCGAAGTGGCTTTGCGCCATGTACGGCTGATGACCCATTGCGGGAATAACGACAGACACCATGATGAGGAAATACGCGAAGGCGACCGTTGCGATCACGATGCCGAGCTTGCGACGGTTGCCAAACAGGGCCAGGTAGAGCCCGAACGTTCCGATCGGGACGGCCGCTTCCTCTTTGAGGAGAATGGCCCACACGGCAAACAGCAGCGCCCAGCCGGGGCGTTCCGCGAGCCAGAATGCCAGGGCAAGAAAATACAGCGGCAGGCAGAGGTTGCCGCAGTGGAAGCCGTAGGAGCCGCTGTATATCAGTTGTGACGCCGGCGGAAAGACGAACCACACGACGACCAGCAGCAGCGCTGATGTCTTGTCCTGAAGAAGCTTCTGGCCGATCCAAAAGATTGGCCACGCGCAGGCCATGACGGCCAGAATCTGGAGCAGGATTGTCACCTTCAAGTCCGGCCACAGAAACCAGAGCGGGACGAATGGCAGGAATCCCGGTTGAAAATGGTCGTAGAAGAGCGGTCGGTCGGGATTGACGCGCAGGAACAACTCGCGCGGGTTGTGGAGCGTGTTGAACATGGTGCGGGCGTAATCCCCGCAATCGGCGTAGCCGAGTTGGAAATTGTTGAAGTAACGGATCTGCTGTACGAGGTAATAGACGGACAGACCGACGGCTGCCAAAACGACGGCTGTTGCGAGCAAACCGTGCCGGCTGGCTGTCGGCCCCGACCTCGGAGTCGGGGTAAAGCGGTGGCGCAGCCACAGGGCGATCGTCCAACCGCAGGCGGCGCAAAAGAGGATCGGGTCGAGGCAATGCGGGCGGAGACCCAGAATTCGCTTTGCCAGGATGAAGCAGGCCGCAGCTGCGGCCACGAGGCCGGCGTTGAACCAGCGGCGGCATTCGTCAGGGCGTCGACTGGATGAAAAGAGCACGAGAACCGTCGCGGCTGTGAAGGCCACCATGCAGATGATTTCCAGATTGCCGGGGACCGCAGGCAACGCCCAATAGACTTCCGGAGAATAATTGGTTCCGAGCAGGACCCAAAAGGCACCAAGGCAGAGCGTGGCGATGACCGCCAACGCCAGAAACCAGGTATGCCGGAACGCGGAGCGCATGGCATCTCTTTAGAAAAACCGACGAACGATCCTCACGGGAGTTCATGGTAGCGTTCGATTCGGCCCCGGCTCAAGGCCGAAAGTGGATCGCCATCCATCACCTGCGGAGGGTGCGCAAGCTAAAGCCTGCGGCTACAGAGGCGACCCGTCGAGCCAAGTCAGACTTTGTCGCGGAAGTAGTCGATGGTTTGGCGGAGGCCGTCTTCGAGTTTCACCTTGGGTTCCCAGCCGAGCAGTTTTTTGGCGCGGGAGATGTCGGGACGGCGCTGTTTGGGGTCGTCTTCGGGCAACGGTTCGTAGACGATTTCGCTTTTGCTGCCGGTGAGCTTGAGGATAAGTTTGGCGAAATCGAGGATGGTGAACTCGGTCGGGTTGCCGATGTTGACGGGTTCGTGGAAATCGGATTGGGAGAGTCGGAAGATGCCGTCGATGAGGTCGGTGCAGTAGCAGAAGCTGCGGGTTTGTTGGCCTTCGCCGAAGACGGTGAGGGGTTCGCCGCGCAGGGCCTGGCCGATGAAGGCGGGGACGACGCGGCCGTCCTTGAGGCGCATGCGCGGGCCGTAGGTGTTGAAGATGCGGACGATGTGGGTATCGACCTTGTGGTAGCGGTGGTAGGCCATGGTCATGGCTTCGGCGAAACGCTTGGCTTCGTCGTAGACGCCGCGGGGGCCGATGGGGTTGACGTTGCCCCAGTAGGATTCGGACTGCGGATGTTCGAGCGGGTCGCCGTAGCATTCGGAGGTGGACGCGAGGAGGAATTTGGCGCCTTTGGCCTTGGCGAGGCCGAGGGCGTTGTGGGTGCCGAGGGAACCGACCTTGAGGGTTTGGATCGGGAGCTGGAGATAATCGATCGGGCTGGCGGGTGAGGCGAAATGGAAGACGTAGTCGACGGGGCCGGCGAGGTAGATGAATTGCGTGACGTTGTGGTGGATGAACTCGAAATTCTTGTTGCCGGCGAGATGGGCGATGTTGTCGGTGTTGCCCGTGACGAGGTTGTCGATGGCGATGACGCGATGGCCTTCGGCGAGGAGTCGGTCGACGAGATGGGAGCCGAGGAAGCCGGCGCCGCCGGTGACGACGGTGACGGGAGCGGGGGTGGTGGCAGTCATGCGTCAGAGTGATTCGCAGAATTTGGGGCGAGGGGCAACAAAAATCCGGCTGGATGGGGGAAAGTGTTCACGGCGAGGGGCACGAAGAACGCGAAGCAGCCGGATATTCGGGGCACCGACGGCTGGGCCGGTCGGAGATCGCGGGGCTTTTTTCCAAGTGAGGCCAGGGATTGACCGCTGGATTGTTGCGATGATATACAGTCTATCGATATATCATGAGTACGAGACGGAACGCTTCGGATCGGGAGTTGTTGCACGGAAACGGGGAAACGCTCGTGTTGGCGCTGTTAGCGCGGGAGGATTCTTACGGCTATCAGATTCGGAAGGAGTTGGCCCGTCGCTCCCGGGGTTGTATTCAGTTCCGATTTGTGAGCTTGTACCCGTTGTTGGGTCGATTGGAGCGGCAGGGGCTGGTCAAGGCGCGGTGGGTAAAGGCGGGGAAGGCGCGGGAGCGGCGGACTTGCCAGATCACGGCCAGGGGGCGGGCGGTGCTTCGGGAACGGGAACGCGAATGGCGTCAGTTTTCCCGCGCGATGGAACGTGTGCTGGGATCGGCGTAGGCAGCGGTAAGAAGACGAGCGAGCGGCTGGTGGTATGGATGGTCCGTGATCACGGCGTGGCCGCCGTCCGCTGACGTGTGGGCGGGCGGGCGCGAGCATGATATGAAGTCTATCGATATATCATGGCACACGCGCTAAACGATGGGGGCGCCGGCGGTTGTGCATTCGCAGCGTACGGAAGACCGGGGAGGCAGGCCGAAGACAAGGGGAAGGGCCAGGGACGGGCGCGGGCGCGATATGAAGTCTATCGATATATCATGGCACACGCGGCAATTCATGGGAGTTGAATTAGTTGAGCTGTCCACTCTCAGGGGCACGACCCCGGTCCCTGCGCCGAACGCGGAAGACCGAGGTGTGGGTGCGCCGGTGCTGATATGAAGTCTATCGATATATCATGGCATTGAAGGGGGCTGTTCACCACCCTTCGACCCTGATCTCGGCCTGAAAAGGACTCGGGGTAAAGAATCCGGGCAAACCAAGAAGTCGGGGTAAACCACCACACGAGGCGTCCGCTAGGAAGGCCGGGATGGTGCGAGCCACGGATTGCCGCAAAAGCAGGGGCGCGGCGTCTCGTCCAACTCGGCTCACACAGATGATCACGGAGGTGGGGCTGTTTTGATGATATGAAGTCTATCGATATATTATGGCACACGCGGCAGACGATGGGGGCGCCGGCGGTTGTCCATTCGCAGCGTACGGAAGACCGGTATGGGGCGCCGATGCTGATATGAAGGCTATCGATATATCATGGCCGGCGCGGCAAATGAGGGGGCCCTTTTCATGATACGAAGGCGTGATATGAAGGCTATCGATATATCATGGTGCGCACGCCCCGATCTCGCCCCGAAAAGGCCACGTGAAGCGAGGTAACCCCGATCTCGAAATCGGGGCAGGAATTCGGGGTAAAGAATCGGGGTAAAAGACGCAGTGGGCGCGGAGGGTGAAATCTCTATGTTGCATCGTTGATCCGCCGTCGCTGAAGCTTCCACCTTCGCTCTGCGAGCTTCCGCCTTCGCCATCCGCCTTCGCCGAGGCTACGGCGGACACGGGGCTACGACGGACAGGTTGGCGGACGAGATGGCGGACAGGGAGCGAGGGCAGCCACAGATTGCCGCGAAAGCAGGGATGTTCACCACCCTTCGACCCCGACCTCGGAGTCGGGGTAAACTCCGCTCAGGGCAGGCGAAGAGCGCGAAGGGGCCGAGGCGGCGGGCGGGCATGGTGAGACGTTCACGCCGAAAGCTTTTGGGGGAAGTTCGCTGGCGGATTGGTGAATGGGGAAGCGGGGACGGCGAGCAAATGTTACAATGATTCGACGTGACCCCGGGGACGCACCTTGCCGCAAGGTCTGCTCGGCCAAGCCATTGACTACGCGCTGAAACGCTGGGAGGCGTTGACGCGGTTCATCGCAGACGGGACTTTGGAGATCGACAACAACTTAATCGAGAATGCGATTCGGCCCAGTGCCCTTGGAAAAAAGAACTGGTTGTTCATCGGACATCCGGAGGCTGGAGAGCGCAGCGCGGTGATCTACACCCTGCTCGGCAGTTGTCGGCGGCATGGGATCAATCCATTCAACTACCTGAAAGATTTGTTCACTCGACTGCCATCGGCGAAGATCACGGAGATCCAGCAGTTCACACCCTCAGAGTGGGCCGAGCGATGCCAGACGCGCCTGGCGCAAGCCGCGCAATATGTTTGATTCAAAAAAGCGGGACTTCAGTTCGAGCCCCCACAGTCTGCCTGTCAACCGGCTATCGACCAAGACCGTCCAGGATGGGAGCGCAGCCGGGGATGGTTCGCCGAGTCGTGAACGCGGCTTCGGTTGTTGTGTTCCGTCGCCACTATTTCGGCTGCGCCCCTGCGTTCCTCATGGCACACTTATCTCGATGCAGTAGAAGCGAGCCGAGTTTGCAGCCACGCCGAGATCGGTGAACGTCAGCACGCCTCCCGTCCCTCTTTGCGAGGCGCCCAGGTTCGTCCACATCGCGGGGTTGAGCGAGGGGGTGACCTGAAGTTGATACGAGGCGCCCGTGACTGATGGGATCTGAATGATGATGTTGTTGCCCGACTGCGTAATGCTGGAGATTTGGACATCGGCTTCGGTCAACACCACGCCATTGTTGACCAGCCCGCCGAGGAAGTGAACAGAGCTGTTGATGAGGATCAGGCCGTAGTTGACCATCGGCCCATGGAAATCGGCCGCGCCGCCCGCAGTGGTCAGGATCGTGGCGTAGTTGGTGACGGTTCCCAGAAAACTCAGTGTGCCGCTGCCGGGGGAGAGCCGGCCATAGTTGACCAGGTTTCCGTTGATCGTGCCGAAACCCGTGAACGTCGCGTTGGCTGATATCTGCAATCCGTTGCCCAAGGAAGAGATTCCGCCTAGCAGGCTCAGGGTGATCGGGGTGACCCCGTTGCCCAGGGTCAGCATCTGACCGCTAGAGTTGGTGATGCCCAGGGCGTTGAGCCGGCCACCAGTAAAGTCGAATCGACTGTTGGGGTTGGGCAGTACCAGACTATTCACCGTCAACGTGCCGCCCGCCAGTGTCAACGTGCCAGGATTGCTACTGTTGCCAACGAACACATCGGCCATCACTGCGATCCCGTTGGAAATGCTCATCTGGCCGACGCCAGAGTTGCCGATGGTGGTGGGCAGCGCCGTCGCCGTCAGTTGACCACCACTCATCCAGACCGAGCCGGTGGAGCCCGAAGCGAATCCGATCTCCAGCAGCGAGGAGACGGTCATCTGCCCGGCGAGCATCGTCAGGGTGCCCTGGGAATCGTACCCGACGTAGGTGATCTGGCAGTTGGCGGTGCCATTGGACATGGTCATGGCGCCCGGGTGCGATTGGCCGCAATAGATAATGCCATTGACGATCTCCACGTCGCCGCCGTCGACGGTCAGGTCGTTGCCCACCAACTCGGCGTTGGTGCCGACCAGACTGACCAGTCCGTTGGCTTGGACCGTCAACTGCCCCTGGCCGCCCGCGCTGCTGCCCAGCAGGATGGAAGAGCCCAGCACCGTGCCGTTGGAGACGGTCATGGTCCCCACACCGAACCCGTTGGTGGTGGTACCATCATTGCCCACACCGATGACACCATTGGTGGCGACGAGTTGACCGCCGCTGACGCTGACGGTGCCGGTCGCGCCGGAAGCCGAACCGGCCGTGAGGTTGCTGGAGACCGTCATCGTGCTGCCATCCTGTAACGTCAGCGTGCCTTGCGAATTCGTGCCCGCGCCGATGTCAACCCCGGTTGTGGAGACGGTGCCGTTGGAGACGGTCAGGCTCCCGACGCCGAGATTGCCGATGGTGATCGGGGCGTTGGTGGCGACGAGTTGGCCGCCAGTGACGTCGACGGTGCCCGTGGAGTTCGCAGAGGCGCCGACCACCAGATTGGAGGACAACTGCGTGGTCCCGCTGGCGACGGTCTGCGTGCCCTGGTCAACCTGCGCCAGACCGGTGATGGTGAAGGTGCCGCCATCGTTGAGGAAGCTGGCGCCGGTGTTGGTGATGAGCAGGCTGTCGGTGAAGTACACGCCGCCGGTCAGCATCAGCGTGCCGTAGCGGACTTCGGTCACGGCGCTGTGCGCGGCATTGGTCACATACAGGGCGCCTCCCCAGATGGTCACCAGGCTCAGAGGGTTCGACAAACCGACCAGCAGGTTGGACGAAACCCATATCATCCCGCTGTCCAGTGTCAGTTGCCCGTCAACGGTGAGCGCACCTCCTGACGCATCGCCCACTTGCAGCGCCGAGTTGGTGAGGATCATCGTGCCGTGGTGACTGACACTGACGCTGGTGAAGACGACCAGCGGCGTGTTGGTGCCCGCGTTGCTCAACAACAGCGCATTGGTAAACGGTCCCGGTGCATTTACGATCAGGTTGCTGATCGTCAGCGTGTTCAGGAAATTACTCGAGGTGGTGGCGTCGATGGTGATGGTATTGTTGCCCGCGTTGCCGATGACGTCGGCCAGATCGGTGATGGAGGGCGCGGCCACTCGCGACCAGTTGGTGGCGGTCTCCCATTTGCCGTTGCCGCCCGTCCAACTGTTCGTTCCCGGGGGGGTCAGGACGGTGCCGGTGTTGACGATACCGCCGTAGAATTGGGCGCCACCGTTGGTGGCGTTGACGACACCGTTGTTGACCACCAAGCCGTAGAAGTTCAGGATGGTGCCGTTGCTGGCGGTGACGGTGCCATTGTTGGTGACGGTGCCCGTGAAATTCAGATTCCCGCCACAGTTGGCCAGGACCGTGCCGCCGGGATCGACGACGACGTTCCCATTGATCGTGCCGCAGCCGGTCAGGGCGGCGTTGGTGCGAATCTCCAAGCCGTTGGCGAAATTGTGCACACCGCCGTTGAGTTGGAACGTGGCCGCATCGGTGCCATCGCCGACGACGAAGAGTTGGTTGTTGGTCACGAACGTGCCGCCGCTGGTCAGCGTGCCAGCGCTGAACGTGAATACGCTGTTGGGCCCGTTGGTCAGTACAAGCTGGTCCACAGTCACCATGCCGTTGCTGAGAATCAGGGCGGCGACGCCTCCGCCGCCATTGCCGAGCAGCAATACGCCGTAGCCGTCATCGGTCACGGTCAAGCTGCCACCGTTTATGCGGATGAGGTTGTTGCTGGAGAGGCCGATCACACCAGAGTAACCGATAGTGACTGCACTGGCGAGCACCGCGCCGGCGTTGGCGATGGTCAACGTGTTGGACGCGCCGCCGTCGCCGATGTACAGGTAACTGCTACTATTCCAGACCGAGCCCGGGCCCGTGACCAGCACGGTATTGTTGCTGCTGTACGTATTGATGCCCATGGTGCCCTCCTCGTCGACCACCGCGCCGCCGTTGCTGATGACAAGGCTGTTGCCCGCGCCTTCCTCGCCGACGGACATCGTGCCACTATTGCTCCAGATCGAGCCGGGGCCGGTGACCAGCACCACGTTGTTGCCGCCGGAACCACCGTTGCCCACGTAAGCCTCGGTGTCGTACACGGCGCCGCCGTTGCCAATAATCATCTGGTCGCCCCCCCCGTCATCGACGCCGACGTATAGCCCGGAACCACTACTCCAGACTGAGTTGGTCCCTGTGACCAGCACCACATTGTTGCTGCTGGGACTTTCGTAGCCCACGTAGCTGAAGCTGTCGTACACGGCGCCGCCGTTGCCAATGATCATCCGGTTGGCCGGACCCGTCTGGCCGACGGTCAGCGTGCTACTATTGCTCCAAACCGAGTTCGTGCCCGTCACCACGACGGTATTATTGCTGCTGTAGTAGCCCAGCACGCCAAACAAAGCGTACGCGGCGCCGCCGTTGCTGATGACCAGGCTGTTGCCTGCGCCCGACTCGCCGACGGACAGCCCGTCACGATCACTCCAGACCGAGCCGGGGCCGGCGACCAGCACCGCGTTGTTGCTGCTGGGACTTTCGTTGCCCACGTTGCCGTAGCCGCTGTACACGGCGCCGCCGTTGGTGATAATCAGGGACGCATTGCCACCGGTGTTGCCGACGTAAAGCTGAGCAGGCCCATTTGTCGCCACAACGACAGCGTCGTTCACCACCATCGCGGCGTTGGTGTCGAGCGCCAGCACGGTGCCGATAACCTGCAACGGTGTGGCCGTACCGGCGTTGTTCAGGAATAGCGTATTGGTCGAGCCGAGCGGTGCTGACACCATCAGGTTGTTGATGGTCAAGCACGCATTGATGGCGTTGCTGAGCACGGTGGTGGCGTCGATGGTGACGGTCTTGGTATTCGCGTTGGTGATTAAATCGACCGTGTCGCCCACTGTGGGTGCGTTGTTGCTCGACCAGTTCGTTGCCGTCTCCCATTTACCATTCGTGGGGCTGGACCAGCTGTTGGTCGTCACTTGTGTCGCGGAATTGGTCTGCTGCAATTGAAAAAAACTATATGCATCGACTGCATCGTAGACCGGACCACTGCCATAGACGATCTGGGCTCCGGAAGTCAGACTGGCAGAAGGCGTCCCCGGATCGTTCAGTAAATCCTCGAGATCTATGACTGTGGTGGTGACGACGTCCGTGCTGGCCGGGAACCTCCAGTTTGGATTAAAGGCATCATTGACATAAAAGATGCCCACCTGACTCGCAGCCGCAACTGTCGTGGTGTTGACCACCACGACATAAATCTGGGCGTGAGCAAACCCTGCATCGCTGGCAACCGATCCGTCCTCCCAGAAGCCGTCTGAGCCAGGGCAGCCATAACCATCACCGATGTGGCCACTGCCAAACACGCTGAAATTCGACAGGCTGGAGCTGCCGACCGCCGGGGGATTGGTAAACGTCCCGATTTCAACCAGATCTCCACAAGGAACCCCATTGACCGTGCCATATTCATTTCCGGAACCGGCCAAGGCTACGCCGGTCACGTCGAGGGTGCCCCACTCGACGGCGATGTTGCCACCGTAAGAACTAACTACGCTGGCCATGGCAATCAGGGAATAGAGAAGATATCGAATTGCTCGGTTCAATCCGCACCGCGTTCTTGTCCGTTTGTGATGTCTGCACTTGGGCGATTCCCCGAAATGAAAAGCAGTAGCGCGGGCGTTGTGATGAACCGCTTTACGGTGTGACCTGCGCGATGCGTTGAACGTCATTGTGCCCTGAGATTCTGAAGCACCCGGATGGGGAAACGCGAACGTGGCGCCAGCCTCTTTCCGTCACCTGTATGAGAGCAGACAACAAACCGACCTGAATGTCCAGTAGATTCGGGCTTCCGAGCCTGCGACGGGTGCATCTTGACAGTGCCACCGTCAGTTGGGTTGCCAGAGTTCATCCCAGTGGCCATTGGATTGGGCTTCGACCAGCGCGCCCAAGTGCCGCAGCCCGCTGGATGTCCAGGACTGGCCCGAACGCTTGAAGCGGCATTGACGTTGCCGACAGGCCGACTCGACCGCCCCGCTGCCAATGGGCCAGCCCCATCGGGCTGAGACGGCGGGCGGGCATGGTGAGACGTTCACGCTGAAAGCTTTCGGGGCAAGTTCGCTAGCGGATGGGTGAAGGTTCCGCCTTCGCGCAGAGCGCTACGGCGCGACAAGTCCGCCGTCGCTCGGGGAGCTATGGCGGGCAGGGCGGGCGTCCGCCTTCGCCAAGGCTACGGCGCGACAGGGGGGGGCGGGGGTCCGGGGTGAAAACGGAGTAGGGAAGAGAGATGAGGGATGAGGGCGGAGGGAGGCGAGAGCGGAGAGCGGAAAGCGGAAGGCGCTCAACGCAGGTTCCGAAGTGCCGCTACAACCGCAGGTCCGAGAAGGACTCGCGACTCCTGTCGGAGCTAAAGCCACGCCTGAGGCGGGCAAGCCGTGCGGCTACACGGACGCAGGCTAAAGACCTGCGGCTACAGGGGGGTGGCGTTGGTGGCGAGGGGCACGGAAAGGGATGAGGGATGAGCGAGGAGGGATGAAGGCGTTGGGTCGGATCGGGCAGTTGAACCGCGACAACGGGGTGACGATGCTGATCGTGGAGCGTCCGCCTACGCTCGGTGAGCTACGGCGCGATTGCTAGATTGGTGAAAGGGTGAAGGTGCGGGAGGCGCTGGGGATGTGCGATCCGCCTACGGCGGACAAGTCGGGTGTGCTGCTTGAAGCTCGGGAAGGTGCGTCCGCCTACGCTCGGTGAGCTACGGCGCGATTGCCAGATTGGTGAAAGGGTGAAGGTGCGGGAGGCGCTGGGGATGTGCGATCCGCCTACGGCGGACAAGTCGGGTGTGCTGCTTGAGGCTCGGGAAGGTGCGTCCGCCTACGCTCGGTGAGCTACGGCGCGACACGCGGGGGTGGCGGGGGAGTTGGTGGAGGACGCGGAGAAGTTGCGTCCGCCTGAGGCGGGCAAGCCGTGCGGCTACAGGGGGGATGGGAGACCTGCGGTCGGGAAGAGCGGCGTAGAACCGCGAATGAGATTCGCGGCTACAAGGCGGCGGGAGCGGCGGGTGCCACGTGGTGGCCGAGGGGTAGGCGAAGAGTGCATGGGCATGTTGTGTCAAGGTTTATTTTGGTTGTGAGGCGGGTTTGGGAGGTTCCACGTAGGGGGAAGTGGAGGGAAAGAGAGGGTAGTGGGAGATGAGGGTTGGGCTATTTGGCGCCGGGGCCGGTGAGGACGATGGGGAGGGTGCGGGCGCGGGTTTTGAGGTCGAGCCAGGGGGGCCAGTTGCCGACGGATTGCATGTCGAGTTTCATCCACTGGTCGAAGCGGAGCGCAGCGAGACGTCGAGGGTCGGGGCGGCGATCAGCGGCCTCCGAGTTCGGCGGCTCGAGCAAAGTCCTGCTCCGCTCCCACCCGATCACCCTGGGAGTGCTTGACACCGCCACGGCCGATGTAGGCCATGGCGTTTTGCGGATTGAGTTCAATGGCTCTCGTGAAGTCGGCGATGGCGCCATCCGGATCGCCCTTGACCCTCCTGATATTGGCGCGGTCGAAGTAGGCGACGGCGTCTTGCGGGTTGAGTTCAATGGCTTTGGAGTAGTCAGCGAGGGCGCCATTCAGATCGCCCTTGTGTTTTTTGGCAACGCCACGGTTAGCGTACGCGTCGGCAAGTTTCGGGTTGAGTTGAATGGCTTTCGTCTCGTCCGCGATGACACCATCCCAATCGTCCTTGGCCTTCCTGGCATTGCCGCGGCCGACGTAGGCAAGGGCGCCCTTTGGATCGAGTTCAATGGCTTTCGTGAAGTCGAAAATGGCGCCATCCCAATCGTACTTGTTTGCGTTAACGGCGCCACGGTCAACGTAGGCGTGGGCCAGTTTCGGGTCGAGGTCAATGGCTTTTGTGAAATCAGCAATCGCGCCATCCAGATCGCCCTTGGCCTTCTTGGCATTGCCACGGTTGTTGTAGGCGACGGCGAGGTTCGGCTCGAGTTCAATGGCTTTCGTGAAGTCAGCGATGGCACCATCCCAATTGCCCTTGTCCATCTTCGCGCCGCCACGGTTGTTGTAGGCCCCGGCGGCCTTTGGGTCGAGTTCGATGGCTTTCGTGAAATCGACGATGGCGCCCTTCAGATCGCCGTTCATCCACTTCACACTGCCACGGCCATCGTAGGCGGCGGCGTCTCGCGGATTGACTTGAATGGCTTTCGCGAAGTCGGCCATCGCCCCATCCCAATCGTCCTTGGCAATCTCGGCCTTGCCATGGCTGACAAAATCCGTTGCGGACTGATGGCCGATTGTAGAACACGATTGGGTCAACGCACACAGCAGAGCACACAGAATCAGTTGGATTGGGCGGGACTTGGCTGACATAAAATTCCTTTCGCTGGTTGGATCACTTTCCAATACAGTCTATCAGACGACCACTGCATGCCAAGTGTGAAATCGCCGGCTTCGGCCGGCCCCACCCGCAACCCCTGAACCTAGAACCGTGAACCTTTCTCCGCCTTGCCCCCGTGCGGCCCGTCGACTACCATTGCGCAATGAAATGGTTTGGCTCTCTCGCTATCATTCTCGCCCTACCACTCGCAAGCTGCCAGCGCTCCACCAAGCCCGAACCGGTCACCCTCATCTTCGCGCGCGGCGCCGATTCCCAGAAACTCGATCCCGCCGATGTCGACGATGGCGAGTCGATGAAAGTCCTCGTCAATGTCTCCGAAGGCCTCGTCCGATTCAAACACGGCACCACCGAGCCTGAACCCTGTCTCGCGACCTCCTGGACGATCAGCCCCGATGGCCTCACCTACACTTTCAAGCTTCGCAACGGAGTAAAATTCCACGATGGCACGCCGCTCGACGCCCAAGCCGCCGCATTCAGTTTCCTCCGCCAAATGGACAAATCCATCCCCGCCCATCTTCCCGACGCAACGTTCGCCTACTGGTCGGCCATGTTCAACATGATCACCGCAGTCGAGGTCGTCGACCCGATGACCTTGCGCCTCCGCCTGCGCGAACCGAACGCGCCGCTGCTGGCCAGCCTCTGCATCCCGGCGGCCCACCTCATCAGCCCGAAATTCATCGACCAACGTCATCCCGTCGGCACCGGCCCGTTCCGATTCGTCGAATGGATCCCCAACGAGCGCATCGTGCTCGACGCCAATCCCGATTACTGGGACGGCAAACCGAAGATCGACCGCCTCATCTTCAAAGTCGTCCCCGATTCCTCCACCCGCCTGATCCAACTCCAAACCGGCCAAATCCAGGCCATGGACGGCATCGACCCAAACAGTCTGCCAATCATCAAGGGCGACAAAAACCTGACGCTCCTCACCGCGCCCGGCCTGAACGTCTGCTACCTCGCCTTCAATTGCCAAAAGCCGCCACTCGACAAGAAGTACGTGCGTCGCTGCGATCGCTTCCGCAATCCACAAGAGAGATCTCATCGACGACGTATATCGCGGCGCGGCCATCGTCGCCAAAAATCCGATGCCACCATTGATCGCCGGCTACAACGACACCATCCCCGAAACGCAAATCTGGCCGAGAACCGACATTCCTCCAGCAGTCGAAACAGCCACTTCACCTCGAAGTCATGACCAATCCACGCCCCTACCTCCCCAACCCGCTCCGCGCCGCCGAGATGATCAAAGCCGATCTCGCCAAAGCTGGCATCCCCGTCGAAATCGTCCCGAACGAATGGGGCGCGCATCTCAGCCGCACGAGCCACGGCGAACACGAAATGGCCTTGATGGGTTGGGTCGGCGACAACGGCGATGCCGACAATTTCCTCTACGTGCTGCTCGACAAGGACACCGCCACGCTCGGTTCCGCGCTCAATATCTGTTTCTGGATGAACGACGACTATCACAATCTCATGATCGCCGCCCGCCGCGAACTCGACCCGGAAAAACGCGCCGCGCTCTATCGCAAGTCGCAGGAGATCGTCTTCGAAGAAGTGCCCGATGGTCCCGCTCGCCCACGCGGAACAATTGATGGCCTGCCGCGCCAACGTCGACGACATCCTCTTCGAGGTCAACGGCGACATCCTCTTCCGAAACGCTACGGTGAAGTGAGCACGCGGAAGACGGCGAATCGACCGTTCGCCATCTCAAATCGGAAATGCTTCAGCTGCTCGGGATGATTCTGAAACAACTCCGCCGCGCAATTCGGGTCGAGCGGCCCCAGCTTGTCCGCCTTGTACCGCCGCGATTCCATGCCGTCGTACAGAAACCCGACGTCGTACACGAAATAGTCCGCGCCGTACTTGTGCGCGAATTCGTAGAATCGGCCTTCGCTGCCGTAGATCGGCGTCCAGCATCTCGTGATAGCGGTCGCGAATCCGTTGGTTCTCGAACTTTCGAGTGCATGATGATCGGGCGTCCCGTGTGCGCGAGGAACACCGGCGAATCCCCGATCGACGCCAGCACCACGGCGTTGGTCGGCGTGTGTTCCTCCAACCAGGTCACCACGGGCCGATATTCGTCGGGGCTTGCTTGCTCCCGCTTCAGTGGCAGTGTGTTGAGCGTCGCCAGTCTCCCACACCGCCGCGGCGAATACAACCAGCTTCCACCAAATCCGCCGCGTCACGAGGCCCGCCGTCAACACCGCCGCCGCAAACCCGAGAAACGTAAAATTCCGCAGCACCATCCACGCCAGCGGCGCCAGCAGCAGCGTGAACACAATGAAAATGTTCGTCGCGCACGCGCCCCGTTTGCGGCTGCTCAACAACATCGCCGCAACCAGTCCGAGCGGCCCGCACCATTTCAGGCTCCGCCAAAATTCGCCCCAATCCGCCGTGTTGAACGCGCCTCCCTCCCACAACAACCGCGCCTCCCACGGCAGGCGGGCGGGGTCCGGTGGTCGTTGGCCGAGAAATCGCAGTTTGTAGAGGAAGAGGTCGTACACATGCGCGTATTCGCCGTAGGACCGCTGCATCAGCGTGCTCAACGCCAGCAGCACCGCCGCCCAGCCTGCAAACACGATGATCGCCCGTTTCCGTCCCCCGTTGATCCAGACCGCCAGCGCCAGCGCGTACAACCCGCACATCGTCGGCGCGAAAAAGACCTGCTTCGCCCGCAACACAGGGACCGCCACCGTGCCCGCCGCCAGGGTCAGAACAAACCACGGAATCTGCGGCGTCTCCCCCCGGCCCAGATACACCAACACCGCCGCCAGCAGCAACGGCGCCATCACGAACTGCGTCAAATGCCAACTCGCCAGCGCGGCCAGCCAGAACAACGCCGCCAGAATCTGGTCGCGCCTCTTCAGGTCCTGCACCGCCCGCACCGTGAAGCACAGCGCAAAAATAATCAGCGGAATCGCGAAGTCTTCCCGCAGAAACAGGTTCTTCACCGTCCGCCCGTAGCTCGGGTACAGCGCCACGTACAGCGCGCTCGCGAACACGCCCGACTTGTCGCTGCGCCACAGCGCCCGCGCCAGAAAGAACACACCGAAAACCGACAGGCTGGAAATGAGACAGTCGTACCAGACCACGAACACATGCAACGGCATCGCCGGTTTCCACCACCGGTACAACACGCCGACCGGCACCTCCATCACGACGGTGAACTCGGCCCAGTCGTCGATCGTGTCGGGATATTGAACGTCGCGGTCGTGTTTGAGTTGGCCCCACTCGCTCGTCGGATGGGTCGCGAAAAACTTCGCAAACCGGTACTGAAACGCGAACTCGCTCCAGAACTGCCCCACCTCGTCCTGCGCGTCCCACGTCGGGTTGGCAAAAATCTTCGCCGTCTTCAGATGAACGTGGAACGCGTAGAAGACGGAAACCACCGCCAGACAAATCACCAATCGCCGCCACGAATTCATCGTGGCTGCGATTCTTAACCCCTCCCGCCCCTGATTACAAACCCGATGTGAGCGTCAGTTCCTGAGGCTCAGGCCTTGCTGTGGAACTTGATGCCGCAGCCGACGAACTTGGTTTCCGCGACGGGAACAGCCTTGCCCGCCAATGCCGCATCGATCGCGTCCTGCAGGAAGTGTTTGGTCACCTGATCGGCTTCCTTCGAGTCGTCAATCGCGCCGTGGTACACGAGCTTGCCGTCCTTGTCGAACAGGAACGCCTCGGGTGTCCGTGTCGCCCCGAACGCCCGCGCGACGTCCGACGTGGCGTCCACGACGTACGGGAACGTAAAGCCCAGGTCTTTCGCCCGCTTCTGCATTTCCGCATAGCTGTCTTCGGGGTAATCCGTCGGGTCATTCGGGTTGATGACGATCACGCCGATGCCTTTGGTCTTCGCCGCGTTGCCGACCGAGGCGATGCGGTCCTGCCACGCTTTGACGAACGGACAGTGATTACACGAAAACACCACCAGCGTGCCCTGCTTGCCGACGACGTCCGCGATGGACACCTCGGTGCCGTCCACGTTCTTCATCTTCACGCCCGTCGACGGCGCTTTGTCGCCGATGTTGAGTCCAAACGCGCTGCCGGCCACTGCCAGCGATGCCACCAACGCCACTGACAATCCTCGGTTCATGAATTGCCTCCTATCGATTTTGAGTTTTGCCCAATGCTTCGACCACTTTTTGCTCGAAAACGTTGAAGGCCACCCCGCCTTCCCAAAAATCGCGCAATTTGCCGTTGCCGTCGAAGATAAACGTCGCAGGCAGCGCACCCGTCCACTGTTTGTCCACCCCATCGATGAACGCCTGGTCCTTCTCCGCCTTGATGTACGCGGGAAAATCAACGCCCTCCTCGGCCAGAAACTTCTTCACCGCCGCCACGTCACCGGTGTCATCGGCCGAGACCAGAAGGGTCTTCAACCCTTGTCCGTTGTATTTTTCCGCCACACGCACCAGATCCCGGAAATTCCTCGCGGCACGGCCCGCACCACGTCGCCCACATGTTGACCAATACCGCCTTGGCCCCGGGTTCGTGAATTAACCGTTGAACGTCGGCGGACGTGACCGGGGTCACGTGCACGTCCTCGACGGACACATGCTTCGTTGGTCCGCAGGCCGCCAGCAGGACGGCGAAGCCGCACACGGCGCTTAACACGGTTGGTCGTCGGATTGACCGCATGGTGATCATTGTACATCAAATCGGTTGCTTCGCCAGCGACAGTGATGCGGCCGGGCCACACACTCGCCTCGCGCGTCGACTGCCGGATTTGACAGTGCACTGAACACCGTGTCCAACGCCGTGGACATCCCGGCCCGATGGTTACCAGTCTGGCTCCGGTGATTGCACGAAAAACGCCGGGCGTCTTCGTTCGTAACAAGTTCAGCGCAAGTGTATTATGCAATACGGCAACACCGACATCTCGAATGGACACTGCCTCTGGCACAACCCCTGCAATCCATTCTACCCGCGTATGCACGACAACATGAATAGCCATGGCAAAAATCAGATTCTTGTCCACTCGCGATTCCAAGAACGACGCGTGGAAGTCAGCACGTTGATGTGGGCCGGGTTTTGGACGGGGATCCTGCTGGGCGGAATCAGCGTGCTGATGCGTTAGATAGGTATGACAATGAAAATGCAAACACCCGCCGTCGCCACCACGGCCATCTCAGCCGAAAAGAAAATCGACGACATCAAACAGAGCTTCTGGTTCCGTGCGGCTGTATTCGCGCTGTCCGTGGCCGGCGGTATTCTCTTCAGCCGATTGTTACACGCAGGATTCACGTTGTTGCCATCGCTCCGGGACGGGGCGCACGGCAAAGTCAGCCCGCTCGTCGCCGTGCTGAAAATGCTTCACTCGGGAATGGGCAACTGACCTGTCGCCGACTCCTGGTCACGCGCGGCGAGTTTCTCCGGGATGGTCTTTCGCTTTCGCTTCGCCGGCAATCTTCCAAATCAACCCCAGACCCAAAAAGTAGAAGATCAGTCCCAAGGTCTCATGCACGAACCCGTAGGGTAACGCCATCTGTGGCGCGACGAGACAGATGCTCACGATTCGAAGGAAATTGCAGACGATGGCAATCGGAACCGCAAGCGCCCACAACGATAATTTCTGCGCCCACGGCAGCCGATATTGAAAAGCCAGCGTTGTCGCCACGATCAGTGATGCCGTCAGCAGCCCGAAACCGTTGCACTCGGTGGCCACGACGAAGATCCGTCCTTTCACCGAGAGAAGAAGCTGCGCCGGCTGGCCCTCCACCAGCCCGATCTTCACGGGCACTCCGAGGGTGGCCAACACAGAACCCGCGTGGCGCGCGGCCATCGCCCGTAACGGCCAGTCCAACCTCGGAACCAGTCCCACCAACACGCCGAAAACGAAGAAAGCGCACAATGCCGGCAGAAACTGCCTCGCACCAGCCTGGCCGAGCACCAGCGACACGATGCCCGCGAACGCCAGACACGCCGACAACAGCAGGAACGGCAGCGACATCGAATGCCATTTCCCCGCCACCCCGAGAGACAGGAATGCGAGCGCTATCAAACCCAGCCCGCGCGGGCCGACGTGTGGATCAAACCGCAGTTTGTCCACCGCGTCCCAAACGCAAATCACCAGCGCGAAAAACACCAGAAACGCACCGTTCACCAATTGCTGCGTGTGCAGCGTCTCCCACCCCAACCAGTGCAACAGCGGCACATACAGCAATCCGACCAGCACGCTGATCGCCAGCACTAAAACCATGCCCAATGGATCGAGGCGTGGTGGTTGCGTGTCGTTCGCTGTCATCGGTCTTTCGGACACAAATTCCATACGTTGCATTAGACGACTGGCAACCGTTTCTGCTCAACCATCGGACAGACCGCCAATCGATGGCGTTCACAGCGCGCGCTCGAGAACCTCGCGCAGTTCGTCGTCGTGCAACACCACGGGGTTGCCCTTCATGCTGTTGGATGCCTTCGCCTTCTCGATGATCTCGGGGAAGTTCTCGCGCATCACCCCGTACGCCCGCAGCGGCGGAATCTTCAATGCCTGGACAAGTTCACCGAGATCGCCCATCGCGCGCCGGATTTGTTCGAACCGTGGAACCACGGGGCTCCCCACGAGCCGCTCTTTCGTCGCCCGCTCGTTGACCTCCACCACATACGGCAATACCGCCGCGCACAACGCACCGTGCGGCGCGTCGAACATCCCCCCCAACGGCCCCGATAGCCCGTGGGCCGCGCCCAGCGCCGCGTTGGCCAGCGCCATCCCGCTCAGCATCCCCGCCACGCACATGTCCTCGCGCGCGGTCACGATGGCCTGCCAGTTCTCCCGCCACGGCGGACCGTCCCCCTGCTCAAACGCGCGTCGCAAAGACCGCACCACCCGATGCATTCCTTCGCGGCAAATCGCGTCCGTCATCGGATTCGCCTTCACCGACACAAACGCCTCGATCAACTGCGTCAATGCGTCCAGGCCCGTGGCCGCCGTAACCTCCGCCGGCAAATTGTAGGTGAGTTCGGGGTCGACCAGCGCCACGCGTGGCAGCATATATGGACTCCGTAGGCTGACTTTCACGCGATGCTCGGGGAACCCCAGCACGGCATTGCGCGTGACTTCTGACCCCGTACCCGCCGTGGTCGGGATCGCAATGTACGGCACGGACGGCTTGGTCAATGGCTGGCCCTTGCCGATGACCTCGATGTAATCCAGCGGGTCGCCCTCGTTCGTGAGCAGCGCGGCGATGGCCTTACCCGTATCCAGCGCACTGCCACCGCCGAAACCGATTACCAAATCGCACTGCTCATCCCGCGCTTGTTTCGTCCCCGCCCGCACCTCGTCGATGGTCGGTTCGCCCTGTGTCGCAAACGCCGTGTAGGCCACACCCACATTCGTCAACGCACCGAACAGCGGTTGGACGCGTTCCACGGCGCGCACGGAACTACCGCAGACCACCAGCGCCCGTTTCCCCAGTTCCGGCACAATCGCGCGGATCTCCTTCAGCCTCCCTCCGCCAAACAGGATGCGCGGGACCGTGGTGAATTCAAAATTCATGGACGTAGTAGAACCGGCCCTCCGCCCGTTTGTCCAGCGGAATGAATTCGGGATTGTGCGGCGCTCTTTTCCAGACAGTGTTCTGCTACACCGTCCAAAACACTTCGCCGTATTTCACACTCGAGCGCGGCTCGGCCATCATCGACACGACCGCATCGCGCCATTTGGCGTAATGTGCCGTTTCCTTGTGTTTGGCAGGCGCGTCAGGCGTGCGATAGACCTCCACCAACACGAACCGGGTCGGATCGTCCGCTTGTTGCACGACATCAAACCGCGCGATCCCCGGCTCCTTCACGCTCGCACGGGCGTTTTCCAAGGTGATCTTCTGGAACGCCTCGATGCTTTCGGCCTTCACATGCACGTGGACGTGAACAATCAGCATCTAGGATGTCCCCTGCTCCTCAGTCGTGCAGCTTGCCGGTGAAATACGCTTCATACGACGCCAGATCAAGCAGCCCGTGGCCGGAGAGGTTGAACAGGATGACGCGCTTCTTGTTTTCCTCGCGCGCCTGGATCGCCTCATCAACCGCCGCGCGAATGGCGTGCGCTGACTCCGGCGCCGGCACGATACCTTCGCTCTGGGCGAACATCACTGCTGCTTCGAACACCTTCGATTGCTCGTACGCGACCGCGTCGATCAGGCCAAGCTTGTGCAGATGGCTGACCGTCGGCGCCATGCCGTGATAGCGCAGCCCGCCCGCGTGGATTTCCGGCGGAATGAACTCGTGCCCAAGCGTGTACATCCACAGCAACGGCGTGGTCATCGCCGTGTCGCCGAAGTCGTAGCGAAGTTCGCCCTTGGTCAACGATGCGCACACGGACGGTTCGACCGCCACAATGCGTGTCTTCTTCTTGTTCACGATCTTCTCGCGCACGAATGGGAATGAGATTCCGGAAAAATTGCTGCCACCACCGACGCACCCAATCACCACGTCGGGCTCTTCGCCGGCGAGCGCCATCTGCTTGATGGCTTCCTGGCCGATGACGGTCTGGTGCATGCAGACGTGATTGAGCACGCTGCCGAGCGAATATTTCGTGCCGGGATGCTTCACCGTGTCCTCAATCGCCTCGCTGATGGCGATGCCGAGGCTGCCCGGACAGTCGGGATCGTCCTTCAGCAACTTCTTGCCGTAATCGGTGTAACCGCTCGGGCTGGCATGAACGGTCGCGCCCCACGTGTGCATCAGCAGCCGACGATACGGCTTCTGGTGGTAGCTGACCTTTACCATGTACACGCGGCATTCCATCCCGAACAACTTGCACGCCATCGCCAGCGACGAACCCCACTGCCCCGCCCCCGTCTCCGTGGCAAGCCGTTTCGTGCCCGCGATCTTGTTGTAATACGCTTGCGGCACCGCCGTGTTCGGTTTGTGGCTCCCACAGGGATTGTCGCCCTCGTACTTGAAATAGATGTGGGCGGGTGTCTGCAGCACTTTTTCCAATCGCACCGCGCGGAGCAACGGCGTCGGCCGCCACAACGCGTAAATCTCACGGACGGGTTCCGGAATCTCGACGTAGCGCTCGCTCGTCATCTCCTGTTGAACAAGGTTCTCGGGGAAAATCGCCGTCATGTCCGCCAACCCGACGGGTTGTTTCGTGCCCGGGTGCAATGGCGGCGGCAATGGTTCGGGAACATCGGCCAGGACGTTGTACCAATGCGTCGGGATGTCAGATTGACCCAGCGTAAATCGTGTCGGAATGCTCACAATATCCACCTCTCCACCACAAACGGGTGCTGCAGTGTACAACGATAGGGCAGGCCGCGTCAAAACATCCTTGGCCGAGATTTTCCCGCCAACGTGCGTGAACCTCGACAACGTTCGCGAGCCGTTTTATGCTTGGCGCCATGCGCGCATTCCTGTTGCGGCGAATCGGGTCATTGGCCGTGGCGCTGTTTGTGGCCAGTGTCGCGGTATTTCTGCTTGTGCGTGCCGTGCCGGGTGACCCGGCCCGGTTGCTCCTGAAAAACCCGACACCGGATCGAATTGCTGCCATCCGTGCGCGCCTGGGGCTCGACCGACCACTTCCCGTGCAATACTGGCTTTGGCTCCAAAACGTCATTGGGCGCGGAAGTTTCGGCGAGTCGATTGTCACGGGACGGGATGTGAAGGAGGACCTGTCGCGAACCTGGCCCGCGACCATCGAGTTGTCCATTGTCGCCCTCATCATCGCCACTCTCGCAGGCGTGTGGCTGGGCATTTTCTGCGCGCGCCATGCGGGAACGTGGAAGGACGCGCTGGGAACGACCGTCAGCCTCATCGGGCTCAGCGTGCCGGTGTTCTGGCTGGGGCTGCTTGCGATGCTGCTGTTCTCGCTGGAACTCGGTTGGCTGCCTGCGGGCGAACGCGGCGGTTTTGATCATCTCATCTTGCCATCGCTTGTATTGGCCACGATTCCCGCGGCGTTTGTCGCTCGTGTCACGCGGACTGCTGTGCTGGAGACGCTCGGCCAGGACTTCATTCGCACCGCCCAGGCCAAAGGCGCGTCCGAGCATTCTGTTCTCTATCGCCATGCACTGCGCGTCGCGCTGGTGCCCATCGTGACGATGATTGGCGTCGAGTTCGCCTATCTGCTCGGCGGCGCGGTCCTGACCGAGACCGTGTTCGCGTGGCCGGGCATTGGACGTTACGTCGCCACGGCCGTGCTTGACGCGTGATTATCCGGCGATTCAGGGCGCGTTGCTCGTGCTCGTGGCCATGGTGATGGTCGTAAATTTTGCGGTGGACATCGCGCATCACGCACTCGATCCGAAACTCCGAAGATGAAACGAGGGAACCTACTGCTCGGGGTCGGTTCTTCCATGCTCGCCGTGGTCGTCCTGGCCGCAGCGTTGGCGGGCGTGATCTCATCGCACGGGCCCACCGAACAACTCTATCGCGACCTGACGCTCGCGTCCGCCATCGTGGGCCCATTGGATCGGCGTGGATGGTGTCGGACGGGATGTGCTGACCCGGATCCTGTACGGCGCGCGGGCGACACTGGGCATCGCCTTCGGCGCGACCGCGATTGCGGTCTTGGGGGGAGCTGCGTTGGGAGCTGGCGCCGGCCTGTGCGCGAGGGTGGTTCGACGCCATCGTCAGCCACGCGACGGACTTCCTCCTGGCGTTCCCGTCGATCTTGTTGGGGTTGGTTGCATTGACGATCCTGACACCATCGCCTACGAGCGTGGCGATTGCGGTTGGCGTTTCGAGTCTGCCGACCGTCGTGCGCCAGGTGCGGGCGGCGTTCGTGTCGGAAGGGGCAAAGGAATATGTGCTGGCCGCGCAGGCCACCGGCGCGGGCCGATGGCGAATCGCGGCCTTGGAGATTCTGCCGAATTGCGCGGGGCTGATTCTCGTGCTGACGACGCTGACGCTGGGCGGGGCCGTGCTGGAGGCAGCGGGGCTGGCGTTCCTGGGGTTGTCGGGCCAGCCGGATATCCCCGAATGGGGCATGATGCTGCGCGAGGAACAGGGCACATTCCGCATCGCGCCATGGTTGTGCATCGCACCGGGACTGGCGATCACGTGGACCGTGCTGGCCTTCAACCTGCTCAGTGACGGCTTGCGCCAACGACCACGGTAAGTTACGCTGGTACTAGTCAAGATTTTCGCCGTTTCGGTTTTCGGAGGGGTGCCAGAGCGGTTGATCGGGCTGGTCTCGAAAAC
>CAWJFL010000003.1:0-16399 GCA_963842185.1 uncultured Verrucomicrobiae bacterium
GTGCCGACAACATGTCGTGGTTTTGGAGCGCCTTCCAGCGGGCCTCGACCGCGTCGAACGAGGTGTTGAATACAATGCAGTGCGTGTGTAGGTGCGGATCGAGGGCGCGCGAAGTGTCGTGTCGAAACACGGCGGCGACGATGTTTCCCGTGGTCCGGTCCGTGCATTGGCCATTCTTTCGGACGCGAGTGGACGCGAAGGTTTGCAACTGATTCAGTGCCGCCGCGACCGCTTGTTCGTGCGCCTCGACAATGCGCGGGTCATGTCCCACCAACGCCGCAATGGACACTGACTTGGCCGGCGAGAACGTGAAATCGTAGAACACGCGTCGATTGGCATTCTTGCGGAGCTCACCATCCGGGCCAATATCCAGTCGCGTGGTTTTCTGGCGCACCGTCAACTTCTCCCGGGTCTGTGGATGAAGGTTGTCACAGAGGGCGGCGAACTCGTCTTGACGTGTGATACCTGACAGCCCCAACTGCTCGGCCCCCTGGCCGTACCACTGACCCAAGACCTGTTGGCCTTCGGTGTAGTAGTCGCCGACGCTCAAGTGTTCCGAGAAGTATTCCTTGGCGTCACCCAGTCGGTATTGTGCCTTGGTAGCAATCATGGGCATTTGACTACAGAGATGGAAGACGGTCGCCGTTCCGCCAGCCACGCTTACTTGGTTCATTGTTCCACGTGTTCACAGGCCATCGCTCTTTCTGAATCGCGCACGCGAGACTAACACGGGTGACATCGATATTTCGGAGTCCACCACGGTCGCATGTTGCCAAGTGTCGCTGCGAATTTCTTCGTTTAGCTTTGCTTGCGCAAAATTCTTCATTTTGTGCTGGATAGGTTTCGAACCCCCTCCAGGGGACTGCTCTCTGACGCCGAATAGTGGCAGGAACCGCATGTATCAATCTCGTCCTTTCCGGCTGAATACCGATGTTCACGCTGGGCAGTGTGCCCGAAAGAAATAGATCGCGCGTGTAGTTGCTACACAAGCTAACGACGGTGGCCGGCTCAATTCCGCCAAGTATGTCAACGGGTCTCATTTTCGAGAGCATAGCCCGAAGCACCGCCCAAAGTGTTCGCAGTGGCGAACAAAGTAGGCTGGCCAAGTGTGGCATTGCCGCCGAGCATGCACGGTTGACGAAGGCCAATAATTGACCCTGGATACCGCAGGACGGGACAACAGTGCCAGGCCCGCGCTTGAACTGGCCTGCTTTCTTCGTGTCTGACAAAGGCGGAGGAGACCCGAATGCAGGCCAGACCAAACGACGGTCTCGGTCAACTGGCACACTCAACACCCGCCCCTCATCGCCGCTGCTCTTTCGTCGCCCCACGCACACGACGACGCGCTACGACTCCGTTCCGCTTTCCGATTCGGGTCAGGCGCTCAGTGTGCTGCCCAACTATGACCACTGCCGACGCCATTTTGACCATGCACGTACCATCTCTTGTCCGACTTAGAATCAGCCTGTGTCCACGATGTTTCCGCTGTGTTTCCAGTTTCTGTCCGAACTCTTTACACATGCATGCCATGTATGTACCACTCAATGCCTATTCACAGGCCACGCAGGGTGCCCGAATGGTTCACGCACATCTCACTCAGACGACCACGCATGGGTTACGCATTGTCCACGCATCGGCCACCGTACCGGCAACGCATTCGATACGCGATTTCCGAGCCACAGAAACTCCGCTCATCGTGCACAAACCGAGCATGGGGTTTCCCTTCCTATGCGGTTGGGTTACAGATCGGACGCTGTACCCCTACGCATTAGCGTAGGATTTCTGTCCATGCGACGGCAGCCATTTGGCAAAGATGTTGACCAGCGTTGACCGGCGTTGACGACGTCAATGAATTAAGACTTTTCGGGACTACCAAACAGCCCAGGAGGTGCGCCGCATCCTCCGTCGCACGTTCCCGACTGGAAGCCCAGTTGCATCTGGTACCACGAGTGTCGAGACAGCCGCTGGTGCGTTTCTCTGTGCAAGCACCAATGCGCCTCCGGTTAGGAACCTTTCGCAAGGCAATCGCTTGCTTTGCCGCAGAGGCACCAAGTTGGAGGGAATTATACCCTCCGGGGGTCGATGTGCCCAATCTGTTGCGATTGCCTAAATTGCCCAATTTGCAGGGGATTCCTGCGTTTCCACCTTGAGCATTGAGGAGCATCAAGAAGCAGCTTGAAGCACAGATTGTGGCACGGATGTGGCACGGATTCTACCGCCTTGAGGGAAAGATCACTGAGTGCGTCGCGCATCTGTGACAGCCATTTGACGAGTGTACCGATGATCTTCAAGTTCAGCTTGGGATCGCGCGTAATCAGTTGCTTGAACCCACTGTTGTTGACTGGAATGATTGTTGAGCGCGAGATCACCTCGACCGTAGCGGGGTGGGCTTCCATGACCCCTCAGTGCGTTCTTTGTGGACATTCGACCCGATGTACTTATGATGGTTTCTCATGAGCTTGCCTCCGTTGGTGGTCAAGCCTTGGGATATGCACGCCCCAGGCGTGGCGCTGATCCTGCATCCGTACGGTCTATCCGGCGGCGGCGAGACAATCCGCGCAAACCCCGGGAGGAAAGCTCGTTGTCTTTCCAACACCCACCGCTGCATTCCACATCACGCAGCCATTATTTCTAGCCGGAATGGAGGTGCTCGATGAAATTCGATATTCCCGAACCGTTACAGATCGCAGATGCAGAACTGCGTGCCCATCTTGCGGCAGCCACAGCCGCGGGTGGCAAGACTGGCGAGGCGGCACGGGCGCTTACTGCCGTCCTGCTGCCCCATTTGACGACAGAACGCCAAGACGTGTTTCAACCGCTGGCGTTGCTGGGCGCTCTGGCGGAGGGCGAAGCGGCCCCGGGAATGGCGGACGTATTGCCGATCATCGACCGCCTCAAGGCTGAGCGCCCGCGATTACAGGCAGAGCACAACGCCATCTTCGCGGCGCTCAAGGGGCTCGTGGCTGCGGCCAAGAGCGAAGGCAAAACGGATTCAGCCCGCTTCGGGGAAAGACTGATCGTGCGGATCTGGATTGACGAGGCCGTCTTTTACCCCGCGGCCATTCTGGTCGGCGAGTATTTGAAGCTCAAGCTGCGCAAGTGACACGACCGTAACTGGCGTCGGGTCGATGGACTGGGAGGAAAACAAATGAAGCCGCCTTCAAAATCCGCTTCGGCGGGACTTGTCGATGCAGCACCGGTGCGGTTGGCTGATCTGGTGGATTACCAAACGGGCGCGGTCGTGAGCCGCGAGGTGCTGAAAAAAAAGACCGGTACGGTTACGTTGTTCGCGTTCGACGCAGGGCAAGGGTTGAGCGAGCATACCGCGCCGTTTGACGCGTTGGCGCAGGTGCTGGATGGCGAAGCCGAGATCACCATTGCCGGCAAAGCTCATCTCGTGCGAACGGGCGAAACGATCCTGATGCCCGGCCCAACAACCGCACGCGTTGAAAGCCGATAAACGGTTCAAGATGTTGTTGATCATGATCCGATCCTGACAAACGCACTACCATGAAATGTAGCCTGCGTCAGGCGAACACCCTGTTGGTGGCCGTGGTGGTTGTAAGCGCGGCGGTGCTGCTGTGGGGCACCATCCAGACGTACCGGCACGTGCCGCCCCTGCCCGGGGCGTTTGTTGTTGCAGGAGGCCAGGCGTTGTTCGACCGGCAGCAGATTCGCGACGGACAGGCGGCGTTCGAAAAGCATGATCTGATGGGTTTCGGCACGCTGCTGGGCAACGGTGCGTACTTCGGCCCGGATTACACAGCGGAATACTTGGCCGAGTTGCGAGACACCATCGCGGATGACCTGTCGCAGCAACGCTGGCGCCAGCCGCTGCGCGCGTTGAATCTGCGCGACCGCGCTGATGTGATGTTGGAGGTGCAACAGGTCGTGCATACGGCCACTTTGCAGGGAGACACCGTGACCGTGCCGGCGGAGTGGGCGGCGGCACACCAGCGAATCGTCGCGCTGTATGAGAACCGGTTTGTGAACGGCGATCCCGCGCTGGGCATCGCCTCGCACCTGCTGACCGCGGACGAAGCCCGGCAGTTCGCTGCCTTCGTCGGTTGGACGGCTTGGTTCAGCGTGACGCACCGGCCCGGCAGTAAAGATTCGTTCACAAACAATTTTCCGCCGATGCCGTCGCTGGGGCTTGTGCCGACGGCGCGCACCGTGGTGTGGACAGCTTGGACGCCGGGCATCGTATTGTGCCTGGTGCTGCTGTTCGTGATGGCTTTTCGCTGGGTGAGGATGGAACCAATCCCGGATATGCCGCGCGTGGAAGAACGGACGCAGCGACCGCTCGGTTTTCTGCAATCAGTGTCGCTGTTGTTGCTCGCCGCCTGCGCCGTGGTGTTTCTGGCGCAAACGCTGGCGGGGGGTATCTCGCGAATGCGTACGCCAGTCGCGAGGATGTCTACGGCATCTTCCACCGTCTTGGACTGGAGCGAATGGCCGTGTTGCCCTTTCAAGCCGTGCGCGTTGCCCACACAACGATGGCCGTCATCTGGGTGGTGGGCATCTGGATGTCGGCGTCGTTGTACATCGGACTGCTGCTCGGCGGACGCGAAAAACCGTGGCATCGGCCGCTGACCTATCTCGCGTTGGTGGTATTGGCGGTCTCGGTCGCGGGCACATTGGTCGGCGTGTACGCCAGCGTACGGGGATGGTTGGGACGCAACTGGGATCTGTTGGGCAGTGAAGGCACAGCGTATCTCGAAATGGGCCGCCTTTGGCGGACGGGAATTGCGGTCGGGTTTGTCGCGTGGACGGCGGTGTTCGTTTCGACGCTGCGCAGCGCGGAGGTGCGGTGGCGACCGTTCCTCCGGCTTCTGATGTTCAACGGCATCTGCATCACCGCGGCATTCTTCGCGAGTTTTCTGTATCGAGCCGACAGCCATTGGGTGATCATTGATTACTGGCGGTGGTGGGTGGTTCACCACTGGGTCGAAGGGATCTTCGGTTTTTTCCAACTGCTGGTCATTGGCTGGTTTTTTGCGGGTCTTGGTCTCGTGAAGGGCGAGGAAGTCACCAAGAGCCTCTATCTGGAAGGCAGTCTCGTCCTGCTCGCCGGGTTTCTTGCGGTCGGCCACCATTTCTGGTGGATCGGCGAACCGTCGCTGTGGCTGGGGATCGGCAGCGTGTTCAGCACGCTGGAAGTGTTGCCGCTCGTGCTGTTGTTCAACAGCGCCCTGCGCGTCACGTGGTCGAAGAAAGAAGGACCGCAGACGGTGCATCGATTGCCGTTGGCGTTTTTCTGGGCGTCCGCGTTGTGGCAGTTCATCGGCTCCGGGGCGCTCGGCCTGGTCATCAATCTGCCGGTAGTCAATTACTATGAGCACGGCTCGTTTCTGACGGTGGCACACTCGCACGGATCGTTCCTCGGCGCGTTTGGTCTGCTGGCGCTCGGGATGTTGCTGTACGTGGCGCGGCACGCGATTCCCGAGGGCTGGCACGACCGCCGGCTGTGGGCGTGCTTCTGGCTGGTCAACATCGGCTTGACGCTGATGTTGGTCGTGTCGGTGATCCCGATCGGCGTGCTGCAACTGCAACGCGCTGTGCAGGTGGATTATGCCGCGGCACGCTCGCTGGCGTTCTACCAGGAGCCGGTGGTCTCGCTGTTCAACAAGCTCCGCCTGCCCGGCGATACCTGCATTATTGTCGGCGCCGCCTTGCTGGTGGTTGAAGTCGTGCCGAAGACGTTACGGACATTGTTCGAGCAGCCGACCATTCGTGGAGTTGGAGAATAATCATGGAGGATGCCAATTCCAGGCCGCGGGTGGTGATTGTTGGAGCCGGGTTCGCCGGCCTGTGGGCCACACGAGCTTTGGCGCGATCCGGCGTCGGCGGCCTCCTCATGGACCGGAACAATTTCCACACGTTTCTTCCGTTATTGTACCAGGTGGCAGCCGCTGAGTTGTCACCGGAAGACATTGCTTATCCGCTTCGGAGCGTGCTGCGTCGCACGCGGAACGTGGAGTTCTGCCTGGCGGAGGTTGACCGGGTTGACCTTCGAGAAAAGGTAGTGCACACCCGCCATGGTTCGCATTCGTACGATTATCTGATTCTGGCCATCGGCAGCTCATCGCAATTCTTCAATGTCCCGGGTGCCGAGCAACATGCATTCGTATTGCGCGACCTAAACGACGCGGCCGCGTTGCGCAATCAGATCCTGCGCTGTTGTGAGCAAGCGGCTTGGGCTTCCACTGGCGATCACCGGCGACGGCTGCTCACATTCGTGGTCGTGGGAGGCGGTGCCACCGGAGTGGAGTTTGCCGGAGCGTTTGCCGAGTTGATCAACGGACCGCTGAGAAGAGATTATCCATCGCTACAGCCGAACGACGTTCATCTGATCCTGCTGGAGTCACGGGATTGTCTGTTGTTTGGTGTTCCCGAGTGCTTGCAGCAGTACACTGCGAAACGCCTGCGTTTGATGGGAGTCGACGTGCGGTTGGGTGTGGGTGTCAGCAGGGTGACGCCCCAATCCGTCGTGATGAAGGACGAAACACAGATACCCACTCATACCGTCGTCTGGACGGCGGGTGTGCAAGGTTCAACGCGAGCGGAGGCTTGGGGATTACCACGAGCGGGCGATGGCAGGATCAGAGTGCTTCCGACATTGCAGGTGGATGGTCATCCGGAAGTGTACGTGGTGGGTGATCTGGCTTTTCTTGAGCAGGACGGCAAGCCGCTGCCCATGGTGGCACCCGTTGCCGTTCAACAGGGAATGGCCGCAGCGCGAAACGTGCTTCGGCAGGTCGCGGGCTGCAAACCGCATCCGTTTCGTTATGAGGATCCCGGGATGATGGTCACCATCGGCCGCAATGCAGCCGTGGCCTGCGTCCGGCGGCGTTGCTTTGCGGGGTTTGTCGCATGGCTGCTTTGGGTAATGATTCACATCTCCAAGCTGATTGGGTTTCGCAATCGGCTCCTCGTGCTGATCAATTGGGCGTGGGATTACCTTCTGTTTGAGCGGGCGGTTCGACTCGTGCTCCCCACCGCGCCGAACGAAGGCAGCCGGGCGAAGGGAGCCGACCAGATTGACCGATCAGGCAAGGCCGATGAACAGATGATCAAAACGAACGTTACGCAGAGAAGAACAGTCTAAAGTTTGGAGGGTTGCGATATGCACGTTTATAATCGTTATGACAGCGAGCACCGGCTGTTGTCGGCGCCGCTGATGTTTGTTGCACTGCAGGATGAACTGTCACACCTGAAACAGGACTCCGAGTGGGTCACACGGCACAGGAACGCGGTCACTCTGGTGAAGACAAACCATCTGAGCGTGGTTCTCGTGGCGCTTCAGCAAGGGGCCAGTCTCAAAGAACATCACACGGGGAGTTCGATTACAGTGATGGTGCTGAGAGGAAAGATTGCGTTCAAGACGCGCGATCAGGAACGACATGTCGAGTCCAACGGGCTTGTCTTTCTGGAAGCGGGCATCCCGCATGAAGTCAAGGCACTGGAGGAAAGCGCGCTGCTGGTGACGATCGTGGAACCCAAGTCGGCAACAGGCGTCAGGAAGGGCGCTGCGGGGAAATAACTCACGAGATCCGGATAGAAGAATCACCATGCAGCCGCGGGTCAATTACGTGAAGGCATCGCCCAAAGGCATCGAAGCGATGCGGGGATTGGAAGTTTACATACAGCAGTGCGGCTTGGAACGGTCGCTCATTGAACTGGTCAAGGCCCGTGCCTCGCAGATCAACGGCTGCGCTTATTGCATCGACATGCACACCAAGGACGCGCGGGCCAACGGCGAGATCGAGCAACGGTTGTATGCGCTGAATGCTTGGCGCGAAACACCGTTCTACACCGAGCGCGAACGCGCGGCGCTGGCTTGGACCGAGGCGCTCACGTTGGTGACCGATGGACACGTGCCCGACCAAGTCTTCGAAGAAGCACGGCGCCATTTCGGCGAGAAAGAGTTGGTGGATCTCTCCCTGGTGATTGCCGGGATCAACGGCTGGAACCGGCTGAGCATCGCCTTTCGTACCGTGCCGGGGACGTATCAGCCGCCGGCGCATCCAAAGAAATAGACAACCAGCGAGGTTTGTCATGATTATGATGAAACGCGTGTACGATCCACCGTCGAAAACAGACGGAACCCGGCTCTTGGTCGAGCGCCTCTGGCCACGCGGGATGAAGAAGGAGTCGCTGAAACTGGATGGCTGGCTCCGGGATGTTGCCCCCAGCATTGCCTTGCGGAAATGGTTCAGTCATGACCCGGCAAAGTGGGCGGAGTTCCAACGGCGGTACCGGGCGGAGTTGGATAAACACCCCGAAACCTGGGAGCGGATTCTTGACGCGGCGAAAACGGGCAAGGTGACATTGCTGTTCAGTTCGCACGACGCCGAACACAACAACGTCGTCGCGTTGAAGGCATACCTGGAAAAACGATCGAAGCCAAAACGGAAGGGATGATGAACTTTCTTCACCCAGAAACAATAACAAATGAAGATACCTGATCAAATAGCCTTGCCGGGGTCTGAGTTGCCGGCCAGTAGAATGCCCGGACATTGGTTGCTCGCCCGGCTCGGCAAACAAGTGTTGCGCCCCGGCGGATTGAACCTGACGCGACGGTTGCTGGAATCACTGGCGATCCAGTCGTCGGACGCCGTGGTGGAATTTGCGCCCGGGCTGGGCGTGACCGCGCGAATGACGCTGAATTTGCATCCGGCTTCCTACACGGCCATCGAGGACGATGAGGCCGCCGCAGCTCGCGTCCGCCATTTGCTGGCCGGCGCTCGCCAGCAATGCCTGGTGGGCAGCGCCGCCAAGACACCGCTGCCCGATCAGTCGGCCACGGTCGTTTACGGCGAGGCAATGCTGACGATGCAAGGCACTGAGCAGAAACGGCAGATCGTGCGGGAAGCCGCCCGGCTTTTGCAGCTGGGCGGCCGGTACGGGATCCACGAATTGTGTCTCGTCCCGGACGACTTGGATGACAAAATCAAACTGGAAATCGAACAGGCCCTTAGCCGGACGATCCACGTCGGGGCCAGGCCGCTGACTGCAATGAAGTGGCGCGCAGTTTTGGAAGCTGAAGGGTTCAAAGTGCAAACTGAAGTCCAGCGTCCCATGCGGTTGCTGCAACCCGACCGGTTGATTCAGGACGAAGGTTTGTGGGGTGCTTTGCGCTTTCTTGTAAATCTGCTTCGGGACAAGGAAGCCCGCCAGCGAGTCTTGGCCATGCGCCGGATTTTTGTGGAATATCGTTCCAACATGGCGGCCATCATGCTGGTCGGAACCAAATCTCCTGAAGTGCTCAGTGCGGGAGGAGCGAAGGAGTAAAGCGGGAAAGGCGATCAAACTCAAAAAAGAAGCGATGACGAATCTTCTCCATCATCAACACCCCTACGAATGCGATCTGGGTAAATCACTGACCGACACGTTGCTGGTTCGTGTAGTTCAGACCGACGACATCATTGAGTTGCCTCGCCGCTAGGTTCATGCCCTCACGCCCTTTGCAAAAGTAACGGGCACACATTCTCTACGCCAGCTAACATGCCAACCTTTGATACCGCCCACCGCCCGATCCATTTTCCAGAGGATCGCTCGTTTCATGTCTGGATGAGCCGCTCCACTGTCACGTTGATTTGTGTCGTCGTTGCCATTCCAATTCTTCTGGCCTGGTTGCAGTTTCTGATTTTCGGTCTGCCGCCTGAACCATCGCAATATCTCGTTGACCCTCTTGCTCTGCCCATTCCACACGGGTTCCCGGCGTGGCTGCGGCTTACGCACTTCTTCAACTTCTTCTTCCTGATGTTGCTGGCCCGCAGCGGGCTGTCGATTTTGGCGGATCACCCTCGCCTGTATTGGAGCCACCATTGCACGCCCGGTAGCGAGTGGATCCGTTTCACGCCGCTCGCAGTTCCCAAAGACCGTCTCTGGACTGCCAAGGACGACGCCCGTTACATCTCACCGCTGGTGGGGTTACCTGGGTACCGGCACACCGTCGGGATCGCGCGGTCGTGGCATTTCCTCAGTCAGTGCGGATTCTTGATTAACGGCCTTCTGTTTGTGGTCTTGCTGTTCTTCACTGATCAGTGGCAACGGCTCGTCCCGACCTCGTGGGGAATAATTCCCCAAGCTTGGAATACACTCGTCCATTATGCCACCCTCCACATGCCGGTCGAGCCGAACGGCTTTTATCATTACAACCCGCTGCAGCAACTCGCCTACTTTGGCGTTATTTTTGTGATGGTGCCGCTTTCGATGCTGACCGGCACGGCCATGTCGCCGGCTCTCGACAACCGGTTCCCTTGGTATCCGAAACTGTTTGGCGGACGCCAGGCGGCCCGGTCGCTGCATTTTCTCCTGCTGATCGGCTACATGGGTTTTCTTGTCGTGCACGTCGGCCTGGTGGTCGCCACGGGATTTGTTCGGAACATGAATCACATCGTCCTGGGGACGGACAATCAAAACTCAATCGGTTTGATCATCGGCTTGATCGCGATTGGCGGCGTGGTGGCTTCCTGGGCGGTCGCGCATTTCATTGCCTGGAGATTTCCGCGCCGCGTGCAGTATCTGCACCGTTCTCTCGCCGTGCCGTTTCTGAACGTGCTGAATTGCTTTCACCCAAGAGAGCGCTATACCCAGCAGGACATCTCTCCATTTTTCTGGCCGAACGGAAAACTGCCGGTCAGCGACGAATGGAAACGCCTCGCTGCGGGTGGCTTCAAGGATTTCCGGCTGAAGATCGGCGGGTTGGTGGAACATCCGCTTAGTCTATCTCTGGAAGACCTTAAAAATGTCGACCGCAAGGAACACATCAGTCTGCACCATTGCATCCAAGGCTGGTCGGGCATTGCCCATTGGGCGGGCGTGCCGATGAGCAAGATCATCGAACTCGCAAAACCCAGGCCGGAAGCGAAGGTCGTTGCTTTCTTTTCTTTCGGCGAGGGACTTTACGGCGGAGTGTATTATGACACCCAGACACTGGCCAACGTTCTGAAGTCGGAATGCATCCTGGCGTATGAGATGAACTACCGGCCGTTGCCAGAAGTCTATGGAGCTCCGTTGCGGCTGCGTGTGGAAGATCAGCTAGGCTACAAAATGGTAAAATGGATTCAATCCATCGAGTTTGTCGAAAGCGAACAATTGCTTGGCAAGGGGCAAGGCGGCAAGAATGAAGACGACGAATATTTCGATTTACTGCCGAATATCTAGGAGTGGAGACAACGTGTTGCCGATCCAACTTCATGCACTCAATTCGGACAAACCACCAACCGCGAGCCGAGAAAGGCACGCGCAGTCATGATTGATTGGAAATTACAATTCAAGGTATTGTGCGGACACGTCTTGATGGAACTGGCGGCCGGGGAGCGAAACCCGGATAAGATGTTCTCCGAGGCCGACCGCGAGTTCCTCCGCTCGATCGGCAGCAAACCGCAGGAGATCTTCGACGCATGCGACGACCTGCTCAATGACGGCACGCCGACCTACGCCGAGATTTTGCGACTGCACGAGATCCGGCGTGATTATTTCCTCCAGGTGCAACACGGAAAAACCCCACCACTGAAAACTGATTACCGACCCGCCGAGGCCACGCTCGGCGACCTCGCGGGATTACCCCGCGTCATCGACAAGGCCCGCGCGAAGCTGGAAGGTCGGTTGGTGGATGACTTGTTTTTCCCGTGCGACCAGAGTCGGACGGTGTTGAAGGAACTGGGCATCGGCTGCGTCGAGTTCTTTGAGATCGTCCGCGATTCTCCCACGGATGACGCGGTGTTGGCGGCGATCCAGCATCATCGAAAGCTGCCATTGACGCCCGCGGTTGGGTTGAAAGCCCATTGGCTGATCCCGCCGGAACCATTTCGGTCGTACGACGAATATCTGCGCGCGACGGGCGAAAACGCGGTGCTCAAGGCGCGCCGCATGTCCCCCGACGAAATCGTGCAGGAACTTCTCGCCTCGGGTCTTCGCGGTCGTGGCGGTGCCGGCTTCCCGACCGGGGTCAAATGGCGCACGCTGGTGCGGCATTCTTGTCCCAGGCGCTATGTAGTCTGCAATGCGGCGGAAGGCGAGCCGGGTACGTTCAAAGACCGGTACTTGTTACGCCGCAACCCTTATCCCACGATCGAAGGCATGCTGATTGCCGCTCATGCCGTAAAGGCTGCGGGAATCTACATCGCCCTAAAACGCAGCTTCACGCCGTCCATCGAGCGTGTCGAGCGCGCCATTGACGAAATTAAGACCAAGCGGCTGATGGACGGACTTGAAATCAACATCGTGGAAGGCCCTGAAGAATACCTTTTCGGCGAAGAAAAGGCGCTGCTCAACGTGGTCGAAGGTTCTCCGCCAATGCCCCGCGAGGCGCATTATCCGCCGTACGAGATCGGCCTGTTCGCCGAGCCTGGGTCTCCGAATCCAGCCCTGATGGACAACGCGCAGACCCTCGCACACGTTCCGGGCATCATCCGACACGGCGGCGCGTCGTTCCGTAAACTGGGCACGCCCGACACACCGGGCACGATCCTGTTTACCGTGTGCGGCGACGTTCGCCGGCCGGGCGTGTATGAGCGCGAGGCGGGAATCACGCTCCGGGAACTGTTCCACGAGGTGGCCGGTGGACCCCACCAAGGGCGGACATTCAAGGCGGCGATCTCTGGTGTCTCGGCCGGCGTGATCCCAGCCGACAGGTTCGATACCCCGGCCGAGTTCGACGCGTTGGCGATGATCGGTTCGGGACTCGGCTCGGCGGGGTTCATTGTCCTCGATGACGCCGCAGTCATTCCCCGCGTGGCACAATCCGTGGCGCGCTTTCTGTACGTCGAATCCTGCAATCAGTGTCCGGCCTGCAAAGCGGGTCTGCGCACGGCTTCAGGGGAACTGGACAAGATGTTCACCGACGAAGTCCGCCAACTCGATATTGACTGGATACTTCAGGGTGCGCATTCTGCACCACAGGCCAACCGTTGTTTTCTGCCGGTGCAGGGTTCACAACTGATTCCGAGCCTCGTGACAGCGTTCCGCGAGGAATTTGATCGGTACGTCGGGGGGCAGGCGTCACCCTCCGAGGCTTGGCCAATTCCCAAGATCGTGGATTTCGACGAAGAGCACCACCGGTTCATCTACGACCAACGGCAGAAGTACAAGTTGCCTGACTGGACATATTTGGAGCCGGAATAGTCGCGGTCGCCCGACGTACGGCACCTCATGATCCACAACTTGGAACGAATGTCCTCGGCAGCAAAAAGCCCAGCCAACGAACCGAAGCCTCATCATTCCCAGGCGAAGGGGCTCCGGCGGACTCCACAACGAAGGCACGGAGAATTCGATGTAAGATTCATCTGGACGGCGTTGCTGATCGCGCTGGTTGGCGGATTTGCGCTGGGCGCGTATCTGGCGTGGCAAATCGGGTATCAGGGCAATCTGCCACAGAACTTTCTCGTGTGGATTCAGGCACACGGTCATCTCCAATTGGTCGGCTGGGTGCGGCTGTTCATCATGGGCGTCAGCCTATTCTTCATTCCGCGCCTGGCGGGTGTGCCCCTCGCACGACGCCGTTGGCAGTGGTGGATCCTGCCGTTGACCGCCGGCGGGTTGATCGCGCAGACGGGCGGCCGGCTGCTGTACGGGGGCGTGGAAGAAGGACTGGCCCGGGGCCGTTTGCGCGCGACGGTGGCAGTGGGCGGCCTGGTGGAATGGCTGGGGCTGATGGCGTACATCGCCGCGCTCGCGCCCGTGGCGTTCCGCCGACCACACGGCAAAATCACGGGGCTCGACAAACTCAGACCGTTCTTTGTGATGATGACGATAGGATGGATCCTGTACGCAACGCTGTGGGTGTGGTTCACGGTACAGATGGCGGGAACCGGCGACATGGTGGCACCACGCAACTGGAACCAGTGGGCAGTGGAAGTGGAACTCGCACTCGTATTGTTCCCGGTCGCCTATGCGTTCTCGGTGCGAAACCTGCCATACTTCCTGTACCTGCCACCCGTCACCGCGCCGGTGGAGCGTTGGGGCTATGCGTACCTTGGAGCGACAGTGCTCGTGCTCGGCGGCCTGCATCCGTGGGCCTTGGCCGCGTCGCCACGGACAGCATTGATGGTCGCCGCACTGGGGCGCGTCGCCCGTGACGGGATAATACTGTGGTTGGTGTGGGATTTGAACGTGTTCGTCCGCACGCGTCCCCTGCCGTACATCCTCGCGGAGCGCTCCGAACTCAATCCCAACCCGCCACCGAAACCGTGGCGTCGGTGGTTCGACCACGCGCGCTGGGGCCGGCCCGAATGGCTGATTGTCACTGCGTACGCGTGGTTGGTGTTTGGCACCACAGTCGATTTGCTCCACGCCAGCGACGCGCTTGTTGGCGGGCACTTCGCGCTCTCGCAGGACGCGTTGCGCCACACGTTTCTGCTGGGGTTCATCACACTCCTGATCTGCGGCATGGCTCAGAAGATGGTTCCCGGTTTCCTTCACAAACCGCGCTTGGCGTACCCGCCCCTGGCGATCTGGATTCTCGTGTTCGGCAATGCCGGCGTCCTGTGCCGTGTCGTGCCGTTATTGCTGCCGTTGGGGCGCTTACCGCCACGAGCGGTCAACATCGCCATGCCTGCTCTCGCGTGGTCGGGCCTGCTCGCCTGGATCACCATCGCGCTGACGGGCTGGAACCTCTGGCGCACCGCGTGCCTGCACCGCAGCGGCGATGTTCCCGTTAGTTGACCTGCATCAACTCACTGTCGCTACGTCTGCGCTACCCGAATTGAGATGCATCACCCTGAAAGCCTCGGCGCTGGTCAGCAATCGGGGAGTCAAGCAGTTGGACGGTCACACGCCCGGCTTGTCCACCTTGCGTCGCATAAACGGGAACATCATCGGGTTAGGAACGTGTGCTCCTGAAAATGGACAATGCAGCGGTCGCGGAAGACCTCGACGCGCTTAATTATGTACGTCAATGCGCGTCAATGCGGCTTGAAGCGGCTGCTTCCGTAAACCACGCCACCATTTTGCGGAACTCGCTCACTACTCGCTAACGCACTCACCGCCGTCCCCCGGCTGGCCCGTGCCCAGTGGTCGGCTCCACGCATTCGTTCCGCCGACCCCTGCACGCGCCGCGACGGTGCTGGTTCATCGGCAGTCCGTGCCGCCTCCCGTCGCGCTTGGCTGGAACGACTATGCGTCCGTTTCGCCCGTCGCTCCGTCCATCGGCACCGACTGCCCTTTCATGCGGTGCCTGCTGAATCCGTCAGTTGAGCAGACAGAAACTCGATGAAATTACGCTACTTGCTGTCACCACACTTGGCGGCGTGCCGTCGCGCCCGATTGTATGGCTTCGCTCCCGCCGTCAATGTAGAACGCCCTGTCCCCTGCGTCTCCACATAGTGACCGCGCTCGCTCAGCCACGAGGACTGGCTCTTAAGATTGGCACGCGGGGGTTTGCACGGACGTGGATTGTATCTGTCGTCCGTGTCGATGGCACTGTCCGCTTCAAGGAAGAGGACGTTCTGCGCCTCTTGACCGAGAATAAGGGACCGAAACCGCGTTCGCTCTCCTTGTCGTCGTATTGCATGAGGTCGTAACCACGACGGCTATGCCGCCCGCGATTGTTTCGCGCTGCCTCCATCATCCTGTCACGCCACACTACGGCGGCTGCTTCTCAGCGTGAATACTATCTTAGGGTGTCACGGTTTCCAAAAAGCCAAACACTTTGAAGTCTGCGGGGTTGGCAGTAAGCAAACGACGAACGCCGCTCGTGTGAAGCACGGCGGCAAGGTGGGTGTCCAAAATGCGTTTGCGCCCCAAATGGAATTCCCGCATCCAGCGCAGCGTTTGACGGAAACTCTCGTCGGTCGGCTGAATCAGGCTCACTGTGGAATTGGAAGTAAACTCCTCAATCCATTCCAAGGCTTCGGTCATGGTGAGCGGCGGGGAAAACCTTCGGGCGTCGGTTGCAACGTGAAGAAATTCGGTGGCGATTAAGGGCGGAAAAACCAATCGCTCGCCGCGTCCAATTTCGGCTTGAACTGCTGCGACGGTTTTCGCATTGGCGGGGTGTTCGGCAAAGGCAAGCTGGACAAGTATGTTGCAGTCCAAGCCAATCATGACTGGCCGAACATTTCCTCTGCGAGTTCCCCTTGTGAAATCGCGGGGGTCAGGACGCGATGGCCTTTAAGTGAGCGGATCTGCAAAGCCGCGCCGTTTCCTGCTTCCGTTACGTGCGCGGATACAATTCTGGCAACGGGTTTGTCGCCTTGCGTGAGCAAGACCTCATTTCCCGCCTGCACCTGTTTAACTAGGTCGGCGAGGTGGGCGGCTGCAACTTCTTTGATCACTGTCATGGGTTAATAATACAGCTTTTCCTGCCTGTAGTCGAGTGCCGTTTATTATCGGTGTCACGCTACGCTCTGGCGGCTTCTTATCGGCACCACGTTGCGCGCCTGCTTGGGCG
>CAWJFL010000004.1:0-4398 GCA_963842185.1 uncultured Verrucomicrobiae bacterium
ACCCGCAAAGCGCGTCATTCCGAGGCTTGCCCGCCCTGGCCTTGGCGAAGGCGGGTTGTCGAGGAATCTCGCCACTCGGCCCCGCTCTTATTTGCAAGCCGAGCGACTTACCAAAGCCCGAGCCGCTTCTTGCCTTCGTCCGTAATCATGCTCTGGTTCCAGGGCGGGTCCCACACGATATCGACGTTGGCTTCTTCGACGCCTGGCACGTCCAGCAAACGATCCCGCACTTGCGCGGCAATGGCCGGGCCCATGCCGCAGCCCATCGCTGTGAGCGTCATCTTCACATCCACCCGGCTTCGCGACGAGGGAAGGGCCGATGACTTGACGTCGTAGATCAAGCCGAGGTCGACAACGTTGCAGGGAATCTCGGGGTCGTAACACTGTTTCATCGCTTCCCACAGCGCCTTTTCGTCGGCTGGCCCTGCGGGCTTCTGATCGGCGGCGGACGAACCGGCCGCCGGCGCGGCGACGGGCACTCCATCCTTGAGCAATGCGTCCAGATTGCGTCCCGCCACCTGCACGAGACCGAGTGTGGACACTTGTAGCGTGACGTTGCCGCCGAGTGTCTGGCCCACATACGCGGGCGTGCCCTTGGGCACCACGATCCGCGCGCCACTGGGAATTTGCGTCGCTTCGCAGTCCCTGCCGAACTGGACCTCGTCCGATACATGAAGGGTTTCAATGCCGCTCGCCATAAGCTGTCACTCCTCCGGAAAATGTGTCGTCTGTGCCGTTGCCATTGCCAACCTTAATCGCAATCGACCAACCTGTCGAGTGCCATTCGAAACGCGCATCTTTTCAAAGAAAGGAAACTGCGTTCGGAATTAGTTGTTGTCGTGGCTACTGTCGCGTCTGGTATTGGTCGGCTCGTTTGCTTCACGCAGCCAGGTATCAGGAAGATAAAGCACGGTTCCATCACCAAAGAAGACTTTCGTTGGTCGTAGGAGACCTCCTCCATTCGGCATCAATCGTTGGAAGACGGTAGCAGCCTCACTTGTGGCGGGTGCCAACTGTTTTGTTCGCGTATTAAACGCGAAATAATACGCATTCGATCGTGCGGCAAGTGAAAGCTTAACCAGAACAAGTGGACTGTCTGCGCCAAACGCCTGCTTGATGTAACTGTCGGTGTGCCAGTGAAGCTTGCCGGATTGTGGAAGCGCTTCTTCAACTATCTGCCTGACGGGCACACCATCTGAGGAGCGCGCATTCGCCACCTGTCGCAACAGAAAGTAATATGGATACTCGAATTCGAATACATCTCCAGCCAACATGACGACCACCACAATCGCAATTGCAGCACCCCCGCCGGATACCCACATTTGTGTTCTCGTCATATGGGCAGCGCCTACATCTGTTCGATGACGTCGATGCCCAAAAGATTCAGGCCGTGTTTGATAACATCCGCGGTCAGCCGACAGAGCAGGAGCCGCGAGGAACGCGTCGGTTCTTCGGACTGCAACACGGGACAGTTCTCGTAGAACGTGCTGAACTTGTTCGAGAGGTCGTAGAGATAACTCGTGAGCCAATTCGGTTTGTCATCCTCGGCGACCGCGTGCAGCGTCTCCGGAAATCGCAGGATGTGCTTGGCTAAATCCAATTCCGCGGCGTGTTCGAGCGTGATCGGCGTCGCATGGGTCTTCGCTGCGCCGGCCTTGCGGAAGATGCTTTGCACGCGAACATACGCATACTGCATGTAGGGAGCGGTATTGCCGGTCATCGCCAGCATCTTCGACCAACTGAACACATAGTCGGTCGTCCGGTTCTGCGACAGGTCGGCATATTTGATGGCCCCGATACCGACAGCCCGGGCGACTTCTTTACGGGTTTCGGCGGGTAATTCCGGATTCTTTTCCGTCACCACCGCCAACGCCCGTTCTTCCGCTTCGTCGAGCAGTTGGGTGAGTTTCACCGGCGCGCCCTCGCGGGTCTTGAGCGGCTTGCCGTCTTCGCCAAGGATCGAGCCGAAATAGACATGGCGCAGGTCGGGAACATCCTTCAGCCATTTCCGGGCGGCGGCGAAAACCTGTTTGAAATGCAACTGCTGCCGCGCGTCCGTCACATAAACGATCTCATCCGGGTGCCATTCGGCGATTCGGGACTTCAACGTCGCCATATCGGTCGTGCCATACAAAAACGCTCCGTCGGCTTTCTGAATAATCAACGGCGCGGTGTTCTTCAATTCGGGATTTTCCTCGAAGAAGATGCAGAGAGCACGCTCGCTTTCCCGAGCAATTCCAGCCCGTCGCAGTTCATCGACGACACCGGCCAACATGGGATTGTAGAAACTCTCGCCACGAGTGTAATCGAACTTCACACCGAGGCGGTGGTACGTGTTATCGAACTCCCGCATCGAAAGAAGGTTGATCGTCCTGTAAATCTCCTCGTTCTCCTTGTCGCTCCGCTGCAATTTCACCAACTCGGCCTTTGCTTCGTCGCGCAACTCCTCTCGGCTGTTGACGTACTTGTAGAGCCGTTCCAGTTCGGCAATGGGATCCGTCTTCAACGCCGCATCATCCCGAAACTGTTTCCAGCCGAGAATGAGCATGCCGAACTGCGTGCCCCAGTCGCCAATGTGGTTGTCGGTAATGACGCGGTGGCCGAGGAACCGCATCACGCGCGCGAGACAATCGCCAATAATGGTCGAGCGAATATGGCCAACGTGCATCGGTTTCGCCACATTCGGTGAACTGAAATCAATCACGACTGTTTTCGGCTTTGCCACAGCCGGCACGCCGAGACGTTCGTCTTTTGCCGCGGCCATGATTTGCCCGGTGACGAACGATGGTTTCAACCGGAAGTTGATGAAGCCGGCGCCAGCAACCGTCGGCGGTTCGCTGACCTCGGACACCTGAAGTTGCGCGATGACCTTGTCCGCCAGCGCGCGTGGGTTCTGGCCGAGACGCTTCGCGACGGCCATGATGCCGTTGGCCTGGTAATCTCCGAATTTCGGGTCGGCGCACGGTCGAATCAGCGCCGGTCCCGCGTGGTCGGGACCCACGACTGAGCGCAACGCTTGTTCGACAGCGTCGCCGATGATTTCGGGAGCGGATGCCATGAGGGCAGAGCTTAAGACGCGGAACGAAAGATGGCGAGAATTTCTTCGGCGGAGTGTGATGCCGTTGGCGAGACGGTGGAATCGGAGAGCCGCGACGAGACGGGAGTGGTGTGCGCACCCGAGGTTATTTGGCTTGCGCGTCTGGTCGTTCCTGCCCATACTCACTCCTGTCATCCCGTTTGTAGAATCAGGATCGGAGTCCAAGGTGTGAAGACAACGCTTGCAGTCAGCACCGCCTCGGTTGCACTGAGCTTGCTGTTGCTTGCCGCTCCGGTAACCAGCCGAGCCCAGAACCTCTTCGTGTCTAACGCGGCGAATACAAACACCATTGATGAGTTCAATTCGAGCGGAGTCAGAACGGTCTTTGTTGCCTCAGGACTGGTGAACCCAACTGGACTGGCCTTTGGCAGTGGGGGCAACCTGTACTTGGCCACCAACAACGAAATCGACAAGCTCAACTCTTCAGGCGTGCGCACGTACTTTGCCGGTTTTAATCTGGCGAATGACCCGAACGGGCTGGCCTTCGACAGCGCGGGCAACCTGTACGTGGCCAATGGGGGGCAAAATAATCTCCCTGGCCACGGCTTCATCGAGAAGTTCAATTCGTCAGGCGGGGGCACGCTCTTTGCCTCGGGGCTGAACGACACGGAGGGCTTGGCCTTTGACAGCGCGGGCAACCTCTACGCGGCCAACTCCGGTAACAACACCATCGAGGAGTTCAACTCTACAGGCGGAGGCACGGTCTTTGCCAGTTCGGGGCTGGACGCGCCGGTGGGTATAGCTTTCGACAGCGCGGGCAACCTCTACGTGGCCAACTCCGGTAACAACACCATCGAGAAGTTCAATTCGAGCGGAGTCGGAACGGTCTTTGTCAGTTCGGGGCTGAATGATCCGATAGGCTTGGCTTTCGACAGCGCGGGCAACCTGTACGTGGGCAACTACGCCAACGCAACCGTTGGCAACGCCTTCATCGAGAAGGTCAATTCGTCAGGCGTAGGCACAGTCTTTGCCTCGGGACTGACCGGCTCAAGTTTCGTAACCATTCAGGTTCCCGAGCCTGCGACATGGGCGATGGTGGCGCTGGGCATCGGAGCAGTCCTCGGCGGTCTGCGATTGCGTCGCCCCCAGTTGTAATTGGCTGAATGGTTGTCAACCCTCGGAAGTTGAAACGGCAAGGTTCGCAAATCATCCAGCGGAGGGACTCGTTGCCATTGGTTGCCAGAGCACGAGAGCGCAGCCTCTCGTAACGAGTTGTAGCCCGTTCGCGTCTCGTAGTGTCGATGAGTGGCGGTTTGACCGTCAGGAGCATCATCCGGGTGAAGGAGATGTAAAGGCTCCTG
>CAWJFL010000005.1:0-25891 GCA_963842185.1 uncultured Verrucomicrobiae bacterium
GTTCGAGTCCGTCATGCTGGTGACGGTGCCGGACCCGTTTCCGCCACTGAGAGTTTTGGTCTGGCCCGTGTCCTGCCAACCGCCACTCGCGTAGTTGCCGTTGGCGGTGCCGGTCATGTAATCCAACACGTTGGTCCGTGACGCAATCCCCGGCACGTAGCTGTTGTCCCCGTTGGCGCCAAGATATGTCACCACGACGTTCGTGTTCCCCGACACCAACTGCTGGGCGATGCTGATAATGTGTAGGTACGCCCCAGCGCTGGTGGGACTGAAGCCCGCCATGAACTTGTTGGTGTTGCTCATTCCGTCGCCCGTGTAGGAGGCGTTCGGACCACATAACGCGCAGTTGTTGCTGAGGCCGTAGCTCTGCTGCCACTGCGTGAACGGGTCGTAGACGCTAATCGTCGCCGTTGCCGTATTGGTGCTGGCTCCGCCAGCACTGGAGACAACCAACGTCGCTGTGTAGGTTCCCGTCGACGCGTATACGTAGGTCGGGCTCTGGACCGTTGACGCACCGCCGTCACCAAACGTCCAACTCCAACTCGTGGGTGGACCGGACGACTGGTCCGTGAAGCTCACGCTCAGTGGCGCCGGCCCGCTGGTCGGACTGGCGGTGAAACTGGCCATCGGCGGCAGGACGCCGACCAAATCTGTGAACACAGTCCCGAAGTTGTCGTCGACGACGACCTTGCCGATCGTGCCCCCGGCGCTGGGGATCGTGCCGCTATCCAGTTGTGAGATCGCGAATGAACCCACTGAGGAGCCGGACGAGTAGCTATTCTGCGTGTACGGCGTCTGCGCTCCGAGATTGCCGCTGGTCGGATTGACGTACAGAATCGCACTGGTGCCGGCCGCCTCGACGATCACGCGGTACTGGGTCCCGTAGCTCAGGCCCGTGACGCCGAACGTGTAGGGGTCGCTCCCCGACAGCGAGACGCGCACGCCGAGCACATAGTTCGTCTTGGCCGGGTCGGGTGACTCCGCGGCCAAACGATAGAATGCCGTTCCTGTGCCGTTGGTGGTGTTATACAGCGTCGCGAAGTACGGGACGGCGTTGGTGTTTGGCGCGTTGGTCACGATCAGCGTCAGGCCATAGAACACGGTCTCGTTGGTCAGTGTGAAGCCCTTGTATACCGTTTGGTCGTTGGCGGTCAGCCCGCCGGTAAATCCCGCCTGGCCCCCGCTGATCTGCAATGGTGAACCGGTGTACGTACTGACCTGAGTCCAGCCCTGCTGGCCGACAAGGTTGCCGGAGGCAAACGTGCTGAAGTCGCTGAAGAATCCGAAGTTGCCGACGCCGACACTGAGGCTGACCGCGCGGGTCGTATTGCCGGCACCGCTCGGAGTGTTGGTGAATCCAATCGTGTCCGAGTAGCCACCGGGCACAAAGGTGTCGACATTGGTGCTAATGGTGGCGGTGACGTTCGTGCTGGCACCCGCTGCCAGCGTCCCGCTGGTGGCGGAGAGCGACAGCCATGTGGTGGAGTTGGTCGCCGTCCAGTCCAAGGCTACCCCTCCAATGTTGCTCAATGTGTAGGTTTGGCTGATCGGGCTGACCGGCCCGCCCGGTGGCCCTCCCGAAACAAATCCCGACGACGGCGTGACGGTCAGCAGGCCGAACGCAGCGCTTACGGTCAGGCTCACGGGTTCCGCCGCGCTACCGGAGCCGTTGGACGTGGCAAACACAACCGTGTCCGAGTAAGAACCGACGGACAGACTGTTAGCGTTGATGGAAACGACGATGTTCGTGCTACCGCCTGCCGCCAGCGAGCCGTTGGTGGCGGAGAGCGTCAGCCATGTGGTGGAGTTGGTCGCCGACCAGACCATCGCCACACCGCCCGTGTTGCTGAGCGTGTACGTCTGGCTGGAGGGACTAAACGGCCCGCCCGCTCCCCCGCTGGAGGAAAATCCTGACGGCGGGCTGACCGCCAGTTGTGGCCCGTAGATGAACAAATCGTTCAGGTCGGTAGCATTCGCGGCATCGCCAAGCAACGGCCCGACGTTGAAGAGTTCCTGCAGCGTCAGCAGAGTGGAGCTGTGCGTGTAGTAGATGGTGTTGGAATAGCCTGCCTTGGCCAGAGGTGAAAGGACGATCATGCCAATCGGGCCGTCGCCACCCTGCCCTTGATCCCAAGTGATGAAGATAACGCCGTTGTTGCTGTAGGCTTGGGAACTCAGGATGGTCGACACGGTGTTAGAGAGCCACGTGTCACCTTGCGTTATCAGTGCATTGCCGGTCAGGCACCCCGTGTCGCCGTTCATGTCGTCGCAGAGGTTTGGGGTGATGAAGTTGTAGCGCGTGACCACATTGCTTTGCAGGTCGCCCGCCAGCTGGGCAAACGGTCGCACATTGGCGATGCAATAGGCGGAGTTGGCGGTGTTCGTATTCGTGACATCGTCGAAGTACACCATCGGGTTGTGTTCGGGCACGTACTGGTTGGTGGCCGTGAGCGGGCAGACGGCGCCGGTGATGTCTTCCTGATAGGACGTCCACGAAATATTGGCGTTCTCGAACAGCGTGACCAGGTGATTGGTCGTGGTCTGACTGGCAACCGAAGGATCTTCATCCGCCGTGATGCCAAAGTTCGTCCCTGCCTCCAGCCACAGGTAGTTCGGCAGGCTGGGATGGTTGCCGGGGGGGTTGTAATACTGTTCGGCATGCGCGGCCATCGGCAGCAGGGTGTTGTTGATGTACGGCGCGGCCGCGTTACCGCTGATCGACGCCCAGTTTTCGTTCTCCATCACGATGACGAAGACGGTGGGGGCCGGGATGATGTAATCGGCCACGATGGGCAGGTGATCGGTGTCGGTGGTGAGATACTGGTAGAGCTGGGCTGCGGTGATCCCCGTCACATTCGTTGTCAGATCGTTGTTGAGCGCCGTATCGGAACCGGAATCGACGTTGCCGCGGTTGGGAGTCGTGCCATTGTTGGCGAACGCGTGGTACGTCCCCGGAACGTACGCCAGCCCGCCGCCCGCCACGCCGGAAAAGACATTGCTCGTCATCATCTGATAATCGAACCGCGCGCTCAGACTCGTCGCCGATTCGGTGAGCGCTGTCAGAGTGGATGAACCCCAGGTTATGTTGTACAAATCGGATGGATTCAGGGGATCGAAGGCTTGATTCGCCCCCGCGGCGGTAAGCGTTTGATACATGGGTTCCGTGCTGGCCGTGCAATTGTAATCGCCTACGTAAAGAATTCGAGCGTTACTCGGCAATGTTGCCGAGTCAGCGCGGATGATCTGGGCCTCGCCATTGCGGTAGGTCGTGTTGGGGCTGCCGGAGTCCGCTTTGTAGTGGCTGACATAAACGTAAAAAACGTTATTGGCCATCGGCGGAGCGCTGGCCGGCGCAAACTCGTAGCGCACCACCTGACGATATTCCCCATTCCCCGATCCGGAGGGCGAGCCGATGCCGACCGAGGCGACCAGTTGCAATGTGTTAGTATTGTAAACCATCGCGTTCGGGCCATTTCCGGTGGTGGGGTCGCCACTTTCTTCCGTGGCCTGGTAAGGGCTCATCGCATAGCCGGCGGGGATGTTACGAGATCCATAGAAAGCATTCAAACCGTCCACGATCGGTTGAACGGTTGCCGGGTTGCTGGTCGTTTCTTCGAGGGCGAGAATGTCGATCGGCTGGGCCGGATCGCCGGCCACGTTCTCCTCGCCAATCCCTTCGAGCACGCCGCCGTTCGTCACGCTCCCGCCGCTGGAGGGCGCAATCAACCCTGGTTGCGGAAGGGTATACTGAGAACCGTTTTGGCCCTGGTCGGAGTCAATGTTGTACGCTACAACTCGGATCGTTCTCGTGCCTGCGGAGGCGACGGACGGAATCCCGCCGGCCACCCAGAACGCTAGGAAGCCAGAAACAACGCTGCTTGTGAAAAGTTTCACTAACATGGCGACAAATCTGGCTGAAAGCGATTTGTTCATTGGAATGCCCCGGGCCTGAATCTTCCCTTTGTATGGTTATCGAACGCGTGAAAAAGTATCAGCTTAAAGTAAACACCCTGGTGCCGTGAAAGTCAAGAAATACAGGCTCCACCCTGCCGCTTTCCTCGATAACGGTGCTCCGGTTCTTGTTGCCGCGATGCGACGGGCTGTAGTCGGCGAACTTCGTGGAAGGCAGGTGGAAAGGCCGTGGGAGAGCCGCCGGCATTGCGGAATCTGCCACCGGATTAAAAGTGTCGGGCACGAGCGCTCGCAGCTTGCAAAATGACCGCGCACAGGGCAGACTGGGTTGTGGAATTAGGGTGGCCGTGATGGTTGGCGCCGAGACGACGAGTGCCCGAGCCAGACTGCTGTTTGTCTCCGGCAATGGATCAGGTCGCGCGTTTGATCTGACGCGGGAACGCGTCAATATCGGACGCGACGACTCGAATGTCATTTGTATCAGTCACAGCACCGTTTCCTCTCATCATGCGCTCCTGGTCCGTATCGGCGACCACTTCAAAGTCCGCGATCTGATTTCCACGAACGGCACGTATCTCAACGGCGAGCGGACGACAGGAGCCGTGCTGCGCCATGGGGACGTGCTGCGGTTTGGGGAAGTTGAGATGCGGTATGAAGAAGTGGAGGGCGCCGCGTCGGAACCGCGGACCGAATCGCCCCCGACGGTTCTCCCATTGGGACGTTCGCGGGCAATCCCCCCGACGCCCGTTCCCGATCGGCAGTTCAAAATTGTCGGCGCGGATGGTCGGACGTATGGGCCGGTGGATGCCGCGAGTGTGCGCCGGTGGATTTTGCAGGGATTCGCGAATGCCCACACGTGGGTGCCGGCGGAGTCGCGGGGCCACTGGAAGCGGTTGTCGGACTTCCCCGAATTTGCCGACGCGCTCGCCGGCAATGAGATCCCCACGAACATGCTCGGCACGCCGCCGAAGGAAATGTTGTGGGAGGAGCCGGTCAAGGTGGGCCCGAGCACGGAACCCGAGGCCACCCTGACATTTCACCAGGAAACACCGTCGGCGAAGCCGCTGGGCCAGCCATCCAAACGAAAGCGAAGAGGAGTTTTTGTTCCTGTGGGCGTGGTGTTGTTGATCGCGGTGGGCGGCAGCTTGGCGGCATGGTGGTTCGACCAATGGCCGTTTAGTATGCGGGGGCCGTTGCAGAGGTATGCGCACGGCGCCGAGGGGTATATCTACACGGACCCTGATTATGCAGCCGCAGAAACGGCTGAGGACGCCAAGGACTATGCGGGATTGCTCAAGAATGCGAAGCAACTGGTCAGCGATTATCCGGACAGCAGTCTGGCGCACTACATTCTGGGCGTGGCCTACGGGAAAATGCATTTCTTCGCCGACGCAGCCGCGTCGTTTCAGCAGTCAATCAAACTGAAGCCGGATTATGTCGATGCCTGGAACAATCTCGGCTGGGCCTACACGGAATCGGGGAAACTTACCGAGGCCATCGGCGTGTTCGAACAATTGATCAAATTCACCCCGAAGGACGCTCAAGTGTGGAGCAACCTGGGCGGCGTGCAAGCCCGGCTCGGGCATGAGGCGGACGCCATTTCGGCCTACCAGATGGCGATTCAGTTGAAGCCCGATTATGCCGACGCCCATTTCAATCTCGGCGTGGCCTATGCCAGCCAGGCCAAATTTGAGGATGCCGTGAAATCCTTTCGGCGGGCCCTCAAATACCAGCCCAATTTCGCCGAGGCGTGGTTCAATCTCGGCGTCGTCTCCAACCGACAGGGCAGCAACGACGAGGCGGCTGTCTTCTTCCAGCAGGCCGTCAAGTTCCGGCCCGATTACGCCGAAGGATGGGGCGGTCTGGTCAAGACCTACCTCACCTTGCACGAGACCGAGATGGCGGGCGAGGCCGCGCGTGAAATGAAGCGTCTCGACCCGGCGAAAGCCGAGCAACTGGCCGATGAATTGAGCCGCGAAGAACCCAAGCCCATCGCCGACGCGCCGCAGCCCGCCCAGTAGACGTAGTCCCATAACCCCCGCCGGCGCCGAAATCCTCCATATTCCGGCGGCACCCGAAGGGCAGTAGGAACGGGAGTGAGTACTGTCAATCAGCCGTCAGGGTGGATTGCCAACAGGCTTTCACTGGCGGTAGACTGGCATCGTGAGCGAGAAGACCCCAGCCGACCTAATGAGTACATCCCGCCAACGGCAACAGGCCATCCTGATCTGCGCATGTCTGGCGGTATTGATTACAGCGGTGTACTGGCCGGTGCGGCACGCCGGGTTCCTCAACTACGATGACGACCAGTATGTGACCGCCAACCCGCATGTGCGTGGGGAATTGACTGTTCCGCGCGTGATGTGGGCCTTCACCTCGGTTTACGCAGCGTACTGGTTGCCACTGACGTGGCTGTCGCTCGCGTTGGACTACCAATGCTTCGGGATGAATGCGGGCGGGTACCACGTCGTGAATGTGATGTTGCACACAGCGAGTACGGTGCTGCTGTTCTTGGTATTGCGGCGGATGACGGGGGCAACGTGGCGGAGCGCTTGGGTGGCGGCGGTGTTCGGCGTGCATCCGTTGCACGTGGAGTCGGTGGCGTGGGTGACGGAGCGGAAGGATGTGTTGAGCGGGTTGTTCTGGATGTTGGCAATGGGGGGATACGTGCGGTATGTGGAGCGGCCGACGTGGGGGCGGTATGCGGCGGTGGTTGGGTGGTGCGCGATGGGATTGATGGCGAAACCGACGGTGGTGACGCTGCCGTTTGTGCTGCTGCTGCTGGATTATTGGCCGTTGGGGCGGACGCGCTGGAGGCGGTCAGTTGTCGGTAACAACGCTCCGTTGCGCTTCGGCGAGTTGGTCTGGGAGAAGGTTCCGTTGTTTGCGCTGGCGGCGGTGTCGTGTGGCGTGACAACTTGGGCGCAGCACAGCGGCGGATCGATCAGTTCGTTGGAGCGGCTGCCGTTCGGGCTGCGGATGGCCAACGCAATCGTATCGTATGTGTGGTACATCGAGAAGGCCGTGTGGCCGAGTGGACTGGCTGTTTTTTATCCGTATCGGGTGTGGCCGCCGGGGGCGGTGATCGTGGCGGGGGCGATTTTGGCTGCGGTGTCGGCCACGGTGATTCGCAGGGTGCGGCGTGATCCGCATCTGGCTGTGGGGTGGTTCTGGTTTTTGGGGGTGCTCTTGCCGGCGATTGGATTGGTGCAGGTTGGGGTCCAGTCCATGGCGGACCGGTACATGTATCTGCCGTTGATTGGGTTGACCATCATGCTGTGCTGGAGCGTGCCACCCCGCGTGATGGACCGGTGGGATCTGAAAATGATCACCTGCGACGCGGCGGCGGCACTGCTTGCAGTTTGCGCGGTGCTGTCCAGAGTTCAGGTCCAGTACTGGAAGGACTCGGAGACACTGTTTCAGCATGCCATCGATGTCACCCGGGACAATTGGTTGGCGCACTCCAATCTGGGCGTCGCCTTGGCGCAGACGGGTGAGATCGAGGAAGCCATCGTACAGTACGAAGAGGCATTGCGGATCAAGCCCGATCTTCTCAGGGCCCACTACAATCTGGGGATCGCCTTGGCGCGGGTGGGCAGAATACCGGAAGCGATCGGGCAATTGGAAGACGCGCTCCGGATCGAGCCCGATCTCGCCGAGGCGCACAACAACCTCGGAATCGACCTGGCGCAGTCGGGCCGGATACCGGAAGCGATCGAACATCTGGAGCGTGCGTTGCGAATCGAGCCCGATCTCGCCGAGGCCCACTACAATCTGGGGGTCGCCTTGGTGCAAGCCGGCAGGATTGAGGATGCCATCAGCCACTACGAGCAGGCGCTACGAATCGACCCCGATTACGGCGACGCACACAACAACCTGGGGGTCGCGTTGGCGCAAACGGGTAAGTTCGAGGAAGCCATCGCCCACTACCAGCAGGCCCTGCGGATCAACCCCGATTTCGCCGAAGCCCACTACGATCTGGGGATTGCCTTGGCGCGGACAGGCAGGATACCGGAAGCCATTGTACAGTACGAGCAGGCCCTGCGGATCAAGCCCGATTACACTCAGGCGCAGAACGCGATCGCGCGACTGCACGCTCGCCAGTGAGCCGAAGCGCGAGGGTAGCGCTAAGACGAGGCCGTGTCGTTGCGGCACCCGAAGGGCGACGCGAACGGGCGTGAGCGTCGTCAACCGAGTCCGACGACACGCGCCGAAGCTTCAGCGAACGAGTAGGCCCGCCTTCGACAGCTCTAGTCCTTCGCGATCTTCAGCGCCAGCGCCCGGCCGTGGTCGAGCAACTTCTTCACCCGGGCGTCCGTGGAAGCCTCGCTGTAAATGCGAATAATCGGCTCGGTGCCGGATGTGCGGAACATCAACCAGGAATCGTCCCTGCAAATGTACTTCACGCCGTCGTAATCCTTCATCTGCGCCACCGGCACGCCCAGTAACTGCTTCGGCGGCTCGCTCCGCAGCGTCGCGATGAATTTCTCGCGCTTCTCCATCGGGAAATGCATGTCGATGCGGTCATAGAAGCTCGCGCCGAATTCCTTCTGCAACTCCCGCGCAATCTCACTCAGCCGCTTCCCTGTCACCGTCAACATCTCCAGCAACATCAGGTTGGCCAGGATCCCGTCGCGCTCGGGGATATGCCCCTGGAATCCGATCCCGCCGCTCTCTTCCCCGCCGATCAACACATCCGTCTCGCGCATCTTCTCGCAAATGTATTTGAACCCGACCGGCACCTCGGCCAGCTTCAAGCCGTTCGCCCGGCAAATGCGATCGATCAACACCGTGCTGTTCGCCGATTTCACCACCAACCCCGTCTTCTGTCCGCGATGACGCAGCAGGTGCAGCAGCAGCATCGAGAACACCAATTGGATGGACACGTACTTGCCCTTGTCGTCCACGATCCCCAGCCGGTCCGCATCGCCGTCGGTCGCCACCCCAATTTGCGCGCGCGACTTCTTCACCGCATCGCACAGCGCACCGAGGTTCTTGCCAATCGGCTCCGGGCTGATCCCGCCAAACAACGCATCGCGTTCGCCCCGGATCGTCTGCACCTTGCAGGCCGACTTCTCCAGGAGCGACTCCAGAAGATGTCCGCCGCACCCGTACATCGAATCCGCCACCACCGGCAACTTCGCGGCGCGAATCTTCTTCAAATCGACAATTTGTTTCACCGCCGCTACGTGCGCCGGCTGCGGATCATAGATTTCAATGGTGCCGCCCTTCAGCCCGTCGTCGAAGTTGATCGTCCGCAGCAGCGACCGGTCCACCCGCGCCTCCACTTGCGCGCAAATCTCGGGATCGGCGGGCCCGGCATAGTGCGCCTTGAGCTTGTAGCCATTAAACTGAGGAGGATTGTGGCTCGCGGTGATCATCACCGCGCCGCACAGCTTGCGGTCCCGGACGGCAAACGTCACCGCCGGCGTCGGACTCGCTGACGGCGGATACAGCGCCTTGATTCCGTTCGCCGCCAGCACCTCGCACACGAGTTTGGCGTAGGTCTCCGACAGAAATCGGTTGTCGTACCCGACAATCGCCGCCTTGTTCGTCCCCACCAGCGAGTTCCAATAATCAGCCGTCGCCTGCGCCACGCGGCGCACACTTTCAAACGTGAAATCATCGGCGATCACGCCGCGCCATCCGTCCGTTCCGAATTTGATCTTGGTCAGTTGCATTGTCTCCTCAGTTCCGTGATTGCCTCTCGCAAATCCAGCGTCTTATGCCGAAATAACGAATTGCCCGGCCACCATCACATTCGCGCCGGCCTCCACACACTGCCGACCCGTCTCCGGGTTGACCCCGCCGTCCACAAGAATCGGCAAATGTTTCGCCGCCGCCCGCAACGCGCGGATTTTCGGCAGCATGTCCGGCATGAATGCCTGGCCGCCAAATCCCGGGTGCACCGTCATCACCAGCAATTCATCGATCTGCCCGAGAAACGGGATCGCTTCCTCCGCCGGCGTGCCGGGGTTGATCGCCAACCCCGCGGCCTTCCCGCATCGCCGAATCAATGCCAGCGTCTTGCCCACGTCATGGTGTGCTTCCAGGTGCACGATCACATGGCTGGCGCCCGCATCGATAAATCGCTCGGCGTACAGGTCCGGCCGCTCGATCATCAAATGCACGTCCAGCGGCAGTTTTGTCGCTTTGCGAAACGCCGCGATCATGTCCGGGCCGAACGTAATGTTGTCCACAAAATGACCATCCATCACGTCGCAATGCAGCCAGTCTCCCCCACCCTCTTCCGCCCGCTTCGCGTCCCGCGCAAAATTGCCGAAGTCCCCCGCCAGAATCGACGGCGCGATAATCACGGGCATGGAGGATGGTTTATGGTTCATGGTCTTGATATGGAAAGTCCGCGTCGTTCATGAACCATCAGCCATTAACCATTCTTTCGCGCCCGCTGTATGAGTTCGATTTCGTAGCCTTCGGGCGCGTCAACGAAGGCAAACACCATGCCCCCGCCCGACTTCGTCGGCCCGTCGGACAGTTTGACACCCTTCTTCTCCAATTGCTTGGTGAACGCTTCCAAATCGTCCACCTCAAACGCCAGGTGCGTCAGATCGGCCTGCACGTGAACCGGTCCGGCGGCGGGATACGAGCACAGCTCGATTTCCTCCTCGCTCTCGGGCGCCTTCATAAACACCAGTTCCGATCCCCGCGGCGATTTGTGCCGGCCCGTCTCGCGCAGCCCGAGCACGTCGCGGTAAAACGCCACGGTCTTCTCCAGATCGTTCACGCGATACCGCGTATGCAATAATTTCTTGATGCCTGCCATGATCGCCTCATCGATAGCCCGCTGGTGGAGCCGCTCCGTTCGAACCGAACTTGTGATCGTACCAGTATACGGCCGACACCAATACCAAAATGCCGGCCAAAAACAACGCAATGGGAAGCAACAGTTTCCTCATCACGCCCCACTCTACCGAAACCTCGCCCGCACGACAAGTCGCGAGGCGCGGCCATGTCCGGACGTCCCGACCCGGTGACCGCGTCTCTTCCAACCTTGCGCCCGGCGCTGAAACCAGTACACTTCGCCCGCTGTGTTGATCGATTGCCATATGCACACCGAATTGACCGACGGCACCGGCCGGCCTGTCGACTACGCCCGGGTCGCCGTCGAGCGCGGCCTCGACGAAATCGGCTGCTCGGACCACGCCCCGTTGGCCGACCGCGAAACCGACTGGCACATGAAGAAGCCCGACCTGGAAACCTACGTCGGCTGGGTGCGTGACACCCAGGCGAAGTTCCCGCAGTTGCCGATCAAGCTCGGGCTGGAAGTCGATTTCATTCCCGGGTGCGAAAACTGGGTGCGGGACCTCGCGGCCATGTACCCGTGGGACTTCTTTCTCGGCAGCGTGCATTACCTCGGCGAATTCAACGTCGACGGTAGCGCGAAAGATTGGGCGACCGAGGACGTTGACGCCCGCTGGCGCGAATACTTCGATGTCTGGAAGCAGGCCGCCCGCTCGCGCTTGTTTGATTCTCTCTCCCACCCCGACCTGCCGAAAAAATTCAACTTCCGCCCGAAGACCGATTTCACCAACGTGTTCGAAGACGCGTTGCGCGCCGTCGCGGCCTCCGATGTGGCCATCGAAGTCAGCACCGCCGGCCTCCGCAAACCATGCAAGGAAATCTACCCGAGCGAGCCGTTCCTCCGCATCGCCCGCCGCTTGAACGTTCCCATCACCCTCGGCAGCGATGCCCACGTTCCCCACGACGTCGGCGCCGATTTCGGTAAGGCCGTGACTCTGGCAAGGACCTGCGGCTACGAGAAGATTGCCCGATTCACCCTGCGCAAGCGGGACCTGGTAAAATTGTAGCGAGTGATTCACTCATGCGCGCGTTATCGCTTCCAAAACCCAGGGTTCCAGCGTCGCCAGCACAACTCCGCAGGACCCTGCTTTTCCAGACCATCAACCTCATTGCAGCTCAGGGCGGCTACTGCCTCCTCGCGCAGTCTATTATTCTGAAGGGAAAGTCTCTGCCGTGGGAAGCGCATCCTCGGGCTGGCGCCATAGTCTTGACTGGCGTAGCAATCGCGACCGTGTTTCCTGTACTTTCGGCTGGGTACGTTGCCAGCTTTGTTAGGCTCCCAAAAACAAACGCTTGGGATCTGGTGGCTCCACTACTGTTGCGGCAGTTCTTTATTGGCTACGCCATCTCCCAGATGGCCGCTTTGATAGGGCTGTTTCTGTTCTTTGTCTACGGACGGGTGTGGGCAGTCGTTATCACGGCAATATTTACCAGCGTCGGTATCATCTGGCATTACCTCAAAATTCGACAGATGACATTCGAGTTCGAGCAACAGAAGTTGTGAAGCGCCCGCCTACTTCGTCGCAGCCAACACGGCGCTAAATGCCTTCGCGTCATTCACCGCGAGATCGGCAAGGCTCTTGCGATCCAACGCGATATTCGCCTTCTTGAGCGCCGCGATGAACCTGCTATAGGTCATGCCTTCCGCGCGGCAGGCGGCGTTGATCCGCTGGTTCCATAGCATGCGGTAATCCGCCTTCTTGTCCTTGCGGTGCGCAAAACTGTAGGTCAGGCCGTGCCAGACGGCGTTCTTGGCGTACCGAAACTTCGTGCTGCGCCAACCGCGATAACCTTTCGCGGCTAAAATCATCCGTTTGCGGCGGCGCTGGCTGGCTGGTGCGTTGGTGGCTCTTGGCATGTCGAAATTACCTTCTAACGATTTTATCGATTCTAACGGTTTTTACAATTCGTTACCCGCGATGGCTGAACGGCATCACGTCCGTGATGTGGTGCTTGTGCGTGTCGCTGACGGCCTTGGTCTGCCCGAGCCGCCGCTTGTGTTTCGACGACTTGTGCCCGAGCAAATGCCGCTTGCCCGCGCCATACCGCATCACCTTGCCGGTCGCCGTGATCTTGAATCGCTTGGCCGCGGCCTTTTTCGTCTTCGCTGACTTCCAACGTGGCATGTCCTCGTTCCTTCCTGAAAATTCCTAGTCTTCGCTTGCGGCGCTCGGGCGCTGTTCCCCGGCCTTCTTCCCCGCGCCGCGAAACGGAGAAATCATCATCGTGATGCTCCGTCCCATCAATTTCGGCATCACTTCGGGCCGGCCGCAATCCGTCAAATCCTCGATGATCTTCCCCATCATCTTGTTCCCAAACTCCGGATGCGCGTTCTCGCGGCCCCGCAACATCATCGTCACTTTCACCTTCATCCCGTCGCTCAGGAAATCCCGCATGTGATTGCACTTCGTCACATAATCATGCGGATCAATGTTCAACCGGATCTTGATCTCCTTGAGCTTCGTCGCGTGCTGGTGCTTGCGCGCCTCGCGGTCCCGCTTCTCCTGCTCGTACTTGTACTTCCCGAAATCGACGATCCGGCATACGGGCGGCGTCGCGTTCGGCGCCACCTCCACCAGGTCCATCCCCTGCTGCTGCGCCGCCGACAGCGCCTGGCTGATCGAGATGACCCCGAGTTGTTTTCCGTCTGAGTCTACCACCCGCACTTCGCGGGCGCGAATCTTCTGATTGACGCGAACAAATTGTTGAATTGCTGCGATCTCCTGTTGGCCCTGCTCGGGTCAGCTATGTTGACTCCATGAACTCACAATTTCTGCTTCTGTGCGCCCCACCCCTCCGGCAACTCCGCTTTCAACCTCACCATCAGGACGGGCGCGAATGGCCTGTTCTTGTACGGCTTTTCCCGATCCATTGCAATAGTCTTTTTGACGGCCCTCTCTGACCACCCATTACACCCTCTTTTTAACCAAAAATCGTCCCAAACCGCCCCTCCCACCACCCCCAAAATGGGTTCGTTTTTGGCTTCGTTTTCCCAACTTTTCCACGCCGGCCTGCGCAAAATTGGGTTCGTTTTGCAATTTTTACTTTTTTGCCGGCCCCCTCCCCTCTGGAGCGCGGCGACAAGTCGCCGCTTTGCCGTCCGGCCCCTTTCCCGTCTCCTCGCCCCTTGGGGGGAGCCGAGTCCTCGAGACACGACCTCGCCGTGCTTCGGTCGCAAAGGATTAAGGTGAGGGGTATCCCCTGCCCTCCTCCATCAGCCATTTCCCATTGACCATCTTCCATGTCAAAGAGCCGCCCCGACTCTACCACAATCGCCCAACCGAATCCAACACATAATCGCTGAAAGATAATCGATTTAATCGACGACCTTGGCACCGCCCGGCGCAACCCGCCTCCCGGCTGCCGCCGCCTTCCGCAGCTGTTGTAGCCGCAAGCGGAGTCCGACGACACGCGACCACGTCGTATCCTAGGTCGCAACTTCAGCCTGCGTTCGTTAGCAGTTGATACCAACATCGCCCCCGACGTCGGCTACACGAATCCCAGCCATTTCGCGCAACTCTTCCGCCGCGAAACCGGCCTCTCCCCAAGCGCCTGCCGCCGCCAGCGCTGCCGCCGCCACGCGGCGATGGCAAGATTACTTGTAGACATCGCCGCGCGGCCCGACGTGGGCGATGACAATCGTATCGTTGGCGCGGTCGTGAAGATAGATGACCCGCAAGTTGCCATGGCGAAGCCGATAAAATCCCGCCCATTCTCCTGCCATTGGCTTCACGCCGGGCATCGCTGCTGGGTTTTTCGCCAATTCCTCCAACTTGGCAACCAACTGCGCCTTGATGCGCGCGTCCATGCGCTCGAGATAACGGGCGGCACGCCTGTGAACCACCAGCTTGGCCATCAGATCAGATTTCCGAGAGCGGTTGGAACGCGGTGGTCTTGCGGCGTTTCAGATCGCGCCGGGTGGCACGCAGGTCGGCTTTGGCGCGTTTGTCGAGGTCAAGCCCCAACGCCTCGCTCAATTCACAAAACTCCTCCCAGGGAATCAGGACGGACTGCGGCTTGCCGCGCTCGTCCACGACGATTTTCTTGTGAATCGCAATCATGCCCGTCACGTTAACACACACCCGCACTCCGAGCAAGTAGCGGCAACCGATGATAATTGCCCTGCCGATTAACCCCAATACTGTGGCACGTTTGAGTCAATGCGTTCGGCCCAAGCGTTGACGCCTCGTGGCGAATTACCCCGGCGCCTTAATCTGCGCTTTTCGAGCAAGATCACAACAGGTCGAGCAAGATTGAGTGCGACAGCCACGCCCATTTGACGTAAATTCGCCTCAGTCTATAATTCAAGAAAAGGAGTGCACAACATGCAAAAGCGCAGACTTGGAAAGAGTAATTTGGAAGTGTCGGCGGTCGGACTCGGCTGCATGGGGATGAGTTTTTCCTATGGCCCGCCCAAAGATAAAAAAGAGATGACCGCTCTGCTCCGCGCCGCCGTGGACCGCGGTATCACATTTTTCGACACCGCCGAGGTCTATGGCCCGTTCACCAACGAAGAACTCGCGGGCGAAGCCCTCGCCCCGTTCCGCAAGCAACTGGTCATCGCCACCAAATTCGGGTTCGACCTCAGCGGCACCGATAACCGGCCCGGTGCCGCGGGCCTGAACAGTCGGCCCGAGCACATCAAGCAGGCTGTCGAAGGCTCGCTCAAACGGCTCAAGATCGCGACGATCGATCTGCTCTATCAGCACCGGGTCGACCCGAACGTGCCCATCGAAGACGTCGCGGGCGCGGTGAAGGAACTGATTCAACAGGGCAAGGTGAAGCATTTCGGCCTTTCGGAAGCCGGCGTGCAAACCATCCGTCGCGCGCACAAAGTCCAGCCGCTTACCGCCCTCCAGAGCGAATACTCGCTGTGGACGAGAACCCCCGAGAAGGAAGTGATACCGACGCTCGAAGAACTCGGAATCGGCTTCGTCACCTACAGCCCTCTGGGCAAGGGCTTTCTCACCGGTAAGATCGAACGAGAAAACGACGTTCGACAGCTCCGATTTCCGCAGCACGCTGCCCCGCTTCACGCCGGAGGCGCTCAAGGCAAATCAGGCCATGGTCGATCTGCTCGGCAAGATCGGGAAACGCAAGAAGGCGACAGTCGCTCAGATCGCGCTCGCCTGGCTGCTCGCCCAAAAGCCGTGGATTGTCCCAATCCCCGGTACAACGAAGCTGAATCGCCTGGACGAGAACATCGGAGCAGTTGCAGTCGAACTGACACCCGACGACCTTCGTGAAATCGAAACCGCCGCCTCCAAGATCAAGGTGCAAGGCGCCCGCTATCCGGAAAAACTGGAGCAAATGACCGGTCGCTAAAAGCGCCTAACAAAACGCCCCTTTCATCGTAGCCGCACCCTTTAGGGTGCGTGAAGATCAGACAATCAACGCAGGCTAAAGCCTGCGGCTACCGGTTTTATTAGGGGTTCTAAACGAGACAAACGTCGGCTATAATCGACAGAAGGAATTAAAATATGGACATCAAAAGAAGTGGCTCGCAACCTTCCAACAAAGGGCCGGCCGATTGGTTTACCGGCACGGTGCGCATTGATCCCCTGTTCCAACCAAACGCTCCGGCACGCGCGGCCGGCGCCAGCGTCACGTTCGAGCCCGGTGCGCGAACCGCCTGGCACACCCATCCGCTGGGCCAGACGCTGATCGTCACCGCTGGCTGCGGGCGAGCGCAACGCTGGGGCGGCCCGATCGAGGAAATCCGGCCAGGCGATGTGATCTGGTTCCCGCCGGGCGAGAAGCATTGGCACGGCGCCGCGCCAACCACGGCCATGACCCACATCGCCATTCAGGAACAGCTCGACGGCAAAGTGGTTGACTGGATGGAAAAGGTCACCGACGAACAATACCAATCCCCCAAAGCAAACCAATAGGGCATCAAAACGCCGGACCGCAGACCGAACTACGCCCTTCGTTCTCTGATCGCCGCCAGAATCTCCGCCACAACTTCCGCCTTCGGCTTGGCGCCGACGTTGCCTTTGCCGTGGAGTCGGACGCTGACCGCGCCCGCTTGCATGTCGCGCGGACCGATGACGAGCATGGTGTGGACCTTCGCCTTCTCGGCGCTCTGGATTTTGCCGTTGATCTTGTCGGCGCTGTAATCGCCCTCCGCCCGCACCTGTTGCGCGCGAAGTTCGTTGACGATGCCCTTGGCGTAGTCCACCAGCGCCGCATCCTCGCCGATGGTCAGCACGCGCACCTGCTCGGGCGCGAGCCAGAGCGGGAAATTGCCCGCGTAATGTTCGATGAGGAAGCCGATGAACCGTTCGTGCGTGCCCAGCGGCGCGCGATGGATGCACAGCGGCGTCTTGTCGGTGTTGTCCTTGTCGCGATAAATCAGGCCGAACCGTTTCGGCACGGCGAAGTCCACCTGGTTGGTGGCCAGGGTGAATTCGCGCCCGATGACGCTCCAGACCTGCACGTCGATCTTCGGCCCGTAAAACGCCGCTTCGTTCGGCACCTCGACGAAATTGAGCCCGTTGGTCTTGAGGACCTCGCGCACCATGTCTTCGGTCTTGACCCACAACTCCGGCTCATCGACGTACTTCTTCCCGAGCCCTTCCTTGCTGTGGGTGCTGAATCGGAATTGATACTTCTCGATCCCGAACATCTTGAAATACTTCATGTACATCTCATTGACCGCGTTGAACTCCGCGGCGAACTGCTCCGGCGTGCAATAAATGTGCGCGTCGTTCATGTTCAGCGACCGCACGCGCATCAACCCAAACAGCTCGCCCGATTGCTCGTACCGGTAGCAGCACCCGTATTCCGCCAGCCGCAACGGCAAATCGCGATAGCTCCTCGGCTCCGCCGCAAAAATCCGGTGATGATGCGGGCAATTCATCGCCTTGAGGTAGTAGCGGGTGCTTAACGAACCAATTTCCTTCTCAATGGTGTTTATCCGGTGTTGAATCTCGGGTGCCGGCTGAAACTGGATTCGATCAGACTTCGCCTTCGCCAGTTCTCGCTCCAACTTCTCACGCACCAATTTATCCTCTTCCTCCAACATCTCCATCGGCGGGAACATGCTCTCCGCGTAAGTACGGCAAATGACCGGAAGTTTTGTACATCACTTCTTTCGCAATATGCGGGGTCTTGACGCGGACGTAACCGGCGGCGAATTCGGTTTCTTTCGCGAGCTTTTCGAGTTCCTCGACGATCACGGTGCCCTTGGGCAGCCACAGCGGCAAACCGGGACCGACGAATTCGGTGTCGATCACGTACAGGCCCATCTCCGCGCCGATCTTGCGATGGTCGCGTTTCTTCGCCTCTTCGAGCATCTTGAAATACTCGTCGAGCTGGGTCTTGTTCTTGAACGCGGTCCCGTAAATGCGCTGCAACTGCGGGTTCTTCTCGTCGCCCTTGTAATACGCGCTGGCAACGCTGGTCAGCTTGAACGCGCCAACGTTCCCCGTCCGCATCACGTGCGGCCCGGCGCACAAATCAATAAAATCGCCGTTCCTGAAATACGTGATCTCTTCGCCTTCGGGAATGGCTTCGAGGTTGCCGAGCTTGAACTTGCTCGGATTGCCCGGCCGTTCGCTCAATCCGCCGAGCCGACCGCTCTGCGCGTCCTTGAACGCCTGTTCGCGGGTGACGACGACCTTCTCGAAGACGTTGTTCGCCTTGATCTCCTTCTTCATCTCCTCTTCGATCTTCGGGAAATCTTCCGGCGAAATGCGGTGCGGCATCTCCAAATCGTAGTAAAACCCGTCCTCGACCGGCGGCCCGGCGGCAAACTGCGCCTCCGGCCAGATCCGCAGGATCGCGGTGGCCATCACATGCGCCGCCGAATGCCGCAACCGCTCCAGGTCGGTCATCTGCGCGCGTTGATCTAATGTCTTCCGTTCCATGTTGGATTACTCTTTGTCAGCCCCGCAGCCGCACCCTTTAGGGTGCGCCGAACAATCACTTGCTACAAGGAAACCGCATCGCTCCGCTCAGAATGACAGATAGAAGGTACAAGCGCCAAAGTCAATGCTGAGGCAGTCAGCGCTTTTGGGGGGCCACTGCGCCAGCCCGTGTGTAAAAGCTCCGGCCAACGCGATCAATGTGTTCGCGCAATGGGTGGTGGCGGATGGCGTCGTACGCCTGTACGTCGAACAAATAGGGCAGCGGCAGTTCGTCCAACTCACCGGCAATCGCCACGAGCGTCGCCAGCGAAATCCTTCCCCAAAGCGCAAGATCCACATCGGAATTGGGCTGAAAATCACCCTTGGCGCGCGATCCAAAGATTCTCGCCTCGGTCACCTCGGCGTGGCGGCGCAAGACTTCACGTATCAGTTCCTGCTCGGAATCCGCCAGTCCAAACTGATTCATGACGCGCCCCGATCCTTGAGGAAAACGCAAAGCTCTTCGAGCGCCGGCAGGAAACGCTCAGCCATTTGGCGAAGGACTTTGTCAACGCGCGTCTCATCGTAGGTATGGGACATCTGATTGCGCCAATGGAGCATGTCAATCCAAAGCTGGCCATCCCGGATGATCTTGGCCGCAAATGCTTGTTTGATTACGATGTTTGGGGTGATTTGTTCAAGAACCACACCTTGATGCACCAGATAATCCTTCAATGTTTTCCAAGCCAGTTCAAACGTGAACTCAAACCTTTGAACCGCCCCCTCTTTTTCCAGTTGCGAAAGACTGTCGATGTCGGCCATCGCTTCACGAAGAAGCGACAAGGCTTTCTCGTAATTCTCGAACCGCTGTTTCCATCGAATATCCGGCTTCATCGCGGGGAAGATACCAACCTTTCGCCCAATCAGCCATCCCAAAATTATCCATCCGACTTGCGTTCGGCGATTCTCTTCGCGTAATCGAGAAGCTGATTGCCGAATACAACATCGGCGTCTCGTCGGACTCGGCTTTCCAGTTCAACGCCGGCGCGGGTTGCCCAGCGAGAGCATGTGCTGGCTCAAACCGGCCATGGCTTCATCCAACGCCGGCAGGCAGGATGCGGGCCAGAGCTGGACGTGCAACTCGTCACAGAGCGGTTGCAGAACTGGTTGGAAGCGCGAGCCGCCGATGAAGATTCTTTCCGGCAGCGCCCTCGCCAGGAGAAGCGCCCGCGTCAAGCCGCGTCCGGCGGCTTCGCCGGGAGTAAGCCAGCCGCCATGTACCTCCATGCCCAAGATCAGACCGCGCTGCTTTTCCACCAGCATGCTGATCCGGCCAAGACACGCGCGGCCGTTCTCAATGAATGAAGCGCCAGGCAACAGGCTGCAGTCGAATTCGCAGTCGAGACCGGATTGGCGTTTGAGCGCGCGGAGTTTGTCCAGTTGATCGGCAGCGGGTTGGAACGGCTCAAAGCCAGTCAGCGGCGGTGGCAGGAGTGGCTGCCAATCGAGGTCTTGTGGCGCGAGCGGACGCCCCGGCAAGGTGACGGGCAAAAAGGGAATCTCGGTGGGCGACCGACCATCGAACAGGTCGGGGTTCTGCTGGAGCAGCCTGCAAAACGCGGTGAGACGCGGCACGTCGGCCAGAAGTTGGTCGGCCTCGGCCTGATTAATGTGCCAAGGATGCCAGCCGGGTTCGGACGAGCGGAATTGCGGCCAGACACAGCCTGTACCGGCGGGTTTGAACGCCGCAGCTTTCAAAACAGCGAGGTCCTCCTTCCAAAGCTCGCGTTTGGGGACAAACTCGACCTTGAGACAGTCGATGCCCTCGGCGTTGTCCATGTCCTCGGGATCGACCGCGTCGCTGAACATGGCCAGAATCCAGCGCAGCCCGATCCGCCGGTAGAAAACGGCGGCGAATACCTCGCGTGCGTTGCCGAGAACGAGGCCAATACATTTCTCGCCGGTCACAGCGTCTATCAAGCCAACGGCATCGCAGTCGCAAGCAAACTCCCATGGTTCGAGTGCGGCGAAATCGGAAGCGGCAAGCAGCAAGGCTCGCCAGGTTTCCGGCGCGACGGGAGGTGCTGGGGCAAACTTGGGCATTGTGGAGCGTGAAATCCGTTGGTTCTTGTCGAAGACGAATATCTCGGCGGCGAATTATCCCCGTGTACCACGGATGCGCCCGACCGTCAAGCTGTCCCACAAGGTGATTCGTAAGATTCTGGAATGAGCCGAATCAGGTTGGCAGCTACCAGGCACGACGCTACTTGATCTCGCGCCACATGAAATAGTGCGGGCCGATGTCGGGCAAGATGAACTCCTCGCCGCGGACCTGGAACCCGTGTGCTCGATAAAAGGGAACCGCAGGCGTTCGCGCGTTGAACCACATCGTCGTGCCGCCACGCCGTCTCGCGTGATCGACGCACGCGCGAAGCAACAAGCTGCCAATTCCTTTTCGATGTAATTGCGGGACCACGGCCATCCCACGGAGTCGCCACGCTCCCTCGTTTGCCTCGCCATGCGACGGCTCGTGGTACACTGACGCGACCCCGATGAGTTCGCCATCAAGAAATGCGCCCAAGTGTGCCGCGTCCGGCGCGTTGTCGCCCGGATAAGCCAACTCTTCCACGCGTTGATGAGGACGCAGAATTGCCTGCCGCAATGGCCGCGTTTCGGCTGCTGAAATCTGCCGGATGACGGGCTGCGACTTCACGGCACCGGCCAGAGAAACCATTTGTGCGCGAGGAAATACTCGATTTGCAGGACCGTCTGCTTGGCTTTGCGGTCGACCGCCTCGGCGGTGTTGAACGCGTTGTGCGGCGTGAGAATCACATTGGGCCGTCCCAACAACGGGAAGTCCGACTTGCCCGAACGCAGCGCCACGGCCAGCGCGCTTTCGTTCTCGTAAACATCGAGTGCCAGCCCACTGAGATGTCCCTCGTCGAGCAGCATCATCATGTCCTCCGTTGGCGTGAACTCGCCGCGGGCGATGTTGACGAATACCACGCCCTTCTTCGCTCGCTTGAGTGTCTCGTACGAAAAATAGCCCGCGTTGTCCTTCGTCAGGTTCATCGCGCAGATGATGACGTCCGCCCAGGCCAGCCCGTCCTCCAGCGTCACGTAGGAAATGGATGCGTGCCTTTCCACGATATCAACGCCGTGCACTTGCATCCCGAGCGCCTGTCCAATCTTCACGATCTCCGTGCCGATGTTGCCAACACCAACAACCAACAGTTTTTTCCCCGCGCACTCGCTTCCGGTCAATCCGTCCCGATGAAACGCGGGAAACTGCGCCATTTGCGCCGGCAGTTTCCGCAGCAACGCCATGACCAGCAGGAGCGCCTGTTCCGCCACCGAGTGGCTGCAGTAGTGCGGCAGATAACCGCAGGGGATTCGGCAACCGACCAAATGATCGTACCCGGTCGTTCGCGAAACGATGCCACTCACCTTCCCTGCCCAGGATGGCGGGATGACCGACTGCGTGCGAATGCTGATGAGTTCGGCGGGCGGTTCCGTGTCGCCCGCTTCCTGGATCGTGTTCGATGTGAAGTGCGCGCGAACATGTGCGGGCAAATACTGCCGTAGCACAACGATTTCTTCCTCAAACGCCTCGTAGAAGTGGACGTCCATCGGTCAGCCAGGATTGTAGCAAATGCAGGGCCAGCCCTCGAAGGTTTTTCCACGCCAGTTGACACCTTTTCGGGTGGCTTGTACTATGCGGGCGGTTGCGGGGGACGATTAGCTCAGTTGGCTAGAGCGCTTCCTTGACATGGAAGAGGCCACAGGTTCAAGTCCTGTATCGTCCACCATTTCATCAACACGAACCAGGAGACTACACATGGCACTGAAAGTTGGCGACAAAGCACCGGATTTTGAACTGACCACGAAATCGGCGGAAGGCCCGAAGAAAATCAAGCTCAGCGGCAATTTCGGCAAGAAGAACACCGTCCTGCTGTTTTTCCCGATGGCGTTCACGGGCGTGTGCACGAAGGAAATGTGCGAAGTCAGCCAGGGCCTGGGCGCCTACAGCAGCCTCAACGCCGACGTCCTCGGCATCAGCGGCGACAACCCGTTCGCCCAGGGCGCTTGGGCCGACAAGGAAAAGATCACGGTGCCGTTGCTCTCCGATTACGAGCACAAGGTCGCCAGTGCCTACGGCATCGCCTATGACAGTTTCCTGCCGCAAAAGAATCTCGGGATGGGCGGCGTGCCCAAGCGCTCGGCGTTCGTCATCGACAAGCAGGGCGTCGTCCGCTACGCCGAATCCAGCGACGACCCCGGTCAGTTGCCCAACTTCGAAAAGATCAAAGGCGCGTTGGCGCAACTGAAGTAACACAGCATGTAACAATTCGGCGGACGGACCGTCAGAGTTGAAGTTGCTGCGGGATTCCATTAGACTACAGCCATGAACTACAAGGTGGTGGTGCATCGCGAACAGAAGGGCGGGTACTGGGCGGAGGTACCGGCGTTGCCCGGGTGTGTCTCGCAGGGCGACACACTGAAGGAATTGCAGGTCAACGTTCGCGAGGCGATGGCGGGTTATCTGGAAGTGCTGCGCGAAGTCTGTTGTAGCCGCGGCGCTCAGTCGCCGCGCCGTCTTTGAATCTTTTGGGCTTCCGACACACGCCGACGGAGCGGCGTGGCTACACAATCTGGTCGTGTTGGGCGCTATAAGAGAGCGCAACCCGAGCCACAACACTATCCCCTGCTTGCCTAACACGCATCGCGCCGTATAATGAGGCGGCATGGCATCGGCACATAATCTTTTTAATTCACTGCAAACGTTCAACCTTGGCGGGGGGCGCAAGGGACAGTTTTATTCCCTTCCCGCGCTGGAAGCGGCGGGCGTCGGCAAGATTTCGCGGCTGCCGATCAGCATTCGCATCGTGCTCGAATCGGTGTTGCGCAATGTCGACGGCAAAAAGGTGACCGAGCGCGACGTGCGCACGCTGGCCAACTGGAACGCGAAATCGCCCGCGCAGGAGGAAATCCCGTTCATTGTCGCCCGCATCGTCTTGCAGGATTTCACGGGTGTGCCGTTGCTGGTCGATCTCGCCGCGATGCGGTCGGTGGTCGCCCGGCTGAAGAAGGATCCGAAGATCGTCGAGCCGCTCGTGCCCGTCGATCTCGTCGTCGACCATTCCGTGCAGGTGGATTTCTTCGGCAACGCCGAAGCCATGAAGCTGAACCTCGAAATGGAGTTCAAGCGCAACCGCGAGCGTTACGAACTTCTCAAATGGGGCCAGCAGGCGTTCAAGACCTTCAAGGTCGTCCCGCCGGGCATCGGCATCGTGCACCAGGTGAACCTGGAATACCTCGCCAAGGGCGTGCTGTCCGCGAATGGCGTTTACTACCCCGACACACTGGTCGGGACCGATTCGCACACGACGATGATCAACGGGCTCGGCATCGTCGGTTGGGGCGTGGGTGGCATCGAGGCCGAAGCCGGCATGCTCGGCCAACCGGTCTATTTCCTCACACCCGAAGTCGTTGGTGTGCACGTGACGGGCGCGCTCCGCGAAGGCGTGACCGCGACCGACCTCGCGCTGCACGTCACGCAAATGCTGCGCAAAGCGAAGGTCGTTGGCAAATTTGTCGAGTTTTTCGGCGAAGGCGCGGCCTCGTTGCCTGTGGCCGACCGCGCGACCATCGCCAACATGGCGCCCGAATACGGCGCGACGATGGGCTTCTTCCCCGTCGACGACGAATCGCTGAATTACCTGCGGGCGACGGGCCGCACCGACGAGCAGGTCGTCGCCTTCGGCAACTATTTCAAAGCGCAGAACATGTTCCACATCCCGCGCAAGGGCGAGGTCGATTACAGCATCGAACTCGAACTCAACCTCGGGGACGTGCAGCCCAGCGTCGCCGGCCCGAAACGTCCGCAGGACCGCATCGAGCTGCCGAAGCTGAAATGCACGTTCACCGAACTCTTCTCCAAGCCGCTCACGGAAAACGGCTACAACAAACCCCGTGAAGAGTTGGGCAAGCGGGTCAGCGTACATTTGGATTCCTCCACACCCGTCGAGCAGCCGCACGAGAGCGAACAAGCGACGGACCGCGAATCGGCCAGCGAATCGGAGATGCGCGAGGACCATCCCACACCCGACACGGTTGACAACTCCGTGCCGACACGGGACGGCGATTGGCAGATCGGCCACGGCTCGGTCGTCATCGCCGCCATCACGAGTTGCACCAACACATCGAACCCAAGCGTCATGTTGGCTGCCGGCCTGCTGGCGAAGAAAGCCGTCGAACGCGGGCTGCAGGTTCCCGCGTACGTCAAAAGCTCTCTCGCCCCGGGATCGCGCGTAGTCAGCGATTACCTCGCGAAGACCGGGCTGCAGCGCTATCTCGATGCCTTCGGCTTCAATCTCGTCGGCTACGGTTGCACGACCTGCATCGGCAACTCGGGCCCGCTCCCCGCGCCCATCGAAGAGGCCGTGGTGAAGAACGATCTCGTTGCCGCCAGCGTGCTCAGCGGCAACCGCAACTTCGAGGCCCGCGTCCATTCCAGCGTCAAAGCCAACTTCCTGATGTCGCCGCCGCTGGTCGTCGCGTTTGCGCTCGCCGGCCACATTGATATCGATCTGACGACCGAACCAATTGCCAAGGACAAGGCCGGGCGTGATGTGTATCTGCGCGATTTGTGGCCGACGATGCAGGAAATCCGCGACGCGATGAAAAGCGCGCTCAAACCGGAAATCTTCCGCGCGTTGTACAAGGATTTCGCCGCGCAAAACCCGGCGTGGAACGAAATCCCCTCCTCCGTCGGCGGTGTGTATCGCTGGGACGCCAGGAGCACCTACATCCAGGAACCGCCGTTCTTCGAAAACTTTTCCATGACGCCCGGCTCGATCAGCGATATCCGCGGCGCCTCCGCGCTCGGCATTTTCGGTGATTCGGTGACGACTGACCACATTTCGCCCGCCGGCAGCATCAAGAAAGATTCGCCCGCCGGCAAATACCTTATCGAGCACGGCGTCCAGCCCGCCGATTTCAACAGCTACGGCGCGCGCCGCGGCAACGATCGCGTGATGACCCGCGGCACGTTCGCCAACGTGCGCATCAAAAACCTCATGCTCCCCGGCGTCGAAGGCGGCGTGACGAAATACAAGGGTCAGCCGACCACGATTTACGACGCCTCCATGAAATACCAGGAAACCGCCGTCCCGCTCGTCGTGTTTGCCGGGCAGGAATACGGCACCGGCAGTTCCCGCGACTGGGCCGCCAAAGGCACGCGCCTGCTCGGCGTCCGCGCCGTCGTCGCCCAAAGCTTCGAGCGCATCCATCGCTCGAACCTTCGT
>CAWJFL010000006.1:0-9225 GCA_963842185.1 uncultured Verrucomicrobiae bacterium
GCAGATTGACTCAGCGGGGCGGGTCACCGCCGTGCAGCAGGCCATGGAGATACTGCGCAAGCGCATCGACCAACTGGGTGTGGCGGAGCCGCTTCTCCAGCGCGTCGGCGAAGACCGGATTCTGGTGGAACTGCCGGGGTTGAAGGAAACCGACCGCGAAGAAGCTAAACGACGAATCGAAAAGACCGCCTTTCTGGAGTTCCGGTTGGCGCATCCCGACAACGCGACGCTGGTTTCCCAATCGTTGAGCGACCCCCGTTTCACGGTGCCGCCGGGCTATCAGAAGATGACCATCAAGGAGAATGAAGAAGGCCGCGAAATCACCAACACCTTTTTCGTGAAGGTGCGGCCCGAGATGACCGGTAAATACGTTCGGCGCGCCTACGTACAATACGACACGATGACGGGCGCGCCACAGGTTGGCATCGAATTCGACGACGAGGGGGCCAAGATTTTTGAGCGGATTACGACGGCAAACGTGGGACGCCAGTTGGCGATCATACTCGATGGCGAACTATACACGGCTCCGCGCATCAATGAACCCATTAGCGGCGGCCGCTGCCAGATTAGCCGTCAGGGCGGGTTTCCACTGGACGAGGCGCAGCGGCTGGCCAGCGTGCTCGAGAACCCGCTTCAAGCGCCGGTGCACGTGATGGAAACGCGCAGCGTGGACCCGACGTTGGGCAAAGACTCGATTGCCAGTGGTGTTCGCGCGGCGGAGATCGGCGCGGGAGCAGTGATTGTTTTCATGGCCGTGTACTATCTGGCGGCGGGCATGGTCGCCGACACGGCGCTGCTCATGAACATCCTGATCACGGTGGGCGTCCTGGCGATGTTCAAGTTCACGCTCACGTTGCCCGGCATCGCCGGCGTGGTGTTGACCATTGGAATGGCGGTGGACACCAACGTGCTGATTTACGAGCGCGTGCGTGAGGAACTGGCCGCGAACAAAGGGTTACGCGCGGCCATCGCGGCGGGCTACTCGCGGGCGTTTCGCGTCATTTTCGATGCGCACTTCACGGCCATCCTCACCGGCGTCATCCTGGTTTCGATGGGGAGCGGTCCCGTGAAGGGTTTCGGCGTCACGCTCATCATCGGTTTGTTGGCCAACCTGTTCTCCGGCGTGTTCGTGACTCGGCTCATCTTTGACTGGCTGGTGGCGAAGGGTTGGATGAAATCATTCCGGATGCAGCACGTGTTCCGCCATCTGCCGCATGTCAATTTCCTCGGGGTGTGGAAGATCGCGTTTGCGCTTTCTTGGGCGCTGATCATCGGGGGCATGGCCATGTTCTTCCACCGGGGCGGTGGTGACGTTGGCGCTGGCGAGGTCTACGGAATTGACTTCCGAGGCGGCGACACGGTGACCTTGGGCTTTGCCCAGCACATCGATGCCGACGAGATCCGTCACACGTTGGAGCAGAACCATTTCGAAGAGGCCTACATCCAGTACGAACACGACATGACCGGCGGCGGCGACGCGCTGTCACTGCGATTGCCCGAGGGCAAGACGGACGAAGTGGTCAAACTCCTGCAGGACAAATATCCGCAGGCGCGATTCAAGACCCTCAGCCACGAACAAGTCGGGGCGGTCGTGGGGAAGGAGCTCCTTCGGCAGGCACTGTGGGCAGTGGCGTGGTCGCTGGTTGCCATCATGATCTACATCGCCCTGCGCTTCGGGGAATTGTCGTATGGGCTGGGTGCGCTTGTCTCGTTGATCCACGACGTGCTGATGACGGTCGGGTTGTTCTGCCTCTGGCCGTGGCCGCACCGGACGTTCTCAATGCCGGTGGTGGCGGCGGTGCTGACGTTGATTGGTTATTCGATCAATGACACGATTGTCGTGTTTGACCGGATCCGCGAGAACCGGAAACTCACCGGTGGCCGCCTCAACTATTTCGACCTGATCAACCGCAGCGTGAACGAGACGTTGTCGCGGACGATCCTGACGGCGGGCACCGTGTTCCTGTGCGCGATCGCGTTGTACGGGTTCGGCGGACGGGTGCTGAATGATTTCGCGTTCTGCTTTGTGGTGGGCGTGCTGACGGGAACGTATTCGTCCATTTACATCGCCAGCCCGGTGGTGCTGTGGTTCCACCGTCAGGAAGCGGCCAAGCCAGGCCGCGCCGTCGAAAAGAAGCCGCAGCCGGCCAAAGTGTAGGGCGGTTTCGTGACGAAGCGCTGGGTCATCGCGAAACCCGAGCCAGCGCTGGCAGGCGCGCTGGCAGGCGAATTGCACCTCGCGGTGGCGCTGACGCAGGTACTCATCAATCGCGGGTATGGCGAGGCCGACAAGGCGTCGCAATTCCTCAATCCACAACTTCGTCAGCTTGGTGATCCCTTCGATTTGCCGGACATGGCGATGGCGGTCGACCGGATTCTGGCGGCCATCGAAAAGAACGAACGCATCACGATCTACGGCGATTACGACGTGGACGGTGTCACGTCGAGCGCGTTGCTGCAGTTCGTCCTGCGGGCGGCGGGCGCGACCGTCACGAATTTCCTGCCGCATCGCATGGATGAGGGCTACGGCCTGACCCAGGACGGCATTGCGCGATGTTGGAAGGAGCACCAGCCGCAGTTGCTTCTGGCGGTGGATTGCGGCACCAGCTCGGTGCGCGAGATCGCGGACCTCAAGAGACGCAAGGTCGATACGATCGTGCTTGACCATCACGAGCCGGCGGACAAACTCCCGGATTGTGTCGCGCTGGTGAATCCCAAACGCGCCACATCAGGGGGCGCGGCCTACAAGTACCTGGCCAGCGTGGGGGTGTCGTTCAAGCTGGCGCATGCGCTGTTGAAACGCGACCGGCGACTCTCCGACAAGATCGATTTGCGCGAGCACCTCGACCTCGTGGCGGTCGGCACCGTGGCCGACGTCGTGCCGCTGATCGAGGAGAACCGCATTCTGGTGAGGGCGGGATTGGAGCGTCTCCCGCGCACGCAAAAGATCGGGCTGCGCGCCCTGATGGATGTGGCCAGCGTGCCGGATGAGGTAAGCCCGTACCACATCGGGTTCCGCATCGCGCCGCGCCTGAACGCGGCTGGTCGGCTCGCCGATGCGATGGCCGCGCTGGAATTGCTGCTCAGCACCGACGCATCACGCGCAAAGGAACTGGCGACCCTGCTCGACAATCACAATGCCGAGCGCCAACGCATCGAGGAACACATGCTGGATGAGGCCATGGCCATGGCGCGTGCGCAGGAACAGGACCGGGTGCTCGTGCTCGCCAAAGAAGGCTGGCATGTCGGCGTCATCGGCATCGTGGCGTCGCGCGTCCAGCAGGAATTCTACAAACCAACGGTCGTGATCGGTATCGAGGACAAACTGGGGAAGGGATCGTGTCGGAGCGTCACGGGATTCTCGATTGTCGAGGCACTGCGCCACTGCGCGCCGTTGCTGGAGCGGTTCGGCGGACACGAGATGGCTGCGGGGCTCAGTGTGAAGGCTGCCAACATTGATCGATTGCGGCAGCAATTGAATGAGTTCGCCGCGAAGGCGCTGACGGAAGATGAGTTGCACCAGCGCGTGAAAATCGACGCCGTTATTACGCTCGACGAACTGGATGCGGACTTCTTCGAGCAATTGGCGCGATTGGAGCCGTGCGGCCCGGAGAATCCGACGCCCGTGTTTGCCGTCGAGAGCGTACAGCTACGCGGCACGCCGCGAGTGGTGGGCAAGAATCACCTGCGCTTCAACGTGACGGATGGCGATACGACCGCGCAGGCGATCTGGTGGGGCCGGGGCGATTTCGAGTTGCCCAACGGTAAATTCGATGTGGCGTTCATCCCCGAACTGAACGAATTCCGCGGCGTGGAAAACGTGCAGTTGAAGGTGAAGGATGTGAGATGGTCAATGGTTGATGGTTGATGGGATATGAACACACAGAAAATTCAAACTGTGGAAGAGATGCCCGGTGTATCAGACGTTCCTGCAACTGGCTCTGGACGTCGAGAGGGTGTCGCGTGATTGCGGGCCTGACTTTCGGTGGCTTCGAGTGCAGATGCTGCGATCATCGGAATCCGTCTGCGCCAACACGACGGAGGGATTCTACTCGCAGTACAGCACGGAGTATTTGCAGGCGCTGTATCGTTGTCGCCGGAAAGCCCGCGAAACAATGACGCACGTATCGTACGCTCAATCCACGGGTCAGCTTCCCGAGGACATCGCGACGGAGCTGCATGCGCGGTATGGGGAGGCATTGATGCAATTGGCGAATGTCGCCGCCAGCATTGAGCGCAAAATTCGGGATCGGGGCAAGGCGAAGCCGGGATCGTCGGTGAAAGAATCCAGGGCCGGATACGTCACTAGATCGGACGACGACACAACGGATTAGGCGTCATCGACCATCTACCATTGACCATCTCCGTCTAGGCCGCTTTGGCGATGCGGCCGCTCTTGATGCAGTTCGTGCAGGCCTTGACCCGGCGGCGCACGCCGTTGACCACCGCGTGGACCACCTGCAGGTTTGGCCGGAAGATCCGCGGCGTCACGGCGGTCACGTGCTGGCCGATGCCGCCCTTTTTCTTTGCCTGGCCGCGGCGCAGGATGTGATTCCCGCGCGCTTCGCCCTTGCCACAAATTTCACAACGTCGAGACATGATGATTGTTCCCTTTGCTTTTCGGAAGGGCGAACAATAGCCAAAGAAATGCGGCTCCGCAAGGGTAAAGTTGACCGTCGAGATTACCCGCGCAACTTCTGCGAAATCAACGGGACCAGATCGGCGATTTTGACCCGCTCCTGTTTCATGGAGTCGCGGTCGCGGAGGGTGACGGTGTTGGCCAGTTCGGGGCCTTTTTCGCCGAGGGTTTCGAAGTCGATGGTGACGCACCATGGGGTGCCTTGTTCGTCCTGGTAGCGATAGCGTTTGCCGATATTGCCGCGGTCGTCCCATTCGGTGGTGAAATGCGGTTGGAGGAGCTTGAACACGTCCTTGGCCTTCTCGATCAACGGCGGCTTGTTGCGCAGCAGGGGGAACACGGCGACTTTTACCGGCGCGATGCGTGGCGCGAACCGCATGACGACGCGGGTTTCAGTCTGGCCTTTCTCGTCGGTCGTGGTTTCCTCGTCGTAGGCGGAACAAAGTAGCGCGAGCGCGATGCGATCGACGCCGGCGGACGGTTCGACGACGTGCGGGATGTATTTCTCCTTTGATTCGTCGTCGAAATACTCCATCGATTTGCCGCTGAATTTCTGGTGCTGGCTGAGGTCGAAATTGCCGCGCGCAGCAATCCCTTCGAGTTCCTGCACGCCGAAGGGGAATTCGAACATCACGTCCACGCACGCGCTGGCGTAATGGGCGAGTTCTTCCTTCTTGTACACGTACTGGCTGAGCTTTTCCTTCGGCAACCCGATGGATTCGTACCATTTGAGGCGTTCCTCAACCCAACGCTGGTGCCACTCGGCGTCGGTACCGGGCTTGATGAAGAATTCCAGTTCCATCTGCTCGAACTCGCGGCTGCGGAACGTGAAATTGCGCGGATTGATCTCGTTGCGGAACGCCTTGCCGATCTGCGCGATGCCGAACGGCACTTTCTGGCGCGAAACACTCAGGACGTTCAGGAAATTGGCAAAGATGCCTTGCGCAGTTTCCGGTCGCAAATATGTCTTGCTACTGTCATCACGAAGCGCCCCGGTGTGGGTTTCGAACATCAGGTTAAACTGGCGCGGTTCAGTCAGCGGAGCGCCACAAACAGGACAGGGCGTCTGCAATCCCGTCTGGCCCGCCTGAAGAGTGGCCAAGCAGGAAAGCAACTCGGGCAGGGGAATGGATTTGCCGGGCTGTTTCTGCTCACGCTCGGACAACCGCGACAGCGTAACCTGCGGATCGCGGACCAACGCAAGCTCGGGAGCAAGGTGCTTGCCGTCATGTGTAGCCCACCGTAGCAAGTGTTGAGCGTCATAGCTGACGCTTCCCGACTCGTGCTTGGGAATAGCCAGGCGGGACAAGGATTCAAACCACTTGCTGTTGGCGATTTCATCCCACACCTGGTCGGCGCGCCAGCGGCCTTTGCACTTCATGCATTCGACCATCGGGTCGCGAAAGCCGGTCACGTGTCCGCTGGCTTCCCAAACTTTTGGGTGCATGATGATGCTGGCATCCAGACCGACCACATCCGTGCGGCTGCGGACGACGTCGTTCCACCACGCGTCCTTGATGTTGCGTTTGAGTTCAGCGCCGGCAGGACCGTAGTCCCAGAAGCCGTTGATGCCGCCGTAGATTTCCGACGATTGAAAGACGAACCCGCGGCGCTTGCAGAGCGCGACGATTTTTTCCATCAAGGGCGGCGATGCTGGCTTCTTTTCCGTCATGGCAAGGGCGGACTATGGCGAAAGCACGGCTCCAAGTCAAGGCACGGGCCGAAACGGTCGCTACGACAGACCGGAAGATCCCACGTCCGCCGGCGTGAGACGGCTCACTAGAAGTTGATGAGCTGCATCCGGTAGAACTGGTTCGACGTCGCCACGTAATCACCGATCTCAGTCAGCGGCAGGCTTCCGGTCACGGTCACGCTGGAGGAATAGTTCGTCCAGGTTTTCATGTCGAAGCTCTTCTGGATCGTGAAGGTGGTCAGGTTCGTGCCCGTCGGGGCGGTCACGACGAATTGCACGCCAATGCTTTTGTCCGACGGATAGAAGACGATCCCGGTAATACCCGCCCGGACGCCGGCGGCATTGCTGACCATCAGGTCAGCGCGTGCCGCACTCGCGATGGCCAACCAGACCGCGGCCATCACGAGCGTTCTCAGTGTTGTGCATTTACTACTTGTTCGAACTGTTTTCATGACCATAACACCTCCGAGTGGTTTTGGACTTTGTTCGTGCGGTGACATGAGATATTCACCAAGCATCAATGTTGATAAGCGCCGAGATCCCAATTGCCGGTCGCCGGCCGCAGCACGCCGCTGATGCCCGCGGCGAGGCCCGGTAGGTTCAAGCTGGAAAGATTCGTTCCCGCGCCAATGCAGGGCGAACCGACTTGAAGGGCCAGATTGATTTGCGTGTAGGTGTTCGTAGGCAGTCCGACTCCCTGCCACGCATTCGTCCCCGCCAGATTCGCCAGCATCGGGTCTGTCCACACACCGTTGGTCTCCCATCCCACGCCCTGCATCCCGGTTTTTCCACCAGTTGCCAGTCCAACCCATGTGAATTGGCCGTCGGTGTATGTTGTCATTAGGGCATCGTAGTTCATTGCCCACAACGGCCCCGGTTTGGCCGTAGGTATCTGGTTGGCATCCGTCAGATAGACATCCGGCCCGTTCCACGTCCCGTACCAGATATTGTTTCTTACGTCGATGGTCGCCTGATTGGTAGTGACGGAAATACCGCCTACGCCGAAGTTCTCGATGTCCAGGATGTTCTGCCACGCCTCAACAGCAGTATTGTTGTAAACCCTTACCACCTGACCGGAAGTGCAGGTGTAGACGTAGATTGACCGCCCCTTGTTCGTATGCTCGAAGGTGTTGTTGTAAATGTTCGCGCTGGCGCCATTGTTGTTTCCGTCCAGAAAGATCGCTGCCGTGCCGCCGCCGTTAGCATTCGTGCTCCAAAACTGATTGTTGTAGATGTTGATGTTGGTGCCGTAGGTTGCGGCGTAATCCACGTCTTCAATGATGCCGTCCGTATGTGGCACCGGGTTGTAGGCCGTCCAGTTGCCGGTATCGAACTCCTCGTAATCGTGGATCAGGCAGTTGTGAATCGAGAAGTTGTCAACGATCAGGCCACTGGTTGAAGGGCTGAATCGAATACACCAGACCAATGAGTTGTGGAAATTACAGTAGGCGACCTCGACGCCACCAGACATATTCGCGTTGCCTTCAAACTCCGCGCCCCAATAGGCTGACGTGAACTCGTCGTTGGTGAGCAGCACGTGGGTTGCGTTCTGCGCCGTGAACCCGACGCCGCCGATGCTGGCGTAATTCATCGGCTTGACGTTGAACCAGTAGCCGAGTTGGCCGAAGTAGCAGTTGGCCACCGTGATATTGGCACAGGAACCGTACAACGCAATCCCCCCGCCGTTCTTTGGCGGCACAGCAGAACCGAGGTCTGGTGGGGGCGAGGCGCTGCCCCCAATCGGCCCGAACGCAAGGTTGCTGAATACCAGGTCATGTTGTCCCCCGAAGCCGATGAAGGCCACGATGTCGTTGCTGGTGTAGTTGTCGATGAACTGTGGCCGGTTGGTCGAGACACCCCAAGAGGGGGACGACGTGTACACGATTGGCAAGCCGTTGCTCCCCGACCAGTTAAGTCCGATACCGGGCTGCTCCGTGCCATAGCCTGTCGAGTTCGATGCCGTCAGCACATACTGCACGCCGCTCTTGAACCAAATCGTTGTGCCCGCCGTCAATGTGCCGCTGCCCGTGTAGAGCAGGTCACCGGGGACGTGCTTCCATGGCGCCGCGCTGTTTGTCCCCGGATTCGAGTCCGACCCGGCAGAATAATCCACGTAGAAGCCGGGGTCCCGGTCGGATTGCCTGGCGGAGTCGACGGCGTGGTGATGCAGGCCTCGGCGCTCGTGAGGGCATCGTTGCCGCCGACATCGTAGGCGATGACCGTGTAGCAATACGATGTGCTCGGGGCCACGGTCGTGTCCGTGAATTCCGTTGCGGTCGTCGTTCCGACCAACACGCCATTGCGAAAAACCTGATCAGCCGGCAAGTCCGGGCCCGCCCGTGTCCGTGGAAGCATTCCATCGCAGCGTGACTTGCGACGACGAGGTCTCGGTGACCATGAGGGCCGTGACCATGGAAGGAAGAATCGTTTGGCCGGATGGTTGCTCGGTTGCGTCGGACGTGACACTGGCCGCATCGACACTCGCATTGGTCGTGGCAGATGGATCGAGTGAGGCGACGTTACTATTGACGGACGTCGAATCCGCTGGAGAATCAGTTCCCGACGGGTCTGGGGCTGCAGGATCCGCGGCGTTGTCGTTCGCGTCCGGATAATTACTCCAGGCGGCTTGAGGTGTCGGCCATGACCACCAGCCAGCACCGTTCCATCCTTGAGCCGAAGTCGTCGTAGGCGCAGCCAACCAACTGAAAGCGAGCGCGATGGTAAGAACGAAAATGCCATGATCACGAATCGTTCCCCGCCGATGAGCCGTTGTCCGGGTGTTTTTCATCATGCCTGACCCTAGCGGCATTCCGTGAGAACCCGGAAATATTACTGGGTTCCCTATTTTCGACCGGGAAAAACCCCTAGAGAATTCGCCTGGGAAAAACCGTGA
>CAWJFL010000007.1:0-493314 GCA_963842185.1 uncultured Verrucomicrobiae bacterium
GTGCAGGAACTCCAGCACCACGTCCTCAAACTCGTCTCGCTTCAATTCATAGGCGCCATGTCGGCCGCCGTCGAGCAACCGAAATGCCGCGTGGGAAATGAGCCGCGCCGTTTCGCGAACAAGTACTGGTGGGAAGAAAACGTCGTCCGAGCCGCCGATGACCAGCGTCGGCGCCTGGATTCGACCCAACAACTCCGAGGCATCATGCGCCAGGCAGGCTTCCAGCGACACGAGGAAGTCCGCCGGGTTGGTTGGCCGCGTCCGCAACACCGGCAGGACAAATTGATAAAACGTTTGGTGGAACTCCTGCATCGTGACCTTCGCCACGTCGAAGTAGAATTCCCGCCACCGGTGCTGCCGCGCCAATTCGAGCCAACGCTCGGGGATCTTGCGGCCTTCATCGCTGACCCGATACGCCGAACAGGCGATCACCAGTTGTTCGACGTATTGCGGGAAATCGACCGCAAAATCCTGCGCAATGTATCCGCCCAGCGAAATCCCCAGCACGACCGATGGTCCGATGTCAGACTCAAACGCCTTGGCGTAATCCGCCGCCATTTCGCGTGTCGTGTAGCCCCGGGGCAGACCGCGTTTGCGGCTGATGACGGTAACGGTGAATTCGTCCGCGAGCCTTCGGTATTGCGACAACAAATCCCACTTGCGGCTCGTGACATCCCACGCCGCATCCGCCAGTCCGGGAAAAATCACCAGACTGCGGTGTCCGTTTCCAAACCGAGCAAACGGGAGGCAACCTGCCAGCACACCCGATTCAACCGCTGCGCCGTTCATCCACGCCCTCCCACCGCAACATACGCCATTCCCTGCGCTAAGCAATGGGTGAGCGGACGATAGTCAAGAAGCCATTGAAACTCATCGCGCCTCCGGAAGCCGTGCCGTCCGCTAAGTTACCAATCCCGTGCCAAGTATCGCGTGAAACGGTGACCGGCTCTCATAAGGTGTATCACCCTGAGCCTGCCTGCCAGCCGTAGCCTTGGCGAAGGCTGGTCGAAGGGTCTCTGTCGTTCATCAGTTCCCTGATTTCGAGTGCGACAGTGCCTCGTAGACCCTTTCGTAGATGCTCTTGGCTGCGTGGCAACGAATCTCACACGTATCATTACGTGTAGCCGTCTGGAAGAACGCGACCCCAGCGAGCAACTCATTTCCTAAGTAGATTTTCGAGGTTGGGTCATCCTTCTTCTTGAGGAGGGGTACTCTCCAGACCCCGCCTCCGCTCATTCCACCAAAGTCTTCCGGCAGGTCGCGCATTCTCAATTCGCTCATGGCCAAGTGAACGAAATCGAATAGGCTATCATCCTCGCGCTTTGATACGAGCGTGAAGATGGCGATGCCTTCTGAATCGATAACTGTGTCGAACCCGTGACTGGCTGGCTCTAGAAGCCATCTCATAAATGCAAATTTGTTGTGGTAGACTGCCTCCGACAAGGAGGAGTGATGTCGAAGGGGGACTTGACCGAGGAGCAGTGGCGGGTCGTGGAAGGCATTTTGCCACGCGACCACGTGCGGGCCGACGGGCGTGGGCGCCCGTGGAGTGATCGGCGGACGGTGCTGAACGGAGTGCTATGGATTCTACGTACGGGGGCTCCGTGGCACGACCTGCCGCCACGGTATGGGCCGTACCAGACGGTACATCGGCGGTTCCAGAACTGGGTGCAGAGCGGAGCCATCGAGCGCGTGTTGCTGGCCGTGGCGCAGCACTTGCAAGAGGCTGGTGGCTTGGATCTGAAAGAATGTTTTGTGGACGGGACATTTGTTCCGGCCAAAAAGGGGGCGGTTGGTCGGGAAAACCAAACGCGGCAAGGGTACCAAGATCATGGGTCTTGCCGACCGCCATGGTCTTCCTCTCGCCCTGCGGACAGAAAGCGCTACGCCGGCTGAAGTGAAACTGGTGACGGCCACGCTGGACGCACGGATCGTGGCAGACGTGCCGCAGCAGTTGATCGGTGACAAAGCCTACGACAGCGACCGACTGGACGAGCAACTGCTGCACGAGTACGGCACGGAAATGATCGCCCCGAATCGGCGGGGCCGCCGCCAAACGCAAGATGGTCGGGGCTTGAGGCGCTATCGCCGCCGGTGGAAGATGGAACGGCTCTTCGCTTGGTTGTTCAACTTCCGACGACTGGTGGTGCGCTATGAATACCATGCAGAGAACTTCCAGGGTTTCGTTCACCTCGGCGCCCTGGTCATCCTCTTGCGCCATTTATGAGACCGCTTCTAGTAGTTCTTAGTGTCTGCTGGGTCGTCAAAGAATGTGACCGAACCGTGATGCGCTGCGATTAGCAGCGTCGACTGCAGGTCGCCATCGCTGTAGTTAGTCAGTATTTTCTCCTTCCACGGTCGGTAATCGGTGTCTCCGGCAAACATGACGGAGCAGCCTGGCGTCTTGTATTCAATCTTGAGGACTGCGCTTTGCTGATTGGGATCGGTGTAGTCATCCCACTTGGCGTTCATGCAGCGGTACTTGGCGTCGCCGAATGTGTAGTACTTGCGCGCCTCGATTGTCCTGCCCCCGAGAGACCGCTTAAGTCTCATGTACGACAGGTATTCGGGTGAGTCGGTTGTTGTGCCCGGTACATCCGCGTCCCAAATGGCATTGATCGGGTTCTGCGCATGAAGATCGGCGATGCCTCTCATATGGTCAGCATCTCGGTGGCTGTTGATAAAGACATCGATGGACGTCCCATTGCCGCGAGGAAAGAGATTCTCTTCCAGCACGCCGAAGCCTACCACTGACACCCATCATCCACTCTGCCGCCCCGCCGCCCCGCCCCCGCTGTCGTGTGATTCGTGTCGCCTTCGCTCCCGGAGCCTGCCCTGCCTGCGGTGAGCGAGAGCGAACCGAGCCGAGTCGAAGGGTGGTATGCTAAAAATTTAGCACGTCACGATTTCTGACATCTTCACCTCCTGCCGCAGAGTGAACACTTGTGACAACGGTGTTTCGAATGTCGACATTCGGATTTCGAGTTTGCCCCGCAGAGGCCTCACCACCCCCCACCGCACACCCGCCACCGCCTCGACACGATATGTGTCACTGACACCTATCATCTTCCCGATGACAGACGCGACTAACGGGTCTGGCCGCTAATCCTTTTGGTAGAGGTCGACATCTATGGTTGCACTTTTGGTTACAGTTTTGCCCTTTACTTCAACTTGATATTTATATTTCATGCTCGTTGTTCCAAGAAGCGTGTAACCCGCAGGGGCAACAGAGTTGGTCGACAGAGCCAGATACGCACCTTGGGGCACTGCAGAACCCGCCGGTGCTGTCCCGAGTTGCCCCTCGCTGTTCACGGCGACCACCGCACCGCCCGTCACACTGACTCCGCTAATCCCCGCGATAAACGTATTCGTGTGGACGCCTTGTGTGCCGATACGGATGATAGCGTCGTCGTTGGCGCCCCCCATGTTGCCGATATCAATGTTGTTGTCGCCATTGGTAAGATTGTAACCGGCGTTGGACCCTAGTGCGATATTGCCGTTGCCACTAGAGTTGGCGAGCGCTAGGAAGCCGTCGGCCGTGTTGGAGGAGCCGCTCGTGTTGAAAAAGAGCGCCACTGCGCCGTTGGCCGCGTTGCCGGTGCCGGTCGTGTTGTTCTGGAGCGCCTCGTATCCGTTGGCCGTGTTGTCGTAGCCGGCCGTGATGAGGTGGAGCGCGTTATAGCCAATGCCCGTATTTTGCGAACCGGTCAATGTGTCGTTGCCGGCACCCAGTCCAAACTCATTGAATTGTTGCGCGCGGGCCGCGCAGGCCAGTGCCATAACTGCCGTGATGACCAAAACTGTGGTCTTCATCTGCTGATTCTCCTTTCGGTGGGTATACGGGTTGACGGAGCGTGGTGTTTGAACCGCTTTCCGATGCAACTCGCATGGTTGGTTTGACCGCCTTTGTTTCTGACACTCCGAAAACTGGTGCAAACGCGACACCAACGCTTTCGGTTTTATAAGGGCGGGGTACCGGCGGGCGTCTTGGCTACGTCTTCCTCGCAACTAGTGAAATTTTTCACTAGCGCAACGCGGTGTCAACACAAATCTGCACTCATAGTCTATTGGCGTGCAGGGAATCGGCGTCAGGTATCACCATGGCAACATTCGTTAAACGCCTCACCGCCCTCCGCCGTACCCCCGCCACCGCCTCGGCATGATAGGTGCCACTGACACCTATCATCCACTCCGCCGCGTCGCCGTCACACCCCCCACCGCTTTCGCTGACCGCGCCAAATATCGGTGGTCGTATTCGAAAAACCCGGCTACACTTCGCTCGTGTGTTGACGGAAAGGCCACATGGGACGTGACGGTAGACTGCCGAAGGACATTCTCCCTCTCGTGTCCGCGCATCTTCAGCGGGACGAGAGAATCCTCTTCGTTCAAGCCAGCGACTTGACGCTCGATCGGCGGTTCGGCCCGTGCCACATCGTGATTACCGACGCCCGAATCGCCGTCTTTGACGCAGACAAGCTCGCCTTGACGCTCGAACTCACGCGGATCAAGAAAATCAAAGTGGACGAACTCTTCGGGAGTGCCCGGCTGGTGGCGGAGACGTCAGAGGGAGATCGCCACCTCATCTATTACAGCAAGGCGTACGTGCCGCAATTCGCGGGCCTGTGCCGCGTCGTCAGCGATCTGTTGGAGGGACGCCAGCCCGTGCCGCCCGAGGAAGTCGAACCGGCGTACTGCCCGAAGTGCCAGGCGCCATTGCCCGAGCGCGGAGCGAACTGCTCCTTGTGCGTGCAGCGCTTCCGAACGTTCAAACGACTCCTCGGCTTGCTGAAACCGTACCGCGGCAAAGCGATCGCCTTGATGATCGCCACCATCGTCACCGTCGGGTCGCAAATGGGACCGCCCTACATCACCAAAATGATCGTGGACGATGTGATCAAGGGCCACCAGTACTCTCACTTGAGCCTCTGGATCGGGGCCATGCTGGGCTGCGGCATCCTGTTGCTCGCGGCACGGCTGGTCAGCGGCAGCCTGACATCATGGCTCGGCGCGCGGCTGGTGGCGGATTTGCGGTCGCAGTTGCACGCGGCGCTGCAGCGGCTGCAGATGAGTTACTACCAGCGACGGGAAGCCGGCGAACTCGTTGGCCGCGTGATGAGCGACACGGGCGAGTTGCAGCACTTCCTGATCGATGGTCTGCCGTACTTCCTGGTGAATTCCATCTCGTTCATCGCTATCGCCTGCATTCTGATCTCCTTGGACGCAAAACTGGCACTGTTGGTGTTCTTGCCGGTGCCGTTTCTGGTGGGCGGCGGCGGCTGGTTCTGGCGGCGGCTGATTCCGCTGTTTCACAAGCACGGCGTCCGCATCGGGGCACTTCACTCCATCGTCAATGAGACCATTTTCGGAATCAAAGTCGTCAAGGCGTTCGCGCAGGAGGAGAACCGCACCGGGAAGTTCGACGTGACGAACGAGGCGCTGACCGGCACGCGCTTCAACATCGAACGGACGTTCATCGGCTTCTCCGAGACGATGTTCTGGATCATGACGGTGGGTGTGACGGCAGTGTGGTTCTTCGCGGCGCGGCGCATCAGCCGTGGCGACCCGACATTTACGCTGGGCGATCTGCTGGCGTTTGTGGGGTACATCTGGCTTTTCTACGGCCCGCTGCAATGGTTCACGGCGGTCATGAACTGGATGACCCACGCCTTCTCGGGCGCGGAACGCATCTTCTCCGTGCTCGACTCGACCCCGGAGGTGTACGACGCACCGAACGCGATTTCGGTCCCCAACATCCGCGGCGCCATCAGCTTCCAGGAAGTGCGCTTCAGCTACGACCGTGGCAAGGAAGTGATCAAGGGGATCTCGTTTGACGTGGCGGCGGGGGAAATGATCGGATTGGTTGGCAAATCGGGCGCCGGCAAGAGTACCGTCATCAATCTCATCTGTCGGTTTTACGACGTGGACTCCGGGCAGATCACCATCGACGGTCACCCGATTCGCAAAATCAAACTGGCCCAAATGCGCAAGCAGATCGGCATCGTTCCGCAGGATCCGTTCCTGTTCAATGCCAGCGTCCTGGAGAACATCCGCTACGGCTGGCCCGACGCGAGTTTTCAGGACGTTGTCCGTGCGGCCCGCGCCGCCAACGCCCACGAGTTCATTCTCGATAAGGAAGATGGCTATGACACCGTGATTGGCGAGAAGGGGACGATGCTGTCCGGAGGCGAAAAACAGCGCCTCGCCATCGCCCGCGCCATTCTGCACGACCCGCCCATCTTGATCCTCGATGAGGCGACCTCGTCGGTGGACAGCGAGACGGAAAAGGCCATCCAGCAGGCCATCAGCCACCTCATCCGCGGGCGCACCACCATCGCCATTGCGCATCGCCTGGCCACCTTGCGAAACGCCAACCATCTGATCGTCATGGATGAAGGTCGGATTATCGAGCAGGGTACGCATGACGAGTTGCTGGCACGGGATGGCAATTACGCCAAGCTCGTTCGCACGCAGATGGAGATTAACCGGATGCGTACCGAAGCGCAGGTATGGAGCGAATAAAATGAGCGTCGAGCCCACGGGAACCATCAAGCTGTTCCGCAAACTGGATCAGACCTTTCTGCTGACGGGCAGCGAGGCCGATGCCCGACCGGTGAAACTGGTCTGGGCCAGGCCGGTCAGCGGTCAGGGCCAGGAGGTTTCCCTGCTCGACGACAAGAAGAAGGAAGTCCTGATGTTGCTCAGTTTGGACGCGCTGGACCCCGCTTCCCGCAAGATCGCAGAAGACGAACTCGGCCGCCGCTACTTGATGCCGCGGATCGTCCGCGTGTTGCGCACCCACGCTCACGTCGGAACGCGGTACTGGCAGGTCGAGACGGATCATGGCCCGCGCCACTTCGTTGTCAGAAATCCCAATCGCGACGTCGTTTGGGTCACCAACGACCGCGTGGTCCTCCGCGACCCACTCGGTAACCGTTTTGAGATCCCTTCCCTCATCGCCCTCGACACCGCTTCGCGTACCGAAGTCGACAAAGTGATCTAGCCAGCCCGCTGCGCAGGCAGGACGCCTTGGCAACGCATGAAAGTTTTCAATTTAGGGCTCAACTCTTGACTCTTGACACACCCGCAGTGCGGACGGACTCATTCCGCCACCGCCTCGACACGATAGCTCTCACTGACACCTATCACCCACTCCGCCGCATTCCCTCAAGGTGCCACTAAGAGTCTCTCGAGTTTGATGGCGTGCGCGAAATCCGCATCCGCTCCCGCCCGATCACCCTTGGCCTTCTTGGCCTCGCCACGGTTGCTGTAAGCGGGGATGAGATTTGGGTTGAGTTCAATGGCCTTGGAGTAGTCGGCAATCGCGCCATCCGGATCGTGCTTGGCATACTTGACACCGCCACGATTGTTGTAGGCTTCGGCGTCTCGTGGATTGAGGTCAATGGCCTTCGTGTAGTCCGCAAGGGCCCCATCCAGATCGCCCTTGTCCGCCTTGACACCGCCCCGGTTGAGGTAGGCATCGGCGTATTTTGGGTCAAGCTCAAGGGCCCGATTGCAGTCGGCCATGGCACCGTCCAGATCGCCCTTTTTCCCTTTCGCAAGGCCACGGACGGAGTAGGCGACAGCGGATTTTGGGTTGAGTTCAATCGCCTTCGTCAGGTCAGCGACCGCCCCGTCCATGTCGCCTTTCTTGCCTTTGGCAACGGCGCGATTGACAAAATCCTCGGCGGTCTGTTGACCGAATGCGACCCCCGCCAAGGCCAGACCAAAGAGGAGAACCAGCAGACTCAGGAAGGTTGGGCGGAACTTGGCTGACATGACATTCCTTTCGTTGGTCACCGATATGACCCACCCCGACGGACGTTCTGACGTTGAGCGAATTCTACCCCTCCGAGAAATCCGAACAAGCAGAATCAACCGCTTTCCAAGCCTGCGGAGTTGACTCCCGACACCCACGCCCGACCACCGCCACTCGCGCCTTCCGTCCCGCCACCGCCGGCTTGCCTTTTGCCCCGCCGTGCCTGACATTTGGCACATCGGGCGAGGGAAAGGAGTTATCACATGAAAGCATCTGTTCACTGTCTCGCGTTGGCTTGCATGCTTCCACTCCCGCTCCTATTTGCTGGCTGCGCGACCACCGCGAAGGACGCCACCGCGTCCGTCTCCTGCCGCGACCCGCGGTTGAAGATCTTCGCAGCGCAGAAACGCCAGCAGACCGATGAGTTTGCCGCCAGGCTCGATCTCACTTTGCCGCCCGAAGCCCGCGCGTTCTTCCGAGCGGCGGAAACCGGCAATTGGCGCGCCGTATCAAATGCCTTTGAACGAATTCACTCCACCACCGGGCCGACTGGAACGAACTCGCCGGCGCCGGGCTTGAACAATGTCTTGTTCATCCCGATTCACGAAACCTTTGGCGCGTACGAGCAGTTCATTTCCTGGGACGGGACGTTGCTCCAGAAGTATGCCGACAACATGCTCCATTCGCTGCCCAACGGCAGTATCTACTTCGGCGGGACCGCCGCGGGCCGGTTCATCATCACCACCGTCCGCGACGTGGCGAACTCGCCCGACATTTTCATCCTCACACAAAACTGGCTGGGGGACGCTCGCTACATGGACTATCTGCGGCTGTTGTATGGCGCGCGCCTGTCGATCCCGAGCGAGCAGGATGTTCAGGAGGCCACCCGCGATGCGCAGGCCCGGCAATCGGCCGGTCAGCGCTCCGACACGGACGACTGCTGCCGCAGCGCCGAAGAGAACATGAACATCAACGCCACCCTCGCCAAATGGATTTTCGATCACAACAAAGCGGACCACGAAGTTTACGTCGAGGAAAGCTTCGTCATCCCGTGGATGTTTCCGTATCTGGAACCCCATGGACTGATCATGAAGTTGAACAACAAGCCGCTCGACCAACTCGATCCGGCCATCGCGGCGCGCGATCATCAATTTTGGGATTCGCTCACGAAATCGCTGCTCGCCGACCCGAGTTTCCTCCGCAACGAACGGGCGCGCCAGGCCTACGGCAAGCTCCGGTCGGCCATCGGCGGTCTTTATGCCTATGGCCGACGGATGACGAACGATGCGGAAGTCGCTTTCAAGCAGGCGATCGAGCTTGACCCAACCGGTCCGGAAGCCAACTTCCGCCTCGCACAACTCCACACGGAACAGGGCCGCATCGATGACGCGATTGCGACGCTGAAGCCCTTGCAGCAACGCGACCCGACAAATCAGAAGCTTCAGGCCGCGATTCAGGCCGCGATCACCCAGTTGCAAACCATGAAGCAAGCGGGTTTGCGGACCACTGGCTGGCTGATGGGGCCAAGTTTCTTTCGCCAGGGCGATTCCATCATGATCGCCGAGGTTCGTGCTTCCTCGTCCGAGTTCAAGGTGGGCGACACGGTGAAGGTGACCGGGCTCTACACGCTGTCGAGCAAACCGCGGGCTCTCCTGTGTCTCAACGTGACCGCCACCGGAAGAGGTGATGCTTGGGAACCCCAGGCTCTGGAGCAGGAATTGCAGGTCGCTCAGGGCTCGGGTGAATTCGTTCTGCCCGCGACCATCCAGCAGGCAGGACATTTGCACCTGACATTTTATGATGTCGACACCGGAAATCCATTCGGAGGGTTTTACTTCGGCACAAACCCGCAAATGCAGGAGATCGCCAACTGGAACGTGAGACGCTGGTATGCCAAGGAATAACGGAATGTATTGGGCTCGTTGCGGTGCCGCGGCGCTGTTGGTGGCGGCCGCTTTCCTTGGTTGCGACCGCGAGCCATGCGCGGACAAGGGCCAAGCCGCCATCCAAGCGGTCGTACCCCATCTCAGTCCGGATGTGGTGAGCAATCTCGTTCGCGAAGCATCGCTCTGCATCACCGATGCCTTGGCCGACGCCAACACCCCGCCGTTCTATACGCCGACGGTCGAGGAAGCGCCGGTGGCCTACGGCTTGAGGGTGGAACCACCCTCACAGTTTAGCGTCGGCATGGGATCGACGGTCGTCGTGCGGACTCGCGGTTCAAGCGCACCCTACATGGCGGTTCGCGTTCCGCTTCACGTCGGGCCCGCATTATGCCTGTGGGGAGTGTACATCTGCGTCAAGCCCGGCGGCGGTTTCGCCAACGATAACCCCGGCTGGGTCGTGGCGGAGGGAAACACCAACGCCGCGCCCGTCGTCAAACTGAGCGACGAGATGCTCTTGTACGCACAACAGCGGAGCCTTCAGTAACTACGCCATAAATTCTTTGTCAAACCCCGCCGCGCGGCCTAAGCTGACCGTGTGAATGGGCGCAGGATCTTGCTGGCACGCGTGGACGAATTGCCGCCGGGCGCGACAAAAAAATTCGCCGTCGAACTGCGCGGTCAGACGACCGAGGCCTTCCTGGCGAATGTTCAGGGCGAGTTTGTCGCGTTCGTGAACCGGTGCGTGCATCTGCCGATCACGCTCGACCTCGACGACAACGATTTCTTTACCTGCGACGCCCGGCTCTTCGTCTGCAAGACCCACGGGTCCGTGTACGAGCCCCGTGCGGGCAAATGCGTCGGCGGTCCGGGCCAGGGCAAATCCTTCGAGCGCCTCCCGCTGGTCATCGAGAACGGCGCGGTGTATCTGGACGCCCCAGCGGAAAAGACGTAGAGCCCCGAGCAAACCTGTAGCCGCAGGTTTTGGCCTGCGCAAGACCTAGCGCGCCGCCTTCTCGTACCAGTGTTCGCAGTACTCCTTGCTGCGAATCTTCTTCTGCAATCCGAACCCGAAGCCGACGAGTTTCGCAATCATCGTGAACAGTGGCGTCTGGTCAATCTTGCGCGTCGAGGTGATGATCCAGCCCTTCTTGATTAACTCGAACTTCTGCCCGCGCGGTTTGCCGATCTTTTTCAAATCGTAGGCGAGCTGCACGTCCTCCGCGGCGTAGATCGACTCGTCGAATCCGCCAAACGTTTCGAAGTCCGCCTTGCGGCAATGCATCATCCCCACGCCCACGCCGCTGCCGCGAACGTAAATGCCCCACAGGAAATAGAAAAAGCTGATCTTGAAGTTGCGCCGCTCGGGTTCGATCCACGTGCCGCCACCCGCGATCTTCGGATCTTCGAGGTGATCGTGGATCAAGACGAGGAGGTTCTCGGTGACCTGGTTGTCCGCGTCGCAAAACGCGAGGTACTTGCCCCGCGCCGCCTTCACGCCCGCGTTGCGCGCCTTGCCGATGTTGTTGACCGGCTCGAACACCACCTGCGCGCCGTGCTCCCGCGCCACCGCCCCCGTGCGGTCCTGGCTGTTGTTGTCGACCGCGATAATCTCCGTTTCGCATCCTCGCTCGCGCTTGTACACCTCCGCGGCGTGACGCAGCGAGTCGATGGCCCTCCCGATGTAGTTTTCCTCGTTCCACCCGGGAACGATGACGGAGAGGGTGGGTTGGCTCATTTTCCCTGCGGTTTTTCGGCCTCGTCGATCAACATCACGGGTATCCCGTCACGGATCGGGTAGCGCAACCCGCACTGCGGATTCTGACAAACAATTTTCTCGCCTTCGACTTTGACGTTCCCCTTGCACTTCGGACACGCCAGCACATCGAGCAACTGTTTATCAATTGTCATAACGTTTCCCCCGCGACACGCGCCGCCTCATTGTACACATCCTTCACGCCAATCTTGAACCGAGCCGCGGCCTGCTTGCACGAATCGAATTCCGGCGACCGGGTGACGATTTTACCAGCGAGCCGTCCGACTTTCACCTCAATATCCCCAAACTTCGTCTTCACCGTCACGATTTCCCGCGCGAGTTTGCGTCGCTGCGCCTCGTGGACGCGCACGCCGAAACTCGTCGTGTGCGTCAGCAGCAGTTCGGCCAGCGCATCGACACTGTTGCGTTCGCACAACACCGTCAGCAGCGTGCCGGGCCGGTTCTTCTTCATCTGCACGGGCGTCAGGAATACATCCAACGCACCCGCCGCGAGCACTTGCTCCATCACGTCGCCGAACAATTGCGGATTCATGTCGTCAATGTTCGTTTCGATCACGGCCACCGAATCAGCTTCTGTGTAGCGTCGGCTGTCTTCAGCCGATTCTCCCAAGACGGCGCGAAGCACGTTCGGCGCCTTGTCCAGGTCGCGCGACCCGGCCCCATACCCGATCTTCTCAATGCTCATCGCGGGCATCGGCCCGAATTTCCCGCAAAATTCCGCCAGCAACGCCGCGCCCGTCGGCGTCACCAACTCGACGGGGTCGGACGACGATTGCACGGGGATTCCCTTTAGCAGTTCCAATGTCGCCGGAGCTGGCACCGGAAACCGGCCATGCGCCGTTTCGACGAAACCCGAACCGAGCCGCGGCGGCGACGCCTGGATTTCATTTACGCCCAGTGCCTCAACCGCGATGCATGCGCCAACAATGTCGACAATGGAATCCACCGCGCCAATTTCATGAAAATGAACTTTCTCCAACGGAATCCCGTGAATCTTCGCCTCGGCTTCTCCGATTCGACGAAAGACGCGCTGGGCGCGCGCCTTCACTGCCGACGAAAGCGCACTCTTCTCGATCATGGCGACGATGTCGGAGTAACCACGATGTTCGCCTGTCTTCCGAAGCATGGGCGAAGGCGGATGTTCCTCAATCACGTCAAACTTGGTTGCGGAGATGTTCTGCTTGATCACCCGGCGTGATGAGATCTGATACCCGGGCAACTTGAGTTTCGACAACTCCGCGCGCAACACATCTTCCGACACGCCCAGATCGAGGAGCGCGCCGAGAAACATATCCCCGCTGATCCCTGCGAAACAATCGAGGTAAAGAAGTTTCATGTCTGCCAGCAATCCGCGGAGCGGATTCTAACAGATGCGCTTCCCCCATGTCCACCCGCGCCTCGCCGGGGCGTTGTCCTAAATTGAAATCTCACCTCAATCTCTACCGGTGAGATGTAGGAAAACCGTGTACAGAATCGCAATCGGCACTAAAACGAGCAAGAAGAGTCCGCATCCCCTCACGAACCGCACTGTTTTCTCTGTGGGATACGATTTGCCCTCAGCGATGGCCTTACCCCACATTTCCCGGATGAGCTTCACAAGCCGAAGGCAGGGAGCTATAGTTCAGCCGCATAAACAAAGGCTTTCGTCGCTGTTGCAGTAACGAAAAATGGAGAATCCAATGGGTGACGGCAAAAAGCAGGCTCTGCGAGTTAGTTTTGATGGACGTTTGAAGTTGGAATTTCATGGCTCAAACATTACCTCCGATGCGGGCCTGCTGGCGTACCGGGAACTGGATGAGGTGTTGGAATTGACCGCAAGGAGCGGGGGCCTGTTGGATGATTGGCGCACAGGGAAGAACACGCAACACTCGCTGGTGGCGCTACTGCGACAGTCGATCTTCAGCCGGCTGGCAGGCTACGAAGACACCAATGATGCCGAACGACTCTCTGTTGATCCGACCATGCGACAGGTCGTTGGCGGGCGAGCCACGGAGCGCACGGCGGCCTCCACCAGCCAGATGGGCCGCTTCGAGACGGAAGTGTTGACGCAGCCGCGGAATCTGGCGGAGTTGACGAGGTTGTCGGGGTTATGGATTGAGCAGTTGCGGGATCGCCAACCGATGCGGGAACTCATCCTCGACTTGGATAGTTCGGTCAGCGAAACCTACGGCGAGCAGGAAGGCACGGCCTACAACGGGCATTTCGACTGTACCTGCTATCACCCGCTGTTCTGCTTCAATCAGTTCGGCGACGTGGAACGAGCCCTGTTGCGGGAAGGCAATGTCCATAGCGCCAAAGATTGGCTGGCCGTGTTGGAGCCGGTGGTGGCACGCTATCGCAGCCAGAAGTTGCCGCGCTACTTTCGAGCGGATGCGGCCTTTGCCAACCCGGAGGTGTATGAGTTCTTGGAAGCCGAAGGCTACGGGTACGCCATCCGCCTGCCTGCGAACGATGTGTTGCAGCGGGAAATCGAGCCGCTGCTGACCCGTCCGGTGGGCCGTCCTTCGAATGCGCCGGTGGTCTGGTATGCCGACTTTTTGTATCAGGCGCAGAGTTGGGACTGCGCCCGCCGCGTGGTGGCCAAGGTGGAATGGCACAAGGGCGAATTGTTCCCCCGCGTCGGGTTCATCGTGACCAATCTGGGTCGGCCAGCCAAACGGGTGGTGCGGTTCTACAACCAGCGGGGAACGGCGGAGCAGTGGATCAAGGAAGGCAAGAACGCCGTCAAGTGGACCCGGCTGTCCTGTCATGACTTTGTGGACAACCAAGTGCGGTTGCAGCTATTTGTGCTGGCGTACAATCTGGGCAACTTTCTGCGGCAGGCCGTGTTGCCCCAAGCGGTGCGGCACTGGACGCTGACGACGTTGCGGGAGAAACTGATCAAGATCGGCGCGAAGGTGGTGCGCCATTCGCGGCAGGTGATCTTTCAGATGGCAGAGGTGGCAATCCCACGGGAATTGTTCCGGACTATTCTGGAAAGGATTGGATGGCTGAGATTGCCCATGCCGCTGCCCGGCTGATGCTCGCTGGGCGGCAAATGCGGGAAAGCAAAATGGCTGACGGCGATGCTTTGTCTGCGTTCGGTCGAAAATCGGTGCGGAACGCAATCCAGAGTCGAAGACATCGTCTCCGGAGCCTAAAGAAGGCTTGCTTGCAGTGTCAGAGGGGATACAATGTGCGTCAATGAAACTGAATGGCTCGCGATGGTCGTGGGCCGCAGGTCATATGGGAAATGTCGGCTTACGAGTCTTCTTTGGAAATTGAAAGGCAAGACCAAGCGCCACGCAGAACAACAGGGCGTAGGTAACAAGCGAGATAACGAAATCTACGTTTTTGTCACCGGTAAACAGCATTACGCAACGACCTTTCTTCTGCGCCTTACCATTGTGTGCGGACTTCGCGGCCTTCGTCGGCGTCGAGCAGGTCGAAAAACGCCTGAATGTCGTCGCGGTGGGCGATCCCGAATTCCTTCTTGCGTTCGGCGAGACGTTTGCTGGCATCGTCACGCCAGCCACGCTTGCGCAGGTAGTTGTTCCAGATGTCGATTTCTTCCGGTGACGGTTTGCGCCCGTTCTCGAAGCACCATTCAAGAATGTCCTGGTCCTCGCCGCCGAGCTTCACCCGCGCCACGACATCTTCATATTTCACACCGAGAAAGCTGCAGCAACGGCCGTCAAACCCCCCGCCCAGCGCTTGATGGTAATCCGCGGGGAGCTTGCCCTGCGCGTGCAGCTTGATCTTGTCGAGCATCCGCCCGAAGTAAACCAAACCGCCGACTGTTTCATGTGGACTGCGAAGACCGGGGATTTTCATGGGACGATTCTACCGCGTGTGAGCGCTCCCTGCAACTGCCTCCGGCTTAGAATTTCAAATTCTAACTAGGCGGCGAGGGAAGCGGTCGCAATGCTCTGACGTTGGCCGCTAGTGCGCGTGGCCGCTTGCCCCGAATCCAGACAGAGGGGAAGAAAGAACGGGTGCGAGTTGGACGGCGCGGGCGAATTGGGCGAGTGCGGAAAAAGTGAGGAGGGGGAGCGGTTCTGCGCGGGTTTCCGATGCTCCCATGCCCGTTGGGGAGCGAAAAAATCAAAAAGGACCGACTGCCCTCGGTGGGTATAGAAACAAAAGTGCAGAACTCCACCGCTACGCCCGCCGCATTTCGCCCATGCCGAACAACTGTGCATTGCCAAAAACTCAATCGGAGGCGCGACTCCCAACGAGCGCCACTTACTGCCGAGCTTGCAGTCGCGCCAGTGCGTTTCTCGCTGCGGTGAAATCCGGTCGGAGTTTCAGTGCCTGCTGGTAATGCTCAATGGCCTCCGGTGTCCTGCCCGCCTGCCCCAAGGCGATCCCGAGGTTGTACTGCATCTTGAAATCATCGGGTGTGATTCGTACAGCCTGCTCGAAGTGGGCGATTGCCTCTTGTAGCTTGCCCTGTCCCATCAAGGCGGCTCCCAAGTTATTGTGTGCCTCGGCGTCATCGGTTTTGAGAAGCAGTGCCTGCTCGAAGTGGGCGATTGCCTCTTGTAGCTTGCCCTGTCTCATCAAGGCGGCTCCCAGGTGATTGTGTGCCTCAGCGTCACCGGGCCTGATTCGCAACGCCTGCTCGTATTGCTTCATCGCGTCCTGCATCTTGCCCGCCAGCTCTAGTGCCACCCCCCAATTCTTGTGTGCCTCCGCACACCCCTCGACGCTCGCTAACAGGTTAAACGCCACCGAGAAGCCCAGCAGGAGGCTCCAGCCCAAGCGCGCCACACGCCGCCAAACCGGCTGATTAGCCAGCCCGGCCTTGGGCGTGGCCAGCGCGCGCTCCAATCCGAGCAACCCAACCACCGCAAGCAGTACGAGTACAGGCGCGAAGTCCACCTCATAGCGGACGATCGCGCCCTCGTAGAACAAGAGGGGCAGCACGCACGCCCCAAACAACAAGGCCACCGCCATCACAAACCATCGCAAGATTGAGTCTGCCTGCCCCGACCGGCCCCGCCATGCCAGCGGGACAGCCGCCGCCAACCACACGAACGGAATGTTCGTGAGGATACCGAAGGGAGTCTCAATATGATCATAGCCTGCTGGCAATGGGGGCACTGCGATTTTATGCACGAAGGGGAAACGAGTACTCCAACGCGCGGGCTCCAAAAAATAGACCCGGAAATTAAACCAGAGATAATGGAGACTGAAGTGTCGCCCCGTGTTCTGCTCCACCCCGGCCAACTGGTAGCGCCAGCCAAACTCGAAGGGACTATCGAATCGCAGAATATTGTAGACCATCAACCCCAACCCGATGAGCACGATCGGGACAATCGCAGCGAGGAGTGGAGCGCCCATTTGCCGCCCCTCACGCCGTGCTAGCGCCACCGGCATCAACAGAATGATCGCGCCAAACAACAATGAGGGCCGCGCGCCCACCGCCAGTCCGTAGGCTGCACTGGCTGCCACCAGCCATCGGGACGTTCGCTCCGGCTCGTGCAACGCCTTCCAGATCGCCGCCAAGGCCAGCACCGTCAATGCATATCCACAACTGATGGGTACCTCCCAAACATCACACGTCGACAACATCACCGGCACAAGTGTCGCCATGCCAAGCGCGAGCGTGCAAGCGGCCACCACCACGACGCCGACGTCCGCAAAGTAGCGCCGCCAGAGAGCGCGCAGCAGGCCCACGCTGACCAGAAAGCCGACAAGGCAAAAAATCACGACGGCGTCATACTCAGGCAGATAGCGACCGGTCAGCGCCACGTACGGCCAGAAAAGAACCAAGGCGGGTGATAACCCGAAATAGAGGTACAGCTTGCCTTTGTAATAACTCATGTCACTGACTTCGAGATAGCGAGCATGCGCGCTCGGATCGTAGGGGTCGGCGAGCTGCGCGAGCCCGGGCGGGACGCCAATTTTTAGGTTGAGTTGGCCGCCGCGAAAACCCTGCACCAACAAATTGTAGTAATTGTCAGCCGCACTCCAACTCGACGATACAAGCAAGCCTGTTCTAGCCGTGTACGCATAAGCCCCGATGACCAGCGCACACATACTGACCAAGACTCCGCGCTGTAGCCAACATGACTTTCGTTCATGCGCGTCAATTGTTTCTGTCGTCGCGACAAGTGGATTGTTTCTCGCTGCGGGAGCCCCAATCGCCACGGGTTGCTGCGGAGCGTTATCGCCTGACTTACGTTCAGCCATCGGCCCGATGATAAGGTGTCACGCATAGTCGGGCAAGAATACTTGCGGGCCTCGACAGCGCACACCCTCAGCAGAGGTTCCGCGGGGGTTGCAAACACACGAAGCGTGAGCGATATGACATTGTGCCTGCCGAGCAGGCTTAGAAGCGCTCCTCGCGGAGTGTCACCGCCCTCAAAGTTGCGCGTGTGGCGCAACAGGCAGCAGTTCAGAATTTCAAATTCCAGTCGTCCGTGGCGTATTTCTCCCGCACGAGACGCTCGATCCGCTCTTCGGGGACAGCTTCGAGCACGTCATTTGCGCCCCAAACCTGCTTCATCGCTTCCTTCACCGCATCCGCCGGCAGCGGCAGGTTTGTGAGGAAATCCTTGTGTGCCCGGTTGCGACGGTACGACGGCTGTTTGGCGGGCAATCGGAGCGCCTGTTCGACGAGCGCGAGATCGAGATGGAGCAGGAACGAGCCATGGAACAGGAGGAACCGACGTCTGCGACGCTGCGAGTTGCCGGAAAACTTGAGTCCTTGCAGCGTAAGGTCCGTGTGCCCTTGGATGAGGACCTCGCCGTCGAGCAGGGAGTTGAGCGCATTGCGGTTGCGGTTCATGATGAACGCATTGGCCTCGGTGACGCTCTCCATGCCCGACCCCTCGCAAATCTGCAAAATGAGCGCGTAATTCAGGCAACCCGGCCCCTGCAACACCGTCCCGCCGCCGCTGCACCGCCGCAATACAGGGAAACCGAGCGTCTGGCACGAATCGAGATTCACTTCAGCAGAAACTTTATTGGAATAACCGAGCACTACGAAGTGCTGGCGAGGCTCCCAGAAGCGGAGGATTTCATCGGGGCAGCCTTCCTCGCACCCGTCGAGCAGCGCCTCGTCGCACGCGAGATTCTCTTGCGCAGTGTGGAGGGTTCGGTCTAAGTATTTCATGGCGCTTGGATTGTGGTCGGAAAAGGACTATTATCCAATGGTTGCTCGGGTAACTTTGTGAAAGTGGAGCCAAAAGAACAACAACAAACTATGGCGTCGTCAGGTCGGCTGGAACAACCGCGCGAATCGGCGCAGAACAGGAACGGACGCGACGACCAGCGGTCGCTGGATTCGCTGGAGTTTATCCTGGAATATTTCCTGAAAATTCAGGGAACAGACCAGGCCCCCCTGATTTTGAGCAAGCTGTACAGACGCTTGCGCGACGCGGGCATCCAGATGCCGTCGACGATCAGCACGCCGTACGTGAATACCATCCCGCCCGAAGACGAGCCCCCGTACCCGGGCAATCGCGAACTGGAGCGACGGATCAAGAGTTTGGCCCGCTGGAACGCCATGGCGATGGTCGTCAACGCCAATCGCGAGCACGCCGGTCTCGGCGGCCACATCTCGACCTACGCCTCCTGCGCCACGTTGTACGAAGTCGGCTTCAACCATTTTTTCCATGGTGGTGACGGCGGTCGACCCGCCGACCTCGTCTACTTTCAGGGCCACGCGTCACCAGGCAACTACGCCCGAGCGTTCCTCGAACGTCGGCTCGACGAACATCATTTGCAGCATTTCCGTCAGGAACTCGCCAAAGATGGCGGTCTTTCCTCGTATCCACACCCATACCTGATGCCGGATTTCTGGCAGTTCCCGACGGTGTCGATGGGGCTGGGTCCGATCATGTCGATCTATCAGGCGCGCTTTAGCCGCTATCTGCGGGCGCGTGGTTTGGTACAGGGCGAAGAGCCGAAGATCTGGTGTTTTGTGGGCGATGGCGAGTCCGACGAGCCGGAGACGCTCGGCGCGCTCACGTTGGCCTCGCGCGAGGGGCTCGACAACCTGATTTGGGTGGTCAACTGCAACCTGCAGCGCCTCGACGGTCCCGTGCGCGGCAACGGCAAGATCATCCAGGAACTCGAAGCGGCGTTTCGTGGCGCCGGCTGGAACGTAATCAAGGTCATTTGGGGATCGAGTTGGGATCCGCTGTTGCAAGCCGACAAGACCGGCTTGCTCGTCAAACGCATGGAAGAGGCGGTCGATGGCGACTATCAAAAGTATTCCGTGGAACCCGGCAGCTACACGCGACGGCACTTTTTCGGCAAGTATCCCGAACTTCTCGAACTGGTAAATCATCTTTCCGACGAACAGATTCAAAAGCTGGTCCGCGGCGGCCATGATCCGCAAAAGGTATATACGGCGTTCAAGGCGGCGGTGGAACACAAGGGCGCGCCGACCGTGATTCTGGCCAAGACTGTGAAAGGCTACGGTCTCGGCGAAGCGGGTGAGGGCCGCAACGTCAGCCACCAGCAGAAGAAGATGAACGAGAAGGAACTGCGCGAGTTTCGCGAGCGGTTCGGCGTGCCGATCAGTGACGAGGAAGTGGCGCAGACCCCGTTTTATCGCCCGGCATCAGACAGCCCGGAGACGGAGTACTTACTGGAGCGCCGCAAGGCATTGGGCGGATTCCTCCCGTCGCGCGAAGTGCGTGCCGCGAACATCGAAGTGCCGGCGCGGAGTGAGTTTGCCGAGATGTTCAAGGGGTCCGGCTCCGTGGAAGCCTCCACCACCATGGCGTTCGTGCGATTGCTCAGCCTGCTGCTGCGCAACGCCAAAATCGGCAAACGCATCGTGCCGATTATTCCCGATGAGGCCCGCACGTTCGGCATGGATGCGCTCTTTCGAGAGATCGGCATTTACGCGCCGAGGGGACAAGTTTACGAACCCGTCGATCGCGAGGCGCTGCTCTATTACCACGAGACGAAGGACGGGCAAATCCTGGAAGAAGGCATCACCGAGGCGGGCTCCATGTCGTCGTTCATTGCGGCGGGGACGGCGTACGCCAACCACGGCGTCAGCATGGTTCCATTCTACATTTACTATTCGATGTTCGGGTTCCAGCGCATCGGCGACCTGATGTGGCTGGCGGGTGACATCCGGGCGAGGGGATTCTTGCTCGGTGCCACTGCGGGGCGAACCTCGCTGAACGGCGAAGGGTTGCAGCATCAGGACGGCCACAGCCAGTTGGTGGCCGCGACGATCCCGACGTTGATGGCGTACGACCCGGCGTTTGCCTACGAGATCGCCGTCATCGTTCAGGACGGGATGCGCCGGATGTATCAAGAGGGCGAGGACATCTTCTATTACCTCTCGCTCTACAATGAGAACTACGCGATGCCGCCGATGCCGGAGGGCGCCGAGGAAGGCATTCTCAAGGGACTGTACAAGTTCCGCAAGGGCGCGGACGGCAAGAAGCACAAGGCCCACATTTTTGGCAGCGGCACCATTATCCGCCAGGCGTTGCGCGCCCAGGAAATCTTGTCGGAGCGGTACGATGTTTCCGCGGACGTATGGAGCGCGACGAGTTACAAGTTGCTCAAGACCGACCAGCAACGCTGCAGCCGGTGGAATATGCTTCATCCCACTGAGGCGCCGCGCAAATCGCACTTGCAGACCATGCTGGAAGGCGAACAAGGCGTGTTCGTCGCTGTGTCGGATAACATCAAGCTCGTGCCCGACCAGATCGCGCCGTGGATTCCGGGCGGGTTGGACACGCTCGGCACGGACGGCTTTGGCCGCAGCGACACGCGGGAGAACCTCCGCCGCTTCTTCGAGATCGACGCCGAATGTACCGTCATCGCCACGCTCTATTCGTTGGCCAAAAAGGGCCAGCTTGAAATGGGCGTGGTCGCGCAGGCGATCAAGGATTTGAAAGTCGATCCCGAAAAAACGCACCCGTTCGTCGTCTAGGCGCGTCGACCTGGGTAAAAGGAAATCGAATGGACATCAAATTACCGCGTTTGGGCGAGGGAGCTGAGTCGGGCACTGTCGTCAGCGTCCTCGTCAAGGCCGGCGATCAGGTCAAAGAAGGCCAGACGATTGTCGAGTTGGAAAACGAGAAGGCGGTCGCGCCGATTCCGGCCACCTCGTCGGGGCGTGTCGCGAAGCTCTACGTGAAAGAGGGCGACAAGATTTCGGTTGGCCAACCGATTCTCGCTCTGGAAACCGATGGCGCGACGGCGGCTGTAGCCCCGTCAAAACCATCCACGCCCCCCCCGCAAGCGCGTCCGATTCCTGCGCCCGTTCCGCGGGCTCCGCGTCAGCCTGTGGAGGCTCCGAGCGTGGACGTGGTCGGTGATCTCACGCAAAACGAGTCTGTTGCCGCGTCGCCGACGGTTCGCCGATTAGCTAACGAACTCGGGATTGATTTGACACGCGTGCGCGGTAGCCAGCGCGGCGGACGTGTAGCGGTCGAAGATCTGCGCGCCTATATCCGGCAGATTCAGCGATTGGCGGTCGAAGGTAGTGCGGCGCCTCGTATGGCGGTAGCGCCGGCGCCAAAACCAGCGGCCGAGAAGATCAATTTCGAGAAATGGGGGCCGGTGTCACGAAAGCCCTTGTCCTCGCTGCGCAAAATCATTGTTCAACGGATGCACGAATCCTGGGCCAGCGTGCCCCGGGTCACGCAGTTTGACGAAGCGGACATTACGGGCATCGTCGCGCTCCGAAAGAAATACGTCGCGAAGTACGAGAAGAAGGGGCCAGCCTCACGCTGACGCCGTTTCTCATTCGCGCGGTCGTGGCCGCGTTGAAGAAGTATCCAATCTTCAATAGTAGCTTGGACGAAGCGACCGAAGAGATTGTGTTCAAGGAGTATTATCACATGGGCATCGCGGTGGACACGGACCAGGGATTGATCGTGCCGGTGATTCGCGACGTGGACAAGAAGAGCCTGCTGCAACTCTCTAGGGAACTGGCTGATCTGGCCGAGAAGACGCGCCAGCGGAAGGTCGCCACGGACGATCTGAAGGGGGGCACGTTTACCATTTCGAATCAGGGTGGTATCGGCGGCGGGTTCTTTACGCCGATCGTGAACAAGCCGGAAGTGGCGATCCTCGGCGTGGGACGCGGCGCGCTCAAGCCGGTTGTCCGGGGCGCGAAGATCGAGAAACGCATGCTCCTGCCGCTCGGGTTGTCTTATGATCACCGGGTCATCGACGGCGGTGCGGCGGCGCGGTTCATTGTCGAAATCGTACAGGCGCTGGAACAATTCAAAGAATCGGAAGTGAAGATATAGCATCGATTGCAGAAGAGGAACTCGATGGATTCGATCAAGACTGAAGTGGTGGTGCTGGGAGCCGGCCCGGGCGGGTACGCGGCGGCATTTTACGCGGCGGACAAGGGCAAGAAGGTGATCCTGGTCGAGCAGGAGAAGCGACTGGGGGGCGTCTGCCTCATCCGCGGCTGCATTCCGTCCAAAGCGTTGCTGCACGCGGCCAAGCTCATCACCGAGGCGCGCCATTCCGAGCACATGGGGATTCAGTTCAATGAACCCAAACTCGATCTGGATAAGTTGCGCGCATGGAAGAATTCGATCGTGGACAAACTGGCGGGCGGCGTGTCGACGCTCGCCAAACAACGGGGCGTCGAGGTGTTGCAGGGACGCGGGTACTTCGAGGACTCGAAAACGTTGCGGGTGGAGACGGCGGAGGGCCAGAAGTTCGTCACCTACGACGCGGCGATTGTGGCCGTTGGCTCGAAATCGGCCATGCCGAAGGCATTCGACCTCGGCAATCCGCGCATCATGACGTCGCGGGAAGCGCTGGATGTGCCGGACGTGCCGGGCACGCTGCTGATTGTCGGCGGCGGCTACATCGGGATGGAATTGGGAACGGTGTACGCGACGCTGGGTAGCAAGGTTGTGGTGGTCGAAGCCCTCGGCTCGATTCTCACGGGAGCGGACGCCGATCTTGTCCGACCCGTGCAACGGTACGCGGAGAAAGCTTTTCAGCAGGTGCGCGTCAAGACCAAGGTGCTTTCCATGGCGACGGCGGGCAAACAGATCAAGGTTGTCATGGAGGCGGACGGGACGAAACTCGAAGAGTTGTACGACCGCGTGCTGGTGTCGGTCGGGCGCGTGCCAAACCATGCCGATCTCGGTCTGGAAAATACGAAGATCACGAAAGACGACCGTGGGTTCATCAAGGTCAACGAGAAACAGCAGACGAATGATCCCGCGCTGTATGCCATTGGAGATGTGACGGGTGGCGTGTTGTTGGCGCACAAGGCGTCGCGCGAAGCGCGGCTGGCGGTCGACGCGATCACCGGCGACCACGAATCATTGGACAAATATATTATCCCAGCGGTGGTGTTCACCGATCCCGAGATCGCCTGGTGCGGCTTGACCGAAACCGAGGCGAAAGAGAAGGGGATCACAGTCAAGATCGCTCGCTTTCCGTGGGCCGCATCGGGCCGGGCGCTGACGTTCGATCACCCCGAAGGCGTGACCAAGCTCATTATCGACCCCGAGACGGAACGGGTCTTGGGCGCGGGGATTACAGGCCAGGGCGCGGGCGAACTGATTGGCGAAGCGGTGCTGGCCATCGAAATGGGCGCCACCGCCTACGATCTCGCGGCCTCGATTCATCCCCATCCGACGCTGTCGGAGACACTCATGGAATGCGCCGAGGTCTTTTACGGGAACGCCACGCACACCTATACGCGCCGGGAATCTCCCCGCCGGGAAGCCTGAGGCAGGGCGACTCAGGCATGGCCACTCAGCCAACTGTTTCCGTCGGGGTGTCTTGGAAGGTCCCGTCGGCGCCCGCCGGACAAACAATTTGCCACGCATCGGGTCGTCTGCTATCGTGGCCCTACTGTCGTCACGGAGAGGTGGCCGAGTGGTTGAAGGCGGCGGTTTGCTAAACCGTTATAGGGGACTAAAGCCTCTATCGAGGGTTCGAATCCCTCCCTCTCCGCCAGTTTTCTTTTTGTAGATTTCATGGAGATCCAAAGCGGGAGTGTCGATGCTCGCCCAACATGACTACGAAATATCGTGATACGATATCCGGGCCCTTACTCGATCGCATCGACATCCACGTCGAAGTTCCGTCTGTAAAATACAAGGAGATGGCGGGTGGGGCGACCGGCGAAACATCGGAGAAGATTCGCGAACAAGTGGAGTCGGCGCGGGCGATGCAACGCGAGCGATTTGGTCACACGAACGCGCGGATGGCGCCGAAGGAGATCAAGAAGCACTGCGCGTTGGATGACGAGTGTCAGCAGTTGCTGAAGATGGCGATGACGGAGTTGAACCTCAGTGCCCGCGCCTACGACCGCATCCTGAAGGTCTCGCGCACGATTGCTGACCGAGATCGTGCGGAGAGCATCCTGTCGCAGCACATATCCGAGGCAATTCAGTATCGCACACTGGATCGCCAGTTGTGGATCTAGCGGGGCGGGGCGCACAACTGGCGTCCGGATTTCGCTGATTGGCAACCGACGGTCATTTGGTATCCGGCTGACGGAGTACGTTTTGAGATTGGTTCCTAGAATAACTTGTCGCGTGGTGGGGGGTCTGGTAGGGTGCGGTGACGTGAAAACGGTCGCTTTCGACGACTTGGTGCGGCTGCCGGTGGCCCGCGACTATAGGGCGGCTTTCCGCAAGGCAACCGGCGTATCGCTGACAATGGTGCCCCCCGACGGGCAACGTCGCGCCGCATTTGGCGGCGGACAGAATCCGTTTTGCGCGCTCGTTTCCCAAACCCCCGAAGGCTGCAAGGCGTGCGGTGACACCGAATCGGTGGCGCTGCAGCGCGCGGCCCTGAAGCAGGCACCGCAACAGGTTTACTGTTATGCGGGCCTCACGATCGTGGCGGTGCCGGTATTGATCGGGGGACAACATGTGGCCACCTTGTTGAGCGGGCAGGTGCTGCGTCGTGAGCCGACGCAGCGGGATTTTGCGTTGGTCGCCAAAATGCTCGGCGATGGCTTGAGTGCCGAAGACGAGAAAAAGGCCCGCCAGGCGTATTTTTCGACTCCTGTTGTGACGGTGGAGCGGTTCCAGGCGATTGTGGAGTTGCTGAGCGTGTTTGCCCAGCAACTCGGTGAATCCGCCAGCCAGCGTCTCATGGCCTGGTCAAGCGATGAGCCGCGCCCTGTGATGTTAGCCAAGGAGTTTGTCCAGACCCATGCGGAGGAAGAGCTAACGTTGGCGCAGGTGGCGCAGCACGCGCACGTCAGCTCCTTTTATTTCTGCAAGCTGTTCAAGAAAACCACCGGCATGACCTTCAGCGAATATGTCGCGCGCGTCCGCATCGAAAAGGCCAAGAAGCTGCTCCTGGATCCAGTGGCGCGCATCAGTGAAATCGTCTATGCCGCGGGGTTTGGATCGATTCCGCAATTCAACAGCTTGTTCAAGCGCTACGTGGGCATGGCCCCCAGCCAGTACCGGGACACCGTCCGTTCCCAGTTGAGCCGCTGACCCAGCGATCCACCGTCGCGGGCAGGCCAAATTCCAAGAAGCAATTGCCAATCGGCAAGTAGCCCGCCTCGCGTCTTTCCGTTACAAGAATCCCCGACAAATGATGCAGCGTGAGCGCATGCTCTGTGTGTCCGCCCTTGCCCGACGGCACCGGCGGGCGACGCCAGGAGATGAACCACAGCAACCAGAGGAGGATTATGAACCGATTCCATTTACTCACTCCCCAACGACGCACCAGCCTCGCCGTCGCCGCGGTCGCCGCAGTGTTTGTGGGTGCGGTGGCTGTGACGATTGCCAGGGCCGCCGACACCGCCCCCGCGAAGAAGAAACTGACCGGCGCGGAGCTGTACGCCATCAACTGCAATCGCTGCCACAGCGAGCGATATCCGACCGAGCGGACCAAGGGCGAGTGGAAAACCATCATGACGCATATGCGTGTGCGGGCGAATCTCCCCGCAGCGCAGGCGAAGGAGATCCTCAAGTATCTCCAGGAAAACGCCGGCTCCAACCCCTGAGGACTGACGCGAATGAAAACTCGTTCCCTGATTTTGGGAGTTATGGTTGCCGCTGGTGCGCTGGGCGTTCTCCTGCCGCCACAGGCCAGGGCAGTGACGGATGAGCAATTCCAGGCACTGCAGCAGCAAATGCAGCAGCAGTCACAACAAATCCAGGACCTGCAGAAGTCTCGACAGGAGGACCAGCAGGAGATTCAGAAGTTAAAGGAGCAGATCGGCGCCACGCAGAAGACGACCGACGAAACGCAGAAGAAGCTGGACGACACGCAGAAGAAGGTCGAAGAAACGCAACAAACCGCCACGGCGGCAGCGGAGGCGGTCGCCAAGGTGCAGCCGATTGCTCCCGTTCCCAGCGAAGGAATCCTTGCGACCCATAACGTTTCGCTCGTCGGCGACGCGGAATTCCAATTCGGTAAGATGGAGGGGCAACACGGCAGTTTCGTACTGGCTGATTTCGCTCCGATCTTCTTGTACCGAGCGAGCGACAGTGTGTTGTTCGAAGCGGGGTTCGACATCATGCTTCACAATAATTTCGATGCGAGCGGCAACCGTCAGGCCGGCAACTCCACGTCAGTGGACATGAGTTTTGCGACGCTGGATTATCTGTTCAATGATTACGTCACGCTCGTGGCCGGCGAGATGTTGCTGCCGCTTGGCACCTACAGCGAGCGCGGCGCCGGATGGCTCAACAAATTTCCCGACGATCCGTTGCCGCGAACCTTACCCGTCGTGCCGGGCAGCGGTGTCGGCGTGCAGTTGCGCGGGTCAAGGGCCATCGGAGACTCCGGCCAAATGGTCACCTATGCCATTTACGGCGTCAATGGACCGTCCTCGGCCAATGGATCGGGAGATGCAACCAACCTTGATCTGGACGGCAATGTCGGTGATACACCCAATTGGCACACGGATCCCAGCGGGGGCGGCCGTATCGGGTGGTTCTACCCTTGGAAACCTCATTATGATGTTGAGCTTGGACTTTCCGGCCAATCGGGAACATGGGACGACGCCGGGAAACAGTTGTGGTCAGGCACCGTGGTTGACTACGCGGTTCACCTGAGTCCCTATATCGAAGCGAAAGGTGAGTGGATGTATGCTTGGGAGGAGACTGACGACCGTGGTCAGATCTCACCCCAGGGCTGGTGGGTTCAAGCCGGGTACAAGCTGGGGGGATTGGAATTGGAACTCCCGATGATCAACAGCCTCGAATTGGTTTATCGGTACGATACGGTCAACGACGGTCTCGGGACGGAAACCGGCCGGAACTCCCTGGGCTGTGTGTACTACATTACGAACACGTTCCAGTTCGAGGGCGACTACGAGTTCATCCACAGCACCGATCCCACGCAGGCAAAGAATCAGCTCATCCTCCAACTCTCCTACGGGTTTTAACGAAAGGGACGAAGAAATATGAATACGCAAACCAGCCTCTCGATCGCGCTGATCGGCATGGCGGCGATCACTCTCATCGGATCGTGTCCTACAGTGATTGCCGACGATCAACTCGACGCGGAGACCAAAGCCCGAGTCGAGCGCTTTGAGAAGGGGCCGGCGACGGTGGATGTCTCCAAGTACCCCGATGGGATCAAGGAGAATTACCAGGTGTTCACCGAGAAATGCTCGCAGTGCCACAAATTGAGCCGTCCGATCAACTCCGACTATGCGCTGCCGGCGGAATGGGAGCGCTACGTCAAGCGGATGATGCACAAGCCGGGCTCCGGCATCAACGCGACCGACGGCAAGAAGATCTTCGACTTCCTGGTCTATGACTCCAGTGTTCGCAAGAAGACGATGGTGGACGACAAACTGGCAAAGGCGACGCCCGAAGACAAGGCTGCTGCCGAAAAGAAGATCGCCGAAATCCACGCCAAGTACGACCAGAAGTAGTGCGTTGATCGATGACGTATTCCGTCCAACTGCCTGACGCGAACTACTTCATGCGGCAGGTTTCCTGTCGCGAAGGTTGTCCCGTCCGTACCGATGCCGGCGGATACGTCCAGGCGATTGCGGAAGGCCGCTATGAAGACGCCTACATTATCGCCCGCGCGCCAAATCCATTTGCCTCGATTTGCGGACGGGTTTGCGCGGCGCCGTGTGAAGCCAAGTGTCGGCGCGGCGCGCTTGACGCCGCGGTCTCCATCCGCGCGCTGAAGCGGTTCGTTTCCGAACGCTTCGGCGTCGAGTCGGACAATTTCGATCTCGGCCGCGTGTACCCGGGACTGCTCGACTTGAACCGCAAGCGCATCGGGGCCGGCCGCAAGGTCGCGGTGATTGGGGCGGGGCCGGCCGGCTTGTCGTGCGCCCATGAATTGGCGTTGATGGGGTTCGCACCGACGGTGTTCGAGGCGCAAAAGATCGCGGGCGGGATGCTCGTGCTGGGCGTGCCGGAATACCGGTTGCCGCGGGAGATCGTCCAGGCGGAGATCGAAGCCATCGAATCGCTTGGCGTGGAAATACGGTTGGACTCGCGGCTCGGGCGGGATTTCACGCTAACGGACCTCAAGCAGCAGGGTTTCGAGGCATTCTTCCTGGGCATCGGCGCGCACAAGAGCCGCGAACTGGCCATCGAAGGCGTGCAACTGGACGGCGTGCTTCGCGCGATTGAGTTTCTTCTGAACATCAACCTCGGCTTCCGCGTCCAGCTCGGACGCAAAGTGGTCGTTATTGGCGGTGGCAACGTCGCGTTCGACGTCGCGCGCTCGGTGATCCGCCAGGCGGAACGGTTCGCCGACATGAGCGAAGCGGAACTGCGCGCCGCACTGCACTCGGCTGCGACCGCGTTGGAGGAGCTGACTGCCCGCGAGGCCGAACCGCCCGATGAAGTCCGCATCGCGCTCGACGTGGCGCGCGAAGCCATCCGCAAGGGCGTACCGGAAGTTCACATGTACTGCCTCGAAAACCTCGACGAGATACCGGCGGCGCGGGAAGAGATCGAAGAAGCCGAGAAGGAGGGCATCCGACTGCACACGCGGTGGGGCCCGAAAAAAATCGTCGGCGAGGACGGGCGCGTCAGCGGCATTCAGTTGATCAAGGCCAGCCGAGTGCTCGATGAAAACCGGCGGTTCAACCCGCAATTCATCGGAGGCAGCGAGGAGATTATCGATTGCGATACCGTGGTGCTGGCCATTGGCCAAGCGGCGGAGCTTTCGTGGATTCGGCCCGAGGACAATTTGAAACTCACTCCACGGGGCACGCTGCAGACCGATCCCCAAACCATGGCGACATCGCGGCCGGACATTTTTGCCGGTGGCGACGTCGCGTTCGGCCCGCGCATCATCATCACGGCGGTCGCCGAGGGTCAACGGGCGGCACGGTCGATTGCGAAGTTTTTGACCGGTGTGGCGCCGGAAACCCCGAGCAAAGTGCGCGTCACGGTCTACGACACCGGCCAGTACCGGATGCACGCGGGCTATGAAAAGATGGAGCGACAAGCCCCGCCGGTGTTGCCTCTCGACCGGCGCATCGGCATTGCCGAGGTGGAGAAAGCGTATCCGGAGCCGGATGCGGCCTTCCAGGCGACACGTTGCCTGAAATGCCACATCAGCCCGGTGTTCGACGGCGACAAGTGCATCTTGTGCGGCGGGTGCTCCGACGTTTGCCCCGAGAATTGCCTGCGGCTGGTGGATGTCGCGAGCCTGCGCGGCAACGAGACGCTGCAGGCGGCGTTTCTCGCCCGGTACGGTCGCGTGCCGGCGCCCGGCGAACAGGGCGCGATCATCAAGGATGAAACGCGCTGCATCCGCTGCGGCATGTGCGCCGTGCGTTGCCCGACGGGAGCCGTGATGATGGAACGGGTGGAGATCGTGCCGGTATGAACGAGCCGAAGAACAATGGATTGTCGCGCCGTGATTTTTTTCAACTGGCGCTCGGCTGGTGTGCCGCGTTGTTCGCGTTTGGCGCTTCGGTGGCGGCGGCGGCCCGGTTCTTTGTGCCGAATGTGTTGTACGAGCCGGACCAGCGGTACAAGGCGCTGAAACCGGAAGACTATCCGGAGGGCACCACATTCCTGCCCGACCTGCGGGTGTATCTAATCCGCAAAGGCAACAGCTTCCGAGCGGTGTCGGCGATTTGCACGCACCTCGGCTGCACCGTCAATCGCAACGCCAATGGCGCCGGCTTCCATTGCCCGTGTCACGGCAGCCAGTTCAATGACAACGGCGTCGTGACCGGCGGGCCAGCGCCCAAACCGTTGCCGTGGTTTCTCGTGAGCCTGAGCCGGGACGGACGGGTGGTAATCGACACCGCGGAACCGGTCAACGCGGACAAATACCTCGTGGTCTGACATGCTCAAGCGATTCTGGGACAAATTCCGCGGCTCGCGAGTGGGCCGGTCGATCTTCCGCGTCGGGTTGCCGTCGAGCAACCTGGAACGGGCGCAGGCGGCGGTGTCGAGCTTCGTGCTGCACGTCCAGCCGGCCAAGGTCCACAAGCGGACGCTGAAATTCAGCACAACGCTCGGGTTGGGGCTGATCTCGTTGTACCTGTTCATCATCCTCGTCGTGACCGGTACGCTGCTGATGTTTTACTACGTGCCCTCGACCGACCAGGCGTACCAATCGATGAAAGACCTGGAATTTGTCGTCACGGCGGGGCAGGTCTTGCGCAACATGCACCGCTGGGCGGCGCATCTGATGGTGATTTTTGTCGGGCTGCACATGTGCCGGGTGTTTTACACGGCGGCCTACAAGCCGCCGCGCGAATTCAACTGGGTGCTCGGCCTGGGATTGTTTTTGATCACGCTCGGGCTCTCGTTTACCGGGTATCTGCTCCCGTGGGACCAGTTGGCGTACTGGGCGATCACCGTCGGCACGAACATCGCCGGCTACGCGCCGGTGGTCGGAGCGAAGATGAAATTCATCCTGCTCGGCGGCCACACGGTGGGACAATCCGCGCTCGATCCGGTTCTATGTGTTGCATGTGATGGTGTTGCCGGGCGTGGCGTTTTTTCTCATCGCGATTCACATGTGGCGGGTGCGCAAGGACGGCGGTCTGGCCCGCCCGGACGAACCGGTCGCCACCCAGGAGGAAATGCCGGCCACGGGGCTGCCGCAGACGAAGTCGTACGGCTTGATGGAACTGGCCCGCGGCACCACGCCGATGGTGGGCGTCGATCCCGACGACGAGGTGTTCACGTGGCCGCATTTGGTATTCCGCGAGATGCTGGTGTTCATGGGAGTGGCGGCGCTGTTGCTGGTGCTGGCGATTTTCTGGAACGCGCCGCTGGAGGAGTTTGCCAATCAGGTCCATCCACCGAACCCGGCGAAAGCGCCGTGGTACTTCCTCGGGCTGCAGGAACTCGTCGCGCACTCGGCGTTCTGGGGGGGCGTGGCGGTGCCGACATTGATCGTCGTCGCGCTGGCCGTGCTGCCGTACGTGGACCGCAAACGACGGGGAGTCGGCACCTGGTTCTCCGGTGAGCGCAAGGTCGCGATCACAATTTTCACGATCTGTCTGGTGACGATGATGGTGCTGACGGTGATCGGCAGTTTGTTCCGTGGACCGAACTGGCGGTTCCAGGTGCCCTGGAAACCAAACGTCGCCACGGAGGAGGCATCGCCATGACGGAAGCGACGCCTCCGTTGCGCAAGCTGTACCCGTGGTTCACGGTGTTGGGATTGCTGGTTGGCGGTCTGGTGATCGTCGCGTTCTACAAGGACCAATTCCGCGAATGGAAAGTCTGGCAGCGCGCCTACCAGAAGCAGGAGCTGGCCCGCGCCGTCAATGATGCCCAGCGCGAGGCCGCCGAACGCATCCCGATCGAGATCAAGCAGATCGTGCTGCCGGCGCTCGATCGCGTGGACCGGTGCACGACGTGCCACATCGTCGTGGAAGACGCGAGCTATTCCGGCTTCAAGGAACCTCTTGCGTACCATCCGAATCACTCGCAGCATCCGTTTGAGAAGTTCGGCTGCACGATTTGCCATCAGGGCCAGGGTCGCGCGACGACGCGCGAAGCGGCGCACGGCAACGTCGCACATTGGGAGCACCCCATGTTGGCGATGAAATACATCGAATCGGCGTGCGCGAAGTGCCATTTGCCGACTGACATCCCGGGCGCGCCGAAGCTGGCGAAGGGACGGGCGTTGTTTGAAGACCTGGGTTGCATCGGTTGCCACAAATTGCATGGGACCGGCGGCGTGATCGGGCCGGAGTTGGACGGGGTTGGCGCGCGGCGCAGCCCGGAATGGTTGGGCAAACACTTCCACAATCCCTCCGATGTGACGCCGGGCTCGGCGATGCCACCGATCAAGGTCGGTGATGAAGAGATCGAGGATTTGACGATGTACATGCTGAGCCTGACGGGGGAACGGTTGAGCGCGTACTTCGTATCCATGAAGACGCTGCCTGGTCCCGAGGCGGGTCGGGCGCTATTCGAGGAAAAAGGCTGCATCGGTTGCCACAGTCTCGGCGGCAAAGGCGGCACGGTCGGCCCGGCACTCGACGAGGTCGCCAAACGACGCAACACGGACTGGATTGTCGCCCATTTCCGCAATCCACAGGCGGTCACGCCCGGCAGCGTGATGCCGCGGTTTGATTTTAGCGATGAACAGATTCGCGCGCTGACGGAATTCCTGCTGACGAAGACCGACCCGAGCGTGGTTGGCTATTTGAAGATTCCCTCGCTGATGACGCCCGTGGAACGCGGGAAGGCGGTATTCCGGAAATACGGCTGCGCCGGTTGCCACGGCCCGGAAGGCAAGGGTGGCGTGCCCAATCTTAACGCCAAAACGGCGCAGCAAGTGCCCGGGTTGCTATTTGTGGCCGACAGTTACACGAAGGACGAACTGCAGAAGCGAATCCTCAACGGCCAACACGAGATTACGGTTATGGATCCGAAGCGTCCGCCACCGCCGTTGTACATGCCGCCGTGGCGGGACAAGATCGGCGAGGGCGAACTCAACGATCTCGTCGAGTACCTGATGAGCCTCATGCCCAAAGGCGAAAAAACCGAGTTCTAGTTCCCACGCTGTTTCAACTGAGATACCTCTTAGGTCAGCTTGGCGGCAGCGCAAGAACTTGTCCCCATTACTACCCCGTCCAGCAGGCGTAGGCTTGGAAAGGGTGATTGTAGTTGTGGATTTCGCAGGGCAACAACTATGCAACACAACCGCCCAGTTGCGTTGCGTATTTGTGATTTTTGACCATTTCCGGAAGGTCAGCGGTCAAACGCCTGGATCGTAGCCGAGCCAGTGGATGACGCGTGGCCGGTGCCGTTTGGCAGGGGATAAATATTGTGCTCCCAGTTCCGAATGGACGCCAGCTTGTTCGCCAGTGCCGTTTGGCTCAATTTCGCCTGAAGGCGGTAATTTCTCAGGGTTTGCGAGCGGATAGTGGGGTCTAATACCCAGGGGGGCAGAACCACCCTTACAGCCCGGAGCACTAAACGACAAAAAGGGTGCAGAAGGGTCCCTCTCCGCCACATTGAAAACCACCAATAAACACGCGGCATGGCGCGATTCTTGGCGTCTGGCGACTTGATCGCATAAATGATTTGCTTACCAAGTCCCCCGTGTCCGCCCGTGCCCTGAAAACGATTTGAAGCCGCGATTCGACGCGGGTCAGAGGGGCCCGGCTCGGTTGGTGATCGTCGCCTCCAGCGCCAACGTGGCAATCAGGCGGGGGGGGGTAGCGTATCCGGCTGGCGGAGCGCTTGTTGGGATCGGTTTCTGAGCGGACGGCGTAGACGAGGATGGCAATGCTGATGGCGCTCGCTACCGCGAGGGGGTGCAGTAGTGGTTGGTTTGTTTGGACTGTTCGGGTACAAACGGATGTTCAAGTGCAAAGACAACATCCAAGCCGACCGGTGACATTACTCATGCTCAGCGACGATAAGCCGGTCAAACCATGAGCGAGCAATCAGTCACGCCCCGACGTGATGGCGCCCGGCATTCCACAGAGTCGCGCGCGAGGTTCGTCTATTGGTTCATTGCCCTGGCGATGCTTCTCGCTGTTTGTTTCTTGCACTTCTGGAAACTGGGCACGGCCCCCAGGGGATTCTATATGGATGAAGCATCTGTCGCCTACAACGCTTATTGCATCGCGAACACCGGAGCGGACGAATACGGGGTGAGGCACCCGGTTTTCTTTCGGTGCTTCGACAACTACCAAGATCCGGTGATGATTTATTTCCTCGCCCCGCTCGTGAAGACCCTTGGTCTGACTCAGTGTGTCGCCCGGTTTCCCAGCGCCTTGTTTCAGATTCTGGCCTCCGTGGCGTTTGGATTCCTGGTTCACGAATACTGCCGCAACAAGTGGTTATCGCTATCGGGCGCAGTGATCTTCGCGCTCATGCCGTGGGCGTTTCTTGTCAGCCGCAGCGTTTCGAGCGGCTATACGGCCATGCTCTTCGGGATGAATCTTGGGTGGGTGTGTTCCCTGATTGCGCTTCGGAAGAAGTCGCACCTGTACGCGGCGCTGGCCGGAATCGGATGGGCATTCGCCATGTACGCCCACAACGTGGGCCGCCCCGGAACGGCTGTGTGGCTGATCGGGTTCGGCTTGGTGTTGAATGACCTGCTGATCAAGCGATGGCGCATCTGGCTGTCGTTTTCCTTCAGCTTCGTACTGTGCCTGTTGCCGATGATCATCAGTGTCTTGCATTCCCCGGAGTCGTTGACCACGCGCTTCCAGAGCATCGGGATGTTTCACGAACACGCCTCACTGGGGGACGCACTCTACCGGTTTGCCGTACGATATATCGAGTATTTCAGTCTGCGATTCCTCTGGGTTACGGGTGACACCAATTTGCGGCATCACACGGGGTTTGGCGGGGAATTGTTCGTGTTCACGGTTCCATTGATACTCGTGGGTTTGTTTTACGTCGGTCGGTTCTTCAGAAAACAACCCTCCTATCGCCTTCTGGCGGTCGCCCTCGTGGCGTATCCGCTCGCCGCTTCACTAACGGTTGACAGGATGCACGGCACGCGGAGCATCAACGGAGTGATCCCCTGGCTCCTGCTGGCGATGGTGGGCGCCCAGGCGCTGTGGCGCCACAGACCAATCGGGCGGAAGCTGCTCGTGGTCATTTGTGTCGCGGGGCTTGTCGAAAGCGGCATGTATATGGCCGATTATTTTGGGCCGTATCAAACGCGGTGCCAGGTGGCATTCATGACCGGCTTTACGGACGCGTTCAAATATTGCTTCAGCCATATCAGCAATAATCAAACTCTATATGTTTCAGGTTCCGTCGGCGTAGCCAGTGAAGGATTCATCGACACAAATTTTAAAGAGTTTGTTTACGCCTATCTCCTATTCTACGGCAGGACCGATCCGTGGACTTATCAGCATGGCGGTTTCTCCAACACGATTGTCCGGCCGTATTTGGAGGAAATTGACCAGCCCGGACTCTTGCTCCGGTGCAACTACATGCCCGCTAATACATTAAGTTCAGAAGGCCCGCGAATCTCGTTCATTCCCAACCATGAGTCGATTCCCGACACCGCGAAGCTCTTGGTCACGTTCCAAGACGACCTGTTTGTGTGGCAGGTGTGGGAGGTCAGAACTACACCGCAAGGTGGCGTGACGCACAACAATCCAAGGCCTGCCTTGAAGCATGGGGGGACCTTCCGGTATCCCGACGCCGAGGCGCACAACAACTTGGGGGCCGCTTTGGCGCAAACGGGTAAGATTGAGGAAGCCATTGCCCACTTCGAGCAGGCCCTGCGGATCAACCCCGATTTCGCCGACGCGCACGCCAACCTCGGGAACGCCCTGTGGCAGGTGGGCAGGATACCGGAAGCGATAGAGCATTTTGAGCAGGTGGTGCGGATCGAGCCCGATCTCGCCGAGGCGCACAACAACTTGGGGGCCGCTTTGGCGCAAACGGGTAAGATTGAAGAAGCCATTGCCCACTTCGAGCAGGCCCTGCGGGTCAACCCCGATTTCGCCAACGCGCATTACAGTCTGGGGCTGGCGCTCGCCCGACTGGGCAGGATGCCGGACGCCGTGGGACATTGGGAGCAAGCGCTACGGATCAACCCTGATTACGCCGAAGCGCATTACTCCATGGGGATCGTTTTGGAGCAGGCAGGCCGCGTGACGGAGGCCAGGGGGCATTATGAACAGGCACTGCGGATCAAGCCGGACTACGCCGAGGCGCACGAGAATCTGGGAAATATTTTGTTGCAGGAGGGTAAGATCAGCGATGCCATCGGGCATTATGAACAGGCACTGCGGAGCAAGCCCGATTCAGCAGAGGCGCACTACAATTGGGGACTCGCCCTCGCCCGACTGGGCAGGCTGCCGGACGCCGTGGGACATTGGGAGCAAGCGCTGCGTATCAAGCCTGATTACGCCGAAGTGCACTGCGCCCTAGGGATGGCTTCAGAGCAAACGGGCAAGGTGCGGGAAGCCATCGGACACTACGAACAGGCGCTACGAATCAAGCCGGATTTCGCGCAAGCGCAGAATGCGTTGGCGCGATTGCAAGGCAGTCAATAAGCGGCGGCGAGGCCACGTCTTTGCGAAGTGTTTCAGCCTCTCAAATCTTCGTGTCCGGCTGAGGTGGGTACGCGACCGTCATGGAGCAGAACTTGAGAACCGGGAGTTAAACATATCGCATAACATCCACCTCTGTCGATGGCGTCCATAAGCATCCATTTTATTAAAAAACATTGCAATTTCGTCGGGTGGGATGCTATCGAGGGTTCGAATCCCTCCCTCTCCGCCAGTTTTCTATTATGACTCCTCTGCCCCTGAAAAAATGCACCCCACCTGTCGCAACAGATGGGGTGCTGTGAACTGCACTTGTATGCGATATCAGGCTTACTTTCTTTGCGCCGCCTTGATCTTCGCCCACCGGGCGCGTTGCGCGGCAGCGATTCTGGCACGAGCCGCGGCGGAGAATCGAGGTTTGCGCCGGATGGTCAACTTCGACAGTCCGGCTGTTCCATCGATTGACGTCAAAGCGCGGATGGCGAGATTAAGCTTCTCAAGTTCCTGTTCGGCACGCCTTCGCTGGGCATGCAGTTGCTGAACGACTTGGTTCATGCTGGACATACTCCTCCTGTGTTTGTTTGTTGCCTAGGTTTTAAAGCACCCTATGTCAGCGAGAATAGCAGGCTAATTAGTCGAGTTCAACCTATTTTCTTGGTAACTCCCGCTGGCAATTTTTCGCAAACGCACTACAATTACAAGGGCGGCACTGAATTGTCGTCGTCCGTTACGGCGGTCACGAAGAGAAAATCGCTAACGAGGAGCCGAACATGAACGTGTTGCTTACTTTGGTCGTTGCCACCGCGCTGGTGGTGATGGTAGTTGGTTGCGAAGCCCCGCGAAGGTATCCTCCGCCACCTCCTCCCGTGGTTCGGTATCCGAGCCAGCCATTGGGCACGGCGGATGTAAAAATGCTGGCCAAGTCCGGGATCAGTGATGACGTCATCATCAGCCAGATTCGAAATTCACGCACGGTGTACCATCTGACCGCGGCGGACATCCTCGACCTGAAAGATGCTGGAGTGAGCGAGAAAGTCATCGATTTCATGATCAACACACCATCCATGTACCGTTCGACGCGTCCACCACCGCCGCCTCCATCGTACTGAAATCTGGCTGGATTCCTGCTCCCAATCAGTGGGACATTGAACTTGGGCCCCTTAGTGGGTACGCTTCGGTATGCGATTCGCATCGGCTCTGACAACAAAGACGGACTGGGCGGAAGCCGTCGAAGATTTGGGGTGCCAGGTGGCTGCCCAACTGGGGACGGTCAAGACCCAGCTCGCCGTGTTGTTTGCACATCCCCGGTATGTTCCGCACGTTGAAGCGATCATCGGTGCGACGAGGAAAGCGGTAAAGGCCGAGCATCTGCTAGGCTGCACCGGCGCAGGCATTATCGGCACCGACCGTGAAGTCGAAGAGAAGCCGGCCCTGTCCCTGTTGGTGGGCGAGTTGCCCGGTGTCACCATTTACCCCTTCGAGCTTGCGGAAAAGGAGTTGGAGGAATCGACGGGAGCAGCGTTTTGGCATTACCAACTCGAATTGGAACCGAGCAGTCAACCCCAGTTCGTGTTGCTCGTTGACCCCTTTACGACGCGGGCGATGCAGCTCGTTGACGCGTTGGCCGATGCGTACCCGCAGGCGCCCATGATTGGCGGTCTGGCGAGTGGCGCCCAGCGGGCCGGTGAGAATCGACTGTTCGTCGATGGGAAGGTTTATGACGAAGGAGCGGTTGGCATCGGATTAACGGGACGGGTGGCCCTTCGGTCCGTCGTATCACAAGGATGTCGACCGATCGGCGAACCGTTGACCGTCACACGAGCCGATAAGAACATCGTGTTCGAGTTGGCAGGACGCCCCCCGATGAAAATCCTTCAGGAGATGTTGCCCCAGTTGCCCACCCGCGACCGGGACCTGGCGCGCTCGGCGCTGTTTTTGGGGCGCGTGGTCAATGAGTATCAAGAGGAATTCTGTCGCGGGGATTTTCTGATTCGCAATCTGATCGGCAGCGATCCTCAGTCGGGCGCGTTGGCTGTGGGCGATTTGATGCACACCGGGCAGACAGTCCAGTTTCAGGTGCGCGACGCCCAGACGGCGGATGAGGACCTGCGTCATTTGCTCGCAAAGGAGCGGAATGAACTGGCCAGGACACAACCGCACGGGGCACTCTTGTTCAGTTGTCTGGGGCGCGGCGAGCGGATGTACGGCACGGCGGACCACGACATTCGCGTCGTACAGGAGAACATCGGCCCGGTACCCACGGCTGGTTTTTTCTGCAATGGCGAAATCGGTCCGGTCGGTAGGCGTGCGTTTATCCACGGCTTTACCAGCGTGGTCGGGCTGTTTACCGAGCCCACCGAATAAACAGGAGCCGGGCAGCCATCCTTCTTACGCCGACCGGTTGTTGAGTGGCGTGATTCCCGGCGGTTGCCGACGGAGATCAGGCTGTCGACGACAGCGAATCCTCCACGGTCTTGACCAACTTCTTAGAGTCGACCGGGGTTTGGAAATAATCGACGGCTCCCTCGCTCAATGCGCGTGCGTAGCCATTCCAATCGCCGTCACGCGTGACGACCAGGATCGGCAGGTCTTTACGCCGGGATCGGACTTCGTGCACGAGCTCCATTCCGCTGTGGCCGTGCATGACTTCCTGGATGATGACGAAATTATACTGCTTCGCCCAGTCCTCAACCGTGTTCAGAGCCCGCTCCGGATCGCTCATGGTCGTGACGGAATAGCCTTTGGCACTCAACGTGTCGCAAACAGCTTGCTGGTCCTCCGGGCTGTCCTCAACGAGGAGAACTCTGCATTGCTTCACCATACGCCTCCTCTCGTTTGACATCTCGCCTGCCTCACAGCTTACGACGAGTTCCCGTGATGTCAATCACCGTCCGGACCCATCCGTCGACTCTCCTATCCGTGAGACGCGTGAGGTCGGTTGTCGTGCTCAGTGAAAAGCAACTGGGCGACTTCGGATTGGTAGGGATGAAACGGATTGTTCATGATCAGCGGGTCTTTGCTCTCCACGGCGATGGAGTCCCAGTTGATGATGTAGCTACCGGCTTGGTCGCGCAAGTGACGGACCGCGATGCCACGGGCCTGGGCGCGCGTATTGGCTGGCGGATTTTGGACACAGAACGCGACGCGTTCGGGCGTGACCACCCGCTGCGTCCGCCCCTGGTCGACTAGGGCAAAATACAGCCCTCGACGCGGGTCGATGTTGTGGTATTCGAGATCGAGTGACTGCAGCCACGGATCGTCCCAACCAATGCGCTCCTGCTCGATAAATGTTTGGAGCAACCACTTCTTGGCCACCCAGTCAATCTTGTCCACTTGCGACATCGGGTCGCGTTCCAGCCCGGCCAGAACGTTTTCCCATTCGCGAATGATCCAATCATTTTCAGGATCCATGCCGGCCAGGTAGTGTTTGGCCAGGCTAAGAAACGAATGCTGGATCTCCATCGCGGTTCGCGTCTGGCCGTTTTCGAGTCGTACGATCCATCCGTAATTGGGATCCCGTGAAATGTCGCGCGTGGCCTGCACCGGATCCATCAACCCCACACGCTTGGGAAGAATGCCTTCCTCGAGCAAATCCAGCACCAGCGAGGTGGTCCCGACCTTCAACGCGGTCGCGTATTCGCTCATGTTCGAATCGCCAATGAGCAGATGCAGGCGGCGGTACTTGCGGTAATCGGCCAGCGGCTCGTCACGGGCATTGATGATCGCACGGTTGAATTGCACCCACTGATAAATGTCGTTCACGATGTGGTCGGCACGCTGCGAAATCTGGAAGTGCACGGGTTGATCGTGGTGACCGCGGTCGAACTCGAACGCGAGGGGATTGGCCTGGCCAACGCGTCCCGCTCCCGAGAAAATCTGCCGCGTCGCCAGAAACGAGAGCAGTGCGGACAGCACCTGCGGGGTGAATTGCGCACCACGTTTCATCAGGTAATTCTCGTGGCATCCAAACGTCGCACCCGTGTGATGGTCAATGTTGTTTTTCACAAACGACACACGGTCCGCGATGGCCATGCTCTCCAACGCGCTTTGCAGGAGACGATCGCCCGCATGATCGAACGAAACCACGTCACGCAGGCTGATGCATTCGGGCGTCGAGTACTCGATATGCCCCATGTCGAGATACAGCCGTCCACCGTTGAGCAGGAATCCGCCGTTGCCGGGCGGTTCCTCGTAATCCCGATAGTGCAGATCGATCGCCCCGAGTCGCGCGACCTTGAACAGGTGGTTCTTGACGCGGATGGGGAACGCGTCGGGACCGCCTTGCCGGTCATCGCTGCTCACCAGACAGCCGTACTCGGTTTCCAACCCAACGACCCGGTTCATAAATCCTTCAGGGCGGCGCGGATTTCCTTTTCGTCCAATAAACGAAACTTTCCAGTGGCAGGCCGGCTGCGGTCGAGAACAGCGGCTTCCACGTGACGGGCCTTCAGATATTCCCGTAAGACCTTCTCCGGCTCGATCGCGCGTTTTTCGGTGGCTTCGCCGGTCTTGTCCTGCCCTTGTTCGGCCATATCCATGCCGACCGCCCAGGTTTTGGCGGCGAGCTTCAACGCGTCCTCCAGCGTGCGCCGCGGGTTGCTATCGTGTTCGACAAGATAATCCAGCATCGCTGTCTGGGCCTCGTTGCCACCAGCCAGCGCGTCGAACGGTTCCTTCGTCTCAATCTCACCGCGAGCGAACGAACCGTCGTAGTCGAGTTTGACGATGGAATCCTGTTCCGAATCGTCGCCGAGTTCGACGAGCAGCATTTTGACAATGTAAGGGGCGCTGAATATCTGCTCGAAGGCCGTCTTCAACGCCGGGCTCATTCCGAAATTGACCAGCCGCCGCAGTGACACGTCCGCCACCGCGCGGTTAAATCCCTCCATGTGAGCGAGATCAATGGCTACCAGCCGCATCCGCTCGATGTCGGCGGGGTGCCCGAGCGCCGCAAAGGCCACCCGATCGTAGATCTCGAAAACCTTACGCGTCTCGCGACTGACCGTCAGCAGCAGCAGTCCATCGGCGTAATTCAACACGACGACGGGACTGCCGAGACGCAACTGGTCTTCGATGTACTCGCGGCGATTGGCGATTGCCTCAACCCAACGATACGGTTCTTCGATCATGGTAGTGCGACTGGTTTTTCGCGGAAACTAGACCTCACTCTTATACACACGACCCAACTCGGACTCGGGGATTTCACGGACACCTTCCTTCGTGACGACGCGAACGATGGGAAAAATGTTGGATTTCGGATTGTACCCACTGGTGGCGGTGTCGCTGTCCGCCGCGGTGTCCAGAAGCCGAAGCGCCGCGACGACGATTTCGGACTCGTTGTACTTGGCCAGGGGTTTGCCACCCCACGTGTTCAGATAATGCAATACACTCCGTACCGCGAGCGACCCGGAGCCGCTGGCGGCGTAGTCCACGCCTTCGAATTGGGCGCCCAATGCGTCATAAAAATACACCTTGCCGCCGCCGTCCTTGCCGTCGGCAATCTCATATGTTGCGAAAATCGGCACGACCATACCCACACCCTGTAGCGTGAGCGGCAGGTTTTCCTTCAACAATTTCGAGAGCGAGCGCACCTTGCCCGCGGTGCTCATCTCTTGAAGCTGGCTGCGCTGGTAGTACTTGAAGCTGTGTTCGAGCACCCGCGCCATTTCGAAGGCAACCGCCGGCACTCCGGCAATCGCCAGGATGGACCGCTCATCAATGTTGATGAGCTTCTCGGCGCGCTCGTACATGACGAGGTTGCCCGCCGTGGCGCGACGATCTCCCGCAACCAGCACGCCGTCCTTGTACTTGACGGCAAGTACCGTCGTGCCTTCCGTGGCAATGCCGCCCTTGCCCATCTCGTGCTGGAATTTGGCGGCCGCCTCGGCCAGACGGGGCGCAATCTCGTACCCGTGCGCCTTCAGCACGCTTAAAAAATCGCCGTCGTGCAGGAATTGCGGAATCGGTAGGGGATGATCCATGGCGATTTCTCGCAGAGCTGGCGCCCGCTTACTGACCGGTGCGTTGGCGATAACGTTTGGCCTGATTCGGGTCGACGCGCCGCATCTTCTTCAGAAGCTCCTTTGTGTCGGGCGCGTCCACATCCGGACGGCGCGGCCCGGCCTCATCGGTTTCCTTCTTTTCCCACGGGGCCGGGGAGTTGGGCCGATGTATGCGTTCCGGAAACTCTGTGTTTTGGTCGGGCATTCGACTATCTCCGAATCATTTCCAAGTTCCGTAGTAATGTCGCCACATCCGGCGCTTTGTCAATGGCCGCATTGTAGCGGGCCACGTCATCATCGTCAAAAACATTCAAAAGCCGCACCACCGATTCGTGGTCGTTCTCGCCAAATGCGATCTCGTCCCACTGAACGGAACTCATTTGCTTCGCGAATTTCTCAATGCAGCGCCCGCGGAAGTAGGCCCGCGTATCGCGAGGCGGCTGACGGATCGCCAGTCGCACGTCGTCGTCCTTGATGAACCGCTGAATCTTGTCCTGACGCATCAACTCGGCGTACAACCCTTCCTCCCGCCGCACATTGTGGTATTCGAGATCGAGAGATTGCAGCCACGGATCGTCCCAGGAGAGTTTTTCGGCTTCGACAAAGGCGTCCAGCATCCATTTCTTGGCCACCCAATCGAGCCGATCTCGACACAACATCGGGTCGTGTTCCAGGTCGGCCAGTGCCTGCTCCCAGGTCATGAGCACCCAGTCGGTTTCCTCGTCACGGCCGCCCAAGTGCTGTTGCGCGGCCACCAAATACTGCCGCTGAATGTCGATGGGCCCGATCGTACGCCCGCCGATCAGAGGAACAGTGGTTTTCAAGGTTGGGTCACGCGAGATGGTTTTCAACGCCGCAATCGGGTCGGCCAGCTCAATGTTCAGCGGACACAACCGTTGCTCCAGCAGGTCGAGCACGAGCGATGTCGTGCCGATCTTGAGCGCGCCGGAAATCTCGCTCATGTTGGCGTCGCCGATAATGACGTGCAACCGGCGATACTTGTCGCTGTCGGCATGAGGCTCGTCGCGCGTGTTGATGATGGGACGCCGGTTCATCGTATCAATGGACACCAAGACGCTGAAAAAGTCGGCGCGCTGGCTGATTTGGTATACGCCCGCGGGCGCACCGTCCTCGTTCTCGATGCCGACCTTGCCCGCACCAGCGACAATCTGCCGCGTGACCAGGAAGGGCGTCAGTCCGCGGATGACCAGATCGAACGGGATGTCGCGGTCCATCAAATAATTATCGTGGCAGCCGTAACTGTGGCCGACGAAGTCGGTGTTGTTCTTGTAGACTTTCACCACGCCGCCCGATGCGCGCAGGTTGCGACGTCGCACGCATTCCTCGATGATTCGTTCCCCCGCTTTGTCCTGCGCAATGATATCGCGGAGGCGTTTGCACTCGGGAGTGGCGTATTCGGGATGAGCGTGATCGTTGTAGTAGCGGGCGCCGTTGGAGAGGACCAGGTCGCTCTTGATTTCCTGGAAACTAAGCTTGCGGTTCTGGTCCTGGACGAAATACTTGGCCTCGTCGAAGTCCTGCATCAATTCATCGACCCGAAAACCGCGTACGTCCTGGTGTGGATCTTCGAGGTTATAATCCCACTTCAGCGCGGAATCCATGGCGGGGGGCTCGACCTGCGTGTAGCTGCGTACGAGAGCGATCGACTCCGCCACCACGTCTACACTGTCATGCCCGTCGACGGTGATGCCGTATTCGGTTTCGATGCCCAGGGTGCGTTGCATGGCTGGCGGAGCGCAGGCGGCTCGCTACGTCCTCAGACAACCGCGCTCACTCCTTTCGACCGCGCTCCGCTCACGGGTCGAATCGGAGAAACCTTCACGACGTTCTCGGGGTCGTAATCCAGCAGCATCAGCCAGTCTTCCGTGATGTCCGTGGGCGGGAAGATGTCGTTTTCGGCGTATTCCAGTTCCAGCGACCGCAACAGGTCCGCTTCGCTGATGCCCTCATCCTTCTTCGAGTCAATGCTGCGTTTGATGGCCATTTCCTTGGCCCGCTCCACGATGCTGGAGATGATCGCGCCGCTGATCAGGTCGCCCCGGTAGAGCACCGCGTTGCGGCCGCTGCGCAACTGCACTTCGAGAAAACGGTTTTCGTCGCGGTGTGCAAACAGCGCCTTCACGACTGAATCCACCAATGCCGCCACGGCGGCCTTCTGGTCGCCACCTTGCGCTTTCAAGGTGGCGGGATCGATGGGCAGGTCTTCCGTCAGATAAATCGAGAAAATCTCATGCGAACCGTCCTTGTCGGGACGATCGACCTTGATTTTCCGGTCAATGCGTCCGGGTCGAAGGATCGCCGGGTCGATCAGATCCGCCCGATTCGAGGCGAGAATAATGACCACATCGTTGAGCGACTCGATGCCATCCATCTCGGAGCAGAACATCGGCACCAGCGTCGAGAGGATGTTCGCATACCGGCCCGCCCGCCGAGTGCCGAGGATGGATTCGGCCTCGTCAATAAACAGGAACGGCATGTACCCCTGTTTGCGTTTCCCACGGGCCATCGCAAAGATCTCGCGTACGATCCGCTCGGATTCGCCAACCCACATATTGAGAATTTCGGGGCCCTTCACGTGCATGAAGCATTCCTTCATGTCGTGCCCGGTTGTTTCGCGCAGTTTGCCGGTCAAGTTGAACGCTGTGGCCTTGCCGATGAGTGTCTTGCCGCAGCCCGGCGGACCATGCAGTAGAAATCCCTTCGGCTGCGCGTAGTGGAAGCGGTCGAACAAATCCGGGTGCAGCAACGGCAGCTCGATGGCGTCTTTGATGGCCTGGATCGCCGCGGTTTGTCCGCCCACCAGCGTCCACGGCAGTTCGGGAACGTCTTCCAGGTAAAACTCCTGTTTGTCCGAGGAAGCCAGTAGCTCGACGGCAACACGAAACGACGGGTCGATGCGAATCTCGTCGCCAACCTTCATTTCGGCGGAAAGCAGGTCGCTCGATCGTTGCAGGATGACCGAATGCAGGCCGTGTTCCTGGCCGACCCGGAGGCGGCCGTCCTTCAACACGTCGGTCACTTTGCCGACGGGACCGGAATTATCGTAGCCGAGGTCGCCGACGACCACGTACGCCTCGTTAACCAGCACGCGCGTGCCGACCTTCAAGCTTTGGGTCTCGATCCGAGGATCGACATTGGAATAATAATCATGGCCGCCGACCGCCACGTGCGCAATGTCCTTCTTGGGGAAGCCGAGGAACGTGCCAATGCGGTTCGCCGGTGAAGTCACTTTCTTGATGACTTCATCCATCTTCTCGATGGCCGCGCGCGCTTCCGAGAGCGTCAACTCGTGTTCCTGGATTTGCTGGCGCAGACGGAACAAATCGAAGCGTGCCGGATCGCCCTCCGGCAGCGTTGCCAACAGCTTGTCCACCAACTCAATCGGTGTGGACTCCTCTCGCCCTCCCCATTTGTCCGAGAAATCCAACGGACCTCCCGGAGGTGTGGGCTTCTTATAGCCTGAATGGTCGCTCATGCCGTTTCTCCACGCGTGCCCTGCGTCCCTGCCTCTTAGTATACCGCGACTGAAACAGGACTGCAACCGCAACACCGTAAATACATGGGAAACAGGGTGTAAAATAGGCATTGACAGCGGTGAGAACCATCGGCTACGTTACGCCGCTTCACGAGTCCAAAACAGGATATTCATGAGTACGTTTTTCGCCAAAAAAGAAGAGCAAAAGCCGCGGTGGTACGTCATTGACGCCAACAACCAGGTGCTCGGCAAGGTGGCCGTCAAAGCCGCTAACGTCTTGCGCGGCAAGATCAAACCCACTTTTACCCGACATGTCGACGCGGGCGATTTCGTCGTGGTCGTCAATGCCGAAAAAGTCGTGCTTACCGGCAAGAAGGAAACCGGCAAGACCTACATGACCTATTCGCAGTACCCGGGGAAAGAGAAATACCGGACGGTCAAGCAGGTCCGCGCCAGCCACCCGGAGAAGCTCATCGAACATGCGGTCAAGGGCATGATTCCGAAGAATCGGCTGGGCCGACAGATGATCACCAAGCTCAAAGTCTACGCCGGCACGGCGCATCCCCACATCGCCCAAAAACCCGAACCCATTTCCGTTTAAGTTTTCACTGCCATGGCAACTGCATCAGCACAAATTATCGCATTCATGGGAACCGGCCGCCGCAAGACCAGCGTCGCGCGCGTGCGCTTGGTGCCCGGCACCGGCAAAGTTGTTGTCAATGACCGGTCCGTCGAAGAATACCTGACCGTTCCCAATCAGCGAACCATCGCCCTGCAACCGCTGGCGGAGACGCAGAGCGCCGGGAAGTTCGACGTATTTGTCAGCGTCGATGGCGGCGGCGTATCGGGCCAGGCGGGCGCCATCAGTCACGGCATCGCTCGGGCGCTGTTGAAGGCCTCACCTGATCTCAAGGGCGCGTTGCGTGACAGAGGATTTCTCACGCGCGACTCCAGAATGAAGGAGCGCAAGAAGTACGGTCAACCCGGTGCGCGTAAGCGATTCCAGTTCTCGAAGCGCTAATCAACCACCAAATCTCGACTTGCAAGCACGAGCCCCGGGTTTCATATTCGGGGCTCGTTGCTTTTGCGGAAACACGCAAACCGTCACGTCATGAAAAAAACGAAAGCAGCCATCGTCGGAGCCAGCGGTTATTCGGGTCAGGAATTGATCCGGTTGCTGTTGCGCCACCCGCATGTTGAGATCACCCAATTTACTTCGCGACAATACGCCGGAAAAGCCGTGGCCGAAGTCTTCCCGCGGTTTCGAGGACAGGTCAACGCGGCGTTTACCGAGCCGGATGCGAACCGGATCGACGCCGATGCGGCTTTCCTCGCGTTACCGCATGGTGTGGCCGCTGAGTTTGCGCCGGCGCTCGTGCAGAAGGGAATCAAGGTGCTGGATTTGTCAGCCGATTTTCGGCTCACATCAGCAGCCGTCTACAAAGAGTTTTACGAGCACGAGCATCCGGCGCCGCAGTTGTTGAAGCAGTCCGTGTACGGCTTGCCGGAGATTCATCGGGAGCAGATTCGGAGCGCCAAGCTCGTGGCTTGCCCGGGGTGCTATCCCACGAGCATCATTCTCGGCGTCGCTCCCGCGCTGAAGAGTGGCCTGGCCAAATCAGACGGGATCATCGTCAACAGCCTCAGCGGTGTTAGCGGCGCGGGTCGGAAGGTCGCGGACGAATACCTCTTCACAGAATGCAACGAAAGCGCGCGCGCGTACAGCGTTCCCAAGCATCGGCATTTGGGCGAGATCGAACAAGAACTCTCGTCGCTGGCCGGGACGAACGTGACGATCTCTTTCACGCCACACATGATCCCGCTCAATCGCGGCATCCTCAGCACGATCTACCTGTCGCTGGCGAAAAAGGCGGACGACGCACTGGCCCTGTATCGGGACTTTTACAAGGGTGAGGCATTCGTGCGCGTGGCGCCGTCGCTCCCCGATACGAAGAATGTCGAAGCGACAAATTTCTGCGACATCTCCGTGCGCGTCGATCCGCGGACGAACCGACTCATCGTCGTCAGCGCCATTGACAACCTCACCAAGGGCGCGGCCGGGCAGGCCGTGCAATGCTTGAACCTCGTGTGCGGTTACGACGAAACGACAGGACTTCTTTGATGAAGACTTTCTTTACCCGAATTCGCGGCTCGGTCACGGCTCCGCAGGGGTTTCGCGCTGCGGGCGTGGCCGCTGGCATCAAGTCGAACGGCAAGAAGGACGTCGCGCTGATCGTTTCCGACACGCCGGCCACGGCGGCGGCAACGTTTACCACAAATCAGGTCAAAGCGGCGCCGGTGAAACTCAGCATGGAGCATGTCAAATCCGGCAAGGCCTGCGCGATCGTGGCCAACAGCGGCAACGCCAATGCCTGCACGAGCGACGGACCGATTCACGCCCGCGCCATGGCCTGTGCGGTCGCGCGCCGCCTCGGTTGCGCGGAAAACCATGTCCTTGTCTGCTCGACGGGCCGCATCGGCCTGAATCTCCCCATCGTTAAGGTGGAAGGGGGCATCAAGCAGTGTCTCGCCGCCCTTTCGCCGCACGGCGGCGCATCGGCCGCGCAGGCGATCATGACCACCGACACGTTTCCGAAGGAAGTCGCCGTCCAATTCAAAGCGGCTGGCAAGACGTTTCGCATTGGCGGCATCGCCAAGGGCGCGGGCATGATCCAACCGAACATGGCCACGATGCTCAGTTTCATCACGACCGACGCCGCGATTCCCCGCGCCGCCTTACAGCGGGCGCTCACGCGTGCCGTAAACCAATCATTCAACCGCATCACCGTCGACGGCGACACGAGCACGAATGACACGGTGATCATTCTCGCGAACGGCGCAGCCGGCAAGCCGCCGCTGGCGAAGTTCCAGGCGGCGCTTGACTTTGTGTGCCTCGAACTCGCCAAAATGATTGTGCGGGATGGCGAAGGGGTTTCCAAGTTTGTCACGATAAACGTTCACGGCGCGGCCACCGAGCGCGACGCGGAGATCGCCACGCGCGCCGTGGCGAACTCGGTACTGGTCAAGACGAGTTGGTGCGGCGGCGACCCGAATTGGGGCCGCATTCTGGACGCGCTGGGATATTCGCGTGCCCGGGTTGACGCTGACATTGTGGACATCGCGTACGAAGGACTGCCTGCGGTTCGGGGCGGAATGCCGGCGCGCACGCCGATCGCCAAGCTCAAGAAGATTGTCGCAAAACCGACTTTCAGCATCGACATCCACCTGCACCTCGGTCGCGGTCGTTGCACGATGCACACGTGTGATCTGACCGAAAAGTACGTTGAGCTGAACAAAGGCGAATAGGCCTCTACGTCGATGGACGATCTCATCAAGAAAGCCGATGTGCTGTTCGAAGCGCTGCCGTACATTCAACGGTTTCGCAGTTCGATGTTCGTCGTCAAGTACGGCGGCAGCTTCATGGATTCGCCGGACTCGAAAGTGCGCGAAGGCGTCGCGGCGGACGTTGTGTTTCTCGAGGCGGTGGGCATCAACCCCGTGGTTGTCCACGGCGGCGGCAAGGCAATTACCAAGGCGATGGAAAAGGCCGGCCTTGTCGCCGAATTCGTCCAGGGCATGCGCGTGACCGACGAGAAATCGATGGAGATTGTCGAAGATGTGCTGGCGAACGTGATCAACCGCGACATCGTGGAGATGATCCAGAAGTTTGGCGGGAAAGCGCGGAGCTTCTCCGGCAAGGATGTTTTCAAGTGCCACAAGCTGGTGAAGGACGGAGTCGATTTCGGATATGTCGGTGAGGTCACGGACGTTTCGACGGAGGCCGTGCGGAAATGCCTGCGGGCCCAAGTGACGCCCGTGATCAGTCCGATCGGGCTCGGCGAGGACGGTCACGCGTACAATATCAACGCCGACGTGGCTGCGGCCAAGCTGGCCATGGCCGTCGGCGCGCGCCGGCTCGTGTTCATGAGCGACGTGGCGGGCCTCCTGCGTGACCCCGGCAACCCCGAAACGCTGATATCGAGTTTGCACATCAGTGAAGCGCTCGATCTCAAACGCGAAGGAGTCGTCGACAAAGGTATGATCCCAAAAGTGGATAGTGCCGTGGAAGCCGTCCAGGCCGGTGTGCGCCGTGTGCACTTCGTGGATGGTCGCATCCCGCACTCGATCCTGCTTGAAATTTTTACGGATAAAGGGGTTGGGACTGAGATCGTGAAGTGAGTTCGATGGCGGCTTCACAACCCACGCGGTTGCTGGCGTTGGATTGGCTGCGCGGCATCGCTGTGCTCGTCATGGTGGAGTGCCATGTGTTCAACGCTGTGCTCGCTCCATCTTATCGCGCGACCGCGTGGTTTGAGTTCTTCAACTGGTTCAATGGCTTCGTCGCACCCGCCTTTCTCATGGTGAGCGGAGGCGTGATCGGCATCAACTTGCGGAATCGCTGGCAGGATGTGGTCACGTTCGGCAAAAATTGGAGCAGGCTGTGGCGCCGTATCGGTCAGATTTTCATCGTCGCATACCTGCTGCACTTGCCCACGCCGTTCCTGTGGCAATTCTTCGGCCCGCACGGGCCGCACCTTGTCGCACTGTGGACGAAGATGGATATCCTGCAGTGTGTGGCGGGATCGCTTTTAGTGATTCTGTTGCTGGTGCCTGTCTGCCGCTCGGCGCGCATCCACCGTTTGGTCTGCGCTGGCTTGGGAATCGCGGCACTGGCCAGCGTTGGCTTCATTGCGAATTGGGGTGGGAGGTCTACCTGGCCGCAGCCGTTGCTCAGTTATTTTTGGCCGGCGGACGTGGGACTGTTCCCGCTCGTACCGTGGGCGGCGTTCCCGCTTCTCGGCGTGTGGTTGGGGCCATCAATCTTTTCGGCAGCGCAGACATGGCAGCAAAGCGCGCGATCAGTTATCGCGGGGGTCACGTTTCTGCTGGTCGCACGGGTCGTGCCGACGAGCGGTGGCTATGATGCCGGGTTTGTGCTGGCGCGCATGGGAGGAGTACTTCTGGGCCTGGCGATATGCTGTTGGTTCAGCAAGCCGGTGCGGGGCACACTCTGGATCCTGGAATTCGGGCAGCTTTCATTATGGTCGTACACGGTGCATCTCATCATTGTGTATGGATCGGGCTTGAGCTTCGGAATGGACGCGTTGCGCACGTACAAAGTCCCGCCGTTCGCGGATGGATTCCCATTGGGGGCGGCGCTTATCTGTCTCGGGGTCGTTTTGTATATTACGGGGCGCGTGGTGCGCTGGCGCGCAAAATCCTTGCAACGCACGGCGGCTGTTCGCATGATGCCTGCGCGATGAATCGTTCCGAAATCATTGGATTGTTTGACCGCTACGTGGTGCCGAGCTACGCGCGGTATCCACATGTGTTCGTGCGCGGCAAGGGCGCGCGCGTGTGGGATGCCGATGGCACGGAGTATCTTGATTTTGGCGGCGGCATCGCGGTGAATCTGCTCGGCCACTCGGCCATGGCTGAGATTCTGGCGAAGCAGGCCAATGTACTGGTGCACGCTTCGAATCTTTATTACACGGAGCCACAGGGAGTGCTGGCGAAACGGCTCGTCGAATTGGTTGGTATCGAGGGCAAGTGCTTTTTCTGCAACAGTGGTGCCGAGGCCAACGAGGCGTTGTTCAAGATCGCCCGCAAGTTCGGCAACGAGCATGGAGGCCGTTACGAGATTCTGACATTCTCTGGACAGTTTCCACGGTCGCACGCTGGCGGGGATCAGCGCGACGGGCCAGGAGAAGGTGAAACACGGCTTCGAGCCGCCCGTGGACGGATTTCGCCATGTGCCGTTTAACGATCTCGACGCGGTCGCCAAGGCTGTCACACCGAAAACAGTGGCCATTCTTCTGGAACCGATTCAGGGTGAGAGCGGAATTTTGCCGGCGACAGCAGAATTCCTGCGAGGACTGCGGCGGCTTTGTGACGAGCATCAATTGCTGCTGATGTTCGACGAGGTCCAATGTGGCATGGGACGAACGGGTGAGTTTTTGGGATTCCGAGCGATCGCGCCGGACGTTCAGCCCGATGCCATCTCGTGGGCGAAGGGGCTTGGAGGAGGGTTTCCGATTGCGGCGATTTGGGCCCGAGGTCCTTATGGAGACGTCCTGGGTCCCGGCACGCATGGCACGACATTCGGCGGCACACCGTTGGCGTGCTCGGTCGCGCTGGCTGTGTTGGATACACTCGAGCGCGATGGGCTGATGCACAACGCCCGCGACGTGGGCAAGTATTTCATTGGCAAGTTGCGGGCTCTCGCGGCACAATGCCCGACCATTCGCGACGTGCGCGGGATCGGATTGATGATCGGCGTCGAGGTGACGCTGGAGGCGCGTCCGGCCGTGCTGAAACTGGCGGAGCACGGGCTGATCGGCGTGGCGGCTGGGAAAAATGTGGTGCGGTTCCTCCCGCCGTTGAACATCACGCGGACGGACGTGGATGAGGCGGTCGAGAAAATCGGGCGGGCATTCAGTGATCGCGGAGCGAGTTAACATGGACGGCAAAGTCGGCAAATGTGTCGAGGTGGTGGATGTCGAACGCGTATTGCCCGTTGGGACGTCGCAGGAGAAGCGGCTGCGTTTCGTGTGGGAACAGAAGCCGTCGGAGCATTTTTTGATGTCGTGGAACCAGTACATGGAGCCGAACAGCATATTCGTGGAGGACGTCAGCAACGAAGGCATCACAGTCACGGTGCGCTGGGCGTTGATGAAGGAAACGCCAGAGCAGATCGCGGCACGGCTCAATCGCTGGTTGGAACAGGTCGAGGAAGGGAACTACCGGCACAGCGGGATCGGCGGCCGGCATCTGTGACACATTCGATGGGTCGGGAAGATCATGAAACATTTACTTACAGTTGAGCAATTGGACGGTCGCGAGATCGCGGACATCCTGAAGCTTGCGAAAGAATTCAAGAAGTGCCGCGGCAAGGCGCGCCAGAAACAGCCGTTGAAGGGGCAGACGTGGGCGCTCATTTTCAACAAGGCCAGCACCCGCACGCGCGTCAGTTTCGAGGTGGGCATCCGCGAACTTGGCGGCACGTCGCTTTATCTTTCTACAAACGACATTCAGATGGGCCGTGGCGAGACCGTGGCGGACACGGCGCGGACGTTGTCGCGCTACGTTCATGGTGTCGTGATTCGAACCTATGCGCAACGCGATATCGAACGATTCGCCGAGGCGGGCACGATTCCGATCATCAACGCGCTCACGGACGACGAGCATCCCTGCCAGATTCTGGCGGACCTCCTCACGGTCGCGGAAAAACTGGGCACATTGACGGGCAAGAAGATCGTGTTTTTTGGTGATGGCGCGTGCAACGTCTGCAATTCCTGGCTGTTTGGCGCGGCCAAAACCGGGATGGAAATGTGGGTGGCGGCCCCGAAGGAGTTTCAGCCCGGTGCCGACTGGGTCAAACGCGCCGGGGGCAACATCCACGTGACGGAGAACGTCAGCGAAGCCGCGAAGAACGCCGACGTGCTCTATACCGATGTTTGGGTGTCGATGGGGAAGGAAGCCGAGGCGACTGAGCGGCTGAAGACTCTTGCGCCGTATCAGGTCAACGCGTCGGTTTTGAAGCAAGCCAAGCCGGGCGCGCTGGTGATGCATTGCCTTCCGGCCTACGTCGGCAAGGAGATCAGCGCAGACGTGTTCGACGCCAATCTGAAGACGATTTTCGACCAGGCAGAGAACCGGTTGCACGCACAGAAGGCGATCATGGCGTTGTTGGCGAAGCGACGGTAAAACGCGACCGCCGGCGGTGCCGAATGAACAGAACCCGACAGGAAACCACGTCGCACCACTGGTTCGGGCTTTTCCGCCAGAGACTGTGAAATCCCCCCGCCTCCAGCGTAGCGTCCGGGCGACCGTGCTGGGACTTTCCGTCAATGTCGTACTGGCGATTGTCAAGCTGGTCGCGGGAATCTTCGGCAGGTCCTACGCGCTGATCGCGGATGCCATCGAATCCATGGCCGATGCCGCCAGCTCGGTCATCGTCTGGCGCGCGGTTGTCGTTGCCGAGAAACCGGCCGATAAGGATCATCCGTACGGACACGGGAAAGCCGAAGCCATTGCCACGGCAGCCGTATCGGTGATGCTGGTCGGCGCGGCCGTGCTGATCGTTGTCCGTTCGGTACAGGAGATTCAGACGCCGCGTCACTTGCCCGCATCGTACACGTTGATCGTGCTGCTCGGTGTCGTGCTCATCAAAGAAGGACTGTTCCGAATCGTGGGACGGGTCGGTGAAGAGATCGAGAGCGGCGCTGTGAAGGCCGATGCGTGGCATCACCGTAGCGATGCGATTACGTCCGCCGCCGCGGCGTTTGGTATCAGCATCGCGCTGGTGGGCGGCGACCGCTACCGGTCGGCGGACGATTGGGCGGCCATGTTTGCCGCGGTCATCATCGCATTCAATGGCCTGCGGCTGCTGCGGCCCGCCTTGGATGAGTTGATGGACGCTGCCCCGAAAGAAGACATCGTCGGGTTGGCACGCTCGATCGCGTTGCAGGTGAACGGCGTGAAGGGTGTCGAAAAGTGCTTCGCCCGTAAGATGGGGTACGAATACTGGCTCGACATGCACATCGAAGTGGACGGGACGCTGACTGTGGCCGTGGCGCATGAACTGTCGCACACCGTCAAGGATGCGATCCGCGCGAAACTCCCACGTGTCCACGATGTGACGATGCATATCGAACCCTTTCCATCCAGTTCGAAACCCAATCAATCGCTTGCCTAGAAGTGGTAGGCCACGTAGGCCTTCAAGAGCCACCGCGCCACCAACTGATCGCCACGAAAATCCATGAACACGGGCACTTCGACATCCGCGTAGAAGCTGATCGGATGAACATCCACCTCGAAACCAGGAGATACCAGAATCCGCTGGTAGCCGGAGGCCACGGGGTGGGCGGACTCGGCACCGTGGTCGCTGGTGCGTTCGGAAGCAATTACCTGGGCCAATGGCGTGATATGCGCGTTGTGGATCATCCAGCCTTTGGGGTAGAGACCAGCGGCAGCATCGAGTTCGGTTCCCGGTGCGTACTGATTTCGTGTAACAATCGGCTGGTCCAACAACGCCTGTGCGAACCAGGTCAGACCGATATCACCTGGCAGATTCCCTTGATGATAGCCGCCAAGAAGAATATCGGTGCTGCCTGTTCCAAGTTCTGAGTCGCGGTCGATATCGCCGTACGCGTCATTATGGGTATAGTCACCTGTCGGCAGTTTGAAGCCGAAGTTTATGCCAGTCGACATATCCGGCGAAAACCCGGTGTAGATGCCCTCGACTCGAATGTCACCGAGACTGGCCCAGTCCAGTGAGACAATGTCATTACCAGAGGCGCCACCTGTCGTTTTGAAGTATCGATCGTCATAGGGCACTTCGACTTGAAGTCCCCAACTGCGATCGAACATGTACTGAAGACCCGCAGTGACGAAGTGCGTCCGGATTTCCTTGTCACCGTTATTCGCCAGCGGGCGCCGGTGAGGTGCCGTGCCAATTCTGATCCTGATCCTGGTAGTCGTAATCAACATAGACCATTCCGCCAGGCCCTTGGGGAAGCATCAAGCCTGTGCCCACGTCGAAAACGCCACATCCACACGCGCACGCCCAGCCAACTCTGGGCGCCAGGACTAAGCCCAATAACAATGCCAGCCCAAGCACCGTGTTCACTGCGCGAAAACTTGTTTTCCATTTGTTCATCTGTGTGACAACCGACATCGAAACAATAGTATTCTTCATTTTTGAATTCCAAGTTGCGAAATGTCGCAATACGCGGCTCTCAAGTTAAACTGTAGAAACCATGCCTGTGCCACAACACATCACAGGCAACGACACGACAACGGTTTTAGGCGCAGATCGCGCGAGGTGGAGGCGTCGGTGGTTGATGAAGGAGAGACTCAGCTAACTCGTTGCCGATTGGCACAAGGTGAAAACGTGCGGGTGCAACCAACAGCAACGATTGCGTGGTGAGGGGAAATTCGAGCTTTGTCAATGGCTGGGGAAATTCCATGCGCTTCTCGGATTTCTTCGCGCTCGCAATGACTTTGCAAAGGGAGCACGGATGTCGACCGTCAAACGTTCGCGAGACGGCATCAGCAAAGGAGGTAGTGCGGAGGTTTTCGGCGAGCATCCGCGTCCATGCCACGGATTGCAACGCGCCCCAGTGTGCGCCGGTTCCCGCCAGCAGCACGAGGATCAACAAAGTGTTGCGAACCCGATCCATCACCGTTGGACTTCTCGCAGATCGGCACTGTCGAGTCAAGGGCATTTGGTATGGCCGATCTGACGGAAAAAACGTCCCGGCATCACAGCAATCTTGCCTCTGATTCGGTCGCCCGGCATAATGAACCGCGATGAGCATTGGCTTGGAAGAATCCTACGCGTTGTGCGGGCGGATTGCCCGACAGACCGGAAAGAACTTTTACTATTCGTTCCTGGTCATGCCGCGTGAAAAGCGTGCGGCCATGTGTGCGATCTACGCGTTCATGCGGCGCAGCGACGACATCGCGGACGGCGCGGCCAATCCCGCCGTCGCGCTTGATGGGCTGCGCCGTTGGCGGGAGGAAGTCGACACGGCGCTGAACAATGGCAATGCGCGCGAGGCAATCCTCCCCGCGTTGGTGGACACGGTTCGCCGCTATCGCATCCCCCAAGGCTATTTTCACGAACTGCTCGACGGGACGGAAATGGACCAGACGACAACTCGGTACGCGACATTTGACGAACTGTACAAATACTGCTACCGGGTGGCGTCAGCGGTTGGCTTGGTGGTACTCCCCATCTTCGGATACAAGGATGTGGCCGCGTTGGTGCCCGCCGAGGCGTGCGGGATCGCGTTTCAGTTGACCAACATCCTTCGTGACGTGAAAGAGGACGCGCAGATGGGGCGGATCTATTTGCCGCAGGAAGATTTGCGGCGGTTCGGGGTCCCGGAAGACGACATTCTGAATGCCCGTGCCACCCCGCAGTTTTTGGAAATGATGAAGTTCGAAGCAAAACGGGCATGGGAGTTCTACAACAAGGCGCGCCCTTTGGTGGACATGATCGACGTCAACAGCCGTGGCACGCTCGCGGTGATGCTTGCGATTTACGGGGGCATCCTGCGCAAGATTGAGGACAATAACTTTGCGGTGTTCCGAGAACGGATTCGGCTCTCAACCGTCGAAAAACTGTGGATTGTTGGCAAGAACTGGGTGGGATGCCGATTATGAAAGCACCGGCTTTTGCGCTTACGGTTGTGCTGTGCATCACGTCGACGGCACGAGCCGACGGTCCACGGCCATTCTTGTTTCTTAAGACCGGTGAAAAATTCGCCACACAGGAGATCGCAGGGCCGACGGTCGCTGGCTTAACGGCATATGTCGGCGAGAAAGTGGCGGGAACGACCAACGCCTTCGAGCCGCAGGTGATGAACGATCCCGTGAGGGCCGCGGACTTTTGCGGCAAGAGCAAGCCGGCGTTGGGCATTGTCACGGCGGGATTTTACCTAACCTATGCGAAGGCGCTTGGAATGAAGCCGCTACTGGAAACCAAGCGCATGGGGCTGAAGGAAGAGCGCTTCGTGCTGGTTGCGCGAAAGGACGCCACTGATGATCTGACCAAACTGGAGGGCAAAACGATCGCCACGCCGTTGGCCGACGAGCAATGGTATGTCATCTCGGTGATCTTGCAGAACAAGCTCGGCGAGGAGGTCCGGCTCAAGCCGACGATGGACGTGGAAGGCGCGGTCTTCGATCTGGCCGAAGGAGCCAAGAACGCTGCGGATGCGGTCTTATTGGAAACGGGTGCATGGGATTTATTCAAGGACGATCCGGATTCGGGCGGGAAACTGAAAGTCGTATATCAGTCGGACGAATTGCCGCGTGACCTGGTTGTGGTCTTCGGGGCAACAGGCGCAATGTTGAATGTCGACAAGGCGAAACAGGTGTTGAAAGACATGAGCAGCAACGAAGCCGGACAGAAGATTTTGCGGAGTATTCAGGTTGAATCGTTCACGGACATTGATCAGGCCAGGCTGTCAAGCGCGGAGAAATTGTTCCATGGCAAGTAGGCGGGCGTTGCTGCTGGTGGGTGCCTGGGTCGTTGTGGTTTGCGGCTGCCGATCCGTTGACAATGTGCGGGTCAGGCCGAACCAGCCCCAAACCTTGACGACGGACGAGGCGCAGAAGCTGCGCGAGGAAGGCATGGCCCTGTACGCCCAACAGCCGCGCGCATTGGCGTCCGTAACGCACGCGGCGAGCCTGCTCGAACAAGCGGCCCAGACGTTGCAGGACGATTACGCTGCGCAATGGCAGGCGGCGCAGGTGTTGGAGTTCCTGGCCGCCAACGAGACGCGCTCGGCCTTGCGACGCGAATCCGCTCGGAACGGGATTGTCTTCGCCCGTCGTGCACGTGAGTTGAAACCCGATGGCGTCGAGGGATACTACTGGTTTGCGCTCAACGTTGGGTGGCTGGCCGATGTAGATCGTACGTACGGCTTGGATGCGGTGGGGGAGATGCAGACGGCCCTGAAACGGGCGATCGAATTGGATGAGCGCTACGATTTTGCCGGGCCGCTGCGCGTGTTGGGGATCCTGCATCTGCGCACACCCCAGCCGCCGGCGAGTATCGGTAGTCCGCGCAAAGGATTGCAGTTGTTGCAGCGTGCGGTTGATTTGTTTCCCGACTATCCCGAGAATTACCTGTATCTGGCCGAGGCGCTCCACGATAATGGCCGGGCGGACGAGGCGAAGAGCGGCTCTCCGAAAAGTGTTGGAAGTGAATCCCTGGCCGGATCAGCAGTTCGAGAGCGAACAATGGAAAGCGCAGGCGCTCAAACTTCGCGCGCAGTTGGACAAACCATAAGAGGAAAAACCGCGGTCTTGTGGGTCGCGATGGCCGTCTTGATGATTGCGGTGGCGATCGTGGGCGGTCTGGCAGTGGTTCGCGCCAACAGAGTGTCGCAGGCCCGGCACGATGTGCAGGTCATCGCGCTGGCGTTGGACGGTTTTGCGCGGGAAAATGGCGATTATCCGAGGGGCACACCGGGCGAAATCTGCCGGATGTTGCGCGGCGAGACCGTCAACGGCCAGAACCCGAAGAAGCTCGATTACGTGGAAGCTCGGCCGTACGAATTGAACGGGTTGGGGGAGTTCGTTGATCCGTGGGGCGAGCCGTACCGAATGTCGGTCGAACGCGGAACGCGCGTGTATTCGTGCGGGCCAAACCGCATCGACGAGCACGGCGAGGGCGATGATATCACGAGTTGGAAATAGGGGGGTGGTGTTGCCCAAAACCAGATGATCGTCACCAAGCCGCAACTGTGTAATCGACAGGTGGACTTTGCACAGGCGATGTTGGTGGAATGAATCTTTCGGCTCTGCCGTGCGGGCAACTGTCAGAGCGAATCCAAGAACCGTTGCACATCATCGTGATTGCCAAGGAGGTGGAGCATCACCATGTCTTTCTCGGGTTGCGTGAAGATCACACGGCACTACCGGCCCAGCCGCAACTCGAAAACCCCACGCGGATGAATCTTTCGCACGCCCAGCCCAGCACGGCGATGGGGCTGGCCGAGCGCGCGCGGAAGTTCCTTCACGGCGTCCGCCAGTTGTCGACGGAGATCTTGCGGAGCACGTTCAAGTTGGCGTTGAAGGCGACGCGAGAGCGCGATTCTCATGCGCGTCGGCGTGACTTGGTGACGGCGGAAGCAAATGCGGCGGGCGACTCGTGCACCTTGGCGACCCCAGCTTCCAGCTCCGCCCGGGCTTCGCGTGCGAGATAATCGGCGGCTGCGTCACTCACCTGCAAGGCGGGCGCCCCGTTCGCGTCCACCGGCACGATTGCCGCGGTCGGCTTCGCTCCGCGCATGATCACCACCCGTTCCCCACGCAAGGCGGCATCAATCAACTTGCCGAGCCGCGTCCTGGCTTGTGTAATCGTGGCCTTCGTCATCACGCTCAAATTTGGACTACAGAACCTCTTACGTCAAGACCGGGCAACGGGCCGAGAAGCAGATCGCGTCAATGCCTGCAGAATAATCGAAAGGGAGGAGCTTCATTGTTGTGGCCGCCCCGTCTTCTTATCGAAAGTCATGCGTAAGTATGTGATGTCTGACTTCACTGATTCAAGCTTTAGCTCTTTGCGAAGATCGTTGCGTAGTTCATTCATTAGTGGGTCGAGTGTATAGGTCCCCGCTTCAGCGAATCCGTGGGCGAAAGCTCGCGCAAGCTCCACTTGTCGTGGAGTTCCAAACAATTGGATGTCCGCAACGGCCTTTTCGAAGTCGGGTGCAACTTGCTCAGATAGGGGTCGATTGCTCGCATACTCAAGCCTACGGTAAGCCTCTATGAGATACTGTACCCGAAGCTCGCGACGCTTGTTTTCTTGGTCACGCTTTATAGATAACCTGTGCACAACATACCACCCGGAGATTGCCACAAGGGTAGTGATGAGCAGTGGAGCAAGGAGTTGGATGTTCATGCTCGCAGTTCGCGCTGGTCACTTCCCGGTGACTTGGTTGATGAGGCTGGCGGCGTAGCCGGCGCCGAACCCGTTGTCGATGTTGACGACGGTGACGCCGCTGGCGCAGGAATTGAGCATGGCCAGCAGCGCGGCGATGCCGCCGAAGGATGCGCCGTAGCCGACGGAGGTGGGCACGGCGATGACGGGCTTGTCGACGAGGCCGGCCACGACGCTGGGCAGGGCGCCTTCCATGCCGGCGACGACGATCAACACACTGGCTTCGAGCAGTTCATCGTTCAGCGCCAGCAATCGATGAATGCCGGCTACGCCCACGTCGTAATATTTCTTCACGGGATTGCCCATGATATCGGCGGTGACGACAGCCTCTTCGGCCACGGGAATATCGGTTGTCCCTGCGCATAGCACGGCTACCGTGCCACGGCGCTTTGGCAATGATTTGTGTACGACCGTCACCGCCCGCGCCGCTTCGTGATACTTCGCCTTCGGGAATGCACGTTTTACGGCACGAAACGTCTCTTTCGAGGAGCGCGTGGCAAGTAAGTTATCGTTGTGGCGAAGGATAGACTGCGCGATCTTCACGACCTGCGCCGGCGTTTTGCCTTCGCAATAGATCACCTCGGGGAAACCTTTGCGCAGCGACCGATGCCCGTCCACGCGAGCGAAATCGAGGTCGTGAATCGCCAACGATTTCAGTTGTTTGACCGCGCGATCGGCCGACAGATGGCCGGTGCGCACGCCATGCAGCAACTGTCTCAGCTTCGACTCGTTCATGGCGTGACCGACTTCGCGCGAATCTCCTTTACACGGGCCTCGAGGGGCGCGGCTTCGCTGTTTCGATTGAGGGCGCGCAGGACAATGGCGTAGTTGTCGAGAACCTGCAACAACCTGGAGTCGTCGGGGCCGAATGCATCCTGTTTGATGGCCAGTGCGCGTTTCAGAACGGGTTCGGCATCCGTGTAACGACCCTCCGAAAAGTAGAGGGCGCCGAGATTGTTCAGATCGTTGGCGAGATCGGGGTGATCAGGACCGAGAAGTTTTTCGTCGATCAGCGCCGCGCGGCGGTACAGCGGCTCGGCGATCTTGTACTTGCCCTCCGCGCGATACACCTCGGCGAGATTGTTGGCATCGGAGGCGACGGTGAGGTGTTCCTTGCCGTAATTCGCCTCGTCGAGATTCAGCGCCCGTTGGAATCGCGCCTCGGCAGCGTCATATTTCCGCTGCTGGAAGAAGACAAGGCCCAGATTGGTCAGGTCTTTGGCTATTTGTTGGTTGCTATTCCTGGCGTGGGATTTCTCGTCGATGGACAGGGCCTGGGTAAAGGAAGATTCGGCTTTCTTGTACTCATGCAAGGACATCTGGACGGCGCCCAGGGCGCGCAAGGTGGCGGCAATAGCGGGATGGTCGGCAAGCACGGCCTGATGCCATTTCTCCAAGGCCTGCGTCAACAATTGTTCGGCGTCGGTGTATTTGCCCCGAGCTGCAGTCAGTGCGCCCAGATTGCTGAGTACGGTGGCGATGGCCCGGGGATTCTGAGTGGATTGTTTCTCCCAGATAGCGAGTGCTCGTCGATAAAACGGTTCCGCTTGAGACAGCTTCCCTTGGGCGCGGTACGCTTCGGCGAGATTATTGAGATCAATGGCGACATCCGGGTGGTCAGGGCCGAGAGAGAGAGAGTCGATTTCGAGCGCCTGGTTGTAAAAGGGTTCCGCGTCCGCGTAACGGCCAAGACTGTCATACAGCATGGCAAGGTTGTTGAGATCAACGGCGACGTCGGGGTGCTCCGGTCCGAGCAGTTTCTGATCGAGGAGCAGCGCCCGTTTCTGCAGCGTCTCCGCCTCCGCGTAGTTGCCCGAGGCACGCTGGTATTCCGCGAGGTTGCCCAGCGCGGTGGCGACTTCGCGATGGGATGGACCAAACGTCTTTTCAGCGACTTTGAGCGCGTCCTGCCCGACGTGAACGGCCTGGGCATATTTCGCCTGCCGATAGAGCTCGTTGGCTTCGGCGGTCAGTTTCTTCAGGGTGGCTTCCTGGGCCTTCGACGGAAAGGCTGCAAGAAGAATGGCCAGCGCCGTGATGAGACAGGCTTTCGGGTTCATGGCAAACATGTGCTGTATGCTAGCAGTCGGGCCCACACACCGCAACTGCGTTCACTTCGCCAGCAACAGGAACGCCTTCGCCAGCGGCAGGTCGGTCGTCAGCACCTCCGCTTTGGCGTTCCTCCAATTAAAGACACCGAAACCAGCCAGTGCCAGCGAACGTTCCGTTTCACGCGGCAATTCGACGATCACGTCTGGTGTCAGCCCCTTATCCTGAAGGATCTGCTTCGACGGTCGCATATAGTAGGCGGTGGGCATCACCAGCACCGAGCCATTCGCCAGTCGGGTCGACGTGGCCAGAAACCCACAGCCGAAGGTCTTGCTGCCGACAATCTGGGCGCGATGGTTGTCTTGCAGGGCGGCCGCAAATGCCTCGGCCTCCGCGGCTGTGCCGCCGTTGACGAGCACCACGATAGGGGTCGTCACTTTCGCGCCTTCGTCGCTGACGAATCCGGTGTGCAAGGCCGGGACCGCATACTCCAGCGAGGCAATCTCAGTACCTTTGGGCAGGAAGATGGATGCGGCAGGCTGAACGGTAAGGAACGCGCCGCCAGGATTGTTTCGAAGGTCGAGGATGATGCCGGTGACATGTTCGCCTCTGGCAAGGGTCATCGCCGTGCGCAGGTTCTCAGCGGTCTCCTTCGAGAATTCAGCAAGCCGATAGTACGCGACGCCTTTGTCGAGTATTCTCAACGTGGTTACGGGAGATGAACCGTGCGTCGCCCGATGCAGATGGAGGTCGCGTACGCTTCCGGAGATTGGATCGAGCACGCGCAAACTCACTTCGGAATCGACGGGACCGCCAAGGAGACGTTCCATTTCGGAGCGTCGCGCGAGGAGCGTGGACGAATTGTCGACGGCAATGATCTGATCCCCGGCCAGCAAGCCGGCGCGTTGCGCGGGACTGCCATCGCACGGGGAAACAACCGTGGGGATGCCTCCGCGGATGACAAACGTGAGTCCAATGTCAGCCGGGGCAGCATTGGATCCACGGATCGACATCGCTTCCTCGGGTGTGAGCAGGTCCGCTTCCGGATCAATGGAACGGACAAAGGCGCGCAAAGCGACCGTGGTGTACCATTCCGTATTGACACGCGAAGGTTGAACGTAATCCTTCTGGAACGCGTCCAGCAATTCCGTAAACCGCGACAGGGTTTCGAACGACGATGGCGTGGGGGTGATGATGCGCGGCTCGTCCGCAGCACGGACAGAAGCCGCGACCAGCATCATGGCCCCCCACAGGGGCACCGCCCGCCACGCTTTGCTGACATGATTCCAAAGGCCCATCATGCGAGCTCTTGACCGCTGATCGCATCCGCGATCTTGAACTGCTCGAAGTGGAACGTCGGGTCGGCCCGGAAGCTGAGTTTGCCGTTTAGTTTCTTCTCCAACTCGATCAGCACGGTCTCGTCTTCGGTTCGCAAGCGATTCAATACCTCCGGATGGACATACACGCGCAGTTGCGGTTGCTCGTGCCGGCCCTGCTCGCGCAGTTTGCGGAGAAGCTCGGCGACCTTCCGCTGAATTTCCACGGACATGGACAGGGCGCTTTTCACCATGCCTTTGCCCTTGCAGTACGGGCAGTCCTCGTAGACGGCGCTGGCCATGCTCTCGCTGTGGCGTTGCCGGGTCATCTCCATCAGGCCCAACTGCGAGATGTTCAGGATGCGGGTCTTGGCTTTGTCGCGACGGACGCCTTCGCGCACCTTTTGAGTGACCTTCTGCTGGTCGTTACGGTGACGCATGTCGATGAAGTCAATCACGATCAACCCGCCAATATTGCGGAGACGGAGCTGGCGACAGATTTCTTCGGCGGCTTCGAGATTGGTCTGCAGGATCGTTGTGTCCAGGTCCTTTTGGGATTTGTGACGACCCGTGTTGACGTCGATGGCGACCAACGCTTCGGTTTCATCAATGCAAATATAGCCGCCCGATTTCAGCCAGACCTGGCGGCGGAAGGCGTTCTCGATTTGCTTCTCGACGTTGAACCGGCTGAAAATGGGCGCGGGCTCATTGTAGAGCCGCACTTTGCCGCGAGAGCGGCGGCTGATCTGGCCGATCATGTTACGAATCCGTTCGTTGGCCTGCTCGTTGTCCACCACGATGCGATCGACTTCTTCGGTGAGAAAGTCGCGCACGGTGCGTTCGACAAGATCGGGTTCCTGAAACACGCAACAGGGCGCCGGCTGGGTCTTGATCTTTTCCTCGACCTGTTTCCAGGTTTGCAGCAGGAGTTCGAGGTCGCGGATGAAGTAACGTTTCTTCTGGTTCTCGCCGACGGTGCGGATGATCACGCCCATCCCTTCGGGAATGTGCAGGCGCTGCAGGACTTTTTTCAGACGCTGGCGTTCCTTCTCGTCGTCGATCTTGCGCGAGATGCCGCGTTGCGCATTGAACGGCATCAGGACCAGGTAGCGGCCCGGGATGCTGATGTTGGTCGTAATCCGCGGGCCCTTCGTTCCGATGGGGCCTTTGACGACCTGCACGATGACCTCCGAGCCGGGCGGATAAAGCTGGGGGATGTCCTTTTGGGAAATCTTGGGCTTCTGCGAGGCGCGCTCGCCTTCCGGCGTTTCGAGGAGATCAACTCGCTGGTCGAGTTGCTCGGGAATGATGTCCCAATAGTGCAGGAACGCGTTCTTCTCGAACCCGATATCGACGAATGCGGCCTTGAGCCCGGGCTCCAGGTTTTTGATACGGCCCTTGAACACGCTGGCGACGATTCGTGTCTCGGTCGTCCGCTCAATGCTGAACTCTTCGAGTTGGCCGTCTTCGAGCACGGCGACCCGGTTCTCCAACGCCTCGGCGTTGACGATGATTTCCTTGAAGATTCGTTTTTTGCGGCGTCCGCTGAGGAATTCTTCGCCCTTTTTCAGTATCTGTTTGATCGCGTCCACAGTTAATAGATCCTCCTATGAATCCACACGTTTTGTAACAGCCCGAGGGCGGTCATGCTGGCCAACACGAACGAGCCTCCGTAGCTGAGCAATGGCAGGGGCAGACCGGTGACCGGCATCAGGCCGATCGTCATGCCCACGTTAATGAAAATATGGAAAAACAGCATGACCACAACTCCCGTGGCCAGAAGCATTCCCAACCGGTCGCGCGCGTTTGCGGCGATCCGTAGCCCGGAAAACAACAGCACGGCATACAACAAAATGATTACGACGCTGCCGATGAATCCTTCCTCTTCGGCGATCACGCTAAACAGAAAATCGTTGGGGGCCACCGAGCGTGGCAAATAGCCCAGCAGGTTCTGGGTGCCCTGGAGATACCCTTTGCCCATCATGCCGCCGGACCCGACCGCGATGAGCGATTGATTGAGGTTCCAGCCGGCGCCGGTGAGGTCGTAGTCGCGATGAAAGAAGACGGTCAATCGGTTCCTTTGATAGCTGCGACGACCGGTCCTGTTTTCCTTCAACTTCCACATGATGGGCAAACCGACGCCGGCGAGGACGATCCCCAATGCCGCGGCCAGCGCCAAATGCTTCACTCTCACACCTGCCACGAACATCAACCCAAAACACATGGGAATCAAGACCAGCGCCGAACCCAGGTCCGGCTCCAGCATGATCAACAAAAATGGCACGGCCATCATCACAATGATGACCCAAACAGTTTTCAATTGCCGCCGCGTTTGGAGCGTGTGGTGGAACAAATAATACGAAACTGTCAGGAGTGTCGCGAGCTTCGCCGTCTCCGCAGGCTGAATCCCGAAACCATGCCATCCCAACCACCGTCGCGCTCCGTAAATCGTCTGGCCAGTCACGAGAACCAAGGCAAGCAATCCGATGGCGACGACATACCAAACCGTCGCCCATTGGCAGATGAGACGATAGTCCACCAACGACACGGCCAGATAGATCACCAAGCCGACGACGAACCACACCATTTGCATTCTGTAGAAATCCTTGATCGGCTGTCCGGGGCCATGGTACGAGGCGCTATAGATAAACAGGACGCTGGCGACGGCCAAGGCGACCATGGCGCTGAACAACAGCCAGTCCATACGCCTGACCAACTCGATGTAATATTTAATCTTCATACACCCCGCGCTCGATCGGACCCGATCCCTCTCCCTCTTTTCCGAAAATCTGTGCGAAAACCGATCTGGCGACCCCTGCCGCCGTGTGACTGCCCTCGCGGGCGGCCTCAATCAACACGGAGATTGCGACCTGCGGTTGGTCATACGGCGCGAACCCGATAAACCAAGCGCGGTCCGCCGGCAACACCCTGCCAGCCACCTTGTACTGGGCGGTTCCAGTTTTGCCCGCTACGCTTAGACCCTTCACGGCTGCTGGACGCGCTGTGCCACCGCTATCCTGAACGGCGCCGAGCATGGCATGCCGCACCATTTCGATCTGCTGAGGTGTCGCGTCGAGGCGGACCCGTATATCGGGTTGACCCTCATGAACCACCTGACCATCCGCCGTTTCGATCCGCTTGACGACGTAAGGGTGGAAAGCTGTGCCCCGATTCGCGAAAGTAGCCGCCACGCAGGCCATCTGCAACGGCGTGACCAGGAGGTAGCTTTGCCCGATCGACAATTGTGCGGTGTCACCCTCCCACCATTTCACCCCCTGTTGCTTCTGCTTCCAGTCAGGGGTTGGTACGAGTCCCCGGATTTCACTGCCAATGTCAAACCCAGTCGGTTGACCGAGGCCAAATTCAGCAGCCATTTTGGTAATTGCATCCACGCCAGTCTTCATCCCTTCTACATAAAACCAGACATCGCACGATTCTGTGATTGCCGTATAGGCATTCAGAGGGCCATGCCCGGTATGGTTATGGCAATGGAACGGATGTTTTTGCCAGTTACCGATCACCAAGGATCCAGAGCACGTGACGGTATCCTGCGGCGAGATCGCGCCCGACGCCAGTCCGGCCAGCAACGTGATGGGCTTGAAAGTCGAGCCGGGCGGATATCGCGCGCTGGTGGCGCGATTGAGCATCGGATGCTCGGGATCGTTGAGGACTGCGTTAACTGTTTGCGCGAGTGTGCCAGGGTTGAAAATGTCGGGGTCAAAACTGGGTAGTGACGCCATGGCGAGGACCTCGCCCGTGCGGACATCGAGCAAGACCACCGCCCCCGAGAGTTCTTTTCCGTCAGATGTCGGGGCCGCGGCCAGTGCCTTTTCCACGATGCGCTGCAGCCGCACATCAACCGTGAGCGTCACGCGGCCACCTTGTTCGGCCTCTTTTTCGCCGAGGTCCTCGGCAAGCAAACCGGCCGGATTCACACGGATGGTGCGGCCGCCGGGCGAGCCACGCAGGTATTCATCGCACGCCTTCTCGACGCCTTGACGGCCGATGCGGTCCGGCTGGTAATAATAGAACTTCTCAATCTCATCCACATCGTTTTCGTCGGCTCGGCCGACGTATCCGAGCAAATGGGCAGCGAGTGAGCCTTGTGGGTATTGCCGCACCGGCATCACGATCAAGTCCGCGCCGGGAAGATTGCTGGCGCGTTCAGCGAAGGCGGCGACCTGTTCGGGTCGAAGATCCCGCCATACCGGGAGAGGAAGCGGTCCCCGCGTCTCATAGTGGGTAAGCACGTCGTTATCGGTGATCGTCACTGGCAACCCGAGCGCGGCACTCATGGCGCCAAGATTGGCTTGCGCCACGCGCACGATATTGGTCTTTTTGGAAATGTGGCCGAGTTGGTCGAGATAGATGGCCACATCGTAGCTCGGGCGGTTGTTCGCGAGGATGACGCCGTTGCGATCGACGATCTCACCACGCGCCGCCGGGACGCGGATGCGTCGCAACGACTGGTTCTCTTGCTTGGTACCGTAATCCCCACCGCGCACCACCTGGACGCGCCACAAGGCGAGAAGAAGCAGGAACAGGCCGGAAGCGATGATCGTCCCTACAGCTCGCAAACGCGGGTTGTGCTCTCGGGCTGGCGCGCTGATGATCATTCGAACCCCCATGCCCTGCGGGCGTAGTCGAGGACGAAGAAGAGCACGACCGTCGCCATTCCGGCGACAGAGCCAACCACGAGCATTTTGAACACATTGCCAATCGAGATGCCGACGGCGAAGAAGGCGATAACCGACACGGTAATGGAGGTCAACGCGCCGGCACTCCACTGCATCCACGGCAGGTCGCGATCGAGAGCTTCGCGCAGGCTGGTCATCACGATGGCGGAGATGCCATAAGCGAGCGCGGTGATGCCGAAGGGCGCGGCGGACAACGCGTCCTGGGTCAACCCCGCGACGAGTGCGAGCACCAGCGCGCGACGGCGACCCATGGTCAACGCGGCGTAGACAACAAGCGCCGGGAGGAATTCCACATGCGCGCCGCCAAGCCACCAGAGCGTCGGCATATGCGCCTGCAACGCCACAGCGATCAGAATTCCAGCGATAGCGATGAGCGTATTCATTATTGTCCTGCAATCACGATGACTTCTTCCAGGCGGCGAAAATCCACGGCGGGAGTGATGTCCACGTCCTGATACATGCCGGTTTGCCGATTCATCCTGGCGCGGGTGGTCGTGCCGATGAGGATGCCCTTCGGGAAGACGCCCCCGAGTCCGGAGGTAATCACGCTTTCGCCCGGGGTGACCTTCGCGTCGCGGTTCACATAGGTCATGATCAGGTGCGGCGAAATGTTGAAGGCCGTATCGACCCCGGACACGACCCCCGGCTCACGCGTGTCCTGCAACAGCGCTGCGGCTTTGCAATTCGGATCGATGAGCAACAGAACTCGCGCCTGGCCGCGAGTGACGGAGATGGTTTTGCCGATAAGGCCGTCGGCGTTGAGCACGGCCATGTTGTCGGCGAGACCGTCATTGCTCCCGCGATCAATCTGGAGGCTCCTCCACCAGTTGGATGCGTCGCGGCCGATCACACGCGCGGTGACGGTGCGGACGGCGCTGTGTTCCTTCACATCCAGAAGCTGGCGCAAGCGGAGGTTTTCGCGGCCCGTTTCGCTGAGGGCACGGACCTCCTGACGCAGGAGATCATTGTCGTGACGCAACTGTTCGTTTTGCCGGGCAAGAAGCCGACGCGACTGGACGAACGGCAAATAGTCGCCCAGTTCCACAAACGGCGTGCACAGTTGTACGAAAACCATACGCAGCTTGGTCGAGAAGCTGGTCGGTTGGCCGAGGAATACAATCCAGCCCACCACCAGCAATCCAATAATGACCCAATTTCTACGGTTCAAATAAAACTTCCATGCTGTCGAAGCGATCCACGACCGTCGTCAACGAGTGACGCTCGCGGAGCGCCGCTACAAGTTCATGTGGGTGGAGCAGGGGCGGGCGCTTACGATGAGTTCTTGGCGAGTTTTTCAAGGTAGCCGAGTTCCTGGAGCACGACGCCCGTGCCCATCGCCACCGCGCTGAGCGGATCGTCGGCGATGTGAACGGGCAGCCCCGTTTCCTCGGCGAGCAGCTTGTCGATGCCCCGAATCAGCGCCCCGCCGCCCGCCAGTACAATGCCGCGGTCGACGAGATCAGCTGCGAGTTCGGGAGGGCAGCGCTCGAGCGTGACGCGGACGTTCTCGACGATGGTCGAGATCGGTTCCTGTAACGCTTCGCGCACTTCCTCGGAGGTGATCGTCAAGGTCTTCGGCAGGCCGGCCACCAGGTCGCGTCCTTTGACTTCCATGGTCAGCTCTTGTTCGAGTGGGTAGGCCGAACCGATCTTGATCTTGATGTCCTCCGCCATGCGTTCGCCAATCATCAAATTGTAAGCGCGCTTCATATACTGGATGATCGCTTCATCCAATTCATCTCCTGCCACACGCACGCTCCGGCTGAGCACGATACCGGCTAGGCTGATGAGGGCCACCTCGGTCGTGCCGCCGCCAATATCCACAATCATGTTGCCCGCCGGCTCTTGCACCGGCAGCCCAACGCCGATGGCGGCCGCCATCGGCTCTTCAATCAGGTAAACGTCCCGCGCCCCCGCATGGGTGGCGCTGTCTTTGACGGCGCGCTTTTCCACTTCGGTGATGCCGCTCGGAACCGCAACGATGACGCGCGGTTTGATGCCGTAGCGGCGGTTGTGCACCTTGCTGATGAAATAGCGCAACATCGCCTCGGTGACTTCGAAATCCGCGATGACGCCGTCCTTCATGGGGCGAATGGCCTGGATGTTCCCTGGTGTGCGACCCAACATCCGTTTCGCCTCTTCTCCTACCGCCAAGACATGGCTGGTCCCCGTCTGGATGGCCACCACGCTCGGCTCTCGCAAAACAATGCCGCGATCACGCACGTACACCAGCGTGTTCGCGGTTCCCAAATCGATTCCAATATCGGTCGAGAAATAATTTAGAAAATTGCCAAACATCCAAATTCACCACGTTTCACGTGGGCGCTTATCATCCCCACGCGTCCTCCCATCGCCCTCCATAAATCCGTCCTGAGCTTCGCGGCCGCATTACCCGACCGCAGTCGGAGCCCGAAGTCATTCGAGTCGCGCCACTTTTACAGCCCCGCGGGCCCACCGTCAAGCAGCTTTCTGCACAGCTGTTTTGCGGACAAATATCCTTCTCAACTTGCACGGGATCGAATACGCTCCAATCCCGAGAAGCGCATGGCTCGTAGCGAACGATGACTACCCAGCCAGCCAACGTCAGCGTCACACTGCCCATCAGCCCGGCCATCGAGCGGGTGAAGCTCCTGCTGTTTCGTCCCTTCGACCTCGGCAAGTGGTTCGTGATCGGCTTCTGCGCCTGGCTTGCCACCCTTGGCCAACGCGGGTTCAGTTTCAATTACAACCGCCGGTCGCAACTCCACTTCACCGGCGAGGATCTCCGCGAATGGTTCGAGCGCGCTCGCGACTACGTGATGAACAACCTCAATTGGTTGCTCCCGCTGACCATCGTGCTCGTGGTGTTTGCGATTGCCTTGGGCGTTGTGATTCTCTGGCTGCGCTGCCGCGGTAGTTTCATGTTCCTTCACTGCGTCGCCCTCAACAAAGCCGAGATCGCCGTCCCGTGGAACAAATACGCCGCGGCGTCCAACAGCCTGTTCGCCTTCCGTCTCGTGCTCGGCCTCATCTCCACGGTCCCCCTCCTGCCGATATTCGCTGTGATGTTGGTGACCTTCTTCCGACTCATGAGCCAAACCCCATCCCTTCGCCAGATTTTCCTGGGGCTGCTTCCCCTCGGATTGATGTTCCTTTCCGTGGGCATCTTTTTCTTCGTGATCCGAAAGCTCACGACCGATTTCGTCGTGCCGATCATGTTTCTCCGCGGCAGCAAATGCGTCAGCGCATGGTCGGAATTCCTCAGCCTGCTCTCCCTCAACATCGGCAGGTTTATCGTCTACCTTCTGTTCCAAATCGTGTTGGGCATCATCGTCATCATGACCATCCTCGCCGCCTTCGTCGTCACCTGCTGTATCGCCTGCTGCCTGATGATCATTCCCTACATCGGCACCGTCCTGCTCCTGCCCGTGCTCGCATTCACCAGATCGTATTCGCTCTATTACCTCGCCCAATACGGCCCGCACTATGACGTCTTCCCACCAACCCCGGCCGCACCTGCGATACCCTCAGCCTAGAGCTTGTGCTGAGCGGAGACGAGGCTACCAATTTACAGTGTTGGGCTCATATCTCACCATGGCAATACTTGGGTCGCCGTCAGCCCCGCTTCGTTTCCCCACTGATTCGCAGCGGGCAAGTGCTGGTGCAATTTGATGAAACCAAGTTCACATCCCGGGCGTCTTATTCGTTGGTAGAGGGTGGCAACATGGCTCCATCGTCAAACGGAAAGTGCGTCGCCGTATTCGCAGTGCGAATGTGGATTCTGTTCCTGCTTGCGTCGTCCGCGCTCCTGTTGACAGGTTGCGCGAACCTGAGTTCGGACGACCGCGCCGTCTTCTACAGCGGATGGGCCGATCCAAAATCCAACCCGCTCATCCAATAACTGGCAGCGGGAACCGCAGGCGTGTCTTGTGGGCAGGGGGGCCATCCGCCTTCTGTCTTTCGCTCGTCATCCATCACCCATTGCGTCCTACCCGGGACCGTCATCGCCGGTCAGTTCGTAATCGTGTTCGGGATTCACACAGGCGAATTGATCGCCGAATGGCACGGCGTATTTGCATCGTGACGGCGAGAGCACCAGACATTCCAGCAACAGGCAAAACTCCAGCGGTCGCGTCCGGCATATCGCGGGGTCGGGCAGGGGCCTCTGGTCACTCTCCGAACGAGCGCTCACGGGCGACAAACCTACACCCCTCATAAAATGAGGTCAATCACAGACCGGCCTATGAACGGGAAACCTCTTCCCCACGTCTACCCCGCGCCTTCGTAGACTCTCTTTGCGTTCTTCGTGTCTCCTTCGCAACCTTCGTGTTACGCTGCGCCCTGCCGGACAACTTCATGAAAAAAGTGACGCTTTATTCTGACGGCGCGTGCGAGGGCAATCCCGGGCCGGGCGGCTGGGCCGTCATTCTGGCCTGGCCGGACCATCAGCAGGAACTCAGCGGCGGCACGCCCGCCACCACCAACAACCGCATGGAACTCCAGGCCGCCGTCGAAGGTCTCCGCGCGCTAGGTGAACCCTGCGAAGTCGAGTTCTTTACCGATTCCCAATACGTCCGCAACGGCATCACCGACTGGCTCAAGAACTGGAAATCCCTCGGCTGGAAAACCAAGACGAAACAGCCCGTCAAAAATCAGGATCTCTGGAAGGAACTCGACGTCGAATCCGCCCGACACCGCATCACGTGGAAATGGCTCAAGGGCCACGCCGGCCATGAGTGGAACGAGCGCTGCGATTTTCTCGCGCGAACCGAAGTCCTCAAGATTCGCAAGCGGTTTACCCCCGACCGACTCAAGACCCTCCGCCAGGAATTCCAAAGCAGCCTCACCCCTGTCGATCCAACGGGAACCCTCCCCGGAATCCTGTAGTCGTTGATCAGCCGGTTGAAATTGGACCGCGCTGCTTGTATGCTGGCCACAACTCGGGCGGTTTGTCGGACAGGCTTGTCCGCCGTAGCCTTGGCGAAGGCGGAAGGCGAAAAGGAGACCAATGCAGAAACTCTATCGGCTATGGGTGAATCTGATCTCGAAACTGCAATCGCCGTTCCTGTTGATCATCCGGTTGTATTGGGGATGGCAGTTTTTTCTGACCGGCAAAGGCAAACTGATGAATCTCGACCGGACAGCGGGTTTCTTCGCCAGCCTGCATATTCCGATGCCGAAGGTAAATGCCATCATGGCGGGCAGCACCGAATGTTTCGGCGGGCTGCTCCTGCTGCTGGGGTTGGGGTCGCGAATTGCCACGGTCCCGCTCATCTTCACCATGATCATCGCCTACGTGACCGCCGATTCCGACAAGATCAAGGGAATCTTTAGCAATCCCGATGCGTTTGTGACGGCGGCCCCGTTTCTGTTCATGCTGACGGCCATCATCGTGCTAATTTTCGGGCCCGGAGTCTTCTCACTAGATGCGATCATCGCCCGGGTCCGAGGCCAGAAAAAAGCGTAATTGCTGACAGAATCGCTCCGTTTCGGTTTGCTTTCGGGGCGATGCTCAGCTAGTGTATCGAACGGCGTGAGTTAAAATCGTGGAGGCGCGGCGGGCGTACTGTTGCCTCGACAAATCCAAATCGGCTTTCGAATCGTAGTCTTGGGTACGGTGAAGTTTGGCGAAAATGAATGGAACCAACCGACCTGACAAGCATCCTATGAATATGCTGGGAGCCCGGTGACGATGCCTTCACAGGCCGAGAGACAATTGCTATCCCGACGCGGTCGGCGCTCGATACCACACATTCTCTGCCTCTCCCTCCCGCAAAGCATTTTCGGCAATGTCAGTGGAGTGCCGTTCCCCCGTGGCGTGACGGGGACGGTGGCCCAGTACAAACCAAACACCCAACCAGAGGAGACGGAATGAAGAGGACCACGAGAGCATTGGTCGCAGGCGCAGCCCTTGCCGGTTTGATGACCGGCGCGGTCGCGCGGACGTATGCCAGCCAGCAGCCCACGACAGCCACGAGGGGCGCGAGCCTGACGAGCTGGGGCCAGTTGGATGACAGCGGGGACAAAGGCAAGCACGACTGCAAAGGGAAGAACAGCTGTAAGGGTCAGGGTGGCTGCAAAGCCGGAGACAACGGCTGCAAAGGCCAGAACTCTTGCAAGGGCAAGGGCGGTTGCAACACCAACAAGTCGGGCTAGTCAGCCGACGCAACGTGTGATTCCGGTGGGGGCGGCGTGAGCCGCCCCCATTCACACCATGCCCGCCAACCCATTCAACGGATTCACCGACTACGGCATCGGCATCGGCCTGCGCGTGCCGCATTACCAGCACATCCTCACGCGCAAACCGGTCGTGGATTGGTTCGAGATCATCTCCGAAAACTTTATGGTCGATGGTGGCCGTCCGCTGGAAGTGCTCGACCAGATCCTCGAACAATACCGCGTCGTCCAGCACGGTGTGTCGATGTATTTCGGCTCGGCAGACAAGCTGAACCGCGACCACCTTAAGAAGCTGAAGACGCTCGTCAAACGGACCAGGACGCCCTGGCTTTCCGACCACCTGTGCTGGGGCAGCGTTGATGGCCGTTACACGCACGATTTGCTGCCGATGCCGTACACGTTCGCTGCGGCGAAGGTCACCGCGGAAAAGGTTCGGGCGGTGCGCGATTATCTCGAAATTCCGATTGCCGTCGAGAACGTCAGCAGCTACGCCGAATTTCACGCGTCGGAGATGACCGAGTGGGAGTTTCTCACCGAGGTCGTCGAGCAGGCGGATTGCGGCATTCTGCTCGATGTGAACAACATTTACGTGTCCTCAAAGAACCACAATTTCAATCCCTACGATTACGTCAACAACGTCCCGCACCATCGCGTCGCGCAAATCCACATCGCCGGCCACTCCAAGTTCAAGAAGTACATCCTCGACACGCACGATCATCCCGTGCTCGACCCGGTGTGGCAGTTGTACGCCCGCGCCACCAAACTGGTCGGCAAGACCGCCACGCTGCTGGAATGGGACGACAGCATCCCGTCCTTCGACGAGGTCCACCATGAGGCGCTCAAAGCGAACCAATTCATCCATGAGATCGAGCCGAGCGCGGCGCGCGCCTAGGGCCGGTTCGGCCAAACAACTCGGCGAACTGCAGGCGCTCATGGCCGGCGCGATCATGCGGTCGCTCGCGCCCGGCGATCGGATGCAGAAGGCATCCGCCCCCATCGCCAACGCCCTCATCAAGCCCAACGACCGCCTCACGTCCTTTGAGCGGCTGGAGATTTACAACCGTCAGTACTGGTTCCGTATCCTCGACTGCTTCTACGACGACTATCCCGGCTTGCGAGCGGTGATCGGTGAACGAAAATTCGATCGGCTGGCCCGAGCCTATCTCGCACGCTATCCATCCGCGTGTTTCACACTGCGCAATCTCGGCAGTCGCCTCGAAAAATTTCTGCGCGCTGAGCCACAATGGATCGCGCCACACAAACGCCTGGCGCTGGACATGGTGCGCCTGGAGTGGGCCCACATCGTCGCCTTCGACGAGGGCGCGAAACCGGTTGTTCACGTGGACGATTTGCTGGGCCGGAACCCGTCGAAGGTCCGACTTGGGTTGCAGCCGTACATGACGCTGCTGGAAGTCCATTATCCCGTCGACGACCTGCTCCTCGCCGCGAAGAAGGGTGATGATCGGCTTCGCGCGGAAACCAGCAATGCCGTGGAGATTCACCGACGGCACACTGTGCGACTGAACGTCCGCGGCCTGAAGCCACGGCACCAATACATCGCCGTTCACCGGATGAAATGCTCGGTGTATTACAAGACGTTGACGCGCGAACAGTTTCAGGTCTTGCGCGCGTTGCAGGGTGGCGCGACGTTGGAGAAGGCCTGCGCGGTGTTGCTCAAACGCCGCGGAAGCGCCGACAAAATCTCCGCCGCGCAAGTCCAGCGATGGTTCGCAGCCTGGGCGTCCTTCAGTTGGTTCTGTCAGCCGTGAAAAATCTTGTGTGCGGTCTCGTCGCCAGTTGCCTGTTGGCGCTGGACGAGTCTAGTGGCTATTCGTGGCCGGCAAAACGAATCGATTCGACCACGCGTCTTGCTGAGTCGCGTGATATTTCTGATATTGTGTGTTGCCGACGGCGCGATGGAGGCGTACACTGATGCGGCTGGCGGAATCTTGGGGAGGTCGTTCTGCTTGCCCGTTTTCGGGGAATCCCGCGGAAAGAACAAACATGATCGATCAATTGGTTCATACGGAAAGCGAGCGTCAAGCGAACGCGATGCCCTGGAAAGAGGTGGTCGCCAAGTACCAGGAACCCTCGGTGTGGCGCAGCACGTGGCAAATCGTGAATTCGGTGGTTCCCTATGCCGTCCTCTGGTATTTGATGTACCGTAGTTTGTTCGTGTCGTATTGGCTGACGGTGCCTCTGGCGCTATTGGCCGCCGGGTTTTTGGTGCGCGTCTTCATTATTTTTCACGACTGCGGGCACGGTTCGTTTTTCAAATCGCGCAAAGCGAATGATTTTTGGGGGATCATCGCGGGTGTGCTCACGTTCACGCCGTATTATTTGTGGCGCTGGGAACACGCGGTCCATCATGCCAGCTCGGGAGACCTGGATCGACGCGGGCGGGGCGATGTATGGACGTTGACCGTGCAGGAGTATCTCGAATCGTCACGCTGGAAGCGGTTTGCGTATCGACTGGCGCGCAATCCGATCGTGTTGTTTGTTCTCGCTCCGATGTACCTGTTTCTCATCCATCAGCGGTTTCCCACCAATGGCACCGCCGCGCGCGAGCGCCGTTCGGTGCACTGGACGAACCTGGCGCTATTGGGTGTGGCGGCGGCCATGAGTGCGGTGTTCGGATGGAAGGCGTACCTGATCATTCAATTCTCGCTGGTCGTAATGGCCGGCTCGGCAGGCGTGTGGCTGTTTTACGTGCAGCATCAATTTGAGGGTGTGTACTGGGAACGTGGGGACGACTGGGATTACACCGCAGCGGCGTTGCAGGGGAGTTCGTTCTACAAACTGCCGAAAGTACTACAATGGTTTTCCGGCAATATCGGTTTTCATCACATCCATCACCTGAGCCCGCGGATTCCCAATTACAACCTGGAACGATGCCACAAGGCGGAGCCGCTATTCAACACGGTGCCGGCCATCACGCTGTTTTCCAGTTTCAAATCATTTACTTTCCGCCTTTGGGATGAACAGCGCCGCAAACTCGTCGGCTACGGACATCTCCGTGCGATCCGTCGGCAGGCGCGGCAGGGCTTTGACCGGAGTGTTTCTTGATCGACCGTTCAATTCTTTGTAGTCCTTCCATCATAAGAACTTCAACTGGTCACTGGCGAGTGTAAGTCGCCATGGGGAACAGCCATGCAGGCCCTGACAGGCGGCCGGCGCGGTTGCGAGCATGGAACCTGCTATTTCCAAGGACTGGCGTCGTGCCCGGGCGGCGCATCGAAGCCCGGGGATGCGAAGCGCAAGGAGATACGAAGTGAAGCAGGCCATTCGGTATTGCGTTGTTTTATTGTGCGGGTTGTGGACGGCGGCGGCCCAGACAAACCTGCCAGCGCGGCCGACGCAGCCGACCCGGTTGATGACGGCGATTGGCGAGTGCGAGAGCCGGATTGGGGGCGTGGAGGTTGTTGTGTCCGGTGTCGTCGAACAAGGGAAAGCGGCCCTCCGGATTCAGTGCCGGTTGAACCACGTCGAGACGGCGTGCGAAGTGGAGCCCACCAACGCGCTGGCGGTCGCTCAGTTGATCGAGAGCGTCGCAACGGGTTTGAAGAATGGAAAGCAGTCCGCGCGGCAGTACCAGAACATCGAGGTCAGTGCGTTTGAACTGCAGGACAAGAAGTTCGTCGAGATCATGTTTCATCAGGGGGACGCCAGTGCGCGAGAACCCGGATGTCGATTGTGGCTGGATTCGTACAACGCCCTGAGTTTGGCACGCCTGATCATCTCCGGAAAAGCGGTCGCCGACTGGTTGGAACCGCGATTGGCCGCGTTGGAGTAGGGAACAATAGCCGCCTGCGGTGACCCAAGTCGATGCGGGTCGTCGTGTAGACCATTGGGTGCACTGATAGAGGACCTATCCTATCCCGACGGCTGCCCCGGTGGCGGGACGGTTTGATCTGGTTTGATTTGGTTTGATTCGCCTGCGGGAGCAGGCGGTCCTTGACCCGACAATTTTGGTTCGGTTCTGGTGGCACTTTCAGGCGCCATACCGAACACCAGTCTCCGCACCCGGTCTATCCTTTCCTCGCGTGTCTTGTAGACGTGACAGATTTCATCGCGGTGTTCCCGAGCCCATTCCCGAAAGTCCTCGTCGCGCAGTTCGCGGAGTTGGTCGCGTTCAAAATCCAGCCGTTCCCGTTCGACCTTCAATCGTTCGGCGCTGTGGTCAGCGCCGATTCGCGGTGCCGTATCTCTTCCACGCTGCCGGGCATTCTGTACTCAGCTCCCGCAACGGAAAGCGGTGTAGCAGTCGCACAATTCCCAAACGCTCCAATGCGACTCGCCAACTGATGACTTTTCGTCCTTTGTCGTTTGGTTGGGGGATCGTCTTGGGTCTTGCGTGCTTTACCCATCGTCGGAAGTAATTCGCAATTTCGTCGTTGGTAAAGCACTCCCACGCAATGTCAACAAGCAAGGTTTCGCTGAATCCCCAAGTCAATGCTGGACGGATGGGTTCAAAGTGGGGCGGTTCGGGTGCACCATGGAGCGTGTAGAAATTGCCTTTCGTGTCCCGCCGCAAGTATTCATGTTCCCACGCTTTCTGTTGCTCATGTTGCTGGTCTGCAACGCCCTGCCAGTGGCGGGCGATTAGTTTCGACATGCTCCAATGACCCAATCCAACTGGCGCAATTCGGAATTCTTGGGCAACAATGCGGATACGTCCCCGGTGTCCACGTTCCGCTTTGTCAAGTGATTGCCAAGGGGCGGGAAAGCTTCCGGTTATCGGCGGAGCGTGCGGGTGCCTGTCTTTGTGCGGGTCGTCGGGTGCAGAGTAGAAGCCGCAGATGATAACTTCCGACGCGTATCCGATGCTTTGAAGCTTATCTGTGTCGGCATAGAGTTTTTCGTCACGCGGCCCCCCTGCCTTCCAGTTTTCGAGACACCGCTCCCGCAACCTGCGGATGAAGGATGACTCCCGCGCGTATTCCCAATAGCAGCAGGCCACGAGTTCCGAATCAGGGACGCGGTCGAAGTCCCATTCAACAGGGTCTAGCATCGCCGTACTCACATTGCGCTGATTGCAGGCAATGACTTCACGATTTTCACCGTTTCGAGACTGACGGTGATGACCTGGCCGATGAGGCGGACGATGTATTGCTCGTCGTCTAGGCGGTTGGGGTCGCCGACGCGAAACCTGGATGCGCACGAAGGGCTCAGCATCCCAACGACTTGCGTAGGTTGTTTGCCAGTAGATTGTGATTGACATTTCAGGCCGAAAATGTTCAACTCTGCCCAGTTGAGTAAAGCGCTTCGCCGAGAACGAATGCGCTTGCCAGTTTGGAGTCGTAGCGAGTCACGACACAGGGGATTGAGTTTATTTACACGAGGACCAAACCAATGAGGAATCCAACGCGTAGAATTTTGCGCATTTTTGGTGTAACGCTCTTACTCGGGTTTGCGACTGGCAGCCAGTCGTTCGCGAACTCGGTTTACTGGAACGACGTCGGCCAGACTAACAGCGGAACGACCGGAACCTATTCTTGGAACGCGAACAACGTCAGTATCACTGGCAGTCCCGGTTGGAACGGCACCAACAGCGGCAATCCACCCTACGGCGGCATGCCCGGTTACATCACCAACAATCTCTCCGCGACAACGTCCATGGTCATCACGGACAATTCGTCCTGGGGAGGGGGCGGGATTGTCCTGAGCAACTCGACGGGCGGCTCGATCCAATTGATCGACAACAACGGTAGTTTTGGATTTGGCACGGTGGTCGTCGGCAGCAACGCGACCTACACCATCGGCAGCGGCGGCAGCCTGAACGGCGTCACCAGCTTCAGTTTGAACTCGGGTGGCACGATGATTCTCAGCAACGGCACGTTCTCGGTCACCAGCGGAGGCCTCAACGTCACGGTTAACGGAACAGTGCAAAATGGCGCTGGTGCTTCCAACACGGGTACCTTTGGCAATGGGTCGGGAAGCATGGGCGTCACCCTGGCAGCCGGCGGGATGATGATCGCAAATTCGGGCACGTTGTATGTGGACTCGGCCAACGCGTTCACTGCCGGCGGGCTGGTGATCCAAAGCGGCGCGATGGTACAAGTCAACTCGAACGCGACATTTACTTTGGATCGCTACGTCAACACCGCGTGGACGAGCGGCCCGGCACCGACCAATAGCGGCGTGATTTACCTCAACGGCGGCACGTTCACCTTCAATGACGACGGGGGCGGGCAAAACGCCTCGCGGAAGATGATCAACAACGGTCAGATCATTGGCAATGGGACGCTGGCGGCATCGATCGGCCAGAACGGCTCGGGCTACGTGATCGCCAGCAACGGCGTGCTGAATATTCTCGGATCCTATGCGTACGGAGGCACTGGAACCGCCGTTCAAGCGCAGATTTTCGACAACGGGGGCGCATACGGGACTTACGAGGCGGTTTCCAACGGTACCTTGAAGGTGCTGAACACGCCGAGCGAGAAAAGCCAGGCCAGCTGGAACATCAGCGGTGGCGGCACACTGGAGATCGCGGCCAATGTCGCCTTGGATTTGGGCTATGCCTACATGCCGCCCCTCGCGCTGTCGGGTGCCGCACGGGTCGATTCGGGGGCCAACCTGACGCTGTCCAGCGCTGCCAGCGGCGCGGCGTATTCGAACTCTACGGGCTCGTCGTTTATATTCCAGGGCGGCCAGATCAACACGGGTTATGCCAGCAACAATCCCGGCCAGTTCGGCAATTACGGCACGCTGTTGGCCGTCACCGGCAACAGCACCTTCGAGACCGGGGGCAGCACCAACGGCGCAACCAGTTCCGGGCTGTTGAACCTGGGCACAATTCTGGCCACGAACAACAGTTCCACATTTTATATCGAGCCCGGTAACCAGTACTACAATGCCTTCAGCAACGCGGTCGGCAGCAGTGTGGTCGTCAGCAACGGCGCGACCGTGGCCATCGCGCGCACCGCCGCCGCCTGGACGCTGAACGGCACCCAAAATACTCCCAGTGACACCAACGTCGTCAACGCGGGCAACATCGTTCTGAACAACGGCACGTTCGCGATGCAAATCATCGGGAGCGCCGTCGGCGTGGGAGCGACGAATCAATTCCGCAACATCGGCGCGATTTCCGGGCAGGGTTTGGTATTGGGAACGGTCAACAACCTCGGCAGCATCGTTGCCAGCGGCGGCGGGTCGCTGCTCGTGGCGGGCGGAGGCACGTCGATGGGATTCAATCAGGGCGGCACACTCCAGGCCAACGCCAGCAGCACGCTGATCATGAGTAATGCCTCCACAGTCTCGATGTTGTCGTTCACAAACGCCGGCACGGTGGTCATGAATGGCGGCTCACTGACCGCGCGCACCATCGCCAACAGCGGCTCGATCCTCACCATCGGGTCCGGCACGATCAGCGCCACGATCAGTAATCTGTCGGGCGGCTTTCTCTCGCCCGGCTCCGGTTTTGGGATACTTAACGTCGGCGGCAACGTCGACCTTGGCAGCAATAGCACGTTCTTTGTCGAACTCGGCCTCTTGCCGGGTCAGAATGACCTGCTTAACGTGTCCAGCAATCTAACCTTGAACGCGTACAGTATCCTGGACTTGTCCGGCGGCGCCATTGGCAACGTGTACACGGTGGCCACGGCCAATGCCGTTTCGGGCACGTTCGGCTCCGTAACAACGAACTACGACGTCGACTATACCCCGAATTACGTCATCGTGGGGCCGGTGCCTGAACCGTCCACGATGCTTCTCGTGATCGCTGGTCTGGGTGGTGTAATCGCCCTGCGCCGTCGCCGCCGCCGTCGTTGACCTTGGCGTCGTTTCATTGAAGCGGTCCCGACGCGCGGGACGATACAATCACCACACCTGTCGGCGACCTTCCCACGCTCGGGAGAGCGTCGCTTCGTCCGGCTGCACAGTTTGGACACGGATGTTGCGCGGGTCTGCATGACGACCAACATTGTGCACGCGACACCGGGCAACCCCGGCGACAACACGAACTTCGTCGATATCAGCGGACCGATCCTCATCTTGGCAGCGGGGACACGAACGCCAACTACATCGACGCGGGCACGGCGACCAACTCGCCCGCGAAGTTCTACCGCGTGCGGCTGGTGCCATAACGGTGGGACAGGCGTTTGGCCATCCTAGTGATGGTTCGCGGGCGGACACGGTGTGTCTTTACAATCCGTTCGTTGCGGTAGCGACGATGGTTGATCTTCATGGGCTATCGGCTGTGGCGCATCTCGAAGCGGAAGGCGTTGGAAATCAACGGTAAACGCGCCTCAAAATCGTGCCGCGCTGGCACGCAACTTGCCCCTTGAAACGCTCCAAATGAATGCGGAGCCGTCCCCGAAGAAGTTGTCCCCAGCCGTGTGTGCGGAAAGCGAGGCAAAGTACCGGAGTCTCTTCGAAAGCTCCCGTGATGCCCTCATGATCAACGAGTCCTCTTCCGGGAAGTTCATCTCCGTAAACCTGGCCGCTGTGAAGATGTTCGGGGCGAAGAACCAGGAGGAGTTGCTTTCTCTCACGCCATGGGAACTGTCTCCCGAGCGGCAGCCGGACGGGCGCGATTCCGCCGAGAAAGCCAGGGAAATGATTGAGACGGCCATGCGTGAGGGCACTCATTTCTTCGAGTGGACGCACACACGGATCAGCGGCGAGGAGTTCGCCGCCGATGTGCTCCTGACCAGAATGGAGCACGACGGGAAAGTGTTTCACCAAGCAACGGTCAGGGACATCACCGAACGCAAACGGGCGGAGGAACAATTGCGCCTCCAAAGTGCGGCGCTCGCGGCTGCCGCCAACGGTATCTTCATTACCGATTCTCACGGCATCATTCTGTGGATCAATCCGGCGTTCAGTTCCCTGACGGGCTGGTCGCCGGAAGAGGTCATTGGGAAAACTCCACGCATTCTCAAGTCGGGCAAGCACGACACCAGCTTCTATCGCGGGCTTTGGGGAACCATCACCGCCGGTCGTGTCTGGCGGGGAGAATTGATCAATCGCCACAAGGACGGCAACCTCTACACAAAAGAGATGACGATCACCCCCGTGCGCAATGAGCGCGGCGAGATCACCAATTTCATCGCCATCAATCAGGACGTCACCGAACGCAAGCGAGCCAAGCAAGCACTCCTCCATCTGGCGGCAATTGTCGAATCGTCGGATGACGCAATCGTCAGCACGGATCTTCAGGGCATCATTACCAGTTGGAATGCCGCCGCGGAGCGCATGTACGGTTACGCTGGCCCCGAAATCATCGGCCAATCCATTGCGCAGATCATTGCCCCGGAGTGTCGTCAGGAAAGAACCGATGTTTTGCAACGTGTGTCCACCGTCGGGCGTGTCAGCGACTTCGAGTCCTGCTGCATCGCCAGGGACGGCCATCGCATCCCGGTGTCGCTGACCGTTTCCGCACTCAAGGACGCGTCGGGCAACGTGATCGGCACGTCCGCGGTCATCCGCGACATCACCGAACGCAGGCGCGCCGAAGCGGCGTTGCGCGTCCGCGACCGGGCGTTCGACACATCCATCAGCGCGCTGGCCATGTCAGACCTCGCTGGCAACCTCACCTATGCCAACGCCGCCTACGTGACGATATTTGGCTACGCCAGTGCCGCGGAGATACTCGGCAAACCGTTCGCCCCGCTCTTCGCGGATCCGGCGGCTGTGGAATCCTCGGTCCGGACCGTGCTGGAGCAAGGCCATTGGGCGGGTGAACTGAAAGCGCGGCGCACGGATGGCACGCTGTTGGATGTCTTGGTTTCCGCCAGTGTTGCTACCGATGCCGACGGTCAGCCGCTCTGCATCGTCGCGTCCCTGTTCGATATCACCGAGCGCAAGCAAGCCGAGGAGGCCCTGCGCGCGTCGTCAGCCTACACGCGGAGCCTGATCGAAGCCAGCCTTGACCCGCTCGTGACCATCGGTCCCGAAGGAAAGATCACCGACGTGAATGCCGCCACCGAGACGGGTTCGGGGCGAAAGCGGACGGAGTTGATCGGCACGGATTTCTCGGGTTATTTCACCGATCCCGAAAAGGCGAAATCCGGCTACCAGCAGGTCTTCCTCGAAGGCGCGGTGCGGGATTATCCGCTCGAACTCCGTCACCGCGATGGAAGTGTCATCTCCGTTCTCTATAACGCGACCGTCTACCGCGATGCCGACGGCAAAGTCGTCGGCGTGTTCGCGGCCGCCCGCGACGTCACCGAACGCAAGAAGATCGAGAACTCACTCCGCCGCAGCGAAGCCAATCTGGCGGAGGCACAGCGCGTGGCCAAGATGGGCAGCTGGAGCTTTGACCTCGCGACAAACACTGTCACATGGTCGGAAGAACTCCACCGGATCTTCGGGATCGAGGTGACCGACTTTGGCAGCACGTATGAATCGTTTGCAAATCGGGTCCACCCGGACGATCGAGACCTGGTGTTGAGGACAAACGTCGCCGCGCGCACGCAAGGCAAATCGTTCAATATCGAGTACCGGATTGTCCTGCCCAGCGGCGAACTCAAAACCATCTACGAAATCGGGTACGCCGCAACCGACACTACGGGCAAAATCACCCGTCTTTTCGGCACCGCTCAGGACATCACCGAACGCAAGCAGGCGGAGAAAGCGTTACAGGAAACCAACCGCCGGCTGGAAGACGCATTGGCCAAGATCGAGGCCGCTCAACAACAGGCCATCCAACAAGAAAACTTGCGCGCGCTCGGCACCATGGCCAGTGGCATCGCCCACGATTTCAACAGCTCGCTGACCGCCATCCTCGGTGGCAGCGAACTGCTGCTCCAGCGGCCCGAATACCTCAACGACAAGGAAAAGACCCGCAGCTACATCGAGATGATGAACACCGCCGCGCAGGACGCCGGCAACGTCGTCAACCGCCTGCGGGAGTTTTATCGGCACCGCGAGGAACGCGAAGTCTTTATTCCCGTGAATCTCAGCGACGTTGTGGTCCAAGCCGTCGCGCTGACACAGCCCAAGTGGAAAGCCGAAGCCGAAGCTCGCGGCGTCTCGGTCAATGTGCACACCGACTTGCAGCAGGTCCCGCTGTTCGCCGGTAACGACGCCAATCTGCGCGAAGTGCTCACGAATCTTATCTTCAATGCCGTGGACGCGATGCCACGCGGCGGCACCATCACCATCCGCACGTACCGCGACGACGGCCATGTCGTGCTGGAGATCGGCGACACCGGCACGGGCATGACCGAGGAAGTTCGTCGCCGCTGCCTCGAACCGTTCTTCACCACCAAAGGCAAGGCCGGTACCGGCCTCGGTCTGTCGATGATCTATGGCATCATCCAGCGCCACCAGGGAACAATTGATATTGAAACTGAAGTCGGCAAGGGCACGACCTTCATCATTCGCTTGCCGGTGCAGACCGCCCCGCCGCGGTCCGAGCCCAAGGCGCAACCCGTCGACCTCGTCCAGCCTCTGCGCGTGCTCGTGGTTGATGACGAGGCCGTGGTGCGCAAGATCGTTGGCGAATACCTGAAGCTTGACGGACACAGCGTGGAGGCTGTCAACAGTGGACGCGACGGTCTGGAGAAGTTCCGCAACAGTCGGTTCGACCTGGTGCTATTGGATCGCGCCATCCCGGACATGAGCGGTGACGAAGTAGCCGCCGCCATCAAGACCGCCAATCCGACCATGCCCGTCGTCATGCTGACCGGCTTCGGTTCGATGATGGATGCTGCCGACGAAAAACCCACCGGCGTGGACTTCATCGTCGGAAAGCCCGTGACGATCAATGCGCTGCGCGCCGCCGTCTCCAAGGCGGTTGCGTCCGTGAACTGACCAACTCGCCCAACGTCGCGCGGCAGTGTGGGCCAAGGCGTATCGGGTCGCCATGGTCGGCCGAGAGGCGGAAGAAAAGTTCAGCGCCCCGAGTCCGGGTCCGGATATTATCAGCCGAGAAAGCCTATTTCTGCTCGCCGAGCAGGTCGTAGATGCAGACCAGACCGGCGATTCGATGTTGTTCGTCGCGGTACGGGATCTTGCTCGTCGACGCCCGAATCTTGCGACCTTTACGGTCGGTTAAGGTCTCCTCGCGGTGCAGCACGGCGTGTTCCGATGCCAGCACGGCCGTATCGTCGGCATGGATCCGTGTGGCCATGTCGTGTGGATAGAAATCGAACACCGTCTTGCCCACGATCTCTTCCAAGGTCCCCACACCCAGGTAGGCCCGGTGCGCCGCGTTGTTGAGCACATATCGGCCCCGGGTATCCTTGATGAACACGAGGTTGGGCAGGTGATCCACGAGCGCCCGCAACAGATTCCGCTCTTTCGCCAGCGCGATCTCAGCCCGTTTGCGCCCGGTGATCTCGCGCGAAATGCCAAACGTGCCAACGATGGCGCCATCCTTGTCGCGCAGGGGCAACTTCGAGGTCGATACCCATCGCTCGACGCCGTCCGCCAGGGGAGAGTTCTCCTCCACCCCGATCACGGGCTGGCCCGTCTGGATGATCCGCTGTTCGTCCGCGAAGGCCTCGTCGGCATGCGCTTTCGAGAAGAAATCGAAGTCCGTTTTGCCGATGGCCAGCGCGGGATCGCTGAGACCGAATCGCTGGGCCTGCGCGCGGCTGGAACGCAGAAAGCGCCCCTTCATATCCTTGAAGTAGACGCTGTCCGGAACGTTGTCCAGCAGCGTCCGCAGGAGGAATTGCTCGTGTTCGAGTTCCCGGGTCCGCTCGCGGACGCGCTCCTCGAGTTCGTCGTTCGTCTGCCGCAACACGATCGCTTCGCCGCCGTACCACGCCGCCAGCAGAGCCACGAGCGCAACCGCGGCCAAGCCGATCAGGTTGTTCCTCAATTGCTGATCCGCTTCCGCAAACGCGATGGCCGCCGGTACGCTGGCGGTCACATAGGTCTCGGTTCGCGGGGTCTTGCCACCGGCCGGGTAGAAGGCGTAAATCCGTTCGACACCCGCCGCATCCAAGCCCTGATCCGTCCCTCGTCCGCGGAAGGACGCGACCTGCCTGATCCGGTCCGCCTCGGGAGCGAGTTTTCCCACGGGATTGTTCTTCGTGGGCGTGTGGGCAACGGTCACGCCGTTGCGATCTACCAACGCGAGATCCAAACCTTCCGGCGCCAGGACGAGTGAGAGCAATCGTCCCAGGTATTCGAGATCGAGTGACGCGAACACCACGCCCTGGATCTGGCCCTCATCCCCCACCAACGGATACCCGAAATCCAAGGACGGACGGGCGCTGATACGGCCTATCTGATATTCCCCGACGGCAAAATCCCGTCGTTCCGAGGCATCCTTGAACCATGGCCGATCCGCCACGGAAACCGGCTTGGTCAACGGCAACGCGCTGCAGATAATAGTACCGTCGCGGGAGGCCACGCCGAGGTTGGAATAGATCTGATACTTCTTTTGGAGCTTCGCCAGGGACGCCGCGCACCGGGACGGATCTCCACTCCGTACATCGGGCAACTCCGCCACGGCGATGAGCAATTGACGCGCGCCTTCGATGACGCGTCCGCAGTCGGCGGCGGTCAATCGTGTGATCCGCGCGACATCCTCCTGGGCCTGGTCGACGGCCGCAGCCCGCTGTTTGCGGGCATTGTAGTAAATCAGCACCAGGGAAGGGATAATGGCGATCAGCACAACCAGAACAAGGCGTCCACGTAACCCGCCGAGGGAATCACGATTCATGGCAGAATCTCCTTTCATACACTCGAATCCCACGCGCGCATACTACTCAGCGACCAACGAAAAAGCAATCTTTAGCTCACCAATTCGGGAACTGCGCCGGCACCAGTATCATATGGTTGCGTGAAAAGCCTCGGGGCACAGGCTGGCGAACTGGTACGAAAGCGGCTTTCCAAAGAACACCGGCGGCGAGCAAGAGCATGATCGCCAAATGATTTATGTTGCTATGCCAAACGCACTCTTTTGGGGGGTGTTTGCACACGCATTTGATTGACGAATGAATCCACAATGCTTAATAATCGCAGGGACGGGACGACATCTGGCGTTGCAGCGCGGTCCAGCGCGCGTAACTCCGGTCGCTGGCGATGCAATCAAATAGCCGAGACGCTATGTTTGGCCAATCAGACGAACAATCGCTGAAGGGAGAAGCCATGAGGACGACGAAGCACCTACCCGAAATCACACCATCATTTTGCCACTTCATTCACCGGCTTGTGGTGACACTGGCCCTGGCCGCGGGACTGCTCGCGGGCGCGGTCAACAGCCAGGCGAACCCTTACACCTGGACCAATACGACCGGCGCCGCCTTTAACGACCCCAACGCATGGAGTCCGACTAGCGGCCCACCCGGAGCTTCGGACTCGGCGACCTTCACCGAAGCTGGTACGTTTATCGTGCCGCTTACAAACAGTTTTTTGAACGTCGGCACATTGGTTGTCGGCGCTGGCGCTAACAACACTCTCAATCTCACGCTGGCCTTCGGGACGAATATCTTTTCCGGTTTGACTGGTGGCGCCAGCGGTGCCTCGGACTTCGTGTTGGGTAACTCGGGAACCTCGATTGTATACATCGCCGTGGGGACATTGTACGTTACCAACTCCACCGGCGGCGGACGGTTTACCATCGGGCGGAATAGCACCAGCCCGGCGCAGGTTTATCTCACCAATGGAACGATTGTCGCGCAAGCGACGGTCATGGCCAACAATGCCACGGCCACACCCTCCAAACTCGTCATCAGCGGCGCCGGTTCGTCCTGGACGAATGGCGGCCTCTTTTCCATTGGCAACGCGGCGAGCGCCAATCTCAACTCCCTGGTGATCTCGAATTCGGCCTCGATGACCATCATGAGCACTTTTTCAGCAGGCGCACAAGCCACTTCCCAATCCAACTCGGTGCTGGTGGATACGAGTGCGCAATTGTTTACGAGAGCTCAAAATCCCGCTTTCGGCGGTGGATCCGGTTCCATTGGCAACACGGTCACGGTTCAGGGCAGTGGGTCTTGGGACGCTGGAGGACGATCTGTGTCGTTCGGCAGTGGTGGCGGGACGGGCAATGGGCTGACGGTCGGCAATGGCGGACAGGTCTTCAATATTACCAGCCTGAATCTTTCTGCTGGGAATTTCCTGAGCTTCTCGAACGGCTTACTTAGCGTGTCGGCCGGTGTCACCAATACTTCCGGCACAGTCAGCGGCTTCGGCACCATCGTCGGCAACGTCACGTTCACCGGCACGGGAACATTATCGCTTGGCTCGGGCACCAACGTCGGTACCCTGACCTTTTCCAACAACCTGACGCTCGTATCTGGTTCGACGACGATCCTCAAGTTGGACAACAGCCAGACGGGCAGCAACGACCAGCTTAATGTTGTCGGTGCGCTGACAAAGGCCGGCACGTTGACGGTGATCACCAACGGCACCGCCCCGCTGAACATTGGAGATCAGTACCAACTGTTTGTCGTCGGCAGCCAATCCGGCAGTTTTTCGCCAATCAATTTACCCTCGCTTGATCCCAGCAAACTTTGGGACACGTCGCAACTGGCGTCCGCGGGCATTCTCGCCGTGACGTTTGAACCCGTTGTCCCCGGCATTACGGGCCTGACCAACCAACTGACCGGCATCGGCACGACCGTGGTCATCAGCGGGACGGTCACCGGCGTGCCCACCCCCGGCGTGTACTGGCAATTTAATAACGTCAACGTGACAGACGGTCCGCAAGCCGACGGCTCGACGAATTCCGGTAGCGCCACCGCGACACTGACCATTTCGAACGCACAAACCAATGAGAGTGGCACGTTCTGCTTGATCGCCACCAACTCGGCGGGCGCGGCGACCAATTGCATGGCGCTGACAGTCTCCAATACCGATCAGCCGCCGACGATCAGCGGTACGTCCGACCAGACCGTCATTCAAGGCAACTACGGCACGTTCAGCGCCGCGGTTTCCGGCTCACCCGCGCCCGCGATCCAATGGCAGGTGAACAGTGTTGATATTCCCGGGGCCACAGGTGCACCGTTGATCCTGACGAACGTTCAGTTTGCTCAGAACGGGTTCGTCTATACCGTCATCGCGAGCAATCTCGTGGGTACCGCGAGCACCAACATGACGTTGTACGTCATCATTACGCCGGCCATCCAGACGCAGCCGCAGAGCCTCGTCGTGACGAATACGCAGAGTGCATCATTCACGGTGGTTTCGACCAATGGCGTGCCGGCGCCAACGTATCAATGGTATTTCAACAACAGCACACTGATCACGGGCGCGACCAACGCGACCTATACGATTGCCAGTGTCACTCCGGCCAATGCTGGTTCCTACGACGTTCAGATCTCCAACGCCGCCGGAGAGATCACCAGCACCAATGCGACCCTGACCGTTGATTCGGCAATGACCGCCACGCTGACGCCCACCAACGGGGCGGTCAACGTGTGCTACGACACGCCGTTATTCATGGCGTTCAGCCAAACGCCGGTCCTCAGTGGCACGGGTAAAGTCAATATCTACAATGTGACCAACACGAACACGCCGGTGGACACGATCGACACGAGCGCTGGCCTCTTGCAGGTCAGAACCATCGGGACGGAATCGTTCGCGACATACCCGGTGATCATTACGAGCAACACCGTGGCGATCTATCCGCATTTGGGCGTACTGTCGTCCAATCAGCAGTATTACGTCACGGTGGATGCCGGCATCTTCACCGACACCAACAGCGCGTTGTATGCGGGAATCACCGGCACCAACGGGTGGACGTTCACCACCAAGCCGACCGGGCCCGCCAATCCGAACAACGTTGTCGTGGCCGCCGACGGCAGCGGCGACTTCGCCACCGTTCAGGGCGCGGTTGACTCATTGCCCAGCGGGAACACGACGTACACGCTGGTCAACATTCGCAACGGCACCTACACGGAAATTGTCGATACCAAGAACAAGAACCATATCACATTCCGCGGCCAGAGCCGTACGGGCGCGGTTGTGGGATACGCCAACAATTACATCATCAACGCCAGTACGCATTCCCGCATGGCGTTCAAGATATATGCCAACAACCTGGCAGTCGAAAACATGACGATTGTCAACACCACGCCGCAGGGAGGCCAGCAAGCCGAAGCGTTGACGATCGATACGGGCGCCGCGCGGTTCATCTTGAACAACGCCGAGGTAGACAGCCGCCAGGACACCATCCTGGCCAACGTGAACTCGTCCCAAGGGTATTTTTACAACAGCCTCATCCAGGGCAACTACGACTACATCTGGGGTGGTGGCAATCTCTTCGTAACCAACTGCCAATTCCAGACGATTCCGACCGCCAGCCAGTACAATCTGTGCGCCCCGCGCACCGACAACGGCTCGACCCCCGGCGGCTGGCTCGGACCTGATGGTAAGTACGCGAGCAACGGCATTGCATTCGTGGACTGCCTGCTCACGAGATCCAGCAGCACCGTTTCCAACATCACAATGTCGGATGGGAACGGTGAGGAGGACGGCGTGGCGGCTTGGATCTATTGCAGTATTGACACTTCCAACGGCAACGGCTACGTGACCCCGGCTGCGGGCGTTTTGTCCACCCAGATCCTGTGGGAATATGGAAACAGTAATCTGAACGATTCGGCTGCAGTCGACCTGGGTCTCACCGTGCTCACCAACGGCGATCCCAGGCTGGCCTGTGCGAGTTCCGCCACATGCTGGTTGTACAACTGGGTACCGCAACTGGCGCCGAACATTCTGACCAACCCGGTCAGCATGACGGTGACCGCCGGCATGACGGCCACATTCAATGTTGCCGCCACCGGTATTCCCGATCCGTCGTATCAGTGGTTGCTGAATGGCACGAATGTGATCAACGCCACCGCTAACAACGCCACGCTGGTCATCTCGAATGCCTTGTCGGGGGATGCGGGAATCTACTCGGTACTCGTATCGAACATCGCGGGCACCGTGACCAGCAGCAACGCGACGTTGACGGTTGTGGGTACGGGACCGACGGCCAGCTTCACGGCCAGTCCGACCTCGGGCACGGAACCGTTGGGCGTGACCTTCACGGATACATCCAGTGGCTCGCCGAATATCACGCTGTTCTGGGACTTCGGCGACAGCAGCCAGGCCACCAACGCGGGCGGCTCGAGCTTCATGCATACCTATGCCTCAGGCACGTACACGGTGACATTGACCGCCAGCAACGCCTTCGGCGCCAACAGTACGCTTGTGTCGAATAACCTCATCAACGTTGTCACGGCCTTTGCGGCGTGGCAGCAGTCCTACGGCCTCACCGGCACGTTAAGTAGCGGGAACGCCTCCTACACGGGCGACGGCATGAGCAACACCAACAAGTTCATGGCGGGCTTCAACCCCACCAGCGCGGCGGCGTACCTGCACGTCATCAGCGTCGTCGAGCAATTGGTGTCCGGCAATACCAACGTCGTCGTGACCTACCTTGGCGCCAATGGCGACGACACCTATATGCCGGGGATTGCGTCACGGACCAACGTGCTCGATTTCACGACCGGCAGCGCCGACGGCAGCTATGCCAATGGCGGTTGGCAGGATACGGGCCAGACCAACATTCTCAGCGGCGGCAACGGCTCCGGCACCATCACCAGCATGACGGACTCGAACATAACAGCCACTCCCGACCGGTACTACCGCGTGCGCGTTCTGTTGCCGTAACACGCTTGGAAATAGCCGGGGCCGGGGCTTTCCCTCGGTAGCCGCACCCTTCTTGGAGAAAGAAGTAAGGCGCAGATTTGGCGCGGAAGCTTTTGTCCAGTCCTGAGGCTGCCGCCGGCCCGGTGACCAGAGTGCCCGAATTCGTGATTCAAATGAAGCGCGTTATGCCGAATCTCTCACGGTTGGCACGGCTCATCTGCTGGACTTGACTTGCAGACGGAATGACTCTACACAAACTTGGTTTAAGGACGGGGAACCACTGTGAAAATGAAAACAACCCATTGCACATCCATTGTCATCGCGGCGCTGGCGCTGGTGGCGTCTGCCGGGCGGCTACCGGCCGCCGTCAACGTGAACACCGCGGAGCCAATCGAGACGATCGTTGCATTTCGGGTTGCCGCGAACAAGTATATCAGCACGACACCGAGCAATTCCCTGGGTCTTGTCGGGGGCAAGTTCGGCTCCAAGCAGACGTTTACCATTATCGACATCACGGGTGGCAATCTTCAGGATGGAGACGAGGTGCGGGTCCGCTACACGCCACACGCGAAGTCCGGAGAGGTTGCGAAATCCAGCTACTGGGTGGAGAACAACGCGGGCGTGAGGCGCAGTCATGACGGCGATGTATTTAAGCTCAAACGAGTGGACACGAAATTTGCCCTGGTGACGCCGACCAGGAAATTTGTGGCTGCGCCCACCAGTCAGATTGCACTGGGTGTGTCCGCCAAACAGGACGACGCAATGCTCGTGGAAATCATTGATGTCAAATCCGGAGTTTCCGTTATCAAGCCTCCGGACCAGCCTGCGGCGGCGCCAACGAATGCGACTCCACCATCAACCCCGGAAAAGACCGGAACTGCTCCGCCAGCACCCCCACCGGCCACGGACAAACCCGCCACGCAGTAGGTTTCAATTTCTGCGCCTCTCGTGTGCCGGCTCCCCAGCCTCTGGCCCTCTTATCTTCTCACTTGCCCGGATTCCAACCGTCGGAGCCTCCGAGAACTTTCTCCACCGTGACGGCTTTGGCTTCATCCGCCGTCAATTGCCGGGCCCACGGGACACGAGCTTTCGGATCCGCACCGGGGCCGGTGCTGTTGAATTCGGCGTACCGCGCCGTTTTCTCGCGAGTGGGATCCCTCCAATTATTCCAACCCACGGATTGGATCACGCCGGACATCTCGGTGTTCAGGTAGGTCACGCTGGAAAAGGCGCGCCACGGCCGGCCCAGATATGTCTTCACGTCCGGGGACTCGCCGGTGATTCGGCAGTTCGAAAAGACAAACCCGAACGGCTGTTCTTGCGGCGTCGACGCAGCGGTGATGTATCCGTTCGTCAAACAATGGATGTGACACTTCTCGAAGAAGGCGGTCGCGGCGCCGAAAATAAAATCGACATGGCCCGCAATGTAACACCCTTCGAAGTATTGGCGGCCCCGATTGAGGAGAATCGTGTCCTGCCAGCCGAGGAACCGGCAGTTGCGAAACACCACCCGGTCGCCATCCACCCGCAGCGCCACGGCCTGACCGACCGGCCCGGCGGAGTTCTCGAACGTCAGGTTCTCCGCCGTGAAATCATCCGCATCGATGATCGTCGACGGCGTGCGGAACGTGCCCATCGGTTTGCCGTCGGGGCCCGGCATCTTCGCGTTCAGGTTGTATGTCAGCACCGTCTTCTCCGCGTTTTCGCCAACGAGACGGACGAAGCGCTTCTCGCGCTGCGCATGAACCAACTCCTTGTACGTTCCCGCCTTGATATGGATTATGCAGGGATTGGTTGGGCTGGTGGTCTGGGGGACGGCGTTGATCGCCTCTTGGACCGACTTGAACTGGTTGCTTCCGTCCGTCGAGACATACAGATTGGTTTGCGCCAGTGCTTGCCGGGCTACACCCGCGCCAATGAAAGCCAGTACCCCTCCTAAAAAGAGATACGGTCTCACTTTTGTTCGCTGTCCTTTGGTTGCGCCGCCGTGCCAACGCTGACTTTTTCCACAGCGGTCTTGGCTTGCTTCAGGTTGTTGTCGCCCAACGTCACGTCGTCCGCCGAAGATTCGTTCATACGCAGGAATGTCTCCGTGCCCGGCGTCGAGACGCAGCCGTGAATGAACACATTCTTTACCTGGCCGAGCTGAATCACCGGCGTCCCGGCGCGCGGTTTCGTGGTTTTGACCCCATCCAATTCCAGTCCATCCGTGCCGGTGGCCGTAAACGCCGGCCCGCTCTCGGTATTGACCGTGACGTGATGGAGTTCGATGCCCTTGGCGTCCTTGATGGCGAAGCCGGTCTTGGCGGTGAGTTGGATGTCACTGAATGTGACATTTTCCACGGGCATTTCCGCCAGCCCGGTCAGTTCGCAGGCGACCTTGCCGACGCCGGTGATACCGTTGAAGTGGATATTGCGAAAGACCGGGGTGCGCTCCGAGACCGGTTCGGGATCTGACTTCGTGTAAAACGTCGTCAACACCAGCGCTTCGTCGCGGATATTGCGCATGACGAGATTGCTGATGCGGACATCCTCGACCACGCCGCCGCGGCCACGCGTGGACTTGATGCGGATGCCGCGGTCCGTGCCATCGAACACGCAATTGTCGATGGCGATGTTTCTCACGCCACCGGACATTTCGCTGCCGATGGACAGGCCGTGCCCGTGGAGCAGCGTGCAATTGACGATCGTGCAATTCTCGATCGGCCGACCGACCCGTCGCCCATCGGCGTCCCGGCCCGACTTGATCGTGATGCAATCGTCCCCGACGTCGATCAGGCAATCGGAGATGTGCACGTTGCGGCAGGAATCGGGATTGATTCCATCGGTATTCGGCGAATTGGCGGGACTGATGATGGAGACCCCGTGCACGTTGACGTCCTCGCAGAAGACCGGCGTGACGTTCCAGAACGGTGAGTTGCGGATGGTGACGCCATCGACGAGCACGTTGGTGCATTCATAGAACTGAATGAACGGGGGACGGAGATAACCGATGTTGAGCGGAGCGTAATTGGCCTCGGCGATGCGGTCCTTGTTCAGGCGGGCAAATTCCTCCTGCCACTTGCTGCGGGGCAAATCCTTGTTGGCCCGGAGGTTGTGGAGGAAATCCCACCATGCCTGGCCTTGACCGTCCAGCGTGCCGCGTCCGACGATGGCAATATCTTTCGCTTGGTAAGTGTAGATCAAGGGCGAGAAATTCGTCACCGTGATGCCTTCCCAGCGTGACGGCACCATCGGCAGGTAGTCGTCGAAGTTGGTGCTGAATTTCAACGTCGCGCCGGCGTCCAGATTCAGGGTGATATGGCTCTGGAGATGAATCGGCCCGGTGAGATACGTGCCGGCCGGGAAATAGATCGTCCCGCCGCCGCCGCTCGCGGCCACGTCGATCGCCTTGTGGATCGCCTCCGTGCACATCGTCTGCCCATCGGGCGACGCGCCGAACGTGATCACGTTGTAAAGGCCGCGGGTGGGTTCGACCTGTGCCGTCGCCGCGGACGCGACGGTCAGCGCGGCGAGGGCCGCAAGAGCGAAAAGTGTTGGCCGCATTGTTTTCACGAAACGTTCGTTCATAGAGTCCGCCTCCATACCGAGTTGTCGTCTGAGCGCCACCGATCCCGTCATGGCGCGAGGGAGGAGCGGATGACTCCTCAAAGAACAGACGCTGGCTCCTCCCTGTGGGAAGGCGCGAGCCCCGGCTATTTCCAAGCGTGTTACGGCAACAACACGCGCACGCGGTAGTACCGGTCGGGAGTGGCTGTTATGTTCGAGTCCGTCATGCTGGTGATGGTGCCGGAGCCATTGCCGCCGCTGAGAATGTTGGTCTGGCCCGTATCCTGCCAACTCCCACTCGTATAGCTGCCGTTGGCGGTACCGGTTGTGTAATCCAACACGTTCGTCCGTGACGCAATCCCCGGCTGGTAGGTGCTGTCCCCGTTGGCGCCAAGGTAGGTCACGACGACGTTGGTATTCCCCGACGCCAGCTGCTCCGCGATGCTGATAATGTGCAGGTATGCCGCCGCGCTGGTGGGACTGAAGCCCGCCATGAACTTGTTGGTATTGCTCATGCCGTCGCCCGAGTAGGAGGCGTTCCCGCTACTTAACGTGCCGCTGAGGCCGTAGGACTGCTGCCACCAGGCGAACGGGTCAAACACGCTAATCGTCCCCGTAGTGGTGTTGGACCCGCCCGTGTTGGCCACGATCTGGGTCACCGTGTACGTGCCCGGATAGTCGTACGTGTAGCTCGGGAACTGTGCTGTTGACGTGCCGATGCCGTCACCAAACGTCCAGCTCCAGCTCGTGGGCGAGCCGGTCGAGGTATCGAAGAAGTTCACGGTCAGGGGCGCCGCTCCGCCGGCGGGATTGTTCGTGAAACTGGCCACCGGAGCCGCCACCGCGGGCGCGACGATCAAGTTCACTTGTCCGGCCGTGCTGGTGGAAACGGTGTACGAGAAACTGGAGTTGGGCGTCGTGCCAATGGCGACGCCATTATAGGTCAGCGCTCCGCCGTAGGTGAACAGCGTGTACGTTGTGTTCGTGAACCCGCCGGCATTGGAAACATTGAGCGTGCCCCCGAGAGTCAAATTACCACTCACCTTCGTCAGATCGCTGCTGGTGCCCAACTGGTACTGCAACACCGCTGTGCTGCTGGCGACGAGGTTGTTGCTCACCGTCAGCGTGCCCGGGCTGTTGCCCGGCGACAGCGTGCCGTTGATTGTCACCGGCCCGGCGACGACGCCGGTGCCGCCCAGAGTCCCGCCGGGGACGATCGTGACCGAGCCCGATCCCGTGCCGCTGCCCGTGGTGTTGTCCACCAGCAGCGTTCCGTTGGTGACGGTTAGCTGTCCACTATAATTCGGGGAGGCACTCTTGAACATCAGGAAGGCGCCGCCGGGATTGACCGTCAACCCGCCGGCGCCGCTGAGCGCGCCCGTATAAATGTTGGTGCCACTGGTCAGGGCGAGCGTGCTGGTGCTGAGGACGCTGATTACATTGGAAAAGTTGACCGATCCCTGGATCAGTGTAATCGTGCTGCCGCTAAGCGTGATGGTGCCGGCGCCCAGTTCGTTGCCGTTGGTGTCGGTGATCGAGGCCTGGCCGTTGAAGAAACTGAGCAGATTGTTGGTCGGCGGTGTTGCCAATCCCCCGATCGACACCAGATTCGTGTTGGCGACAGTGTTGGTGATCGTGATCCCGGCGTTGTAGAGGGTCAGCGTGTTGGTGCCGGTGGTGGGCGCGGAGAAATTGGAGTCGATGATGTGGATGGCCGTGACGTCATACATGCAGAAGGTTCCGTCGCCGTTGGTGCGGTTCAGGAAGTTGACGGCGTCCAGCGTCACGTTCGAGATGGGCGATTCGGGCACGCCATACATGAAACCGGTGATATTGCCCGGGCCATTGGTGCTGCTATTTCCCACTGCCGTGAGATTGCTGATGGTGATGTTCTGGTAGACCGGGGTGTCACCGACCGATTGAGGCCCATTCGCCGCGGCGTCCTCGGGAGTAACGTCGATGTTGTTTACGGGCGCTTGTATCACATTATAGTCCATGTAAAACGCGATCGGGAAATTCACGTTGGTCATGGTGAGATCGCAATACTTGAGATTCTGCACCAAGCCGCCGGTGCCGCGCTCTGCCTTGATCTTGATCCCGTACTCCGTGCCGTTCCACCAACAATTGCTCACGATCACGTTGTTCACCCCGTCCTGGATATCGCTGCCCATCGACACGCCATGGCCGGTGCCGAAATGGCAATTGGTGACGGTAATATCCGTCGACACGGCGCCACTGCCGCCGATCTCGAGGTTGTCGTCTCCGGTGCTGATCGTGCAGTTGTTGATCAGCACGTTGGTGGAACTGATATCCGACCCGTCGGTGTTGTGCGAATCGAACGGAGCATTGATCGTAACGCCCTGGATCGTGACACTGATGTCGTTCTTCTTCAAATAGATGGTGAATACGGGCTGGTTTTGCAGCGTCACGTTCTGGATCAGCACCCGCGTGCAATGGTCGAACTCGACAAAGACGGGTCTGGATGAAGTGCTCGAGGGGTAAGTGGCCCACCAGTTTGTCCCCTGACCATCGATGGTGCCCGGCCCGCTGATTTCGACATCGGTAAGGGTGGCCCCGTTGATGAAGGGCGTCGTGCCGTAGCCATCGCTTTGCCAGGTGGTCAGCGGGAACATCTGCAGCATCGCGCCGCTGTCGATCTGCAAATTGACGTGGCTGGCCATCGTGATCGGGCCGCATTCATAATTGGTCAACCCGCTCACGGCCGGCAGACGGACGGTGGCGCCCGTGACACCGGCGACGATCTGAGTCGAAGCCATACTGATCGCCGCCTGAATCGCGGCCGTGCTGTTGGAAACTCCATTGCCAAGTGCGCCACCCGCAAACGTTGTGTTGGTGACGTCGAATATCAGGTTGGTGTTGATGACCGGGAGAGGCACCGTAGTGGCGTGCGCCGACACCGCCAGCAACAACAACACAGCCCAGGCGGTTGTTCGGCACCACGGCGAGGCAAAAGACCGATTGTGTGACCGCTGATTGCCTGGCGCCTGAAGCTTCACGGCCCGCGCCGCCGAACACCGCATTCCCGTATACTTTTTCATCATAAACCCCTAGCTACACGTTCCTGTGCCCGCGCCCTATTGATCCAAGAGGGACGCGCTGTCATCCGCGGGTACCGCCACAGTCTATAGTACATCCGAAGCAAGCTGTTTGCCACTTCACCGCGTTCATTTTCGCGCATCCGAACAGGCCATGACGCAAAACGAACGCAATGGAATGATTGAATGACAGCCGTGACCGGTTTACCCGGCTTGGATGACATTGGCTGCATTGACCCCGCAGAATTTCCCTGGCTCCCATAAGAAACGATCCAAACTTGCGCGGGAATGTCACCAATCACAACCAGTTCCCGCGCAGGCCATCAGTCCTTGATTCCATCTTTACATCCGACTGCCGCGAAAACACGGGCCGCATCCAGCGACGCGGCGTTAGTCACCCATAAACCAGGTGTTTTGATCCGCGGGAACATCCACCTGAGCATCCACAGCGGAGATTTGCGCAGAGTCCACATGCCAATCCGCACGAAGGATGTCGATAAACCCGCTATGCCGGTTCTGGATTTCCGCAGGCTCAAGCAGGTTTTTAAGGTTGCCTTGCGTTAGGTGATACGAGGTCCCCGAGGTATCGGCCAACACTACAAAGTCAGCGGGCGTGGGCACGATGTCGATCCGGTAGAAATAGTGTCCGCTGAACAACGTTCCGCCGATGACAGTGCCCTGCTGTAGTTGATATTGCCCATTTTTTGCCAGGTTGGGAACGCACTGCGACAGGGAAAAAATCGAATTATTTGCAACACTGGCAGCCACCAGACCCGGCAACCCCCCATTTCGGCTCTCGACCATCGGACAGGTTCTCATCTCAATAATTTTGTCGACATTACCCGCACTGCCGGACATGTAATGGAGGTAGGCATTCGTGCACTCATTGCCATCGAAATCTTGAAACGTGGTCGATTGCCAATGCTCCGTATCATAGAGCCAGCCACCGTAATCGTCGGCATACATGGACATCGCGAGGCCCCACTGTTTCAGCCGGGCAACGCAATTGGCCTGTTGCGCCTTCGACCGAGCCCGGTTCAGCGCCGGTAACAACATCGCCGCAAGAATCCCGATGATCGCGATGACCACCAGCAACTCAATGAGGGTGAACGCCTGGTTTCTGTTTTGCTTGAATCGCATCGGATCAGCCACGCCTCCGGTTGTAAAACCGTTTACAATACTGCGCTTCCCATCTTCGGTTCATGCCCAAACCACGCCTGTTTCTCGGTTGTTGTTCAACCACTCTATCTTCCGGAAGTTTACTTTCTTCCGTGGACTTTGCAAGGAATATGCTGTCGCTGCAGGCCCGATTTCAAGAGCCTGTTCTCTCAGCGATTAGGCATGCTACCCGCAATACACACTTGACAAACCACTTCGGCGGGCCAATTCTATTGTTGGCGGTCGTTTCCGTTCAAAACACTTGGCTTCGCAGGCCACGTGCTGAAATGAGTCCCAAGGTGGCGTCGTCCGCGTTCGTGATGATTCGCGGCGACAGGGTGGTGTGGTGTGCCGCCGAAATCGACCAAGCCGTGTCCCTGCTCCGTATTGCTAGTGACCGTGATGCGAAAAACCACGGCTCCGATACACGGGCACGACGGCTCCAACCTGCCGAGATTTTTGACTGTCATCCAACCCAAAATGTTTCCGTTGAAAGTTTGTGCGCGTTCGGAACCAGACCCCGTCAGACGCGGACGAGCCGTGGGGAATGGCGCGGCGGCGGATCCGGCGAGGCAGGATTTTGCCGGCAGCAATTTGCCGTCGTACAACCCGCCCAGATGGCTTCCGTACATCCAACCGTTTTCCACTCTGACTCCGGGGCTTTGACCCAATAATTACGGCATCACGAACTATCACGCCACGCCAGGAATCGGTTGCACGGACAGTTAGGGAACCGATTTGATTCCTCGCATGTAATTCTTGACAAATAAATGACATCGTAAGGTCGGGTGACTTCCGAAAGCGTATGTTTGGCCGCTGGGGCGGGAGGTGTGCCGTTGTCACTTGTGAAGATTGGCGCTGGCATTCTAGGCGGCAAATCCGGGCAAAAAGCCATCCAATCGGTTGCGAAATGAGCCAGCCCGGCGCGATTCAGGCCTGGTCTCAACTCTGAGAGCCTCCCCTGTCTGTGATTCAACATGCTATGCAACGGATGGTCAAGAGGGATTGACTTTCATCCAGTTTTTAGTAATGTGGTTTACAACGAACGGGGTGAGAAGGCCTGCGAGAGCCTCCTACGCTTGTGTATAGGGAATGCGGGAATGCGGGAAAGCGGTGTTAGGGCACCTCAAAACGCGAGGGCTTGGAAAATCATGAGGTCCACGATGAATCAGCCGCGAGCAGTCGTACGCGCACTTTACAGCAATTCTGTGAATTTCCTTTCAACATTTTCCGTGACGTCACGGTTCGGAAAACAAATCTCCGCTGGAGCGATTGGCCTTGGCTTGTTGTTCGTCGTCGCCGCCAGCAGCCAGGCGCAGTCGCCCACGAATTACTGGTGGACGGGTAGCGGTGGCGATGGCGTCTGGGAGAACGCCAACAACTGGGTACTCAGTAACGACGTGGCAACCACCACTTGGCCGGGCGTACTAGGGGCTAACTCGCCAGGGGACTACGCGACGTTTACGAATTCCGGGACCTATTCGGTTTCGATCAACTCCGGCGATACTATCGCCACCTCAAGCAACATTTTCAGTTGTGCCACGGGCGTTGTTTCCACAGCCACGATCACGTTGACCCTGAACGGCGGCACACTCGCTCCGTTCGTCTCCGACCCACAAACCGCTATTGCCATCGGGGAAGGCAGCAACGAAACAACCATCGTTTATCTGGCTTCTTCCGCTTACCCCAACGGCGTTCAAACCGGCGGGAACATAGACATCGGCCACGACGGTATCGGCATGTTGATCGTCACGAATGGATGGGTGCAGAATATTTCAGGAAACGCGAATATCGGAAGTGGCAGCGGAGTGGGGACTCTCATCATCAGTGGACCAAACACGTGGTGGGAGGGCCATCAGATCTCCGTTGGCGACACGAACGCCAGCTACGGCGACACGCTCATTGTCTCGAACTCGGCGTCACTCACGCTGGGCAGCACGTTTCGAGTCGGCAGCGGTTCCAGCCAGACCAGCAGCAATTGCCTGCTCGTTGTCGCAGACAATGGGTTTATTTCCGTCAACGGGGGCGCGCCTGTCACCATCGGCAATCGGTCCACCGTTACGGGCTCGGCGGCTTACAACAACATGGCCATCATCGCGAATGGCGGGCTTTGGGATAATACCAACCACAGCCTTGTCGTGGGAGCTGCCTGCTCACCCATTTGCCAGATCCTCCCCTGCAGCGGTTGCGCCGGCGGTGTCACCTATGCCACGGGTAACGTGTTTGTCGTCGAGCAAGGCGGTCTCGGGTACGGCTTCTCCCAAATATGCATCACTCCCAGCAATACCTTCCAATTATACGGCGGGACGTTTGGCGGAATAAGAAACGGGTATTTTACCCTACTCGCCGCCCCGATCGGAGATATTACCAATTACGGTGTGTTTGAAGGCTGGGGCGTCATTGTCGGCAGCCTGAATACCGCCAGCAACACCTACAGCGGCTTCCTCACTGGCGGCGGGTTCGGCTTCACGGCCGTTAGCAACCAGGTTGAACCCGGGCTGGTTGTGAGCAATAGTTTCACCCTGGCCACGAACTGCGTCTTGCAGATCGCGTTGGGCACGAACTACTATCCGATAGTGGTCGGATTGGGCCAGACGGAGCCGCAGACGGCCTCCTCGCCAGCATTGACGAACAACCTCGCCCTGAATGGGACCATCAACTTTGTTGACTCGGGTGGGTTCGCTCCCGGCAGCTACACCCTGATCACGTATCCGCCGTCTGTCTTGGGCAACTATACCAACGGGACTCTCTACTATCTCAACACGTTCAGTTGCGCCCCGACCATCGGGACTGTTCCCAATAACAGCTACACCTACACGATCACCAACAACGCCGCAGCCGGTGAGATTATTCTGAACGTTGGCTGCCCGAGTTGCCCGGCGCCAGTGGCGTCGATCACGTCGATCACCCGCACCAATAGCGGCGTGGATGGCAACAACGACATTTTGCTCCAGTGGAAGACGAACGGCGCGACGAACAACCACGTGCAGGTCACCACGGGCGCGGCGAACGGCAGTTACTCGACGAGCGGTTTCGCGAACCTGGCCAATATCGTCGTCACCACCGCCACGACCAATTATCTGGACGTGGGCGGCGTGACAAACATGAACAACCGCACGAGGTACTATCGGATCTCGTCGCCGTAATGAGGGCGTCCTAATTTGGAGAACAGCCATACGATTAGCGCAGCCGCACGGAAATGAAAGGTATGACAGCGAATAACAAATGCCTTCGTTCACGACTCGGTGAACAACCGGCGGCTGCGCTTTTAATTTGCCGTGTGAATCTGGTGTTTTAGGATTTCTCGTCTGGAGAGACGAGACGCGCCCCGCGGATGCGGGGTCAGAGGGTAAAGTAGTAGAAATGTGGAATGGAAGTGTGGGCTTTACAGGGTGAAGCACACATAGCAACACGAGGTATCAAAGAAGGAGTGGTAAGGGTCATGAAGATTAAACGTCTGTATGCGGTTGCGGTGGCAATCCTGGCAGTCTGTGCGCTGGCGTCGTCCAGCCGCGCCCAGACCACGATTGTCAGCAATACTTTTAACGAGGCGAACCGGTTGTATCCCGGGATCCCGCCTTACTCGGAAGACGGCGTCGTCAATAGCGAGGGCGACATCGAGTCCGAGTTTATCAGGGGTGGCTCCGGTACGATCACAGTCGAGGCCCCCGGCCCCGGCTATGGTGCTCCGGTGGCTGGTCAGGCGAACGTGCTGGTGGGTAACGGCGAAGGCGCCAATTCCGCCTCATGGTACACCTATTTCACGCCAACCAACATCCCACCCAGTCAGACGACCGATGGCGTCACGCTGGCGAATCCGGGCGATGAAATGATTCTCACGTGGCAGTTTACGCCGGTCGGCGTTGCCGCCCTGAATAACAACCAGGGCCTGACCCTGGCTGTCGCCGAGACCCCGGCGGGTGGCCAGTCGGCCGGGGATGCGAGCATACCGAACAACGTGTACACCGGTTTTTCCATGTTTATGAACATGGGCACGACGTTGAGCAATAACGCGCCGTTCCAACTGAAGCGGTGGGGCCTGGGCGCCACCTCCAGCGCGCTCCTCGGCTCATCGGGTAATTGGACCTCCCTCTCAAATGGCGCTGTACAAGTCAGCACTGGTACGAAGGGTGCCACGGGGTACACCAGCGGAACCCAGTACACCCTCACGATGACCTTGGAATTGGATCCCAGCGGCGATGGCGATCTGGACGTCACATCCACGATAAAGGGCGACAGTCTCAACAACGTGGGGAGCATGTCGGTTTCCTACGTTGACACCGCCCCGACCACCGACGGCGCCGGGCTTTCGTTCGACACGTTCGACATCCGTCCGGGGAACACGAACACAACCGCCAACGAGTTCGACACCAGCTTGTTCGAGGTGCAGCTCCAGACGGTGCCCGAACCGTCCACGATGCTGTTGGTCGTGGCCGGGCTTGGCATGATGATCGGGCTGGCTCGCCGATATCGTCGCCACTAAACAAACGCAGTAATCTGACCCTTACGAGGGCGTCCCGTAGACGTTCGGGGCGCCCTCGCTTCTTTTTGCGTTGGATCGCGCAGGGTTTGAACGAGCCAACCCACCGGTAAGAATCCCTAACATAACCGCACTTCGCCTGTCGTCGCGCCGTTTACGAGCGCGAATCGGGTGCAACAGCGCAGGCTAAAGCCCGCAGCTACGGGTTTTGTTAGGCGTTCTTGTCAGGCAGATGGCCGGGGGCGTAGACTCGGTCAAAGAAATTGACGAAAGATGGGGACGACCGAGAACAATCAAAACCGCGCGGGCAGCCGCGTGCCGGCTTTGGCAATCGTGTTGATAATCCTCACGGTTATCGCTTACCTGCCTGCTGTAGCGGGCAAGTTTATCTTCGATGATTACATCCTGATCGTTGGCAACCGGATGGTCAAAGCCGGCGACGGCCTGTATCGATTCTGGTTTACGACGGAAGCGTCAGCTTACTACCCGTTGACATCGAGTTTGTGGTGGCTGGAATGGCGATGGTGGGGCGCCAATCCGCTGGGCTATCATGTGGTCAACGTATTGTTGCACGCGGCCAATGCCGTCTTGGTATGGATCGCCCTGAAACGTCTCCGAGTTCCCGGAGCCTGGGTGGCGGGGCTTGTGTTTGCGATTCACCCGGTGAACGTGGCGACCGTCGCCTGGATTAGCGAGCAGAAGAACACACTCTCGATGTTCTTCTACACCGTGGCAATCCTGCTCTATCTGGACTTTGACGAAACGGGTAGCTGGCACTGGTATGGTCTTTCGTTGGCGGCATTTCTATTGGCCCTGCTCAGCAAGACGGCGGTGGTGATGCTGCCGGTGGTATTGTTGGGCTGCGTGTGGTGGTCACATCGCACCGTGCGGGGGCGAGACATACTCTACAGCGTACCGTTCTTCGTCCTTTCGATGGTCATGGGATTGGTGCACGTCTGGTTCGAGTATCATCGGTTAATGGGTGGACACCCGGTCCGTACGGTTGGTTTTCCCTTTCGTCTCGCCACGGCTGGCTGGGTGCCCTGGTTCTACCTTTACAAAGCTCTACTGCCTGTCAACCTGATGGTGATTTATCCCAAGTGGGAGATCAATCCTTCGCGCTGGGTGTCGTACGTGCCCGGAGTAGTCCTGATTGGCGCCCTCACATCATTCTGGTGGAAACGCAACATGTGGGGACGGCCATTGCTTTTCGGGCTGGGGTACTTTGTCGTGACTCTTTTCCCGGTGATGGGATTCTTCGATCAGGGCTTTTATCGGAACTCCTTGGTGGCGGATCACTGGCAGTACTACGCAATTGTCGCGCCCATCGCCCTGGTGGTTGCCGCCGGGGGGTTGATTTGGCGTCGCCTGGGAGAACGGGGCCGATCTTGGGGAGCCATGGCTGGCATGGCGCTCCTTCTGCTGCTGGGAGTGGGCACTTGGAGGCGGAGCTGTGTTTATGCAGACGAGGAATCACTCTGGAAAGACAACGTGGAAAAAAATCCGAATGCCTGGATGGCCCACATTAGCCTGGCCGACGTTCTGGCCAGGACGGGCCGGGCACCGGAGGCGATTGCGCACTACGAGCAGGCCCTGCGGATTGAACCGGAGTGGGGACAGGGTCATTTCAACCTGGGAGTTACCCTGGTGCAGATGGGCCGGCTCGACGAGGCGATAGGGCAATACGAGCAGGCATTGCGCACCGAGCCTGATATGGTTGAGGCACACAACAATTTGGGAACTGCGCTGCGGCAGATGGGCAGGCTCGACGAGGCGATTGCGCAGTACGAGCAGGCGATACGGATTCAGCCCGATTTCGCCGGGGCGCACATCAACCTGGGAAATGCTCTGGCGCAGGCGGGCAAACTCGACGAGGCGATTCGACACTACGAGCAAGCGGCACGGATTCGGCCCGATGCAGCCCTAACGCATTTCTACCTGGGAAATACTCTGTCTCGAGCGGGCCGTGTCGAAGACGCAATCGCACAGTATGAGGAAACACTGCGTCTTGATCCTGGTTTCACCCAGGCGAAAGTGAACCTGGCGCGATTACAGGCCGCCAGGTAAACGGTGAATCTGTTGGTGTACAAGAGCTTACAGCTAGCAAATTGGTCGGAACGGAGGGCGGCCACAGAGGTGCCCATCATGAGAGGACATCGCTTGAACGTTCCCAGCCGACCCCCAACCGACGAGCGCGCTGTACCGGCGGACTCAAGCGTTGACGACTGTTGTGACCGCTTACCGAACCGCCTGCAATCGCGCCAGGCTGTCGCTCGCCTCGCGGTAATCGGGTTTGAGCCGGAGCGCCTGCTGGTAATGTTGAATGGCGCCACGGACGTCGCCGGTTTGCTCGGAGGCGACCCCCAGATTGTAGTGCGCCTCGGCATAGTCTGGCCGGATCTGTAGCGCTTGCTCCCAATGCCCGATGGCCTCCTTGACTCTGCCCAACCCCGCCAGCGCAACACCCAGATTGAAATGCGCTTCGGCCAGGTCGGGTTTCAATCGCAACGCCTGCTTCCATTGTTCCATCGCTTCCTGGGTCCTGCCCGCTTGCGCCAGCACGATCCCGAGATTGTAACGCACCTCGACGTTATTGGGCTCGGCCTGTAGTTGCTGTTTCCACTGTTCAATCCCTTCCTCCGACTTCCCCTCTCGCACGAGTCCCACGCCGATGTTGTAGTGTGCTTCTGCGGCACCAGGGTTCTTTGCCAGGGCATCCCGCCACAGTGTCTCCTCAGATCGATAAATCGCTGCGCGCCTCGATGTGGCCACTGCCAAGAACGCCAACACAACCACGCTCGCCAGTGATCCGATGCTTGGGCCGCGTTTTCCCATTCGAAGGCAGATATTCCGACCACTGGCAACCACGAGGGCGATGACGCCGACAATCGAGTAGTATTGCCAGTGATCGGCCACCAGGGAGTAGGTGTAAAAACCCTGATCGAAGAACCCCAACACCGGGAAAAGCGACACAACAAAATACCCCAGCGCGAACACCAACGGTCTTCCCCAAGTGTCGCGCTTCCACCAGAACACAAGCAAAGAGCCCAGTAACAACGCTCCCGGTACATACGACGTCCAGAGGGAAGCGTCGATCTCCCACTTCGGATAAACGAGGGTTAAGTTGCACGGCACGAGTGCCTTGCACAGATAGAACCAGACCGCCCTGCCTGCCGCCGCCAACCGGAATCCAAAACCAACCGTCCGGAAAGCCCCACCCAAAGCCCGATGATGTTGAAACCAAATCGTCACTAGGCCGAAGGCGATTGAGAGCGCGAAAAACGGGAGGCTGCGCACCATGTCCTTCCACGCCACCTTGTGATGCAACCACCACACGCAGCCCAACAACACGACCGGTAACATGACCACCGCGCTCTTGCTGAGTAAGGCCAGCAAAAACGCCACCAACGACAGGGCGTGCCAACGCCACCGGCCATCTTCGTAAAATCGTAAATAGAGAAAAATCGCGAGGGCATACAACAACATCGAGAGCGTGTTCTTCTGCTCGCTAATCCAAGCGACGGTCGCCACGTTCACCGGGTGCACCGCAAACGCCAATCCCGCGAGCCACGCTCCCGGAATTTTCAGGTGGCGCAGAATCATCCATACCAGGACCGCGTTGCCGGCATGAAGTACGACATTGAGCAGGTGATAGCCCATCGGGTTGTCCCCCCACCACCGCCACTCGAACCACCACAAACTCGAGGTCAGTGGATAATAATCCGGAGCTTCCGTCGTAAACCAGAACCGATAGAGTCCATCCCGAGCATCGATCATCTCGTTGTTGGTAATGAGGTAAAAATCGTCAAATAGGAATCCGCCCCTCATGACGGGCATATACGCCACAATCGTCACCACCAAGATGGCCATTGTGCCCGCGCCCCATGATTTCCATGCGGTTTTCATGCCCGGAGCAACCTACCGAACGCTCTGGAGCTGTGCCAGTTTCTTCTGTGCTTCGACATAATCGGGCTTGATCCGCAGGGTCTGCTTGTACTGTTCAATGGCTTCGCCTGGCTTGCCTGTTTGTTCGAGGGCAACTCCCAGGTTGTAATGGGCATCGGCGTAATACGGGTCGATCTCCACGGCCCGTTTCCAGTGGGTGATCGCCTCCGCCACTCGGCTCAGGCGGGTCAGCGCGATTCCCATGTTGTTGTGCGCCTGGACAGAATCGGGTTTGAGCCGCAGCGCCTGCTCATAACAACTGACTGCCTCTTGCACCCGGCCCAGTCCCATCATGACATTCCCAAGGTCGTTTAGTGCCTCCACATTATCGGGCTTGATTTGCAGCGCACGGGTCAAGTGTCCGACGGCGCCCTCCATGTCGCCCACTTGGGCCAAAGCAATGCCCAAATTGACGTGCGCATCGGCATAATTCGGGTCGATCCGCACCGCTTGCTCCCACTGCTCCCTCGCCTCCAGCCATTGGCCCAACCGGGACAGCACGACCCCGAGGTTGTGGTGGGCCTCGGCAAAACCGGGCCTCAGTTGCACGGCTTTTTGATACTCCTCACGCGCTTTGGCCACCTGGCCCAACTGGAGCACGGCGTTCCCGATGTTAATGTGCGCATCGGCGTTGTTTGGGTTGATCCGCAGCGATTGTTGGTACATCGCCATCGCGTCCTCAACGTGATTCGATGATACAAGGATCCCCAGGTTGTTGTACGCCATCCAGCAACCGGGATTGAGCTGGATCGTCCTTCGAAAGAGCGTCTCCCCATTCACGTACATCCGGCTTTGTTGCCACGTCAGAACAGCCAGCACTGCCAGCGGCACCGAATACACGGCTGTCCTCAACGGCGCCGGCCACAACCTGCCACGATCCAGGATATGCACGATTCCGCTCGCTGCCAGTGTGACAACTCCCATACTCGCAAGGTATTGGAAGTGGTCCGCCACAAACGAGTACCGAAAGTAGTAAATGTCGAAGAAGCCGAGTACCGGCAACAGCGCGCAGACAAAGTAGCCCAACCCGAAGAGGGCCGCGCCCCCCCACGGGCGGGACCGCCAGACCCACAACAGCAAGCCAACCGCCACCAACCCGGCCAGCGGCAACCACGCCCAAACGGTGTTCACCGCCACGTCCCATCGCGGATACACGAACGCAAGATCCACGGGCCAAAGAACCTTTCCCGCGTAAAACCAAACCGCCCGGCCCGCGACGACGAACCGTTCCGCGGTCCCCATCGACCATTCGGTACTTGCCTGACTCAGAATGTGCCCCCGCTGCTCGACGACCGTCAGCGCGGACATCAGCAACGCCATGGCGAAGAATGGCAGGGTTCGCAGGATGTCCTTCCACGCCCAACACCCTCGCTGCCAACCGGCACACAATAACAGCACCAGCGGCAGTACTACCGTCGACGGCTTGCTCAGCACCGCCGCCACCCCGCACAACAGCGCCAAGGCGTACCAACTGCGCCGCCCCTCGGTTTCAGACCGCAGGTAGCACAGCAGTGCACAAAAGAAAAAGAAGCCCGATTGGGTGTTTTTTAACTCCGTGATCCATGCCACGGATTCCACATTCACCGGGTGCACCGCCCACAACGCCGCCGCCCACCACGCTGCGGAAGTCCGCAGGCGACGTAGCAAGAGGTAAAGCAGCACGCCATTGATCGCATGGATGGTAACGTTGACGACGTGATAGGGCAGGGGGTTCAGTCCCCACAACCGACGCTGAAACCAGAAGTTCGTCAGCGTTAATGGATAGTAACGCGACACCGTCAGTGACGACCAAATCATCCGCAGCCCGTGCGGTGCGCTCATCGCAGGATTTGCTGTCAGATGATCGTCGTCATCCCAAATGAATCCCGCGTGCATCGCCGGGCAGGTATGCCACAATCGTCAGCAGCAGGATCAGGGCTGCGCGTGCGCCGGTTGATCTCCACGTTTTCTTCATTGTAAGCTGGAGCGGAAAGGTGCAAGTCAGCTTAGCAGGCACGGCGAGCAAAGGCCAGCCGTATGCCTCTTCCCCCCGGCGCAGAATCTGTCAGCTTCGGTTCGGCGCTGATATTCGTGTTGACGGCGGTTTTGCCTGCCAGACATTATGGTCGAAACATGAGACGGATTCTTCTGACCACGACCTCGTTTCAGGATACTCCCGGCGAACATCACAAATTGTTGGAAGATGCCGGTTTCGAGATCGTTCGCGATCGCGGCCCCCTGCCCGAACCACGCATGCTCGAACTCGTCAGCAAGGGCGATTTCGATGGCTGGGTCATCGGCGACGATGCGATTACCCGCGCCGTCATCCAGAAATCGCTTCCGCGGTTGAAAGTCATCAGCAAATACGGTATCGGGCTCGATAAAGTGGACGTCAAAGCCGCGACGGAATTGAAAGTGCCCGTTACATATTGCCCCGGTGTCAATCACACCACGGTTGCCGAGCATGTGTTCGGCCTGCTCCTGGCGATTTACCGCGATATCGTCCCTGAATGCAATTACGTGAAGTCCGGCCAGTGGAAACGCCTCACCGGCCACGAGCTGCTCGGGAAAACCATCGGCATCATCGGCGTCGGCCGCATTGGCAAGGAAGTCGCCATCCGCGCCCGGGCGTTTGGCATGAACGTGCTTGGCTACGATATCTACTGGGACGACAAGTTTGCGCAGGCCCACAATGTCACGCGCGTTGCGTCGATCTCCGACGTGTTGAAAGGCGCGGATATTGTCACGTTGCACACAAACCTTACGGATGAAACACGGCACCTGATCGACGCCAAACGGCTGGCGCTGCTGAAGAAAGGGTCCGTGCTCATCAATACCGCCCGTGGCGAGTTGGTCGAGACCAACGACGTCGCTGCCGCCTTGAAAAGCGGCCAGTTGCTCGGTTACGGCGCCGACGTGCTCGAGCAGGAGCCGCCGCCGAAGGATCACCCGCTGTTCTCCTGTCCGAACGCCGTCATTACGCCGCACATCGGTTCGCGCACCTATGAAAGCGTCGCCCGCCAGGCGAAAATGGCCGCGCAGAACCTCATCGCCGTCCTCAACGGCCAGAAGCCGCTGGCTCAGGCCAATACGATTTGAATAAGGTCGCAGAGGAATGTGTCGAGAATCCGTGGGAAATTGAAATGCTAAGAACGGTAACAACCCAAACGTGGCCTTGATTCCCCACCCCGAAACTTTTATAGTGGAACCATGAAACGAGAGTTCACGGCAGTAGTGAAGAAGGACAACCGTTGGTGGATCGGTTGGATCGAGGAAATACCCGGTGTCAACAGCCAGGGCAAGACACGCCGGGAACTGCTCGCTAACTTGCGTTCCGCTTTGGGAGAGGCATTGGAACTGAACCGAGAAGATGCATTACGCGCCGCGGCCAAGGATTACGCCGAGGAAAGCATCCTCGTGTGAAACGGCGAGAGTTGATTCGCCACCTGACTGCTCAAGGCTGCCGGCTTCTGCGCGAAGGTGGTAAACATTCGTGGTGGGTCAATCCCGCCAAGAACCGCCGTTCGTCTGTTCCGCGTCACAACGAAGTCAACGACTTCCTCGCCCGCAAGATTTGCCGTGATTTGGACGTGCCCGAGCCATGAAAGCCTTCAACGAATTGCGGAGGAGCGCGGCGTAAAGCGCGAACTCCATGAGTAGCAATCGGAAATTTGAACGCCCGAGTTTCCTGCCACCGGAGGTTACGCAGGCAAAATACGACTACTGGCTGCGCAGAAAGTCGCTAAGCCACGCCCGTCGGGACAGAAAGCGAGGCAACTCGACCGCGACAGTAGCAGCATATAAACAGGCTATCCACTTTGCGGTGCGCTGTTCAGAGGGAAGAGATGCGTATACAGGAGAGGAACTCAGTTGGACTCTTATCAGCAAGTACGATAACGAGTCCTCGAAGCAACAACGGCGTGTATACAAGGCACAGTTCGCCCTTCTCCCAACTGTCGATCACGTTGGGGATGGTCTCGGTCCAGCCGACTTCCGAATTTGCGCTTGGCGCACAAATGACGCCAAGAACGACTTGCCGTATGACGAATTCCTCGGTTTGTGTCAGAGAGTGATCGCTCACTCGTTTAAGGGAGATACACATGCCATTGAAACTTCGCGATAAATACACCTTCGACCAACTCTCACTCGGGGAAATCATGTTGCGGCTCGATCCCGGCGAGGGACGCATCCGCACGGCGCGCGAGTTCAAGGTCTGGGAGGGCGGCGGCGAGTACAACGTCGCGCGCGGCCTGCGCAAATGCTTCGGCCTGAAGACGGCGGTCTGCACCGCGTTCGTGGACAACGAGGTCGGCCATCTCATCGAGGACTTCATCATGCAGGGCGGCGTCGCCACGGACTACATTCTCTGGCGGGCCGATGACGGCATCGGGCGCTCGGTACGCAACGGGCTCAATTTTACCGAGCGCGGCTTCGGCATCCGCGGGGCGGTCGGCGTGCCGGACCGTGGTCACACCGCTGCCAGCCAGCTCAAGCCCGGTGATTTCGATTGGGAGAAGATTATTCGGCCAAATCGGCGTGCGCTGGTTCCATACGGGCGGCATCTTCGCCGCATTGAGCGAGAGCACGGCGGCATTGGCTATTGAAGCCGTCAAAGCCGCCGCCAAGCACGGCACGATCGTCAGCTACGATCTGAATTATCGCCCCAGCCTGTGGAAGAGCATCGGCGGACAGGCCAAAGCCCGCGAGGTCAACCGCGAGATTGCCAAATACGTGGATGTGATGATCGGTAACGAGGAGGATTTCACCGCGTGCCTCGGCTTCGAGGTCGAAGGCATGGACCACAACATCACCAGGATCGAAACCGACGCCTTCAAGAAGATGATCGAGAAAGCGGTGAGCGAATTCAAAAACTTCAAGGTCGCGGCCACCACGTTGCGCAAGGTCATCACCGCGACCAGGAACGATTGGAGCGCGATTTGTTGGATGGACGGCAAGTTTTACGAGAGCCGCCAATATCCGGCCTTGGAAATCCTCGACCGCGTTGGCGGCGGCGACAGTTTCGCGAGCGGCTTGATTTTCGGTTTCCTGAAGACGGGTGACCCGCAAAAGGCGGTGGACTATGGCGCGGCGCACGGCGCGCTGGCCATGACCACACCCGGCGACACCTCCATGGCCACGCAGAAGGAAGTGGAAAAGGTCATGGGTGGTGGCGGCGCGCGGGTCCAGAGATAGTGCTCGACGAACGACGAAATCTGACATGGCTTCAACAACAACTTCCGCAACGACGGCCGATGTGCGTCGCCAGACCAATTTTCGGTGGGTGATTTGTGCGCTGTTGTTCTGGGTCACAACGGCCAACTACATCGATCGCGGCGTCTTTGGCAATCTGGCCCCGGAGCTCGGCAAGACCATCGGTTGGACCGATGAGAATTATTGGAACATGCAGGTGGTCTTCATCGCCGCCTACGCGGTCAGTATGATCGTCATGGGCCGGTTGATGGACGTGCTGGGGTTGCGCTGGGGATTTGTTTTTGCCTGCGCCTTTTGGGGGGTGGCTTCCATGTCTCATGCGTTTGCGCCCGAAATCGGGCACCTCTTCGGCAGCGCTGTCACGGGTTTCTTCATCTGCCGCATCCTGCTCGGCCTGGGCGAGGGCGGCAATTTCCCCGCCGCCATCAAGGCCACGGCCGAATGGTTTCCCAAACGCGAACGCGCCCTAGCCACCGGTCTGTTCAATTCCGGTTCCAACGTCGGTGGGATTCTCGTACCCTGGGGCCTCCCCCACGTCGTGGCATGGTGCTCCGTGATCACCGTCGCCGGTATCGCAGTGGGTTGGCGAGGCGCGTTCATCATTACGGCTGTCATCGATCTTCTGTGGATCGTGGCCTGGCTGGCAATTTACCGAAAACCGGAAGACCACCCGCGGGTCAACAAAGAAGAGTTGGCGTATATCCAGGGCGAAACCGTCGAGCCCACGGTCAAGATCCCGTGGCGTCGGCTCTTCCCTCACAAACAAACCTGGGCCTACGCCACCGCCAAGCTCATGACGGATTGTTTCTGGTGGTTTTACCTGTTCGGCTCGCCGGACTTCTTCAACAAGAAATTCCACCTGAAGCCCGAGGACCGCGAGTACCAGATCATGCTCATTTACGTCGTCGCCTCCGTAGGCAGCATTGCCGGCGGATGGATCGCCGGGGCCTTCATGAAACGCGGCTGGACCACCAATAAAGCCCGCAAGATTACGCTCTTGATCTGCGCCGCGTGTGTCGTGCCCGTCGTATTCTCGACCACGACCGACAACAAGTGGGTGGCCGCTGTCCTCATCACTATTGCCGCATCGGCTCACCAGGCATGGTCGGCCAACGTCTTCAGTCTCGCCGGCGACATGTTCCCCAAGCGCCTCGTCGGTTCCGTCACGGGCCTCGGCGGCACGTTCGGCGCGATCGGCGGACTCGTCCTGTTCTTCGTCACGGGCAAGGTCCTCAAACACACGGGCAACTATTTTCCCGTCTTCCTCATGGGCAGCGTCGCCTACCTCCTCGCGTTGCTGATCGTGCACATCCTCGTCCCCAACCTCGAAGTGGCCGATATCGAGGAAAAAGCCATCGCCACAGCCTGAGATTTCGCAATTGACGTCCATTCCAATCCAAACGAAGTCACCTGCCTCGTACCGATCGGCGATCCTTCCATCGGCACCGCCCGCGCGGAGGTTGTCTTGGCGAACCTGAACGGTCAGAAGACCGCCATCAGTCTGTCATGGTCGAACGCGCCGATGAAAGGACTGCTGCTGCCCAGCGAATAATCCCACTCAATGGGACGCGTTGCGCGAGTTCCGGCCTTCGCCGATGGATTTCGGGCTCCTGCCGACGAATTGCTTGAACGCCCGGCTGAAATCGTTCGGATGCTTGTACCCCAGCGCGTACGCTATTTCTTTGACGGAGAAACGTTCGGTCTCCAACAATTCTTGGGCCCTCGCCATTTTGAGGCGCTGATGGTACACCGCCGGCGCTTCTCCGTGATGCGTTTGAAACATCCGCACGACCGTGGCCGGAGAGATTTGCAGGTACTCGCACAGCGCCGTGACCGGATTCGGCTCGGCAAGGTTCTGGGCCATCCAGCGCACGGCCAACTCCATCCGCAACGATGGCTCCGGTGGCCCGATTTTGCGCTGGACATGCCGGGCGACGGTGACGTCAATGGAGAGGTGCAACTGCTCAATGGCGAGCTTGGTCAATTCGTCGGGCCGCTCCACTTCCAAGCGACACAACCCATGCAACTGCTCCAGCTTGTGCCACAAGCGCGTGCCAATCGTCCATTGCCGGTACCCTCCCGAATCCACGGCGCACTCCGGACAACGCGGGCCGGTTCGCCAGATCCAGACGAGAAGGTCCGACAGGCCATCAGGTCGATCCGTCCAACCGCTGGCGCAATCGGGGTCGATCACCAAAAAGTCGCCGGTATTGAGCGTCTTCTGCTCGCTTTCGAGGACCAAGGTTGGCTTGCCCCGATTCACCAAAACATAGTGCCAACCGGGGTGGCGGGACACGGGAATGGGGTTCTGGCCATACTGCCGATGTCCCCACGCCAAATACAGGAGATCAAGCTGGGCGCTTTCCGGGCAGACCCAACGCGGGCGTCCGGGCGGCGGCAGATGTAATACCTTCGGCAGTAAGCTCATACGTATATCCAAGTAGTCTCAACAATCATGATACAACAAGATACGCGAATCGCATTGTCGCGTGAACCGTTCCGTCGTAAGATGTAATCGCACCGGCATATGCCCGTCAACTTATTGTGAACTCAATGAATACGACATCAGCTGCTGGCCTCGCAACAAGAAAAACGCCCCCTGTTGGCCCATTGGCCAGCAGAACCGTAGCGTCCCCCACGACACTTGGCCTCGTGAAATCCTTTGGTTTCGGTGATCGCTTCGGGTTGGCCACGCCGGGGCACCTCGCCGCGGCGCAGAAATTCGATTTCGCCCCGATTTTCGCGCAGCAATCCATTCGTGAACTGGAACGCACGCAACGCACACCTCAGCAGGTCGTCAAGGCCGCAACCACCGCGCTCGCGCAGCGCGGCTACAGTGGCAAGTGGGGGGCGGACGCGGACCACTTGAAGACGACCGAACACGTGGACCGGATGGCGGCGGCCGGTTTCTGCTTCTTCACGATCGATCCCTCCGAGCACGTCGGTAAAGGCACGGTCAAGTCCGAGTTGGAGTCAGCGTACTTGGGACGCAAGTTCGATGTGCCCAATGTTGGCAAGCTGCAGTTCGACGCCCAGTCACTCCGGAGCGCCGCGACAAAATATGGGCGCGCCCTCGAGCATGTCGGCCTCATGGGCCGTCACATCGCCAAGACGATGGGCGCGCGTCCGTTCGAGATCGAAGTCAGCGTGGATGAGACCAGTGAGCCCACCAGCGTGTTGGACCATTTGTTCATTGGCTTGGAACTTCGACGGCTGGCCGTTCCCCGCGTGATCAGCGTGGCGCCGCGATTCATCGGCGACTTTGAAAAGGGCATCGATTACAAGGGCGACCTCCAGAAATTCGAGGCGTCCCTGCGCGAGCACCTGGAGATCGCGCGGTTCTGCGGCCCGTACAAGATCAGCGTTCACAGCGGCTCGGACAAGTTTGCGATCTATCCGATTCTCGGCCGCGTCTGCGGCCAGTTGCTCCACGTGAAAACATCCGGAACCAGTTACCTCGAAGGATTGCGCGTCGTGGCCCGCACAAACCCGCCGGTATTCGCGGAGATCGTCGAGTTCTGCCGCGGCCGGTTCGAGACGGATCGTCAGAGCTACCACATCTCGACGACGCTGGCGCACGTCGCGGCCCTGCCGAAATTCACCGGGCCCAGGGAAGAACCCCTGTTTCTGGACGGCGTGGCGGGCCGGCAACTGTTGCACGTGACCTTTGGCTCGGTGCTGACGCATCCGACGTTCAAGCCGCGGATTCTGGAAATCCTGGAGAACCACACCGCGCTGCACGAAGAATTGGTGGAGCGACACCTGACCAGGCACCTTTCGCTGTTGGCGAACGGGTGAGTCCATGCGGGCGTTCATTACCGAGAACTTTCTCCTGGAAACCCCGGTCGCGCGCGAGTTGTATCACGACATCGCGGCGCACGAACCCATTTTTGATTATCATTGTCATCTTCCCCCCGACCAGATCGCGGCAAACAAGCAGTTCCGCAACCTGTATGAAATCTGGCTGGCAGGCGACCATTACAAGTGGCGGGCCATGCGGTCGGATGGCGTGCCCGAGAAGTATTGCACCGGCGATGCCAGCGATTGGGAGAAATTCCTCGCCTTTGCCCGGACCGTTCCGCATACGCTCCGTAACCCGCTCTATCACTGGACGCACATCGAGCTGAAACGCTTCTTCGGCATCACCCAACTCCTCAACGAAAGCACGGCGAAAGAAATCTGGGACGAGGCGAACGAGAAGCTGGCTTCGATGCCCGTGCAGCGGATTCTCGAGGCCAACCGCGTCGTCGTGGTGTGCACGACCGACGATCCGACCGACTCCCTTGAACATCACCGCCGAATCCGCGAGTCGGGCACCCTGCGCACCCGGGTGTATCCGACGTTTCGCCCCGACAAGGCACTGGCGCTAGACCAACCCACGGCGTGGACGGCGTGGGTGAGCAAGCTCGGGGAATGCCCAACGTTGTCCGTATTCCTTGGGGAACTGGTGAAGCGGCTCGATTTCTTTCACGCGAATGGCTGCCGATTGTCCGACCATGGGCTGAAGCATGCCTACGCCGACGATTGCACGGAAACCGAGACGGCGCGGGTGTTCGACGCAGCCCGGGCGGGACGGACGGTGTCGCGCGCGGAGGCGGACAAGTTTCGCAGCTTCCTCCTGCTGTGGCTCGGCGAACAGTATCAGGCGCGCGGCTGGGTCATGCAATTCCACCTCGGCGCCATGCGCAACAATAACTCTCGGATGATGCGCTCGCTGGGACCGGACACGGGCTTTGACTCGATCGGCGACTGGCCGCAGGCGGAACCGTGGGCCCGTTACCTCGACAAGCTCGAGCAGAAAGACCGCCTCCCAAAGACCATCCTGTACAACCTGAATCCCGCAGACAATTATGTGTTCGCCACGATGCTCGGCAACTTCCAGGACGGGAGCGTCCCGGGCAAGCTCCAGCTGGGCAGCGGTTGGTGGTTCCTCGACCAGCAGGAAGGCATGGAGTGGCAGATCAACGCGCTGTCGAACCTCGGCTTGCTCAGCCGTTTCGTGGGGATGATTACCGATTCGCGCAGTTTCCTCTCGTACTCCCGTCACGAATATTTCCGACGACTCCTTTGCCATCTCATCGGGCGCGACGTTGCCAATGGCAACCTGCCGCACGATATGGAGATGCTGGGTGAACTCGTTCGCAACGTCTGCTACCACAACGCGAAGAACTATTTCGGCCTTGAACCGGGCGCGTTGTAGCGCGCCGAGCGGTGGCTCGCGGAATCACAGCACAAACTCGGGGCGCTCGCCGGTTTGTGTGGGTGCCAATGCATCAACAGTTTCTGCCTCGCGTTCAAACAGGCGACGGGCATGACGCCGAAGCAACTTCGCGATAGCGTAGTGCACTGAAGACGTAGCCCGGCAGACGGAAACACACCGCAACTGCCAGCCGACAATCCACCTAATTCCCCCGCACCGAGAGAGACCGAGCTATGGTCCAAGACGAATTCGGTAGTAGCGGGACGTGCCATTGGTCGCGCCACCCGGGTCAGGATAGCTGTTCGTCGCGTTTCCGCTTCCCGGGATGGCCAGCGGCCCACTGATGTCCCGGAAGTTCGTAGAGTAGCCACCGCTCCCGTCGCCACTCGTCGCTTGCACCACATTCGTTGGCCCGGCGCCCGTTGCCCATGTGATCATCATATCGCCATTGGTTTGTGGCACGACGCTGAGAATCCGGAACACCGAACCCGGATCCACCGGGTTCAGGCCCAGCAGGAATTGGTTGGTGTTGATGATACCCTTGCCGTAGGGATCTGCATTGGGGTTGCCGCTCGTGCTGTTGGTGCTGGCGAAGTATTGCAGCCGCCACCACTGATATGGGTCGTAGACCCCGATCGTCTGCGTAACCGGGCTACTGGCTCCGCCCGTATTGGAGGCAATCAACTGGGCCGTGTACGCGCCCGGATTCAGGTACTGGTGCGCCGGGTTCTCAGATGACGACATCCCGCCATCACCGAACGTCCAATACCAAACCGTGGGGGAATTGGACGGGATATCGGTGAAGGTCACCGCGAGAGGCGCGGGCCCGCTGAGGGGAGACGCCGTGAAACCAGCCACGGGCGCTGCCACACTGTTGGATACGATCAGGTTCACCTGACCGTGCGTATTGGTAAAGACCGTGTACGTGAAGTTCGCGTCGGACGTGGGACCGATGCTCAGCCCGTTATAGGTCAACGCGCCACCATAGGTGAACAGCGTGTAGGCCCCACTGGTGAGCCCGCCGCCGTCGGTCACGTTGAGCGTGCCACCCAAAGTCAGGTTGCCGGTCGCGGCGATCCTAGTGGCGTTCGTGCCCACCGCGAAGTTCAGCGTCGGGGCGCCGCCCAGATTCAGAGCATTACTCACCGTGAGGATGCTGCCGCCCAATGTGAGGATCTGGTTGGCGCCTAGCAGATTGGTCGTGACCAGGGTCGCCGGCGCATTGAAGAAAGCCAGGACATTGTTGGTCGGAGGGACGGCCAGCCCGGTGATTGTCAGCAGATTGGTGCTGGCGACGCTATTCGTGACGGTGACCTGGGCGTTAAAAACCGTGAGTGTGTTTGTCTTAATGGGGACGCCCAAGTTGGAGTCAATGATCTGGACACCTTGGGCGTTAAAGACCGTGAAAGTCCGATTGGAGGGTGAGATATTTACGGCGTCGAAGACGAGATTGGAAACCGGCGCCTCCAATCGCCCCCAAATCATCGCCGAAACGGCCTTCCCCAAGCTCGACACCGAGGCCGTTACGTTGCTGAAGGTAATATTGCGCCAGACCACGCAGTGGTTGGTTGACCCCACGGACTCACCGGCTGCAATCTGCGGTGTGACGTCGTCGGGAGTTCCCTCTTCATTGTAATAGCTGTAAATAATAATCGGATATTCCACGTGGTTCATGGTGAGACTGTAATACCCGAGGTTTTGCACCAGGCCGCCTGCGCCGCTTCCACTCGTTGCGTTGTCCGATTTACAGCGAATGCCGTAAATCGTGTTGTTCCATGTGCAATTGTTCACGATAAAGCCATTGAACCCGCCGGCGGTGTCGCTGCCGACCGAGACGCCGTGCCCGCCGTTAAAGGTGCAGTTGGAAACGACGATGTTCGCCGAGTACTGACCTGTATCATTCTTGAGGCAAATGTCGTCATCGCCATCCTGGATCAAACAGTTTTGGACCAGGGCGTTGACACCGCTGATATCAACCCCGTCCGTATTCGGTGAATTAGTCTCAGTGTTGATGGTGATACCCTGAACCGTTATGTTGGTATTTCCCCCGATCAGTCTGAAATGGTAGAAGGGCGGGTTCTGCGCGTTCACACTCTGAATGAGAATTCGCGTGGTAAAGGCCATCTGGACCAAGGGTGGCCGCGTCGAGCTGGGACTTCCCCACCAGCCCGAACCCTGGCCGTCAATGGTTCCCGATCCACTGATCTCGACATCGTGGGTGTTCGTAGCCGTAATGAACGCCGTAGTCGCGTTGGGCCAACTGGCTTTCGGGAGCGCCTGCAGCATCGCCCCACTGTCAACCTGCAGGTTGACGTTATTGGTCAGGAGGATCGGCCCGCTCAGGTAGGTGCTCAATGTGCCTGCGGCCGGGACTTCGACCGTGCCGCCACCGGCGGCACCGGCCGCCTTCATGGCGCTCTGAAAAGCCGACATATTGTTGGAAACACCGTCACCGTATCCGCCATAGTTCGTGATCAAGAATTGGTTGGTGGGGATGACGGGCAACGCTGGAGGGCCGGCAGGCGCGTTAACGTGCAGGGTGGCGCTATTCGTCGCCTCGGCCACGCTGTTGCTGGCGATGATGGAATAAACATAGCCGTCTTGAGAGACCTGCACATTGGTCAAGACCAGGGTCGCAGCAGTCGCCCCCGGTAGATTGATGCCATTTTGCTGCCACTGGACCGTGGGCGTGGGATTACCCGAAACCGAAGCGGTGAAGGTCGCCGTGTTCCCCTGGGTGACGGTTTGACTGATTGGGCCGATGATCGTTGGAGGCGCCGGGCCGCCGATCTGCGACAAGTACATGCAATTGGTCTGAGTACCGCCGGTATTGCTCGCAATGATGCAATAATGCCCCGCGTCGGCTGCTTGTGTGTTGGAAATCGTCAGCGTGCTGGTTTGACTTCCCGAAATGCCGGAGCCATTGCCGGTAGGGCCATCGGACAAGTTGCTGCCGTTATATTCCCACTGGAGCGAGGGCGTCGGGACACCGGTGACCGTGGCGCTGATCGTAACCGTGTCGCCAACGTTAAAAGCTTCGTTCGTCGGGCCAACCACACTTAACACGAGCGGTATGGCAATGATGCCCGCGGAACCCAGTTGCGATGTATCCCAAGACAGGCCACCACTGAGTGCCGGGAGGTTCGTTGCCGAAAAATCGCCGGAAAAACCGCTGGCGGTGAATATCTGGAATGTGTCCCCGCCGGCGAGCGCCGGCCCCACATTGGCGACCGTCAACGCGCCGGCCTCGGTCAATACGCCGGTTACATTGATCAAGTCGTTACTGCCAGCCTGGCTCTTGTCGAGTTTGATGACAGTGGTATCCGAGGCCAGCGTGAGATCGTTGGCGGCAATGATTGTACCGAGCGTGTTCCCGGACCCGGGCTCAACGTTCCGCCACCGGTGAATACGACCTCGCCAACGAGAGTGCCGGAACCCGCGATCGTGCCGGCGCTATTGGTAATTCCGAGCGCTGCCTGCAGCAGACCATCGGAAAGGATCACGGAGTTGCCCGCCCCGACGATCACGGTCACCGCGTTAGATACGGTCCCGTTCGTGCCGATCGTGATCGAATTGCCTGAGCCTGTTGCAGTCCCAATTGTAAGCGGGGTGTTTCCAAGGTCCCAGATCGCGCCGTTTTGGACGGTCGCTGAGTTGCCGGAACCCGAACCGTTGCCGACATTCGCGCTGGCACCCGCGCCTGCGACGAACAATTGGCCGCCCGAATCCAACAGCATCGAGTTCCCGCTGGAGCCTGCGCCCCCGACCGACAGCGTATCGCCAACGCATGTCATTACGGCCGAGTTCGAAATCACCACGGAGTTCCCCGACGCTGAAGAAAGGTTACCGATGAGCACCGCCCCGTTGTTGGACCACAACACGCTGGAGCCGCTCAGCACGAGTGTGCCCTGGCTTGAGGAGGCGCTGTTGTTGCCCAGTACCAATTGGTTGTTAGTCACGCTCGCATCGCCGACCTGAACAAACCCATTGGTCACCACCATAAGCGATGTTCCGTGGTCTCCGATTGTCGCCCGCAATGAAGCGGCATTGGTGATGAATAACCCTGCTCCAGGGACGGTGGACGAGGCGAAATACAGCGTGTCGTGGGCGCTACTGTTGTTCCCGATAAATAGCGCCACGGGACTTGACACTCCAGGTTTGATGAGGGACAGCGAATTCCCGTCCACATTCAGCGTGACGGTCTGGTTGCTGCTCGAATGAGCCTCCAAGGCAAGGCTGCTTGCGATAGCGCTGTTGGTGAGCGTTATGGTGTAGGTCGCGTTGACGCTGAAGCCCAAGCTGCCGGCGGAATTTAAGCTCGCGGTGTCGGACGGACCCGGCACGCCGTTTGGGCTCCACGACGTCGGATCCGACCAGATGCCTCCCGCGGGCTTTGTCCAAACGTACGTGGCCGCCTGAGCGCGCTCGATGCCAATGGACAATCCCAGTGCCAATGCTAGCGCGCCGGCTGCTAGGCTTCTGATTGATTTGGGGAAGGTCGACCGTACTGCCTGGAAATGATTCCTCGCGATCATGGTGCCTTCGTGAGTACCCTGCTTTGCTTATCCCGAACCCGAACTCTGCCTAAACGTCGTTGCCTATCGGAGGATTGCTCACCCCATTCGCGGATGCGTCCCTGCCAGAAGCGCAAATACACCGACGCTAGTTACTCTAGCCCGGTTACTGCCAAAGAGTCGATTCTGGAAGCATAGCAGCTCCGTTCATAGACTGACACCGCTCTTGCCGGTCCGTGGCAACCGTTACTTGCCATCCGCGGCCTTCGCAGTTTCCAAGCCCTCCACTTGCGCACTCTCAACCACCACAGGAAGCCCTTCCCGGCAGGTCACTTGCACGTTCTTGAACTGAACACCCTTCGCATTCTTGATTCCCAGCCCTGTTGTCGCGGCGCTGATTTGCACATTTTCGAGCACCACATTGGTGATGGGGCTCTCGGGCAAACCCAGAATGGTGCCCGCCCCACGCTTCGTCGCGGCCTGCAGGTTCCTGATCTGAATATTGCGGAAAACCGGTGTCTTTTCACTGACTGCTTGCGCTGTGTCTTTCTCGGGGGCCGAACGCTGCACCGCATCCCCGGCCGAGTTGTACATGTAGTAACACGTGAGCGTGATCGCAGGATCAACGTCCTTCATCGTGATATCACTGTAACTGACGTTCTCCACCACGCCGCCTTTGCCTCGTTGCGACTTGATGCGAATCCCGTTTTCCGTGCCTTCAAACGTACAGTTTCGCACCTGCACGTTGCGTACTCCACCGGACGTTTCGCTGCCAATGGACATCCCATGCCCGTGCAGGAACGTGCAATCGGTCACCGTAATGTTCTCGCAGCCGAATTCTCGTCCTTCCACCTTGCGTCCGGACTTGATCGCGACGTTGTCATCTCCCACGTCAATCCAGCATTTTGTGATCAACACATTCCGGCAGACGGTGGGATCGATGGCGTCGGTATTGGCTGCATGTTCAGGCGCGGTGATCGTCACGTTCGAAATGATCACGCCATCGCAATCCGTAGGAACCAAATGGAATTTGGGAGAGTTTTTGATGGTGATGTTTTCCACCCGCAAGTTCCTGCAACCGGTCAATACGATCAAATTGGGACGCGGCAATGTGTAGCCCGGCTTTTTTCGGCGGGCTTCCTCAGCGGGTCCCCACCATTTGGCGCCCGACCCGTCGATCACTCCCTGCCCGGTGATCGTGATGTCTTGAAGGTTCTTGCCTCCGATGAACGGCACAAACGTGTTCGGTTTCCCGGCGATCTCGAAATCAGCCCGATCGTCGGTCGCCTTGAGCACCGCACCGTCATCTAACTGCACTATCATCTTGGCGCGCAAGGTAATGGGCTGACTGAGATAAGTACCCGAGGGAAACTGCACCGTGCCACCACCGGCGTTGCCGCATTCATCGAGTGCTTTCTGGATTGCCGCGGTATCCAGCGTCTTGCCATCCCCTTTGGCGCCAAACTCCCGGACATTAAACACTTTGCTTGACGCGCTGGCCGGCGTGGCGGTATCCGCCGCCCAGCCGCTGATGACGGCCAGACCTGCCCAGGACAGCAGTACGCACAGAACCGGGCGAAACGCATGCCTCCGCCTCATCGAATCGTTCACAGTCTTCATTCTTGATACTGACTCCTTTCACTCAAATGCATTGAATCATTATCTTTACGGCCAACTTTTGTTTCAGCCACTCGATTACCTTTTCCTTGTAGCTCGGGTCGAATTTGTCCCAGTCGGTGATCCGGTGTGGCGCACCTTTGATCGTGACGATGTCGTTCGTAACGCCGTTTTCCTTGAGCTTTGACATGAACGCGAGGGTTTGCTCGTACAGGACGGTCTTGTCAGCATCGCCCTGGACGAAGAGAAACGGCGGCAGGCCCGGCTTGACGCAGGTGATTGGCGACATTTCCTTCAACAGCGCTCTTGTCGCATCATCCACCGTTTCGCGGCCAAACAGGGCTTGCAACGATTTGCTGAGGCCGCCACGCCGTTCGGTGTCGGCAACCATATCCGTCGGCGGCGCAAAACCGACCACGGCCTGCACGCGTGTGTCGTCCCCGGCTCGCACGGCAGCCAAGCAGGCCAATTGTCCACCGGCCGAGTATCCCATCAGGGCGACACGGTGCGGGTCGCCATTGTACTCCGTGGCGTGGGCCTTGACCCAGCGTATGGCTGTCTGCACGTCCTCGAAGCAGGCGGGCCAGCGATTCGTCGGCGCCATGCGGTAGTTGATCGAGAACCACGCGAACTCCCCGGATTTTGTCAGCGGTTCCAGGATCACGGTTATATCCTTGCGCTTGTCACCACTGGTCCAGCCGCCACCGTGAACCATGACGACCATCGGGAACGGCCCGCTGCCGTCGGGGATATGCGCGTCCAACCGCAGACTTTCACCCGACGCCCGGCCATACTCGATATCCGGTTTGTCTTCAGCGAACACATTACCGACGAACAAGGCGACCAGCGACAGCACCGCTCGAACCGTTGTGATGGAAGCTCCCGTCATGCGACGATTTCTCTTGCACCGAATCAAAACCCTTCCCAGACTGTTTGGGAAGTTGAATCAAGGAGCATTTTCGTGCACCCGATCTTCCAGAGACGAATTGTCTCCGTGGTCGTCATCGACAGGGCGGAAGACGCCGTGCCGCTGGCCGAGGCATTGCTCGCTGGCGGTCTCGACGTGATGGAGGTCACTTTTCGGACCCCCCTGGCCTCAGCAGCGATCCGCAATGTCCGCGACGCATTCCCCACGATGTTCGTAGGCGCGGGCACGATCCTCGACGAGGACCAACTTCACAGCGCCGTCGATGCGGGCGCGCAATTCGGCATCGCTCCCGGCCTGAACGAGGCGATTGTCTCGAAAGCGCTGGCCCTAAAACTGCCGTTCGTCCCCGGCGTGATGACCCCCTCCGATGTCGAACGCGGTCTGACCCTGGGCTGCAAGCTCCAGAAGTTCTTCCCCGCCGAAGCCGCCGGTGGCGTGAAGATGCTCCAGGCGTTCGCGGGCCCGTTCGGGCCGACCGGCGTGAAATTCATTCCTCTGGGCGGCATCAACACCGCCAATGCCCGCAACTATCTGGCGCTGCCAATCGTGGCGGCCATCGGCGGGTCATGGATGGTCGATCGCAAACTGATTGCGGAGAAAAACTGGAATGCCATCCGCGAACTGACTGCCGAAGCTGTGCGAATCGCGGCTCCATCTGCCGTTTGAGTGGCAAAAGTTGGCCAAACCCACAATGGGTTTGGCCAACGATGTTGAATGGAACAAGCGAAGACGACGACCAACACATTCCAAAATGTGCCGCACCGAATATTCGGGACTTTATCCTATGTACCTTGAACGCTAGCATGAACCCGGGATGCCCAGCGCCCACCCAATCTTTCCGTTTGATGTCCGCGTCACTCGAGCTTCTTCACGAGAAACTCAGCAAACTCGCAGGTGTGCGCCGTCGTTTTGGTTGCTTTGCCGGGAAGTTCGGGGTAGAAATTTCGCACGGTGATCATTGCGATTCCCACGTTCGGGAAGAGTTGGTCGATGAAGCAGGGGATGAATAGCGCCGCGCGCATCGAACGAAACCTTGCGGACTCGCCGGGCACGAGGCAAGAAGACATTTCACGCGGCTGGCGCGGCGGTTGCGAGGACTTCACACGTAGGACGGAACGGGGATAATATCATGACGGATCTTTTTGACCTGACCAACGAAGTGGCGGTGGTAATTGGAGCCACGGGCGTGCTGGGCGGCGCGATGGCGGAAGGACTTGCCGCCGCCGGAGCCAAGGTGGCCGTGGTCGGCCGCAACGCCGAACGCGCGGAGGCGCGCGTGAGCGCGATCAAGAAAACTGGCGGAACCGCCGGGTTCTTCTCGGCCGACGCGATGAAACACGATGATCTTCGGGCGGCGCACGAACAGATTACCAAATCGCTTGGAGCCCCGGCGATTCTGGTTAACGCCGCCGGCGGCAACGACTTGAAGGCGACGGTGACAGGGGACTTGAAATTCGAGGACATTCCCCGGGCGAATTGGGCTGCGGTCTTTGATCAGAACCTTGTCGGTGGCGCGTTCCTGCCCTGTCAGGAATTCGGTCCGGCGATGGTGAAGCGCGGGCGTGGATCGATCATCAACATTGCCAGCGCGTCGGGACACCTGCCCTTGTCGCGCGTGGTCGCGTACTCGGCGGCAAAAGCCGCCGTGCTGAACCTTACCCAGTTTCTTGCGCGCGAATGGGCGAAGAACGGTGTGCGCGTGAACTCGATCACCCCCGGCTTCTTCCCCGCCGAACAGAATCGCGCGTTGTTGTTCAACAAAGATGGAACGCCGACGCCACGGGCCCAGTTGATCTTCGGCCACACACCGATGGGACGGTTCGGCGACGGCCGGGAATTGATCGGCGCGGTCGTGTTTCTCGCGAGCGCGAAGGCGAGCGGCTTCATCACGGGCGCGGATATCCGCGTGGACGGCGGATTCCTCTGCCAGACGATCTAAACTGGTCGCGAATCCTGGATGCGCACGCGCTCGCCTGCATCCCGGTTGGTCTAACCGGAGGCGGCTGCGCTCGTCAACCCAGCGGGCGACAGGCGTCTCGTCTGTCGTTAGATGATTCGCGCGCGGGCACGGTGCGTGTCCCTGCCGGTGGCGAAGACCGTTAGCGGCGGCTGCCGGCCGCGCGCCGGTTGCCCGCGAACGGGTGGAAAATCAAAAACGCGCGGGCGTTCCACCGTCGTGCGGTTGGGGGACCGCGGGCGCGACCTCGACTTCTTCACCGTCGAGTTCGTAGGAGAGCTTGCCCTCGCTGATTTCCTTCAGGGCGATATCGGAGAAATCCATCCGCGCATCGGTTTGCGTGAGCGGACGATGTCCCTGGATGAGTTGGCGGACACGCCGTCGCACCACGTTGATCAGCAACTCGGGGCCGGGAATGCGCAGTTGCGCTGGCTCCAGATAATTTACCTTGATCCGTAAAGGGACTTTGACTGCAGCGGAAATCGGTTCCGTCGGTTCCATCGACAACATTATTTTGCTTTCTGCCACGAGCGTTTGGGCGGCCTGATCGACCGCCCCCAACTCATGACGTGGTTTGAACAGTTAACGAATCGTTAGGGGCTTGTTAGTCCACGTCGACTTCGTGAGGCAGCATTCGGTGGTCAATAAAAAGCCCGCGACCGGGGAACAATAGGCTTTCCCGACAATAACCACAATGGGGTAAACACCGTAGGCTGAGTTTGCCCGGTCGCGTTCCGGTTTACTCGACGGTGACGCTTTTGGCGAGGTTGCGGGGCTTGTCCACGTCGCAGCCGCGCAGGACGGCGATGTGATAGGCCAGCAGTTGCAGCGGGAGGACCGTGAGCAACGGCTGCAGACATTCCAGCGTATCGGGAATGTAAATCACGTCATCGGCCTTCTTGCGGATGTCCTCATCGCCCTCGGTGGCGACGACGATCACGGGTCCCTTGCGCGCTTTCACTTCCTCGATGTTGGCCATGACCTTGTCGTAGACCGGGTCTTTCGGGCAGATGAAGACCGACGGCGTGCGCGGATCGACCAGCGCGATCGGGCCGTGCTTCATCTCGGCGGCGGGATAGCCCTCGGCGTGGATGTAGGAAATCTCCTTCAACTTCAGCGCGCCTTCGAGCGCGACGGGGAAGTTGACCTGGCGCGCGAGGAACAGGAAGCTGTTGGCGTCGCAATACTTCTTCGCGACGGCGGCGATGGCGTCGCTCTGTTTGAGCACCCGTTCCATCTTGGCGGGGATCTCTTCCAACCCGCGCAAAATCTCCGCGCCGCGCGTCGAGGCCATGTGCCGCATCCGACCCATCAACACCGCCAGCAACGTCATGATGCGTGACCTGCGATATGAACGTCTTGGTCGCCGCCACGCCGATCTCGGGGCCGGCGTGCATGTACGTGCCGCCATCGACCTCGCGGGCGATGGTCGAGCCGACGACGTTGACGATGGCGAGGGTCTTGTGCCCTTTGCGCCGCGATTCGCGCACGGCCGCCAGCGTATCGATGGTTTCACCCGACTGGCTGATGGCGAACACGAGCGTGTGCTTCTCCACGGGGGCGTTGCGGTAGCGGAATTCGCTGGCGTAATCGCACTCGGTCGGGATCCGCGCGAGGTCTTCCATCAAAAACTCGCCCACCATCGCCGCGTGCAGGGCCGTGCCGCAGGCGATGTAGATGATGCGGTCCACCGCGCGCAATTCGGCCGGTGAGAGGTTCAGCCCGCCGAGGCGCGCGGTCGCTTCCTCATGGCTGATGCGGCCGCGGATGGCATTTTGCACCGCGCGCGGCTGCTCGAAAATTTCCTTGAGCATGTAGTGCGGAAACTTTCCGCGCTCGACCTCTTCCGCCGCGAATTCGACCTCGCGAATTTGCGGGCTGACCGTCGCCGCCTCGATGGTGGACACCTGGAAATCATCGCGGGTGAGCGTGACGATCTCGAAGTCATTGAGGTATACGACACGGCGCGTGTGGGCGATAATCGCGCTGACGTCGCTGGCGAGAAAGTTTTCGTCGCGGCCCACGCCGAGGAGCAGGGGACTGCCCCGGCGCGCGCCGACAATCTGGTCGGGATGGTCCGCATGAACGACGGCGATGCCGTAGGTGCCGACGACGTCCTTGAGCGCGCGGCGTACGGCTTCCGTGAGCGTGGACCCGTTGTTGCCGGGATGCTCGGCGTGGACCTGCTCGTAATGGTCGCCGACGAGATGGGCGAGAACTTCCGTGTCCGTCTCCGACACAAACTTGTGTCCCTTGGCCAGCAGGCGTTCCTTCAGAAGCTGGTGGTTCTCGATGACGCCGTTGTGGACGAGGGCGATCTTGCCGGACTGGTCGAGGTGCGGGTGGGCATTGGCATCGGTCGGCGGGCCGTGCGTCGCCCAGCGGGTATGGCCGATGCCGACTTCGCCTTTGGCGGGTTGTTTGGCAAGGACGGAGGCCAGATCGTTGATGCGACCGGTCTTCTTGCGGAGTTGGAACTGCTTGTTATTAATGATGCAGAGGCCGGCGGAATCGTAACCGCGGTATTCGAGCCGGCGCAGGCCTTCGAGGATGACGTTTTGGGCGGGCTTCCTGCCAATGTAGCCGATGATGCCACACATGGTGCGTGCGTTCCTTGTCTGAAGTCGCGCAACGATGATTCAACCACCCGGTCTGACCCGGGCTCGGCGGCGATGGCGAATCACAATGGCGTGGACTTCGTATCGCAGTTTGTTTTTATACCGCCGACAGTAAGTAATTTACGCCGGGACTGGGAATTGTCAACGGAGGATGCAACCTGGCCAGGGTGGTTGTTTCTGATCTGCATTCACTGTACCCGACAACAGATTGTCAATTGACGCGCCAAGTGGCTGTGTCTAGTATCGCGCCATGGCGCCACTTGGACTCAGACCGGTCACACCCACCAACGTGCTTGGCGTGATCATGGGCGGCGGCGAGGGACGCCGGCTCTTTCCGTTGACGAAAGAGCGGGCCAAACCCGCCGTGCCCATCGCCGGCAAATACCGTCTGGTGGACATCCCGATCAGCAACTGCATCAACTCCAACATCCGCCACGTGTACATCCTCACCCAATTCAATTCCACGTCGCTGCATCGGCACATCCACCAGAGCTATTCGTTTGACCGTTTCTCGCGCGGGTTCGTGGAAGTCCTCGCCGCGCAACAGACCACCGACAACATGGGTTGGTATCAGGGAACAGCGGACGCCGTACGTCAGAATCTGCGTTATTTCCTGGAGCGGGACTACGAATACATCGTCATTCTCTCGGGCGATCAACTGTATCGCATGGATTTTCGGAAAGTCCTGCAACAGCATGTGGAATCCTATTCTGACATCACGATTGCCACCATCCCGGTGGGCCGCTGCGACGCGGGTTCGCTGGGCATCCTGCAGGTGAACGAGGAGAAACGCATCGTCCGGTTCGTCGAAAAACCGCGCGACGCGGGGGCGCTGGATGAGCTGAAGATTCAGGACCCGCTGTTGTCGCTCCTGCGCATCACCAGCAGCGAAGACCATTACCTGGCGTCGATGGGAATCTACGTATTTAATCGCGAGATTCTTCGCAAAGTGCTGGACAACGACAAGACGGACTTCGGCAAGCACGTGATTCCCGACGCCATCGGCCGCCATCGCGTCTCCGCCTACGTCTTTCAGGGTTACTGGGAGGACGTGGGAACGATCGGCTCGTTTTTTAAAGCGAACCTGGCCCTGTGCTCACTCAAACCGTCATTCAATTTCTTCGACCGCAACGCGCCCGTCTACACGCACGCACGGTTTCTGCCGGCCTCCAAACTCGTGGAAAGCCAGGTGCGCAATGCGCTCATCGCCGATGGCTGTATCATTCTTCGTTCCCGCATTGAGAACACCGTGGTGGGCGTACGGTCGTTTATCGGAAGCGACTGCCTGTTGCGCGACACCATCCTGATGGGATCCGACTTTTTCGAAACCCAACATGAGATGCTGGAGGAAGACGCCATGGGAATTCCCCACATGAGCGTTGGACGCGGCTCCAGGATCGAGCGGGCGATCATCGACAAGAACGTTCACATCGGCGAAGGTGTGGTGATCGCCGACAAGACCGGCGCGCCCGATTTTGACGGCCCGAACTATTACGTCCGCGACGGCATTGTCATCATCCCCAAGAACGCCGTCATCCCCGGCGGGACGAAGATTTGAGATCCTCCACTCTGAATAGTAGTTGGAATGCCCATTCGGCCCCCTCGCCATATGGGACGAATTCCGAGAAATTTTCTTTAAAAGCAGTGTTGACATGTATTTGGAATCTACTATAGTCGCCACACCCCATGGAGGGGTGATACAGTAGACAAGTTCATAGGGCGAAGCGGAACCCGCCGACTGTTTCCTTAGTAAAAGGGCAATTGAGGAAGCGGAGGGGGGTTTTACCGTCTTTTTGTGTCTAGTGTAATCGGCGATCTTTGGATTGCCAGGGGAAGCTTTTGGAGGCAGTTGCATGGCAAGGCCTTCGGGATGAAATATCGCCCACGTAGCTCAGTTGGTAGAGCACGTCCTTGGTAAGGACGAGGTCATCGGTTCAAACCCGATCGTGGGCTCCAGAAAATGAAGAGGGTTTGGATTGACACAGAGCATGAAGGCAGGACGGAGACATCAGGCCACATAATCTAGAGAGGCAGACAGGAGGAGAGCATGGCAAAAGGCAAATTTGAACGGACAAAACCACACGCCAACGTTGGCACGATTGGTCACATCGACCATGGCAAGACCACGCTGACGGCAGCAATACTGCAGGTGTTGTCGAAGCAGGGCAAGGCCGAGATCAAGAGCTACGCCGATATCGCCAAGGGCGGTACCGTGCGTGACGAGACCAAGACGGTAACGATCGCCGTGGCCCATGTCGAATACGAGAGCGAGAAGCGCCATTATGCCCACGTTGACTGTCCGGGTCATGCCGATTATGTGAAGAACATGATTACGGGCGCCGCGCAGATGGACGGTGCGATCCTCGTGGTCAGCGCCGCGGATGGTCCCATGCCGCAAACCCGCGAACACATTCTGTTGGCCCGCCAGGTGGGCGTACCCGCGATTGTCGTGGCCCTCAACAAAGTTGACCTCGTCGACGATCCCGAGCTCCTTGACCTCGTCGAACTCGAAGTGCGCGAGTTGCTCTCCGCCTATCAGTTCCCCGGCGACAAGACGCCTGTAATTCGCGTCAGCGCGTCGAAGGCGCTTGCCGGCGATCCCGAAGCGGAAAAGCAGGTTTTGGAATTGGTCAAGGCGGTGGATGACTTCATCCCGCAACCCACACGGGAAATCGACAAGCCGTTCCTGATGCCGGTTGAAGACGTGTTCTCAATCACGGGCCGCGGCACGGTCGCCACGGGCCGTGTCGAACGCGGCACGGTCAAGGTCGGCGAAGACGTGGAAATCGTCGGCTTGCGCGACACCGCGAAAACGGTCGTCACCGGTGTGGAAATGTTCCGCAAGATTTTGGAGCGGGCGGAAGCGGGCGACAACGTCGGCCTGCTCCTGCGCGGCATTGAAAAGGAAGGCATCGAGCGCGGCCAGGTGCTGGCGAAGCCGGCCTCGATCAAGCCGCACAAGAAGTTCAAGGCGGAAGTCTACGTCCTGAGCAAGGAAGAGGGCGGCCGTCACACGCCGTTCTTTAATGGATACCGCCCCCAGTTTTATTTCCGCACCACGGACGTCACGGGCGTATCGAAGTTGCCGCAGGGCGTCGAAATGGTGATGCCGGGCGACAACGTCAATATGGAGGTCGAATTGATCACGCCCATCGCCATGGAAAAGACGATGCGGTTCGCCATTCGCGAAGGCGGACGCACGGTCGGCGCGGGACGCGTGACGGAGATTGTGGAATAGGGCGAGAATTCGGAGCTGACGCACAATGCCCAGAGAGTTGATCACACTGGCCTGCACGGAGTGCAAGAACCGCAATTACACGTCGACACGGAACAAGCGGGCGCAAGGTTCCGAGCGGCTGGAGTTGCGCAAGTTCTGCCCCAAGTGCGGGAAACATGTCTCGCACCGCGAAACGAAGTGAGCGGGAACGGAGGCTCGGCGCGGACGAGACCGCAGGGCGGATACGCCAGTAGCTCAATTGGCAGAGCGACGGTCTCCAAAACCGTAGGTTGGGGGTTCAAGTCCCTCCTGGCGTGCCAATCCTGAGGGATCAGGCCGGCGCCAAGGAGACCGAAAGCGGCAGGTTGACCGAAGCGAGGAAACGGGCGGGCGGACACGGAATAAGCGACACATGGCAAACCCATTTCTGAAAGTGCAGGAGTTTGTAATTGAGGTCTGGGCGGAACTGAAAAAGTCCTCCTGGCCGACGCGCAAGGAACTGGTCGACTCGACCATTGTGGTCATTGTCACGATATTGGTTCTCGGCATCTTCGTGGCGCTGGCTGACCTGGTGTTCCTGCGGATCGTCGCCCTGCTGACGCGACGTTGACGAAAGAAACGAGATGGACACGACGACGACAAAATCGGAGTTTCAGTGGTTCGTGCTTCACACGCTTTCTGGGCAGGAACAGAAGGTAAAAGACAGCATTGAAAAGCGAATCAAGATCGAAGAAATGACCGAGTGGATCAAGGAAGTGTTGATCCCGACGGAAAAAGTTGCGGAAGTCAAAAAGGGCAAGAAGACAACCAGTACACGGAAGTTTTATCCCGGCTACATCCTGGTCCACATGAAGTTGCTCGACGAAAAGAACCAGTTGCAAGAGAAATCGTGGTACTTCATCCGCGAGACGGCGGGCATCATCGGATTTATCGGCGGCGACCGACCTGTCCCGCTTAAGCAGGACGAAGTCGACAGCATCCTGGCGCAAATCGAGGAACGCCAGGAAAAGGTGGCGCCGAAGGTCGCGTTCGAGAAGGGCGAGACCGTCAAGGTCACCGATGGACCGTTCCAGAACTTCACGGGTGTGATCGACGAAATCGATCCCGATCGCGGCAAATTGAAGATTTCCGTGTCGATTTTCGGGCGTTCGACACCGGTCGAATTGGAATACTGGCAGGTCGAGCGCGCCTAGCGAGGGAACATGGCAGGAAAACCAGTCACAGGCATGATCAAGTTGCAGATTCCGGCAGGACAGGCGAACCCCGCGCCGCCGGTTGGCCCCGCATTGGGCCAGCAGGGCGTCAATATCATGGAGTTCTGCAAACAATTTAACGCGGCGACGCAGAAGATGGCGGGAACGATCATTCCCGTCGTGATCACCGTTTACAAGGACAAGACATTTACATTCATCACCAAATCGCCGCCCGCCAGCGCCTTGCTCAAGAAGGCCGCAGGCATCGCCACCGCCAGCGCCGAGCCGAACCGCAACAAGGTCGGCAAGGTCACGCGCAAGCAGGTCCTGGAGATTGCCCGGACGAAGATGGCCGACCTCAACGCGGGAAGCGAGGAGGCGGCTTGCCGCGTCATTGCTGGCACGGCGCGCAGCATGGGCATCGACGTGGTCGATTAGCGACGTTCGAGGTTTTTATGGCTACACACGGCAAACGCTACAACGAGGCAGTCAAGCAGGTCGACGCGAAACGGCAGTACAAAATTACCGACGCGGTGGATCTGCTCAAGAAACTGCCGAAGACCAAATTCGACGAAACGGTGGAACTGGCCTTCAAGTTGGGGGTTGATCCCAAGCAGAGCGACCAGATGGTCCGCGGCACGGTCGCCCTGCCGCACGGCAGTGGCAAGAAGGTGCGTGTCGTCGTCTTCGCCAAAGGGGGAGCGGCGCAGGCGGCAAAGGACGCCGGGGCCGATTTTGTCGGGTTCGAGGATCTCGTGAAGAAGTGCCAGGAGGGTTGGATCGATTTCGATGTCGCGGTCGCGACCCCCGAAGCCATGCAGGAGGTGCGCAAACTCGGCAAGGTGCTCGGCCCAAAAGGCCTGATGCCCAACCCGAAGACCGGCACGGTCACCGATGACACGGCCAAAGCCGTCAAGGAAGTCAAGGCGGGCCGGGTCGAATTCAAGATGGACAAGGCCGCCAATCTGCACGTTTCGTTTGGCAAGCTTTCGTTCGAGGGCAAGGCGATCGAAGAAAACGCGCGGGCCGTCATCACCGCCGTGACGCATGCGAAACCGGCGACGGCCAAGGGCCATTTTATTGAGAGTTGCACGCTCTCCAGCACGATGAGTCCGGGCATCAAGATCGACCATCACGAGTTCTCGGCGAGTTGAAGTCGAGGGATACGGATTTTCATGAGACCAGAAAAACAACTGATTGTTGAAGATTTGAAGAAGCAGGTGGGCACGTCACCGTTTGTGATCGTGACGGAATACAAGGGTATGACGGTCGGGCAGTTTGCCGAGTTGCGCAAGCGGTTGCGCAAGGCCCGAGCGGAATATCACGTGGCCAAGAACACGATGCTGCGCCATGCGATGAAGGCCGCCGAACTTCCGGATTTCGACCGGAACTTTGGCGGGATGACCGCGGTGGTTATCGGCAACGACAAGTCCGACATCGGGGCCGTCGCGAAAGTGTTGAAGCAGTTCGGCAAGGAATTTGAGAAACCGAAATTCAAGGTTGGGTCGCTGGGCAAGAAGGCGCTGAGCGCGGACGAGATTTCCGCCGTGGCGGATTTGCCCTCGTTGGATGCGTTGCGGGCGCAGTTGGTGGGCCTGTTGCAGACACCGGCGACCCGCATCGCGGTCGTGCTCGGCGCGCCCGCCAGTCAGATTGCGCGTGTGCTGAAAGCGCACGCCGACAAAACGGGAGCAGCCCCGGCACCGGCCGGCGCCCCCGCATAGAAGCAAAAACAAAGGGTTCCTCGTCGCCCCGAAGGCTTTCGGGGGTAAAGGTTTCGAGGCTTCGAAACACGACGATACCGAGAAAAGGATACGAACATGGCAGCAAATCTGGATCAGATTGTGGAACAATTGAGTGGGTTGACGGTGTTGGAAGCCGCCGAACTCTCCAAGAAGCTCGAAGAGAAGTGGGGCGTCAGCGCGGCGGCCCCGGTCGCGGTGGCCGCAGGCCCGGCAGCGGCGGCGGCTCCGGCGGCGGAAGTCAAGACGACGTTCGACGTCGTTCTCAAGGAAACGGGCGCCAACAAGATTGGCGTCATCAAGGAAGTGCGCGCGGTGACCAGCCTCGGCTTGAAGGAAGCCAAGGACCTCGTGGAAGGCGCGCCGAAGACCGTGAAGGAAGGCGCCACCAAGGAAGAGGCCGAAGAAATCAAGAAGAAGCTCGAGGCGGCTGGCGCCAAAGTCGAGCTCAAGTAACGGTTGTTCGTTGGTCGAAACTCGGGTGGGGGCGCGGCAAACACCGTGCTCCCACGTTAAACGGTTGGCAAACAGCAGTCATTGGGCAGCGATGCCCGGGAAGTAATTCATGGCTGAACGAAAATATTTCGGGAAATTGGGCGACGTAATCCAGCCTCCTCCGATGATCGAGGCTCAGACGGATTCATACGCGGAGTTTTTGCAGGCGGAGGTGACGACCCGCCGTAAAAGCGTCGGTCTCCAGGCCGTGTTCAAGGAAGTGTTCCCCATCGCGAGCTACGATGGCCAGGCCACGCTCGATTTCGTCGAGTATTCCATCGGTGAGTCGAAGACTTCGTGGCTGGATTGTCTGCGGGAGGGCATCAGTTACAGCGGTCCGCTGCATGTCACATTCCGTCTCAAGGACAAGAATGGGACGAAGGAAGAGAAGGTCTACATGGGCGAGATCCCGCTCATGTCCCCGTCGGGCAGCTTCGTCATCAACGGCGCGGAGCGCGTCATCGTCAGCCAGTTGCACCGTTCCCCCGGGATTTGTTTTGAATCCTCCATCCACACGAGCGGCAAGGTGCTGTTCGGTTTCCGCATCATCCCCGACCGCGGTTCCTGGCTGGAAGTGCAGTTTGACAACAGCGATTTGCTCAACATCTATCTCGACCGTCGCCATCGCCGCCGCAAATTCCTGGCCACCACGTTCCTGCGCTCTCTGGGGTACAGCACTGACGAGGACATTCTCAAGTTGTTCTACCAGATCGAGGACGTGAAACTGAAGGATGTTACGGGTGGCGAAGAGACCACCACCAAGGTGCTCATTGCCGACGTGATGGACAAGGAAAAACAACTGGTCGTGGGCCGCGCCTTCGAGCCCCTCAGCAAGAGTGTGGCCCGTCAATTGATCGATCTCGGTGTGGACAAGGTCAAGGTCGTGGACATTTCCGTGGACGACGGCTGCATTGTCAAGTGCTTGCGCAAGGACACCTGCAAAGACCAGGAAGAAGCGCTGAAGGATATTTACCGGCGATTGCGTCCGGGCGACCCGCCGACGATTGCGAATGCCAACGCACTGATCAAGAGACTTTTCTTTGATGCCCGCCGTTACGACCTCGGCCGCGTCGGCCGCTACAAGATCAACCAGAAGCTGAACCGCAGTGCCGACCTCGAGAGCCGCGTCCTGGAAAAAGAAGACCTCATCGAGGCGATCAAGTATCTGTTGAATCTGCGCAAGGGCGAAGGTTCAGTCGACGATATCGACCATCTGGGCAGCCGCCGGTTGCGCACCGTGGGCGAATTGCTTGCCAACCAGTGTCGCATCGGCCTCGCACGCACCGAGCGCGTGGTCAAGGAGCGCATGACGTTGTTCGACGTCAACACTGACACTATGACGCCGCAACAACTGATCAATCCCAAAGCGCTCTCGGCCGTCATCCGGGATTTCTTCGGCCGCAGCCAGCTCAGCCAGTTCATGGACCAGACCAACCCGTTGAGCGAGCTGACGCACAAGCGGCGGCTGTCAGCGCTCGGGCCGGGCGGGTTGTCGCGTGAACGCGCCGGCTTCGAGGTCCGCGACGTTCACCCGTCGCACTACGGACGGATTTGCCCGATCGAAACTCCTGAAGGTCCGAACATTGGTCTGATCAGCGCCATGAGTTTGTATGCGCGGATCAACGAATTCGGCTTCCTCGAGACGCCGTACCGCAAACTCAAGGATGGGCGTGTGACCGACCAGGTGGACTATTTGACCGCCGATCAGGAAGAGAACTACGTCGTCGCCCAGGCCAACGCCCCGGTCGATGGTCGCGGTCACTTCCTCATCGAGAAGGTGTCCTGCCGGTACAAAGGCGACTTCGTCGAAGTCGAGCCAGCGCGCGTCCATTATATGGACGTGTCGCCAAAGCAACTCGTGTCTGTCGCCGCAGGTCTGATCCCGTTCCTGGAACACGACGATGCCAACCGCGCGTTGATGGGATCGAACATGCAACGCCAGGCCGTGCCGCTGCTCCAGAGTGATTCGCCGCTGGTCGGCACGGGTCTGGAAGGCCGCATCGCGCGCGACTCGAAGGTGTGCATCGTCGCGGAAGAATCCGGTGTCGTGGCCAGCGTGGACGCGCGCCGCATCATCGTTACCAAGGACGGCGATGTCCCGGAAGGCAAACGCAAGATCGTTACGGACCCCGAGAGTCACATCTGGGTGTACGAACTGCGCAAGTTCATGCGCTCAAACGCCGGCACGTGTTTTAACCAGAAGCCGATCGTCAAACACGGCGAGAAGATCAAAAAAGGCCAGGTACTGGCCGATGGTCCGTGCTGCGAAGACGGCGAACTGGCGCTGGGGCGCAATGTGCTCGTGGCGTTCATGCCGTGGTGCGGTTACAACTTCGAGGACGCGATTCTGGTCAATGAGCGCCTGGTCAAGGAGGACGTGTACACGTCGATCCATATTGACGAATTCGAAGCGGGCGCTCGCGACACGAAGCTTGGTCCCGAGGAGATCACGCGCGACATTCCGAATGTTGGCGAAGAGGCCTTGAAAGACCTCGGACACGACGGCGTGATTCGCGTGGGTGCGGAGGTCAAACCCGGCGACATTCTTGTCGGCAAGATTACCCCGAAGGGTGAGACCGAGTTGGCGCCCGAAGAGCGGTTGTTGCGCGCCATCTTCGGTGAAAAGGCCGCCGATGTGAAGGACACTTCTCTCCGGGTGCCCAGCGGTACGTACGGTATTGTGATGGACGTGAAGGTGTCAGCACGCAAGGAGCCGAGCCGTCCGAATTTGACGCCGACCGAGATTCGCCGGCAGAAGAAACAAATCGAAGAGGATCACAAAAAGAAGTCGACGGAGTTGCGCGAGGAACTGACGGAGAAGTTGAGCAACATCCTCCTGGGCGAAAAGATTCCACTGGATGTGGTCAACGCCGAGACGGGCGAGATCATCATCCCGGCCAACCGCAAGATCACCAAGACACTTTTGCGCAAGCTGGCGACCGTGTATGACCACATTGAAATCGATCCGTCGCCGATTCGCATCAAGATTCGCGAGATCATTGGCGAATTCGAGCACCGGTTCAGCGAACTGGATATGGAACGAGATCGCCAACTCGACCGCATTGAGAGCGGCGAAGATGTCGACCCGGGGATCATCAAGCAGGTCAAGGTGTACATCGCCAGCAAGCGCAAGCTGAGCGTGGGCGATAAGATGGCCGGTCGCCACGGGAACAAGGGTGTGATCGCCAAGGTCCTGCCGGAAGAAAACATGCCCTTCCTCGCGGACGGCACTCCTGTGGACATCGTATTGAATCCTCTCGGCGTCCCCAGCCGTATGAACGTTGGACAGGTGCTGGAGACGCACCTCGGCGTGGCCGCGAAGGCGCTCGGATTGAAGATCGCGTCACCGGTCTTTGATGGCGTCACAGAAAAGGAAATCGGGGAGATGATTGAGCAGGCCCGGAAGGTCGATGGGTACTCCTGGGTGAAGGGCGATGGCAAATCGCGCCTGTACGACGGCCGCACCGGCGAACCGTTCGATCAGGAGGTCGTGGTCGGCTACATCTATATGTTGAAGCTGGGCCACCTCGTGGCGGACAAGATTCATGCGCGCGCCGTTGGACCGTACTCGCTCGTGACGCAACAGCCGCTCGGCGGCAAGGCGCAGTACGGCGGCCAGCGTTTCGGCGAAATGGAAGTGTGGGCCATGGAAGCCTACGGCGCCGCGTATGCGTTGCAGGAGTTGCTCACGGTCAAGAGCGACGACGTGCAGGGCCGTACGCGGATTTACGAATCCATCGTCAAGGGTGACAATACGCTCGAGGCGGGCACGCCTGAGTCGTTCAATGTTTTGATGAAAGAAATGCAGAGCCTATGCCTCGACGTTCGCGTCGGGAAGAACGGAGGCGAGAGCAAGATATGATCGCAGCCAAACCTGGCACTTCAATCCCATCGACAGCCGCTGCCACCGCGGCCGCGCGCGCAGCGCTCGGTCTGGAAAAGGCGGATGTATTCGACCACGTCAGCATCGGCGTCGCATCGCCGGACACAATTCGCTCCTGGTCGCACGGGGAGGTGAAAAACCCCGAGACCATCAACTATCGGACGTTCAAGCCCGAGAAAGGCGGTCTGTTCTGCGAGCGCATTTTCGGTCCGGTGCGGGACTGGGAATGTAATTGCGGGAAGTACAAGCGCATCAAACACCGTGGCGTTATTTGTGATCGTTGTGGCGTTGAGGTGACCCTGGCCCGCGTGCGTCGCGAGCGCATGGGACATATCGAACTGGCTGTACCGGTCAGCCATATCTGGTTCTTCAAGTGTATGCCATCGCGCATGGGCTTGATGCTGGATATGACCGCCCGCGACCTCGAGCGCGTGCTGTATTACGAGGACTACATGGTCGTTGACCCGGGCAAGACCCCGTTGAAGGACAAGCAACTCCTGACCGAAATGGAATACCGCGAAGCGCGCGAACAGTACGCGGACGGGTTCACCGCCAAGATGGGCGCGGAAGCGGTGAAGGAAGTCCTCGGAAAGATCGACCTGCGCAAACTCGCGCATGAGTTGGAACATCAGCTCGATTCCACGAAGAGCAAACAGATTCGCAAGAAGATCGCCAAGCGGCTGAAGCTCGCGAAGGGCTTCCTCACTTCCAAAATGCGTCCGGAGTGGATGGTCCTCGAAGTATTGCCGGTGATTCCGCCGGACCTTCGTCCCTTGGTTCCATTGGAAGGCGGGCGCTTTGCCACCAGCGATCTGAATGATTTGTACCGCCGCGTGATCAACCGGAACAACCGACTGAAGAACCTGCTGCAGTTGCGCACGCCGGACGTCATTATCCGCAACGAGAAGCGCATGTTGCAGGAGGCCGTGGACGCCCTGCTCGATAACGGACGACACGGTCGACCGGTGACGGGCGCGGGCAGCCGTTCCCTGAAATCACTGGCGGACATGCTCAAGGGCAAGCAAGGGCGCTTCCGCCAGAACCTGCTCGGCAAACGCGTCGATTACTCCGGCCGTTCGGTCATCGTCATCGGACCCGAATTGAAATTGAACCAGTGCGGGTTGCCGAAGAAGATGGCGCTGGTGTTGTTCGAACCCTTCATTATTCGTCGTCTGCGGGAGATGGGGTTGGTGCACACGATCCGTTCGGCGAAGAAACTGATCGAGCGCCAGTCACCGGAAGTGTGGGACATCCTGGAAGAGGTCAGCAAGGGCCATCCGGTCCTGCTGAACCGCGCTCCGACGTTGCACCGGTTGTCGATTCAGGCTTTCGAACCGCAATTGATTGAAGGCGATGCGATTCGCATTCATCCGCTGGTCTGTACCGCGTACAACGCTGATTTCGATGGCGACCAAATGGCGGTGCACGTTCCGCTTTCGGTGGAAGCGCAGATGGAAGCGCGACTGTTGATGCTCGCGCCGAACAACATTTTCTCGCCCTCGAGCGGGAAACCGATCACGACACCGACGCAGGACATCGCGCTCGGCGTGTATTACCTCACCCATGGCGGCAAGAAGGAAACCGGTGGCAGTGCCCCCCGATTGAAGCTGTTCTCGGACATGCAGGAGGTCTTCTTCTGTCGCGACGAGCGCGACGTGACGATTCACGAACGCATCCGGATGAAAAACCCTGATTACGGTCGTCCAACCGTGTACGGCGACGCGACGTCGAAAATCATTGAAACAACGGTCGGCCGTGTGATCTTCAATGAAATCTGGCCACCGGAACTCGGGTTCATCAACCGGTCCATCAACAAATCGTCACTGGGTGATGTGATCTGGCAGTGTTACCGCACGGCGGGCCATCATCGGACCGTCGAGGTGCTGGACAAGTTGAAAGCGCTGGGGTTCGAACACGCGACACTTGCGGGAATCTCCATCGGCATCGAAGACATGGTTGTCCCGAAGGAAAAGACCGTGGTCATCAACGACGCCCTGAAGGACGTGGCCGACGTGGAGAAGCAGTATCGTCGCGGGATCATTACCGACGGCGAACGCTACAACAAGATCATCGACATCTGGACGCACGCGACGGACAAGATTTCCAACGTCATGTACGCGGCGATGGAGCACAACCAGGGACGGGCGGAGTTGAACCCCGTGTACATGATGGTGGACAGCAAGGCCCGTGGCTCGCGCCAGCAGATCCGTCAGTTGGCCGGCATGCGCGGGTTGATGGCCAAGCCCTCGGGCGAAATCATCGAACGACCAATCCTGTCGAACTTCCGCGAAGGCCTGAGCGTGCTGGAGTACTTCATTTCCACGCACGGCGCGCGCAAGGGTCTGGCCGACACGGCGCTGAAGACGGCCGACTCAGGATATCTCACCCGCAAGCTGGTCGACGTGGCGCAGGACGTCATCGTTCTCGAAGAGGACTGCGGCACGGTCAACGGCATTTGGGTCAAGCCGATCTACGAAGGGGAAGATGAAGTGGTGAAATTGAGCGAGCGCATTATCGGACGCATTGCCGCGGAGGACATCGTTGATTCGGTGAGCAAGAAGAAGATTGTCAAGGCGAACACCGAAATCGACGAGGCCGCCGCCGAAGCGGTGAACAAGCTGGGCATTGAACGCATCAAGATCCGGTCGGTGCTCACCTGTGAATCGCGCCGTGGCGTATGCGGCATGTGTTATGGTCGCAACCTGGCCACCGGCAAGCTGGTCAAGCTCGGCCAGGCGATCGGCATTATCGCCGCTCAATCCATCGGCGAGCCGGGCACACAACTCACGATGCGGACGTTCCATATTGGCGGCACGGCCAGCCAGGTGTTCAAGCAACCGCAGATCAAGGCCAAGAACGACGGTGTCGTTCACTACCAGGATTTGCGCGCGGTGCAACGCGCGGAAGGCAACTGGGTCGTGCTCAATAAGAACGGCCAGGTTGTCGTCAGCAACGAGGAAGGTCGGGAGTTGGAGCGGTATTCGGTGGTGGTGGGCGCTGAAATCGCGGCCGCTGATGGCGGTCGGGTCAAGAAGGGCGACGTTTTCGTTCAGTGGGATCCGTACAACGTCCCTGTGCTTTCGGAAGTCGCGGGCGTGGTCAAGTTCCACGACCTGATCGAAGGCATCACGGTCAAGCGCGAGCTGGATGAGGCCACCGGCCTCATGGGCACGGTCGTCATCGAACACAAGGAAGACCTGCATCCACAAGTCAACCTCGTGAACGACGTGGGCGAAGTGATCGCCTTCTACGCGATTCCCGCGGGGGCGCATATCGTGGTGGAAGAGGGCGTCCGCACCGAGCCGGGCGCGCTCGTCGCCAAGACGCCGCGAAAGGTTTTCAAGACCAAGGACATCACAGGTGGTCTGCCGCGCGTGGCGGAATTGTTCGAGGCGCGCCGTCCCAAGGACGCGGCCGAGATCGCCAAGATCGATGGCATCGTGGACTTTGCCGGCACCGTACGCGGCAAGCGCCGGATTATTGTGAAGGATCCGAAGACCGGGGCGGAGGAAGAGCATCTCATTCCGCACTCGAAACACATCATTGTGTTCCGGGGCGACTCCGTGAAGAAAGGTCAGCAACTCACCGAGGGCCCCGTGGTTCCGCACGAAATCCTCGAAGTGTGCGGGCCGCAGGATTTGCAGGAGTATCTTGTCAACGATGTCCAGGAGGTCTACCGCCTCCAAGGTGTCGAGATCAACGATAAGCATATCGAGATCATCGTCCGCCAGATGCTGCGGAAAGTTCGCATCGTTGATCCCGGTGACACTCGCTTTCTCTGGGGTGACCAGATCGACAAGGTGACGTTTGAAGAAGAGAACAAGCGAGTGGCGGAAGCGGGCGGCAAGCCAGCCGAAGCCCAACCTGTGTTGCTGGGTATCACCAAGGCGTCATTGGAAACAGAGTCGTTCATCAGTGCGGCATCGTTCCAGGACACCACGCGCGTCCTCACCGAGGCGGCGACGCTTGGACGGGTTGATCACCTGCGCGGGTTTAAAGAGAATGTCATCATGGGGCACTTGATTCCAGCCGGAACGGGCTTTGGGAAGCATCGGGGGCTCAAATTGGTGCCCTTGGCGGAGCCGGTCGAGCCGCCGCGGGAAGAGCGGATTGAGCCCCTAGCAGAGGAGGCGGCCATCTAGCGGGTGCCGCAAAAGGGCTTGCGTATGAGGAGTGTGTGTGATAGTTTTCGCGCTCCTTGCCTCACCCGCATGGAGGCGGTCAAAGGATTAAGAAATGCCGACAATTAACCAACTGGTTCGCAAGGGGCGGCGCCAACTAAAGGCGAAGTCGAAGGCGCCGGCGCTGGGGTCGTGTCCCCAACGGCGGGGGGTGTGTCTGCAGGTCATGACGCGCACGCCGAAGAAGCCGAACTCGGCGTTGCGGAAAGTCGCCAAAGTGCGTCTGACGAATGGCGTGGAAGTGATCGCGTACATTCCGGATGAAGGCCACAACCTGCAGGAGCACTCGATTGTGCTCGTGCGCGGTGGACGCGTGAAGGATTTGCCTGGAGTGCGGTATCACATTGTCCGTGGCACACTGGACGCGATGGGGGTCGAGAAACGCCGGCGGAGCCGGAGCAAGTATGGCGTCAAACGTCCGAAGGACACAGGCGCGAAGGCTGCCTGACAGAATTGAGATATTTCGAGTATGCGTAGACGACGAGCAGATCGACGACCGAGAATCCGTGACGTTCGCTTTAACAGCGAGACGGTGACGCGGTTGATCACGTGTATCATGCAGAGCGGAAAGAAATCCGTGGCCGAGCGCATCGTGTATGGCGCGTTTGACCGCATTGCGGAGAAGGCCAAGGACAAGAATCCTCTCGACGTGTTGCAGACGGCGTTGGAGAATGTGAAGCCGAGGCTCGAGGTCAAATCGCGCCGCGTCGGTGGCGCGAATTATCAGGTGCCGGTCGAGGTTTCGACCGACCGCCAGGAAGCCCTGGCGATGCGCTGGATGATCCAGTATGCGGGTGCCCGCAAGGGCACGGCCATGACCGATGCCCTGGCGGCAGAAATTTTGGACGCGTCCAATAATACGGGCGCATCCGTCAAAAAGCGCGAAGACACGCACAAGATGGCGCAGGCCAATCGTGCGTTTGCCCACTACCGCTGGTAGTCCGGAGGGAATTCAACTCTGTGGGACGAGTCACGGTTGTGCTTTCGTGTCATTTGGTAGAAAACGAAGAGTCGTACAAATAAAGAAACAATGCAGGCCGTGTTAGAACAACCGAAACAGACAGCCCAGCAGAAGGCGAGATCGACGCCGGGCAGACTGGTGCCGTTGGAACGCACCCGAAACATCGGGATTTGCGCGCACATCGACGCCGGCAAGACGACGACGACCGAACGCATCCTGTTTTACACCGGTAAAGTGTACAAGGTCGGTGAGGTGCACGAAGGCACGGCGACCATGGACTGGATGGAGCAGGAACGCGAGCGCGGAATCACGATCACCAGTGCGGCGACGACCTGCTTCTGGCGCGAGCATCGCGTCAATATTATTGATACACCCGGCCATGTGGATTTCACCGTCGAAGTCGAACGCAGTTTGCGCGTGCTGGATGGCGCCTGTGCGGTGTTCTGTGCCGTCGGCGGTGTCGAACCCCAGTCCGAGACAGTTTGGCGTCAGGCCAACAAGTACAAGGTGCCGCGCATCGCGTTCGTCAACAAGATGGATCGTACGGGCGCGGACTTTGAGGCTGCGGTCGCCCAGATGCGGGAGCGTTTGGCAGCCAATGCGGTGCCCATTCAGATCCCGATCGGCAAGGAAGCGGATTTCAAGGGAATCATCGACCTCGTCAAGATGAAGGCTGTGACCTGGTCGGGCGAGGAACTTGGCGCGCAGTTCGACGTCGTGGACATTCCGGCCGACCTGAAGGCTGCCGCCGATGCGGCGCACGCCAGGCTCGTCGAAGCGGTTTCCGAAAAGGACGAGGAGTTGATGCACCTGTTCCTGGAAGGCAAGGAGATCAATCAGCAGCAACTTCAGGCGGGAATCCGCCGGCTGACGATCAACAACGAATTGGTGCCCGTGATTTGTGGCGCCGCTTTCAAGAACAAGGGTGTGCAACCCCTGCTCGATGCCGTGGTCGATTACCTGCCTTCGCCCCTCGATATTCCTGACATTGTTGGCACCAATCCAGATTCCAAACAGCCGGAGACGCGCTCGTCCGATGACAACGGCCCGTTCTGTGCGTTGGCATTCAAGATCTGGACCGATCCGTACGCGGGCCGATTGATTTTCTTCCGTGTCTACTCCGGCAGGGTGACCAAGGGCATGACGGTTTACAATCCGCGCAACAACAAGCGGGAGCGCATCGGCCGCCTGCTGGAGATGCACGCCAACCATCGGCAGGAAATCGACGTGTGTTACTCGGGTGACATTGGAGCGCTCGTAGGTCTAAAGAACGTCACGACGGGCGACACGGTTTCGGACGATGACCATCCGATCCTGCTGGAGTCGATCACGTTTCCCGAACCTGTTATTTCCATGGCCATCGAGCCGAACACGAAGGCGGACCGCGACAAGATGTCCACCGCGTTGCAACGACTCGCCGAAGAAGATCCCACGTTTCGCCTCACGACCGATCAGGAGACCGGCCAGACCATCATTTCCGGGATGGGCGAGTTGCACTTGGACATTATCAAAGATCGCATGTTTCGAGAGTTCAACGTTGGCGCTACGGCAGGCAAACCGCAGGTCGCCTATCGCGAAACCATCACCAAATCCGCCGAGGCTGAAGGCAAATTTATCCGCCAATCGGGTGGTCGTGGGCAATACGGACACGCCGTCGTCACCGTCCAGCCTGGTGAAAAGGGCAGCGGCATCGTAGTTGAGGATGAGATTGTCGGCGGCGCAATTCCGAGGGAATACATTGGCGCCGTTGAAGACGGCATTATCGAAGCCGCGCAGACAGGTGTGCTGGGCGGGTATCCGATGGTGGACATTAAAATCCAGATTATCGACGGCACATTCCATGAAGTCGACAGTTCCGAGATCGCGTTCAAGATGGCGGGGAGCTTTGCCTTCAAGGAAGCCGCCCGCAAGGCGGGGGCGATCATGCTCGAGCCAATCATGGACGTTGAAGCCATCACGCCCGAGGAGCACATGGGCGATGTGGTGGGAGACCTCAACAGCCGCCGCGGCAAGATCAGCCATATCGAGTCGCGTGCGACCTCGACAATTGTTCATGCGACGGTTCCGTTGGCCGAGATGTTCGGATATGCCACGGCATTGCGGTCGTTGACCAAGGGGCGCGCCAGTTATTCGATGGAGCCGGCCGCCTTTGAAAGAGTGCCCGAAAGCATTCTCGCGCAGATCCTCGACCAGAACGGCACTCCGAAGGGCGGAACAAAGAAATGAATAATCAGCGTATCAGAATCCGTCTCAAGGGCTACGACCATCGATTGCTCGATCAGTCGGCGCACGACATTGTGGAAACAGCCAAGCGGACCGGCGCCAAGGTGGCGGGACCGATCCCGTTGCCCACGGACATTTGGCGGCACTCGGTCAACCGCTCGCCGCATGCCGACAAGAAGTCGATGGAGCAATTTGAAATGCGGACGCACAAGCGATTGCTCGACATTATTGATCCCACGGCCAAGACAGTGGACGAATTGAAGAAACTGAACCTTCCCGCCGGGGTCGATATCACCATCAAGATTTAGTCATGGAACTACTCGGAACAAAAATTGGCATGGCGCAACTGTTCGACGCGAACGGCAATTTCGTCGGGGTTACGGTGATTGAGTTGGGACCATGCACGGTGCTGCAGAAAAAGACGCCCGAAAACGACGGTTATCACGCCGTGCAAATCGGCTTGGGAACACGCAAGGAGAAAAGCGCCTCCAAGGCATTGGTTGGTCATTGCAAGAAAGCCAACGCTACGCCCGCTCGGTTTATTCGTGAGTACCGCACGGAGGAGCCCGTACAATTTAGTGTCGGCGATAAAATCACCGTGAAAGAATTTCAGCCCGGTCAATACGTGGACGTGATTGGAACGGGGAAAGGCAAGGGCTTTCAGGGTGTTGTCAGACGGCATAAGTTCGCCGGTGGCGATATGACTCACGGCGCGAAGGGTTGGCATCGCCGGTCGGGCGCGATCGGGCAACGTTTGTTCCCCGGGCGGGTGTTCCGAAATATGAGGATGCCAGGTCACATGGGGGATCGCACCGTGACGACGCAGAATCTGCGCGTGGTTCAGGTACGTGAATCCGAGAATTTGCTCCTCGTGGAGGGTGCGGTGCCAGGGGCGACAGGCGCGTTTGTCGTGGTTCGTCACGCCATAAAGAAAACGAAGCCGGCAGCAAAGGCAGCGAAATCATGAAGCTGTCCGTCATTAACACATCCGGTCAGGCCAAGGGCGAAGTAGAATTTGCTGACGAGTTGTTGGTCAAGGACGGCAAGGGAACTCAGGCAGTCCATGACACGGTGACAGCGTACATGGCAAACCAACGCCTCGGCACGGCCAGCACGAAGCAAATCAGCGAAGTGCACGGTAGCGGTAAGAAACCATGGAAGCAGAAGGGCACGGGCCGGGCACGGGCGGGATCGTTCGCTTCCCCGTTGTGGCGTGGTGGCGGTGTGGTGTTCGGGCCGAAACCGCGCGATTACACGATCAATGTCCCGAAGAAGGTTAAGGCATTGGCCTTCCGCAAGGCGCTGAGCGAGCGCCTGCTGGCTGGTGATGTTGTGGTGGTTGACGAACTGAAGCTGGCCAGCCACAAGACCAAGGATTTTGCAGGAATCATGGCAACGATCGGCGCGAAGGACAATGCGCCCACGCTCGTCGTGACGGATCAGGTGGACCGCAACCTGAAGCTGGCGTCGCGGAACGTACCGAATGTCCAGATCGAACCGGCCGATTCTGTAAATGTCTATGAGCTGTTGCGCTTTGAGAGAATTGTTACGACGAAAGCCGCGCTCGACAAACTGGGTGCTCGTTTGGGGCAGGGCCGATGAAGGATCCCTATACAGTGGTCAAGACCGTGCGCGTCACGGAAAAGGGCAGCGCCCAAACGGAAGCACTGAACCAATACCAGGTCGTGGTCGAGAAGCACGCGAACAAGATCGATGTTAAACGCGCGGTCGAGCAGTTGTTCAAGGTGAAGGTGCTGCGCGTGAACACGCTGAACGTTCGCGGCAAGGCACGGCGGGAGCGCACCGTGCAGTTTGGACGAACTCCTGCCTGGAAAAAAGCGATCGTCACTCTCAAAGAGGGTGACAAGATTGAATTGGCATAGCGATTTATGGGACTTAAAACTTTCAGACCGTTGACACCGTCGCTACGCGGCACCGTGTTGTCTGATTTCTCGGAAATCACGAAGCACACGCCGGAAGCGAAGCTGACAGTGGCCAAGCGCAAGACCGGCGGCCGCAACAACGTCGGACGCATGACGGCGCGCGGCATTGGCGGCGGCCACAAGCAACGCTACCGGATCATTGATTTCAAGCGCGACAAGATGGGCGTGGAGGCAACAGTCGAAGCGATCGAGTACGATCCGAACCGTTCGGCTCGCATTGCGTTGTTGAAGTACAAGGATGGCGAGAGACGCTACATTTTGGCACCGATTGGTCTCGCCGTTGGTGCCAAAGTGATGAGTGGCCCGGACGCCGAACTGTCGGTCGGCAACGCACTCCCCTTGAAGAAGATCATTCCCGGAATGCCGATCCATAATATTGAACTGCACCGTGGACACGGCGGACAGATTTGCCGCAGCGCGGGTGGGGCGGCGCAAATCACCGCGAGCGAAGGCGACTTTGTGACGGTCAAGTTGCCGTCGAGCGAGATTCGCCTCATCAACCGCGAGTGCTACGCGACGATCGGCCAGATTGGCAACACGGATCATATCAATATCATGCTGGGAAAGGCCGGACGGAACCGTTGGTTGGGCCGGCGCGGCATTTCCCGCGGTATGGCCCGCAACCCGGTCGATCACCCGATGGGGGGTGGCCAGGGCAAGAGCAAGGGCGGTGGCGGATGGCATCACCCGTGTTCGCCGTGGGGCCTGCTGGCAAAGGGCGGCAAGACGCGCCGACGGAAGAAGTATTCGAACTCGATGATCTTGGAGAGAAGGAAGAAATAAATGGGACGTTCCCTAAAAAAAGGCCCGTTTGTCGACGATCATCTGATGGAGAAGGTCGAGACCATGCGGACGAGCGAGAAGAAGCCGATCAAGACGTGGTCACGGCGGTCGATGATTGTTCCGGAATTTGTAGGGCACACATTTTTGGTTCATAACGGCAAGGTGCACACGCCGGTGTTCGTGACGGAAAACATGGTCGGGCATCGTTTGGGCGAGTTCGCGCCGACGCGCACGTTCCGCGCCCACGGAGCCCACACTGAGAAGGCGGTCGCGAAGTAGCGCGGCCGGGAGTTGGTTGTGCCCGCACCTGGCACACGAACGGGAGTTTATGCGGTTTGCTTGTTCTTTATAGCGGTAGGGCTGTTGGCAGCCGAGGAAGCGCAGTTGTCATCGGCGGCGACAAATGCAGCCGTCGATGAGTTGCGTGCGCTGGTGAACAACCTGGGTGCCGACAACCAGCGTCTCAAGACGGATTTGGAGCAGCGCGAGACGATCATTCGGCTGTTGACGGAGAATCTGGCTGTCGCACGGACCGAGAGCGAGCTGTTCCACAAGAAGTGGAGCGAGGCGCAACTGCGCGCGCAGACACTCGGCGTTGATTTTGCCGATAACAACGCGGCGCAGACGCAACGACAGTTGGCCGAGAGCGTACGCGCGTTGTATCTCGCGGACGTTGAGCGGCAACGGTTGGTGGCGCAGGTGCAGCGGCTTATCGAAGCCTTGCAAAAGCCAGGAGACGTCGCGGGTGAATTAGCCCGTACTAGGGCGCTGTTCGAGGCTGCGGATCGGTCGCTTTCGGGACGTACGACGAACAGCCAGACCCAGGGAGGACTGGGCGCTGCGACGGTGCTCGATGTGAACCCGGACCTGCGGCTGGTAGTGTTGAATATCGGCCAGCTTCAGGGAGCGCGAATCGGGATGCCGATGGTGGTGATGCGCGGGGAACACGTTGTGGCGGAATTGAAAATTGTGGAAGTGCGACAGCGGATTTGCGGCGCGCTGATCGAACAGGTGAAAGAGGGCGTCACGCTAAAGACGGGAGACGTTGCCCGCGTGGCCAGGAACTCGTAAGTGTACATGTGATTTATGGAAGTGAGAGCGACAACTAAATATGCGCGGATGAGTCCGTACAAGGTGGGCGAAGTGACGCGGCTGATCCAGGGTTTGAGCGCATCAAATGCGTTGGAAGTGTTGCGGGCGATTCCGCGGAAGTCGGCCCGAATGATCGAGAAGACGCTGAAATCGGCGATTGCGAACGCGACCAACAACGCCAGCCTGGCAGCGGACGCGCTGACAGTGAAGGAAGCGGTGGCCAACGAAGGGCCGCGTCTGAAACGTTGGCAGCCCAAGGCGCGAGGCAGCGCGGGACCGATTATCAAGCGGACCACACATATTCAGATTGTATTGACGGACGGACAATAATTTATGGGACAAAAGACGAATCCAATAGGTTTTCGCGTGTCAGTCACCAAAGACTGGCTGTCGAAGTGGTATGCCGACAAGAAGGACTACGCGACGCTGTTGTTGGAAGACATCAAGATCCGGGAAATCGTAAAAAAGAAGCTGGCCTCGGCCGCCGTACCGAAAATCGCGATCGAGCGGTATGCGAACCGGGCCCGGATCACCATTTCGACCGCGCGCCCGGGGATTGTCATCGGTCGCAAGGGCGCGGAAATCGACAAGTTGAAGGAAGAACTGACCGCGTTGACTGGTAAGGAAGTCTACGTGGATATCGTCGAGGTGAAGACGCCGGAAACGGATGCCCAGCTCGTCGCGGAAAACATCGCTCTGCAACTGGAACGCCGGATCAGTTTTCGCCGCGCCATGAAGAAGGCTGTGCAGACCGCCATGGATTTCGGGGCGCAGGGCATCAAGGTGGCGTGCGGTGGACGGTTGGGAGGCGCCGAACTGGCCCGCCGCGAAAAGTATCGCGTCGGGAAAATCCCGCTGCACACGTTGCGCGCGGATATCGATTACGGTTTTGCGGAAGCGCTGACGGTGTACGGGAAGATCGGCGTGAAAGTCTGGGTCTGCAAAGGCGAGCGACCCCTGCGGCCAGCGGTACAACCCCCGGCAGCGGTGCCCGTTGGTCCGGGCCCGGCGGCGTAGCACGGACGAATTGATAGAAGGATTTCAAGACCATGGCAATGATGCCCAGCAGAGTGAAGTATCGGAAATCCCAGCGCGGAAGCCGGACCGGCGTCGCGTGGCGCGGGGCCTCGGTTGCATTTGGGGAATATGGTTTGCAGGCGCTGGAGCGCGCGTGGGTGACCACGACGCAGATCGAGGCCTGTCGTGTCGCCTTATCGCGCAATATGAAGCGGCGTGGCAAGTTGTGGATCCGGGTGTTTCCGGACAAGCCGATCACCAAGCGCCCGCCAGAGACGCGCATGGGCAAAGGCAAAGGTCCACCCGAGACCTGGGTGGTTGTCGTGCGACCGGGAAATGTGCTGTTTGAACTGGGTGGTGTGACGGAGGTCCTGGCCCGCGAGTCATTTCGGCTGGCGGCGTCGAAGTTGCCAATTGCAACGCGTTTTGTAGCAAGGCGATAGCGAACGACATGAAAGCCAAAGAAATCCGTGAGTTGACAGATGCAGAGGCGCAGGCCAAACTGCGTGATCTTCGGCAGGAAATGTTTAACCTGCGGCTCCAGCAGCAAACGGCTCGTCTCGAGCGTCCCAGCCGGATTCGCGAAGTGCGACGGGATATGGCGCGGCTTGAGACCGTATTGAGAGAGCGGCAGCTTCGACCGGCGACGACGCCGGCCAAGTGATGACGCGAACAGCCGAACAATTTGGATTTATTATGGTGGAGACAGCGACAATCGAAAGCAAGAAGCGGGAATTGGTGGGCGAAGTTGTTGGCGACAAGATGGAAAAGACCATCGTGGTCGAAGTTGCCCGACGCGTTCGTCATCCCCGCTACCAGAAGGTCATGACGACCTACAAGAAGTTTTACGCACACGACGAAAAGAGTGAGGCGGGTATGGGGGACAAGGTGCGGATCGTTGAGTCGCGGCCCCTGAGCAAGCTCAAACGCTGGCGGTTGGTCGGCGTGGTGCAGAAGGCCGCGAGGATCGAGAAGGTCGACGTATGATTCAGATTCGGACCCATTTGGACGTGGCGGACAATACCGGCGCGCGCGTAGCCTGGGCGATCGGCGTTCTGGGACACCAGAAGCGGTATGCGCGGATCGGTGACGTCATCAAGGCGCACGTCAAGGAGGCCTCGCCCGATGGGACCGTAAAAAAGGGCGAGGTCGTGACCTGTGTGGTGGTGCGGACGAAGTCGCCCTTGCGACGCAACGATGGGTCCTACGTGCGATTCGACAATAACGCCGTGGTGATTATTGACGACCAGTTGAATCCGAAAGGGACACGCATTTTCGGTCCCGTGGCGCGTGAGTTGCGTGACAAGAATTTTACAAAAATTATTTCGCTTGCTCCCGAGGTACTCTAGGCCATGAAGAATCTGGCAGTCAAAAAGGACGACATGGTTGTGGTGCTTTCGGGGGAGGACAAAGGGAAGGTCGGCCGGGTGCTGGCGGCATTTCCCGAAAAGCAACGCGTGTTGGTCGAGGGTATAAACGTGATCAGCAAGGCGTTGCGCAAGAGTCAGAACAATCCCAAGGGCGGCATCATTACCAAAGAAGGTCCGATTCACATTTCGAAAGTGATGAAACAGGATCGCCATGAAGCGCGGAAGAAGAAGCATGGGACCGCGCCCGCGGCCACAGAAGTATAAGTGAGCGATATGGCGCAGCTATACGAACATTATAAGAAGAGCGTCGTGGAGCAGCTCATGAAGGGCGGCCATTACACCAACCGGATGCAGGTGCCGAAGGTGGAGAAGGTGGTCGTGAACATGGGAGTGAACGCGAATCACGACAAAGACGTGATCAACGAAGCCCAGCAGGAATTGGCCACACTCACTGGGCAAAAGGCATTGGTCACGAAGGCGAAGAAGAGCATTTCGAACTTCAAGGTCCGCAAGGACATGCCCGTGGGTGCAAAGGTGACGTTGCGGGGTCAGCGGATGTACGAATTTCTGGAGCGGTTCTTCAACGCTGCGTTGCCGCGGATTCGCGACTTTCGCGGGGTCAACCCGCGCGGGTTCGATGGCCGCGGCAGTTACACGATGGGCGTGAAGGACCAGACGATTTTTCCCGAAGTGGAACTCGACAAGATCAAGCATAACCTCGGGATGGACGTGACGATTGTGACGACGGCCAACACCGATGCCGAGGCCAAGGAGCTCCTCAAATTGCTCGGGATGCCGTTCAGCAGTTAAAGGATTGAGTTATGGCGAAAGTTACCTGGGAAGTGAAGCAGCGGCGGCCGGCCAAGTTCAAAGCGCGGCAGTACAATCGCTGCCAGAACTGTGGACGGCGCCATGCGTATATCCGGCGGTTCAAGATTTGCCGGATTTGCTTTCGTGAACTGGCCAGTCAGGGCAAGATCCCGGGTGTGGTGAAGGCGAGTTGGTGAATTGATGAACGTGACCGATTCCATTGGCGATATGCTGACGCGGATTCGCAACGCGAACTCCGCGCTCAAGCCGGACGTACTCGTGCCGTATTCGCGACTGAAGGCGGAGATTGCAAAAGTGCTGAAGCGCGAAGGATACCTGGCGGATTTCTATGCGGAGAAGCTGGAGAACGGCCGTCAGGTATTAAAGATTCAGTTGAAGATCGTCGGCAAAGAGCGGGCGATTGTTGGAATCAAGCGCGTGAGCCGTCCCGGACTGCGGCGGTATGTCGGTTCGACGGATATTCCGCGCGTACTGGGCGGGATGGGAATATCGATTCTGACAACGTCGCGTGGCGTGATGACCGGTCACGAAGCCAAGAAGGCGAAATTGGGCGGTGAACTGTTAGCCTACGTGTGGTGACGCATTATGTCGCGAATTGGAAAAAAGCCCGTTGAGATTCCCGCCAAGACCAGGGTCGAAGTGAAGGGCCAGGCGATCTCTGTCGAAGGGCCGAAAGGCAAGCTGGAGTGGACCGTACCATCACCGATCAAGGTCGAGGTGAAGGATGGCAAAGTGCTCGCGAGCACGACACAGGTGGACCGGGTCGGCAAGTCGCGTTGGGGTTTGTCGCGAAGCCTTATTGCGAACATGGTCAAAGGCGTCAATGAGGGGTACGTAAAGAAGCTGCTGGTGGAGGGCGTTGGTTTTCGCGCCGCGGTGCAGGGGACAAATTTGCAGATGTCCCTGGGGTATTCCCACCCGATTATTTTCGCCATTCCGAAGGGCGTGAAGGTTTCGGTGGCTGACACGCAGGACAAGAAGCCGGAGATTACGATTGAGGGACCAGACAAACAAATGATCGGGGAAGTAGCTGCCCGAATTCGGCAGTTCTATCCTCCCGAGCCGTACAAAGGCAAGGGGATCCGCTACGTCGGGGAGCAGGTACGACGGAAGGCGGGCAAGACCGTTACGACCGCTGGCGGTTAATTTGGTGTTACGTTATGATTCCACGAACAAGAGTTGAAGCGCGATATCGGCGGCACCTGCGGCTGCGGAAAAAAGTGGGCGGCACGGCGCAGCGTCCGCGGATGAGTGTCTGCATGACCGGCAAACACATCTATGTACAGTTGATCGATGATGTCAACGGCGTGACCCTGGCATTTGTAAGCACGGCTGGCTCCGACTTGAAGGGGACGAAAGCGACGGTCGAAGGCGCGAAGAAAGTTGGCCAACTCGCGGCGCAGAAGGCGAAAGCCAAGAACATCACCGAGGTCATTTTTGATCGCGGCGGATTGCGGTATCACGGACGCGTCAAAGCATTGGCGGATGCGGCGCGCGAAGCGGGATTGAAATTCTAATATGGCACCTGAAAAGAAACCAAAGATTGCAAAGCCGATCGCGTCCAAAGGTAAAGAAGCGTCGCCGGTGGCCGTAGTCGAGGAACTGGGAGTCGAGACCGATCGCCAGGGCGGTGAAATTACCGAAAAGGTCGTCTACGTCAACCGCAGCGCGAAGGTTGTGAAGGGCGGACGTCGATTCCATTTCAGCGCGTTGGTGGTCGTCGGCGACCGTCGCGGGCACGTGGGCTGGGGCTTTGGGAAGGCCAACGAGGTTGCCGATGCCATCCGCAAGGGCACTGATCAGGCGAAGAAGGCCATGGTATTTGTGAATTTGAAAGACGCGACGATTCCCCACGAAATCGTCGGGATCTTTGGCGGCGGACGCGTGTTACTGCGTCCAGCGTCGCCGGGCACTGGCGTTATCGCGGGCGGCGGCGTGCGCGCGGTCATCGAGGCTGCGGGGGTGCGTGACGTGTTGACGAAGTCGCTGGGGTCGAGCAATGCCGTCAACGTGGTGAAAGCGACGATTGATGCCTTGCTGAACCTGCGTCCGCGCGAGGAAATCATGCGGGTGCGTGGGCTGACCCGACCCACCACCGCCGGGTGAGCTAACATGACGATGCGACTGCACAATTTAAAGCCCCGTCCGGGTGCCAAGCACCGCACGAAACGGTTGGGCATTGGCGAGAGTTCGGGTCACGGCAAGACCAGTGGACGCGGGGGCAAGGGGCAGACGGCGCGTTCCGGCGGTACGGTTCGTTTGGGGTTTGAAGGCGGCCAGATGCCGCTGCTGCGCCGTATTCCGAAGCGTGGATTCAACAACGCGAACTTCCGGACGATCTATGCGATTGTCAACGTCGAGCAGTTGAATGAGTTCAACAATGGTGCGACGGTCACGCCTGAGGCCCTGGTGGAGGCGGGACTGGCCGACAGGCTTGTTGACGGAGTGAAAGTGCTCGGCAATGGCGCGCTGAAGAAGAAGCTGACTGTCAGGGCCCAGAGGTTTAGCGCGTCGGCGCGGGAAAAGATCACCCAAGCCGGTGGCCAATGCGAAGACCTGCCACTACGAAGTATCCATCACAAGCCGGCGCCGCCGGCCGCAGCACCGAAGGCACCCGCAGGAGAGAAGTGACGCGCAATCGCTGACGACCCATGTTCTCCGCATTCCTCAACTGCTGGAAGATTCCCGAACTACGGCGTCGCATCCTGTTTACGCTGGGTATGGTCGCGATCGCGCGATTGGGCGCGAACATTCCCTGCCCGGGGGTGGATCCCTCGGAGTTAAACCAATACATGGCGCAGATCCAGCAGCGGGTAGGCGGCAGCTTCATGGGATTGGCGGACATGATGACCGGGGGCGGCCTGCAGCAATGCGCGGTGTTCGCGCTGGGTGTGATGCCCTACATTAGCGCGTCGATCATTATGATGTTGTTGCCGGCAGCCATACCGTCGCTGGAGAAACTCAAGCAGGAAGGCGAGTCGGGCCGGACGAAGTTGATCCAGTATTCGCGTTACATGACGGTGGGGCTGTGCATCGTTCAAAGCTGGTTGTTGGCGAAGGCGTTCGAACATCCGGAGCAAATGTTTACCGGCTTCACGGGTGTATTGGTGGTCAATCCCGGAGTCGGTTTCGAGTTGTTGACGGTGCTGACCATTACCAGCGGCACGGTTCTGTTGATGTGGATCGGCGAACAGATCACCGAGCGGGGAATCGGCAACGGGATGTCGATTATCATCACCGTAGGCATCGTGGACCGTCTGCCGCGGGCCATCAACCAGGCGTTCCGACTGTTTGTCGGGCCGGAGAGCCAGTTCAACGCCCTTCATGCGATTTTGTTGCTGGTAATGGCGGTGGCGGTAACGGCAGTGGTGGTGGCGGTCACAGAAGCGGAGCGAAAGATCCCGGTTCAGTACGCAAAACGGATGGTGGGACGCAAAATGCTGGGAGGCGGCCAGACGTTCATGCCGCTAAAAGTCAATTACTCGGGAGTCATGCCGATCATTTTCGCGCAGGCGATCCTGTTGTTTCCGGCAAAAATTTTTTCCATGTTGCAGATGCCGTTTTTCCAGAATCTGGCGCGCAGTCTGACGGAGGGAGAGTCGCTATATCTTACCGTGTACGGCGCGATGATCCTCTTCTTTTCTTATTTCTGGGTGGCGACACAATTCAATCCGTTGCAAATTGCGGACGATTTGAAGAAGTACGGTGGATACCTCCCGGGGATTCGGCCGGGTCGGCCGACGGCGGAGTATCTGGATCACACCATGACACGCATTACACTGGCCGGCTCCGTATTCCTGACGGGGATCGCGGTCGTCCCGTACATTTTGTCGCACAACTTTCGGCTGCCGTATTTGACCGCGAGCTTCTTTGGTGGAACGAGCCTGCTCATTAACGTTGGCGTCATGCTGGACACGATGCGTCAGGTCGAGTCGCATCTGGTGATGCGTCATTACGACGGGTTCTTGCGGAAAGGCCGATTGAGGGCCCGGTTCTGACGGCCGGGGAAGGTGACGATGAGTCACCACCGTATTGTATTTTTGGGACCGCCAGCGTCAGGCAAAGGCACGGCGGCGATGGCGTTGAGCGCGGCGCTCGGCGTGCCGCATGTGTCGACCGGTCAGATGTTTCGGGCGGCGATCCGCAAGGGTGGCCCGATTGGCGACGCGGCGAAGCAGTTCATTGACAAAGGGCAACTGGTGCCCGACGAGATCACGATAGCGGTCGTGCGCTTGTTGCTTGACGAGCGGGGATCGGTCGGCGGATTTATCTTCGACGGGTTTCCGCGGACGCGAACCCAGGCGGAAGCATTCGACAGGGTGCTCCAAGACAGAGGGATGCCCCTGACCGCGGCCATTCTCCTGGATGCAAGCGAGGCCGATATCCTGGAACGTGTGCTGGGACGACAGAGTTGCGAAAAATGCGGCGCGTTGTATCATCGAAGGTTTGTGCCCCCGCGGCAGAGTGGGATGTGCGACCGATGCGGTGGCAAGCTGACGCAGCGCGCCGATGACACGGCGGAGACCGTACAGAAACGGCTTGAGGTTTATCGGCAAGTAACGCTGGACGTGGTGGGCTACTACGAGAAGGCAGGTATCTTGAAGCGTGTCGATGGCGGCCAGCCGAAGGATAAGGTGTTTGCAGACATTGTGGGATTACTGCGGTCGTGATTGTTATCAAGACGCCAGAAGAGATTGAACGAATGCGGGTTGCATGCAACGCGGCCGCACAGATCCTGAATGCCGTGGCGCGTGAGGTCCAACCGGGGCGCACGACCGCGGAGTTGAATAACGTGGCCGCGGGGTTGATTGAAAAGCTGGGCGGGAAGAGTCCGTTTCTCGGGTATAAAGGTTACCCGGGACATATTTGCGTCTCGGTGAACGAAGAAGTGGTTCACGGCATCCCGAGCCAGCGTCGAGTCCAATATGGCGACATCGTGAGCCTGGATGTGGGAATCGTCGTGAATGGGTTTGTGGGAGACAACGCGACCACGGTCGCCGTGGGAGTGGTGGAAGGTCGGACCCAACAGTTGCTGCAGGTGACCGAACGGGCGTTGTACGCGGGGATTGCGGCGGCGCGGGCGGGAAATCGAGTTTCCGATATCTCGCGGGCAGTCCAGACCCTGGTCGAGTCGAACGGGTTTTCTGTCGTGAGAGAATTTGTCGGGCATGGAGTAGGTCGGAAGATGCACGAAGAACCGCAAATCCCGAACTACGTGGGTTCGGGGCCCGACCCGAAATTGAAGCCGGGAATGACATTGGCGATTGAGCCGATGATCAATGCAGGTGCGAGTGATGTGATGATGTTGAGCGATGGTTGGACCGTGGTTTCGGCCGATGGGGCGCCCAGCGCCCACTTCGAGCATACGGTTCTGGTAACGGATGGAGACGCCGAGATTTTGACGTGGCTAAAGAAGAGCCCATACGAGTCGAAGGCACGGTAGTCGAGTTGCTGCCGAACACGATGTTTCGGGTGGAGTTGCCGAATAAGCATCGTATTCTGGCGCATATTTCGGGTAAGATGCGGCTGCATTTTATCCGGTTGCTGCCCGGCGACAAGGTGATGATCGAGATGTCACCATACGATTTGAGCAAGGGCCGAATTACGTTTCGGCAGAAAGAGCAGTAAACAGGCAGGACAAACATGAAAGTAAAACCTTCCGTAAAACGGTTGTGCGAACGCTGCAAAGTGGTGCGGCGCAAGGGAGTGGTGCGCGTGATTTGCACCAACCCGCGGCACAAACAACGTCAAGGCTAGAGGTATCGGCATGGCACGTTTGATTGGTGTGGAAGTACCGGACCAGAAACAAATCGGGATCGCGCTTCGCTACATTTATGGTATCGGGCCGACGACCGCGCTCCAGGTATGCGCGAAAGCGAGCGTGGATCCGCATGTGCGGGCGAAAGACCTGAACGACGAACAGCTCTCGCACCTGACGACGGTGTTGCAGGGCTTTCGCATCGAAGGCGATTTGCGACGGGAAGTGCAAACGAACATCAAGCGCCTCATGAGCATCAATTGCTACCGCGGGATCCGGCACAAGAAGGGCTTGCCGGTGCGCGGCCAGCGCACGTCCACCAACGCGCGCACCCGCAAGGGCCCGCGTAAGACAGTCGGCGTCGTTCGCAGCAAGGAAGCGAAGACCGGCAAGGTTTGATCGCAAGGGAAATTTGAAGGAGCACAATGGCTAAAGAAGCACCCAAGAAATCCGAAGAACCGAAAGCGAAACCGGCCGCCGAGGCAGGCACGCCCGCCTCAAAACCAGAAGCCGCCGTCGATGCGGCCGCACCGGCCGCAGCGGGGGCACCCACGGTGCCCACCACGGCTGCGGAAGCATTGGCCGAGGGCGAGGTCGCGAAGAAGGTTGTCAAGGCCAAGCACAGCAAGAACGTGTTTCAGGGCATCGCCCATATCATGGCGACGTTCAATAACACCTGTGTTTCGATTACGGATTTGAAGGGCCGGGTGATCGGTTGGTCGAGCGCCGGGCGCGTCGGCTTCAAAGGCTCGCGCAAGAGTACGGCCTACGCGGCGCAGTTGGTCGCGCAGGACGCCGCCCGGCAGGGGATGGCGCACGGTTTGAAGGAAATCGAGGTGTGGGTGAAAGGGCCGGGTTCCGGGCGCGAGGCAGCGATTCGCGCGTTGCAGGCGATCGGCCTGGATATCACCGTGATCAAGGATGTGACGCCCGTCCCGCATAATGGATGCCGGCCGCCGAAGCGCCGCCGCGTGTAGCAGGAGATTTCGTTACCATGGCACGATACAAAGGACCACGAGTTCGCATCAGCCGACGATTTGGACAGCCGATATTCGGCCCGTCGAAATATCTGGAGCGCCGCGCGTATCCACCCGGCGTACACGGCCCGAAGAAGGCCCGCCGCAAGCAAAGTGATTACGGCGTCGGCCTGGCAGAAAAGCAGAAACTGCGTTACCAGTACGGGTTGTTGGAACGCCAGTTCCGGCGCATGTTCAACAAGGCGCTGAAAAAGCGCGGCGTAACGGGCGAGACATTGCTGCAATTGCTGGAGACGCGCCTCGATAACGTTGTGTTTCGCATCGGGTTTGCCACCACGCGCCCGTTCGCCCGGCAAATGGTCAGCCACGGGCACATTCGGGTGAATGGCCGCAAGGTTTCGTCGCCTTCGTACAACGTGAAGCCCGGGGATGTTGTGGAAATCCGCGACACCGCGGCGACGCGGCAGTTGGCGGCAAAAAGTTTGGAATCCGCGCAGATTCGGCCCGTGCCGGACTGGATTACATTCAGCCGTGATGCCCTGCGAGCGCAGATTGGACGGATACCGTCGCGGGACGATATTCAGCCAATCGTGAACGAACAATTGATCGTCGAGTTTTATTCTAGATAACCAGAATCCGCGTCCCTAATCCGGGCGCGACAACGAGCCGTCGGTCCGCGATTCTAGAGCGCGGGAAACCCGGCTCACAGGAGGAAGTACACCATGCCAGTTCGTCTGGGTCGATTTGAAATGCCGAAGCGGTTGACGCGTGAGGACGCCACCGCGACGCCGACGTATGCCAAATTCATTGCGGAGCCGCTGGAAGCCGGCTACAGCCACACCATCGGGAACTCGATTCGACGCGTGTTGCTCAGTTCCTTGGAAGGAGCGGCCATCAGTTCTGTCAAAATCGAGGGCGCGCCGCATGAGTTCACCAGCGTTCCCGGCGTTGTCGAGGACGTGACGGACATCGTGCTCAATCTGAAGAAGGTGCTGCTGAAGTCTCACAGCCGGGAGCCGCACGTGATCTATCTCGTGGCGAACAAGGACGGCGCCGTCACGGCGGCGGACATCAAGAGCGACCAGGTCGTCGAAGTTCTCAACCCCGACCAGCATATCTGTACGCTCGACAAGAAGATGCATTTTGAGATCGAATTGGAAATCAAAGTGGGACGCGGCTTCTGCCCGGCGGAGGAAAACAAGAAGCCCGAGCAACCCATCGGGGTGATCGCGATTGATTCGCTGTTTTCGCCGGTTCGCCGCGTGCGATACAGCGTGGAGGACACCCGTGTCGGACAGCGTACGGATTACGACAAGCTCATCATCGAGGTGTGGACAGATGGACGCATCACCCCGGAAGACGCGATGGTCCAGTCCGCAAACATTCTGCGACACCATCTCGATGTGTTCTGCGATTACGACAAGAACATCGTGGTCGAGTTCGAGGAAGCCGGTGAGAAAGTCAGCGCCGAGCAGGCCAAGCTGAGGAAGGTTCTCAATATGAGTGTCAACGAGATCGAACTTAGCGTGCGTGCGGCCAACTGTTTGAACAACGCCAACATTACGACCGTCGGCCAGCTGGCAATGAAGACCGAACAAGAAATGCTCAAGTACCGGAATTTCGGGAAGAAATCGCTCAACGAGATCAAAGAGAAATTGTCGGCGTTGGGGCTTACCCTGGGCATGAAGTTCGATGCGGCATTACTGGAAGCGCCCGACGCCAACAAGGGCGTTGAGGCGGTCCTGTCCGGTGCAATACCGGTGCCCGAGTAGGGCTGGGCAGAGGGAGGACACATCGCCATGCGACACCGAAAACGAACAGCCAAGTTGGGGATGAAATCCCAGCATCGGCGCTCCACACTGGCCAACCTCGTGTGCAGCCTGATCGAATACAGCCGGATTACGACGACGGTCGCCAAGGCCAAGGTGGCCCGCCGGTATGCGGACAAGATGGTAACCCTGGCCAAGAAAGGCACGCTGCACCACCGACGCGAGGCCTTGGCGTTTCTGCGACATAAGCCGGCGGTCACAAAATTATTCGCGGAGATTGGGAAGCAACACGGTGACCGCAACGGCGGTTATACCAGGATTGTCCGGGTCGGACAGCGACTGGGAGACGCCGCGCATGTAGCCATTCTCGAATGGACGGGCACCGTGACGGCCACGCCCGAACCGGAAACGGGCAAGAAGGCAGAAGAGCCGAAGTCCAAAGAAGTAAAGACCAAAGAGACGAAGGCGGACGAGAAGAAGGAACAAGTCGCCTCCGTCTCGTAGCGGTCTCGGGACAACAGTTGGAAACGGCGCGGCCTCCCTGGGTGGGAGGCCGTTGTCATTTTATGAAGAGCCAGTTTGGGATCTGGCTGACAAGGATAGAGCGGTTGTGGCGCAGATTGTCGCGTCAGATGTGCTTGCTGTCGTGCTCGTCTTTGGTGTGGTAACCGCTGTCCTGTCGGGCGAGATTCACCTGATGTTTCTTGGCATAGGCATCGTAGAAGTCGGCAGGGGTCATCTCCAGGACCTGCGCAATGGAAATGAGGAAGTGGAGCAGATCGATGACTTCAACACGGGCATTCTGTTTATCGAACTTCTGGTACTTGGCCCACCATTTCCACGGCACACTGTCCGTCAATTCGGCGACCTCCTGGGTCAACGCCCGGCAGTAGTTCAACACCCACTGCTGCCGCTGCTCATCGGTCATATGGGCCGTGTCGACGCCGATTCGCTTATTAAGCTGTTCTTGGAGACGAAAGATCTCTTCGAGTTTGTCGGGTGCATTCATAAGGCTGGTCGACATTATCGAGAGAATGTGGTGAAAAATCACTGCTTTTCTGCTATAGAATAGAGGTGGCCGGCTGACGATGAAAATTCCTGATGGCACGGTATCCGGATCGAAGCCGTTGCGTGACCCGCGACTGACGGCGATCAATTTCGTCTCCGATGCTGTCAACCGGACCCTTGATCTCAAGGAGATCGCGGACAACGCACTGGACTCTGTGCTGGCCGTGATGAAGGTGGACGCGGGGTCTGTATACATCTGGCAGGATACGGATCAGGCCCTTCATCTGTTCGCCTGCCGCGGCCTGAGCGAAACCTTTGTGCCCAAAATCGCGATCCTGCAAAAGGGCACGGAGGTCATCGACGCCGTGCTCAATGGGGAGGCCCGTGTCATCGACGATTTCCCGGTAAACCCGAGAGGCACGGGTTCCGAAGCGGTACGGGCTGGATTTGAGTCCGCGGTGCTGGTTCCCATTCGGGCGCACGGGTACGTCGTTGGTGTGTTGGGGTTGGGGACGTACCAGAAGCGCAAATTCGACGAACCCGACGTGGATCTGATCGAGGCCGTCAGCAACCAGATTGGCAACGCCATGGTGCACGCCCAGTTGCAAACGGATTTGCGGGCGAGTGAGGAACAATACCGGGCCTTGGTGGAAAACTCGGACGATGCGATTTATATCGCCGATTCCTTGGGGCGGTTGCGGTTCGCCAACAACGCGTTCTCCCGGGTGTTCGGATACCGGCTTTCCGACGTGGCGCGGACGGATCTAATGGCGCACGTGCACACGGAAGACATCGATATCGTCTGGCGCGCGGTTGACGGCTTGTTGCGGGGAGAGCCGATTCACAATCTGGAATACCGATTTCGGCGCAAGGACGGGGTGTGGATCGATCTCCAATGTAACGGCAGTGTATTTTCTCGTGAGGGAGAGCAGGTGACCCAGGTTCAGTTTGTCGTCCGTGATATTACGCAGGCGCGACAGCGCCACCAACAGTTACTTCGACGGAATCAGCAACTGGGGGCGCTCACGACGTTGGCCGAGGTGGCCAACTCGTCCCTGAATATTGACGAGATTGCCCGTAACACTCTTGAGGTCGCCCTGGAAAGCACGGGAATGAGTGGCGGCGCGATCCACTTGGCGGACGCGAAACAACAGGCGCTTCACCTGTACATGCAGTCCGGATTGCCGGATGAATTGGTCGCCGACATTCGTACGCTGAAGTGGGGTGAGGCTGTGCCTGGTTTCGTTGCCGCGTCGGGGCAAACCGTGGTGGTGGACGATATGACAATTCGGACACCCGCGGCGCCATCCCCCGCTGCACGACACGGCTTCCGGTCGACGATTGTGGTGCCGGTCAAAACGAAAGGGGAAATACTCGGTACGCTCGGCCTGTTGAACCGGCAGGAGCTGGAATTCACGACCGAGGTGGTGGAAATGGTCACGGCCATGGGAAACCAGCTGGGGATTGCGGTTGCCAACGCACGGCTGTATCAAAAGCAACTGCGGGAAAACGAGAAACTGGCGGCGTTGGTGGACATCAGCAGCGGCAGCGCGCAACAACTGGAACTGGAACTGTTGCTCCAACGGATCCTGCAGCGCGCGGCGACGTTGCTTCGAGCGGATGCAGCGTACATTTCCCATTACAGTGAGGCGTCGGAACAGGTGGAAACTGTGGCAGCCAGCGCCAATTTCACCCAACTCATTGGCGTGCCGTATCCGGCAACCCGCGGGCTCTTTGGGCAGATTCGCCCGACCCGGCAGGGGCGGATTTTTACTCGTGAAGAAGTCAAGGCGCACGGGTACAGCGCGGTGCTCCGTGAGTCGGACGTCCGGTCCGCGTTGGTAGTTCCGTTGATCTCGCGGAACCAGCTGATCGGCGCACTCAGCCTGACGCGACACGGAGAGAACGCGGCGGAGTTTACGGCGGCCAACCTGGAACTGATGGAGGCGTTTGCCAGCCGCGCGGCGGTGGCGATCGACAACGCGCAGTTGTTGAAAGACCTCGAGCGCAAGAACAAGCTTCTCCAGTTGCTCATTGAGGAAGCCCACCACCGGATCAAGAACAATCTGCAGATGGTGTCGGGTCTTCTGCAATTGGAGGCCGAGTCCGTCCCAATCGAGTCATCGAGGGGACTTCTACAGACGGCGATCACGCGAATCCAGGCGATTGCCCAGGTCCACAACTTGTTGAGCGAAGAAACGCCGGAAAAGGTGGACGTCAACGCATTGATCACGACCATCGTGCACATGCTGGTTGGTTCGGCGACGGGGACGCACGGGATGCCGGACGTTACGGTGGATGTCGACCACGTGTGGCTCGGGGCCGAGCAAGCCGTCCCACTCGCGTTGATCGTGAACGAGTTGGTCTCCAATACCTTCGTGCACGGTCGATCTCCCCGGGGGCAGCCGTTGCGTGCCCGAATTCAGTGCCGACAACAGGGTGGCCTGATCGAACTGGTGGTTGCCGACAACGGGGGTGGGTTTGCAGACGGCAACGACTGGCGGGAGCGTGAGGGGCAGGGGATGAACATTGTGGCGCAATTGGCGCAAGTCAATCTTCGTGGCCATTTGCGGATCGATTCTCGTGACGGAGGTATTCGCGCGGAATTGCGGTTTGAGATTGTTCCGCATGGGCCGGGGCCAGGCGCGCGTGTCCCGTCGGCGCTGGCCGCCACACGAGCTTGACTTTGCCCGTAGCCGTTCTAAGATACAGCCACGAAGCGCGAGAAGAAGTTTGGAGACAGATGAAATCTCTTCGAGTCCTCATTGCTGACGACGACGGTCTGACGCTGATGGTGTTGCGGAAGATACTGGTAGCGACGGGGCACACGGTCGTTGGCGAGGCGGGGGACGGGCAGCAGGCTGTAGCGCTGGCTCGCGAGGCGAATCCGGACTTAATTATACTGGATATCCGCATGCCCAAGATGGACGGCTTGGAAGCCGCCCGTCAGATCCGGGACCGGTGTCCCACGCCGATTATCGTTCTCAGCGCCCACTCCGAAGCGGGTCTGGGGAGTGAGGCGGTTGGAGCCGGGGTCAATGCGTATCTCGTCAAACCATTCACCGGCGAGCAGCTCAAGCCGGCGATTGAACTGGCATTGGCCAGCTCGGAGAAATCCAAGGAGATGGCTGCCGAAATTCGGCAGATGAAGGAAGCATTGGAGTCGCGGAAGATCGTCGAGCGCGCCAAAGGTATTCTCATGCGGCAGACCAAAATGGATGAGGAAGCCGCCTACCTTAAGCTTCAAAAGACCGCCCGTAATGAAAACCGCAAGCTGGTGGATGTTGCCCGAGCGATCATCATGGCTGAGCAACTTCAGCGCGACGGCAACAAGACGCCAGTTCCGCGGGGACACGGACGCCCCTAATCCATGGGCCTTGCCGCAGGTTCGGCGTTGACCGCTCCCGCAACTTCCCGTTAGTCTCGTGCATCCTATCTCGGAGAACGGAACATCACACATGGAAAATGTCGTCATTATCGGTTCTGGCTGCGCGGGTTGGACCGCGGCACTGTACACGGCACGGGCGAATCTGAAGCCGCTGTTGCTGACGGGAGAACAGCCCGGTGGTTTGCTGACGACCACGAGCGTCGTGGAGAACTATCCCGGGTTTCCTGAGGGGATCGACGGGACAGATCTCATGGTGCGGATGCAAAAGCAGGCGGAGCGCTTCGGCACACAGACCCGATACGGTGTGACCGTAACAAAGGTGGATTTCAGTCGTCGACCGTTCCAGCTGTGGTTGGACGAGGAGATCATCGAGACCAGGAGCGTGATCATCACAACGGGCGCTTCGCATCGGCACTTGGGGATCAAGAACGAGGAACTGTTGGAACGCAAAGGGGTGACCTATTGCGCGACATGCGACGGGGCATTGCCCATGTTTCGCGGCAAGGAACTGGTGGTTGTTGGCGGAGGCGACTCGGCCTGCGAAGAGGCAACGTATCTCACGCATTTCGCCTCGAAGGTCTATTTGGTGCATCGGCGCGACCAGCTTCGCGCGTCGAAGATCATGGCCGAGCGGGCGCTATCCAATCCCAAGATTCAGCCGGTGTGGGATTCCGCGGTCACGGATGTGTACGATGTCAGCAAGGACATGGTCACGGGTGTGCAACTCAAGAACCTCAAGACCGGTGCGACGTCGGACCTGCCCTGCGCGGGTGTGTTCGTGGCGATCGGTCATGAACCGTCGACGGGGCTGTTCCGCGGCCAGATCGACAGGGATGAGCAGGGGTACATAATCTGCAAGAAGGGGACGTCCACAAATGTGCCGGGCGTGTTTGCTGCCGGAGATTGCGTGGATCGTGTGTATCGTCAGGCCATTACGGCGGCGGGGACAGGGTGTGCGGCGGCGATTGATGCCGAGCGGTATCTCGCCTCTCAGCACGCGTAAAGTCGGACCGTTGACTATCGACCCTTACGATTCGGCGGCTTCGATGATCTTGATGAACGCAGCGGCGTCGGGCGCCTCAAGCAACTGCTGGCGAAGTTCGTCCTGACGGAGGAGGCGCGCGAGTGTGCCCACGACGCGAAGATAATCCGTGACCATTTGTTTGGGTGTGCCAATCAAGAAAATCAACCGTACGGGTTGACCGTCTTTTGCCTCAAAATCGACACCCTCACGGCTGCGCCCGACGGCAATCAAAATGTCCGAGCACTGGTCCGTCCGGGCATGAGGAATGGCGACGTCGTGGCCCAGTGCTGTGTTGCTGACGCGCTCCCGCTGGAGGATTTCGTTGAAGAAGGCTTCAAAATTACCCACACACTTGCTTTGGGCCAGCAACTCGGCCACCTCACGCAATGCGGGAACTTTCTGGCGGCTTTGTAGCTCCAGTCGGATCGCATCGGCATTCAGCAGCGACGTGATTTTCGATGGAGAAGCTTTGGGTCCGTTAGACATTGGCTCCACTCCATTTCAGTTTCTCTCGCAACACTTCAAAATACGAATGATCCTTCGGTGTGACCAGCTGCACAGTTTGAGGGGACCGATGAACTTCGACTTCATCGCCCACTTCCATCCGTAATTGCACTTGTCCGTCGACTGTCAGCAGCAACTCCGCCGCCGCCTCGGCCACCTGGCAGCGAATGACCGAGTTCTCCCCCGCAATGACGGAGCGGTTGCTCAGCGCGTGCGGACAGATGGGCGTAATAATCAGTGCCCGCGACGTCGGCACCAAAATCGGCCCACCCGCACTCAATGAATACGCCGTCGAGCCCGTTGCCGTGGCGAATATCATGCCGTCGCAGACATATTCTGTCAACAACTCGCCGTCGACAAATAATCGCAACCGGACGATGCGGGACAGCGCCCCGCGGGAAACCACCACGTCATTCAGCGCGCGGTGGGCGGCCCGGCGCTTCCCGCTGCGAATCAGGGTGGTTTGGAGCGTGTGCCGCTGGCTGATTTCGTACTGGCCGCGCAAAATATCGCGGACAGGACCCTGGAGACGGTCGCCATGAACACTGGTCAGGAACCCCAGGTTGCCCAGGTTCACGCCGAGGATCGGGGTGGCCGGTCCCTCCAGTTCGCGAGCGACGCGGAGGATTGTGCCGTCGCCCCCGAGTACGATCACCATGTCGGCAGCCCTTCCAATTGCCCGCAGCAGGCGAGCCAGCTTGGGCTTGCCGGCGAGAGCGGCCGCTTCACGTTCCAGCAGAGACGGCGACGTGATGTTCACGGAGCACGGTCAGAAGCTCCAGGAGACGGCCCCGGGCTTCGGGCTTGCCCGAGTGCACGACGACACCAACCGTCTTGGGAATACGCGATTTCACGGTTTGCGCAGGGCGATGAGAAATTCCTTGTTGCCGGCCGGGCCGAGCAGGGGTGATTCCGTCACTCCCACCTGCGTCAGCCCCAGCGTCTGTGTGGCGAACTCCTGGATCATATTGGTCACGGCCTCGTGCACGCGTGAGTCTCGCACAACCCCGCCTTTTTTCACGAGCTTTTTTCCGGCCTCAAATTGCGGTTTGATGAGGGCAATGAGCGTGCCGCCGGGTTTCAACATGGAGACGGCCGATGGCAGCACTTTCGTCAGCGAAATGAACGAGACGTCGATCGTCACAAGATCAACGAGCTCACCAAGATCACGCGTCGTCAGGTGACGCGCATTAATCTCATCGTGGACGACGATGCGTGGGTTCTGGCGCAGTTTCCAGTCGAGCTGTCCCTTGCCAACATCGACCGCATGGACGCGCGCGGCGCCGCGTTGTAACAGGCAATCCGTAAATCCTCCCGTGGAAGCACCGAGGTCGGCGCAAACGAGGCCGTCGCACGAGATATGGAACCGGTCGAGTGCTTGTTCCAACTTGTGGCCTCCGCGACCGACATATTTCTCCGCTGCCTCGACGACAAGGATGGCGTGATCATCAACCAGTTCGCTGGGTTTGTGAGCGAGTTGGCCGTTGACGCGTACGGCTCCTGCGAGAACCAGCCGCTTGGCCTTCTCCCGGCTATCGGCCAGGCCACAGGCCACAAGTTGCGTGTCGAGCCTGGCGCGCAGGGCGGCAGCCATGAGATTCACATGGTTGTGATAGAGGCTGCGTTACGCTGTTCGGGCGGTGGCGCCCAACACGCGAAACTGCGGTGGTTTGGCCCGCTCTTCGGAGGCTTCCAGCAGCAAGTCCTTCACCTTGGCGATGGCCGTCTTGGAATTCAATCCGTACTTGTCCTGCAGATCCTTGTTGCTGCTGGCGTGTTCGATAAAGTTGTCGGGCCAACCGACACGGGCCACCGGCGTATCAATCCGCAGGTCATCCAGTGTTTCGAGCACGGCGCTGCCGAATCCGCCCATGAGCACGTGGTCTTCGATTGTGCACAACACCTTGCAGATGCGTCCGTATTTCTCAATGACGTCGCGATCGATTGGTTTGCAGAATCGGGCGTTGATGAGGGCCACGGACAAACCTTCCGCCTGCAATGCCGTGACGGTTTCATGAGCCATCTTCGACACCGCACCATAGAAGAACACGGCGACATCGGTTCCGTGCTGCAGCACCTCGGCCTTGCCGAGTGGCAGGATGGCGGGCCGTTCTTTGATGGGAACGCCCTCGCCGGCGCCGCGTGGATAACGGACAAAGATCGGGCCGTGGTTCTGCAGCGCGGTCCAGAGCATGTCGACCAATTCATCCTCGTCCTTGGGCGCCATCAGGATGGCGCGTGGAATGCATCGCGCGTAGGCAATATCGAACACACCGTGGTGTGTGGGGCCGTCGTTGGCCGACAGGCCGGCTCGATCCATGGCAAAGATCACGTCCAGGTTCTGCAGCGCGACGTCGTGGATGATGCAATCGTACGCGCGCTGGAGAAACGTCGAGTAGATCGCGCAGACGGGCCGGTACCCCATGGTCGCCATGCCCCCGGCGAAAATGACCGCGTGCTCCTCGGCAATGCCGACATCGAAATACCGATCCGGTTTGGCCTTTTGCAACTTGCCCAGGCTCGTGCCGCTGGGCATGGCGGCGGTAATGCCGACGAGCTTGCTGTTCACGTCGCAGAACCGGACGAGGGCGTCCGCAAAGACATCCTGGTAATTGGGCGGGGCACCTTCCTTCTTCGCCGGCGATTTGCCCGTGGCGATGTCGAACGGTCCGCACCCGTGGAACGTCTGGGGGTCTTCGAGGGCTTTCTCGTACCCCTTGCCCTTCTTGGTGAGGATGTGGAGGAGAACGGGCACGTCCTGCTTCTTGGCCCATTGCAGCGTGTCGATCAGCAGGGCGGTATTATGGCCGTCCATCGGGCCAATGTAACGGAGGCCGAACTCTTCGAAGAGCAAGCTGGGCACGATAATGCCTTTGACAGCCTCTTCGACCTTGTGACCGATCTGCGCCAACTCTGCGCCACGGGGCAAGCGACCCAGAAAATGCTCCATCCGCTTGTGGGCGGCGGCGTAGGATGGGTGACGGACGATTCGGTTGAGGTAATCGGAAATGGCGCCGACGTTCTTGGCGATGCTCCACTCGTTGTCGTTCAGGATAACGATCAGGCGCTTGGTGGAGTTCTTAATGTTGTTGAGAGCCTCGTAGGTAATGCCGTTGGTGAGCGCAGCATCACCCGCGATGCAGACCACGTGCTCGTCGGTCTTGGCGTGGTCACGGGCCGCGGCCATGCCGAGCGCCGCGGAAAGCGCCGTGCCAGCGTGGCCGGCCCCGAAACAGTCGTACGGGCTCTCGGAGCGGAAGGCGAATCCCATCGGGCCACCGGACTGGCGAATCTTGTTAAAATTCTCACGCCGACCGGTGAGTAATTTGTGCACGTACACCTGGTGGCTGACATCCCACACAAACCGGTCCTTCGGTGATTCGAAGACCCGGTGCAGGGCGATGGTCAGTTCGACGACCCCGAGGTTGGGACCGAGGTGGCCGCCGGTCTTGCTGAGCACGGTGATCAGCTCGTCGCGGATTTCCTGTGCCAGCGTTTGAAGCTGGTCCAGCGTGAGCAGCTTCACATCCGCCGGCGTGTTAATCATGTCGAGATAACGTCCCATGTCGCTCTCCTTGTGGGTCAGAACAGCTTGCCGCCTTCATCATCAGGCTTGTCGTCTTCGCTGCCGTCCGGCTCCGTCTCGAACGGTTCCAAGGCGACGGATCCATCGGTTTTCTTGGTCAAAACCTCAATCTTCTTTTCCGCTTCCTCCAGCTTTTGGTTGCAGAAGCGGACCAAACGGGTGCCTTCTTCGTATTTCTTCAGGACATCCTCGAGAGGCAATTCGGCGGCCTCCATGTCGGCCACGATTCTCTCGAGGCGATCAATGGCTTGCTCAAACGTCAACGCGTTCCTGTCCAGAACGGGCGCGGCACTCTTTTTCTTCGGTTTCATCCTGCGTCCGGCGTTAAAGATACCACAGAGCCGAAGGTGCCATCAAGCACCTTGGTCGAAATGTTAGTGCCTGGTTGGACGTGGGTTACGCTGCGGACAATGCGTCCGGTCTCGGGGACGACCGTGATGCTGTAACCGCGTTGTAACGTGGCGTTGGGGCTGAGAAGATCCAGTTTGGTGCTGGCCTGGCCGAGGCGGTGGCGGGTTGCCTGTGTGGATCGTGCCCAAGCAGCTTGGAAACGTTGTTCGTGGGAACCGAGACGTTGTCGCCAGCTAACGAGAAGGGCTTGCGGCCCGAGCAACTTGAACTTCTCGGCGACGGTTTCCCAGCGGGCGCGATGCGCCGCCACGGTCGCGCCGGGAGCGCGACGGAGTCGATGAGCGTAATCGTCAAGCTGCTGCTGGTATTGTCGAATGGTCTCGGTGGGGCGGCGGAACACGTAGCTGGACGCGAGCGTCGAGAAACGCTGGCGGGCTTCAGCGAGTTGTAGCCGCAGGTCTTTTTGCAGCCGTGCCTGATACTGTTTGATCTGTCGGGCGTATTCGTCCTTGGCTTTCACGACCAGTTCCGCGGCAGCGCTGGGGGTTGGAGCACGAAGGTCCGCGACGAAATCGGAAATGGTAAAGTCGATTTCGTGGCCAACCGCGGAGATGGTGGGAATTTTTGAGCGGGCCAGCGCGCGGGCGACCACTTCTTCATTGAATGCCCACAAATCCTCAAGCGAGCCGCCACCGCGGGTCACGATCAGCACGTCGAGGGGCAAACGGCCAGCGGCATGCAACGCGTTGAATTCGTCGATGGCAGCGGCAATTTCGTTCGCAGCGCCATCGCCCTGCACCCGCACGGGATTAATGACGATGTGCACGTTGGGGAAACGGCGGTTGATGATATTCAGGAAATCGCGGATGGCCGCGCCCGTGGGTGAGGTAACCAGGCCGATGCGCTGGGGAAGGGTGGGAATCGGTTTCTTGCGCGCCGCGTCGAACAGACCCTCCTTTGCGAGGCGCTGCTTGAGTTCTTCGAAGGCGAGTTGCAGCGCGCCCAGACCTTTCGGCAAGAGCTGGCGGGCGACGAGTTGGTACTGGCCGCTCCTCTCATAGACGCTGACATCGCCGAACGCGATGACCTGTAGTCCGTCTTTGAGTGGAAATCCGACCTTGGCGGCGACGCCACGAAACAGCACAACGGCCAGTTGGGCGTTGGCGTCCTTTAACGTGAAATAGACGTGGCCGGAAGACGGCGAGCGGAAATTGGAAACCTCACCTTCGACCCACAAGCTCGGAAACTTCTCTTCGAGGAGGTCCTTGACGCGTCGCGTCAGGTCGGTAACGCTGAGAACTTGCGCGGGAGGCTTAGGCATCGGTCGGTCAGTTCAGATGGGGTTTGACCCGCGAAAGGTTTTGGCGGGCGAGGTTCCAATAATAGTCGTCGGTGACCCATGCCCGGGGCATGGCGAGCGCGGCTTCCAGATTATCGTTGGCTTCCTGCCACCGGTGGGCAGCGGCCAGCGTGATACCGAGTTCGACGCGGTGGGGAACGATGTGTGGGGCGATTTGACTGGCCCGCTCAAGGTCGTGGATCGCATCGTCCAGAGACGCCGAGGGAAATTTCCCGTACAGCAACTCGGCGAACTTGCGCAGCACCCAGTTGAGCTCGACCATCTCGCGGTTCCAGACACCCAAGACGTGATAAGCCAGGTCTTCCTTGTCGTCGAGTTTGACGGCGCGTTCGGCCTCCTTTTTCACTTCACTGGCGAGGGAGACTTTGCGTTTGCCGCCTTCGTAGAGGGCGAGCTTGCCGACGGCGACAGCGAGGTACGCGTGACCCTTGGAGTCATCCGGATTGAGCTTCACGGCAATTCGGGCCAGTGCCTCGGCTTCGACGCAACACTGCTTCTGTTGGTCCGCATCCTTCGAAAGGGTGCTCGTATCGATCAGCGCCCGCGCGAGTTTCCATGTGGCTTCGTAATCATCGGGTGCGTGGATGTGCGCGGCGCGGTAGGCCTTCAACGCGGAGTCGAGATCAAATCTGGCGAGGGCGGCGTCGCCCATCGCGACGCCCTGTTGGGCTTGCGCCCGGGCGACGATCCCGAACAGACAAAGAGCCAGCCAGAGGCTACGGCTCATAGTCATCCGCGGGGAATTCCGGCTTCATGATCGGCTTGTAGCCATGTGGAAATGGGACCGGGAACGTGACCACGTCGTAGACCCCCGTGACTTCGCGTCCCATCCAGCGCGCGAAGCCTTTGCCCACACCGTAGGTGACACCAGCGCCACCGCCGTGTGCCGCCGTGGTCTTGGTGATCTGATTGGGCATTTCCACGATGCCGAACAGGACATTGGCGAAGCCGCGGCAAAGTTTGCGGAGAGCATTCTGGCCACGCGGAATGTCTTCGGTATCGGCCATGGCACGGAAGGGGAGAACGAGGGCCAAGACCATGAACAAAGCGAAGAGTTTGGCTTTCATGTGCCCACTGTAGCCGGTCTTCGGCCGTTGTTCAATTTCTTTCCCTTGCAGGCGTCGGTGAGGCTTCGGTAAGCTGGTTCGCGATGAAGCTGAGAGGCAAGACGGCACTGGTGACGGGCGCAGGGAAGCGGGTCGGGCGGGAAATTGCGCTCGGCCTGGCGCGACACGGGGCCAATGTCGTGGTGCATTACAACACGTCGGCGGGGGACGCGCGACAGGTGGTGGGGGAGATCAAAGCACTTGGCGTGGACGCCATCGCGGTGAAGGCGAACCAAGCCAGTGCGCGCGAGGTGCGAGCGGCGGTCAACAAGGCCGTGAAACATTTTGGCGACATCCACGTCCTTGTGACCAGCGCGGCGGTGTACAAGAAGACGCCGTTCGACACGCTCACCGAAGAGGATTGGGATTTCCACATCGATGCAAACCTGAAAGGGCCGTTCCTGTTTGCGCTCGAAATCGGGCGGCGCATGAAGGCGCGGGGGATCGATGGGAAGATTATTACGTTCGCCGACTGGTCGGCGATCCGGCCGTACGCGAATTATTTGCCATACTGCGTTTCGAAGGCGGGCGTGATCTGCCTGACCAAGTCACTGGCCAAGGCGCTCGGGCCGAAGGTGCAGGTCAATGCCATCGCGCCGGGCCCGATCTTGCTTCCGCCGGATCTGACGGAGGAGGAGAGGCAGGAAGTGGTTGAGGCGACGGTCGTCAAGCGCATCGGCTCGCCGCAGGACATCGTCAACTCCGTTCTGTTTCTCATCGAGGGCAGCGATTTTATCACCGGCCACACGTTGATGGTGGATGGCGGGCGGTTGATTGCGGGGGTATGAACCATGTTTCGGGTGACGAAGCACATCGAGTTTTGTTACGGGCATCGGTTGCTGAACTACGACGGGAAGTGTCGGCATTTGCATGGCCACAACGGGCGGGTGGAGGTGCACATCGAGGCCGACAAGCTGGATGCGCGCGGGATGGTGCACGATTTCGCCGGGATCAAGGAGACGATCAAGAACTGGATCGACGAAACTCTCGATCATCGGATGTTGCTGCACAAGGACGATCCGATTGTGCCGGTGCTGAAGCAGCGTGGGGAAGTGTTCTACACCATGGACGAAAATCCCACCGCCGAGAACATTGCGAAACTTATTTTCAACCACGCGCGATCGAAGGGATTGCCGGTCGTGGAAGTACAACTGTGGGAAACACCCACGTCATCAGCCAGTTACCGTGGCTGAGTTTTCGGCGCTGGATTCTCCGTTGCCGTCGTCGGGCGTGCTTTTGATGTGCCCTCCTTGCGCCATGCGGTGACCTGCATTAAGTTGTATGCAGGTGACACGCATGAACGGGCCATGGCAAACGGTTTGCCATTCGTCAGGAACCACAATGGTCGGGGTCTTGGCGGCGGGGGCTGTGTACCTTGGGTTGCTTTCCCGGACGTTCGCGCAAGCGGCCCAAACCAATCCACTGGTGGAATACGTTTCGCCGTCTCGTCCATCTTCGGACGCGACGCCAAATTCTATTACGCAGACGAACATCGGCGATTCCGGCTCCATCACCGCTCCCTCGTGGGGGGATGCTCTCAAGCCCAACATCAGGACTTCCTCTGGTGATCGTTTGGTGAGCTTCGAACAGGAATACGGCATGGGCGAAGAAAGCAGTTCCACGTTTGGGAAGGTGCTCCAGGCGGCCAAGTACGGGCTGGACAAGACGTGCTTTACGGTGCAGGAGGCGGCGAAGAAACTGGAATTCAAATACGACACATCGGAAGCCAGTTCGGGTGTTCTTGGAGGCGACGCGGGCGAACCGCAGTACTCCCTGCCCGTGTTTGGCCGGTTCAGCCACGCGCAACTACAGACGCAGGTCACGGTGCACGATCCGCAGACTGGCCAGGTGTTTATCGGCGTGAAACTGGCGATACCGTTCGGGCCAGGTGGACAAGAGGCCGTCGTGTCGCCTCGTAGCGAGACGCGCCAACGTCAACCCGCAAGCTAGATTGACTGAGGCAAGCGTTACGGCCTTCTTCAGCGCTTCTCATCTGCACCAAGAGGTTTCGGCTCGACCACGCTACTGTCGCGCGTCAGCTTCTATTGTGAAAGCCAGACGGGTTTGCCGTGGAATTTGATCCCTTTATTATCCAGCGCCTTGAGGAGCTTGCTCAACCAGTGCACGAAGGTGTTGAAGCGCCGCAGCACGGCATCTTCGGATTTCTTTGTCGATTCATCGTCGCTGCTCAGGAGAGACGTGGGGCCGCCTTCGCGAACATGGATGCCGCGGGCGCGCCGGGCCAGTTCCACTTTCCAACGCTCCAAGGCGACCATGCGACCATCGAGCGTGTAATCCGCGGGCCGGATCTTCTTGAGCACTTCCTTATCGGCGGTGTTCAACAGCCCGTGTTTGACGAACAGGTCGACCACAACCGAACACAACCGCTCGGCCGCTTCGAGATGCTCGAAGGCGGGTGGTACGGCAATGGTTTCGGCGTCGACAGCCGTCGACGGCGTGACGGCAGCGGGTGGGGCCACCTTGACGGGCTCCGGGGACGGACCAAACGAGCGGATAATTCGCGACGTCCCTTGATGGCCGCCGACATGAAGCACCTTGACGGCGGTGTGTTCGGTTTTCAATTCGCTTTCGATTTCCTCCCGGGCCGCGACGGAGAGCAGCACGGTCTGGGTCGGGAGATCCACGGAGGCTCGCAGCGACTTTCGCATGAGCAGGTCTTGCACAATCTCGACCGAGTGGGCGTTCTGGATGTCCAGCAGGTCATGGATCGTCATCGCATCGATGGCGGCCAAGACGTCTTCACCGGGTGGACCGATCTGCAAGCCGAGATTGTTCTGGATGGAGTGGGAAAGGTTGTCGAGATTCGGATGCTTCTGACCGCCGCCGAACATTCCGCCGAATAGTGGCATAGTGCTCCTCCCGGGGTGACAGAGTGAATCTAAACCCGGTGGCCGCCAAAATGCAAGCCCGAGAATGGGACGGGTGTGCGCCGGGCCGACTGTGGGATCGGTTCCACACCGGTATCGGTTGAGCCGTTCACTTGACTGGTTTGCGGTTTGTCGATAGTCTGGTTGCCTGACTGTATGGTGAAACGCGCGACGGTCTTTTATACAGGGAGGGTGCAAGGGGTTGGGTTTCGGTACACCGCGCGTGAAATTGCTTGCGGATATGACGTGACGGGATACGTTCGCAATCTGCCTGATGGACGGGTGGAGGTGGTTGCCGAGGGAGCCGAAGAAGAGGTCCGGGCCTATGCCGAGGCCCTGCGGGCCAGCCAGCTCGGAAGCCACATACGAAATGCCGACATGAATTGGAGCGATGCCACGGAAGAATTCCGCGGCTTCGAAATACGACATTGATGGATGCCATTCGAACAGAACAACTGACGAAGAAGTACGATTTGGGCTGGCGGAAGGGGAAACTGCTGGCGCTGGAAAAACTCAACTTGCACGTGCGGGAAGGTGAAGTGTACGGGTTGCTCGGTCCAAACGGTTCGGGAAAGAGCACCACGCTCAAGCTGGTGCTTGACCTCGTGGTCCCCACCGAGGGGAATGCATGGATTTTCGATGTCCCCTGCAGCAAGGTGGTATCGCGGCTGCACGTTGGGTTTCTTCCTGAAAATCCGTACTTCTACCGCTACCTGACCGGCACCGAGACGCTCGAATTTTACGGGAAACTGTGCGGCATGCGAGGCGCCGCACTGAACAAACGGATCGGCGAATTGTTGGATCTGGTTGGCTTGGGCCGCGCGCGCGGCCGTCGACTGGCGGGATACTCGAAGGGCATGCTACAACGCATTGGCCTGGCGCAGGCGCTGATCCATGATCCCAAACTGCTGTTGCTTGACGAACCAACGGCCGGTGTGGATCCCATCGGCAGCAAGGACATTCGCGATCTCATCTTGCGGTTGAAAGGCATGGGCAAAACAGTCCTGCTTAGTTCGCATTTGTTGGCCCAGGTACAGGATGTTTGCGACCGTATCGGCGTTCTCAACCGCGGGCAGATGATCCTGGAGGGCGACGTCCAGACGCTCATCAGCGATCAAAAGCGGCTGAGCATTACGGTACAGGACCTGCCAGAAGCGGCCAGGGCCCGGGTCGAAGAGGCGGTGCGAGCTGCGGGGGCGTCGATTGTGTCGGTCGGACATCCGCAGACGACGTTGGAGGCGTTGTTCCTGGAGGCCCTGAGAAAGGATCAGCGAGGAGAAGGTGAACATGACTGAGACCGCCACTGCCGCGCCATCCGCGAGCCGGGAACGGGTTGGGTTTTCCGCGCACCGGGTGAGTGTGATTGCCGTCAACACGCTTACCGAAGCGGTTCGCCAAAAGGTGTTCATCCTGTTCTTGCTGATCGGGTTGGTGTTCATCGCCTCAGCGGTTTTTTTCGCCCAATTTACCTTCGGGGAACAGATGAAGTTCATCAAAGACACCTGTCTCGGGGTGATCTCGGTCATCAGCACGTTGATCGCCATTGTGGGCACGGCGCAATTGTTGCCGAGCGAAGTAGAGAATCGAACCATCTACACCATCCTCGCGAAGCCCGTGAGGCGCTTCGAGTTTCTGCTCGGGAAATTTTGCGGCAGCTTGTTGTTGCTGTTGTTGAGCATGGCCGCCATGTGTATTTTGTTCGCCGCGGTACTCTGGATCAAAGAGCAGGGAATGATCCGGGAGTTGAGCCAGACGTACGTAGGCGAGTCGCCGGCCGCCCACGTGGAGGCGCAGAACCAAATCACGCAGGTCCAAACCGAGGTGCTCGATGTGGAGTTGGTGAAGGCATTGGTCGCCGATCTGGCGAAGGCGACCCTTGTCGCTTCGGTTACACTTCTCGTGTCGACATTTTCCACCTCGCTCGTGTTCAACGTCGTTGTCCCCTTCATGGTGTTTGTCGCGGGAATGCTGCGGGGAAGCGCGGCGGAGATGTGGGGCGCTCACCGATTGTTTATGGCGGTCTTGGCGGTGATACCAGATTTTGGATTGTTCAGCATTGCCGATGAGATCAACCTCGGGAAAGCGGTTCCCTGGGCTCACATTGGCCAGATTGTCATTTATGGGGTGGCGCGGACCCTGGTGATCGTGGTCGCCGCCCATCTGGTCTTCTCGCGGCGGGAGATTTAGAAAGCGCGCATGAGACTGCTCGTGGCCATCATACTTTTCGGCATCGGGTTTGCCCTCCTGCCGTTGGAGAACTCGGTGCGAACCGAGCGGCTCCAAATGAAGTATGGGGGGGCGCACGTGACGTTCCAGTTGCGCGAAGCCATCGGGCAGAACCTCGCCATTGCGCTACTGGCAGGAATGCGCGGCATCGTCGCCGATTTTTTGTGGATCCAGGGCCACAGCTTCTGGGAGAAAAGGGAGTGGCTGCGACAATACCGCGATATCGAAATCGTCGTTACCCTGCAACCACAGTCGGTCATGTTTTGGGACCTGGGCCAGTGGCACATGGCCTGGAACATCGGCTACGGCGCGTATTCGGATCCAAAGAACCGAACGAAAGCCGAGGGGATCAAGCGGGAACGGGAATGGCACGAAAAGGCACGGGAATTTATCACCCGTGGAATTGAGAATATACCGAACCGGTACGAGTTGTATTTCACCATGGGCTGGCTTTATTTCGAAAAACTGAGCAAGGACTGTGACAACCCGCCGTGCCGTGACGCATTTTGCAAGAGCGCTGAATACCTCGGAATGGCCTCGAGTTTCCCCGATGCGCCGCAGTTTGTCCCCCGCTTGTATGCGCGAGCCCTCGAGAAGTGCGGCGACCTCAGTGCCGCGTATGCGGAGTGGAAACGCCTGTGGTACCTGGATCATTCCACGACCCAGCAGGCGTGGAGCATTATTGAACGGGAAATTCGCAGGCTGGAAAATAACCTGCAAATCCCCAACCAACAACGCGTGTTTCCCCAACCGACACCCTAACCATGGCCAGCCCCGCTATACGCTACGCGATCCTCAGTGACATTCATGGGAACCTCGAAGGGCTCGATGTGGTTCTGAAGGATGCGCGGGAGCAGAAGTGCACGCACTACGTCTGTCTCGGCGACATTGTCGGTTACGGGCCGAACCCGAGGGAATGTCTCGACGTGGTTCGTCGTCTGGAGTGCCCCGTGATCATGGGCAACCATGACGAATACTGCGCCTCGGAGATCGAACTTACCGGGTTCAATCCGATGGCCGCCGAGGCGATCCGCTGGACCCGCACCCAGTTGAGCGCCGAGGAGAAGAACTGGTTGCGCGACCTCAAGTATGTTCGGCATGTCGAATCGTTCACGATCGTTCACGCCACGCTCGATCTGCCGGAAAAATGGGCGTATGTCTTCGACCGGCTGGCCGCGCAGGCCAGTTTCAATTATCAGCACACACCCGTGTGCTTCAATGGCCACACCCACGTACCGGTCGCATTTGTCCGCGGTCCCAGCGGGTTGCAAGGTGGTCTGTACTCGAAGATTAAAATCGAAGTCGGCCGCAAGTATTTCATCAACGTTGGTTCCGTCGGCCAACCGCGGGATCGCAGCCCGAAGTCGGCCTACGTGGTGTTCGATCTGATGAGCAATCTCATCGAATTGCGCCGCGTGGAATACGACATCGGTATGACGCAGAAGAAGATTCGTGCCGCCGGATTGCCCGAGTCGCTCGCCGAGCGCCTGGCACACGGACGGTAGAACGTCGCTCACCGGTCCGGCGACGGACCGGAGCAGCCAAAACCGGCGCTTCACAGAAGCGCGGACACGTCGTAAGCTCGCGCACGATGCGGATTCTCATCATCAAACCCAGTTCGCTCGGGGACGTCGTCCAAGCGCTGCCGACGGTCAATCTCATCCGCCGGAAATATCCCCAGGCGCACATCTCGTGGTTGGTGAACGACACCCTCACGTCACTGCTCAAACACTGCCCGATCATTGACGACATCATTCCATTCGAGCGGCAGCGCTTTGGTTCACTGACGCAGCTTCCGCGTTTCGGAAACTTCCTTGCCACGCTCAAAGAGCGGCATTTCGACATCGCCATCGACCTGCAAGGGCTGCTGCGCAGTGGCATCATCAGTTGGGCGACCCGGGCGCCGCGTCGCATCGGGTTGAGTGACGCCCGCGAAGGCGCGAGATTGTTCTACAACGAGATCGTGAGGGTCCCGCGCGCGCACGCCGTGGATCGGTATCTCCTGACCGCGCAGCACCTGGGTTGCGATTCCGCTCCCATTGAGTTTCCGCTGGGGGTGCCCAGATCGGTGACATCCGAAGGCCTGATTGCCGTGAACCCGTCCGCGCGTTGGGCAACGAAGCTGTGGGGCAACGACAAGTTTGCCGAACTCATCCGTCGCCTCCCCTCCGAGCGCGTCGTGTTGACGGGTTCCGCAGCCGAACGCGAGCAAATCGACACGATTGCCCAGGGACGACGAAATCTGGCGGGCCAGACCGACCTCTTCCAACTGGCGGAGCTCTATCGCCGTTGTCAGGTCGTCATCACCAACGACAGCGGCCCGATGCACCTCGCGGCAGCGGTGGGCACTCCCGTGGTCGCGATCTTTGGGCCGACCGATCCGGCGCTGACCGGACCGTACGGCGACCATCATGTTGTGCTGCGCGCCGGCATTCCCTGTTCCCCGTGTTTCAAGGACCACTGCACCAATCGGGTCCGCATGGAGTGCATGAATCTGGTCTCGGTCGAGCAGGTCCTGAAGGCAGCCGAAACCTTCATCGCGAAGGAGTGAATTGCATTCGCGGCCCGTCACGATTATAAATCGCCCCGAGGGATTCAGTACATGACTGAATTGGAACAACAATTGCAGACCGCCCGCGCCGAGGCCGAAGCCGCGCTCGCTGTGTGTGCCGACCTTCCGGCGCTCGACCAGCTCAAGGCCCGGTACCTTGGCCGCAGCGGGGTCGTGTCCGCCGCGCTGGAACAATTGGGCAAACTTCCCAAGGCCGACAAGCCGCGGGTTGGCAAACTGGCCAACGAGGTGAAGACCGCGCTCACCGCGGCCATCGAGGCGAAGCGGGAGGAACTGGAAGCGAAAGCCGTGGCATCGGGGCCGGCCATTGACGTGACGTTGCCGGGTCGGCGCCACCACATCGGCCACCAGCATCCGCTCACCCAGATTTTCGAGCGCACGGTCGAGATTTTCCGGCGCATGGGGTTCGCCGTCGAGGACGGGCCCGAAATCGAGGACGAATGGCATTGTTTCGACGCATTGAACACGCCCGCCAACCATCCTGCGCGCGACATGCAGGACACGCTGTACATCGATGACAAAGCGATGCCGCCCGATCCGAAACTGGGGCGCTATTTGCTGCGGACGCACACGTCACCCGTGCAAGTTCGCACGATGCTGAAACAGAAACCGCCAATTCGCATCGTGGCGCCGGGCCGGGTCTTCCGCCGCGATGAACTGGATGCCACGCACAGCCCGACGTTCCACCAGATCGAAGGTTTGTACGTCGACAGGAACGTGACGGTTGGCGACCTCAAAGGCACCGTGGAATTTTTCTTCAAACAACTGCTGTCGCCCGAGACGGAAGTACGGTTCCGACCGCATTTCTTCCCGTACACCGAGCCGAGCTTCGAGATTGATTTATCGACGCCGCAGTTCCGCGCCCGCGGCAAGGAATGGATCGAGATCGCCGGCTGCGGCATGGTCGATCCCAACGTCTTCAAGGCCGTCGGTTACCCCGACGACGAATACACCGGCTGGGCGTTCGGCTTCGGCATCGACCGCCTCGCGATGGTCATGTGGTCCATCAACGACATCCGATTATTCACGGAGAACGACGTGAGGTTTCTGGAGCAGTTTTAGGGATATGTGGATCTCTCACTTAACTGCGGAGAATGTTCGCTCCTTTCCGGAGGTCGAAGTCGCCTTCTCACGCCGGATCAACGTTCTCATAGGACAGAACAACTCCGGCAAGTCCACAATCTTGCGGATTCTGCTCGGTTTGCAGGAAAGTCTTCCCGGTCTAGACGCTGCCGATCTTCGGAAGGGGGCGGACAAGGGAGGTGCAGCAGTCACGTTCGACCTAGGGAAAACAAGCTTTCAGCCGAATGATCTCCAAGCAGTTACCTTTGAACTTGCTAACGGCGTAATATCGCAAAAGAAGTTGCTCCACTCTGGGGACCCAGGGCACCCTAATTCTTTTTCGAATCGAGAGCCTAAGAATTTTATCTATCCGTTTCTCACCAAGCGGAAGGTTACAGGATTGGATGAGGCAATCAACGAGGACGTTGCTGCGCAAGTCCCTGCCAATTTTCAGCGACTGAACGCGAAAATCGACCGAGTCTCAAATCCAGATTTCGTACCGGCCAGTGAGATGTACGAGCGGGCCTGCCGAGACATACTTGGTTTTAGGATTACTTCGGCTCAGTCAGGGAGTGGGAAAAGAGCCGCCTACACGGTGAGAAACTTTGTCAATATCCCTCTCTCTTCAATGGGTGAGGGAGTGATGAATACTCTGGGGCTTGTTGTGGATCTTTGTGTGGCGGAGGAAAAGCTTTTCTTGGTCGAAGAACCCGAGAACGACATCCATCCACGGGCTCTCAAAGCCCTAATGAAATTCATATGCGAGAGGGCTGAGAAGAATCAATTCATCATTACCACGCATTCGAACATTGTGGCCAAGTACTTGGGTGCCCAGGCAGACACCAAGTTGTTTCACGTAACCGTCAGTTACCCAGACCGCGTTCCGACCTCAGAGATCAAGGAGGTAAGCAACTCCTCCGAAGCCCGTCTGGCAATCTTGGAAGACCTAGGCTACGAACTTGGCGATTTTGACCTCTGGGAAGGTTGGCTCTTTCTGGAGGAGTCGTCGTCGGAGAAAATTATACGGCAGTATCTAATACCGTGGTTTGCTCCCAGACTGTCTGGCCGGCTGCGTACGTTCTCCGCACGGAGCCTGAGCGAGGTCGAGCTGAAGTTCGACGACTTTAACAGTCTGTTTGTATTCCTTCACCTGTCTCCTGCTTACAAGAACAAGGCATGGGTTATCCTCGACGGGGGTCAAGCCGAGGCCGGAGTCGTCAAGAAGCTGCAAGAGACGTATGGCCGTAGCGGTTGGCGGGCGGACCAGTTTCTCCAATTCACCCAACACGATTTTGAATCGTACTACCCGAAAGGATTTGCAACCGAAATTGCTGACGCCCTCGGCGAGAAAAACGTCGAGGCGAAGCGCGCGAAGAAAAAGGCTCTCCTCGATAACATCGAGCAGTGGATAGCGAAGAATGAAGAAGCGGCCAAGAAGGAATTCGCCCTATCCGCAGCAGAAGTGATTCAAAGGCTTCAGGCAATCGCAAAGGTCATTTCCTAGCATGAAATTCACTTACAACTGGCTGAAACAATACGTCGATGTTGATTGGTCGCCATCGGAATTGGCCGACAAACTGACCTTTGCGGGAATTGAAGTGGAAGACATCACAACTGTTGGGGGCGGCCTGCTCCAGCAGGTCGTCGTCTGCCAGGTTCTGTCCAGCGACAAGCATCCAAACGCGGACAAGCTTTCGGTATGCCGGGTCAGTGACGGCCACGGCGAACGCCAGATCGTGTGCGGCGCGAAGAATTACAAGGTCGGCGACAAAGTGCCGTTGGCGTTGCCCGGCATAACCATGGCCAACGGGATGACGATCAAGGAGACGAGGCTGCGGGGTGTGGAATCGCAGGGCATGATGTGCTCAGCCGAAGAGTTGGGCCTTCCGAAAGGCGAAGACGGGTTGCTGATTTTGCCAGTCGACACGGCTGTTGGCATCACGCTTAGCGATGCCCGCGGCGGCACCGACACGGTGTTTGACATTGAGGTCACGCCGAACCGGCCCGACTGGCTCAGCGTCATCGGCATTGCGCGCGAGATCAGCGCCCTGACGGGAAATCCGGTGAAACGTCCGCATGTTGTCGTCCATGAATCCGGCGAAAACATCGGCAAACTCACTTCGGTCACGATTGAGGCACCCGACCTGTGCCCGCGTTACACGGCGCGCGTCATCCGCGGCGTGAAAATCGGTCCCAGCCCGGCGTGGTTGAAACAGCTTCTGGAAAAAGTCGGGTTACGGCCGGTCAACAATGTGGTGGATGTAACCAACTACGTGCTGCTCGAATGCGGGCATCCGTTGCACGCGTTCGATTACAACCGGTTGGCGGAACATCGGATCGTGGTGCGCCGCGCGGCGAAGGGTGAAAAGCTCCTGGCCATCGACGACAGTGCACATGAGTTGAGCAACGACATGCTGGTGATCGCCGATGCGAACCGCGCGGTGGCGCTGGCGGGCATCATGGGCGGCAAGGAGAGCGAGATCCACGATGGCACGACGGACGTATTGCTGGAGAGCGCCTGGTTCCTACCGGCGAACGTTCGCAAGACCTCCAAGCAGTGTGGATTGTCGAGCGATTCGAGTTATCGATTCGAGCGCGGCGCGGACATCGATGGCGTCATCTGGGCGAGCAACCGCGCGGCGCAATTGATCCAACAATTGGCCGGCGGACAGGTGGCGACCGGGATCATCGACACACTCGCGAAACCGATTGAGAAACGGCGGGTGCGCTGCCGGTATGCCCAGGTGAACCGTCTGTTGGGTATCGAGGTGCCGTCCGAGACGGTGAAGAAGATTTTCACGGGGCTGGGACTTTCTATGGTCGGCTCGGCGGGAGCCTCGCCCTCCCATGACTTTGTTGAAGCCGAAGTGCCGACGTTCCGCGTGGATTTGGAACGGGAGGTCGACCTGATCGAGGAGGTGTGTCGCATTTATGGCGTCGAGAAGATACCGGCAAAGAGGCTGCCGGCAATTGCCGCGGTGTCCGAGTTCGACACGAAATGGGATGCCCTCGCAAAAGTGCGGCGGGTGTTGACCGCGCTGGGATTTCACGAGGCGCAGAACCAGACACTGGTGGGCGAGGGCGAGTTGAAGCTGCAGAATCCATTGAGCGCGGATCAACAGGCGTTGCGAGCGAAGCTTGAGCCCGGCTTGTTGGCGAACCTGCGCACGAACGTCTCAAGACATCAGTTCGACGTGAAACTGTTTGAAATCGGCCGCGTGTTCGCGTCGGATGGGAAAGAATCGTTGCACGTAGCGCTGGCAGTCACCGGGCGGCGCCAACCGGATTCCTGGGAGACAGGCACACGGGAGGCGAAGCTGGATTATTATGACGTGAAGGGCGCGCTGGATGAGGTGGGAGACGCATTGGGTGTGCCGCCCACGACCGAGATTCGACAGATTTCGCCCATTCAGGCAAAAAAGCTTGACCTGCGTGATGCGGTGTATGTCGCGGAGTTGGAGCTGGGATCCTTGCTGGCGGCGCAAACGCATGAAAAGACATTCCGTGAATTGCCCAAGTTTCCCGCCGTGGTGCGCGATATGGCCTTGGTGGTGGATAAGACGGTGTCACATGCCGAGATCGTGGCGGCCATCGATAAGGGTCGAAATAAAGTCTTGGAACGGGTCGAACTTTTTGATATATATATGGGGAGTTCGATACCGACGGGAAAGAAATCAATGGCGTACTCGTTGACGTTCCGCGCGGCGGACAGGACGCTGACGGATGCGGAGGTTAACGGGGCGCATGAACAGTTGAAACGTTCGTTGGTGCAAACGTTGAAGTGTGAGATTCGCGAGAGCTGATGTACATGAGCAGGGTAATTAAGCGACGACCATTAAAAGTGACTGGAATATTCTTGAATTCGATCGGGACAAATGTTACAAGGGAAGCAAGCGGGCGACGATGGTCGCCGATGTTCTTTGCCAAGGCAAGATTTTGGAAATACCCTGCCATGTTCGTAACAAACGACACTTCTTTGAGCCAACACCGTCATTGACGGAGCTCGGTGTTCGGTTGTGGATTGCATGCCTTCACTGGAAGCATGAAACAGCCGGCAGAGCCCCCTATTAGTAAGGGGTTCAAAGATATCGTTTAGACGGCATTACGGCGGGGTATTTCCGTTTTGGTGCCCAGCCTCGCGGGGCGTTCGGGCTCCTGTCGGTCTAACGCCACAGATCACACGCGGCTCAGAATCCGGGGCCAGATTGGTGGTCATGACCGAGAACCTGTTTTCCAACCAATCCCTGAGACCCGCCGCCACGGCGGAGGCTGGCGACCTCGCCACCGCTCCATTGGCCACCCGAATGCGCCCGCGCACGCTGGAGGAGTTCGTCGGGCAAGGCCACATACTCGGGCAAGGCAAGCTCCTCTGGCGTGCGATCAAGGCCGACCGCATCAGTTCCATCATCCTCTATGGCCCGCCGGGAACGGGCAAGACATCGCTTGCCCGGGTCATCGCCAACGCCACCAAAAGCAAGTTCGAAAGCCTCAGCGGCGTGGAATCGAATGTCGCGGACATCCGTCGCGTCATCGCCACCGCCGCCAATCGTCTGGCCAACACGGGCCAACGCACGATCCTGTTCATTGACGAGATTCACCGGTTCAACAAATCCCAACAGGACGTGTTGCTACCCGACGTGGAGAACGGGACGATCCGGCTGATCGGCGCGACAACCCATAACCCGTCTTTCTATATCAACTCACCGCTCGTGTCGCGCTCGCAGATTTTCCAACTCAAACCGCTGACACCGGCCGACATCAAGGAATTGATGCGGCGGGCGTTAGCGGACAAAGAACGTGGTCTCGGCGCCAAGAAAATCAAAGTGGACGCCGGCGCACTGGATTTTCTTGCCACGGCGTGTGATGGCGACGGACGCAAGGCGCTGAACTCCTTGGAAATCGGCGTCCTGACAACCCCGTCGGGACATATCACCAAACAGATTGCCGAGGAATCCATCCAGAAGAAGGCCGTGGTCTACGACGCGGACGAGGACGAGCATTACGACACGATCTCGGCCTTCATCAAGTCGATGCGCGGCAGCGATCCCGACGCCGCGTTGTACTGGCTGGCGAAAATGGTGGTTGCCGGGGAAGACCCCCGGTTCATCGCACGACGGATCGTGATCCTGGCCGCGGAAGACATCGGCCTGGCGGACCCGCAGGCGCTGGTTCTGTCGGTGGCGGCGCATCACGCGGTGGAGTTCATTGGCTGGCCCGAAGGCGAGTTGCCGTTGGCGGAAGCGACGGTCTATTGCGCGACTGCGCCGAAATCGAATGCCAGCGCGAAAGGGATTTGGAGCGCCAAAGCCGACGTCGAGCAGGGACGAACGCTGGAAATCCCCGCGCACCTCAAAGACACACATTACAAGGGCGCGGCCCGGCTTGGCCACGGGGAAGGTTACAAGTACGCCCACGATTTCGAAGGGCACGTTGTCGAACAAGACCACCTGCCCGGAGCATCGCAAGTATTACGAGCCGGGCGACCAGGGCTTCGAGATCAAGGTCCGCGAACGAATGGACAAATGGAAGCAACTGCTCAAGAAAAAGTAGCGTTGCGGGAACAGATGCGCGCGCGCCTGGCCGGGCAGGGCGCGGCCGACGTTCGCGCGAAGAGCGCGGCCATTTGGGAGCGGCTCTCGGTCCTGAAAGAATTCGCAATCGCCCCGCGGCTGCTGGTGTACGTGTCCACGGGAAACGAAGTGGATACGCAGGGACTGATCCGTCAGTTGCTCGCGATGGGCCGACAGGTATGCGTGCCGCGGTTTGAAACGGCGACGCAACACTACGCCGCATCCGAGTTGCATGATTTTGATACCGAGTTGACAACAGGCAAATTTGGAATTTTAGAACCGAAACCCGGGGCAGTACGACCGGCGGCGCTCGATCAAATTGACGCCGTGCTGGTGCCCGGGTTGGCGTTCGACGAAACGGGAAACCGATTGGGCCGCGGATTGGGTCATTTCGACCGCTTGCTGGGACAAACCAGCGGTGTCAAGATTGCGCTGGCCTACGATTTCCAGGTATTGGACGAGGTCCCGGCGGAAGCGCACGACGCCCGCATGGACTTCATTGTGACGGAAACACGAGTGGTCAACCCCAGGGGTAACCGACAATGACCTATATCATGATCGGTCTCATCACCCTGGTCGTCGGCGTCGCGGTTGGCTGGTTCGTTTGCCAGGCCAAGGCGAAAGCGGACACCAAAACGGCTGGTGGGATCATTGAGACCGCGCGGAAGGAAGCGGAAGAAACGCTTCGGGATGCGCGGGTAAAAGCGCAGGAAGAAACATTCAAATCACGAGAGCAGTTTGACAAGGAAAGCAAGGATCGACGGCAGGAACTGCAGGAAATGGAAAAGCGGGTCATGCAGCGCGAGTCCAATTTGGATCGCAAGGCGGATTTGCTCGACCGAAAGACGGAGGAGGTTTCCAAGAAGGAAGTGACGGTTGTGGAACGCGAAAAGGAACTTCACAAGATTCAGACCGACATTGACGACCTGAAAAAGCTGACCCAGCGGGAGCTGGAACGGGTAGCGGGTCTCAGCGCCGAGGAAGCCAAGAAGGGATTGCTGATGCAGCTTCAGGAGGACGTACGTGGTGAAGCCGCCGCGATGACCCGACGGATCATCGATGAAGCCAAGGAGCAGGCCGACCGCGAAGCCAAGCGGACCATCATCGTCGCCATTGAGCGGTGCGCGTCGAGCTACGTCCAGACGGCGACAAACTGTACGATTGCGCTCCCAAGCGAAGAGATGAAAGGGCGGATCATCGGCCGCGAGGGCCGGAACATTCGCGCCTTTGAAGCTGCCACGGGGATCAACGTGCTCATTGATGACACGCCCCAGGCAGTGGTGCTCAGTGGGTTCGACCCCGTCCGTCGCGAGTTAGCCCGGCAGACGTTGGAACGCCTCATCGCCGATGGCCGGATCAACCCGGCCCGCATTGAGGAGGAGGTCGCGAAGGTCCGTGAAGAACTGGACGGGCTGATCCACAAAGCAGGTGAGGAAGCGGTGATTCGGGTCGGGTTGCAAAAGGTGCATCCCGAAGTAACCCGGTTGCTTGGACGACTTCGATTCCGCCACAGTTTTGCCCAGAACGTGCTGGATCATTCAGTGGAAGTCGCCGAGATTGAGGGCATGATGGCGGCGGAACTCGGCCTCAACCAGCAGATCGCCAAGCGCGTGGGCCTGTTCCACGACATCGGCAAGGCGGTGGACCACGAAGTCGAAGGATCGCATGCCAAGATCGGTGCGGAACTTCTCCGGAAGTACGGCGAGCCGGACGAGGTGTGGCAGGGGGTGGCTTGTCACCACCACGAAGTTGAGCCGACCACCACGTACGGCGTGCTGGCGAGTGCGGCGGACGCCATTAGCGCGTCGCGGCCCGGCGCCCGCAGCGAAAGCATGGATCTGTACCTCCAACGCCTCGAGAAGCTCGAAACCGTCGCCAACGCTTTCCCCGGTGTCGATAAAAGCTACGCACTTCAGGCGGGGCGGGAGATTCGCGTATTTGTGCAACCGAATAGTGTCACCGACGACGAAGCGGTTCAGATGGCGCGCAACATTAGCAAAAAGATCGAGCAGGAGTTGCAGTACCCCGGCCAAATCAAGGTCACCGTGGTTCGTGAAACACGGGCCGTGGAGTATGCCAAATGAGGATCCTGTTCATTGGCGACGTCGTCGGCAAACCCGGGCGGCGGGCAGTCGCCAGCCTGGTGCCGCGCCTGCGTGAGGAACGGGCAATCGACTTCGTCATCGCCAACGGCGAAAACAGCGCGCACGGAGCCGGCCTGACCGCATCAACCGTGGACGCGTTGCTCACAAGCGGGGTGGACGTGATCACCTCGGGCGACCACGTGTGGGACCAAAAAGAGGTCTACGAAGTCATCGAGCGCGAACCGCGGTTGCTGCGTCCGTTGAACTTCCCGCCCTCCGCGCCGGGGAAGGGATCGACCGTGGTCCGATTGGATGGATTGCCGCCCGTCGGGGTGCTCAACCTGATCGGCCGGGTATTTATGCCGAACACGGATTGTCCGTTTCGCGCCGCAGAAGCCGAGGTCGCGCGGTTGCTTACACAGACGAAAATCATCATTGTGGACTTGCATGCCGAAGCCACGAGCGAGAAAATTGCCATGGGTCGGTTCCTGGATGGAAAGGTAAGCGCGGTGATTGGAACACACACACACGTGGCGACGGCCGACGAACGCATCCTGCCCAAGGGCACGGCGTACCTGTCGGACGCGGGCATGTGTGGGCCGCATGATTCGGTGCTCGGGCGGGACGTTGGCGCGGTGCTGCAGCGGTTCCTCACGCAGATGCCACAGAAGATGGAGGTTGCGGAGGGTGACGTCGCGCTGTGCGGCGCGATTGTCGACGCGGACGAGACGACCGGTCGCGCCCGCTCCATCGAACGAATTCGAATCCCTTGTGACGAGAGAGAATGACGTGATGATCTTACGAGCGCGATACGTATTGCCGATGGACCAGCCGCCGATCGAAGACGGTGCGGTGGCCATCGAAGGCGACACGATTGTGGCCGTGGGCAAGACCGCGGACGTGCGGGCGGCGCACACGGGCGAGGTTCGCGACGTCGGCGAACGAGCGCTGGCGCCGGGGTTGATCAACGCGCATTGCCATCTCGACTACACGCGGCTTCACGATGAGGTCCAGTGGCGCGGCAGTTTCACCGAGTGGCTTCTGCAATTGATTGCCGCCAAGAAACTCCACCCCGAGAAAGAATACCTCGGGGGAATCCAAATGGGCCTGGACATGCTGGCGCGGTCCGGGACGACCACGGTGGTGAACATCGAGTCTTTCCCGCGGTTCATCGAGCAGATTCCGCCGCCCCAGTTGCGGGTGTGGTGGTGCCTGGAAATGATTGATTTCAATCATCCCGAAGGCGCCCGCGAAGTGGCGGCGCAGGCGTTGGAGTTTATCGCGGGCCATTCCGTTTCGCGTGGAGGTTTTGGGTTTTCGCCGCATGCGCCCTACACGGCGACCGCGGAGCTGTACCGGCTCTGCGCTCAATACTCTCGCGGGCGCAACATTCCTTTGACGACGCACCTGGCCGAGTCGGAGGAAGAAGACGACATGATTCGCCGCGGCACGGGGCATATGTATGACTATTTTTTGCGCGCGGGACGCGACATGTCCGACTGCAAACGCGCAAGTCCGACCCAATTGCTGTCCGAGTGCGGCGTGCTGGGCCCCAACTGCCTCGCCGCCCATGCGAATTACCTCACACCGCTGGACGTCACACTGCTCAAGCAGACGGGCACCCATGTGGTGCACTGCCCGAAGACGCATCGCTTCTTCGGCCGTGGCAGCCCCCCGCTGGGCACATGGAAAGAGCATCGGATCAATACCTGCCTCGGTACTGACAGCATGGCCAGCAACGATACGTTGAGCATGCTGGGCGAAATGCAAGCGCTCGGGCATATGTTACCGCGGATATCAGCCCAGGAATTGTTGACCCTGGCCACGGTCAACGGGGCCAAGGCGTTGAATCTCCGTGACAAGCTGGGACGAATCAGCGTCGGCGCCTGGGCCGACCTGATCGCGGCCCCGATGGATGGAGCCGGCGGAGACCCCTACGAGGCAATCGTTTACGCCGACAAGCAGGTGAGTTTCTCAATGGTGGGGGGCAAGGTGGTCATCGATGAGACGGAATAACGTAGCGGTCAGGTGCATCGGTCTTCTGGGGCTAACCAGTTTGTTGTTCTTCACACGGGTCGCGGTCGCGGGTACGGAGACCAACACGTCCCTGCGCGCCGACGAACAGGCGGTGATCTTTTTGGAGCGAACGGGCCGGTATGACGAAGCCGAGGCGCGTAGCATACAGATGTTGCAGCAGAATCCGAATGATGTGAATGCCAAGCGGTTGCTTGCGGAGGTCGAAGATGCGAAACACAAGCCCCATCCCTCTACGGCGCTGAGAGAGACTTTGGATGAAATCATCATCCCCGAGGTAGACTTCCGTGGGGTGGGGGTGGCGGACGCCATTGACTTCTTGCGAACGGAAAGCCAGAAGATTTCGGGCGCGGATTACCCGATCAACTTCGTCTGGCAGGCGTCAGAGAGTTTCAAGACCGCCAAGGTCACGTTGAATCTTCGCAGTGTCCCGCTGGCGGATGTGCTGAAGTATGTGACGGAGAGTGCCGGGCTGCGCTACCGCGTCGATCCGCGTGCCGTGGTGATTTATCAACCGCTGCCCGCCGCGCCGACGGGATCTTCCCCATCGAATGTCAAGTCTCCGTGATCAACTCGGCGCCGAGCTGGACAAGACACGCGGGGAAGGATTGTACCGCACTCTGCGGACCGTGGCATCCGCGCAAGGACCGCGCATCCAGCTCGATGGCCGCGAGCTCCTGAACTTTTCCAGCAACGATTACCTCGCCCTGGCCAACGACCCGGTATTGAAACAGGCGGGGCTGGATGCGATGGAGAAGTACGGGGTCGGGGCCGGTGCGTCGCGCCTCGTGTCCGGGAACCTGCAACCTTACGAGGACCTGGAGCGCAGACTCGCGGCGTTCAAAGGGAAGGAAGCCGCGCTGGTTTTCAGCAGCGGTTATGCGGCCAATGTCGGCACCATTACCGCGCTGGTCGGTGAGAAGGATGCGGTCATCCTCGACAAGCTGGACCATGCCAGCATTATTGATGGCGCGCGTCAGAGTGGGGCGACGATTCGCGTCTATCCACACAAGAACGTGAAAAAGCTCGAAGCGATTCTCCAGCAGAGCGGCTCGTTTCGACGGACGCTGATTGTGACCGAGACAGTATTTTCCATGGACGGCGATCTGGCACCGCTGGCGGAGATCGTCGAACTGAAAGAGAGATACGGGGCCTGGCTGATGATTGATGAGGCGCACGCGACCGGATTGTATGCGAGGAATCGCCGTGGCCTCGCCGAGGCCGCGGGCGTGGAGGACAAGATCGATATTACTCTCGGGACGCTCAGCAAGGCGCTCGGGTCCCTGGGCGGATTTGTCGTCGGATCGCAGGTATTGATCGACTTCCTGCGAAACCGGGCGCGCAGCCTGATTTATTCGACGGCGTTACCGCCAGCGGTGTGCGCGGCGTCCGCGGCGGCGGTGGATTTTGTGATGAGTGAGCGCGGACAGGAACGTCGCGACCGGCTGTGGCGCAATGTGAGCCTCATGAAGAATGGATTGTCGGCGCTGGGTATCCAAAACGACTCGCGCAGTCCCATCATCCCGGTCATTATCGGTAACGAGGCGGCCACTGTGGAAGCTTCACGGAGGCTGTACGAGCGCGGCATCTTCGTGCCGGCGATTCGTTTTCCAACCGTTCCGAAGGGCAAAGCGCGCCTGCGGGTCACGGTGACCGCGGCGCATGAACAATCCGATGTCGAACAATTCGTGGCGGAGTTCGGTGGAATCACGCGCTGACAAGGACCATCGCTACCTCTGGCATCCGTTCACGCAGATGAAGGACTGGATGGCGGAAGAACCGGTCATCATCGAGTCGGGGCAGGGCGCAATTCTACGGGACGTGAACGGGCGCGAGTACATCGACGCGAATTCCTCGATCTGGACGAATCTCCATGGTCACCAGCACCCAAGGATTACGCAGGCCATCAAGGATCAGCTCGACAGGATCGCCCATTCTTCATTCCTGGGCTTATCGAATGAGCCCGCCATTGAGCTGGCGGAGAAACTGGTGGCGATTGCGCCGCCCGGGCTGACGCGCGTGTTCTATTCCGACGATGGCTCGACCGCGATGGAGGTGGCTATCAAGATGGCCCTGCAATATTGGCAGCACCGGAAACAGCCGCAGCGCACGAAGTTTGTGGCGTTTGCTGACGCGTACCACGGCGACACGCTCGGCGCGGTCAGCGTGGGCGGGATTGATTTGTTTCATGCGGCGTTCAAGCCGCTATTGTTTGACGTGCTTCGGGTGGGTGATGTATCGAGCTTGGAGAGGATGTTTCACGGGCATAAGGACTCGATTGCGGCGGTTGTGATCGAGCCGCTCGTGCAGGGCGCGGCAGGAATGAGACTCTGGAAGCGCGGCTTGCTGGGTGAATTGCGGCGTCTATGCACCGAGCATGGGGCGTTGTTGATCGCCGATGAAGTGATGACCGGCTTCGGACGCACGGGAACGATGTTTGCCTGCGAGCAGGAAGGTGTGACACCCGACCTGATGGCGGTGGCGAAGGGCCTCACCGGTGGTTATCTGCCGCTGGCGGCGACGCTGACGACCGAGGAAATTTTCGACGCATTTCTTGGCGATTACGGCGAGTTCAAGACGTTCTTTCACGGACACAGCTACACTGGCAACCAACTCGGCTGCGCGGCGGCGCTGGCGAATTTGCAGGTGTTCGAAGAAGAGCAAACGTTGAAGGCACTGAAGCCAAAGATTGAACGACTGCACGCGGGGCTCGACGCCATGAGTTCACTCCCACACGTTGGAGACGTGCGTCACATCGGGATGATCGGCGGCATCGAATTATTTCAGGATGTTGCCGCGAAGAAACCGTTCCCGCTGACCGACAGGATGGGCATCAAGGTGTGCGGGGAGATGCGGCAGCGGGGCGTGCTCACCCGGCCCATTGGCAACACCATCGTGCTGATGCCGCCGTACTGTATCCGCGGTGAGCAACTGGATCACGTATTAAGCGTACTTGCGGAATCAGTCCAATCCGTGGCATAATACACTTACGTAGTAGGTGGCCGGAAAGGGAAGGCCGTGATTCGTCAACCAGCGGTGGCCGGGCAGTTTTACCCGGCAGATGCGTCGGAGATTGGTGCGGCGCTCGACGCACTGATTCCTTTGGCCGTCCCAAAGCGGAAAGCCATCGCCGTTGTTTGTCCACACGCGGGCTGGATGTATTCCGGCCACACGGCGGGGCTTGTTTACTCCTGTGTGGAAATCCCCGACCGTGTGATACTCGTCGGCCCCAATCATCGTAATGCCGGCAGCCACTACGCCGTGTATAGTTCGGGCGCATGGCATACGCCCGTTGGAGATGTGCCGGTGGCCGAGCCGTTGGCATTGGAGCTTCTCGACAATTGTGAATTACTTGCCGAAGACATCAAGGCTCACGCCCAGGAGCATTCACTGGAAGTGCAATTACCGATGCTGTTGCGGGCGAACGCGAATGTCCACATCGTCCCGCTTCTGATTGGTGGAGGCTGGCCCGAGAGCGGCGGGCGTCGCGAACTCAAAGAAATCGGCCGTGCTGTGGCACAATCTGTAAAGGAGTACGGCAAACCCGTGCTGCTTGTTGCCTCGACCGATCTCAATCACTACGAGAACCAGGAAGCGTCCCACATAAAAGACAAACTCGTCTTGGACGCCGTCGTGAAGCTGGATCCCGACGCGCTGATGGACCGGGTGATCGACGTCGGGGTTTCCATGTGCGGCGTGGCGGCCACGTATATCGTATTGTGGGCGGCCAAGGGCCTTGGTGCCAAGCGCGCCGAACTCCTCGAATACCGCACCAGCGGCGATGTGAGCGGCGATTTCGCGCGGGTGGTGGGTTATGGCGGGGTCGTCATCGAATGAGCGGAGGCAGGTTTGACAGCGTGGCGGGGGCTTGGTACAGTTAGTGTGCAGTTTGGTGGTGACGAAAATGATTACACTTACGGAAAACGCCACGAAGCATATCAAGACATTGCTCGCTGATCCGGGCGCGCAGGGGAAGCCATTGCGTGTGTACATCGAGACGGGCGGTTGTTCGGGTATGGAATACGGCATGGCGTTCGATGACAAGAAGCCCGATGACGAAGTGATCGCGCAGGATGGCGTGGAAGTTGTGATCGATCCGATGAGCATGAATTTCCTGAAGGGCAGCGAGATCGATTATCAGGACAGCCTGCAGGGTTCGGGGTTCCGGATCAAGAATCCCAATGCGCATTCGAGCTGCGGGTGCGGGCGTTCGTTCAATTGACAATTTCATAGGCAGATTCGTTTGGGGAGCCTTTCGAGGCTGAGATTCCGCACGAGGCGGGAGACCCACGGAACCTGACCCAGGTAATGCTGGCGTAGGGAAACACTTGGCGAAGCCGACTCCTGGATTTCAGGGTCGGTTTTTTCGTTTTAGCTCCGAAGACGTTCGGGGCGGGAGGCAGAGCACAGATGATCGCATCGAAGAATGGCACGGGTGGGGCACACAGCAGCGAGGTGTTGCCGAAATCGAAGAAGGTCCACGTGGAGGGCAACCGGCACAAGGACGTGCGCGTGCCGTTTCGCGAAATCGAATTGTCACCGACGGTGAGCCACACGGGCCGCGTCGAGGTGAATGAACCGGTTTGCGTGTATGACACCAGCGGTCCGTGGAGCGATCCTGCGTTTCATGGGGATGTGGAGCGCGGTTTGCCGTCGTTGCGCCGTGAATGGATTTTTGGTCGCGGTGATGTTGAGGAGACGAAATCATCCTATAAGCCGATTGCGGGGAGAAGTGATCGCGAAATTCCTGTAACGCTGCGAAGGAAGCCGCTGCGAGCGAGGCCGGGGAAGGTTGTCACGCAACTTTATTACGCGCGACAGGGAATCATCACACCGGAGATGGAATTCATTGCCATTCGCGAGGGGCTCGATCCCGAATTCGTCCGGAGCGAAGTCGCGCGCGGTCGGGCGATTATTCCCGCGAACATCAATCATCCCGAATCCGAGCCGATGATCATTGGCCGGAACTTCCTCGTGAAGATCAATGCCAACATTGGCAATAGCGTTGTCGCATCGAGTATCGAGGAAGAAGTCGAGAAGATGCGTTGGGCAACGAAATGGGGCGCGGACACGGTGATGGATTTGTCCACGGGCAAGAACATCCACGAGACGCGGGAGTGGATACTGCGCAATTCGCCGGTGCCGATTGGCACCGTGCCGATCTATCAGGCGTTGGAGAAAGTCGATGGCAAAGCCGAGGAACTGACATGGGAAGTGTACCGCGACACGCTGATCGAACAGTGCGAGCAGGGCGTTGATTATTTCACGGTCCATGCGGGGGTGTTGTTGCGGTACATCCCGCTCACGGCGAAGCGCGTCACGGGGATTGTCAGTCGCGTGGCGGGTCGATCATGGCGAAGTGGTGTCTGGCGCATCATCAGGAAAGTTTCCTCTACACGCGGTTCCCCGAGATTTGCGAAATCATGGCGGCGTATGACGTGAGCTTTTCACTCGGCGACGGGTTGCGGCCCGGCTCGATTGCGGATGCCAATGACGAAGCGCAGTTCGCGGAATTGAAGACGCAGGGCGAACTCACGAAGATTGCGTGGGAGCACGGTTGCCAGGTCATGAATGAAGGTCCTGGCCATATCCCGATGCATCTCATCAAGGAGAACATGGACAAGCAACTGGAGTGGTGCGAGGAAGCGCCGTTCTACACGCTCGGGCCGCTCACGACCGATATCGCGCCCGGCTACGACCACATCACCAGCGCGATCGGCGCGGCGATGATCGGCTGGTACGGCTGCGCGATGCTGTGTTACGTCACGCCGAAGGAACACCTCGGCTTGCCGAACAAGAAAGACGTGAAGGATGGCGTCATCGCCTACAAGATCGCGGCGCACGCGGCGGATTTGGCCAAGGGTCATCCCGGCGCGAAACAGCGCGATGATGCGTTGAGCAAGGCCCGGTTTGAATTCCGCTGGGAAGACCAGTTCAATCTCAGTCTCGACCCGGATACTGCCCGGGAATTCCACGATGAAACCCTTCCTGCCGAAGGCGCGAAGCTGGCGCATTTTTGCAGCATGTGCGGCCCGCATTTCTGTTCCATGAAGATCACCGAGGACGTGCGGAAATATGCCGAGGAGCAGGGGATTGCCGAGTCCGAGGCGCTGAAGAAGGGGATGGAAGAGAAGAGCAAGGAGTTTGTCGAAAAGGGCGCGCAGGTTTACGCGAAGGCGTGAATGGCCAAGCCTGTTCTAATGACACGTTCGCTTCAGATTTCGTTCCAGGTCTCGCGAATGTGCGAAATATCACCCGCAACCAAGGCAAGCGATGAAGAGCATTCTATTTGCCGTTTATCTCCTGCTCGGCTGGAGCGCGCTGCCGGCGTTTTCCTGAGGAGGGCAAACCCCCGGTGCGTCTTGCCATCATTGGCCTCGTTCACACGCATGTGCGGGATTTCCTTCCGCTGGCGCTCACCAACACAGAGGTGCAGGTCGTCGGCATCGTGGAACCGGATCAAATGCTGGTGGCGCAAGCCGCCCGGCGTTGGCAGCTCAACACGAATTTGTTTTACGCCAGCTTGGAAGAGCTGCTGGCCAAAACCAATGTGCAAGCGGTGGCCACATTCACCACCACGTTCGATCATCGGCGGGTCGTGGAAGCGTGCGCGCCTCGCGGCATACATGTGATGATGGAAAAGCCGTTGGCCGTGAACATGGAGCACGCCCGCGCGATGGCCGCGGCCGCCAAAAAGGGCGGCATTCATCTGCTCGTCAATTACGAGACGACCTGGTATCCCGCCAATCAGGCGGCGTACAAATTGGTCGGGGAACAGCATGCGATCGGCGACTTGCGCAAGCTCGTGGTTCATGACGGACATCAAGGGCCAAAAGAAATTGGCTGTCCGCCGGAATTTTTGCAATGGATTACCGACCCGGTGCTGAGCGGTGGCGGGGCGTTGACGGATTTTGGCTGTTACGGCGCCGACCTGATAACCTGGCTGATGCACGGCCAGCGGCCGACGTCGGTGTTCGCGGTTACCCAGCACATCCAGCCCGATGTCTATCCGAAGGTGGACGATGAAGCGACGATTGTGGTGACGTATCCCAAGGCCCAGGGAATCATCCAGGCGTCCTGGAATTGGCCGTACAACCGAAAGGACATGGAGATTTACGGTCAGACCGGGTACGTGCTGGTGCCGCGGAGAGATTTGTTGCGCGTGTTGAAGGGAGACCAGCTTGAGAAGGAAACTCAGACGACCGTCGCGCCGTTGACCGGCCCGGAGGCCGATCCGATCTCTTATTTGGCAGCGGTTGTGCGCGGGGAGATACAACCCACCGGCGATCTTTCGTCGCTGGACGTGAACATGACCGTGATGGAAATTCTCGACGCCGCCCGCGAGTCCGCGGCGACGGGAAAACGGATTGATCTACCCGTGGACACTGTCGAAACGAAGCAGAATTAGGAGCGGGAGCATGGACGTAACGCAAACAGGGCGTTAAGCAGGCGATGGCCGAAGTTGCAGCGCGGCGCAGTCGTACCGGGAGACTTGCCGGAGAAAGTTCGAAGGACTACCGCGTTTTTGCTATTGAAGCTTGCTAAGTGACTTCGCGTTCAAATCCAATTGCTGATAGTAGACCGGTACGCGAAGCGTTTTCCTTAAAGTGGTGAGGTAACGGCCTGCTTCACTGGTAAGAGGGCTTTCGGAAACGACGATCAACTTTTCTGCAACGTTGCCGGGTGTCCAGTACGCGTACTCAACAAGTTGGCCAATTGCATCGCGCAAGCATGTTCTAATGCATGAGTCCGACTTGATCTCGTAATATGTGTTCTTGCCTCTGCGGAGGACGACGACATCTATGCGGCCACCTGTACCAGTAGGAACTTCTGTCCCAACGGAGTTCTTTCCATACCGTCCACAAAGTTTCTCGTACAACGCCCTTTGGAGTTTGTTCTCGCGGAGCAGGATCGTTTTTATTTCCGTCTTCGTTTGCGCTTTCGCTGATTCACGCTTTGGGCGACACCCTGGCCTGAATGCAATTCCAGGCTCTTGCGGAAGATGGGCCTCTTTCCCAGCCAGCCAGATACCTTCGTCGCCAAGAAGAAATTGAAGCTTTGGATTACGCTTAGCGATCATACCTAGCAAACGCCTTGCGACTTTCTTATCGGCCAATAAAGATTTGGGCCAGCCGGGAAAGGGTTTAGTTTTCCACCACTTGTCCAAGATCGTATCGCTGTGGATGTCAGCTAATGAAATTGGTGAAGCCAGCCAAACTAAAGGCTTAAACTCACAATTGTGCCAACTGCTGTTGTTCTCTCGCTCAGCAGGTCCCCGAACAACCCCCAGTCCAACCACCGCTCTGGTTGTCCCACCGAACCAGAAAAGATAAAAGTCTCCCCTCTTTGCCGTCTTCTTGCATGTCCACTTTCCCTTGCGGTTCTTGCATTTTCTCTGAAAACGAACGAGCCGGTTACCCGGCTTGCCCGGATCGTCAACCAGAGTCGGCGCGAAAACAATATCCCTTTTTGATTCTGTCATTCGCAGTCCCTCAGGCTAGAGATTTTCCTTACCAACGTTTTCCAGCGGGGATCACGGCGCAGACTCCGCAAGTCAGAATCTCGCTGCATGTGTGCGGCATTGCGAAATCCGTGGACAATCGCCAACTCTAAATTTGCAAAAGCTGCTTCGGTCTTGCGCTCCAAGGCATCCAGGCAAGCCAAGCAGTAATACGTCCAGCCGTATGTTGAATTAAGGCGCAGCGCCTTTTGAAAATAAGGCCGGGCTTGCTTGTTTTGCTTGAGCCGAGTCAGGGTAACGCCAAGATCGTACCATGCGTAAGAGCATCGTGGATTGAGTTTCGTTGCTCGCAGGAGAACCTCGACCGCCTCAGCCTTGCGCTTCGTCTCCATCAAAATCGATCCGACCAAGTGGACGACCTCTTCCGACTTTGGGGTGAGCAATTCAGCGGCACGGGCAAACGACAAGGCCGTGTCCATGCGTTTCGCCCGGTAGTTAATTCGGCCAAGGTTGTAAAGGATATTGATGGCGGTTCTCTGTGCTGGCGCTAGAACCTTCGCGGCTTCTTTTGAGCGGCCAAGTTCGTCCTGACACAAGGCGAGATTTGTCATTGAAGACAGGTGCAAATCTGAGGAGGCCCGTCTCAGTTGGGGATCGCTGGCAATGATGGCGGCGAACTCCGTACTGGCTTCGTCGTGGTGTCCCAAATGGAAAAGCGCCAAACCCAAATCATAATGGAAGAGGTTTGTCTTTGGGGAAAGTCCGACAGCTTTGCGGAGGGCGGCGACTGCTTCCTCGAAGCGTTCCAGTGCGAGAAGGATGTCGCCGTAGTTGTACCAAGCGAGTGCTGATTCGGGATTACTTTTGATCGCCTTATCGTAGAGATCGAGCGCCGCTGGCAAGTCGCCACTCCTTTCGGAGAGCATTCCGGCGTCGAGGAAGAAGTCGTGCAGTTCGTGAATGTCGCCACCGCTGCGCACGCGCTCTTCCGATTCGTGGCCGTTCCTATCGCCGTTTCCCGGATACGTGCTCATTTGGTTTCGCTCGCCTTTTGGAGGTTAATGCTGGCGAGTCTACCTCCGACAGAGACTCCTCGACAAGCTCGGAATGAAGCACAAGGAGAGGCCGGGCCTACCGGCCTCTTAGATTTGATTCTCGCGTTGCTTACTGCGGCGACGTGGGCGCAGATTTCTTGGCGCGTTGTTGGGCGCGCTCGATGTGAGCGGCGCTCATCCGTGAACCCTGACGACCGCACCGGCGGGAATCTCGCTGGCACTATTGCGAATCGAGGCGGACGGGCCGGTAGCCGCCGCGGGATTTGAACCAGGCAATCAGGGCGAGGTAACAGGCCAGCATGAAGAGCGGAAAGAGCGCCATTTTGCCGAGGGCGCTGAACTGGCCGGTCGCGGTTGCGGCTTTGATTTGTTCCCTGGAACTGTTGTCGATTACGGTGGCCGCTTTGACCGGGTCAATGGCTTTGTAAGCGCCGAGCAAATAGGTTTTCTCGATGGTCACCGTTTGATACAGCGCTGGGCTGGACGACAGTTGTTTCGTCGCAGACGATTCCTGCAAATAGCCGATGAACGGCGCGCCGAGAATGCCCACGGCCAGCATGCCGATGCCACCCATCGCGTTCAAGGTGAGCGCGCCGCCTTTGGGGCATTGTTCCGACGTGAGGCCGAGGATGGTCGGCCAGAAGAAGGTTTTGCCGACACCGTAGAGTGTCGCGGCGGCAAAAATGGCGAGAATGCCCGCGCCGCTGGTGTGGGAGAGCGCGGCGAGTCCAATCGCGGCCAGCGCCGAGCAGGTCGCCAGCAGGCCGAGCGGGGAAAGTTTGTGGATCAACGGCCCGGCCGAAAAACGCAGGACCGTCATGATCGCCGACGTGTAGACCAGCACCCAGGCGGGATTGTGTCCGGCGGCCTGCATGGGGGTTTGCATCAGCGAGGTGATCCAGGCGTCCGTGCCCAGTTCGGTCGTCGCCTGGGGCATCATGATGACAATCAGAACGGCGAGGATGAAACGGCCAAAGGATTTGGTCACGACGGCGAAAATGGCGACGACGCCACCGGTGAGGCCCCACACCACACCGCTGCTCCAGCCGAACACTTGTCCCAGTTGGGCGAACACCAGTCCAAATCCGACAAGCGCGCCAAACGCGCCGAGTTCCTTGAGCATGTCCCGATAACCGACGCCGGCCTGTTCGCGTTCGCTTTTGGGAAATTTCAAACTGAGGAGAATGAAAAAGAAAATGAATGCGGGAATCAAAATCAACCCGAGCGTGATACGCCAGTCGAGATTGTTGGCCAGCGCAATCGTGCACAGTCCGCCGAGAACCAGTCCGCCCGGCCAGCCGGCGTGCAGACGATTGAGCCATTTCGTTTTGTCCGTGTTGAACATCGTGGCGACGATCGGGTTGATGTACGCCTCGACGCTGCCATTGCCCAAGCCCAGAATGATGCTGCCCCAATAGAGCAATTGATAGCCGTGTTTCTGCGCGGCAGTCAGCGCATCGCCGGTCACGCCGTGAATCGAACCGTACGCCGTCATTGCGAGGGTTGCGTAGGCGAGGTAACTGACGAACGAGAAGATCATCGCGACCTTGTAGCCCACGCGGTCAATGAACAGGCTGAACAGAATAATGCTGACGCCGAACGGCCAGATGCCCGCGCCCTGCAGTTCGCCGACGGCCACCTTGTCGAGGCCGAAGTCGGTGACGAATTGCCCGCCGCACAAAATCATGCGGCTGATGAAGGCGTAACTGGTGGTAATGAGAGCGATGAAGCAGCCCCAGAAGAGGAGTTTGTCGTGGCGGTTGTTCATGGTTGCCAACTCTTAATCTTTTGCGGTTTTCACCAGCACGCGTTCGATGCGGCGGTCGGGAATGAGCCAGAGGAGGGCGACGAAGACGTAGAGGCTGGTGGAAATCCACGGGCTGACGAAGGCGAGCGGGATGGCGACGAGATAGAGCACGGGCGAGAGCTTGCCTTTCCAGTCCTTCCCGATGGCCGCCGCGAGCAGGGAGTCGGTTCCTTGCAGTTTGATGATGGCGCGTTGCAAAATGTAATAGGCGATGGCGGCCATCAGCAGCACGAAGCCGTAGACAGCGGCGGGCATCGGCGCGAGATGGTTCTCGCCCATCCAGGCGGTGGTGAACGGAAAGAGCGACAGCCAGAACAGCAGGTGGAGGTTGGCCCAGAGGATGCCGCCGGTGACGTGTTTGGTGGAATGGAGCATGTGGTGATGATTGTTCCAGTAGATGCCGACGTAGATGAAGCTCAACACGTAACTCAGGAACACCGGCAGCAACGGTTTCAGGTCGGCGAGCGCGGTGGCGTGCGGCACTTTCAACTCCAGCACCATGATCGTGATGATGATGGCGATCACGCCATCGCTGAACGCTTCAAGTCGGCTGGATTTCATGGGCTGGCCCGATACCACTCCGAAACGTCGGTGCGCAAGAGGTCGCCGATGTGGTCGATTTGAACATCGGCGGGAGGGTACGTGGCGAGGACTTTGGGGTCGAGGGCGTAGTGGCCCTGGCGGATGAAGACGGTGGTGACGCGGTCGCGCCAGCGTTTCTTCACGGCGGTCAGGATGCGAAGTTTGTCGTCGATGAGGACGTAATGGCGGGCGGGGAACCGCTTTTTCACGTCGTCGAGTTCGTTCTCCTTGTGCACGTAGATGAGCACGTTGCCATCGACGGCGTCGAACAGGCCCGAGCGATCGACCTTGAGCGGCTGGAACACCACATCGCCATCGGAGAGGATGACCGGCAGTCCCCATTTCTTGACGCGATCAACGACATCGAGCGAGTTGGGAAACAGGCGGTTGGCGAACGGGTATCCGATCAAGAAACGCGACACGATCAGGAGGCGCAGGTCGCGCGGGTATTTGGCGCGGTAACGCTGCAGGGCGCCAAGGTAGTCGGCGTACCCGAGCGTCGAGCGCAACGCCTCAAAAATGCACCAGTACTGCCGGGCGCGTTGAGGTCCGACCTCGCGATGCAGGTGCTTGCGGAGATCGGCGATCACGCGGTCGTTGTCGAGGAGCGTATTGTCGACATCGAACAGAAAGACAACCTTGTTCGACGGGGCGTTGCGGGTGTGGGACGATTTCATGGCGATTCGGGCGACCGGCGTGAGAATAACGTGATTGCGGGCCGTGTGCAAGGCGTGAGAAAGGGGAGTTGAGAAAAACGGGGAGGGGGTGTTATAGTGAATCTGCGGATGGAACAGCCTGAGAGCCGGCCGCAGTCGATATGACCACGAATAAAACGTCCCTGACACAGCGTCCCGCGTGGAAGGCGCTCGAAGCGCATTACCAGAGCGTCAAAGACATGCATCTGCGGAAACTTTTCGCGGATGACCCCAAGCGCGGCGAGCGACTGACCGCCGAGGGCGTGGGGCTGTATTTGGATTACTCGAAGAACCGTGTTACCGACGAGACCATCCAGTTGTTGTTGAAGCTCACGGAGGAGTGCAACCTGCGCGCGCGGATCGACGCGATGTTCCAGGGCGAAAAGATCAACATTACCGAAGACCGGGCGGTCCTGCATGTGGCCCTACGGTCGCCGCGCGGGCAGTCGATCATCCTGGATGGCGAGAACGTCGTTCCGAAGGTGCATACCGTACTGGATAAGATGGCCGAGTTTGCCGACCGCGTGCGCAACGGGGCGTGGAAGGGGTATACGGGCAAACGAATCCGCAATATCATCAACATCGGCATCGGCGGCTCGGACCTCGGTCCCGTGATGGCGTACGAGGCGTTGCGCCATTACAGCATGCGCGAGTTGACGTTTCGTTTCGTGTCGAACGTGGACGGAACGGACTTTGCCGAGGCGACGCGGGACCTCAACCCCGAGGAGACGCTGTTCATTGTGTCGTCCAAGACGTTCACGACGCAGGAGACGATGACCAATGCGCAGAGCGCCAAAGAATGGGTGGTGAACCGGTTTTCGAACCGGCGGGCGGTGGCCGACCATTTCGCGGCCGTCTCGACCAACGTGCACGAAGTGGCGAAATTCGGGATCGATACGGCGAACATGTTCGGCTTTTGGGACTGGGTGGGCGGGCGGTACTCGATGGATTCGGCGATCGGATTGTCGACGATGATCGCCATCGGTCCGCAGAATTTTCGGTCGATGCTGGCCGGGTTCCACGCGATGGACGACCATTTTCGGACGGCGCCGTTCGACAAGAACCTGCCCGTGCTGATGGGACTGCTCGGCATCTGGTACAACAATTTGTTTGGGGCGCAGACGGCGGCCGTGCTGCCATACGACCAGTATCTGAAGCGGTTCCCGGCGTACCTGCAACAATTGACGATGGAGAGCAACGGCAAGTACATCACGCTGGGTGGAACGCGGGTGGATTACCAGACGGGGCCGATTTTCTGGGGCGAGCCCGGCACCAACGGCCAGCATTCGTTCTACCAACTCATCCATCAGGGGACGAAATTGATTCCGTGCGACTTCATCGGGTTCTGCTATCCGCTGAACCCGGCGGGCGACCACCACGAATTGCTGATGTCGAACCTGTTCGCGCAGAGTGAGGCGCTGGCGTTTGGCAAGACGGCGGAGGAAGTGAAGGCGGAAGGCACGGCGGATTGGCTGGCGCCGCACCGCGTGTTTGAGGGCAACCGGCCGTCGAACACGATTTTGGCGGCGCAACTGACCCCGGAAGTGCTCGGCAAATTGGTGGCGTTGTATGAGCACGTGGTGTTCACGCAGGGCGCGATTTGGAACATCGATTCGTTTGACCAATGGGGGGTGGAGCTGGGGAAGGTACTGGCGAAGAAGATTACGCCGGAGCTCCAGAGCATTGGCGACCCGCCACTCAAGCACGACAGCTCGACCAACGCGTTGATCCGGCGGTATCGCCATTCCAAGACCAAGGGATATGAGTGGCCGGGCCAGTCATGAAAATTTCGGAATTGCACGTCGGGATGAAGGTGCGGCATCCGCAGCACGGGATGGGCGTGGTCAAATCCATCACCGAGAACACGGCGGACATTCGATTTGACGATGGGACGCGGACCGTCGCGCCGGAGACGAGCGACCTGGTGGCGGAGGAGGCACGCGTCTCGGTGGGCGGGCGAGACATGCCGCTGGGGCAATTCATCGAGAAGACCACGCGGGCGGTGTTGACCGAGCTGGGCGTGGGAACACCGGGGGAAGTGGTGGAACAACTCGGTGCGCGGTGGCACGGCGGGCGATTGATGCTTCATCCGGCGGACGCGAGCTTGCAGGCGAAGGAGATCCCGCTGGACGTGTTTTTCCACAAGGTGGTGATGTTGCGCAACAACCTGCGCGTGCTGGAGCAGAAGATCAACAGCCACGAGAAGTTGAGCGACGCCGAGAAAGTGGAGATGCAGCAATATATCACGCGGTCGTACGGATCGCTGACGACGTTCAACGTGCTGTTCAAGAACAAGGCGGATCAATTTCGCGGCAGCGAGTGAGAAGCGAGTAACCGAGTAGCCGTGTAGCCGAGTAGCCGAGGGCAGAATGCGGGAGCCGGAAGGCGGAAGGGCTGCGACACAAGGTCAGGGTTTTTTGGGATCGGTGGCCTGGATGTCTTTGAGGAGTTTTACCAGGGATTTCTGGTAGGCGTCGTGGTCTTTCCATTTGCGGAAATCGCCGACGACTTTGCTTAGAACGTCGGCTTTTCGCTCGTGTTCCCATTTGTCGAAGATGTAGTCATCGATGGTGATGGGAAAGAGCACGTTCTTTTTTTTCCGGTCTTCACGCTGCAGCGCTCGCTCGATTTCACGTAGCACTGCAGGACTTTGAAGTGAGTACTCGGAGCAGACGACCACGAGTTTGTCGTAAATTCTGATGCTGCGGTCGATTTCGCCCCAGACGGTCTCGCCCCATTTGGCATCTTCGGTGAACAGCCAGCATCTTACGCCTTTTGCTTGCAGGTCGGTGTACAACTGATCGGCGAACTCTTGGTCCTTCGTCGAGTAGCCGAGTAACCGAGTAGCCGAGGGCAGAGCGGGGATCAGCCCCGAGCGCTTTCGGGGCGGGGAGCGCAGGCTAAAGACCTGCGGCTACAGGCGATCGGTGGGGAACGCAGGTCCGAGAAGGACTCGCGACTCCTGTCGGAGCTAAAGACCTGCGGCTACAGGCGGGCGGTGGGGAACGGCAGGAGAATGAATTGAGCTTGACGTGGTATCGTAAACGGATATACAATGATTCGGTAGTGGATGGGATGTTCTTTGAAAAGGTCGATGAAAAAAGTAAATATTACAAACGAATCCAAATTTCGGAGGGGGATGAATTTCGCAATTGACGTGTGATGAGCCAGTTACAGAAATCGGGTGTCGGAATTCTTTACACGCGTCGAATGAAAACGAAGCCAAGCTCAGGCCACAAGAGGGAAGAGACAGTAGCAAGTAGCCAAGTAGCCGAGTAACCAAGGGAGAGGAGATAAAGGCAAGATTCAGGAGACGGAAGACAGGGCGGATTGGTCAGAACTCGAAGGCGAGTTGGAGGCCGACGACGTGATCGGCGACGTAGGGCATGAGACGGCCGTCGATGTCGCGGCGATAATGCATGTGGACGATGGTCTTGCCGATGGCGTGACCGAGGAAGGCGGCGCCGACGACGTCGCTGAGCCAGTGGGCATCGGCCTCGGTGCGTTCGACGGCCACGGCAGTGGCGAGGGCGTACAACGGCCAGGTGATCCACGGGGTTTGCCAGACCTCGCTGACGCTGGAGGCGAAGGCGAAGGCGGCGATGGCGTCGCCGGAGACGAACGACGAACTGCCATGGGCGGATCCGCCGGGTCCGAGAAATTGGTAGGGATCGTGGGTATCACGCGGGCGCTCGCGTTCCGTGAGGCCCTTGATGGCGACATCGAGGAGGCTGGCGTAGCCGACGGATTCGAGGGACAAGAAGCCCGAGTCGGCGAGTTTCTCGTTGTGGAGCCCGAGGCCGCCCGCGAACATTCCGCCGCTGATGAGGGCGACGGGGTAATTGCCGAGAACGAAGTCGACAGGTTTGAGGGACGAGGCAAGGGGTTTACTGTGGATGTCGTCGGAAAAATCGCGGTAGGAGCGATCGACCGGCATCAGGGCGCCCGTGATGCCTGCTTCGATGCCGAAGGTAGCCCATTGCGAGCCGCCCCAGAAGGCGGGACGGGTGAAGAGATTGGCGGGGTCCTTCCAAAGCCACTCGAGGTATTTGTTGGGCCACTGTTCTTCGTGATAGGACAGGAGAAAGTCGCGGTGTTCGACGGAAGTGTTGGTGGCGCTGTCACTCGCGAGGGCCACCTGAAGATTTGGCGTGAAGTAGTCCTCGGCGCGCAACGTGGATTGCGCACTGACGAACGTAACGGACACAGCAATCGCCAACAGCGACGGTCTCATCGAATCGCCCCCGAATGATGCGCGAACGTGACAACGCGGAAGTTGCGGCACGGGCCTTGGGAAGTCAACGAGATAGCGCGCCGGCGAGGTTTGGGTCACCGCCCGTTATGGTGTTGTGACGGAAGGACATGTCGCTGGCGACACGCCCGGCGTGCCAATGGACGTCGGCGGCGGCGAAGAGGAGGTTCTGGCCGTTGCCGTGTCGCGGGCGGGCCATCCATGCGTCGTTTCGCTCGGTGCAGAATTATGAAACATTCTGTCGGGTCGTCGCGTCTTAATTAGTAGAGAAAGAAGGTGGAGACATATGAAACGAGCGTATCTCGGTATGTTGCTCTCGGTGGTCTTGCCTGCAATCTCGTTGTATGCGCAGGGGGCGAGAGGAGGCGAGGGGCGGGGCGGTGAAGGAGGAGGCGGCGGACGCGGCGGTTCCATGGGTTCTCACGGCTCCTTTGGGCATGGAGGAGGGGCATTTCATTCAGGTTTTGGCGGACGAGGCGGATTTGGTCATTCAGGCGGTTTCCGCGGTGGGAGTGGTTTTCACCACGGAAGAGGCTATGGACGCGGCCATTATTACAGGCACGGATACGGGTATGGATATGGCGGACTGATCTATGGCTACGGTTTCCCGTATTGCTACCCATATGGAGCCTACCCGGATTACGGCGCTCCGGCGTATGGGGATTACGGTGACGAGCCGGATGAGACATACGCTGTCCCGCCGGCTTACCCGTACGATGCGCCGGTTGTCATACCGGACGACGACAGTTCGCAGACGGCCACCTACACGGCACAGGACGTACAGGGGTATTATCAGGTTGGCGACCAGTGGGGCGCTGGAATGAAACAATACAAGCTGACCATGAACCAACTGGTTACGTACCTGCAATCGTATATTGTCGACGCATCACCGGCCCAACAGGACGCGTTTCGTAACGGGTTCATCGCCAGCGCGATGCCCAATGCCGCGGCGACGTTTGACCAAGCGATGCAACAGGCTGTTCCGCAGAACTGATTGCTACGGGCGCGGGAACAAACGTGGGGTTCATGCCGTGGATGGCATGGGCGAGATGAATGTTCGCGAGGAGTTTTGTCGCTTGAGGTGACCGACGGCTCCGCGTAGTCTCCTTCGTTCATGAGCCGCACCAACAACCAGCACGGTTTGATGCAAGGGGCCCGCGTGTACTTGTCCGGGCCGATGGATTTCGTGGCATCACGGGCCGCGGAAAGGAAATTCGGCTGGCGCACCCGCGTCGGCGAATTCCTCGAAACGCTGGGGGTGACGGTGTTCGACCCGTGGTTCAAGCCCGACGTGCGCGGCCTGTACGAGTACGGCCGCGAGGACGTCAAGAGCGGCGAGCGGATTCGCCGACGCTGGACATACGACGGTGGTGCGAAGGGCGCCGAAGCACGGTCGTGGTGCGCGAGTCAGTTTTGGGAGATGCTGCACATCGATCTGCGGATGGTCGACACGAGCGATTTCATGATTTCGTATTGTCCGACGAACATCTACAGCGTCGGCACGCCGCACGAAATCATCCTGGCGACGTTGCAACACAAGCCCGTGTTGTTTGTCAGCCCACCGGTCAATTTCCCCACACTGCATGAGTTGCGCGATCATCTGAAGAACGATCCCCGGGGCGCGGAATTGTTGGCGCGATTAGAGAACGAGATCCCGATTCGCGAGAATCCGCGTGGCATTCCGAGCCTGTGGTACGTCCCGTTGGTGGGCGGTGAAAACTTCTTCGACGGGTTTGGGTTCGCCGCGTACCGAAAGAAACTGGGGTGGAAAGACGAGATCGCCGTCGATGAGCACGAGCGTCGATACAAACCCCGGCGGCCGCTGTTGCCATTTTTGGAGAAGTTGAACCGCGAGTTGCCGAAGAAGTGGGACCGCAAACTGCGCAAGTTCGTACCCGACGATGATTGGCTCCTCTGGGATTTCAAACAGGGCAGGAAACGCGGCAAGCATCTCAAGGGGGTACGACGTTAGCATGGCCAGCGTCGAACAAGAATTGCGTGACGCGCTGACGAGATTCATGCGGGCCGCCGCAAAGAAAGACAGGGAGTCCGTTGCGGCAGCGCTGGCGCGCGTGACGCAATTGCAGCAGCGACTAGGTCCGGATGCTGCGCCGATGTTGCGGCACTATCTGGAGCGGCGGAGTTATCAGAAAGCGCTGGATTATCTCAATTCGGGCCAACCCGAAACCGAAACGCCGTCGTGCGGACATTGACCCCGCTACTGATTTGTCCGCAGTGACAGCACCGGGCAGTACGGTCCCAACAATGTTCGGCGCCACCATGCGCCCGTGGCGCGTCGGGTGGCGAGGTCGGTGAAGTGATAGCTGTAGACCGTCGCGCGGAGATAGCGCGGGGGCGCACCAGAAAACGGGTTTGTCTTGAGGAGCGCCAGGACCTCGGGTTGACCGCGAAGGAGTTTCTCGCAGAAACTGAGGAACCATGGACTCGGCTCGGTCCGGGGACGCGCGACGCGCAGGGCTTCGAACCACATTTGCCAATCGAGCCGGGGCTGGAATGGCTCCACGAATGCGGGTCGCCTCAGGGGATCGCCGGGTTTGTATTTGAACTCGTACGGCAACCACGTCTGGCCGTCGTCACTTCCTTCGATGATGATCTCCGGGCGGGCTGTGGTCATCGACGCGAACAAGCCATAGCCATTGAAGCTTCGCGAGGCGGACAACAGGGAGTGCAGCTTTACCAGCGGGTCTGGCCACGAGATTTCTTCGCGGAACGCACCAAGCAGGTTCATTGTCGTGACGATGATCACGACGACGGCCAGTGGCCTGATAATCCAGTTCGACCAGCGGAACCGGTCGGCGTGCGGGTGCGCTTCCCGCCACTTTGAAGGAACGAATCGCCGAAGCGCGGCATCGTCGAGCAATAGAACGCACAGCGCGACGGTGAGCAGATTGAAGAAACAATAATTCCCCGTGGCGGCGATCAAGATCATCAGGGTTGTGATCGCGGCTGCGGCAACGAAGCGCGGCCGGCGTGGTGCGAAAATCAGGAAGGGAGCGCCCAGCTCGATGGCGAACATGACGCCGCAGGAAAATTTCTGGAACCACACGGGACACTGGTGCGCGTACCAGCCGATCCACGTCGGCAACGGCTGGGTTTCGTAGTGGTACGTCAGCGCGGTGAGGCCGCGCCAGGTCAGGTCGTGCGCGGCGAGCTTGACGACGCCCGAGGCGAACATCAGTCGGAAGAGGAGCCAACGCAGCAGCCAGAGCATCGTGCGGGATGGCGGCGCTTCTCGGGTGAGGCGCGGCCGTAATTGCAGCGGCGCGAAGAAGATGGCAAGGAGTCCGGTTTCCAACAACAGCGCGTCCCACTGGTAGCCGAGAAAAATGTCGCTGACGACCGAGAGCGACAGGTAGAACAGCCAGAGCAAGGCCAACACGGGCGCGGGCGCGATGCCAAAGATCAAGAGGACTGAGAGGACGGTGCCGCCCGCGCACAGGAAGTGCAGGAAGGCGTCGCTGGCGCTGAACCAGCAGAGCGTCGGTGCGATCAGGTGAGCGTCCCAACGATTGTGTTCACCCGCCCAGTTGCGCACCATTTCCATGAACTGCGCGGCCGGCGTGATGCCGTGGCTGCCAATAAGGCCGTCGACCTGCGTCCAGAGCGAGATGAACGCAACCAGGTAAATGAGGCCGAGGAACCGGAGGAAAAGCCAGCGACTGAAGAGATACGTTGGTTCCTCGACGTGCTGACCCCAGAGGAAGCGTGTGAGCAGTGAGAATCCGGTACGGTGTTTGGCGACGAAGCGATAAAGGAATTCCGTGACGGGCGCGACGCCGGGGACGTGTTGATAGAGCCATAGCGGCCAACGAAACTGCGGTGCGAAGGCCAACGCGCGGAAAACCGCCTCGGCAGACGAGTGGACGGCCCCGTCGGTATCGATCAGTTGAACCGCCTGTTCGCATTGCTCGCGCGGCAGTTCTGGAAATCGTTCTGCGACGCTCGGATGTTGAAAGGGGACGTACTCGATGCGCTCGCCCGTTGCCTCGCGCCAGCGCGAAATCCACCGGCGACAAAAATTGCAGTCGCCGTCGAAAACCAAGACGGGTTTGGACGGAGGTGACGCGATGCGAATCACACCAAAGTCTTACTCGACTCGCGGCGGAGGGTCAACCGAGGATGAGCGTCAGTTGATCGCGATTGTCCGTCCGCAAGCGGTACAGGTGATGTGGGGTGCGTCGAAGGCGGGGCTGAGTTGAATGGTCCGGCCGCAAGCGCAGCGGAAGGATTCCCAACTGTTGCGATCGGTGCGGTGGAATTGAAGCGCACCAGCGCTGGAGAGCACCGTCGGTGCGATGCCCGGGATGACTGGAGGAATGGCGGCGGCATTTGGCGGCGCGGGCGGTGCGGGTGCCGCAGCGGGGATGGTCAGGACGCTACCGCAACGGAAGCAACGAATCGTATCCTGTTCGTAGCCTTCGGGAACGGAGATATCGAGGCCGCAGTTGCAGTGAAGGCGCATGTAGCCGTGGTAGCGGCGGACCACGTCGTGCGTGTCACGGCGGGTTTGAATCGGGCCTTCGCTCGATGGGGCGCGGATGGTTTGTTGCGTGGCGGATTTCATTGTTTGAGAGCCGATGAGCGCGCCGCCCTTGGCGCGGCGATAGGCGGCTTCGTAGTCGGCAAACGACGCGCCGGTCATTGAGCGCAGGACACGGACGCGGTCCTTGGTTGGCGGATGTGAGGAGAAGACGCTGTCGTCTTCGCCCGTGGCGGCGGTCAGGGGATTGACGATGAACATCGGGGCCGTGGCCTGACTGGCAAAGGTGAGCGGCACGTGTGCCTGAGAAATCTTTTCGAGAGCGGAGGCGAGTCCTTCCGGATAGCGGGTGAATTGCGCGCTGGAGGCATCGGCGAGATACTCGCGTTTGCGGGAACAGGCGAAGTAGAGGAGTTGCGCCATGACCGGGCCGAGGATGGCGAACAACAAACCGACGACGAGGATGATGATTTGCAGTTGGCCCTCGCCGTCACGAGAACTGGACCGGCTGCGACCGCGTCCGCCATACCAGAAGTATTGGCGCACGATCACGGAGAGAATGACGATGGTGCCAAGCATGACCGCGGCGAGCGTCATGAATTGCACGTCATGGTTTTTTAGGTGGCCGATCTCGTGGCCGATGACACCCTGGAGCTCGTCGCGATTCAGGCGATAGATCAGGCCGGTGGTGACGCAGATGGCGCTGGTCTCGGGGTTGCGGCCGACGGCGAAGGCGTTGGGGGCAGGATCGTCGATGAGATAGATGCGGGGCGTGAACCCCAAGCCGGAGGCGAGGCACATTTCCTCCACCACATCGAACAACTGCGGGCCATCCTCGCGTTTCAATTCGCGGGCACACGTGCCGTACATGAGGACGGACTCGGCGCTGGTGAAATAGACGAGCAGCATTACCGTCATGATGCCGAGCGCCACCAGCACGCCGAAACCGCCGGCGTCGGGCCCACCGATCAACATACCAGCGCTATAGCCGATCAGCACGAGGATCACCCCCATGACAATGATCAGGAGCGCCGAACGGCGGCGATTGGCTACGATGGCTTCCCACATGGTGCACACGATTATTGGGGGCGTACAACCGCGGCTCGGCGGGAGCCTCGCCCTCCCAGCGAACTTGGACGGCGCACTAGAAACTCACCTTGGGCGCTTCGCGTTCCTCCTCGGCCTTGACCTCGAAGAAGTCGTGGCGTGTGAAATGGAACATGTTGGCGATGACGTTGGTCGGGAATACTTCGATGCGCGTGTTGAAGGTCATGACAGTGTCATTGTAGAACTGGCGCGAGAAGGAGATTTTGTTCTCGGTGGACGTCAGTTCTTCCTGGAGGGCCAGGAAGTTCTGATTGGCTTTCAGGTCGGGATAGGCCTCGGCGACCGCGAACAATGATTTCAACGCGCCGGTCAGGACGTTCTCGGCTTGGGCGCGCTCGCCGACGGACTTGGCGCTGACGGCCATGTTGCGGGCCTGGATGACGGCTTCGAGGGTCCCGCGCTCGTGGCTGGCGTAGCCCTTGACAGTTTCGACCAGATTCGGGATCAGGTCGTGACGACGCTTGAGCTGGACATCGATTTGCGCCCAGGCGTTTTCGAGTTGGTTGCGCAGCCGGACGAGGCCGTTGTAGGCGCCGGCGATCCACAGGACCACCACGAATGCCAACCCGACCAGAACCAGCAGCAGGATGATTACGATAGGCATGATTTATCTCCTCATTCGTTTAAGGTTTTGATTGTACACCAAAAAGTTCGTTCAACAGCTCGATGGTCTTTCCCGCGCCGCTGTCGGGCGGGAACATCGCGAGCAAGCTGCTGCAATTCGTGGTCGTCGAACCACAAGCCGTGGCCGCGGGGACATTTGTCGAGGGTCAGGGTGGGGGAGCCCGGGTGTTCGACCTGAATCTCGTGAAGGGCGGTGTCGCAACGCGGGCACAGGTGCGGACGACCTTTTGGTTCCGTGCCCGGTTGTTGCTGGAATTTCAGCAGGGGATCGGTCGTTTGCGCGCCGGTTCGTCTTCATGATGGCTTCCAATTCGCCGGCATCGAGCCAGAGACCGCGGCATTGATGGCAGAAATGGACTTCGAGGTCCCGAAAATGCAGGATGAACAGGGGCACATCACATTTTGGACAGACGCGTCTCATGCAAGGCCTCGGCCATACGATGGCGTGCGCGGGGTGGGTGCGTCAAGCACTTCCCGGTGCGGTGACCGGTTGCGTGCAGTGCTGTTTCATCTGTCTGGTAATGAACCAGAAGAACGGGCGATAGCGTCATTTACAAATGCGTGGTTTGTTTGTAATCATCGGCGGCGGCATGAAATCGCACGAATTGTTGCGCGAGGTTTTCCAGACGCATAACCCGAAACACATCGCCGACCAGATGGGCCTGTCGGTTTCCATGGTCTACAAATGGGCCGAGCCGCCCGAGCAGGGGAGCGGGGCAACGAACCCGCTGGATCGAGTGGCGTCGTTGGTGGACGCGGCGGACGATGCGCGGATCGTGGAGTGGATTTGCGCGCATGCCAACGGGTTTTTCATTGAGAATCCGAAGGTCACGCGACATCGGACGTACTCGCTGGTGCCGGCGACGCATCGGGTCGTACAGGAATTTGCGGAAATGCTTTCGGTGATCGCGAACGGATGCGTGGACAACAATATCAGCAAGCACGAGGCCGAAAGTATCCGGTCACGGTGGGAGGACTTGAAATCGGTGACCGAGAGCTTTGTGCGCTCATGTGAAGAGGGAAGCTTCCACAACATCAGGAACCATGAGCGCCGCTGACATCGATGTGAATCAGATCGACTGGTCGGCTTGGAAGCCGACCGAGTATGCAAACCTTTGCTTTGTGATGACGGGATGGGCAGATCTTGTTGATTCGCAAGAAGCGCGGGCTCGGCGCGGGCAAGATCAACGGTCCCGGCGGGAGGCTTGAGAAGGGCGAGACGGCACTGGAGTCGGCGATTCGCGAGACTCAGGAAGAAATTGGGGTCACGCCGACGGATTTGGAGCACATCGGCGAACTCTTTTTTCAATTTCTCGACGGGTACAAGCTGCACGTTGCGGTCTTTGCCGCAGGGGGTTGTATTGGAGAACTGTGCGAAACGGACGAAGCGACCCCGATTTGGACGGATATCGACAAGATCCCGTACCATGACATGTGGGAGGACGACGGCTACTGGTTACCGTTGTTGCTGAAGCGGAAGACGTTTCGCGGCTATTTCGTATTCGATGGCGAAAAACTGCTAAGCCACATACTCAGTTCCTAGCGCATTTCTGTGGGTGGTAACCCCTCTTACGCACTAGGTTACCACTATTTTACACATTCGAAGTAACATGTAACACCTACGCCATCAAATGGTTACATCATGCTCCATCGAAAAATGGCCGAAAATAGCTTGTTTTCGATTGAACAACTGATATAAACAAGTGTCTGATTGAATACAAAATGATGAAAGCTCGACAGAAAACTATGAAAAAGACCCGTCGGTCGTCACCGTTGCGACGTCTAGCGCGGGTGGTGCGTCCCGTGAAGGAACCCACTTTGCTGGAGAAAATTGCACAAGTGACTGATGAATTGCAGCTTCTGCGCAGTCGACTGGCCAATGCTGGGGACGATCTACCGACAGTCGGCACGCATCGGATAGCGTCTTTGGAGACGGAACTGGAGCGGCTCTGGGAGTTACGGCGGAAGGAACAAGCCGCGCCACTTCGAGGAACAGCTCTGACAGACGAAGAGGAGAAAGTATTGGCATTCCCCAGCGGAAGCCGGTCACGCGCTTAATCACGTAGCGGTATTACGACAAATCCAGTGAGCAGGGTATTTAACCACCCTGCTCACTTTTCTTTTGTACACGAAGCCGGAAACCAGGGGTATCGCTGCACGCCTACCGCCGGCCAACGCGCCGGTGGTTTTCTCAACCTGACATCGCGTCCCCAATTTTCTTTGCCATCACTGCCTGACGCACGTATTCTAGCGGGCTCGGCATGGCCACTCAGACCAAAAACATCGCCCGTCTTCTGAAGATCATGGCGCGGTTGCGCGGTCCGGGCGGTTGCCCATGGGACCGCGAGCAAACCCACCAGTCCATCCGCCACAACCTGATCGAGGAATGTTACGAGGCGATCGACGCCCTCGATGAAAAAAAGATGGACGCATTCCGCGACGAACTCGGTGATCTATTGCTGCAGGTTGTCTTCCACGCGCAAATGGCCAGCGAGGAAGGGGCATTTGATTTCGATGCCGTGGCCAGATCCATCAGCGACAAGCTGGTGCATCGCCATCCGCATGTCTTCGGCAAGGCGCAGGCCCGCAACAGCGCCGAAGTGCTCCAGCAATGGGAGGCGATCAAGAAATCCGAGAAAGGCGCCACCAGCATCGTTCACCTGGAAGATTTGCCGAAACATCTACCCGCGCTGTTGAAAGCCGATAAGGTGCAGCGCAAAGTCGCACGGGTCGGATTCGACTGGAAGCACGTCAATGATGTCGTGGCCAAGGTCGAGGAGGAAGTGCGCGAACTCAAAGGCGCGCTCGCGTCGAAGAGCCGCAAGCAATTCGAAGAAGAAGTCGGCGACCTGCTGTTTGCGGTTGTGAATCTGGCGCGGTTCGAGGAACTGCAAGCGGAGGAACTCCTGAACCGCAGCGTCACGAAATTCGTCAAACGGTTCCAGCGGATCGAGAAAGCCGTCCACGCCAGCGGCCGCCGCCTGGAAGATTGTACCCTCGAAGAACTCGACGCCCTTTGGGAGTCGGCCAAGCACAAAGAGCGATCACGCGCTTGTCACAAACGCAGCCGCACGGCATCTCGCAAATAAGTCCGGCGGCAGCTTCAACCTCGACACATTTTCGCCGTCACGCGGCACAATGGTCGTGCTCGCAGGCGCACGATTCGACCGTACAAGCCCGCGACGCGCAGGCTTCGCTGCAGAACACCAGATTATCCCGCCGCACACCGCCGCTCAACGGCACCGTGCACTGGCAACTCGCGCAGGCGCACTTGGTTCGAGGTGATCGCTTGATCGTTGAGTTGGTTTTCGAGGTTCGTTTCATATACCTCCTTTGCTCGTTGGCCCAACATAGACCCGGAGGCAGCGCGTTGGCAAATCTCCATAACAAGAAAACCTACGCGGCAGCAACCCCGCGATAGATGCGGGGGACACGCGCGGTCTTGGTGATGCCACAAAGCACTTCCCACGGGATCGTGTCCTCCCAGCGCGCCATGTCGCTGGCCGTGATGCGTGCGTCGCCCTGTTGACCGATGAACACCACCTCATCGCCACACTGCACATGGGGAACCCGCGTCACGTCCACCATGATCTGGTCCATCGTCACCCGACCAACCACGGGACAGCGCTTTCCGCCAACGAGCACTTCCGCTTTGTTGGACAAATGACGGCTGAATCCGTCGGCGTAACCAGCGGTGACGGTGGCGATCCGCATTGGTTTCCTGGCCTTGAACGTCTGGCCGTAACTGACGGTGCGGCCGGCCGCAACGCCTTTGACGTACGCCACCCGCGCCTTGAACGAAAGAACGGGGCGAAACTCACCAGCGGGCGCCCGCGTCGGGCAAATCCCGTAGAGCAGCAGCCCCGGCCGGACCATGGTGAGATGAGATTCGGGCAACCGCAGTACCGCCGCGCTGTTGGCCGTGTGGAGCAGGGGAATCTTGACCCCTTCGCTCACGAGTTCCTGGGCAGCCTTCTGGAAAAAAGCCAACTCGCGCCGCGTCTCAGCGAGATTCTCATCCGCCGATGGGAAATGCGTGTACAATCCCGCGATGCGCACGTGCCGCAGCGCCGTCATCGGCAAAATGGTTTTGACGGCTTCTTCATGCCAGAAACCAACGCGCCCCATGCCGGTATCGATCTCGATGTGCAGGTCCACTGCCGTGCCACGTTGACGCGCCTCTTCTTCGAACAACTGCGCCTCGTCGACCGTCGAGATCGTGGGCGTGACGTTTTGCTCGATCATCTTCGCCACTTCAAACGGCAGTGCCGAGCCGAACAACAGAATCGGCCAGCCGGTCCCGCCAATTTGCCGCAGCAGCAACGCTTCGGATAAATTGGCGACGGCGAACGCGTCGACGCCGCATTGCATGAGTGTGCTCGCGACCTGCGTCAGGCCGTGACCATAGGCGTCGGCCTTCACCACCGCCATCAGTTTCACGCTCGGCCCGATGCGGCGGCGGATGGCGGCCACGTTGTGGCGAAGCGCGTCGAGATCGACCTCCACCCAGCAGCGGTAATACGATTGCGGAACCATATAAAATCCGTGGCAGTGTACCAAAACTCCGGGAGCGATGGCGACCGCGCTTCTACTTCCAGTCGGTCTTCGTCCCCGAAGAACCCAGCGGTATGGTGGAATCCCACAGATGCGCGGTCGGCGGCGGTGTCGACCACAGGTCGGGCGCGGGCTTGGCGGCGGATGGCGATGTGCTGCCAGCCACAGCGGTCTTTCCCCAAGCCGACGATGGCGCCGCGTTCGTTTGCGTCCAGAGCGACGATTGTTTCGCACCGGGACCAACGGGCTCGCCGGTCGCGGGCGCTTGCAGTTTGTTGGTTTCCACCACACCGGGCGTTGGCAATTGCGGAACCATTGGCGCCGCCGGTGTCGATGCCTGCGGCGTAATCGCCGTCGGCACAGGCGATGGCATCGGAACATTGTCCGGAGTCAGGACGTTCAACGTGGGCGACACCGGCGGATGCGGAACGTTGTTCTGCGGAAGGACGTCCTTCGGCGCCGTCTGCGAATAGGCGATGGACGCAACACCTGCCCCCATAAGCACCGCCATCAAAACCCTGGCCCGGAATGTTTTCATTTCGTTGTGAACCCTATCAAATCGTCACGCCGTGTCAATTGGCCGCCCGGAGTTGCGCCGTGCTCCCGGCGCCCGCAACCGGCGCCGACTTGTTCCAGGCGTCCGCCAGCGAAAACTCCACGTACGGCCGGTCCGCCGCGCGCACCTGGTCTTTGCGGTTGGCCACCCAAATCTTGTCGCCCGTCAGATCGTAAATCACCGTTTGCAAATTCGACTTCATGGCAATTTGCCGCGCCAATTCCTGGATCGCGCCCACGTCGATCTTGCCCTCCATCTCCTTGACGAGTTGCGCCTGCTTGTCCTCGTAGTGACCGCCATATACGACATCGTGAAACTGCGGCAGTGTTTCGCCATCCACGGCCAGCGTATCGCTCTCGTTGGCGTGATAGGTCAGACATCGTTGCGCCGACGTGATCATGCCAATCGGATCGTCGCGCTTGTCCCCAAGAAAATAAACATACGAGTTCGTCCGGCGCACCGCGCGAATGATCGCCGCGGCTTCGTCAGCGGAGTTGGCGTAGCGCAACACGTTCTTCAACAGGAACGGCATCGGCGTGCCCGCGAGTGTCTTGCCGCCCGGCGGCTGGCCAAACCCCATCTCGCTCAGCGCCACGCCTTTCTCGTTGACGCCCGAAACCGCGCCGACGAACCCGACCCAGCCGATGGTCACATACTGGTTCGCGTTGTCCGTCGTCGGACGATACACCGTGATCAGGGGACGCCGCTGCAAATTGAAATTCGCCCCGTAGTCGAGAATGCGCAGCTGGTACACGTGCCCGTCCCGTGTCGCGCTGCCCTTGGCCACCATCCCGCTGCAACTCGTCTCGCCGACATCGGGAATCGCGTGCATCTGGTGAATCAGGTCCAACGGCACGCCGCTGCCCGCCGCCAGACCCGCCATCTCTTCGAGGTCTTCCGTCGGCGCGTACCGCCCCATCATGTCCCACGCGCGCTGCAGCAGTTCCCCGATGATGTCATCCTTGTCACGCTGCGAGATCAACTTCGAGTTGCGCAACTCCTTTGGCAGAAATTTGTCGGCCCCCGCCTGCACGTCCCGAATGGTGGCGCGCACCTGATCAGCGAGCAATCGGCCCTGTTCGTACCCCATCTCGTACGGCGTGCCGGTCACGTACAGCACGGTGATCCGATCATCCGCGTCGCCCACGTACTCCACCCGGCCCACATGCTCGACGGTGTGGTCCGGCTTGGGCGGCGTCAGTATCTTCTCGACCTTGGGATTGTTCATCACCAGGGTCTTGGCAACCGTCCCACAACCCAGCGCCATCAAAGCGCACAAGCCCACCACCATCCATTGCCTGTTTCGTGTCATGTCCTTCGTAACCCGTCGATCTTACGCGTATAACTTACCCCCATTTAACCGATGTGCCAGCGGTCCGACCCCACAATCGGGCCATCCACCCACCGAACGAACCCAATCGGACCCAATATTCCCGTCCCAGAGGGGGCTCAAATCGTCCGAACACCCCCAAACGAAGCCAATTTTTGCAAAACGAAGCCATGCGACAAAATGGCACAGTTGGGCCTCCAACACCTTGTCCACTAAGCTGATCCAAAACCCACAATACTCCAAAACATTGGCTTCGTTTGGCAGGAATGCGTTTTCGCGCAGCCCTGGTTCTCGACGGAATCGACGCCGCTGCCGTATGCGGCAATTGGCTTCGTTTTCCCAAAGCCAATTACAGAAAGCCAACCCGGCGTGCATGGAATTGGGTTCGTTTCGTAATTTCCTCCTTTTCGAGCTCTTCCCCCTGCCTGTCCTGAGCTGGTCGAAGGGCCTGCGGTGAGCCTGCCAAACCTGTCGAATGGGTCGAATCCGTCGAAGCATCTCTGTCGTATCCTGCCTTACCTAGGCATTTCGTGTTTCACACCAACTCATGCACAACCGTATATCATGGTACGATGGTTGTCAACTCCAAAACACGATACCACCTCCTGCGCCAGGGACGGCTGCCCTTACCCCAATTCCGAGACCCGCCCCGATCCCGAGGTCGGGGTCGGGACTGCTGCGCCGAGTATGTGCCTCCGGCACAAATATGGGCGAGATGCGCGGCCTAGGACAGGTGTCACCGACACTTGGTGTCTCAGATTGCGAACGTGGCCTGACACCGCGCCAGAGCAACCAGCCCGCGCGCGTTGAGAGAGACTACAGCCCCAGCCGCGCGCGGTAATACCGGGTCGGGCCATTCGCCGCACCGAGATCAAGGTAGTTGGTGACCGTTCCGAGAGTTGGATTATTCGTCACCATGAGAATGTCGGTGAAACCGTTTGTGTTGTAATTGCCGTTGGCATCACCGCTGGTGACCTGCAGCGCGTTGATCGCGCCCGGCCCCATCAGCCACGTGACCAGCATGCCATTGGTTTGCGGGGCGAGGGACACAATTTGGAACAGGTTCAGGTTCAAAACCACGTTGCTGACAATCAGCGTTCCGCCGGTGTGAAAGAACTGCGCGCAAGAGTTGGTGATCACCAGTGTGTCGGCTTGTACAACTCCACTGCTAATCGTGAACGTGCCGTTTTGCACGTTCAACACGCCGGTTTGCGTGCTGTTGGTGACGTAGAGGCTGCCGCCGGCGATGGACACCGTGCCCGTCACGCCCGCCCCACAATCGCCTACGACGAGGTTGCTGTACACGGTTACGGTGCCGCCACTCAGGAGGGCTCCGCCATCAACTGTGAGCCCGTCATTCACCGTGATGGAGCCACCGGCCACGCTGAGCGAACCCCCGCTGAGAATGGAGGAGCTAGACGCAATTTGGAGCGTGTTCGTGAAACCACTGGTCAACACAAGCGTGTTGACCGAGCCACTGGGGGCCGAAAGAACTAGTGTTATGTAACAGACGTGGCTTTACAACGGCATGGCTCTTCGGCATCGAGAAAGAAGGGAAACCTCTGTAAAGGCATAACAGTTACACCACACTAGGTTGTTGATGACGACTACCGGCAGGTTTGTCTTACGGAACGCTGTGACCGCATCGAGCGTGACCGTCTTGTTGCCGGCGTTGGTAATCAGGTCCGCCGGGTCGCAGTTCGACGGCGCCGCCGATGGTGCGCTCACGCTGAAGTTCCAATTCGTCGCATTTTCCCATTTGCCACTGACGGCATTGGTCCAGCTATTCCCGAAGGCTTGGCCGGGTAAGGGGTTCACATAGTAGGCGTTCTGCTGCGGGCCGTCCTCGCCGTAGTGGTCGCCCGTGAAATACACCTCGCCACCAAGACCGACCAAAATCCGCATGGCGCCGGGATACGCCATCGAACCGTAGGCATCCCCTTCGTAGTACGTGCCGTTGGAGAGATTCAGATTCGGCCAGACCACGAACTCCATGTAATAATTGTTTCCCTTGCGCGGGATATTGGGAAACTCGGGGGAATTAAAATTGAAGAACCCGCCGTCATCCGATTCGGTGTTCGCCACGGATTGGCCGTTGCGGATCCGTTGCAGCGTCAGGGCGATATTGACCGCTCCCGTGTAAACGCCGACGTTGTAGTTCCAAATCTGGATGTCATTGGTCTGGCCGTTGGCATCGTAGACAACGCCCGCGTTCGTCGGCACATTGGCAATGGCCGCCGCGACCACGGCGGCGGTGTGCGTGGAATTGTTGGGGAAGGAGACGAAAGAATAGGTTTGGGCTTTACTCGACGCGACGCCGAGCACGAACACGGCGGCCAGGCCTTGAGCGAGACAGTTAAGCACAAAAAATCTGGTCTTCATCTGGTGTTTATCCAATGACTTACGCTCCGCGACCACCCGCGCTATTCAGTCCAATCCACTTTCACAATTTTAAGTCTGACACCCCCGCCAGGTCACACCGCACGACCCGAGCGCGTAGCTGACGCTCACAGTCTCCAAGAGGTGTCGCCCCTCGCAGGGGAAAAAACTACTTCACGTCGCGGATGGCTGCCCTGACCTTCGCCACCAACTCCGCAGGGATTTGCGTAATCCCGTGCGCCGTCCGCGCGTGCTCCGCCACCTTCTTCATCAACTCCGCTTCGTTCTCGGCGCGCGCTTCAAAATCACAATTCACGCCGACGTCCAGACACTTGATGCTTTTTGCCATAACTGCCTCCGAGTTGATTCACAGCTTACCTCATACACTCGCAAAGGTCAACGCCTTGCAATCCAGGGGTCAGCCCTTGCCGCCCGACAGCCGCCAGTACACTTGTATTTGGCGGCCACGCGGCCGGGCTATTGTGTCTCTGCCCACAAACTGGTACAATTTGTAGTATGGACCTGCACCTCGATGAAACCATTCGGCGGAACCTCCGCAAGACGCCCGACGAACGCGTCGAAACCTTGATGGCCGCGCTCCGCGAAGTCGAGGCCCGCGGCCAGTGGCCCCAGATTGATCGCAAAGCCAAGGAGCAGCGCCTGCTGTGTTCGATCCGCAAAAAATCATCGAGGCGCTGAACCGGCACAAGGTCGAGTACATCACGATTGGCGGATTCGCCGCCACGCTGTACGGTTGCCCGGAGCAGACGTACGACCTCGACATCCTTTACGCGGACACACCCGCGAATCGTCAGCGATTACTGGCTGCCCTTCACGAAATCGGGGCGCGCTGGGACGAGCCGCTGTCCGATTCCGTGCTCCAGCGGCAACCGGTCTTCGCTCTGAACACCAGGTTTGGCGATCTCGATATCCTCAGCGAGGTCATGGGGGTCGGGACTTACGAGCAGGCAACGTCACATCGCCAATTGATGAACGTTGGCGGCGAGCCCGTCGCCATTCTCGATCTGCCGACGCTGATTTCCGCCAAGGAAGCCGCCGCCGATCCCAATCCCCGCAAACGCTCCGCCTTGGAATACCTGAAGGCGGTTCACCAGCGAGGTAAGCAGGCCTGAATTTGTCGCCGCGCAGGCGACAGATTTGTTCTGGCACTGCCCATTTCTCTGTGGGAGCATGGACGAGTCAAATCGTCAGACCGAGAAAGGCGGAACCTCTTGAAGAAATTTATATTTGTGATCGGATTAATCATCGGCTTCTCACTCATTCCCGTTGGCGTTTACCTCTATTTCGCCGGCGGCTATGCTCCGGTGGCGACGTCGGCCCCGCCGATGCCGTTCGAGAAGATGCTGGCGCATAAAGCCCAGGACGCTCGCATCGAGAAAGAAATGCCGAAGACCGTCCCCATCGAACCATCGGAGACCAACTTGCTGGCGGGCGCGGCGGTGTACAAAGAACAATGCGCGGTGTGTCACGGACTGCCCGGCGCATCCAGGACCGCCATCGCCGCGGGAATGTACCCGCGTCCTCCTCAACTCTTCCACGGCAAGGGCGTGACCGACGATGAGCCGGGCGAGACCTACTGGAAGGTGGCGAACGGGATTCGGCTCACCGGCATGCCCGGATTCCACAGCACCCTCAAAGACGATCAACTCTGGCAGGTCAGCCTGCTGCTGGCCAACGCGGACAAACTTCCCGACTCCGTCAAGAATGCCCTGGCCCGCAAGGATTCAGTCCCAGAAACCGCGCCTCAACCCCAACACTGAACCTCCCCGGCTTGTCTGTCTCAGGCGAACCAGCGTGGTAACATTTCGCCAGTTCCAGCGCCGCTTTCCCTCACGAAAACCGCCCCGGCATGAAACGTGTTAATGCCTGTCGTAAGGAGGAAAGCCGTGCAACGAGAACGACGTGTCAACTGCCAACCGTGGGGGAAATTCACATGCATCTATTACCGGAAACTGAAACGGCCAGTGCCATTACTGACCTGGACAAGTTGTTGACGGATCTGTTTGGAACGCCCGCGCCGCCGAAAGAAGAAATCCTTCGGCACAAATGGCTGGAAAGCGAAAAGGCCGGACGCGATATCGGCGTGCTGGCGGCAGCCTATGACTGGCGCCTGAAGTATTATCGATACTGGAAGGAGTACCACGTGTCGGGCGAGCCGGCCGGCGTGCCGACGGTCCGTTCCGTGTCGCGTCGCCGGCTGGAAATCCTCGCCGCCTACGCCCTGTTGCCGCTGGCGATTCTGCTCCTCGGCCTGGCCCTGTTGCAATGGGCCATCGGGATTGACTACACCGACTACATCAGCGGCCATCAGATCACGCGGATCCCCCGGTAACCGAGGCGCGAGGAGAGCACCCACCCGTCATTCTTTGCCGGCAGGCGGATGGCGATGAGAGTACGTGCGGGCGGCCTCACGGGTGATCTCCGTGTACCGCGCGAAGCGGTCCGCGCGATCCTCAATGGTCCGGCACTCGAGCATCGCCCGGATCCGGATCAGCAGGTCGGTCGGGTCGACGGGCTTGGACACAAAGTCATCGGCACCGGAGGCCATCGCCTCCCGAAGATGTGACGGCGAGAGAGCTCCCGTAACCACGATGATCGGGATGTGCTGCGTCTTTGGGTTGGTACGCAGCAGCTTGCACACGGTCACGCCGTCCCGAGCCGGCATGCGCAGATCGAGCAGGATCAAATCGGGCAGGAGGATGTTGGCTTGATCGATGCCGTCCTGACTGGACGCAACGGTGGACACAGTGAACCCCTCGGGGCCCAGGCGTTGCCTGAGAAAATCAAGCATCGCCGGATCGTCGTCAATGACCAGTATGGTCTCTGCCATGGGCGTCTCGGCCTCCTTGTGCAGCGCAGCCCAGAACCCGGATCTTTCCCCCTGCGCCAACCAACGCAACGTAAGTTGACCCCCTTGTGCCGGTTTGTCAAGAAACGAACGCGTGACAAATGCTTTTCTCAGTCAACCGTTCCACTGCCGGGTCGTTACCCGGGCGCCGAGGGTGGCAGACCGCGCTACCAATGATAATCAATCCCGTTCAGCAGCGGATTGCTCTTCTGCCAGGGGCTTGGTTGACCGGCGGGCGAGTTCGTCGAGGAAGACGAAAGCGTTGCCGCGCCCACGGTTGGCGCGGCCTCGTTGGTGGGGTAAAGGGTGAGCGCGGAAGAGGTAATGGCATTGAGCTTCTGCTGCGATCCTCCCGGGGCCGACGCGATCGATTTCGTGAGCAACTCCTGGGTCGTCGGTATCTTCAATGGCATCGCCCGTGTCGGGGGAATCGGTTCCGACGAAGCGGGCGGCGGCGCTGTTGCCGATGGAATTACCACCTCGGCAGGACGGGGCACGGCAAGTTGCGGTTCTGCTGGTTGCACGGCCACGGCTGGCTGCGGAACCGGCACCGGGGCCGCAACGGATGTATTCGTGGTTACTGAACCATCCGGAATCGCCACCGGGACGGAAGGCGAATTTGCCGCGGTTCCGACTTGCCCCCAGACAACGGCGGGAGCTAGAATCACCGAGGCCAAAATACCGACGTACTGTCGTGCTGCCGTCATTGTCTGGTGTGAAGTTACTGGAGAACACCGAACGTGTCCAGTTTTCGTCAGGAATTGGCAGCGCTGCTTGACTTGTGAAAACGTTTCGATGAAAATCCGCCCGCGATTCCGATTATGAGCATCTGGAAAGTGGCTCTCCTATCCGCGTTGATACTGACCGCGCTTTGGTTTCTTTCGCCGTCGCGCTCGGAGCAAGCGCCCAAAGCGGGCGTGGTGGAAGTCAGCATCATGGGCCTTGGCCCGGTATCCGGCCCCCAGGGCGACGCCATCCGCGACTTCGAGGAGCAAAGCCGCCAAGCCCACGAACAAGATCCCTCCAAGCCGATCTACCACGTCATCAGCGGCCAGGAAGCTTCCCGCGACGCGATATCGGACCCGACGCGGTTCCTCGTGGGCGTGGCCGGCGGAATGCCGCCCGACGTGATTCGATTCGACCGTTACGCCGTGACAGAATGGGCCGCCCGCGGCGCCTTTGCGGACATCACGCCGCTCATTGACAAGGACCGCGCCAGCGGTCGCCCCGACGCGATCGTGCCGGAGAATTATTTCGACTCGTGCTGGGACGAGGTCGTCTTTCGCAATCCCGTCACCGGCAAGAAGGGCGTGTACGGCGTTCCCGAAAAAGTGGACAACCGCGTCCTGTTCTACAACAAAGATCTCCTCAAGCGCGCCGGATACGTCGACGGGAAAGGCGAAGCGCGCCCGCCGAAGACCTGGGATGAATTGGCGGACATGGCGGTCAAGCTCACCGAGCGCGATTCCTCGGGCGCCATCAAACGCCTCGGGTTCGCCCCCGGCGCGTCGAACGGCTCGCAGGGCAACGCCTGGCTGTACCTCTACGGCTGGATGAACGGCGGCCATTTCATGAGCGCCGACGGCAAACGCTGCACGCTCAACGACCCGCGCATCGTCGATGCCCTCGACTGGCTGACGAAGGTCTACGATTCAATGGGCGGCGCGACCGCCGTCAAGGCGTTCGAGTCCACGGTGCAGTCCGGCGACCTCGATCCGTTCATCACCGGGAAGCTCGCGATGAAGATTGATGGTTTCTGGCAGATCACCGATACCATCGCGCAGTTTGGCCGGAGCATGAACTGGGGCATCGCCCGCCCGCCGATTCCGCAGTGGCAGATCGAAAGCGGCAGCCACACGTGCACGTGGGTCAGCGGCTGGTGTTATGCGATCCCGTCCACGGCCAGGCACAAGGAGGCAGCATGGGAATTGTTGCGGTACCTGTCCAGCCAGCGCGCCAACGAAATCATCGCCGACACCACCCGCCTCAATCTCGCCTCGCAAGGCCGCATCTTTGTTCCAACGCAAAACGCCAACAAGAAGATCAATCAATTCCTCTTCGAGAAGTATGTCATCAACGACCCGCAGATGGACCCGAGAATCGGCCAGGCGGTGAAGGTGTTCAATGACCTGCTCGAAGGCCAGCCGTACCGGCCCGTGACACCCGTCGGACAGTTGATGTGGAACCAACAGCTCACCGCCACCGACAAAGCCATTTTCCACAAGATGTCGCCGCAGCAGGCGCTGGATGAGGCCACGATGATCGTGCAACGCGATCTGGACCGCATCCTCAGCCCGCCCGCCGGCACGCCGGTGAATTGGAACTGGTTTTTCGTCCTGTACGCCGTGCTGATTGTCGCGGCCGCTGTGGGAATTTATCACTGGGACACAAACGCGAACCTGCGCCAGCGGCTGGGCAATGCGCTCGGCGCCGTCGGCGGCAAAGCGCTGGCCAACCGCGGGGGCGACCTCGAAGGCTTGCAGAGCAGCTATTTCCGCTCGCAGTGGAAAGGCGGCTGGCTCTGCGCGCTGCCGTGGATCATCGGGTTCGTCGTGTTCACCGGCGGCCCCATCCTGTTTTCCATCATCATCAGTTTTTGCCACTACGACATCCTGAACCCCGCGCGGTTCACGGGCGCGGAGAATTATCTCTGGGCGTTCACCAAAGACCAACTGTTCTGGAAGTCGATGTGGAACACCATCTACATGGTCATGGGGATTCCGGTGGGCCTGGCCTTGAGCCTCGGGATCGCGCTCCTGCTCAACCTCAAAATCCGCGGCATCGCCGTGTGGCGGACGTTCTTTTATCTCCCGTCCATCGTGCCCGCCGTGGCCTCCAGCATCCTGTGGATCTGGATTTTCAACCCGAGCAGCGGCCTGCTCAACAACGCCCTCGCGTCCGTCGGCATCCACGGCCCGAACTGGTTGCAGGACGAGCACACGAGCAAACTCTCGCTGATTCTCATGGGGTTGTGGGGCGCGGGCGGCGGCATGATCATCTGGCTCGCGGGATTGAAGGGCATCAGCGAGTCCTATTACGAAGCCGCGTCCCTGGACGGCGCGGGCACCTGGCAACAATTTCGCCACATTACGATCCCGCTGTTGTCGCCGTACATCTTCTTCAACCTGATTATTGGCTTCATCGGCGTCTTTCAGATTTTCACGCCGGCGTATATTATGACCCAGGGCGGCCCGGTCGACTCGACCCTGTTTTACGCGTATCAACTGTTCAACAGCGCGTTTCGCTACCTGCAGATGGGGTACGCCGCGGCGATGGCGTGGGTGCTGTTCATCATCGTGTTCGGACTGACCGTGGTGCAATTGAACCTGCAGAAGCGCTGGGTATTTTACGAGGAAGGATGATCGAACCATCTCCCACGCAACGCAGTGATGCGTACTACAAGCTCGTGGAGTTCGGCCGGGCCTCGTGGATCTACGCGCTGCTCATCGTCGGCGCGATCATTTTCTCGTGGCCGTTCCTGTGGATGGCGACCACGTCGATCAAGATCGACCGCGAAATGTTCGGCGAAAAAATCCATCTCTGGCCGCATCGCCCGATCCCGCAGGTCAAATCACCGTACATCGACCAGCGGTTTTACGATGACGTGACAGGCAAACACATGGACGAGATGTTGGCCACGCTGGAGGCACATTTGCAGAACATGGACGCGAGCATCTGGCCGGATGACGTTGACCGAAACGTCGCGATCAAGCAAACCGCGCGCGGTTGTTACCACAAGCTCCTCGACACGATGCCGTCGTCGTTTTGGGATGGCCCCGTCGAAACTTTGAAAGCCGAGGCGACGAAACGCGTGGATGCCGGCATGGTCCGCGAGATCCTCGGCCAGATTCGGCGTCATTTCTCGTTGGGCCAGCTCCGCGCGCGTTCCTACGGGCGGCTCGGACCGATTGCCGAGGACCAGCTCGTCTCGGGTACGAACGCCGCAGCCGCGTGGCAGGTCGGCGGGACCGCGACAGCCAGGCTCGTGGAGGTCAAGACCAGCGATGAGGGCGAGCCCTACGCCGACGTGGACTACGATTTCTCGACGGGCGACACGCTGACGTTGAGCCAGACATTCACGACGAGTTTTCCTATTGAAGATCTCTATCGACTGCAATTGTATTTGCGCAACGATGATTCCTGGCACGGCCTGACGATGTATATCGAGAAACTCGGCGTGCGGTACAAGGCCATGTATACGTACGACCTCGCCGATTTCCTCTGGGGCATCGGGACCTGGCAGGAAAGGGGACCCGACGACAGGACGAACAAAGTCCGGACATGGACCCTGTTGGACGAAGTCGGGCGCGGGCCGCAGTACGAGAACGATCCGCACAAGATCAAGGTGGAGCTGGAGTTGACGCGCCGGTCGGCGCTCGGGGCCTGGTGGGCGAAAGCGCGCCGCAACTATCGCATGTCGTTCGACAACATGCCGTTCTGGCGGTACGTGGCCACCAGTCTGTTCCTCGTCACACTCAATTTGGTCGGCACGCTGCTGAGTTGCTCGCTCGTGGCCTACAGTTTCGCGCGGCTGCAATGGCCGGGCCGCAACTTCTGTTTTGCGCTGATGCTGGCGACGATGATGGTGCCGGGGCAGGTGACAATGATCCCGTACTTCCTGATCATGCGTTCGCTGGGTTGGTACAACACGCTCTACCCGCTGTGGGTCGGCAGCTTTTTCGCGAGCGCATTCAACGTGTTTCTGCTGCGCCAGTTCCTCAAGGGCATCCCGCGCGATCTCGAGGACGCCGCGAAAATCGACGGCTGCGGTTTCTGGCGGGTGTACTGGCACATCATGCTGCCGTTGATCAAGCCCACGCTGGCCGCCATCGCCATCTTCACTTTCACGGGCACCTGGAACGAATTCATGGGCCCGCTGATCTACCTCCAGGACCAGCGCCTCTATCCGCTCGCGCTCGGCCTCTACGCGTTCCAGGTTTCCGCCGGCGGGTCGATGGGCATGATGATGGCCGGCTCGCTGCTCATGACCACCCCCGTCATCATCATCTTCTTCTTCGCCCAGAAATACTTCATCCAGGGCGTCACCCTCACCGGCATGAAGGGGTAGTCCTTCCCCTATACACTTGACAAGCAAGGCAGTCTGGTTCATCTTAAGATGAACCTGATAGATTGACGATGAGCACATTGATCAATACGAAAGAGTTGCGGCGGCGGTTGCCGGAGGTGGTGGGACGCGTGAAAAAGGGGGCCCGGTTCACCGTGTTGTATCGGAGCCGGCCGGCGTTTGAGATCGTTCCTGTGGATGCGGCGTCGGTTCCGCAGGACAAGCTGGAGAACGATTCCCTCTACCGCGCGCCGGCCCTGGGCAAATCGCGGGATGGGTTGAGTTCTCGCGACCACGATGCCGTGCTCTACGGCAAATGAAAGGCCTGTTCGTCGATACGGCGGGCTGGATGGCCTGCGCCGATGCAGCGGACCCGGCGCACGGCCGGGCGACAGCCGCGCGCGATCGTTGGCTGGAGCGGAAGGGCGTGTTGGTCACCACCGACTACGTCATCGACGAGACGCTGACCCTGATTCGGTTCCGGCTCGGACTGCGGGCGGCCGAAGCGTGGTGGAAACAGATCGAGGGCAGCGCGCGATTGCAATGGGAACCGATCACGCCCGAACGCGCGGAGAATGCGCGCGCCTTGTTCTTTCGGTACGCGGACAAGGACTTTTCCTATACGGACTGCACCAGCTTCGTGGTCATGCAGCAACTCAAACTGAAACAAGCATTGACCACCGACCGCCACTTCAAGCAGATCGGTTTTCAGATTGTGCTGTGAGTGGAGCAATCACAGTAAATCCGTCCGACGGGTCTCACTCCTCATTGCCGCCACCGCAGCCGAAGTACTTTCGGGCCGACAAACCGAACTACAGGGGTTTGCGCTTGCCTGGCAGAATTATGGCGCTATTATCGACTATGGAGAAGCTGCAAAACCCTGCGACAAGTGAATACTTGCGTATGAAAAGAATTTTCTGTCTGGCTCCGTTGCTGGCAGCAGCGTGCGCCACTGTCGCACCCCCGAATGGCTCGCTGAGATTACCCGAGGAGTTCGCATCTCGTCTTCGTCAATCGAACCTGACCTTTTCGCCTCCACCTGGCTTTTCGCCAGCGCCCCTCAACTCGACGAACCGTACGCAATGGTATGATTTCGCGGTGAAGTCCGATAACTCGAAATTCGAGATTCGCTATGCCATCAAACCTTGGGGATCGAACGACTTCCCGGGCATGGATGCCGCCGTGTTGCTCGCGATAGTCCATAACATTTCCCAGACGAATTTCGATAGGACCGATTTGAATGGTGTCGAAATCCACCCGGATATGTGCCACATACTTGGGGCAGACACCGGATTTCTCACGAGGCCGATTGACCTGCATTCTGATTTCTCAACCGATTTTCAGAAATGCATGGTTCAGTGGATTTGCTCCAACGGGCGCGGCTCAGCGTATATCTTTTACTTGTTTGACGATTACGCCCAGGTTGCTGATCAGATCTTTTCTAAAAACGTCTTTCGTTCTGTCAAGTTTAGCAAGAAACTGGACGTTCCCCAGCCATCCAGTGGGACGAACGCCGCTTCGCCGCCCCCTCACTCCTCATTCCCGCCGCCGAAGCCGAAGTAGTGGCGGGATTTGATGATGTCGCGGACGGCGGCCGGGACCATGGTTTCCCACGCGGGATCGCCGGTACGGATTTTCTTCAGCAGGTCGACGTACCTGATATCGAGATTGCTGTAGTTGATGCCCTGCAGATCCTCAATGAGATGGTTGGCCCAGAGGTGGGCGAGAAGATGCCGCATGTCGTCGGGCACAGGAATATTCTCGGTGGTGATGAGCTGGTCGTTCGCTTCCTTGCGCGGGTAGACGTAGAGCCGGACCGGTCCGGCGAAGAGCCGTCCCAACGCTTCGAGAAGGCCGCCCGGCAGCGCGGCATAATAGCGGGGATCGAGCAGTTCCTGCACGGTGGGCATCCCGACGGCCATGCCGATGGCATTCTGCGTCGAGCGGCGCAGGTACTCCACGACCCGAAAGAATTCGCCGTGCCTCGTGACCAGCACGGTTTTGCCGATGGTACCGATCGTGTCCACACGAGCCAGGAAATCGGCGGGCTGAATACTGACGCTCTGGAGCAGGTTGTGCATGGTGATTTCCATGAGCACGACCGCGTCCTTGTTGTCCGGCGCCGCCGCCAGAAACTGGCGTCGCGCACACTCGAGCATATCGACGTGGAGGTTGTTGACCGGTCGGAACGTGCCGCGCTCGACGAGCACGGGCTTCTTGTAGAGGACTTCGGAAGGCTGTACGACTTCGCCGTCGACAGTGAACATCACCGCCTCGGTCAATCCATGTTCGACGAGTTGCAGGCTCATCAGGCGGTTGTCCACCTTGGCGAAGGCCTGGCCCGAGAACTTGATCATGTCCACATCGACGCGGCTTTTGGACAAGTGGTCGAGCAGCGAGGTGATGAGGTATTGGGGCCGTTCGAAGTGGACCAGCGCGCCGTAGACGAGGTTGACGCCGATGACGCCGAGGGCTTCCTGCTCGCGCAGGTTCTCTTCGTCCAACAAGCGGACATGGATCAAGATCTGGGACGGTTCGGCGCGGGGTGCGGACTGGAACTTGATGCCGAGCCAGCCGTTGGAATCATCGCGCCGGGTGAAGCTGCGGGCGGCAACCGTGTTGGCGAAGGCGAAGAAACACGTTTCCGCGCCGCGCGAGGCGTCGAGCCGCTCGATGAGCAGGTTGTACTCGTAATCGAGCATCTGTTGGAGCCGTTTGCGGCTCACGTAGCGGTCGCTGGTGCCGTAAATGGCGTCGCTGACGGTTTTGTCGTAGGCGGAGATGGTTTTGGCGACCGTGCCCGCCGCGCCGCCGACCCGGAAGAACCATCGCGCGACTTCCTGGCCCGCGCCGATCTCCGCGAACGTGCCGTACTTCTTGGCGTCGATATTGATCTGAAACGCCTTCTGGCCGGTGTCGGTAATGTGCCCCGTGTCGTCGGGGTCCGCCGACCATTGCGGAACTGGTTTATCGCCGGGTTCTGTCATGTTCCAATCTTCCTGTACTGCGGAGCGCGCAAATAAATCGGCTCGGCATTCTCGTCACCATGATTACCATCGTCCAAAAAGCGGTGAAACGCCAGCCAGCCCACCGCGGCGGCGCTCGGAAATACCGGCGTTTCCGCAATCGATGCAAAACCGCCCAAGAGCGACGCCAAGTCGCTTTTGTATCGTTCGATTTCGGAACTGACAAACCAAATCGGTTGATGAATCTCGTCGGCGACGGCTTCGAGCGTGGCGATCCGGCAATCCTTCACACGGCGACCCGCGCGATCGTACAGCGCGAAATAGATTTCGTCCCGGCGGGCGTCGCCCAACACGCACAGTTGCGGGCAATCGCGCGGCATCTTGGGCAGCGCGGTCAATGCCAGCGCATCGTAGCTGCTGGTACCCTTGATCGGCAGTTTTCGCGGCAGCGCGAGTCCCTTGGCCGCCGCGATGCCCGCTCGAATCCCGGTGAACGAGCCCGGTCCCAGTCCCACGGCGAGCAAACCGATGTCTGACACTGTGAGATGGTTTTCCGAGAGCAGCTTGGCGGCCGTGTCGAAAAGATTCTGACCGGCTTGCGAGCGGTCGAAGGCTTCCTCGGCGAGCGGTTTATCGTCACGCAACAGCGCCACGGCGCCCCGCGGTGTCGAGGTGTCGAGTGCCAGTGTGATCATGCGACCTCGATGCGGCGCACGTTGTTGTCCGACGCGGCGATGCGGATGCGTAACGCCGTCGCTGGCAGCAGAGGTTCAATCTTTTCAGACCATTCAATGGCGGTCACGCCAGGACCATTCAAGTACTCTTCGATGCCAATGGCCAACGTCTGCTCCAGGTTGTCGAGGCGATACAGATCGATGTGGAACAGCAGAAGACGCCCGCCGGTGTATTCGTGTACGAGAGTAAACGTGGGGCTCGTGACCTCCTGCGTGATGCCCAGCCCGCGCGCGATGCCTTTGACGAGCGCGGTTTTTCCCGCCCCGAGTTCGCCAAACAGCGCGACCACGTCACCGCGTTGGAACTCGCGGCCCAGTCGTTCCCCGAACCGCAGCGTTTCCTCAAGGCTACTGGTATCAACTTGCTGCGAAGTGATCATAACCCGCGGCGGTGAGAGGTTGTCGGGAGCCGTCCCGCTGGATGAGCGCCACTTTGTGTTTGGAATTCACGACGCGACCGATCTCGGTCAGTTTCGTGCGAAATCGGCGCGCCCATTTCTGGCGGAGGGCGGTCACATGCCGCGGATCGAGCGTGAACAGCAGCTCGAAGTCCTCGCCATCGTGGAGCGCGGCAGACAGCCGGCCGCGGGCCGCGCGGGAGATGGGGATTTCGGCGGCATGAATTTCGAAGGCGATGCCGCGCGGGCTGGCCTCCGCCAGGCGATGCAGATCGCTGGACAGACCATCGCTGAGGTCGATCATCGCATGGACGGGAAAATGCGCGACCAGCCACCGCGCTTCGTGAATCCGCGGGGTGAAGGAGAGATGTTTGCCACGCAAGGAGCCGCCGAGCGTGCCCGTCACCAGTATCGAATCCCCAACCTTCGCGCCACTGCGCAACGTGATGCGTGTTCTCTCGACCTCACCGACCAGCGCGACCACGACGAACTGTTCGTGTCGGACGTGGGTCGTGTCGCCGCCGACGATCTGGCAGCCGAACGCCGTCGCGGCTGCCTGGAGGCCGGCATAGAGTTGTTTCACCCAACGCGCGTCGGTACCGTGTCGCAGCCCGATGCTGACGACCGCCCAACGCGGCACACCGCCCATGGCGGCGATGTCGCTCAGGTTACGGGCCATGGTTTTCCAGCCAACCTTGCGCGGCGGATCGGTCGGTCGATAGTGGATGCCCTCGACGACAGGGTCGCAGGTGTAGAGCAGGAAGTTGCGGGGATTATCGCCGCGCAAGACCGCGCAGTCATCGCCGATGCCCCGCACGACCGAATTCCCGGAGGAACCGACAATGCCGCGCAGTTCGCGGATCAGGCCGAACTCGCCGAGGTCGCGGACCGTAAGGTGCTTTTTGCGCAGGCGTTTCATGGGTGAGCGCGCACGTACAGGACCATGGCGACGTTGGCGGCGTTGAACAACACGTGCATGGTAATGGGGGCCAGCAACGAGCCGCTTAATTCGTACACGAGCCCGAGCCCGAGCGCGAGGGCGAACAGCGGCCCCAGGGACGGCAGGTGAAAATGGATCGCGGCGAACACCGCGGACACAACCAACAACGCCCGCCACGTGCCCCAACGCTGCTTGAGCACGGGATACGCAAAGCCTCGAAAGACGAACTCTTCGAAAACGGGCGCGACGGTGATGGCAAAGGCCGCAATCAGGACCACGACGGCCATCGAGTCAGAACTGGCCAGGAGGTCGGCGATGGGCTGCGCCTGCTCCTTGATCCCGACGAGCCGGCAAAACTGCGAATACGCGGCGAACGCGATCGCCAGCGGAGGAAGAATGGCGAGAAAGCACGTCGCGCCAAAGCCGATGGATTTCGCCGGCGAGATGCCGCGAAGGCCGATCGCCCGACGCCAGTCGATGCCGCGCTGCTGGAAGCAGGCCACGAAGCCGAAGAGAATGGCGACCCGCAATGTCATGTCCGTCGCCAGAAGCCAGGGCAGCGCGCGATCTTGATTCCGATGAATCAGGTAGAAGGTGAGTGTGACCACCAGCTCGCCGGCCACGAGCACGAGAATGAGTGTGCTGGCGGCCGCCAGCAAATCGCGCATGTTCCATGGTTTTGGATCGATCTTCAGCGCCGGGACGCTGCCGGTGGACGGATTGTTGGACAGCGCCGGCCTCGCAAATCGGAAGAGCAGGTAGAGATCGCAAATCAACCCGGCCAAAAGCAGGAGGATGGTCGTGGCGGCCATGGCCGGGTAGCGGGCAATGAGTTCGGGTTCCGAAAGATTGTCCATGCCCGCGGTTGTCGCCGCTACAGCGAGAAATTGCATAAACATAAAAAGATTGAGTGGGAAATGCATGATCGCTGTCAAAAACCACCGGGAAATCTTCAACCGGACCTTGGTCAAATGCAACTTATTTTCCGCGTGAAATGGGCAAATAGTTGCACTTGTCAGACGGTCGAGGGCCTAGTAGGATATGAACGATACCAAGTTCAACGAAAACGGAGACTACAGGAACCACCATGAAGCGACAATTGCTGGCAGCGATAGTAATGGCGATGGCGACAATTGGCGTCGCCCGCGCGGACGGAACCAACACCCCGGCGGCAGCGGCAGCGGCCCCCAAAATCCGGGCGGCCGGAACCAACACTGCGGCGGCAGTGGCGACACCACCAGCGGCCGCCCCCAAAATCCAGTTCAACAAGACCGTGTACAATTTCGGCACGACGTCGCTGGTGGACTCCGTGACCGGCACGTTCACGTATCAGAATATTGGCGCAGCCGACCTGAAGCTTAGCAAGCCCCAGCCATCCTGTGGCTGTACGGTCGCCAGCGTGAAGCCCGATGTCCTGAAGCCGGGCGAAAAAGGGGAATTGGTTTTCACCGTCCGTGTCGGCGGCCAGCGCGGCCAGTTGGAGAAGCACATTACCGTCCCCTCCAACGACCCGCAGAGCCCGAGCATAAGCCTGTCGGTCAAAGTCGACATGAAGCAAATCATTGAGGCCACGCCCCAACAGTTTAGCTTGGGAGCCATCCACCAAGGGACCAGCACCAACCTGAGCGCGGTATTGCGTCGGACTGACGGCCAGAAGCTCGTGATTGCGAGCACCCAGCCCAGTAGCAAACTGCTGACCGCGCATGTGGAACCCATTGACGGTTCGAACGGTCAGTCCGTCAAACTCGTGATCGATGCCCATGCCGACGGCGCCCCTCGGGCGATCAATGAAAATGTGAAAGTTTTTCTCGATGGCATCAGCCAGCCTGCAGCGACCGTCTCTGTCAGTGCGCACCTGCTTGGCGACGTCGTGCTGGATCACGATCAACTGTACTGGCCGGTCACGGAATCGTCATCGTCATCAGCACAGGATACGCTGCCGGTCCGCCAGATCAAGGTGTCCTCGGTGCAGACTAATCAGCCCCTCCAGATTACGAATCTAAGCACCAGCTTGACGAACCTGACGGTCGAGCTGGTGACCGTCGAGACAGGGAAAGTGTATTCCGTGGTTGCCAAGTTCACGGAATCGCCGAAGGTATCGCAGCGCGGCTCGATCAGTTTTAATACGAACACGGCTGTGCAACCGAAGATTGTGGTACCGGTGACGATCATCGTGCTGGGAACCAGTTCGCCGCGGCCCCACCCGTAGCACTTGAAGGAAGATTACGATACCGGTGATCATCGTCCGGCGACCGTGGCCGATGGACGGATGGCGTATACGCTCCGGCGATCGCTGCTGATCGTGATAGCCGGCGCGGCGCTGGGTTTGGCGGCCAACGCGATATCGCCGCGGCGAATCCCGATCATCACGCCACCGAAAGCCGTGCCACAGGCCGGTGCCACGGTGGCATTGGAAGAGGCGAAGGCACTCTGGGGGAACGGGACGGCGTTTTTTCTCGATGCCCGCGCGACGGCGGACTATCGGTACGGGCACATTGCCGGTGCCCTGAGCCTGCCGATTGAGGAATTCGACGACCACTATCCGCAAATCCAACCGATGTTGACGCCCGAGTCGGCGATTGTCGCCTACTGCGATGGGATGGATTGTGATCTGAGTCATCGGCTGATGGACCGTCTCCACGAACTCGGCTATCACAACGTGCGACTGCTCGTCAACGGCTGGACCACGTGGCACACGGCGGGACTGCTGACGCACACCGGGGATCAGCCGTGAAGATCGTGAACCTGATTCTGCGGCTCATTATCGGCGGCGTCTTTATCGCTTCGGCTGTCATCAAGATTGGGAACGTCCAGGTGAGTCACGCGCATGGAATCCAGTTTTCGCACGTTCCCGACCTGACGCAGTTCGCCCAGGATGTCGCCAACTACCATGTACCGCCGCGGGCATTGAACAACCTCGTGGCCATCACTCTCCCATGGATTGAACTGCTGGCGGGCGGACTGCTGGTGCTCGGCATCTGGAAACGCGCGAGCGCGGTGGTGATCGCCGCGTTGATGGTCGTGTTCCTGGCGGCCATCGGATGGGCATTGGCCCACGGCTATGACATCCGCTGCGGCTGCTTCGGCACCGTCGACGCGCGAAGGGTAGGCGTGACGGCGCTGGCTGAGGACGGTGTGTTGCTGGCAATCGCTGCGTGGCTGGCGTGGCATCCGGAAGATTCGACGGCACCAACAACGGAGACAAGCGGATGAAACGACAAATCGTAGTGACCGATGCCGCACCGAAGGCGATCGGACCGTATTCCCAAGCGGTCTGGGCGGGAGACTATCTGTTTTGCGCGGGACAAATCGCGCTCGATCCGGGCACGGGAAACATGGTCGCGGGCGGGATCACCGAGCAGGCGACGCGCGTCCTGGAAAACATTCGGGGCCTGTTAAAGTCGCAGGGTCTGGATCTTGGCAACGTGGTGAAGTCCACGGTCTTTCTGAGTGACATGAACCATTTCGCGGCGATGAATGAGGTATACGCGAAGTGTTTTACCAAGGAGCCGCCAGCACGCTCCACGGTGCAGGCCGCCCGACTGCCGAAAGACGCGTTGGTCGAGATCGAAGTGGTCGCTGCCCGGTGATCGGGCTGGCCTTAGCGATAGAACCAGGTTCTGAAGTTCACGCGTGACGTGGGGCGGGACTCAGAAGCAGGGCAGATTGTAGATCTTGCCGAGGCGGTGCTCGAAGTACGCTTTGCGCTTGTTCGGCGCAGCCCGGAAACCGGCGTTGATGACGTAAAGCCAGCAGAACTCAACCCACTCGGTTAGTTTCACCGGAGGAATTCTTGATCTCTTCATGTGGTTGTTTCCCATTTGTTGGCTCACACGGGTAGGTGGGAAGCAACCTTCGTGCGAGATCATAAAGGATTTCGAAAACCACGGGACTGCGGGTATTTTTACGAGTAGCGCCAGTGTCACGAAGCCCTTGCGCCCGCAGTTTTGCGAATCCGCCTCGCACGAATGGGATAGGGATGATTTTTTTGTACTTTGGGGCGATGGGGCTTTCGCCTTGCTGGCGCGACGCGGGATGTGTTAGCGTTCGCCCGCTTTTATGAGGAGAGTGGGGCGATTCCTATGGTTGGCAGCGGCGTTGATGGCTTGGGCGATGAGTGTGCGCGCCGACGAGCCAGCCGCCACCAACGTGACCCTCGAGCCATCTACCAATCCAGCACCCGAGACGCTCCCCGGTCCGTCGTTCCGTCCTCCGATGGATGTCACGACCGAGACAACCACGAATGCGACTGTCGGACAGGCGACCAATGTCGTCACGGAGTCAACCAACAGCGCTGCCATCGCACCAGCGGCGAATTCGGCGGCCGAGGCGGCGACGAACATGGTCGTTGAGCCACCCACCAACTCGATTGCGGAGCCTACCGCGAGCCCGGCAGTCGCGCCGGCGACGAATGCGGTTATGGAACCTGCGACGAACGAAGCCGTCTCGACCGCGAGCCCAACGATCATGCATTTCGACAAGATGACGTTCGACAACACCACGAAGATGACCATTTTGGAGGGGAACGTCGTGCTACAGGACAAGGACGTTACCTTGCAGGCAGATCGTGTCCGGCTCAACAAACAGACCAATGAAGCGTGGGCGGAGGGCCATGTGCGGATCAATCAGGGCGTCCAGGAATGGATTGCACCCTCGGCGTACTACAACTTCGGCACCCGGCGGTTGAAAGCGGACGAAGCGAGTGGTTTTTTTGACCCCGTCTACCTGCATGTCCAGAACCTCGAGCAGGTGGGCACGAACCACTATGTGTTCGCGCGCGCCACGGTCACCACGAGCGATCTGCAGCACCCTGGCTATTATCTGCAGGCGGAGCATGGCGATACGTGGACGGGGGACCGACTTGTGTTGCACGACGCCACGGTGCATGCGGGGACGACACCGGTGCTTTGGTCGCCCCTCGTGATCTGGTCGCTGAAGGGAGATATGCCGCCGATGCTGGTGAGTGTGGGCGACAACTCGCTGTGGGGAGCGTTCATCCTGTCCAGTTTCACCTGGAAAGCGAACAAGTACATGGACCTGACGGTTCACGCCGATGAGCGGACGGAACGCGGCTTCGGCACCGGCGCGGACCTGAAATATCGGTTCGGTTCGGCAGCTCAGGGATTGTTGACCGGCTACTTCATTGACGACTCGCAGCCGGACAAGTCCGAACCCGGCGCGACCACCGTGACGGGCGGTGTGACCAACCCTCCCGCCACCGGCTTCGTCACCAACTCCGCCGCCCGTTATCGCGCTGAGTGGCAGCACAAGCAGTATTTAACCAATAACGTGACGGTCACGGTCGATCTCAACAAAATGAGTGACGCCGAGATGATGCACGATTATTTCCGCCCTGAGTTCGACCACAACATTGAACCTGATTCGGTCGCTGACGTTACGAAGGCCGGGCCGGACTATACCCTGTCGTTTCTTGTCCGGCCGCAGTTCGATAAGTTCTTTACCGAGGTGGAACGTTTGCCGGAAGCGAAACTGGCGGTGGACCGAACGCGCTTGGGCAACACCCCATTCTTCTATGAAGGCGAAAGCAGCGTCGGGCAATACCACGACGTGGCCGGCCCCACCAACATTGTGGGCACGGGGGAGAGCCCGGATTTCATAGGCAACGCGGTGCGGGCGGACACGTTTCATCAGATTGTGGTGCCGTCAATGGTGGGCGGTTGGCTGTCGCTGGTTCCGCGTGCGGGAATCCGCGGGGATTACTATTCGCGGGCGCCATCCGATGCCCCGGAAACGCAGAACGTCACACGGGTCGTGTACGATCTGGGCGAGGAGACTTCCTTCAAGATCTCGCGTGAGTGGGACGACGTCCACAGCGACTGGTTGCACATCGACGGGTTGCGGCATATCCTGCAACCGTTCGCGGACTACCAGTGGATCCCGCATGTCGACCGCGCAACCAACGACCTGTTTCAATTCGATTCCGTGCGCGATGTGACCCTGCTGGGGGGCGACAGTCTGTCGGTAACGCGCTATTCGCCGCTGGATTTCCCGGCGTACAACACAATCGATTCGATTACCGGTGAGGAAACGGTGCGGTTTGGGCTCCGCCAGACGCTCCAAACCCGGCGGGACGATCAGGCGTGGAATCTCGTCGATCTAACGGGCTGGACGGATTATGAAGTGGGGAAAACGACCGGTGAGACTGATTTTTCCGATTTTTTTGGAACCATGGAGTTTCGTCCGTACCGGTGGCTCTCGCTGGACACGTTTGGGCGGTACCAGCTCAATGGCGGGATCATGCGCGAGTTCAACACCGCGTTGCGCCTGATCGATGCCGACCGCTGGACCCTGGGGGTGGGCACGAGATACCTGCGGGGGGACAGCAACCTCGTGAGTGTGGACTGGGCGTACAAGCTGACGCGTCACTGGACGGCGCACCTGTACGAGCGGGTGGACCTTCAGGATGGCACATGGGAGGAACAGGAGTACACCTTGCGCCAGGAAACACACGACTGGTACATTACCTACGGGTTCCGGTATCTTGGTCAGCGGAACATCGCGGGAAGCTCGCCCAGCGAGATGACGGCGTTTTTCAGCGTGACGTTGAAGGCCTATCCGGAAGCGGTTATCGCGGTGAACTAAGTCGAGAGGAAATAGCGACAGTATGCCGAAGATCAGCATTGTGGGGACGGGGTACGTGGGTTTGGTGACCGGCGCCTGTTTCGCCGAAGTCGGCCATCAAGTGATCTGCGTGGATAACGACCTGAAAAAGGTGGAGGTGTTGCGGGCGGGCGGCATTCCCATTTACGAACCGGGCCTGGAGGAAATCGTGAAACGCAATGTTGCCGCCGGACGATTGCGTTTCACGGGCGAGATTGCCGACGGGGTAAAGAATTCCGAGGTGGTCTTCATCGCCGTGCCCACGCCGCCAAATCCCGACGGCTCGGTGGACATGAGTTTTGTCGAGCGGGTGGCGCGGGAGATCGCCGGAACCATGACGGACTACAAGATTGTTGTGGACAAATCCACCGTGCCGGTCAAGACGGGCGAGAAAGTCGCGGAAGCCATCAAGCGCTACAACAAGCACAAGGTCGATTTCGATGTCGTCAGCAACCCCGAGTTCCTGCGGGAGGGTTGCGCCGTGCAGGACCTCATGCAGCCGGATCGCGTCGTGATCGGTGTCAGCGGCCCGCGGCCCGTCGCCAAAATGAAGGAGATTTATTCGCCGTTCCACGCGCCGATCATTGTCACGGACATCAACAGCGCGGAGTTGATCAAGCATGCCTGCAATTCATTTCTCGCCCTGAAGATTTCGTACGCCAATGCGTTGTCGGTGATTTGCGAGGCCAGCGGCGCCAATATTTCCGATGTCGTCAACGGCATGGGCCTGGACAAACGCATCGGGCGGGCGTTTCTCAACGCGGGCCTCGGCTATGGCGGCTCGTGTTTCCCGAAGGACCTGAGCGCCTTTATTCACATCGCCGAAGCGCTGGGCTACGATTTCCGCCTGCTCAAGGAAGTGCAGCAAATCAATGCGGACCAGATTCAGCACTTCCTGAAGAAAGTCCACGACACATTGTGGATTGTGAAGGACAAGACCCTGGGCGTCCTCGGGCTGGCGTTCAAGCCAAACACGGATGATATGCGGCTCGCGCCGTCGCTGGAGGTCATCCGGACCTTGCAGAAGGAAGGCGCAAAAATCCGCGCATACGACCCCAAGGCGATGGACAAGGCCCGCGAGGTATTGCCGGGCGTGGAGTTTTGCGATGGTCCGTACGCCGCCGCGGCGGGAGCCGACGGACTGATCATCTGCACCGAATGGGACGAATTCCGTCAGCTCGACCTGGAAAAACTGCGCGCGGTCATGAGCCAGCCCATTGTATTCGACGGTCGCAACCTGTACGAACCGCAGAAGATGGCCGAGTTGGGGTTTGTCTACAAGAGCATCGGCAGGTGATATGCGCTGCGGTGCAGCCATCCTGCTGCTGCTGGCCGTGGCTGTCGTACCTGTGTTCGGGCAACCGGCTTTTCCACCCATCACGTCCCGGGATCGCATTGTAGTGGTCGCACCGCATCCCGACGACGAAGTGCTCGGGGCGGGCGGGATCATTCAGCAAGCCTGTGCGGTGGGGGCGGAAGTGCACGTGATTTATCTCACCAACGGCGACCACAATCAATTGGCTTTCAAGCTCTACAAGCTGAGCCTGCATCTCAACCCGGTGCAGTATCTCTTTTTTGGCAACTTGCGGCAGCGCGAAGCCGTCACGGCCACGGCGATCCTCGGCCTGTCACGGGAACAACTGACCTTTCTCGGGTTTCCGGACTACGGGACAATGTCCATCTGGCGGGATTATTGGCGCGAGCCGGTGCCGTACCGCAGCGACGCGACCCGCAGTAACGCCGTGCCGTACGAGCAAGCCTACGTCTTCGGGCAACCCTATACGCCCGAAAACGCCGTCGCGGATTTCGTCGAGTTGTTTCGCCGCTTGCGGCCGACCCGAGTCTTTGTCACGCATCCGGCCGATACCAACTCTGACCATCGTGGGGCTGCGAATTTCGTCCGCTTGGCCGCGCTGGAAGTCAGCGCCGAGCAGCTGCCGCCGCGCATTTACTATTACATTATCCACTTCGGCCGCTGGCCGTCACCCTACCATTACCATCCCGAATTGGAATTGAAGCCGCCCCGGCAGTTGTTGGACGACGGGGATTGGTTTTCCATTCCGCTCACACCGGAGCAGACGGAACGGAAATACGACGCGATCATCAAGAATCGCACGGAATTGACCACCCGCGAGTATTACCTGGTCTCGTTCGCGCGCGCCAATGAGATTTTTGCGACGATCGAGCCCTTGCCCGTGCCGGTCGTGCCCGCGGACACAGTGATCGACTGGAAAAAGGCGGTGCACACCAAGGTCATCGGTTTTGGTGCCACCGATTCGGTCTACCATCCCGATATGGAACGGCTCTTCAACGAAGAATTCGCTGCGATGGAGCTGGAGGAAACCGCGTACCTGCGCCAGGGAACCGACCTTATCGCGCAGGTCACACTCCGCAACCGGCTGGGCAAACGCGCCAACGTACATTTGCATCTCTACGGTTACCGGCGCGGGGAAGATTTTGCGGCGATGCCGAAGATCCACATCAACGTTACGCCGATCGGCACCGTGCATGTGTTTGACGGTAGCCGGCGGCTGAAAGAGGACGAGGTTACCGTTACCGGTCCTGGCAATCACTTGATCGTGCGGTTGCCATTGAGCCTGTTGGGGAACAAGACGCCCGACCATCTGTTCGCGGCGACACGGGCCAACCTCGGCGAGGTCGCGGCGGACGATACGGCGTGGCATCTCTTTTCGCTGTCCAACGACGCGGAAACCGGGCATACAATTCGCGACAACGCCGCAGGCAGGGGAGAATAAGAATGGATTACTTGGTCACAGGGGGAGCCGGGTTTATCGGCTCGAACATCGCCGAGCACCTGGCGGGGTTGGGTCACCCCGTGCGCATCTTCGACAATTTCTCCAGCGGCAAACGCGCGAACCTCCACGCGTTTGCCGACAAGGCAGAGATCGTGGAAGGTGATTTGCGCGATCCCAAAGCAGTGGCCCACGCGGTCACCGGCGTGCGCTTCGTGCTGCACCTGGGCGCGATGCCGAGCGTGATCCGCTCGGTGGAAGACCCGCGGACAACGACCGAAACCAACATCATGGGCACGGTGAACCTGCTCATTGCGGCACGGGACGCGGGTGTCCAGCGCGTGGTGTTCAGTTCCTCGTCGAGCGTGTACGGCGACACGCCCACGTTGCCCAAGCGCGAAGATATGCCGCCATCGCCGTTGTCGCCGTACGCCATCCACAAGATCACCGGCGAATACTACTGCAGCATCTTCCGGCAGTTGTACGGGCTGGAGACGATCTCGCTCCGGTATTTCAATGTGTTTGGCCCGCGGCAGGACCCGCAATCGCAATACGCGGCGGTCATCCCGCGGTTCATCACCGCCATCCTGAAGGACCAGTCACCGACGATCTACGGCGACGGAAAACAGACGCGCGATTTCTCCCACGTCGAAAACATCATTGAAGCCAACGTGCTCGCCTGTCAGGCCCCCAAGGAGGCGCTCGGGCAGGCCTTCAACATCGCCTGCGGCGGCCGGGTGTCGCTGTTGGACCTGGTGGACACGGTAAACAAGATTCTCGGCAAGAGCATCCAGCCGAAGTTCGACCCGCCGCGCCCCGGCGATATCCTCCACAGCCAGGCCGACATCTCGAAGGCCGAAAAACTTCTCGGCTGGAAACCTCGCGTTGGATTTCGCGAAGGCATCGAGAAAGCCGTCACGTGGTATCAGCGGCAAGGGTAGGGCGACGTGGCCCGCACCGCCGAATCCCGAAAATTCTCCGTGCAAAATTCCACCGACGCGTGTATGTAGGCGGGGCATTTTTGTTATGAGCTTGTTCCGACCCAATTTCAAATTGCCGGGCGTGGTCGAGACGGAGGACCTTGTCAAGCCAGCAGGCGCGAAGCTGTTTTCGCGCGGGGCGAAAAACGGCGTCTCCGATCGGGTTTCGGATGCCGTCCGCGACGCGGCGACGAAGGACGCCGCCGAAGTCTTGCAACAGCTCGGCACTTCGCCCACCGGCCTGACCGGGGAAGAGGCGGCGGCCCGGTTGGCGCAACACGGTCCCAACGAAGTCGCGCAAGAGAAGCGGCATGATTGGTTGGACCGGTTGCGTATCGCCGCGATCAACCCGCTCGTCATCCTGCTCACCATCCTGGCCATCCTGACCTTCGCGACGGCGGAGTCCACCAGCGATTACATCGGTGGCGTGGTGATGGTGGTCATGGTACTGTTGGGATTGTCGCTGCGGTTCATTCAGGAAACGAAAGCTGACAACGCCGCCGCCAAGCTCAAGGCGATGATCAAGGTCACCGCCACCGCGATCCGCGACGGACAGCCCAAGGAAATTCCGCTGCGGGAGATCGTGCCGGGCGACGTGGTGAAGTTGTCCGCCGGCGACATGATTCCCGGCGATGTCCGTCTCATTTCCGCCAAGGACCTGTTCCTCACCCAGGCCACGCTGACCGGCGAGTCGTTGCCGGTGGAGAAGACCGACGCGCGCGACGCGCGTGACAAGGTGTCTCCGATCGAGCGCACGAACCTCTGTTTTCTCGGCACGAGCGTCGAGAGCGGCTCGGCCACGGCGGTCATTGTCGCCACCGGCGCGCAGACCTATTTCGGAACAATGGCGCGCAGCCTCGTCGGGCAACCGGTGGAAACGGCGTTCGACAAGGGGGTGAAGAAATTCACCTGGCTGATGATCCGGTTCATGGCCGTGATGGTGCCGCTGGTGTTCTTCATCAACGGGCTGACCAAGCACGACTGGAAGGAGGCATTCTTCTTTGCATTGGCGGTCGCCGTTGGCCTGACACCGGAGATGCTGCCGATGATCGTGTCGGTGTGTCTATCCAAGGGCGGTCTCGCGATGTCCAAAAAGAAGGTCATCGTCAAGCGGCTCAATTCCATCCAGAATTTCGGCGCGATGGACGTGCTGTGCACCGACAAGACCGGCACACTGACGATGGATCACGTCATTCTCGAAGTGTATTGCGACGTTTTCAAGAAGGAGAACGAGGACGTGCTGCGGGATGCCTATCTGATCAGCCATTTTCAAACCGGGCTGAAGAATGTCCTGGACCGCGCCGTCCTGCAACACAAGGAACTGCGCGGCGAACTCTCGCTCGATACGTACACCAAGGTGGACGAGCTTCCGTTTGATTTCTCACGGCGCATGATGTCGGTCGCGGTCGAGGGGCCGGATGGCGCGCGGCAGTTGCTGACCAAGGGCGCGCCGGAGGCGGTATTTGTCAAGTGCACGCACTTCGAGTATGAGGACGAGATTTTCCCCATGGAGCCGATTTTGGCCGACGATCTGATGGCAGAAGTCAACGACCTGAATTCGGACGGCTTCCGTGTATTGGCGGTGGCGACCAAGAAGCTGGACAAACGTGATTCGTACTCCAAAGCGGATGAATCTGAGCTCGTGCTGACGGGCTATCTGGCGTTTCTCGATCCACCGAAGGACACCGCCGGCAAAGCCATCACCGTATTGCGGCAACACGGCATCACCGTCAAAGTCCTGACCGGCGATAACGATCTTGTCACCCGCAAGGTTTGCCGCGAAGTCGGCATCGACGCGGAAAAAATCGTCCTGGGTCGTGACGTCGAGACCATGACCGACCCGCAGTTGACGGAAGCCGTGGAAAGCACAGATGTGTTCGCCCGCCTGTCGCCGGCGCACAAGCAGCGGATCGTCAAAGCCCTGCAAGGCAAAGGCCACGTCGTCGGGTTCATGGGCGACGGCATCAACGACGCGCCCGCATTGCGGGCGGCCGACGTCGGCGTGTCGGTGGACAACGCGGTGGACATTGCCAAGGAATCCGCCGACGTGATTCTGCTCGAAAAGAGTTTGATGGTGTTGGAGGAGGGCGTGTTGGAAGGCCGCAAGGTCTTCGTGAATATCCTCAAGTATATTCGCATGGGCGCGAGTTCGAACTTTGGCAACATGTTCAGCGTTATTGGGGCGAGCGCCTGGTTCGCCTTACGTGCCGATGGCGCCCATCCAGGTTCTGACCAATAATCTCCTGTATGATTTCTCGCAGGTGCCGATTCCCACCGACAACGTCGGGCCGCAACAAACCGCCAAGCCGCGCCCGTGGCAGATCGGTGAGATCGCGCGCTTCATTCTGTTCATCGGGCCGATCAGCTCCATTTTCGATTACACGACGTACTCGATCATGTGGTTTTGGTTCAAATGCAATCAACTCAACCTGGCGCCACCACCGGAATTGGCCGCGCGCTTCGCGAACATGTCCTCCCCGGATGAAACGTATGCGGCTTCGTTGTTTCATACCGGTTGGTTTGTCGAATCGCTGATGACGCAAACACTCATTATCCACGTCATCCGCACCAACCTGATTCCATTCGTCCAATCGCGCGCGAGCTGGCAGTTGACCATGACGTCGCTGCTGATCATGGCCATCGGCGCCTACCTGCCGTTCTCGCCGCTGGCCGCGCCGCTGGGGTTCGTGCCGCTTCCGCCGCTGTTTTGGCCGCTGTTGTTCCTGACATTGCTGTGCTACGTCGGATTGACACAAGTGATCAAGATGTGGCTGGTTCGCAAGCGCTGGGTCTAGAGAAACAAAGCGTCTACGGGATCCCTATCCCCAGAAAGAGGTGAGGCCGAGGTTTGGGGCCTCGGCCTCTCTCTTGTCGATTGGCGTGGAGAAGCGCCTTCGACGAGGTATGGTGTGGTATAGGGTGAATGTTAACTTAGCAGGGTCGGTGCCAACGGCGCCAAACAGGCCAATTCCAGGGTATAGGAGGCCGATTTTCGGCAAAATGGGCAAAAATGGCCGTGGCGTTGGCTCTTGGGGTCTCAATTTTGCATGCACACCAATGGCCGTAATGGCTCAACTTTGCGACTTGTGCGCTTGACGGGCTCCGGCGCTATTCTATACGGTGGATGGCTAAAGATGGGGGGAGATTAAAGACCAATGGCTGTTACGATTGAAAATGCCGCGCCGTGCCGCAAGAAGCTCCGCGTCGAGATTGCCGCCGAGCGCGTGGCCGGTACCCGTGCCGAGATTTTGCAGGAATTCCGCAAGGTGGCTTCCATTCCCGGCTTCCGTCCCGGCAAGGCGCCGGAACCGATGGTCGAGAAACGCTATGCGGGCCAGATCGACGAGGAACTGCGCAAGCGGCTGATCCCCGAGAGCTATCGCGAGACCCTTGCACGACCAGAATTTGAAGGTCGTCGGCTACCCCCAAATCGAGGGGGTCGAGTACCAACCCGGTCGGCCGCTGGTCTACACCGCCACGGTCGACACAGCCCCGGAATTTCCATTGCCGGAGTACAAGGGCATTCCGGTGAAGAAGAAGACGATTGCGGTCAAGGAGGAGGACATTGACAAATCGTTGGACGCCTTGCGCGATCAGCAGGCGGATTTTGTCGACGTCGCAGGCCGAAGCCTTAAGAGCGGTGACTTCGCGGTGGTCAATTACACCGGCGTGGCGGACGGCAAACCCATTAGCGAGCTGGTACCGGAGGCCAAGGGGTTGGGAGAGAACAAGGACTTCTGGTTGCTGATTTCCTCGGATTCGTTCCTGCCGGGCTTTTGCGATCAGCTTATAGGCGCCAACGCCGGTGAGAAGCGTCAGGTATTGATCGATTTTCCCAAAGACTTCCCGCAACAACCGCTGGCCGGCAAGAAGGCGACCTACTTTGTCGATGTTGTCGCGTTGAAGGAAAAGAAGCTGCCGGAACTCGGCGACGAGTTTGCCAAAAAACTGGGCATGGAAAACCTCGCCAAGCTCAAGGAGAACGTCCGCAAGGGCTTGGAAGGCGAGGTGGAAGAACAGCAGGAGTCCGACGCGCGCCGTCAGGTGATCGAGCATCTGCTTGTCCAAGGTCCAGTTTGAACTTCCCGAGTCGCTCGTCCAGCAGGAGACCCGCAGCATTATTTACGATGTCGTCCGCGAGAACAGCCTGCGCGGGGCGACCAAGGAACAGCTCGAAGAAAAGAAGAATGAGATCTTCGGGTTCGCGGCCAAGAGCGCCCAGGATCGGTTGCGCACGTCGTTCATCCTCGACGCGATTGCCGCCGCCGAAAAGATCAAGGTGGAAGAGGCCGAAGTCGAGGAGCGCATCCGACAACTGGCGCAGCGTTCCCGCACGACCGCCGGCGCGCCTGAAGGCCCAACTGGCCGAAAAAGGCGGCTTGGGCGAGATTGAGGAACAAATCCTGGTCGGCAAGACCTTGGATTTCCTGATGGACAACGCCAAGGTCGAGTTCGTCACGGGTTCGTGACAGGGCCAGCGCGGAAGCCGGTTGCAGACGGCAAGAGAAGTGCTACTATTCAACTCTAAAGGAACGACATGGACAAAGCCCAGATTCTAGTGCCGATGGTGGTGGAACAAACCGGTCGTGGCGAACGCGGTTACGACATCTATTCGCGGTTGCTGAAAGACCGCATCGTGTTCATCGGGACGCCGATTGACGACAACGTCGCCAACGTCATCATCGCGCAGATGCTCTATTTGCAGTCCGAGGATCCGGCCAAGGACATCAATCTCTACGTCAACTCGCCGGGCGGCTCGGTCACGTCCGGGCTGGCGATTTACGACACCATCCAGTTTGTGAAGTGTGACGTGACGACCTACTGCGTCGGCCAGGCGGCGAGCATGGCCGCGGTGCTGTTGGCCGCCGGTTCGAAGGGCAAGCGGTTCGCGCTGCCCAACGCGCGCATCATGATCCATCAACCGTGGGGCGGCGTGCAGGGCCAGGCCTCCGACATCAGCATCCAGGCGAAGGAGATTTTGCGGATGCGCGACCGCCTGAACGAAATCCTGTCGTTGCATACCGGCAAACCGATTGACACCATCGCGAAGGATACGGACCGCGACTTCTTCATGTCGGCGGCGGAATCGCGCGATTACGGGCTCGTCGATGACGTGGTCAAGTCGCGGCGCGATGGCGAAAAGAAACCGGAGAAAGCCGCCTAGGAAATTACATGGCTCGACCGACCAACCTGACAATGTGCAGCTTCTGTGGGAAGACCCACGGGGAAGTGCGCAAGCTCATTGCCGGTCCGGGCGTGTACATCTGCGACAACTGTATCACCGTCTGCAAGAGCATCCTCGACAAGGAACTCGGTCATGCGAAAGGGAAACCGTCGTCGGGTTTCAAGCTGAACGTCCCGAAGCCGGCGGAGATCCGTCGCGAGTTGGACCAGTATGTCGTCGGGCAGGAAGGCGCCAAGAAGAGCATCGCGGTGGCCGTTCACAATCATTACAAGCGGATTCAACAGGACAGCGCGGGTTCCGACAAGTCGGTCAAGCTGGACGAACATCGCGATGTCGAGATCGAGAAGAGCAACATTCTGTTGATCGGCCCGACCGGTTCCGGCAAGACACTGTTGGCGCGTACGCTGGCGCGCGTGCTCGACGTGCCGTTTTGCATCGCCGATGCCACCACGTTGACCGAGGCGGGGTACGTCGGCGAAGACGTCGAAAACATCATCCTGCGATTGCTGCAGAACGCTGACTACGACGTGAAACGCGCCGAGCTGGGCATCGTGTATATCGACGAGATCGATAAGATCGGGCGCAAGAGCGATTCGGCCAGCATCACCCGCGATGTTTCCGGCGAAGGCGTGCAGCAGGCGCTGCTAAAGATCCTCGAAGGCACGACGTGCAACGTCCCGCCACAGGGCGGTCGCAAGCACCCGCATCAGGAGTATATCCAGGTCAACACCGAGCACATTTTGTTCATCTGCGGCGGCGCGTTTATCGGCTTGGACAAGATCGTCCAGCGCCGCATTGGCGGGCACGCGCTGGGGTTTGGGAAAGAGGACGAGGCCCTGGCGGTGTCGGACCACGCCAGCGTGACCGAGCACGTCGAGCCGGAAGACCTGCTGAAATTCGGGATGATCCCCGAGTTTGTCGGCCGGCTGCCGGTCGTTTCGGTGCTCCGCGAGCTGTCCGAGACCGAGTTGATTGCGATTCTCACCGAGACGAAGAACGCGATGATCAAACAGTACAGCAAGCTCTTCGCGATGGAAGGCGTGCACCTGAATTTCACCAAGGACGCGCTGCAGGCGTTGGCCGAGTCGGCCTTGAAGAAGGGCACGGGCGCGCGCGCGTTGCGCTCCCTGCTGGAGAAGCTCATGCTCGATTTGATGTACGAGATCCCGTCGCGCGACGACATCGCCGAAGTCACCATCAACCGTGGCGTCGTCGACGGCAAACGCGAACCCCTCATCCGCAAGAAGCAATCCAAAGACGCGGCGTAGAAGCACCTCGCCGCGATCGTCCCACGCCGTTGCATCGACCGTTGCCATTATCACACTGGGCAAGATCAATTGTGTTGACCGGCTCGGCGAAGTTCTCCATCACTTAACATCGTGACAGAAGTTGTGACTCAACGCAGCGTGCACGCGTCGGCCCGGATGCCCGAGGGGGTGTGGAATGCGTATTGGTTCCAGGTATTCAACACGGTGTCGTTCACGATCGTCTTGAGCACGCCGATGATTTTGTATTTCAAGAAGCTCGGGGCGACGGCGACGGTGCTGGGGATTGTCATCGCGCTACCGGCGCTGATGAACATCCTGCAAATCCCCGCCGCGCAGTTCGTGGAGAAGATGGGTTATCGGGCGTTCGTGTTGTGGGGCTGGACGGTGCGGAGCGCGTTCATTCTCGGCATCGCGGGCGTGGCGATGCTGCCGGGGAAGATCGACTCGGTGACGCGGATTGCGCTGTTGCTGTTCCTGTTGTTCGCCTTCAACGCCTCGCGCGGCATTTCGCTGTGCGGGTATTTGCCGTGGATCACGCACTGGATTCCCGAGGAAGTGCGCGGTCGGTACTTGTCGCGCGATCAGCTCTCGGCCGCACTGGCGACGTTGGGCACGATGATCGTCTCGACGATCTACTTGAGAGCGCCCGAGATGAAGTTTGCCTACGGACTGCTGTTCTTCGGAAGTTTTGTGACCATTCTCCTGAGCCTGTGGTTTCTGCGGCGCATTCCCGACGTGCCGGTGCCGCCGAGCGCGGCCAGCCCGGAAGATGTGCCCTACAAGGAGATGTTGTTTCATCCGCCGTTTTTCAAGCTGCTGGTCTACAACACGGCCCTGTTGTTTTCCCTCGCCGGGGCGGGTGTGATTTGGATTCCGCTGCTCCGTGATAACTTCGCGGCGACTGACTCCCTGATCCTGGGAATGTCGGCACTGTGGAGCTTCGTGAGCGCGGGATCCCTCTGGGGATTCGGCCATCTGGTGGATCGGGTCGGAAGCCGTCCGCTGTTGGGGCTGGCCACGCTGATCCTCGTGGTGCATCTGAGCCTCTGGTGTTCGGTGGCGGCGCACGTGTTGCCGTTCAACCTGCTGGCGATCGTGCTGATTCAGACCACATCGGCCATCGGCGTGTCGGCATTCAACCTTGCGAACACGCGGCTGGTCATGGCGTCAGTGCCGGCGATGGGGCGGAGCCATTTTTTTGCATTGTTTACCGTGGTCACGAGCCTGGTGTCGGGCATCTTCCCGATCTTCTGGGGGATGCTGCTCGATGCGCTGGCGGGTTGGGGCGGTTCGTGGTCGCGGTGGCAATGGAACCAGTACAGCCTGTTGTACGCGGCGATGGTCGTCATCATGATCGTCGCGGTGGTGCTGCGAAACCGTCTCTCCGAAGCCCGCGCGATGACGACGGATGCCTTCTTGCGCGAGCTGCTTGTCAAAACGCCGAGCCGCGCAATCAGCCGGCTGCTTCCACGGCGTCCGGTGCCGTGATGCGGAGCTTCCCCTGTGGGAAATTCTTCGCTATTGTGTCGACCGCGATGATGGCACTCGTCGATTACGGGATGGGCAACCTGCGGAGCGTGGAGAAAGCGCTGGCGCGGGTCGGGGCCGACGTGCGTATCGTCAGCGACGCCAAATCGGTCCTCGCGGCGGACGCGGTGGTGCTGCCGGGCGTGGGCGCGTTCGGGGATTGCATGGCGAATCTGGAGAAGGCGGGGTTGACGAGCGCGATCCGCGATTTTATTGCGACGAAGCGACCGTTCCTCGGGATTTGCCTCGGGTTTCAAGCGCTGTTCGAGTCGAGCGAGGAAGCGGCGGGCGTGCGAGGGTTGGCGGTGTTCCCCGGCACCGTGCCCCGACTCCGAGTCGGGGCCAATGGTCTCAAGGTGCCGCACATGGGCTGGAACGAACTTCGCATCCAGAAACCCGGCTGCCCGTTGCTCGAAGGTGTTGCCGATGGCAGCCGTGTGTATTTCGTGCACAGCTACTACTGCGAGCCGAAGGAAGCATCGGTTGTTTGCGGCACGACGGAGTACGGCATTGAGTTCTGCTCGATGCTGTGGACGGACAACGTGTACGCGACGCAGTTTCACCCCGAAAAATCGCAGACGGTTGGCTTGCGGATGCTGGGGAATTTTGTCGGCTTGAGCGGAACGAAAAAGAAACCCAACCGCGAATGAACGCGAATCGACGCGAATGACGACGCGACCCTTTCTGATTTTTCCCGCCATCGACCTGAAGGGCGGGAAGGTGGTGCGTTTGCAACAGGGACGCGCGGACGCGACGACGGTGTACAGTGACGATCCGGGCGCGGTGGCGAAGCGTTGGGAGGACGACGGGGCGCGGTACCTGCACGTCGTCGATCTCGACGGCGCGTTCGCGGGCGAGCCGCGCAACTGGGACAGTGTCCGCTCCATCCTCCGGGCCGTGCAAATTCCGATTCAACTGGGAGGGGGTCTGCGTCGCCGCTCGCAAGTCGAGGAGGCGCTGCAAATGGGCGTCACCCGCGTGGTGCTGGGCACCAAGGCGTGCAACTCACCGGATTTTGTCAGCGCGGTGGTCCAGGATTTTCACACCCGGATCGTCGTGGGTATTGATGCGCGCGACGGTTTTGTCGCGGTGAAGGGCTGGACGGAGAAGTCGCGGTTCACGGCGAATGAATTCGCCCAACAAGTGAACCGGCTCGGCGTTCAGAACATTATTTTCACGGACGTATCAACGGACGGCATGTTGGCGGGGCCGAATTACAGCGCCATTACCTCGGTATGCGGTGCGGTCACCTGCAACGTGATCGCCAGCGGCGGGATCGGCGGCATTGAGGATGTTGTCCGCCTCCAACAACTCGCGGAGCACCTTCCCAATCTCGTGGGCGTCGTCATCGGCAAAGCGCTGTACGACGGGCGGATTGATTTGAAGCAGTTGGAAGGGTAGGGGATTCACACCAGCGGCTTGGGTGCTGACCAGCGCGAAGGAAACTATGCTCGCGCCACCAGGTTGAGCAAGTCGGCAGCTTGCCCCGATTCCGAGATCGGGGCCGGTCGAGCTCAAACCTCCCGGCTTCAACTTGTGCGCCAGAACGGTTGCGTGCTCTTCCCCCGGCTGGATACGAAGGTTTACGAGGCCGAGACGCTCCGCAAAGACGCCGCCTCGCGGCCCGCTCACGAACGGCCTTGTAGTCGGGCCAGCGCGTTTCGAGCCGCAGGAAGGTCCGGCCGAAGCCTCAGCGCTTGCTCGTAGTGTTGGATTGCCTCTGGCACTCTACCCGCTTGCTCCAAAGCGCTTCCCAGATTGGAGTGCGCCTCGGGGTAGTCCGGCTTGATCCGCAGGGCTTGCTCGTAGTGGGCGATGGCTTCCTCGATCTTACCCGTTTGCGCCAAAGCGATTCCCAGATTGGAGTGCGCCTCGGCATAGTCGGGGTTGATCCGCAGCGCCTGCTCGTAGTGAGCGATGGCATCGCTGACCTTCCCCTCCCGCAAGAAGTCGTTTCCCAGATTGTAGTGCGCCTCGGCGTACTCGGGCATGATCCGCAGCGCTTGTTCGTAGTGCTGTATTGCCTCTGGCACCCTACCCGTTTGCTCCAAGGCGGTGGCCAGATTGTAGTGCACCTCGGCGTAGTCGGGCTTGATCCGCAGCGCCTGCTCGTACTGTCCAATGCCCTCTGCGAACCTGCCAGCCTGCGACAGGGCGACCCCGAGATTATTGTGCGCCTTGGCGTAATCGGGCTTGATCCGCAGCGCCTGCTCGTACTGTCCGATGGCTTCCTGGATCTTGCCGATTTGCGACAGCGCAAGCCCCAGGTCGTGGTGGGCCTCGGCGTAATCGGGCTCGATGCGCAACGCCTGCTCGTACTGTCCGATGGCTTCCTGGATCTTACCGATTTGCGACAGCTCAAACCCCAGGTTGTGGTGAGCACGCGGGTTCTGTGGGCACTTCGCCACCGTATCGTCCCAGATGGCAATACTGCTACAGTAATCCTGATTACGCCGCCAGGTCATCAATCCCAATCCCACTGCGAGCGCGCAAAATACGAACAGGCTCCGACGACCAATCAGCGCGTAAATCCCCAGTACCGCGAGCACGACCACCGCGACCAGCGGCAGATACATCCGATGTTCGGAAATCGTCTCGGTCGCGACCGGCACCACGCTGGAACTGGGTGCGAGAATCGCGAAGAACCAAACGCCCAAAAAGCCGACGGCGGGACGACGCCAAAGCACGATCACGGTTCCCGTCGCCAGCGCGGCCAGGACCAGTGCATAGGGCAGGAACTCGCCCGCGTGGTTGACGGTGGGCAGCCAGTAGTCGAAAACCAGTGGATACGGCCACACCGACAGCTTGAGGTAGTGAACAATCGCTCGGCACTGGATCAATGCGTACTGCCACCAGGCAAGCCCGCTCTCGAAGCCGGCGCTGCCACCCCGGGTGCTCGTGGTCGCCACCAGATAACCAAGCACCAGCCAGGTGCCGGCCAACCCCGCATACAGCCGCCAGCGCTTCCGCCATGCCTGTCGGACACTCCCGGCCACAAATGTCCAGTCATAGATCAGTACGATCAGCGGGGCGGAAACCATCACCTCCTTGGTGCCCATGCCCAACAGGCACGCGGTTACGGAAAGCGCGTACCACCGCCCCGGCTGGCGCGATTCCACGCCGCGAAGAAAGCAGTACAACGTGAGCAGGTAGAACAACCCCATCAGCGATTCGGCGCGCTGCGCCACATACGTGACGGCCTCGGTTTGCAGTGGATGAACCGTCCAAATGACCGCGATCGCCAGCGCCAGCGACGTAGCCTCCGCTTCAAACCGTTTGCCAAGCGTTGGCTGCACCAACGTTCGCCGGGCGATTCCGTACAGGGTGAGGCCCGCCAGAATATGGATCGCCAGATTCACCACGTGATAACCCCATGGCGTGGTGCCACCGAGCGCGTAGTTGACGGCGAAGGTGAAATTCACTACCGGCCGCCCTTCGACCGTCGATCCGCGTCCGTGCGGTGGTGAGAGTGCTTTCCACGGCGGCCACAAGTGACGAATGGTCCGGTTCTCGGAGATCGAGTCGACGTCGTCAAAAACGAACGGCCCAACGAAGCTGTTGTGATAGGCCAGAAGACCAGCAAGAACCACCGCCAAGACGAGGAATCTCTGGATTTTCACAGCGGAAAAGACTACGCAACAACAGCATTCTTGGCGACCCAAATTTCGCCGATGCCGGGAAATCAGTCACGGGGAACTCCCTTCGCTCCGAGATCGCCTCAGCCTTGCCGATCCTCATTTACACCGTCCGCTCCGGACCCAAACTCAACACCGGTGCTGCGTGAATCGGATACCCGGTATTTCCCGTCGGGCTCCCCGACCGAACGTTATGTTCAGCGAGGGGCGCTCGCGGTGTTGATCATGAAGTCGATGACTTTCTCGCTGACGCCACTCTTCTTCAGATCGATGATCTCGGCGGTCGTCAAATGATACACCGCCTGGGAATTGCGGATGTGGCTGAGAATGACGTCGTCACTCAGACCCGCCTCTGCCAGCGCCTTTACGTCGGCCACACCTGGCGATGGACCCCGGTCATTGCGTTGGGGTTGTGGTGGCCGTTGAGCCCGTGGTGGTGGCGGCGGTGGAGGCAAATCCGAATCTCGATCCACGGCTGTCGGTGAAAGCGGACGGTCAACCGACGGTTGTTGCGGACTCTCCGTTGCGGGTGCCGGTGGAGGTGAATTGTAGTCAACTGTTGCCTGCGAACTGTAGACCGCCGGTGGCGGGTAGTACGCGGTCGGCGGGTAATAGTAGCCGTTGTAGTCGTACCCATTGTAGTAGTATGGCCAGGGCGCGTAGGCGTACGAGAGACCCCAATACGGATACCACCAGCCTCCCCAGCCCCAGCCCCAGCCGCCCCCGTAGTGTCCACCGTAATATCCACCCCCGTGGTATCCGCCGCCGTGATATCGAACGACCTGGGAACTGTTGCGAGATCCAGCGCTGCCCAAGTGGGCCGTTTCTGCGAACGCTGTTGAAACGAAAACATTGATGCTGACAGCGACCGCCGCCACAAGGAGAAATCTAACGGTTTGTTTCATGGCACACTCCATTCTGCTGACATAGTAGACTACGCCCAACGGAAAATAGTTCAAGCCTCGGATGAGTTTACGGTGGTTGGTTACCCGATCCGCGGGACGCGGATGTCGCCGGAGTGAAGGTGGCATTCCCAGACTTCTGCCCCGGCACCCAGAGCCGGCGGCTTGCCGGAAAGCAGCCAATCTACTGGGGCGTGATTTTAACCGCCCCCGTCACCTCGGGAACGACTGCCGGTTTCCCCTCATAAACTTTGACAGGGCCTGTGACCGTAACCACCCAGCCCGGCTGTACTTGGGCGACGGCCAGCCCGGCCATGGTCTTCTCCCCGAGCACGACCGGGATCTCACCAGTTGCGTCCTGAACTTTTAGCTGCCAACCGGTACCCTTGGTTTCGGAGCCTGAGACGGTGCCCGAAATGAGCACGGCGCGGTCAACCCAATCCGCCTTGATCTTGCCGATGACGGTCTGGGTGGGCGCTGGCTGCGGAGGGGTTGTGGCTGCGGGCGCGGTGGCTACACGAGCGGTCGCCGCGGGATTGGTTGTTGTGGGCGCGGTCGCTGCGGGAGCGGCGGTCGTTGCGGCGCCCCCGGCGGCGCTGCTAACGACCTCGAGCGCGTCCGCGCTACCAATGCGCAGTTGGAGCTGATCCTGGTAAACACTGACCTTGACCTTTGCGCGGACAAGGTTGCCCGCTTTCAGCTTTGGGCCGATCTGCGCTTGCATGCTCGACCAATAGATGAGGGGAATGGTCGCAGCACCTTGTGTGAGCGCGACGTAATAAGGGCCGCCCTCATGCGGTCGGCTGATGCCCCCGACGACGGCTTGCACGGTGATTTCCTGGTTCAATAATGACTTGTTGATGCTGGCAATGGGTGTGAGATGCTCTCCACTCACCTGGGCGGGCGCTTGGCCTGTCAAATTCGTACACAGGATGGCGACGAAAACAGGCAGCAACCATCGGCGTCCGGGCCGTCCAGTGGGAAGTCCGTTCCGGGATTGAAGGCAATCAGGGGTCAACATTGAGGTGTTCTCCTTTTCCGTGGGAAGGAATAATCCGTTTCAAGCTTCCCATCTCTTCATACTTTTTTGCCTCGACCAAGGTCGTACCGGTTCCACAAAACGGGTCACATAGCAAATCACGCGCGCGAAAGCCAATCCGATCGACGGACTGGCGGACCGGGGGAGGCGGATAGGACAGCACAAAGCGATGCCAATCGTGAATCGGCGTGTCCGCTTTCTGAATTACGTTTATGCCCGCCTCGTATTTCACTCGTCATTCTTACCATAATTCATGTCGTGATGTTAAGTCTTTCCAGCAATTGTACGGCTGGGGACGTGTTGGTAGTTCGGCTGGCGTGGCGCCGTACATTATGAAGGCGGCACGGTGGCCCCGACCTCGGAGTCGGAGCAAAACAAGCCGTTTCTGGCGCATAGCAACTCCGGAGGGGTTCGATCAGGGAGCGGGTTGGATGAGGACGTAGCCCGTCTGATTGGTCCCGAAGAAGAGGCCCGCGCCGAACTGGTTGGTGGTCTGAAGCAGGTAGCCGGCGAAATCCACGGTCTGGTCGATGGCGGAGTTGACGAAGTTGCCGCGGAACAGGCCTGTCGATGGGGCGATGGCCAACGCCAGATTGTCGGAACCGGGATTCGAGACGGTGACGACGCCGTTGGAATCGATGACGACATCCTTGATGAGGTTGCTCGACAGGTTACCGCCGGCGAGGGTGACCTGGGCGTTGCCGGCGACGGTCGGGCCGCCCCGGGACGGCAGAATATAGGCGGTGCACTGCAAGGTGGGCATGGTGGTGAATCCATCCGGGTAGAAGCGGTTGTTTAGCGCCAGTGGCTTGAAGCAATCCAATGTGGAGGTGGCGAGCGCCCCCGACGCGTTGGTGGTGGGCAAGGTGATCCGGCCGAGGACAGAACCGAGGCTTCCGTTGTAGAGGGTCTCGTAGAGGGGGAACGTGCCGATCCCGGAAATGGGACCGTTGGCATGGAACGGGGTGCCGTCGCCCAGAAAGCCGCTGATATGCAGGTGGCCGAGGTTCGCGACGGTCACCGTTCCGTAGCCGAATCCCTGGGGGACCGTCGCATCGTTGGTGTTGGCCGGGGCGATGACGAAGTTAAAGCGGCCGCTCTGCGGGCAGAGATTCGTGCTGCCGAACGCGATGCCGATGTTGTTGAACACGCCCGCGGCGTCGGTCAGAAATTCGGAGGTGAACACTCTGTTCGAGACGGTGCCGTCAATTTCATTGGTCCCGCCGCCGACGATATTCAAGTGAAATATAAGCTGCAGTGGATTCGGGCCGGTGGGGGGGACGATGTTCGTTGTGATGCCCGAAGGATTCAAGGTTCCGTTGAATGTCGTCGTCTTATTTCCCATCGTCAGCTTGGCGTTGAAGAATCCGGCGAAATGAAGGTTGAGACTGAGAAAGCCGGAACTGGCCGCGGAGAGGGCGTTGGTCTGGGTGGCGAGACCGGTGTAGGTTCCGCCCGGGAAGGCCGTGAATCGGAAGATCGTGCCATGGAGCCCGGGCCCGCCGAAACCCGTCGTCCCGTAAAAATACTGATCGGTGCCCTGGACGAGGGCCGCATAGGGGTTGCCGCCATTGATGTCGCCGAGGAAACTGTCCAGTGTTCGGAACACGCCATTGGAGTCCATCTGGAACAGCGTGCCGTACCTGTACCCCCCGAGAAAGGTGGTGCCGTAAAACAATCCGTCCTGGGCTTGCAGGAGGGAGGAGCCGGGCCATCTGCCGTTCGACCCGCCAAAATGGTAGAGCGTGGTAAACGTCCCTTGCGAACTGACCTTGAACGCGGTTCCGTCACTATTCGCCCCGCCCAAGCGAGTCGTTCCGAAGAAATAGCCGTCGAAGGACTGGATGAGGGCGGCGGCTGGGAAGCGTCCGTCGGATCTGTTGAGCTGGTAGATGGTGGTCAATACGCCATTGGAGGTGATCGAGAATACCGTGCCGTAGGTGTTGGAGCCGCCGATCGAGGTCGTTCCGTAAAAATTGCTGTCGCTGCCCTGGACCAGACCGGCTTCGGGGATCGCGCCATTGGTGCCGCCGAGAAAGGAATACAGGGTGGTGAATGTCCCGGCCGAGGTGATCTGAAAGACGGTGCCGGTGTTGTTGGCGCCGCCTTGCGAAGTTGTGCCGTAGAAATACCCGTCGATGCCCTGAATCACGCCTCCGAGCGGATAACCGCCGTCGGAGCCACCGGTGAAGCTGTGCAGTGTGGTCAATGTCCCGGCGGAAGTGATCTGAAAGACCGTGCCCGTGTCATTGGCGCCGCCGCGCGTCGTCATGCCGTAGAAATTGCTGTCGCTGCCCTGGAAGAGCCCGGCGATCGGGGTGGCTCCGTCATCGCCGCCCGTGAAGCTGTACAAGGTCGTCACCGAAAAGTTCGTTACGGTGCCGACGATATTTGTCACGCCCAAGTTCATCCGGAACACGGTGCCGGTGTCGTTGGCGCCTCCCTGGGACGTTGTGCCGTAGAAATTCCCGTCGCTGGCCTGGATGAGCCAGGATTCCGGGATGCCGCCATCGGCGCCGCCGGTGAAGCCGTAGAGCCGGGTCGGCACGACGTTGTTCGTGAAGGCGTCGCAGTGGCGACTGAGAAACCCGATGAGCAGTATGGTCGCCAGAATCCGGAAATTGATCATGATGTCTTCCTTGAATACTCCGCGTGGAGCAAACCATTTTCCCGGCGGGAATGTCGAGGATATTTCGTTCCGACGAGACGGCAGCGCGCCCCTCCAAAAACAAGCAGGGCAGCCCGATACTGGAGCCACCCCGCTGAGACCTGACAAAGATGTCGGTCGGCGCTACGAGTCCATGTCCTCGGATCACCGGGCAACGAATGTGCCGGTCTGAACGATCTGGACCGGCAAACCATCCATCGAGGTCGGCAACATCGCCCGCAATGCCGGCGTGTCCTCTTCGACAAAAATATCCACCGCTGCCTGCGTCGGGTCACCGGTCTGTTGCCCAATGCCGATACCGACGACGCCCGGGATTCTGAGAATCTGATTCTCGGTGGCCGACTTGATGGCGGACGCCTTTCTGTAGGATTCGAGAGCCAAGCCGTACGACTCTTCCTTGGCGGATGCGCGGGTTTCCACGGGAGCACCTGTGCAGCCCACCATGGACAAGGAAGCCCCGCCCAGTCTGGCGCTGAGTTGGGCCAAGACTGGCGCAATGGGATTGACTGCCGTTACGGTAGAGGCCCCAGCAAACAGAACGCCGACGACACGGGGGCATTCATTGGTAATCCCACCCACCACGTTCGTGATCACAACCTCCACCACGTTGGTGAACCCATCCAGCACGTTCGTGCTGACTTCCGCCACGATGTCCGTGGTTCCACCCGTAATGTCGGGGTTAAACTCCACGACGAGGGAACCTGAATCACCCTCGCCTCCGAAGTTGAAACCACCAAAGGACGGCGGAGTGACAATGACCTGATTGGTAAACGTCCGCATGACCGGCCTGGTTTTGGCGAGAGTGCAGGGCGAATACGCCACGGTGATTGTGGCGTCCACGGCGGCGACGATACCGGTCGTGAAACCGGTGGTACGGCCACTCTTGGCAACAGTGCTGCCCAATGGGGGAACGAAAGTGTTGGTGCTCGTTTGGCCGATCAAGAGGATCGGGCCGGTCACGTCCACGTCTGTGTTACTGGTGATCAGGCCGAGCGCGGCATCGACCATGCCGCGGCTCTTCAGCGGCACAAACGTTGTGAGCTTGGCGACGGCATTGCTCTTGCCCAGGGCACAATCGGCGTCCGCCAGGCCCGGTTGGGTGATGATCGTACCGCGCGCGGCACGATTTTCTTTCGCGAGAACGTGGTTGCAACTGAGGATGTAGAAGTTGCCGGAGCCGTCCTCAACAAGCCCGCCCAGCGTGCCGCTACAACAGGTGGGGGAAGGGTTCTTGGTGCTATCTTTAAGATTCCCCCCCGATGTCCCCAACGCGATGGGGCGCAACTGAGTCACCCAATTAGGTGTCGATGCGTCTTGGCCACGCGCCCCGGTGGCATATGTTGCCAAAATTACAATCGGTAGGAAAACACAGAAAATCTTCACAGCTCTCATTGTATTAGCGATTCTCCTTGTTATGCTTGCAAATCTTGGCATTTGCATGCGCGTTAGTCAAGAGCATAGGTTCCCCAACCGAGCAGCATACGTGCCATTTTAGCTGGTTTTTGGGCAGATACTGGACAAAGTCGCTGCCCATCAGGTAAGGTGGTAATCATGGAAAATACGGCAATTGAGGTGTGGGTGTACGGCGTGATCATGATTTTGGGTGGCATCGCGGGATTCGTCAAGGTGGGCAGCAAGGCGTCGTTGATCTCGGGCATTGGCTTCGGATTGATGCTACTGGTCAGCGGGTTTGGGGTATGGCAAGGCTCACAGGGTTGTCTCCTGGCGGCGGAGGTCATCGCGCTTCTGTTGGTGGTGTTATTCGCCATGCGCTATGCCAAGAAACGGCGGTTTATGCCCGCGGGGATGCTGGCGATTCTCAGCCTGGTGGCAGCCGTGATCTTCGCATTGGGGTTAAAGCGGTAACGGCTGAAGATTGTTTCGATGGCTCCAGAGTACATTTTGAAGCCCGCACACGGGGCGCGGGACCTTCATATCGATTACCGCGCGGAACTCAACGACCAGCAGTTCGCCGCGGTGACGGCCACCGGCGCCGATGGCACCGTGAATTCGGGACCGATGCTGGTCATCGCCGGCGCCGGCAGCGGCAAAACGCGGACGCTCACGTATCGCGTGGCGTGGTTGGTCGAGCACGGCGTACCGCCGGGACGAATCCTGCTCCTGACGTTTACCAACAAAGCCGCCAAAGAGATGCTCCGACGCGTTGAGAATCTCCTGCCGACGGACATCTCCGCGATTTGGGGCGGAACATTCCATCACATCGGCAATCGGATTCTGCGCCGCCACGCCAAGCTCCTCGGTTACGGCAGCGATTTCACCATCCTCGACCGCGAAGACGCCAAAGACATGCTCGATGCGTGCGTGGCGGAGGCGGGGATCGACACGAAACAGGAACGGTTTCCAAAAGGCGATGTGTTGGCGGAGATCTACTCGCTGGCGGTGAACACCGAGCGCTCCATCGAGCAGGTGTTGGCCGAACAATACGATTATTTCTCGCACCTCGCCGGGCCGATCAAGACGTTGCGCGAGGCGTACCGCGAACGCAAGCTCAAGGCCAACGCGATGGACTACGATGACCTGCTCATCAACACGCTGCGATTGTTTCAGGAGCATGGCGAGGTCGCCGCGCGCTATCGCGAACAGTTCCTGCACGTGCTGGTCGATGAGTATCAGGACACCAACAAGATCCAGGCCGAGCTGATCGACACCATCGCGATGGTGCATCGCAACCTGATGGTTGTCGGCGACGACGCGCAATCGATTTATTCGTGGCGCGGGGCCAACTATCGCAACATCCTGGGATTCCCGCAGCGGTACCCGAGCGCGCGCACCTTCAAGATCGAGGTCAACTACCGCAGCGTGCCCAGTATTCTCGCGCTCGCCAACGACGCCATCAAGGCCAACATCCACCAATTTGCCAAGAACCTGACGGCGATGCGCTCCGGCGGCGTCAAGCCGTGGCTCATCCCGTGCCCCGACAGCAATCAGCAGTCGCAATTCGTCGCGCAGCGTATTCTGGAATTGCGCGACGAAGGCGTGCCGCTCAACGACGTGGCCGTGCTGTATCGCGCGCATTATCACGCCATGGAATTGCAGATGGAACTGACACGGCGCAACATCCCGTACGTCATCACCAGCGGACTGCGGTTTTTCGAGCAGGCGCATGTGAAGGACGTCAGTTGCTTCTTAAAAATCGCTGTCAACCCGCACGACGAAATGGCCTTCAAGCGGATTCTCAAGTTGTTGGCCGGCATCGGCGCCAGGACGGCTGATAAACTCTGGGGAAAGTTTCATCCCGTGCTGGCCGATGGCAAACCGTTGCTCCTGACCAGCGAGGCGGTCCCGAAAAAGGCGGTCGATGACTGGAAGAAGGCGGCGCAGGTGTTGAATCAACTGCGCCAGATGGAACCGAAACGCGCGGCGGAGATGATCGAGCAGGTGGTCGAGGGTTTCTACGCCAGCTACCTCAAGGTCAAATATCCGAATGCGCGCACCCGCGAGGAGGATTTGCATCAACTGGCCGCGTTCGCGATGCAGTTTGAGACCATCGACGATTTCCTCAGCCAGTTGGCCTTGCTCACCAACCTCGAAGCCGAGGACGCGTCCTTGTTGACATCGAACGAGCAGGAATTCGTCCGGCTCAGCACGGTGCATCAGGCGAAGGGGCAGGAATGGCGCGCCGTGTTCGTGATCGGTTTGTGTGACGGCATGTTCCCGCTCGCCCGTTCGCTTGACAATCTGGAAGGCGAGGAGGAAGAACGTCGGTTGTTTTACGTCGCCGTCACGCGGGCGAAGGACGAACTGTATCTCACGTACCCGGTCTTCCGCATGACCGGCGGCGACACGGGCGGGTTCCAGCGTGCGTCCCGCTTCCTCGCCGAACTGCCCAAGACCCATTACCAGGAATTCTCCATCCGCCATCAGGCCGGGCATTGGTAGGCACCGATGATCATCCGCCGGGAACACTACACGGCTGTAACCGTGCACGTTACACAAAATCGCCGATTTCTTGTGCCATTGACAAGGATTGTGGTGTCCCATATCGTAGCGGTGAACATGTGATGGTAGCGACTGTCGACACAATACCGGTGGATCTGCGGCAACTGCTTCAGCAGACGGGACTTTTCACGGATACGCAGATTTCCGAGGCGCTCTCGGCCCCGCAATCTGCCGCGCAACCGCTGATCGTGACGCTGGTGAAATCGGGAGTCGCCCCCGAAGAGAAGCTACTCCAAGCCCTGGCCCAGGCGCTGCACATGCCGTTCACGCGGATCACCGAGAAAGAGATCGATGCGGTCGCGCGTCAGAAGGTCCCGACCAAAGTGGTGTTCCAGCACAACGTCATGCCGATGCGCGCCGAGAACGGGACGTTACTGGTGGCCGCCCACGATCCGTTCAATCTCACCATGCTCGAAGCCGTCCGGCTCGTGACGAAATCCCGCGTCCAATTGGCGCTGTGCACGCAGGCCGACATTGCCAAGGCCCTGAAACGGTATTACGGCGTCGGCGCGGAGACGCTGGACGAGCTGTTGCAAAAAAACGTGCTGGATATCGACGAGATCGCCGAAGTGACGAAAGACGATCTGGAAAGCGGCGACCAGGAGGCCAGCGTCGTCAAGTTTGTGAACCAGATCATCGGGGAGGCATACAAAGAGCGCGCGACGGACATTCACATGGAACCGATGGAAAACGACCTGCGGATCCGCTACCGCGTGGATGGCGTGCTGCACCAGACGCCGGTGCCGCCGCACCTGAAACGGTTCCAAGCGGCGATCATTTCCCGCATCAAGGTCATGTCCAACATGGACATTGCCGAACGCCGGCTCCCGCAGGACGGTCGCATCAACGTCCGCAGCAGCGGCGCGGAAATCGACGTGCGTGTCTCGACCATTCCGACAGCCTACGGGGAAAGCGTCAGCTTGCGGTTGCTGACGCGCAGCAGCATCTTTCTCGGGCTCGAGAGTTTGGGCCTGAACAAAGACGAGGAAAAGATCATCCGCAAGCTGATTGATATGCCGCACGGGATCATCCTCGTCACGGGGCCAACAGGTTCGGGTAAATCCACGTCGCTGTACGCGTTTCTGAGCACGATCAACTCGATTGACCAACGAATCATCACCATCGAAGAACCCGTCGAATACGAACTGCCCGGCGTGAACCAGATTTCGGTGAAGTCGGAAATCGGGCTGACGTTTGCGAGCGGGCTGCGTCACATTTTGCGGCAGGACCCCGATGTGATCATGGTCGGTGAAGTGCGCGACCTGGAAACGGCGGAGATCGCCATTCGGGCGGCGCTGACGGGGCACCTGGTTTTCTCCACGCTCCACACGAACGACGCGCCCGGCGCGATCACGCGGTTGATCGACATGGGCATCGAACCGTTTCTGGTGAGTTCTTCGGTTGAGGCATTGATTGCCCAGCGCCTGATCCGCACGAATTGCAAGGCGTGCAAGGAGGAGTACAAACCCACGCCCGAGTTTCTTCGCGAGGTCGGGTTTCCCGCCCAGGACATCGGCAAGGTGAAGTTCTACCGCGGACGCGGCTGCGAGGAGTGCCGGTTTACCGGGTTCAAGGGGCGCTCGGCCATCTACGAAATCCTGGTGATGTCGGAGGCGTTGCGGCCCCTGATCATTGAACGCGCCTCGTCCAGCGCCATCAAGCAAATGGCGATCAGCCAGGGGATGAAGACGCTCCGCGATGACGGTTGGGACAAGGTACGTCAGGGCATGACGACGGTGGAAGAAATCGCGCGGGTCACGCAGGAAGACGAAGAATTGACCGGAACGTAAGTCGGCCGCCATTGGCCGATGGGGGACGGAATGTGGTGCAACACGTGCTTTTGGGATTGAGCACCGCGTGGAACAAAGTATCCTGTTCGGTGTCGAACTAGCGACCATCACAATGCCGATGTTCCAATACAAAGCCAAGACGCGCGCTGGCGAACTGGTGAACGGTTCTCTTGCCGCCGGGGACCGTCGCGCGGCATTGGCCGAGTTGACCAAGCTGGGGTTTTTCCCGCTGGCGGTTGACTCTGCCGAAGCGGATCAGCTGGCCCAGGACAAGGCCAAGAGCTTCCGCAACCGGGTCAAATCCCGTGATGTGCTTATGTTTACCCAGCAACTGTCCAGCCTTCTGAAATCCGGGATGTCGCTGAGCCAGGCGCTCGGCACGCTGGAACGGCGGTCACAGAAGCGGGCGTTGGGAGCCATTCTCAGCGAATTACGGAACGGCATCGTCCAGGGCGAGAGCCTGTCCGATTCGCTGGCGAAGCACCCCAGAACTTTCTCGCGGTTCTTTGTGAACCTGATCAAGGCGGGCGAAGCCAGCGGCTCCCTGGACGACGTGCTCCTGCGCCTTGGAAAACATCAGGAGCAAATGGCCGAGTTGCGCGAGAAGGTTGTTGGCGCCCTGATTTACCCGCTGATCATTGTCGCAGTCGGCATCTGCACGATCGTCTTCTTCATGCTGGTGATGGTGCCGAAGTTTTCCGCCATGTTCAAGGAAATGGGCACCACCATGCCGTTGCCGACCCGGATCCTCATCGGGATCAGCGACAAATTCGTGTCGTATTGGTGGATCGGGGTCCTTCTGGTTGTTGCGGGAGTGACGGTCTATCGGATTCGCGCCCGAAGCCCGGAGGGGAAATTGGCGATCGACGTCCTGAAGTTGCGGCTACCAGTCTTCGGGAATATCGTGATGGCCAACGCGCTGGCCCAATTCGCGCGGACCCTGGCGACACTCCTGGAAAACGGTGTGCCCGTGCTCACGGCCCTGCAGATTGTCGAAGACACCATGACCAACCGCGTCATTGCCAACGAGATTCGTGAGGCGCGCACCCGGGTGACGGACGGCACGAGCATCAGCCAACCGCTCAGCAAGGGCAAAGTGTTCCCGCCCTTGCTGATCGACATGCTGGCCGTCGGCGAAGAAAGCGGCGCGGTGGTGCCCGCGCTCAAGAACATCGCCGAAGCCTACGAGCAGGAACTCTCGCGGATGTTGAAGATATTCACAACGTTGCTCGAACCCGTGATTATCATTATCATGGCGGTTGTGGTCGGCGGTATCGTCATGAGCATATTGATGGCGGTATTCTCCATTACGTCAGGAATCGGGAAGTGAGATTGAGGAGACGGCAATGAACAACAGACCCCAACACAACCGCAGCGCGGAGGCGGGCTTCACGCTCCTCGAAATCCTCCTCGTGGTGATCATCATCAGCATGCTCGTCGGCGTGGCCGTGGTGAATCTGGCTCCCAAGATCGGGGAATCCAAGAAGACGGCGTGCCAGGATCAAATTCACAACTTTTCGTCGGCGCTCGACTTGTATTATTTGGACAGCGGGATCTATCCCACCACGGAGCAGGGGCTGAACGCGTTAATCGTCGCGCCTACCAGCACGCCGGTGCCGGGCAATTGGAAGGGGCCCTATCTGAATCCAGCGGTCATCCGGAAGGATCCGTGGTACCACGATTACGTTTACCAGTGCCCGGGAACCCATAACACGGCCACTTACGACCTGTTCTCGCCCGGTCCCGATGGCATCGCGGGGAATGAAGATGATGTTGGCAACTGGCAATGATGCGCGTCGTCGCGAGAGCGGTTTCACGCTGATCGAGCTGAGCATCGCGGTGTTCATCATTGCCATCATCATTGCCGTGGCGGCTCCCAGTTTCGTGCGCTCGTATAACGCCGAGGTCCTGAATGCGACGGGGCGCACGGTCGCCACGAGTTGCGAATTCGCCAAGCTCAATGCCGTGCTGCACCAGCAAAAGGTCGGCTACTACATCGACATGGACCGTCAGACGATCTGGCTGATGCAAGCCACCACAAACGATACGGTCGACGGCTCCTCGAGCGAAGCGGATGTTCTCAAGACAATCCCAATGCCTTCCCACATCGGGCTGTTCTCGGCCCAATTGGGGGAACTCATGCCCCAGGGCAAGGGGCAGGTCGAGGCCACGTTTTACCCGAACGGCACCTGCGACGCCTTTGCCGTGACGCTTCACGGCGTCGAAAAGGGGAATGGCTTGGAAGTGATCGTCGATCCCGTAACGTGTCGGGGCATGTTGTGGCCCATCAAACTATGAAATCCGTCCGTCAACGCCGCTTGGCCACGCCCAAACGGAACGAAGCCGGCTTCCTCTTGCTGGAAGTGCTGTTGGCCGTGTTCATCCTCGCGATGAGCGGGTTTGTGCTTCTGGAAGGCTTGGGCCGGTGTGTGGCCGCCGCGCGCTCCATCCAAAGTTACACCGTGTCCGATATCCTTCTGGCCAACAAGAGTTACGAGTACCGCCAGGAACCGCTCAAGGATAACTTCTCCGATCAGCAGGGCACGTTCGATGATTACCCGGGCTACTCCTGGACGCGGAAACTGGAAGGCACGGACATCGAGGGCCTGTGGCAGCAGACGATCACCGTGTATTGGTACGAGCGTGGGAAAGAGGTCAGCGACGCGGTTGTCGAGTACCGGTATCTACCCGATAAAGAACATTGAGTATGCGATTACGCTCATCTCACAGAACCCGGACCGGCTTCACGCTGCTGGAAGTGTTGCTCGCCGTTGCCGTTCTCGGCATGCTCATCACCGCCGTGTACAGCACGTGGAGCGCGGCATTGACCTCCTGGCGGCGCGGCAGCGACGCCAGCGAAGCCTTTCAGCGGCAACGCATCGTGATGGATGCGCTGATGGAACTGACGCAATCCGCGATTTTCTTTGCGCCATCCGCCTCGCTGTACGCCTTCGTCGCCACCAAGAACCCCGGTCTCGGAGACAGCATCAGCTTTGTCACCGCTTCGGACGCGTACCTGCCGCCGAGTGAAACCATCGCGGCCGGCATGCGGCGCGTGATCATTTCCCTGGAGCGGGACCAATATGGGCGCACGTACCTGGCCATTGTGAATGAACCGGCATTGCGCCCAAACGACGACAAGTCTCTCGAGCCGCCGCAAGCCCACGTGATTTCGATGGATGTAAGCGGGTTCTCCGTCCAATACCGTAACCCGCAGGATGGGAAATGGTCAGAGAAATGGGAGGAGGATCAGTTCCCGCCCTCTGCAGTCGAGTACACCGTCACATTCGGCGAGCGGGATGGTCGGTTCCCGCCTATCGTCGTCACACGCCCGGTGGACATTCCCGTTGCCGCGGTTGTCGCGGCCGGGGGGATTCCCATGCCAGGCTCTGGAGGTGGCGCGAACCCAACGAATTCTCCTCCTATTTCCTTCGGCAGCTCGACAGGAGGAACGCCGCAACCGCAATGAACCGACGCGTTCCAAAGACCTGTTGCCCCGAAGATCGGAACGGCGTTGCGATCGTCATCGTCCTGTGGGTGATCATGGTATTGTCCTTGCTGATTAGCGGGTTTGCCTTCACCATGCACGTCGAGACGCAGCTTGCCTCCTACGCGCGCAAGGAGCTGAAAGCCGAGATGCTGGCACGTTCGGGAATTGAAGTGGCGAAGATGCAATTGCTGCTGCACCAGCAATCGGCGGCGGATGCCGAGTATGATGCGCTCAATCAGGACTGGGCGACCAACGAAGAGTTGTACGTAAACCATGAACTGGGCGATGGCGTGTTCAATGTGAAGATCACCGACGAAGAGTCCAAGATGCCGATCAACACGGCCTCCGAAGTCCAATTGGAGCGGTTGATGACGTTGCTCAGCGTCGATCCGTCGGATGGCGATATCATCGTCGATTCCATTCTCGATTGGATCGGTCCCGGTGAACTCACCCGCCTGAATGGGGCGAAGTCGGATTACTACATGAGCCTTTCGCCGCCCTATCGCGCCAAGGACGCGCTGATGGATCGGGTGGATGAGTTGCTGCTCGTCCGCGGCGTGACGCCGGAATTGTTCTATGGAACGCCGGCAACCGACAAAGACCCGGCCCAACCCGGGTTACGAGACGTGTTTACCACCATGAGCTCGGGTCAGATCAACGTGAACACGGCGTCCCCCATCGTGCTCCAGGCGATGTTGGGGCTCGACGAAGCGCAAGTGCAAGCCGTGCTGGCCCGACGGGACGGCCCCGACGGCATCCCGGGCACGGACGATGACATCCCGTTTCACACGGTTGGCGACTTTTTTGCAACCATCGGCAACCTCGATGCGGCGACCGTTCAGGCGGTGCAAGGGGTGGTGGCCGTAAACTCCACGTTTTTTACGATCAAATCGACGGGTGAAGTCGGCGGCGTGAAGCACACGATCCTGGCCACCGTGCTTCGTGAGAATGGCAGCATTCAGATCGTGATGTGGCAAGAGATGAGGGAGGCATCGTGAGACCGAGCCTCAATCCCCGCAAGTTGGCGCACATCGGCCACGCCCGCGGATGGGCGGCGGTGGCGTTTGAAGGTTCACGGCTCAAACTGACCACCGCGCGCGCCGAAGGCGCGGAAGTCACCGTCATCCAGGAGTCGACGGCCAGCGCGACACCACCGGAAGCCGCGGCCGATGCGCCGTTGCAATGGCAGTATGCCGCCCAATCGCTGCGCCACCAGTTCGATCCGGGTGAGCATCGCGTTGTGACATCGGTGGATTGCGGTGACGTGCTGTGTCAGATCCTGCGTTTGCCGGCCACCGACCCTGCGGAGTTGAAGCAGATGCTCGACCTCCAGATCGACAACATCACTCCCTTGCCGCTGGAAGAGGTTGTGTACAGTTTCGAGCCTCTGGATATCGTGGACGGCCAGACACGCGTGCTGGTAGCCATCGCCCGGAAGGCGACGGTGAATGAGCGCGTGGAAGCGCTGGAGACGGCGGGACTACAGGCGGAAATCGTCTCGGTCGACGCCCTGGCGATGTTCCGCGCGTTGGGCAAACGCAACCTGCTGGCGACGGACGACAACCGAAACGTGCTGGTGATGCTTGGCCCGGCTACGGCCGATGTGATCGTCTATTCCCACGGGGTGATACTGGCCGTCCGGTCGATTGTGCTGGGCGCGGATTCCGAATCGATTCTCCGGGAGGAACTGCAACGGACATTCGTTGCCGCCGAAGCCGGCCAGCCGCAGCGCGCCCGGGGCAACGTCATCTTCCTGACCCACGATGAAGAGGCGAAATTGTTCGCCGAGCGGGTCGCGAAGGGACTGAGCACGATGACGTCGTTCCTGACGAATGGCGCGGTGCCGTCGCCCGGATTCAGCCTGTGTCTGGAATGTGCGGGCACCGGAGCGCCCCCCTTGAACCTGCTGCCCGGACGAATGGCGTCAAAAGCGGCAGACGGCGGCGGTCCGTCACCATTTGATTCGTGGGGCGATTGCGGTGGCGGTCGTCTATGCGATGGCGTTGGCGGTGTTTGTGAGTTTCCTGGTGTTGAGGAACGCACACCTGCACCGGGTGGACAACGAGATCAATACCCGACAGGCCGAGTTTCACAAGGCGAAGGAATTGCAGGGCCAGTTGCTCGCCATGTCCAAGCAACTCGACCTGAAGTATTCCGCTCTGGAGGTGTTGCGCGGGGTCGCAGTGCTCCTGCCCGAGAATGTGAAACTGACATCGTTCGTTTACAAGAAGGACCAGACTGTCACGATCAAAGGACAGTCGCCCACGACCGCTCTGTACCTGGATTTCGAAAGCCGACTGGAGAAATGTGACCTCTTCTCGAAAGTGGTGCCCGAGCGTTATGCTGCCGAGCCCAGCGGCTTGACGAAGTTTGGCCTCACTTGTACTCTGAAAACCGCCGCCGCGGCGGCAACGCCCTGATATTTTATGGCTGTCACGAAACGAGAGCGCAACCTGCTGGCGACGACCATTACGGTGGTCGTCCTTGTCGTCAATTTTTTCGTGGTCAGGCCGCTGTGGCGGAATTGGCGGTCAGCGGGCGAACGGCTCAAGACGCAGCAACAGGAACTCGCCCTGATGGTGGCGACGATCGATCACGAAAAGCAGTGGCAGAAGCAATATGATGAGCTCAAACAAAGCCTTGGACAGCGTGTCGAGAGTTTTCAACAGAGTTCAGATGTGGGCAAGAAAATCCTGGATGTCGCCAAGAGTTCGGGCGTGCAAATCAGTTCCAGCCGTCCGATGCTGGAAGAGGACAAGGGTGTCTATCGCGTGTTCCCGGAGCAGTTGGCCGTGGAAGCGACCACGGATTCTCTGGTGCGGTTTCTGTTTGAGTTGCAGACCGCGGCCGGTTTCATGAGCGTCGAGCAATTACAGGTCACGCCACGAACGGAGAACCAGAGTATTCTCCGCTGCGAGATTCAAGTGCGGGCGCTCGCCGCCAAACCGGCAGGGGCGAAATCGTGAGGTCGGGAACCAGCCAGTGTTTGGGAATGCTGTGCGCCATGCTGGCCACGCTGGGCGGATTCCCGGCGGGCGCGGCGGACGCGACCCGCGATTTTTCACGATACCAGATCATCCTGGACCGCGCGCCGTTTGGGAAGATGGACGCATCGGCCGACAACGCCCCGCAACCGGGTTTTTCGACACGCTTTGCGTTCGTGGGGATTGCCAGCGAGGGGCCTGACCAGCCGCTCCTGGCGATCATCGAAGAGAAAGATACCAAGCACGTTGATTTCAAGGCGGAAGGTGAAAGCATCGGCACGGTCAATGTTGTGAAGATTGAAAGGTCAGAGAACGGCCCGACCAAGCTCGTTCTGAAACAGGATCTGGAAGTCGCCACGTTGGTGCTGGAGACCAAACCGGGAGTTGGTGCCGCGGCGGCCCCGGGCCAGCCCGCGCAACCCGGGCAGCCGCCAAGGCAGATGCCCATGCAACCAAGTGCTCGCCGTATTCCGTTTCGACGGGGAGGATAAGTGAGAAAGCTGAAATTGAGTTTATTGAGTGTCGCCGTATCGACATGGCTGGCCATCCTGACGGGTGTGCGACTGTGCAGCGTCGCGTTCGCCGAGGGCGGAACCAATATGGTTTCCCAGACCAATACCGACCAGGAAGCGGATACGGACGAAACTGATGGGCCGGCCACAGCCACCAATGGCATGCCGAAGCAACTCCTGGACATCCTGCATCCGCAGTCGAATACGCCGCCACCCGCGCCGACACGGGCTCCGTCCGCGCAACCAGCCGTCCCGCCGCCGCCCGCAGTGGCTGCACCGGCACCACCACCACCACCGCAAAGCCCCACTGTTGCCGCCGTTAACAGGGCGCCCGCACGATCAGCGGCACCAACTCCGCCACCACCGCCGTCGAGCGCTCCGGCTCCGGCCCGACTGGCCCAGTCGGACCAAGCCGTCATCGATTTCGAATTCCAAGGTGCGCCGATTACCGCGATCCTAGACTGGTACTCGCGGCTCACGGGCCGTTCGATCATCTCCGCGCCAAACCTCAACGCGCAGATCAATTTCCGCAGTCAGTCCAAACTGACCAAGGAGGAAGCGATAGAGGCCCTCGATAGCGTGCTGGCGATCAACAACATTGCGGCGATACCGCTGGGCGAGAAGTTCTTGAAAATCGTCCAGATCAACACGGCCAAACAGGAAGGTCTCCCGGTCGGACGCGTGGTCGCGCCGGCGGACACTCTGGGCACGCAGATCATCCCCCTGAAGAACGCCAAGGCCAAGGATGTTGTTTCTGTGCTGCAACCGTACCTTCACACCTACGGTCAATTGATGGCGCTTGAGGATTCCAACAGCATTCTGATCTCGGAGACCGCGGCGAACTTGAAGCAAATGATGGAGATTGTCGCTTACGTCGATCAACCCTCGGCCCTGCGGATGGAAATGCGGTCGTACGTTCTCAAGCACGCCAAAGCCGCCGACGTCATGGCGCGGCTCCAGTCCATCATCCAAGAAGCCGAGCAAGCGGGGGCGCACGCCGCCGCGCCCGGTCAACCGCCATCTCCGATCCGCCGTCCCGGGCAGCCGAGTCCGGCGATAGAAGGCGGCGGGGAGGGATCGGTCGTGGAAGGAAAGGTCATCATGGCGGCGGATGAACGGACGAACAAACTGTTCATATTGACCCGGATCAGCAATTTCGGGTTCTTCGACCGGCTCATTGCCGAGCTGGACGCGAAGGTCGAGCCCGATGTGGTGATGAAGGTGATCCAGCTCAATTATGCTGCCGCCGAGGATGTGGCCGGGCTGCTGAATGCGTTGATCACCGGCGGATCGGCTCCGTCATCGTCGTCTTCGACACGGCGAACGACGTCGTCGACCGGTACGACCACCTCGGGCGCGCGCGCTCCGGCCGTACCCCCGCCACCGATGAGCGGCGGAGGCGGCGGTGGAGCCGGTGTCCAGAACACGGGTTTCCTGCAGTACGCGGAAGGCGTGCACATACTGCCCGATCCGCGGACGAACTACCTGCTGGTGATGGCGACCAAGGAGGACATGGCGCGCATCCAGGAACTGGTCAAGAGCATCGACACGTCGGTTGCCCAGGTGCAGATCGAGGTCGTGATCGCCGAACTGACGCTCAACAATGAGCTGGACGTGGGCGTGGACCTGTTCAATCGGCTATCGAGCGCGGATCAAGGCAGGGCTGTCGGGACCGGTGGCAACAGCACGGACGGCAATGTGCCTGTCCAGCTTGCGCCTCCCAGCGTGGTCAGCGCGCTTGGCAGCAATCTGCCCTCGGCAGCGGCGTTGGCCGGGGGCGCGGGCGGTCTTACCTATTTCACCACGTTTAAGAATTTGAACCTCGACACCGTCGTCCATGCGCTCGCCACCACAGCCAACAGCAAAATACTCTCCACGCCGGTGATCCAGACGATGGACAACCAGGAGGCGGACATCATCGTGGGTGAGTCGGTCCCCGTGCCGACCTCGCAGACGTCTTCGCTCATCAGTGGCGTTGGCACGGTGGGGCAGGCCCTTAATGGCGTGACCTCGAGCATTCAATACGAAGACGTGGCCATTGAGCTGGACGTGACACCGCGGATCAATCCCGACGGCTACGTGCGGATGGACATCCAGCAGAAGGTGAACGATCTCGGGGCGAACGTGAACATCGGCGGCACGATCGTTCCGACCATTAACAAGAGGGAAGCGAAATCGTCGTTGGCGGTGGAAGACAAGAGCACGATCATTCTTGGCGGCATGATCCAGGAGACGAAGACGGTGTCGACAACCAAGACGCCGTTCCTGGGCGACATTCCGTTTTTCGGCCAGCTTTTCAAGAGCCAGTCGAACAACCGGCAGCGCACCGAGTTGATCATCTTCATCCGCCCCGTCGTTTTGCGCAGCGACATGGCGGCCGTTGCCGAAGCCAAGCGCCGCTTGCGACAGTTGGGCGTGAGCGAAGAGTTGGAAGGTAGGTATTTCGGCATGGGCAGTTCGGGGACGAATAATGCGGTGCTGCCCCCCAAGGACTTCATCGGTTCGATGGCGCCGAGCGATATGCACCAGGCGGAGTCGCCCAAGAATGACATGATCGGCTCGATGGCGCCGAACCAACCGAACCAGGCGGCGCCGCCGCCCCGCAGTGGCAGCACCGGCTCGACGGCGCCAGGCCCATCGAGCGAGGCGCAGCCGACGACCGATTATTCGTCTGATCGTCAAACGGCCAAGGTCAAGGCGCTGAAATTACAGGACGGCGATATTACGACACAATAGAGGCCGTTTCGGAATGACAGTCAATGGCGGGGCTCCGCCGTGCCGCAGAGGAACGAATGGACACAAAAGGATTACTCAGCCAGCGAGTGAAAGTGGTGTTGCGAAGGTTTCACCCGCAGACACCGCGGGAAATCGTTCGGGGCATCATTACCGACGTGGATGAAACCGGGGTGCGGGTCAGCGGACGCCGGTTCCAGGAGCATCCGGATTTGGAGTCGGCCGTTCCCCAAGAACGACCGGTCGAGGTCGACAGCAAGGTGTACTGGATACCCTACAGCTCGATTCGGTATACGGAAATCATTGATCCCGGCTCGATCTCGGAAATGCAGGACAATGAAGTCCAGCGGCACAAGGTGTTCACTCCCCAGGAACTTCAGCGGCCCACCGAAACGTAATTGAGAGCGTCCCGGGCCATCGGCCTTTATTTCGTCGCCGTCATCGTGCTCGGCGCGCTGCTGGCGCCGTGGCTGTTTTGGGCCGTGCAGCGGGTGGCCCCCCACGTAAACGCTCTCCACGGTTACGCGACGTATCCGTTCCATCGGATCTTTGACCGGGCGATCATGGTCGTGGCCCTGGCTGGATTGTGGCCGTTGCTGCGGGTGATCGGATTCCGGTTCTGGAGCGACATCGGCTACGTGCGGGCGCGCGGCTGGTGGCGTCACGTTTTAGCTGGGTACGTCCTCGGCGTGGCGACGCTGACGGTCATGATTGGCTTGCTCGTCGTCGTTGGAGGCCACCGGCTGGTGTTCACCATGACTTCGAGACAGATGGCGGGCGCCGGGGTAAAGTTCTTTTTTGTGGGCGTGGCAGTCGCGGTCATCGAAGAGACGTTTTTTCGCGGGGCACTGCAGGGGGCGCTGGAACGTCGTATGAACGTGGCCGTCGCCATCGTCTTGGCCAGCGCGGTGTATTCGGCGGCGCATTTCCTCAAACCGAATGGCGTGAATATCCCGGCCAACCAGGTCACGTGGACCAGTGGCGGAAAGTGTCTGGTCTGGATCGTGACGCAGTCGCTGGTGCAGAAAGGTGTTTTTGTTGGGTTTGTATCGCTGTTTCTGGCCGGCTGCGTTTTGGGATTGGCTTACGCCCGGACGAAGGCATTATATTTGCCGATCGGGCTGCACGCGGGCTGGGTGCTGGTCAACGAGTTCATGCGCTGGTCGGCGACCTTGGATGTCACGCAGGATATGGCGATCCTGGCCGATGCTCGTGGTGCTCCTGGTGTTGATGGAGTGGTTATGTCGAACGACATTCAAGCCCCTGCGCGGACCCGGGCACTCCAGCTCTGGGCCCGGCGCGCGCTAGACCTGGTCTGGCCGCGGAATTGTCCCTTCTGCGGTTGTCCGCTGGCCGACACCGACCCGGGGATCGTCTGCCCTGCGTGCGTGTCCTCGGCCAAACTGATTGAGCCGCCGTTTTGCCGGCAATGCGCCTCGCCGTTCACGGGGACGGTCACGGGCGACACGTTCGTTTGCGGTTACTGCCAGAATTTGCGGTTCTATTTCAGCCGGACCGTGTGCGCCTGCCGCGCCCAAGGCGTCGTCCGCGACTGCATCCTCCGCTTCAAATACAATCGCGAAATGTATTTTGGCCGGCATCTGGTGGATTGGCTGCAGGGGGCGGCGCAACGGTGGATCGACTGGCAGGAGATCGACGGCATCGTTCCCGTGCCGTTGCATCCGCACAAGTTGAGACAACGGGAATTCAATCAAGCGGAGTATCTGGCGGCGGGATTGAGCAGGGTGGTGAATGTACCTGTGTTGAAGCGAAATCTGCGCCGGGTGAAAGACACGGCAACGCAAACGAGATTGGATGCCGAGGCCCGGGCTGTGAACATGCGCGATGCGTTCGCCGTGCGCGATGAGACCATTTTCAAAGGCAAACGGCTCGTGTTGTTGGACGACGTGTTTACGACGGGCGCGACGTTGAATAGTTGCGCGAAGACGTTGCGCCGAGCGGGGGCGAGGGAGGTTGTCGCGCTGGCCGTGGCGAGAGGGGTGTGGAAGTCATCTTGAGAATGGCGGCAAGGCCCCTGACCTCTCTGCACTGCGTTCATTCTCGGCGCGTCTGGCCGCGGAGAGCCCGTGAAAGCTTACGGAGTTGATCCAGCGAGAAGCGCCAAATCCACGCGAGAACGAGCAGCGCCAGCCACGTAAGCGGTGTGAAGATGACAAATACCAAGAGGCCAAAACCGGCACTTCTCCGGATACGCTGGGCCGTCGTGCAGACGCTAAAGCCGCGACTCGCGATCTCGAAGCGATTTGTCCATGCGTCGGATTCGGAGTCGCGGCCTGGATTCACCCCCAGATATTGCATGGCCCTGGCTTTGAAAATCAGACCGTTCCACCCGGTCAGTCCACGACTGGCAGCTTCCACATCGTTCCAGGACCGGTGAACGTCGACTTTCGCCGGTGGAAACTTTATCCGCAACACGGCCCTGATGTCCGCGGGCTTTGTGTCCGGCGGAAAGTCGGCTGTCGTGTTGTATTCGGGAATCTGGACAAGAATCTTGTGCTCTCGCTCATTCAGGACGAACTTGAAAATATTGTCCAACCGTGATTGCACGGGAACCGTGTGAGAGAACACGTGGATCTCACGGCCATCACGAGCCTGAACCGTATAGAGCTCGCCCTCGGTTTGCACGCTGCGACGATACTGCTCCAGCAACGCACTGGCCTCTTTGATTTTGGCCGGCTCGTCGCCGATGGGAGTGTTCCAAACGGAGATTGCCTGGACGATGAACGCAACCAAGCCGACCGCAACAGAGAGAATGACTCGCGTCCGGCTGAATAGGGCAATTTTGCTCATGGTGGTGACGCTTTGACTGCGCCGGTCATGATTCTAAGCCGGCAACAGGGAACTGTCACTGAAGAAGAGGGGTTTGGCGTGCTGAGCCAGCCCGCCCTCCCAAAACAGACTGGTGCAACGGGGGCGGGATGTGCCAAGGTCGTGCGGAGAGCGATGGCCAGGGGAAATTGTGGCGCTGGCCGTCGCACGAGGAGCGTAACAGAACAACATCCAATCCATGAAACAACGGGTCACAGCCATACTCGAAGTGGTGCTCGCCTTCGTACTCGTGCACGTCACGTATCGGTCCCTGAAATCCTTTACGCCGCTGGGAAGATGGGAATGGGAGACGGGGCTGAATTTTACGCCTGGGGCCGTCATGATTCTGGTTACGGTTTTGGTTCTGCTGCTGTGCGGTCGGAGCTTCGAGGCCTACGGGCTGACGTGGAAGCGGTGGCGGCACAATCTGAACATCGGATTGCTCTGGACACTGCTGCTGGTGGTGCTGGCGGGCGTGGGGAGGATGTTCACCCACGTTCATTCTGATCCTTCATTCGCGCAAGCCGACATGACGAACCGCGTCGCGGGCGCGGTGTTTGGTCTCACGGTGACGATCCTGTTGCTGTGGTTCATGAAGGGGCAAGCGAGGTATCTGGCTCGCGTGCCGTGGGCGACCAGCGTGGTGCTCCTCGCCGCGTTGCTGTCACTTCCCTTGGGGCTTGCGGGCTACTTCAACCGGCCCATTGGGAGAGAGACGTTGGAGGTCGCGTGGTTGTTCGTGTGCGGCGGTTTTGGCGAAGAGATGTTTTTCCGGGGATACATTCAATCGCGGATCAACGACACCTTTGACCGGCCCGTTCACATGCTGGGACTCGATTTCGGATACGGGTTGGTTGTGTCGTCCCTGCTGTTTGGATTGCTGCATGCCCTGAGCCCGGTCGATTATTTTCACGGCCACTATCAGATCGCGTGGTGGTACGGCCTGCAGAATTGTTTTGTCGGCCTGTTTTACGGATGCCTGCGGGAAAAGACGGAGAGCGTTGTGGCCGGCGGCGTGACGCACGGATTGGTCAACGTGCTGGCGAGGGTATCCGTGATAATTTCCAGGGGGTAACAGAGCACGCTACACCGCCCAGGTTTTCCGGCTGGCGCAACGAGGGCGGGTTGTGGTAGAGTTGTGGAGTTGGCGGGGGCCAGGGAGGGTCACGAGGTCGCCGTCGCGCGAGGAAAGAATCTATGGCGGTATTCGAAGAAAAAGAAAAGCCGAAGATTTCCGAGACCATCACCAAGAAGCACGAGATCCCGAGCGGGTTGTGGGTGAAGTGCAAGCAATGCGGCGAGATCATCTACAGCAAGGAACTCGTCGCGAACGCGAAGGTCTGCGCGAAATGCGATTACCACTTCACGATGACCGCCATGGAACGCGTGTCGATGCTGGCGGATGAGGGGACGTTCCGCGAGAGCGACGCGGACATGGCGAGCGTGGACGTGCTGAAGTTCACGGGCGTGGCGGCGTATTCGGAACGGTTGCGGACGTATCATCGGCAAACGGGGCTCAACGATGCCGTGGTGATCGGGCTGGCCAAGCTGGAGGGCCACGACGTATCGCTGGCGGTGATGGATTTCAGCTTTCTGGGGGCGAGCATGGGGTCGGTGGTCGGCGAAAAAATCACGCGGGCAATCGAGAAGGCGACGGAGTTGAAGATTCCCGTGATCATCATTTCGGCGTCGGGCGGGGCGCGGATGTACGAGGGGATACTGAGCCTGATGCAACTGGCGAAGACGAGCGGGGCGCTGGCGTTGCACGCGAAAGCGGGGTTGCCGTACATCTCGGTGCTGACGCATCCGACGACGGCGGGCGTGATGGCGAGCTACGCGTCGCTGGGGGACGTGATCATCGCCGAGCCGAAGGCGTTGATCGGGTTCGCGGGACCGCGCGTGATCAAGGAGACGACGCAACAGGAATTGCCCGAGGGGTTCCAGACCAGTGAATTTCTACGCGAGCGGGGGCTGGTCGATCTGATTGTGCATCGGAAGCAGCTCAAGCAGACGCTGGCGCAATTGCTGAGTTATTTTTCGGGCCGTGGCGGCCGCAAGTTCAAGGCCGCAGCGTAACGCAAACCTGTAGCCGCAGGCTTGGCCTGCGCACCCTGAAGAGTGCGGCTACATATCGGACGATCCGGTGTGACATATCCCGAGACCATCGAATACCTGTACGGCATCCGGCTGTTTGGCCAGAAACTTGGCCTGGAGACGATGCAGTATTTGTTGCGGTTGATGGGCGATCCGCAGAAGCCGCTGCGATTCATCCATATCGCCGGCACGAACGGGAAGGGGAGCGTGGCGGCGATGCTGAGCGCGATGCTGTCCACGGCGGGCTACAAGACGGGGTTGTACACGTCGCCGCATCTCGTGTCGTTCTGCGAGCGATTTCAAGTCAACGGCCACCCGATTAGCGAAGCGGACGTGGTGCGGCTCGTCGAGGAGATCCGGCCGGTGCTGGAGACGGTGGGCGCCAACCTGGAGTTTCACGCGCCGACGTTTTTCGAGACGGTGACGGCGATCGCGCTGCGGTATTTCGCGGAGCAGAAGGTGGACGTGGTGGTGTGGGAAACGGGGCTGGGCGGGCGGCTCGACGCGACGAACGTGATCGTGCCGCTGGTTTCGGTGGTCACCAATATCGCGTTCGATCATACGCAGTATCTGGGCGAGACGCTGGCGCAGATTGCCGGCGAGAAATGCGGGATCATCAAGGCCGGGGTGCCGGTGGTCACGGCGGCGGCGGCGGAAGAAGCGCTGCGGAGTGATCCAGAACACCGCGGCGACGCAGGGGAGCGCGTTGACGGTCGTGGGGCGGGACATTGGCGCGACGCGACTGAGTGAAGACGAGGAGTGCCAGCGGGTGGAGTTGACGGGAACGCGCCGAGGGCTACGGCCCGCTGACGATTCCGTTGCTCGGGGCGCATCAGACGATCAATTGCGCGACGGCGGTGGCGGCTCTGGAGGCGTCGGGATTGCCGGTCGATGCGAAGCAGGTGCATGAAGGGTTGGCGCGGACGACGTGGCCGGGACGGTTTCAGATTGTGCACCACGACCCGACGGTGGTGCTGGACGGCGCGCACAACGCGGCGGCCGCCGAACGGCTCGCGGCGACGTTGCGTGAACATGTTGCGGGGCGGAAGCTGACGTTGATCCTCGGCGTGTTGCGGGACAAGAACTACGATCAGATGTGCCAGATTCTGGCGCCGCTTGCCGTGCGGGTGGTGTGCGTCCCCGTCAACAGCGAACGGACGAGCGAGCCTGACCAGTTGGCGCGCTGGTGCCAGGCGGCGAACCCCGCCGCACGGATCACCGTCGAGCGAAATCTTTCCGCCGCGTACGCGCAAGCCCGCATTGAGGGCGCGGAAACGATCGCCATTGCGGGATCGCTGTTCCTGGTAGGCGAGGCGCTGGATCGGCTCGGTTTTGCGAAGGGAACGAGGGCGAAGACGCCGCGCGAGTTGGTGTTGCAGTGAGCCGCGAACGGCTGCGCGCGATTTTCTTCGACGCGGGCGGCACGCTGCTCCGGCCATACCCCTCCGTGGGGGCCGTGTACGCTGCGGTTGCCCGGCGACATGGGATCGATCGAACCGCCGACGAGATGGAAGGCGCTTTCCGCCAATCCTGGGCCGCATTGAAACGCCCCGGACTGACAGTGTCACGCAAGGAATGGTGGCGGGAACTCGTTTTTCGCGTGCTCGGACAGGAGAATGAGGCGTGCTTCGAGGAACTGTTCGAGACGTTCGCCCGGTCCGACGCGTGGCAGGTTTTTCCGGACGTCGAGGACGCGCTGCGCGAAGCGCGTGCGCGCGGCCTCCACGTTGGCGTCCTTTCCAATTGGGATGAGCGTCTGCGTTTGCTGCTCGAGGGGACAGGGCTTGCGAAGCACTTCGATTCGATGACGATTTCCTGCGAGGTCGGGGTGGAGAAACCAAATGCCGAGATCTTCCTGGCGGCGCTTCGAGCGGCGGGCGTTACCGCAGCGGAATCGATCCACGTCGGCGACTCTTACGGGGAAGACGTGCGCGGGGCGGAGACGGCGGGGATAAAGGCCATCCTCGTGGATCGGCAAGGACGCCGCCCGGACGGAATTCGAGATTTGCGGGAGGTCTGGGCGAGAGTGGAACTGCCTGACTAACGTCAGGCCGTTGGGTTACGTCTTCGCGGGTGGCTTGCGCATGATCTTCGCGCGCACGTCGCGATAGCTGAAATCGACCTTGGCGATCTCCTTGAACGCCGCCGTGGCCTTGTCTTGATCGCCCATGAGCTCGTACGCGCAACCCAAATTGTACAGCAACTCCTTCTTCAGCCCGTCCATGGTCGGGAGTTCATTGATGGCCTCATTGAAGGTCTCAATCGCCATGTCATGAAGGCCCATTTGTTGGTAGCACTGGCCGAGGAGATTGAGGGAGGCAACACGGCGCTGGGGTTGGCCGCGAGATTTTTGCAGTTGCTCGACAGCGCCGTCGACGTTGCCAGCCTTCATGTACAACACGCCGAGATCGAACCGGTACATGAGATCGTTGGGGTACCGTTCCACGAGGCGCTCGGCTTCGTAGAGCTTGAGCTTGTCCAAATCGGACTCGAGCGTGGTGATTTCGTTTTGAAGCGCTGCGGCATTGGCCGGGTTTGTTTCCAGTTGTTTCTTCTTGGCGTTCAACTGGGTTTCGAGGCGCTTGATCTTGGTATCGCCGATTTCACGTTCGAGAGACGGATCCGTTCCGCCTTCCTTCGCGAACAGTCCCTCGAGGTAGCGCAGGGCTTCGTCAAAGTTTTCCTTCTGGGCGTAGAGCTTGCCGAGTTCGCGCTGGATCACCGGATTCTCCGGGTCCTTGGACAACGCTTCGAGCTTCTCCTTGATGAGATTGGCAAGCATATCCTCGGCGCGGACGACACGAGATTCTTGTTCCAACGCAACGGATTCGTCCTTGTCCTTGAGGGCCTCGCGGAAGGACCCATCGCCTTCCCAACCGCCACCGGACATCGCGCCTTTGGCAGTCGCATCCTTGGCGCCCTGTTGTGCTTCGAAATCGTTCGGGTTGATCTGGAGCAGGTGATCGTAGGTTTCGCGGGCCAGATCGTGCTGTCCCGCCGCGATATACGAGCGCGCCAGCCAGTGCAGGGCCTTGGTGTCTTTGGGATTGAGCCGGGTGTATGTCTCGAGTGTTTGAACAACCGTCTCCGGAAGCTGGGCGACCTCGGCGGCTTCGGCGAGAGTCATCAGAGCCTGCCCGTTCTTGGGATCTTCCGACAACGCCTGTTCCGCGAGCGTCATCGCTTCGGTGGGATTCTTTTGCACAGCCATTTTGGCCTTCGCCAAGAGCGGCTGAAGTTTCGTGCCCACCAACATGCGCTTGAAGCCACCTGCGGACTCGGTCTTCTTCATTTGCGTGGCCCGCAGGTTCCGGCGCGCTTTGGTGTAGCCCGGCTCGATAGTCAGGCACTGGATGAACATCTCGATCGCATAATCGAGATTACCGCGTTCCACCGCCTGAATCGCCTTCTGGTAGAAGTCGTTGGCGACGCGATTGATACTGGTGCTATTTTTCTCTGCCATGGCTGATCTTGAAGGTTACCACCACCGGGAAAATATCGCATGCCAGCCGTCGGGTCAATTGCTTTTCCCAATTCGGGGTTGGCCACGTGGTTGACAGGGGGTCGCGCTCTGCTAATATATTCTACTTGTAGGGACGTGCTCTCGGGTGGCTCCCTCTGGTCGGGAACCCTTTTTGAAGGAAAACGAGGAAATGATTGATCAAAAGGTCGCAAATGCTTCCGCGTCGTCTGGTGGCCAACAGCCCCAGCGTGGACGAAGAATTCAAGATGCCGTAATCCGGCTGGCGGGCAACTCACAGGACGGCATTCAGGCCATCGGCGGTTTTTTGGCGCGGTTGGCCGGCCGCACCGACAAGGACGTCATGACGTATATGACGATCCCGGCGACGATTTCGGGTGGCCCGAGCATTTACCAGGTGCGCCTCGGCACGGGAGAAGTCCTGAGCGCGGGCGATGACGTGGACATTCTCGTTGCGTTCTACCAGCATTCGTACAACGACCACATCAACACGCTCCGCGACGGCGGCATCCTGATTTACGACTCGGACAACGTCAAGCCCGACGAGAACCAGAAGCGATACCGGTCGGTCGGCGTGCCGATCACGGGCCAGACCGTCGAGGCCATCGGTGGCACTGCGAAAGACAAGGGCAAAAACATGTTCGTGCTCGGATTGCTGGCGCGCATGTTCGACCTGGATGTGCCCAAGCTCGAATCGATGCTGCAGGCCTACTACAAGAGCAAGGGCGACGATGTCATCCGCAACGTCATCGGCGCGTTCAACGCGGGCTACGGCTACGACATCGGCAAGGTCACGGACACGTTTGAATTCGTGCCTCCAACAAACAAGGACGGCCGCAAGCAAGTCGTGACGGATGGCAACCAGGCCATCGCCTACGGCGCGCTGACGGCGGGCATCCGCTTTGGCGCGGGCTATCCGATCACTCCATGGTCCAGCATCATGGAGATCCTGCGGGCCGAATTGCCCAAGTACGGCGGGATCTTTGTCCAGGCGGAAGACGAACTGGCCGCCATCGCGATTGCCTGCGGCGCTTCGTATTCGGGCTACCTTTCATTCACGGGAACCTCCGGTCCCGGGCTCTCCCTGAAGACCGAAGCACTCGGTTGGGCGGTGATGGCCGAGATGCCGGTTGTCATCATCGACGTCCAGCGCGGCGGCCCGAGCACCGGGCTTGCCCACCAACGTCGAGCAGAGCGACCTCAACATCGCCTGTTTCGGCGGACACGGCGATTCGCCGCGCATCGTGCTGGCGCCGTCGTCCGTGGAAGACTGCTTCTACATCACGCTGGAAGCGGCGAAATTGCGCGCGAGTACAGTTCGCCCGGTGATTATTTTGACCGACCAGGCGTTGGCGACACGATTCGAAGACATGGGAGATGCCCGATATCGCGAAATTGGCGCAGGACCTGACTCCGAACTTCGCGGCGCGCGGACCGAATTACAAACCGTACGAGAACACCGACCGACGGCATCGCCCATCACGCTCCACCCGGGACACCGATGCTCGACGGCAAATACCCCGTGGTGACCGGCTTGGAGCACGACGAGGCCGGGCATCCCGCCAGCCGTCCGGCCAACCACGTGATGATGGTGGCCAAGCGCCGTCGCAAGCTTCAGGTGTTGGCGTCTCGCCTGCCAAAGGCCGAGACCTACGGTCCGACCCGAGGGCAACGTCCTGCTGGTCGGCTGGGGCTCCTCGCAGGGTCCGATCCGCGAAGCGGTCGACAAAGCGCGTGCCGAGGGCGAAAGCGTCAGTGCACTGAACATTCGGTACATTCAACCATTGCAACCCGGCATCGGCGAGATTATGGACGGGTTCAATCACGTTTTTGTAGTGGAGATCAACGACGAGGGACTGTACGGCTACGGCCAATTGGCGGGCCGTCCTACGAGCACGGTTCTGTAACGACAAGATTCGTCGGAATCAACAAGACCGACGGCCTGCCGTTCAAGATCCGCGAGATTTTGAATGGCATGAACGAGAGACTCAAGAAACCCCCCGAACCCGCCCTGGCAACGCCTGATGTTCCTGCAAGGAAATCCAAATGATTGCAGAAGCAAAGAATCTGGAAGTCAAAGAAATCAAACTGACCGACCGCCCAAAGTACACCAAGAAGGACCTTGTTGCCGACCATCCGACGTGGTGTCCCGGATGCGGCGACTTCAGTGTCCTCTCCATCTATTTCAAGATGATGGAGAAGCTGCAGGTACCGCATGAGAAGATCACGAGCATTGCCGGAATCGGCTGCTCGTCGCGGTTTCCGTACTTTGTGAACGCCTACGGCGTGCATTTTCTCCACGGACGGGCGGCGGCGTTTGCCACGGGCGTGTCGCTGATGCGGCCCGACCTGCATGTCTTCGTGTTCGGCGGCGACGGCGACGCCTTTTCCATCGGCGGCAATCATCTGACCCATGCCGCCCGCAAGAACGTCAAGATGACCTACGTCATCATGGATAATTTCGTGTACGGGCTGACCAAGAAGCAGACGTCGCCGACATCGCCCATGGGATTCAAGTCGAAGACCGACCCGACGGGCGCCGTCGATCATCCGATTAACCCGATGAAGCAGCTCATTGCGGCGGGCGCGACGTTTATTGCCCGTTCCCACTCACATCTGCCGAATCACGTGATGGAAATGATGGAGAAGGCCATGCAGCACGATGGGTTCTCGGTCATCGAGTGTCTGAGTGAATGCACGGAGTTTTATCCCGGGCGCGTTCGATGCCGCCAACCCGCGCAAGGGCGGCGTGTTCAATCTCGTGCCGGCCGAACATGATGTGACCGACGAAGTCGCCGCCTACAAGTTGGCGATGGCGGATTTCCCGGGCTACTTTGGCGTGTTCTACAACATCCAGCGGCCCACCAAGAACGCGCTTGAAGCCAAGCTGATTGCCGACGCGAAGGCGAAGTCGGAAAATGCCTCTCCGGTGGAATTGTTGCAGAAAACATTCGCACGGTTGAGCTAATCTTGTCCTGACACGAGTGGCTTCCATGCAGATCAACGATTACCGCGAATGACCCCCTGGCAGGCCATCGTTTACGGCATCGTCCAAGGCATTACGGAGTTCCTGCCCATCAGCAGCGCCGCACACCTTCGCATCGTGGCGGCTGTGATGGGCTGGACGGACCCCGGCGCGGCATTCACGGCAGTCATCCAACTGGCCATCGTCGTCACCCTGCTGCTGTATTTCTGGCATGACCTTTCCCAAATTGCGACCGCCATGCTGGCGGGGCTGCGGACGGGTCGTCCGTTCGAGAGCCATGACGCACGTCTCGGTTGGATGATTATCGTTGGAACGGTGCCCATTGTCGTGCTGGGCCTGGCCTTCAAGAAGCACGTCGAGACAAGCTTGCGCTCGCTGTACGTTATCGCCGCGGCGGAAGTCGGGCTGGCTGTGGCGCTGGTGGTGGCCGAGTACATCGAACGGGCCCGAACTCAGGCGGGGATGACGCTAAAGGACATGAGCCGCGTCGCGTGGCCGGATGCGATTGTCGTGGGTTTGGTGCAATGCTTGGCCCTGATTCCCGGCGCTTCGCGGTCGGGCTCCACCATCACCGGCGGATTGTTTGTCGGGCTGACGCGCGAGACCGCGGCGCGATTTTCGTTTCTGTTGTCGTTGCCGTCGTTTTTGGGCGCGGGCATTCTGGAGTTTCACCACCACCGTCACGAACTGCTCGCGAAACAGGGAGACGGTTTGAATCTTGTCGTGGCCACGATCGTCGCGATCATCGTCGGCTACGCGGCGGTTGCGTTTTTGATGAATTACCTGAAACGCCACACAACTTGGATCTTCATCATCTATCGGTTCGCCCTTGGAGCTGCTTTGTTCGGACTGCTTGCCGCGGGCAAGCTCGCACCGTGAACGGCGCATTCCTATCGACGACGCCGATGCGGTCGCTATAATGCGCCGCATGTCGGTTATCAAATTTGGCACATCGGGCTGGCGCGGCATCATGAGCGACACCTTTACAGTCGCCAATGTCGAGATCGCGGCGCATGCCATCGCGCAGTACCTGACCGAGAATCCACCGACCCACGCCAAGAAACTGCTCATCGTGGGACATGACACGCGGTTTTTGTCACGTGAGTTTGCGACACGCTGCGCAGAGATCATCGCCGGTTACGACTTCAAAACCCATCTGACCGATCGTGATGCGCCCACACCAGTCATCTCACACGCGATTCGCATCCACCAGGCTTCTGGCGGCATTAACATCACGGCCAGCCACAACCCGGCGGAGTGGAACGGACTGAAATTCAACGAGGCAAACGGCGCGCCCTGTTTGCCCGAAACAGCCAAGGGGATCGAGAGGATCGCCGGGGAATTAGAAGCGGGAGGCGCGTCGCGATCCGGGGTGCGTTCGCGAGATATCGAAGTGTTCAACCCGATGCCGCAGTACGTCGCGCAACTCCGCAAGATTGTGGATTTCGCTGCGCTTCAGAAGCGCCGCAAGAAGGTGGTGGTGGATTTGATGTTTGGCACGGGACGCGGCTATCTCGACGAATTGCTCATGCGTAGCGGGTGGCGGGTCGATGCGTTACACCGCGAGCCAAATCCGTTGTTTGGCAAGGGTCATCCCGAGCCGATCCGTGAAAACATGGGCGAGCTGTTGGCGCGGCTGGAAAAATCCAAGGCGGCACTCGGTTTGGGTCTTGATCCCGACGCCGACCGTTTTGCCATCGTGGACAACGACGGGACGTTTATCAGTGCCAACGAAGTGCTGGCGCTTGCGTTGTATCATCTCGCCAAGAACCGCCTGTGGACGGGCGCGGTGGTACGCACGGTTGCCACCAGCCATCTCGTGGACGCGGTAGCGCACGAGTTCGGCGTGGAAGTGCGCGAGACACCCGTTGGGTTCAAGTACATCGGCGCATTGATGGAAAGCGAGCCGATCATTGTGGGCGGCGAAGAGAGCGGGGGACTCAGCGTGAAGGGCCACGTGCCCGAAAAGGACGGAATCCTCGCTTGCCTGCTAATGGCGGAACTGGTGGCCTACGAAGGCCAATCGCTGGGCAAAGTGTTGAAGGGAATCCAAAAGCGGGCGGGCGGAATCATGAGCGACCGCATCAACCTTCGGGTCACGCCCGAACGCAAGGAACAGTTGCTTGCAAAATTTGCCAAAGGCCTGACCGAATTTGGCGGGCAGAATGTCACCGGGGTGGTCACGAAAGACGGCTACAAGTTCTTGCTGAACGACGGTTGCTGGGTGATGTTTCGGGCTTCGGGGACGGAACCCGTGTTCCGATGTTATTTGGAAGCGCGGACGGCCCGCCAGATGGCCGGTTTTCGGCGGGCCGCATTGGAATTGGTTGAGTAGAGCACGGTTTTCCTGCGTCCAATCTCGAAAGGATGGACTTGATTCAACTGCCAAGCAGTCGTATGGTAATCGAGTCGCTGGCGCCCACATCGGCTTCTCGTGAGACTGTGTGGGGATTGAGGGAAAGCGTACAATTTTAAGAGAAATGTTATGACCATAAAGCGTATCACCGTGGCGTTTGTTGTGGTGTTGTTGGGAATCAATCTCGCCATCGCCGCGAAGATTTATTCCGATTCGTCCACGAAACCGGACAAGGACAATCCGTATTCCGAGATGGATCTCAACACGCAGGTGATGGAGTTGATCCGCAAAGAATACGTGGACACCAACTCGGTCACCTACCGCGATCTGACGTATGGCGCGCTCAAAGGGATGCTCAACTCGCTGGATCCACACAGCCAGTTCATGGAACCGCAGATGTACGAGGACATGAAGGAGGACACCGAGGGCAAGTTCGGTGGTATCGGTATCGTCATCAGCATGTCCAAGGAAGGCTTCCTGACCGTCGTCGCCCCAATGGAAGACACGCCCGGCGCGAAGGCGGGGTTGCTGCCCGGCGACCGCATTATCAAGATCGATGGGAAAATCACCGAGAAAATGGGGTTGCAGGATGCCGTCCGTCAGTTGCGGGGCGATCCGGGAACGAAAGTGACTATTACGATTTTTCGCGCCAAAGCCAAGGACCCGGGTGATAAGATCAAGGACCACACCATCGAGCGTGCCGAGATCAACGTGGACAGCGTGAAGGACGCAAAAATCCTCCAAGACGGCATCGGTTACGTGCGCATCACGCAATTCAACGAACCTACCGCGGATGAGTTTGAAAAAGCGTTGACCAAGCTGAATAGCGAAGGCATGACCGCGTTAATTATCGATCTGCGCAACAATCCGGGTGGGCTGCTGGAATCCGCGCGCAAGATTGCCAGCGAGTTCATACCCGCGGGCCAGTTGATCGTGTCTACAGAAGGACGCGACCTGGCGCAAAAGAGCGTCTACCGGTCCGATGGCGGCAAGAAACAAGCCCACTATCCTCTGGTTCTCCTCGTCAATGCTGGTAGCGCGAGCGGCAGCGAGATTGTTGCGGGTGCGCTACAGGATCTCCACCGCGCGGTGTTGGTCGGAGAAACCACGTTTGGCAAAGGTTCCGTGCAGAGCATTATCCAACTGCGCGACGGGTCGGCGCTACGCCTGACCACGGCCAAGTATTACACGCCCAGCCATAAGGTCATCCACGAGCACGGTGTCACACCGGATATTATCGTGCCCATTTCCGAAGAGGACGAGCGCAAGCTCCTGGAGCAACGCGTGCGCGCCAGCCTGCCCCCGGATGACACAGCGGAAAAGGTCACGCCCATTGCCGATGCCCAACTGGATCGCGCCATCGACGTGATCAAGGGAGTCAAACTCTTCGAGAAGCAGATGAAGGTCGCCAAACAGAACGCGGCCGAAACAACCACCACAGCCGCCGCAACCCCGTCAACGCAATAGAACGACGACCCGAGCGTCGTCGATAGACCAGCCCGTGAAAATCATCGGCGTCGAGACCTCCTGTGACGAGACAGCCGCGGCGGTCGTCTCCGAATGGCACGGAGATCCTCTCCAACGTAGTCAGCTCGCAAGTCGCTTTGCATCGCCCGTACGGTGGCGTGGTCCCCGAACTGGCGTCGCGCAACCACCTGCACTTGATCGATTCCGTGGTCGAGCAGGCGCTGTCCGATGCCCACACGTCCATTGACGAAATCGACGGCGTAGCGGCCACCTACGGCCCCGGTCTGGCCGCGTCGCTGCTTATCGGCCTGAACGCGGCCAAAGGGATCGCGTTCGCCGCCGGCAAACCATTCGTTGCCATCAACCACGTCGAAGCGCACTTGTACTCTCCGCTGTTTGCCAACGCCTCGCTGGGCGCACTGCCGATGGTTTCGTTGGTCGTGTCCGGCGGACACACCATTCTGGCGCATGCAACTGCCATTGGGATTCATGAGATTCTAGGTCAGACCGTTGACGATGCAGCCGGGGAGGCGTTCGACAAGGTCGCCAAACTCCTGGATCTCGGGTATCCCGGCGGCCCGGAAATTCAGAAGCGCGCCGAGAGTGGAAACCCCAAGGCGATTGATTTTCCACGGAGCATGTTGAATGACGGCAGCTACGATTTCAGCTTTAGCGGCCTGAAAACCTCCGTCCTTTACTTCCTGCGGAAGAACCCGCACCCTCGTATCGATGACGTCTGCGCCAGCTTTCAGGAAGCTGTGGTGGACGTGCTGGTGGGGAAGACGGTCCGCGCCGCAATGGAACTACGCGTGAAGACGGTGAGCGCGTCGGGCGGTGTTTCGATTAACCGCCGCTTCCGGGAGAAGTTGGGGGCGGAATGTGCGCAACGAGGGCTGCAGTTGCTCCTGGCACCGGCCGCGTTATGTACGGATAACGCAGCGATGATTGCGGGGTTGGCGTACTATCAATTGTCGCGTATTGGCCCGAGCGACTTTTCGCTGGAAATCGCACCGTCCATTGGACTGGGCGCAGGAGGTTTTTCATGTCAACGCGGTTGATGATCGCCGACAGCGAACACGATGCGAACATGCTGTACGCGACCCGGATGTTCGTGCCCGACCCCTTTATCTGGTTCGAGACGCGTGGCAGAACCTTCGCGGCGATGAGCGATCTGGAGATTGACCGCGCGCGGCGCGAAGCCGATGTCGACCGGGTACTCTCACTTTCCCGGTATCAAAAGCAACTCAGACGCGAGGGGGTCGAACGGCCGGGGTTCAGCGACGTGTTGAACCGGGTATTGCGTGAGTTTCGCGTCCGTCAGGTGGAAGTCCCCATGAATTTTCCCATCGGCCTGGCGAAGCAACTTCGCGGCATTCGCGTCGTCGTCAAACCCGATCCGTTCTTTCCGGAGCGTGAAATCAAGACGGCAGCGGAGATCCGGGCGCTTCAGGACGCCTTGCATCTGGCTGAGGAGGGGATGCAAGCGGCGGTAACCGTCCTGCAGGCGAGCCGTATTGGACGCGACGGATTCCTGTACCGAATGGGACGAAAGTTGACTTCGGAGCAGGTTCAAGGCGTGATCAACGCAACGATCGCTGGTTTGGGTGGCGTGGCCGCGCGCACGATCGTCGCTGGCGGGAATCAGGGCTGCGATCCGCATGAGATTGGTCACGGTCCGCTCTGCGCGCATACGACGATCATTCTCGACATTTTCCCCCGGGATATGCGGACGGGCTACTGGGGCGACATCACGCGCACGGTAGTGCGCGGTCGCGCCAGTGATGCGGTCAAAGAATTGTACGCTGTTGTCGGAGATGCACAGAGACTGGCGTTTCAAAAACTGCGCGATGGGGTGAATGGCCAGGACGTGCACAGCAGAATTCAATCGCTATTCGTCAGCAGAGGTTACCGGACCGGCGTCGTTCGCGGACGGATGCAGGGATTCTTCCATGGGACTGGCCACGGGCTTGGCTTGGAGATTCACGAGCGGCCGCGCGTCGGCGCGGCCTCCGAAGTCCTGCGTGCCGGCCAGGTTGTAACAGTCGAGCCGGGCCTGTACTATGCGGGCGTGGGTGGCGTCCGCCTGGAGGACGTTGCCGTTATCCAACCGAACGGCGTCCGCAATCTGGCGCGGTTTCCGAAGGCGCTTGAAATCTGACTTGGGTGCGCTACTGTAGCGCCAGTTGGAGGTCTCACAGTAAGATGACAATTAACGAAATATACCTGCTGCTCCTTGTCCTGATCTTTGTGCCAGCAATCCTGGCCCAGGTTCTCGTGCGGGGTGCGCTGAAAAAATATTCACAAGTCCGGGCGCGCTCGGGACGCACGGGCGCGGAAGCCGCGGCGGAAATCATGTCGGATGCCGGGATTCACGACGTGCAAATCGAGCGGACGAACAGTTTCCTCGGCGACCACTACGATCCACGAACGAAGACACTTGCTCTGTCGCCCGACGTATACGACGGCGAGTCTGTTGCGGCATTGGGCATTGCGGCGCACGAAACCGGACACGCCATTCAGCATCAGCACGCCTATGCGCCATTGCAGGCGCGCATGGCGATTGTGCCCATGACCATGTTCACGTCGCAACTGCTGCCGCTGGTGATGATTGGTGGATTCTTCTTCCGCATCCCGATGTTTATCACGCTCGGGATCGGAATTTACGCCGTGCTGGTGGTGTTTCAGCTCATCACGCTTCCCGTCGAGTTTGACGCCAGTTCCCGGGCCAAGGTGATTCTGCAAAAGAGCGGCTTGATCGCGCGGGATGAAATGCCAGGCGTCAATCGTGTCCTGAACGCGGCGGCGTTGACTTACGTGGCGGCGCTGATTGCCGCCGTGGCGCAGTTGTTGCAACTGATGATCCTGAACCGACAACGACGCTAACAAGATTGAGAAACCACGGGCGAGGGCGGCCGACAGGGTCGTCCTCGCTTGTTTTCTTTGCAGAAAGAGTTGGTCGAACATTTTCTTTGACTTTCCTGCATCCGTGCCATTACGGTTTGCCCCAATATAGCTTCGGGTGTTCGCGAAAAAAATTCATGGAACAGACCGTCACTGCGCCCCAGCCGGGCGCCCGTAATAAATATCCCTCCGGATTTCGACCTCGCCGCGGCCTGAATTGGGTCAGCCTCGGGCTCATGTACGCCTCGTACTACGTGTGCCGTTACAATTTTCGATTCGCCACGCCCGGAATGGTAGCGGAATACGGATTTAGCACGTTTCAAATTACGGGCATCCTGAGTGCCTGGTCCCTCGCTTACGGGATAGGCCAGCTCATCAATGGTCTCATCACGGATCGCATTGGCGGACGCGCGGCAATGCTGATTGGCGCCACCGGCACGATCATCATCAACCTGATCTATGGCTTTGCATCGTTTGCGGGGACGTTCACGACGTTCGCACTCATCTGGCTCATGAACGGATACTTCCAGTCGTTCGGTGCGCCCGGCATGATCAAGATTAACGCGGCGTGGTTCAATCGCAATGAACGTGGAACGTTTGCTGGTATTTTTGGCTTCATGATTCAGTTGGGTCAGGTTTCCATCGGTGCGCTGGCCCCCCTAATCCTCGCTGGCTTCACCATTGGAACCTGGACGGTTGCCAGAGGCGACTGGCGGTGGTTGTTTCGGATTCCACCGCTCATCACTGCAGCATGCGCGATTCTCGTGGCAATATTTGCCAAGGAGACACCGGAAGAAGCTGGGTGGCCGGGGTTGATTCACGACGAGGTGGATTCCAGCGCGGGCGTCCGAATCAGCATCCGTAAATGTTTCAAGATCGTCTTCACGCATCCCTTGGTCTGGTTTTACGCCGTGGCCTACGCGTGCACGGGGGCCGTGCGCAGCAGCTCGGACCAATTGGCCGTGCTGTACTTCCATGATGTTCTGAAACTGAACGCCGAAGACAAGCCACTGGCATTGGTTTGGACGTTGGGGTTTGCGGTGCCCATGGTCGCTGTTGTTGGCTCGCTGATCTCGGGAATCATATCCGACAGGTTTTTCAAGGGGCACCGATCGCCCGTGGCCATGGGACTCTACTTCCTGCAGGCGATTGTGATCGGGCTGGCCGCGCTCGTGATTAATTCCGGGGTGGTTGGGCCGACCCCGGCCGGCGTCATGCTCGGCTGTCTGTTCCTGATCCTGATTTCGTTGATGGTCAACTCCACGCATTCACTGGTTGGCGCGGCAGCGCCCATGGACATCGGGGGTCGAAAAATGGCTGGCTTCGCGTCCGGTGTCATCGATTCATTTCAGTACTTCGGCATGATGATCTTTTTGCCGGCCACGGGTTGGCTGATCGACAAGTTTGGCTGGGGAGTGTGGTACCCGACAATGGCGGGTTTCGGTATTGTCGGCGGCGTGGCCATGGTGCTGGTCATGCGCAAACAGCGTGCCCTTGGTCACTTCAACGAGACGAAGTAGCGGTTACGCCCCAGTCGGCGCGGGCACTTTCTTTCCTCCCCGACCCAACAGCGCGCCGAAATAATCGCGATTCATCTTGGCGATGAAGTTCAGGCTGATTCCTTTCGGGCAGACGGCTTCGCAGGAGCCCGTTACGGTGCAGGCGCCGAACCCTTCCTTGTCCATCTGTTGAACCATCGCCAGGACGCGCTTCTTTTTTTCGGGTTGGCCCTGGGGCAGGAGATTGAGATGCGAAACCTTCGCGGCCACGAAGAGCATGGCGCTGGCATTCTTGCATGCCGCGACGCACGCGCCACAACCGATGCACGCGGCGGCGTCCATGGCAAGATCCGCGCTCTGTTTCGGCACGAGGATCGTATTGCCGTCGGGTGCCGAGCCGGTCGAAACGGAAACGAACCCGCCCGCCTGAATGACCCGGTCGAACGCGCTGCGATTGACGATCAGGTCCTTGATCAGGGGAAACGCCCGGGCGCGGAACGGCTCGACGGTGATCGTCTCGCCGTCGCGAAAACTGCGCATGTACGTCTGGCAGGTGGCAACCTTGTTCTCAGGGCCGTGCGGTTCGCCGTTAATGACGCACGAACACATGCCGCAGATGCCTTCGCGACAATCGTGATCGAACGCGATGGGCTCCTGCCCGCGACGAGTCAGGTCTTCGTTGACGACGTCGAGCATTTCCAGAAACGACATGTTCGGATTGATGTCCTTCGCCTCGTAGGTCTCGAATCGTCCCGGCGTCTCGGGATTGCGTTGCCGCCACACTCGCAGTTTGACATTCATCACTTGTAACTCCTCTGCGCCAAGTGGACTTCTTCGTACACCAGAGGCTCCTTGTTCAGGATTGGCGTCTTGCCAACGCCGGTGAATTCCCAGGCGGCGACATAGGCATACTGCTCGTCGTTGCGCTGGCATTCACCGTCTGGCGTCTGGTGTTCCTCGCGGAAATGACAGCCGCACGATTCATCACGCATCAGCGCGTCATACACGATCAGCTCCGCCAGTTCGAGGTAATCGGCCACGCGTCCCGCCCGTTCCAGAGACTGGTTAAGTTCCTCGCCTTCGCCCGGCACGTTGACGTTCTTCCAAAACTCTTCGCGCAACGGCGGAATCAGCGCCAGCGCTTCTTTGAGGCTGTTTTCGGTCCGCGCCATGCCGCAGTGGGTCCACAAGATCCTGCCAAGCTCCTTGTGAAATTCCGTTATCGTTTTCTTGCCGCGCGCGGAGAGCAGTTTCTTGATACGATCGGCCGTCTCCTGCTCGGCCTGCTTAAATTCGCTGGCGTCAGGTTTCGGTCGGGAACCGGGCTTCTGGCTGGCCAGATAATCCCCGATGGTGTAGGGGAGCACGAAATAACCGTCGGCTAGGCCCTGCATCAGCGCGCTGGCGCCGAGACGATTCGCGCCGTGGTCGGAGAAATTCGCCTCGCCGATGACGTACAACCCCGGCAGATTGCTCATCAAATTGTAATCGACCCACAACCCGCCCATCATGTAGTGGATCGCTGGAAAGATGCGCATGGGGGTCTGGTACGCGTTCTCGTGTGTGATTTCATGGTACATGTCGAAGAGATTCCCGTAGCGCTCTTCGATTTTCGCCCGTCCGAGCCGCTTGATCGCATCGGAGAAATCCAGATAGACGCCCAGACCACTTTCGCCGACGCCCCGACCCTCATCACACACCTGCTTGGCTGCGCGCGAGGAGATGTCGCGGGGCGCCAGGTTGCCGTAGCTCGGGTACTTGCGTTCGAGATAATAATCGCGCTCGTCCTCGGGAATCTCGGCGGGGGCGCGCTTATCACCTTTCTTCTTCGGGACCCACACGCGGCCATCGTTGCGCAACGATTCGCTCATCAGCGTGAGCTTGGACTGATAATCGCCCGACACGGGGATGCACGTGGGATGAATTTGCGTGAAACAGGGGTTGGCAAACAGCGCGCCCTTTTTGTGCGCGCGCCAGATGGCCGTGGCGTTTGAGCCACGCCCATACGTTGAGAGATAATACGTGTTTCCGTAACCGCCGGTCGCGAGCACGACTGCGTCAGCCGAATGCGACGAAATCGCGCCCGTGACCATGTCACGCACGACGATCCCTTTGGCGTGTCCGTTGACCACCACCAACTCGAGCATCTCCGTGCGCGGGATCAATGTGACCTGTCCGAGTGCAACCTGCCGCATCAACGCCTGATAGGCGCCCAGCAACAGTTGTTGGCCGGTTTGGCCGCGAGCGTAGAAAGTTCGTGAGACCTGCGCACCTCCGAAGGAGCGGTTTGTCAGATACCCGCTGTACTCGCGCGCGAACGGCACGCCTTGGGCGACGCACTGGTCGATGATATTGACGCTGACTTCTGCGAGGCGGTGAACGTTGGCTTCGCGCGACCGAAAATCACCACCCTTGATCGTGTCATAGAACAGGCGATACACGCTGTCGCCGTCATTCTGGTAATTCTTCGCGGCATTGATACCGCCCTGCGCGGCGACGCTATGGGCCCGCCGCGGACTATCCTGAATGCAGAACGACTTGACGTTGTACCCCAACTCGGCGAGGGACGCCGCAGCCGACGCGCCGGCGAGCCCGGTACCGACGACGATGATCTCGTATTTGCGTTTGTTGGACGGATTGACCAGCTTGATCGCAGTCTTGTGCTTGTCCCATTTTTGGGGGAGCGGTCCGAGAGGGATTTTGGCATCGAGTTTCATGTTATTTCACCACCCCCGCCAACACCGCGAGCGGTATGGAAATGTAGCCGAGGAAAATTATCACCGCCGCGACCTTAGCCAAACCGTCAATTGCGCACGTGTAGGCCTCGTTCTTGAGACCCAGCGACTGGAACATTGCGCTGGCGCCATGGCTCAGATGCAGGCACAGGAGTCCGATGCTGAGAACGTAGAATGCGGACACCCAATAGTTCGAGAAGCCCAGGACCATCATCCGATAAATGTCGTGCCAGCCGTTGGCGTCGTGCAGGTCACGAAATTCCGGGTGGACGATCAGCAAGGTGTAATGGGCCAGATGAAACGCGACAAACGCGAGAATGATCAGACCGCTCCAGATCATCGTGCGGGACGCGAGGGTGGCGGCCACGACTTCCTTCACCTTATATTGGGCGGCGCGTGCGGCCCGGTTTTCCAACGTCAGCGCAATGGATGTCCAAATATGGATGATCACAAATGCCAGCAGGCCGATGCGGGCCGGCCACAGAATCTCGGGCGTGGTTTGCAAGAAGTGGCCGTAGCGATTGATGGCCTCCGGTCCCAGAAAAATCTGCAGGTTTCCCAGCAGATGGCCGATGACAAACAAGAAGAGTCCCGCGCCGGTAATGGCCATGAGGAACTTTTTCCCCAAGGAGGACGTAAAAAGCCGCAGCAGCGTGTTCATGGGTCACTACGGTGTTAATGGAAGCGGGCAAAGAATTCCAGAAGTATTTTCTAAACCCGACAGGCGGCCGATTGGGCAGGCGCTAACGGGCGGCGGCGACGGCGATGCGGTCGCGTTTTTGGCCGTAGGTCAGTTTTCGGAAGCGGCGGATTTCCGTGGTGCGCCGGGCCCGCGGAAGGCCGTCGAGATGACGCGCATAACGGCGGGCCAGACGATTGGCTTCGTGGTATCGCTCGGCCAGCAGGGGTTCTTCAAAGCTGGCATTGTCGCGGTCGAACACGCACGCTTTCAGCCAGCGGCGATCGGCATCAGTCAGCTTTTGCGGACTGTTGAAAAACGCGCAGTATTTCTGGAGGACCAGATACGTGTCGACTTTGGCTTGCAGTTCGAGGTCACGCACGAACGCCTCGCTGTGGATGTCGCGAATCCCTTCGCGAAACTTCAGGGCCGCGTGAACTGCGTGGTCGAGTTCTTCCAGGAACACCATGAACGGAACGATGTTTTGGTCGTTCAATCCGCAGGCGGGATTGTTTCCCTCCAACGTCTCAATGACGCTCGGGTCATAGTGAATTCCCAGGCGCAGCTTGCCGTCCACGATTCGCAAGAACACGCGTCCCAAATCTGAGATCTGAGCGGCGCTGGCACCGGCCATCTCCGACAGGACACGGCTGCGCTGACGACTGAGGATGAAATCCTCGAAGTTTACGCCCGTGGTTCCGTAGGTGCGCTCCAGCAGCAGTTGAATCTCGCCCAGCAAAGTCATCCTCCACGTAATGAGCAACTTAGGTGCCATCCGCCGAAATGACGGAAGGCAGCAAATACAAGGCGCGCAAGTCGCCCACTTGCTTTTTGGCGGCTCTTCGTGCATAGAAGGGGGTGGAGGCGTGAGAACCTTATGAGTCAACCGAAAATTATTGCCTGGCTGAAACCGAGTTGTGGATGGAGCAACGGCGTGCGCGCGGTGCTGCGGAAGTATGACCTTCCGTTCGACGACCGCGACGTCATTAACAACCCCGCCAACTATGAGGAAATGGTCGCCAGAAGCGGCCAGCCGCTCCAGCCGACCTTGGAGATCGACGGCCAGATTCTGGCCGATGTCAGCGGCGAAGAAGTCGAAGCGTGGCTGCTCCAGAAGGGCTACGTCAAGCCCAACGCCGCGTCAACCGACGTTCCCACCAACCAAGCCTGTCAGGACCACCCCGCGCCCACCGTGAAATTCGGATTTGGACGGGGATAGCCGCCTCTCGCTCTCGGCGTTGACTCAAACAATCTTGGCGAGCGCGCAAGGCCTTTACGGCGGCGCCAGTCTCGGCAACGTGTACGATGACCATGGCCTGTTGGTCGTATGCCACAGCGGTGGCGTAGATATAGTCGATGTTCACGCGGGATTTCGAAAGGGCGGCGGCGATGTGGGCCAACTGGCCGGGCTTGTCGGAGATGGTGATGCCCAGAACGGTGGATTCGGTTGCGTTGTAGCCCAACTTTTCCAAAACCTTGCGCGTTTTCGGCGGGTTGTTCGTTACCAGTCGCACCATGTTGAGGTCGTAACCGGAGGACGAGTCGATCGCGATCAGGTTGATCTTGGAGTTGGCCAGGTTCCGCAACACCTCAGCGAGTTTGCCAGGTGCGTTGGGTGTCACAATCGTCAATTCCGTAAACTGTTTCATATTGCCTCCTGGGGACGTTTGACCATCTGTCCACGCAGATGATACAAATGAGTGTGACACGGAACAAGTCGTCTCGCAACTGATCGGAATCCATGACCTCGCCGAAAGAAATGCATTTGGGGCAACACTTGTTCATCGGATTGCCCGGCACCAAGCTGGACGACAGATACGCGCCGAATGCTCGACATCCGTGCGACCGGGCGGTATTGTGCTGTTTGCGCGCAACATCGACAATGCCACGGAACTTCGGGCGCTGACTCGTACCTTGCGCACGGAGCTGGCCTATCGTCCGCTCATTGCGGTTGACCAGGAGCACGGTCGCGTTAACCGCTTGCGCAACATCATTGGCGAAGCTCCCACCATCGCCGAGATCAAGAAATCAGGCCATGTGGAGCAGGCGGAGGATTTCGGTCGGACAACGGGGCGTTGGCTGCATCAGTTCGCCATCGACCTTGATCTCGGCCCCGTGCTGGACCTGGAGTTGTTTGACGAAAAGACCGACAATGCGTTACGGGAACGTTGCTGGGGCCGGACCGCCGATGACGTGAGTCGCTGGGCGGGCGCGTTCCTGGAGGGACTCGAACGAGAGGGCGTCGCGGCTTGCCCGAAACATTTTCCGGGGCTGGGCGGCGCCGAGATCGATTCCCACGAGAAACTCCCGACGATCAAACGCACGCGCGAGCAACTGCTGGCCGAAGACGTTGTGCCGTACATGAAGTTGATGCGGCGACTCACTGCCATCATGATCGGACACGGGCATTATCCGGCGTTTGACGGAAGGAAGCCGCGACCGGCGTCGTTGTCCAAGGCGATCGTGACTGAACTCCTGCGAAATCAACTCGGGTTCGACGGACTCGTGCTTACCGACGACATGGAGATGGGGGCGATTTCGCAGATTCGTCCGTTTGAGGAAGCGGTTGTCGACGCGTTCGATGCCGGGGCGGACGTGATCCTCGTTTGCCACACCGCGGAAAAGGCTGTGGCCGCGCATGGAGCGCTTACGAAAGCCGTCGAGTCAGGCCGCATACGCCCGGAGCGTCTGGCGCAATCTCAACGGCGCATTCAACAATTCCGCGACGAATGGATCGCCCACAAGGTCTGAGCGCGATGGATTGGCACGACAAGCTCAATCAGCGAATCATCCGGTGCCGGCTTTGCCCGCGATTGACCACCTATCGGGAGCGAATCGGCCGCGACAAGAAGCGGGAGTTTCGTGACTGGGATTATTGGGCGAAACCATTACCGAGTTTTGGCGATTCGAGGGCGCGGCTGCTCATTATCGGTCTGGCCCCGGCGGCGCACGGAGGGAACCGCACGGGACGATTCTTTACGGGCGATTCTTCGGGGCGCTGGCTATTCCGCGCGCTGCACAAGGCCGGCTTCGCCAACCAGCCGACGTGGCAACGGCGCGATGACGGGATGCAACTGCTCGACGGCTATATCACCGCCGTGCTCCACTGCGCGCCGCCCGACAACAAGCCGCTGCCGCAGGAGATCGAACATTGCCGTGTGTACTTCGATGAAGAACTGAGGCGACTGAAACATCTGCGGGTCGTGGTTGCGCTCGGCAAGATCGCGTTTGATAATTATCTGAAGGGGTTGCGCCGACTCGGCGTCGCGCTGCCGAAGCCGCTGCCCCGGTTTGCGCACAACACGATCTATGAACTGGGCGGCGGGTTGCCAGCGCTGATCGCCTCCTATCATCCCAGCCGGCAGAACACCAACACGGGCAAGTTGACGGAACCGATGTTCGATGCCGTGTTCGAGCGCGCACGGCGGCTGCTCGACGCGACGGACTAGCGCAACGCCTTGATCGCCCGTCGCGCATCCGAAACGTGGGCGACGATAATGGCCTCCGATTGCGAGGTAGCGGCGGTGGCGTACAGGTAATCGATGTTGACCTTCGCGGTTCCGAGAGCATCCGCGACGCGAGCGATTGCGCCGGGTCCTTCGGTCGCCGGAATGCACAATACCTTTGTTTCGCCGACGTCCAATCCGCGACGACGCAGCACGGCGCGGGCCTTGGCGACCTTGTCGGGGACGATCCGCACGATGTTATATTCGAAACCCCCGGAGGCGTCGATGGCGAGCAGGTTCACTTTCGCTTTCGCGAGGGCGCTGGCGACTTCGCTGAGTGTGCCGGGGCGGTTGGGCAGGACGATGGAGAGTTCGGGTCGTGTTGTCATGGTCATGATCCTCGCGGGTTACACACTATGGGCCAACGCGTCGGTGAACGAGCACGCGAAAATGGCGTTCAAGCCGAGTGTCTGGGCTTTCTCAATGAGTTCGGGGTTTTCGGCGCCGGGATTGATCCACAGTTCCTGACAGCCCTTTTTGGCGATGTCATCGAGGACTTTGACGCCGACGGGCGGCGGAAGGTACAGACTCACGCGGTCGAGGGCCACCGGAATGTCGAGAACCGACTTGTAACATTTGAGACCTTCGATTGTTTCTTCCCTGGGATTGACGGGATACACGTCGTACCCCGCCCGCAGATGCGCATGAATGGACTTGTTGCTAAACTTGGCTCTGTCGGCGGATGCACCGATGATCGCCACTGTTTGTTTACTCATGTCGCCATCAACCTCCCAAGTAAGACCTTTTCACCTGCTCATTGCTTATCAGATTTGCGGCGGTATCTTCCAAGACAATTCGGCCTGTTTCGAGCACATATCCTCGATGCGCGACATGGAGCGCCATGTTCGCGTTCTGTTCCACGAGCAGAATCGTGGTGCCCTGACGATTGATCTCGCGAATGATGTCGAAGATCCTCGTCACGACCATCGGCGCGAGACCGAGCGACGGTTCATCGAGCAGGAGTAACTTTGGCCGCGCCATCAGGGCGCGCGAGATCGCCAGCATTTGCTGCTCGCCACCGCTCAGCGTGCCGCCAAGCTGTGACTGCCGCTCCTTCAGAATCGGAAATGCGGTGAACACGCGTTCCACGTCGTCGCCCAGTCCGTTGCTGTGGCCACGCTGAAAGGCACCCATCTCCAGATTTTCGCGCACGCTCAAACGCGGGAAAATGCGCCGTCCTTCCGGAGATTGCGAGATGCCTCGCCGCACAATCTCGTGGGGCGGCCGGTTCTGGATGGCCTCGCCATCGAACAGGATTCGCCCCTGACGACAGCGGTTGATCCCGCTAATGGTCATCAACGTGGTGGATTTGCCCGCGCCATTGGCTCCGAGCACCGCGACAATCTCGCCCTTCTCAACGCCGATGCTGACGCTCTTCAGCACCTCGATCGCGCCATAGCCGGCGTGCAGGTCTTCGACCTGCAGCAAAGGATGAGGGATGAGGGATGAGGGATGAACCGGCATAGCGATCAGACGCCCCTCGACTTGGTGTTTCGGACAATGGTGACAAAGATGGCTATTAACTCGTTTGACTCGGTCAGAAGTGGTTCGAGCCGAGCAGCAGTCACGATGCCTGAGTCACGCAGCAATTCGAGCCAGTATGTTGACTCTTCAAGTTCCTGCAGGGCGCCCTCAACTTTGTTGATGAAGTCCGCGCCGGACTTTGCACGGCAAGCTTCGCGGTATTGTGCGCCGACTGATGTGCCAGAACGGAGAAGTTGCTTTCCGAGCACTTGTGCCTCCGTGCGTTTGGGGAGAGCCACATAAAGACGCACGATTCGTAATGCGTAAGCTTTGGTACGGGTTTTCAAATCCTGTCGTCTCTCATCCTTCATCGTTCCGCCTTCATCCCTTCCCAAGGTAGGCTTCGATGACGCGCGCGTTACTTTGCACTTCGGCGGGCGTGCCCTCCGCGATTTTCTCGCCGTGATCGAGGACAGCGATGCGGTCGGAGATTCCCATCACGACGGGCATGTGGTGTTCGATGAGCAGCACCGTGACACCCCGCTGGCGAATTTCGTGGATCAGTTTCATCAATTCCTGCGCCTCCGCGGGATTCATCCCGGCGGCGGGTTCGTCGAGGAGCAGGAGACGAGGCTGGATGGCCAGGGCGCGGGCGATTTCGAGGCGGCGTTGATGGCCGTAGGAGAGGTTCTCGGCGAGTTGATGCGCTTCCTGATCAAGGCGGACGAACCGCAGGATTTCCATGGCTCGCTGTTCGGCTTCCTGTCGCTCCCGCCAGTAGAGGGGCAGTCGTAGCGCCGCGTGCCAGAATCGCGTGTGCAACCGGCTATCCATTCCCAACAGCACGTTGTCGACAACGGTCATTTGATTGAACAGACGGATGTTCTGGAAGGTGCGGGCGATACCGGCTCGCGCCGCCACCTCCGGCGCATAGCGGCTACGGGACCAAATCGCGTACGCGCCAGCAAGTCCGGTGATCCCGCCGATGAGAAAGGGAACCAGAAAGCGTCGTCCGGGTTCCTCGGCAAAGTAATTGACCACCGCGCCGGGCGCTTTCTGCCACGGAAATGCTTGCTGATAGGTGTAATTCGTCGTTATGACCGCGTCCCACAACGGCTCGATGTTGGCGATTAGCACGATGCTGAGCGCGGCGACGAGAGAGACAAGCGCCAGCGTCAGCGCGGTCGTTCCCCGGAACGGCAGGCGCGTTTCCCTGCCGTCGAAGCGAATGCGACCCGCGGTCGGCTCGTGTACGCCCGTGACGGCATTGAAAAGTGTGGTCTTGCCGGCGCCATTGGGCCCGATGACCGAGACAATTTCCTCGGCCGGGATGTCCAGCGATACGGCATTCACCGCGGTGAGTCCGCCAAACCGCACCGTCAAATCAGAAATTTCGAGGATATTCATGATGGCGGGGGAGGGTGTGGTTCTTGCGGATGAAGTTCGGCCTTCAACTGTTTCGACGGGAGCAGGCCTTCGGGACGGAATCGCATCATGAGGACGAGCGCGAGTCCATAGAGCATGTATTTCCAGTTGCCGGGCGCGGTAAATGCATTCGAGTTATTGATGATCTGGTGCGCTTTGAGGAAATTCGTGAGCGTTTCGAGCACGATGGAGTTGAAACCCGTGATGACCAGCGCGCCGAGCAGCACGCCGCCGATGTTGCCCATGCCGCCGACGATCACCATGCACAACGCAATGATGGAAACCTGAAAATCGTAATTGCCCGGCTCGCCGCTGGACCCGAGGTAACTCGCCCAGAGCGCGCCCGCGAGACTGCATTGCGCGGCGCCGAGGGCGAACGCAAGGAGTTTCATTTTCATCGGGTTGATGCCCATGCAGGAGGAGGCGAGTTCGTCTTCACGGATGGAGATCCACGCGCGGCCGACGCGAGAGCGGTGCAGATTGCGGTTTATCAACACGAGAAGCGCGAGGAAGCCGAGGAAAAGGTAATACCACGGCTGATACGTTTCGGGCCGAAACTGATAGCCGAAGAGCGACGGCGAGGGCAGGGGATTGATGCCCTGGGTGCCTTTCGTGATCGAATCGAGGTTCTTGAGCACGTCTTCGACGATCTCGCCGAACCCGAGTGTCACAATGGCCAGATAATCGCCGCGAAGGCGAATTGTGGGCAGGCCAAGGAAGAGACCGACCGTCAATCCCACCAGCACGGTTATGATCGTCGCTGACCAGAAGCCGAGACGGAATGGGTAGATATCGCATGTCAGGATGGCGTAGCTGTACGCGCCGACGGCCATGAAGGCCGCGACACCGAGATTCAATAGCCCGGTGAAACCGGTGAGGATGTTCAGCCCGAGCCCGAGCATCGCCATGATGAAAATCGGGCGCAGCAGATCGCCGATGTGATGGTCGCCCGGAATGAGCAATTCGATCAACGGGATCAGCGCCGCCGCGATGAGGAACGACCAGTGAAAGGGGATTGTGCGGCGCGCGGCCATTACACTTTCTCCTTCGCACGCGAACCGAGTAATCCGGACGGCCGGAACACGAGCACGAGAATCAACACAGCGAACACGAGGACATTTGTCCACCGCGTCTCCAGATACTGGTCGCAAAATGCGCGGGCCAGACCGATGACCAATCCGCCGAGCACGGCGCCGGGCAAACTTCCAATCCCGCCCAATACGGCCGCCGTGAAGGCGTCGATGCCGGCGCGGTAGCCCATTTGGAAATAGATCGTGTTGTTGTAAACGGAGAACACCACGCTGGCGACACCCGCCAATCCGCCACCGATCAGGAACGTCTGGCCGATGACCCGGTCCACAGGAATACCCATCAGCTGGGCCGCCAGCCGGTCCTGCGCCACGGCGCGCATGGCTTTCCCCCCGCGCGTGCGTTTCACAAACCACGTGAGCAAGGCCATCAGCGGGAGCGTCACCACGAAGACCATCACGTCCTTGCCGGTAAACTCCACCGGGCTTTGGCCGAGCAGGTTGGCGTTCGATACCAACTCGGGAAACGCCTTCGGGGCGGCAGCGGCGCGTCCCAGACCGAAGACCTTCATCGGGATGCCGCCCCAGAGCAGGCCGATGTTCATGAAGATAAACGACACGCCGATGGCCGAAACGAGGGGCGCCAACTTGGTGGATTCGCGCAGGTGACGATACGCCAAGCGGTCGACGAGCCAGTTCAAACCGCCGCAGAAGATTGGCACGACGAGGAGCATGAGCAACACGCCGAGCCACGCGCCGGGGGCCCCGGCAGCCGCCTGGTCGAGTCCGAGAAGACCGGTGAGCGACAGCCCGGCAAAGCAGCCGAGCATGAACAGGTCGCCGTGGGCGAAGTTGATGAGTTCGATGATGCCGTAGACCATCGTGTAGCCCAAGGCGATGAGGGCGATGATCATGCCGTTGGACAGCCCGATAATCAGTTGTTGCAGAAAGATCTCACTGCCCGACATGCGGCCCACTGTAGCGGCGCTGCAGGGGCGTCGCAATCGCAAAGAAGAAGGAGACCTTCGGTCAATCAATGCAGAGCGGATCTTATGGCAAGCGCCTGCGATCACGAGACCACAAAATCAGGATGAACCCGAGCACCATGGTCAGGATGCCAACGCCGGAATATAAGCCTACAGCCAGCGCGTTGCGGCGATTCGTAATGTCACGGGCGTACTCAAAAAGCTGGTCGTAACCTACTTGCTCTGATCTTCCCGCACCATAAAACCTCTGAAGGTACCAAACGGAGTGATGTGTGAGGGCGCGGACCCCAAAAATGGTAAGTAACAAGATAACCGATCCGACCGCGAGAATCAGCAGTCCTGCAACAGACAGAATTTTCGATCCGAGGGTCCTTCCGTCTGTGTTCTTAGTATTCATTCCTACATCCCCACGATTTTGACGGGGGTGAACTTGCCGTCTTTGATTTCTTCGACGGCCATGACTTTGAGGGAGGTGTCGCCGTTGTGGTCGAAGGACCATTTGCCGAGAACGCCGTCGAAATCGCGCAGATTGGCGATGGCGTCGGTGATCGCGGCGCGGTCTTTCTTCCCGGCGCGTTTGATGCCTTCGAGCACGACACGCGCGGCTTCGTACCCGTAGACCGCGTAGGCTTCCGGCTCGGCGTTGAACTTCTTCTTGTAGTTCTCGTAGAACTCCTTGCCGCGACCCTGGAGCTGGCTCGGTGGCAACCCGCCAAACGTAACGTAGGTGCGGTCGTCGAGGTTGTCCTTGCCCGCCGACTCGATGAGCGCCTGTTCGCGACAACCGTCGGGTACCATGAGTTTGACCTTCGCACCGCCGGCCGACGAGGTCCTTGGCGATTTGGCCGGCATTCGTCTGGGTCGTGCCGCCGAAATAGACCATGTCGGCGTCGGTGCTCTTGATCTTCGTCACGAGGGAGCGATAATTCGCCGCCTTGGGGTCGATCCCTTCGTAACCGACGACGTCGATGCCGAGCCTGGCGCAGGCGCGCTTGAACACGTCGGCGACACCTTTGCCGTACAGTTCGCGATCATGAAGGACGAAGACCTTCTTCACGCCGAGTTCCTTGGCCCACTCCGCCGCGACTTCGCCCTGGATGTCGTCGGCGGGCACGACACGGAAATAATTGATCTTGCCGGAGGGTCGGTACACTTGCGGCTCGTTGGCCTCGCCGGTGCCGGGTTTGGTGAGGCCGGGGTAGGTATTGGCGGGGCTGACCATCACGAGCGAGGCTTTGTTCAGAATCGGCATCGCGATTTTTGCGGCACCGGAGTTGTACGTGCCGATGTACGCCATGATGTCGGGGTCTTCGACGGCCTTTTGCGCGTTCTGGGCCTCGACGGCCGGGTCCCACTGGCCGCGTTCGGGTGACGCGTCGTCCCAATCTTCGTATTTGATGGTGAAATCGCCGACCTTGCCCCCCGCTTCCTCGATAGCCATGCGGATGCCGTTGACCATCGTTTGCGCCTGGGCGGTCGCGCTGCCTGTGCGCGGCAGGCTGGAGATGATCTTGATGACGTGTGAATCAGCCGCCTGCGCGACGGGACAGGCCATTGCCAAGACACCGAGGCAGAGGGAAAGGAACAATCGTTTCATGCGGGTTTTGTGTCACAAACGACCAACGCAGGCAACCTCAAAGGCGGGCGCGCCCTGCCAACGGCCACGCGGACGCAGGCTTGCTTACTGAATCGAGGGCGTGTTACAAACGCTCACATGCTGAAACAGCAGCAGACGATCAAGCGGCCGGTAACGTTCTCGGGCATTGGCATTCACACGGGGTCCAAGGTCACCATGACGTGGAAACCCGCGCCGGTGGACCATGGGATCAGGTTTGTGCGGGTCGATCTCGACGGGAAACCGGAAATCGAGCCAAACATCCGCAACATCGGCGATACGACGCGCTGGACGACCATCGGCAGCAACGGCGCGGTCATTCATACCGTCGAGCACGTGCTGGCGACGCTGAACGGCTACGGGATCGACAACCTCATCATCGAACTCGACGCGACCGAGCCGCCCGTCGGTGATGGCAGTGCGCGACCGTATGTGAATCTGGTCAAGGAGGCCGGCATCCAGCCGCAGGAAGGGAAACGAGAGATTTTCCGTCCGCAGGAAACGGTGCACGTCGAGGTGGGCGACTCGCTGGCGGTGGTGGTGCCGAGCGACACGTTGCGGATCAGTTGCACGATTCATTACGGCAAACCGGGGCTGGACGCGCAGTTTCTGAGTCTGGCAATCGAGCCGGAGACATTCGAGACGCAGATTTCGCCCGCTACGAACGTTCGCGCTGTACGAAGAGGTTCAATATCTCATCGACCACGGATTGATCAAGGGCGGCAGCCTTGAGAACGCGGTGCTGATTCGCAACGAGACCATTTTGGCGACCGAGCCGCTGCGGTTCCGAGATGAATTTGTGCGGCACAAGATCCTCGATATCCTCGGGGACATCGTGCTGTTGGGGCGACCGTTGGCGGCGCATATCATCACGATTCGGCCGGGACATTCCTGCAACGCGGCGTTGACGACAGCATTGGCGAAATTGATGGAGAAGGAACTGCCCGCGCCGGTGGCGTTTGCGCCGCCGATTCCGGCGGACACGTCGACCGAGCCGGCGATGGACATCATGCGGTTGCTGAACGTGCTGCCGCATCGGTATCCGTTTTTGCTGGTGGACCGCATTTTGAAGATCGAGGGCGAAGAGAAAATCATCGGCCTGAAAAACGTCACGATGAACGAGCCGTTTTTCCAGGGACATTTTCCGGGGCATCCGATCATGCCGGGCGTGTTGCAACTGGAAGCGATGGCACAGGTGGCGGGCGTGTTGATGCTGCGGTCGGGCGAGAACGCGGGGAAGGTGGCGTATTTCATGAGCGCCAACAACGTCAAATGGCGCAAACCCGTCCGTCCTGGCGACCAACTTATCATTGAGATCGAAATGGGCCGTGCCCGCGCCAAGATCGCCAAGGCCAAAGGGGTCTGCAAGGTGGCGGGCGAAGTCGTGAGCGAAGCGGAAGTGATGTTCAGCGTGGTGTAGGGGTCGTGGGGGGAGGCGGACTGAAACCAGCAGGGTCACGTATGTCAATATGCCACGAGTCAAGCGTCGACCCCGTAGACAAGTCCCGGTGCTCTCCACGTGGGCGCTGCTGGCCGTCGGCCTGATCGCACCGCTTCCGTTGAGGCGCCGACGCGACAAAGCCTGAGATTGTTACTATCCGCGGAGCCGCGTCGATCGTCGAAGAAGATCCGCCTTTGCCCGCAGCCGCGCCACGACGTCGTGTTCTCGATTGCGTGTGGGCGGGACGTGTGCTTGGATTCGTTCGCATGACTGTCAGCCGTGCAAAGTTGGTCGGAATAGCTCTGGTGATCTTTGCGGCCACTGTCTGGCTGTATTGGCCGAGCGTCCACGGCCAGTTCCTGGGTGGGGATGACAACGAGTACTTGCGGCAGTCGGCGCGGTGGAACGGCCTGACATGGAACGCCGTGAAATGGGCGTTTACGTCCACGGATTCATTTTACCATCCGTTGCCGAGATTGTCCCACGTTCTGGACTATCAGATGTGGGGAAAGAATGTGGTGGGCCACCATGCGACCAGTCTGACGGTGCACGCACTCAACGCGGCGCTGGTGTTCGGCTTCCTGTGGACGCTGGTGGGAGCGACGTCCCTGACCACTGGCGAGCGGCTGATGGTGGCGTTGTGGGTGGCGGTGGTATTCGCGATTCATCCGTTGCAAGTGGAGTCGGTGGCGTGGATTTCGGGGCGGACGCAACTACTGTGCACGACGTTTGGAATCGTATGCCTGTGGGCGTACGTATTGGGCGCACGTTGGTGGACGGTTTTGGTTCTATTCGTGGCCGCACTGTTGTGTAAACCGATGGCCGTATCGCTACCGTTCGTGATGCTGGCAATGGATTACTATCCGCTGGGGCGCCACGAGCAATTGGGTTGGGGTCGGTTGCTGTGGGAGAAGGCGGTGATGATTGTCCTCGCCGTGGCCGTGGGGGTGGCGACGATCGTTACCCGGGGTGATCGAATCGCCACGTTGGGAATGGCCCCGCTGTCGCAACGGATGTTGTTCCTGTGCCAGAGCCTGGTGTTTTACCCGTCGAAACTACTCTGGCCATCTCATTTGGCGGTCATGTACCCGATGCGTTTTTTATCGCTCAGCCAGGGGTGGGTGTTGGTGTGGGTGATTACGGTTTTGGTGGTTACGGTGGTCGCTGTTTATGAACGACGGAGAAATCCAGTGCTGCTGGCAACCTGCGGAGCCTACGCAATGTTGCTTCTACCTGTGTCCGGTCTACTGCCGACTGACTCTCAAGTAGTCGAGCAGCGGTATGCCTACATGACGATGCTGCCGCTGTTACTGTTGGCCGGTGCGGCGGGGGTATGGATCTGGAGACGTTCGCCGACGGTCGCGTGTGTGGGGCTGGCAGGTTTGGCGATCGGCCAACTGTGTGCGTTGGGAATCCGAACTCGTGGCGTGATACCGGATTGGCACGATCAGGAAACGCTCGGACGTGTGGCCATAACGGAATCACCCGATTCAGAAATGTTGAACCGCGGCAGGGCAATGTTCTTGCTGGACCAAGGCCGGGCCGGTGAGGCACTCGTATACGCGCAACGAGATGTCGAAATCGCGCCGCAACTGTGGCTGTCGCATATGACGTTGGGGCATGTACTGGGTCGGTTGGGCCGTCTGCAGGAGGCCATGGCGGAGGACGAGCGAGCGCTGCGAATGAATCCCGATTCCGCCGAGGCGCATTACAATTTTGGAGTGGCCGTGCTGGACTTGGGCAAAGCGCCCGAGGCGGTGGAACATTTCGAGCAGGCACTACGGATCAAATCCGATTACGCCGAGGCGCACCATGGTTTTGGATTGGCCCTGATGGAGTTGGGCAAGGTGCCCACGGCGGTGGAACACTACGAGCAAGCGCTGCGGATAAAACCCGATTACGCGGATGCGCACAACGACCTCGGGACCGCTTTGGCGCAAACGGGCAAGTTCGAGGAAGCCATTGCCCAGTACGAGCAGGCCTTGCGGATCGACCCGGATTACGCCGAGGCGCACTCGAATCTGGGAAATGTCTTCTTGCTGAAGGGGAACGTCAGCGATGCCATTGGGCATTATGAAGAGGCGTTGCGGATCAAGCCCGATTTCGCCGACGCTCACTACAATCTGGGGAACGCTCTAGCGCGGGCGGGCCGGATGCCGGAGGCAATTGCACACTACGAGCAGGCGCTCAAGCTCCAGCCGGATTTCACCGCCGCAAGGAACGCCCTCGCGCGCCTTCGGGCAGGTCAGTGAGTCGCGCGTGCTTGGAGCGCGAGCGGAAGCGCACATCGGGATGATTCACCCAACCGCTCGCCACGCGAGCAGTTTGGGTGAGATGGCAGGGATGTTTTGTCCGCGGACCACGGTTGCGAGTGATCGGGCGTTGACGTTTTTCTCGATTCAATCTCCTCATCCGCAGGGCATTTTTTTACACATCTTTTACATGCCAAGCAAGGGGTATGGGGATAGTGTTACGCGTGCACGGGGACACAATCCTGTGCGAACCATACGGAGGACCAAATAATGAAACATAGCAAGAGAGACAGGACGGGGTTCACCCTCATCGAGTTGCTTGTGGTGATCGCCATCATTGGGATTTTGGCGGGCATGCTCTTGCCCGCCCTGGCCAAGGCCCGGGAGAAAGCCAATAACGCGAGGTCCGTCAGCAACGAGCACCAGTGGGCCTTGGCGATGAACATGTATAACGATGACTGGACCGAGTACTACCCGTACGATGGCGCTCCCGACTCCGTCTGTGCTCCGGGCAACACAAATGCCTGGTTTAATGTTCTTCCGCCCTACGTTGGGCAAAAGACCCTGTGTACGTTGTACAGCATGGGAACCCCTCCGACGCCGCGCGAAAATAGCGTATGGGTCGATCCCAGTGCCACCAACAAGACCGTAAGCCCCAGTATGGGTAGCCCGGTTTTCTATTATTCGATGAACTTGTGCCTGCACGAACAAGGCTCGACCTGCGTCGGATACCGGCGCGACCGGATGACGGCTCCGGCCAACACGATTGTTTTTTGCGAGGAACCGGAAGACAACTTCTCCGAGACCAATGGCCAGTACGACACCGTGACGCGACATTCGGGAGGATCGAACTTTGTTATGGGTGATGGACATGTCGAATGGGTCGCCTTCGGGAATTTCTGCAGGTCGGGCAATGCGAACATTTGCCCCTTCCCGCTTGGCACTATTGATCCGTATGATTGCACCATGAATGGCGACTGGAATCCAGGCGTACCGTATCATTGGTGCCCATACCTCGATTCGGGCACTGGGTCTCAGTGAGGCTGGATGACCGGGGGAATCGTGCACGACTGTTGCGCAAGATACATCGATCCGCCAGTCGTGACCAGACAGTGAGGCGATAATTTGCGGGAACGGTGACACGGGCCACGGTTACGAGCGATCGGGCGGTGACGTTTTCCCCAGTTTGTTCTCCTCATCCGCAGGTCATTTTTTTACATGTCTTTTACATGCCATATGGAGGGAAGGGGGGTAGTATTACGCGTGCACGGGGACACAATCCTGTGCGAAACATACGGAGGACAAACAATGAAATATAGCAAGAGAGACAGGACCGGGTTCACTCTCATTGAGTTGCTGGTGGTTATCGCGATTATCGGGATTCTGGCGGCGATGCTGCTGCCGGCGCTGAATCAAGCTCGGGAAAAGGCGCGGCGGGCGAACTGCCTGAGTAACCTCAAACAGATCGGCCTGGGCATTGCCATGTACGCGGATAATTACAACGGCCGGATGCCGCTGACGACGGTGAACAATCCGCTGTGCTCGTCGTTCAACCTGTTGAGCAATGTCGTCACGTCGGCGAAGGTGTTCGCGTGTCCCAGTGACAGTGCGGCCAAAGCGCAAGCCACGTACGGACTGACAAATAATACGGGCCCGTTTTGCGTTAGCTACACCTACTGCGCCGGACTTTTCTGGCAGGATCAACCCGATTCGATCATTGCCCTGGATCGCATGGGCAATAATGTGGTGTCCTCACAGTACACCATCGGGGCGCGTTGGCAGGGGAGCGGCGCTAATACGCCGATCGCTCCGCACAAGGACCAGGGTGGAAATGTATTGTTCAATGACGGGCACGTCGCGTGGCAGAATACGTTGCCATTCACGTGTGGCACCAACGACTCGCCGAATTCGTCGAACGTGCTGCGCGCCGAAGTCACCCCGTCGTATTAACGGATCAACATCTGGACACTAGCGAACGAGCCTCGGCGCCGTGGCGCCGGACACGGAAGAACCGACGTCACGAGCGGGGGGCTGGCCCGGAGACTGCGGATGTTGCATGTTGTGAGGTGTTGCTCTCTCTGATCGGTCATACCTGGTAGCATCAGGCGTCAGCCCGCCGCACCATACATGGCAGAGCCATGGATTGCGTTGGGATCCGTAGCGGAGTGGAGGGTGTGCAGCGGCTTGCGGACGGGTTGGCGGGCGGGTACTGTCCTGTAAACAGCGGTCGTGACGCTTACACAAGCAACGCAGGGGTACCATGCAACTGAATCCGTGTTTATCATTCAACGGCCAATGCGAGGCGGCGTTGCAGTTTTATGAACGGTGTCTGGGTGACGAGTGGTGGCCACGTTGAACAGGTTCCAAATGCAAGAGCGAAGCGGTCGAAATGCCATCGGGCATGTGAAGCTGAAGACATTACTATTGGGTCTTGGTTTGTCACTGATGTTGGTTGAGCAGACAGTCCACAGCCAGCAAGGCGAAGTTATCGACCGCAACCGGCTCGCCGCACTTCGCGCCAACGCAGAAAGTGGCGGTGCCAAGGTCCAGAATGAACTGGGTCTCCGCCTCGCCAAAGGCCAGGGCTTGACGACGGATGTGGTGGAGGCGGTGAAGTGGTTTCGCAGAGCCGCCCGGCAGGATTTCGCCGCGGCTCAATTCAATTTGGGTGTTTCCTACGCCACGGGCCAGGGCGTGGCCAAGGATGAGGCGGAAGCGGCCAGATGGTTTCGCAAGGCCGCCGTACAGAATTTCGCCAAGGCTCAATTCAATCTGGGCCTCTGTTACGAGGGGGGCCACGGGGTGACGAAGGATGTGGTGGTGGCGGCGAAGTGGTTTCGGCAAGCCGCCGAGCAGAATCTCGCCGTGGCACAATACATACTGGGCGACTGTTACGCCAAGGGCCAGGGCGTGGCCAAGGATGAGGCGGAGTCGGTGAAATGGATCGCCTTGGCAGCGGCGCAAGGCATGGAGGAGGCAACGGCCGACATTCCTTGGATTAAGAACAGCGTGCCGGAGACGCAAATTGCCGAAGGGAAACGGCGGGCGATTGATTGGCTCGAACAGCGGAAGAGGGCGATCATCGACAGTGATTCCCAACCTTGACTCATTCCCGCTGCCGCTACGACGGGCGGGGGCGAAAGGCTTGCGTTGACGTGGGGGGAGGGTTGGTGTACAAAGGAGGGCGTGGGGAAGGTGGGGCGGTTCTGATGGCTTCGTCGCATATTCATTCTACCGCAATCGTTGATGCGCGCGCGCAGGTTGGGCCTGGGTGCGAGGTGGGGCCGTATTGCGTGGTCGGGCCGAACGTGACGCTGGGGGAGGGGTGTCGGCTGCATTCGCATGTGGTGGTGGACGGGCTGACGACGATCGGGGCGCGGTGCGAGTTTTATCCGTTTGCGTGCATCGGGCTAAAGACGCAGGATTTGAAATATCAGGGGGGGAAGTGCTACCTGGAGATCGGGTCGGACAACGTGTTTCGGGAGCATGTGACGGTGCACACGGCGACGGGGGACGGGCTTTACACCCGGATCGGGTCGCACAACAATTTTCTGGCGTATTCGCACATCGCGCATGACTGCGTCGTGGGGAATCACGTGATATTTAGTAACAACGGGACGTTGGCGGGACATGTTGTGGTGGAAGACCTTGCGATTATTGGAGGGTTGGCGGCGATCCATCAATTTTGTCGGATTGGGACCATGGCGATCATTGGGGGCTGCGCGAAGGTGGTGCAGGACATCCCGCCGTATATGATCGGGGATGGGAACCCGGCGGAGACGCGGGGGGTGAACAAGGTGGGGTTGGAGCGCAACGGGGTGTCCGAGGAGGTGCATCGGAGCCTGCGGGAGGCGTTTAAGATAATGTGTCGAGCGGGGTTGACAGTTGGCAATGCATTGGATAGGATACAGTCAGAACTTCCGCCGAGCCAAGAGCTCGAACATTTCATCGACTTCTGTCGCAAGTCTGAACGCGGAATAGCCCGATAAGTTTTAGTAGGTGATACCCATTCAATGGCGAAGTTGAATCGTAAGCCGATTCAAGATTTAGAGCGCATCGTCGAGTTTGATCTCGTGCGAGCCACGGAAGCCGCGGCATTGAATGCGGCGCAGTGGTTGGGCAAGGGCAACAAGAATGCGGCGGACCAGGCGGCGTGCGACGCGATCCGGGGGATGTTTGACCTGTTGCCGTGTTGCGCGGAGGTGGTGATTGGCGAGGGGATCAAGGATGAGGCGCCGGGGATATTTTTGGGCGAGCATCTCGGGACGTGGGAGCCGGGGTCGATACCGTTGGACATCGCGGTCGATCCGTTGGACGGGACGACGAACATCTCGAAGGGGTTGCCGAATGTAATTTCGGTGCTGGCGGCGGGGAGCGCCTTCGACGGGTTGGGGCAGTCGCTCAGGAATTTGCCGAGCTTTTATTGCGAGAAGCTGGCGTACGGGCCGCGGGTGCGGAATTACATGCTCAAGAAAGGCGTGGAGCAGGTGAAGATAGAAGCGCCGATCGAGGAGAACGTGCTCCTCATCGCGAAGATTCTGAACACGCCCGTGCACGATCTGACGGTCACGGTGCTGGACCGGCCACGGCACGAGGAGTTGGTAGCCCGCATTCGCAAGGTGGGCGCACGACTGCGAATGATTGGAGACGGCGACGTGGCGGGGGCGATTGCGCCGAGCCTGCCGGACAGCGGCACGGACCTGTACGCGGGAGTGGGCGGTTCGCCCGAGGCCGTGCTGGCGGCGTCGGCGTTGCGGTGCCTCGGTGGCGACATGCAGGCAAAGATGTGGCCGCGTGACGAAGCCGAGCGAAAGAAGTTGGAAAAAGAGGGAGTGAAAGAGGAACTAAACCAGGTGTACTACGCGGAGGATCTGGCGCGGGGAAGCGGGATTGTATTCTGCGCCACGGGAATCAGCGACAGTCCGTTGCTGCCCGGCGTGCGCTTCATCGGGCACACCGCCACCACGCACTCGATCGTCATGCGCGCCAAGACACGGACGGTCCGCTACATCAAGTCGGTGCACGACCTGACAACGAAAACCATACGCCTGCGCTCGACGCGGGCGGAGCAAGAATTGTGAACGAGACAGAACAGCCGCAAACACAACCACAGCCTCCACCACCGCAACCAACCGAGAGTCAGGTCCGTGGCGTCCTGGAAGTTGGCGAGAAGGGGTTCGGTTTTCTCCGCAACCCCGCCCGCAGCTTCCAGATCAGCCCGAACGACATTTACGTGTCGCCGGACATCATCCGCAAGTTCAAGTTGCGGCCCGGCCTCGAAATCGAGGGACGCGCCGTGCCGCCGAAGAAGGGCAGTCCGCAGTTGGCCGAGATTTTCAAAATGAACGGCCAACCGCCCGAGAAATGGGCCAGCCTCAAGAAGTTTGACGACCTGACCAGCCTGAACCCGAATGAGCGGTTCTTCCTCGAAACGGTCCCCGATCGCTACACCACGCGCGTCGTGGATCTCATCGCGCCCGTCGGCAAGGGCACGCGCGGGCTCATTGTCGCCGCGCCGCGCACGGGCAAGACCACGTTGCTGCATCACATTGCCGACGCCGTGCTGTCGAACCATCCGGACGTCCATACGATGGTGCTCCTGGTGGATGAGCGTCCGGAGGAGACGACGGATTTCCGCCGTTCCGTCAAGGGCGGCGAGGTCATCGCCTCGACCAACGACCAGACCATCGACGAGCATGTCCGCACCGCCAAGATGGCCATCGAACGCGCGAAGCGCATGGTGGAATTCGGCCGGGACGTCTTCATCGTGCTGGACTCGATCACGCGTTTGGCGCGGGCGTTTAACAATTACATCGGCTCGACCGGTCGCACGATGACGGGTGGTCTCGACGCCCGCGCGATGGAACAACCGCGCCGCATTTTCGCATCCGCGCGCAAGGCGGAGGAGGGCGGCTCGCTCACGATCATCGCCACGGCATTGGTCGAGACGGGCTCGCGGATGGATGAATTGATCTTCCAGGAGTTCAAGGGCACGGGCAACTCGGAGTTGGTACTGGACCGCAAGATCGCCGAGCAACGCTACTGGCCGGCGGTGGATATCAACGCCTCCGGCACACGGCGCGAGGAATTGCTGCTGGCGCCGAAGGATTTGGAGGCCATTACGCGGCTGCGTCGCGCGCTGAGTGGTGCGCCACCGGTGGAAGCACTCCAGAGACTTTTGACGGGTATGTCCAAATTCAAAACCAACAAGGAATTTCTCAAGGCGATGGCCTGAGCCGGGCGGGTGCCGGTTGTCACGACGGGCACTCTGTGCGATAAGTTCCCCGCATGGGGCGCGTTCGTGATTATTGCGAGATCGCACAACGACTGCACGCGTTGCCGAAGCGCGAGTGGCGCGTCGAGCAGGTGGGCCGCGTGTGGGGTTACCCATTCTACCGCGTCCGGCGTCAAACCGATCGGCGGGCGCCAACGATTCTGGTCACGGCGGGAATCCACGGTGAAGAACCGGGCAGTGTGGAAGGCGCGCTCCGCTGGATGGAGGGCGGTGAGTGGGCGAAGTGGCGCGTGAACTGGTTCATCCTGCCGTGCCTCAACCCCTATGGTTGGGAGCGCAATCAGCGACGTAACGCGCAGGGCCGCGACATCAATCGCCAGTTTCGCAACCCCGCCGTTTGTCCCGAAGCGCAATTGGTGAAGCGGCTGGTGAAAGGCCGTCGGTTTCTCCTCGTTGTCGATCTCCATGAGGACGTGGATTCTCCCGGGTATTATCTGTACGAACTTCGTCAGGAACCACCGTTTCTTGGCGAGCGAATCGTCGCCGCGGTTGGGAAAGTGATTCCCATCAATCGTCAGCGGGTGATCGATGGCAACCGCACCACGGGCCTTGGGCTGATTCGCCGCGAAGCCAACCTGTCCCGCCTGAGGCGACGCGTTCGCTGGCCGATGGCGTATCATTTGTTTCTCAACGGCTCCGAGCACATCGTTGGCAGTGAAACCCCCGTGCATCTTCCGCTCCAGAAGCGCGCCCGGGCCCACAACGTGGCACTGCGAACGGCATTATCCGCGCTGGGTAATCTTCGCTAGGAGGAACGCACGAGCGGCGGTCGTGTGCCGCGCGGCGTAGTATCCTTGACACCGAAGGCGAGACGGTACAATCGGAAAGCCGCGACGAGATGGGGGTGGATGGCAAGAGGGGCCTCGTAGTATTTTACGCTTTACTTGAGCGTGTGCGAGGTGCTTTATCTACCTCTGCTAGGAAACCGACGAAAAGTGCATGTTTCCTCTAGGTCGGTGTATCACGCCTTGTGGACGGCGTTGGTGCTGTTCACCGTGACCGGCTGTATGAGCTTCGAAGTTCATACATTCCGTGCGCCTCTCTTAGGAGGCGATATACAGCCGCTGAGGCCTTACCCGGCGGCTCGCGCTGAGTTTCAGTACTTGGTGCACCCCACGCCAGTGGGCTACGCGGAAAAAGGCGAAGAACCGTGGTACACACTAGATAAGTGTGCGTGGCCTTTCATGTACGTATTTTGCTTGGTAGACTTAGGCCCGTCAACGGTGCTGGATACAGTTTTCTTGGATGGCGATATACGCGAGAGCAAGCAGCGAACGGCGACATCGAAACCTAATGAGAATTCGCCATGCCGGTAGTCGCATGGGGAGGTCGTTGCCGTGCGTCGTAGTTGCCAGAGCACGAGAGCGCTAGCGTCTCGTAACGCCCCCCATCCTGTTTGCGTCTCGTAACGAGAACGAGCCTGTTTGAGAAGCCACGCAAAGAGGTTGAGATTGCGGTACGTGTCGGTAACAGGCCTATGCTGTTTGTCGGTAACAGGCCTGTGTTTGGCATTATCCGCGCTCCAGTGATCTTCGCCGCCGGAGGCATTTTCCTTGTTCGGTCCTGCGCGAGCGTGCTAACGTTATTGCATGCGCCGATTGATCGTTTTTGCATTTCTGGCGGCCCTTTTGGCCGTGCCCTCGGGTGTCCGCGCCCAGGTCTCCGTGCAGGTGAAGATGGAGCGCGACACGTTCATTTTGTTCGAATCCATTCCTGTCGTCGTCACCATCCGCAATTTTTCTGGCCGCACGATTGAGCTTGCCAACCAGGGCGAGACTCATTGGCTTAGCTTCCTGATTACGGACGAAGCTGGCGCGAGCCTGTCTCCCGTGGGAGATGCGTTGACGACGGAGCCGATCCAGATCGAACCGGGCCGCGCGCAAAGCATTTCCGTGAACCTCCTGACGCATTTCGATTTACGGCAGCGGGGCGTCTTTACCGCGCGAGCCGCGGTCGATGCGGACGGAGTGCACGCGGTATCGCCGCCAGTGAACTTCACCATTATCAACGGCCGGGAGATTTGGCGGCAAACGGTTGGGCTGCCGATGGCGGAGGGTGAAACCAACCAACAGTATCGCACCTATTCTCTGTTGTTTCGGCGAAACTCGTACGAGGAGGTGCTGTACGCGGGGGTGCAGGATGAGCCGCATCATCTGGTGTACGGCATGATTCCATTGGGCGATTTTATCGCCCTGGGAAATCCTACCGTGAAAGCGGACGGCATCGGTCATCTGCATGTGTTGTATCGTAGCGGACCGCGTTCCATCAGCTACGACGAAATCGATCCCGACGCGAAGCTCGTGAAGCGCCTGATCTATTCGGACATCATGTCCGTCCCGCAACTCGTAGCCCAGGATGGCGGCGTGATAACGGTGCAGGGTGGCGAGCAGGTCTACCCGCGCGTTGAGCGGGTCATGACGGACGCGGATCTCCAGCCGGCGCCCTCGGTGATTCCGAAGCCTAAACCACGCAAACACTGGTGGTGGCCATTCGGCCCAAAGAATGCGCCACCGGCAACGACCAACAGTGTGGCGACAGCGGCGACGAGCAACGCCCCCGCCACGAATGTCGGGCCGGGCAGTTGATCGTCTGTGGTGGGGGCGGGAGTCAGTTCAGGCAGCGGCTCGCGCTTGCGGACAAATCTCCAGCGCTTGAATGGCACGCTCGTCGTCGGTGGTCTTAAACACCGCGATCGACTGGTCGCCCCCCAACCGTGAGGCGTAGGAGTAAAGAATCTCGATCCCCGACAGTCCGAGATGCGCGCCGATGATTGCCGTTGAACCGAGAGCGTGCGACGCGCCCACCAGCACAACCGAATTCGCCTTGCAGGAAAAGCCCGCGCTTTGGAGCGCATCCTTCGCGATCAACGCGTTGTCCGTGACCAGAAGAATCACCAGATCATCGCGTTCCGTGTAGGTGCAGTAAGCCAGAACGTTCAGACCGCGGGCGGTGAGGGTCGACAACACTTCCTGCACGGCCATAGGCCTATTACCGACACGTACCGCAATCTCAACTTCTTTGCGTGCCTTCACCAGAGATTCCCTCTCGCGCTTGCGGTAGTATACGTCGATTTGAGAGTTATGCAATCAAAATGCTTTGCGCCGCAAATGGTTACAAGCGCGCCCTGTGAGTCTTGACTTACTTGACCTGTGTGTTAGCAGCAGCATAGCTCTCAACGGGAAGGCACGTGCACACAAGGTGGCGGTCACCATAGACGTTGTCAACGCGACCGACGGCAGGCCAGAACTTGTGCTCCCGCGACCACGGCGCAGGAAAGGCGGCCTGCTGGCGACTGTAGGGACGGTCCCACACGTCGGCGGTAACAGTTTGCGCGGTATGAGGCGCGTTCTTTAGCGGATTATTGGATTTGTCCAGCACGCCGGATTCGATGGCAGTGATTTCCGAATGAATGGCAATCATCGCGTCGCAGAACCGGTCGAGTTCGGCTTTCGACTCGCTTTCGGTTGGTTCAATCATCAGCGCGCCCGGCACCGGCCACGACATCGTCGGCGCATGGAAGCCGTAATCCATGAGACGCTTCGCAATATCCTCAATCTCAACGCCCGTGGCGGCCTTGAATTGTCGACAATCGACGATGCACTCGTGTGCGACAAGACCGCCGTGGCCCTTGTAGAGCGTCGGGAAGTACGGCGCCAGTCGACGGGCCATGTAGTTGGCGTTGAGAATGGCGATCTTGCTGGCGTACGCCAGTCCGTCCGCGCCCATCAGCTTAATGTACATCCACGGGATGACCAGAATGCTGGCGCTGCCCCACGGCGCGGCGGACACGGGACCGATTCCTTTCGAGGCACCAACCCGGGTCAGAGGATGCCTCGGTAGAAACGGAGCCAGATGAGGAGCGACCGCAATCGGTCCCATACCAGGACCGCCTCCGCCGTGCGGTATACAGAAGGTCTTATGCAGGTTGAGGTGGCAGACGTCCGCCGCCATGTCTCCCGGACGGCATAATCCGACCTGCGCATTCATGTTGGCGCCATCCATGTAAACCTGTCCGCCGTTCTCATGAACAATCTGGCAGATCTCGCGGATGGTTTCCTCGAAGACACCGTGAGTGGATGGATAGGTCACCATCAACGCGCCGAGATCATCGCGGTGCTCCTGTGCCTTCGTGCGCAGATCCGCGATGTCGATGTCACCTTCGTCTTCGCAGGCGACGGGAACCACGCGGAACCCGGCCATCACGGCGCTTGCCGGATTGGTTCCATGCGCGGAGACCGGAATCAGACAAACGTCGCGTCGTCCTTGTCCGCGCTGCTTGTGATATTCTCGAATGACCAGCAGGCCCGCATACTCGCCTTGTGAACCGGCATTCGGTTGCAGAGAAACTGCGTTGAGACCGGTGATCTCCGCAAACCAGGTTTGCAGGTTTTGGAAAAGCATCTGATACCCCTGAGTCTGCTCCACCGGCGCGAAGGGATGCAGTTTGCTCACCTCGGGCCAGCTCACCGGCAGCATTTCGGCCGTTGCGTTCAATTTCATCGTGCATGACCCGAGAGGAATCATGGACGTGGTGAGCGACAGGTCTTTGGCTTCGAGTTGCTTGATATACCGCAGCATCTCGGTTTCGGTATGATGCCGATTAAAAACGGGATGAGTAAGAAACGATGTGGCGCGAGTGAACAAGCCGAGTCCTGGCCCGGAAGCATTCTCGACGGGTCGCCCTATCATCCGGTGCAAATCCTCCGCCGTTGTTGTCTCATCGATTGACACTCCCCATGACCGGTCGGGATACTCGCGAACATTCACCCCCTTTGGCTTTGGCGTCTTGCGAAACCGTAACGTGTCGAAGAATGGTCCATTCTGCGGTTCGCCAAGCGCGGCTGACAGGGTTGAGGCCAGCGCGTGGATTCGTTTGGCGATTCGACGCAATCCCTTGGGCCCGTGGTACACGGCGTACATGGATGCCATCACCGCCAGCAGCACCTGCGCGGTGCAAATGTTACTGGTCGCCTTGTCTCGTCGGATGTGTTGTTCCCGAGTCTGAAGCGCCAGCCGTAGGGCTGGTCGGCCCTGGGCGTCCTTCGAGACGCCGACCAACCGGCCGGGCATGTGCCGCTTGAATGCATCGCGCGTGGAGAAGAACGCCGCGTGCGGCCCGCCGTATCCCATCGGCACACCGAAGCGTTGGGCGCTGCCGATGGCCACGTCCGCGCCGAACTCGCCGGGCGGTTTCAACAGCGTAAGGGCGAGGAGGTCGGTTGCCACCACCGCCAATGCTTTACGTTGATGGACCTCGCGAATGAATGGCTCGTAATCCAAAATCCCACCGTCTGTTGCGGGATACTGGAGCAACACGCCGAACACCCTTTGGTTCAGCGCAAATTTAGCGTGGTCGCCGACAACGACTTCAATCCCCAGCGGCTCGGCGCGCGTCTGGACCACCGCCATGGTTTGGGGATGACAGGTCTCGGAAACGAAGAAGGTGTTCCGCCCCTCGCTGCCTTGCAGCCCATGGCACATGGCCATCGCTTCCGCCGCAGCCGTCGCTTCATCCAGAAGAGACGCGTTGGCGATCTCCATACCCGTCAGGTCGGACACCATGGTCTGGAAATTCAACAACGCATCGAGCCGTCCCTGGGAAATCTCCGCTTGATACGGTGTGTATTGCGTATACCAGCCGGGGTTCTCCAGAATGTTGCGCTGGATGACGGGCGGGGCGATGCAATCGTAATACCCCATACCAATAAACGAGCGGCACACCGCGTTTTTCGAGAAGATCTCCTTCAACTCGGCGAGCACCTCGTTCTCGCTGCCCGCTGGCGGGAGTGAAAGTGGTTTTGCCAATCGGATCTGCGACGGTACAGCCGCATCAACCATCGCATCGAGCGTGGGAAACCCGACAACGCGCAGCATCTCGTGAACTTCTTCCGGACTGCTGCCGATATGTCGGTCGGCAAACCGATCTGCGTCTTGCATGGTCAGGCGCCGATGTGGTGGGCGTAATCCTCCGAGCTGAGCAATTCGTTTAGTTCGCCCGCGTCGCTGATCGTGATGGTAAACATCCACCCCTTGCCGTAGGGATCCTGATTGAGCAACTCCGGCGCGCTGGCGAGTTCTTCGTTCACTGCGGCAACGTCACCGGACACGGGCGCATAAATGTCACTGGCCGCTTTCACGCTTTCGACCACCGCACACTGTTTGCCTGCTTCCACGCGCGCTCCCACGGCCGGCACCTCAACGTACACGACATCGGTCAGTTCATCTTGGGCGTGGTCGGTAATGCCGACGACCGCCGTATTGCCATCGATCCGCACCCATTCATGGGACTTCGTGTATTTCAGATTCTTCGGAACGTTCATGGGCCTCTTTTCAGGATTGGTTTTTTCTCGATGACGGCTCGAAATCTCCGGTGGCGAATCTCAATCTCGATGGCTGTGCCTGTCTTTGCGTTGGATGTCTCGATGTAGCCCATGCCGATGCCTGTGCCGAGCGTGGGCGATTGTGTGCCACTGGTGACCTCGCCGACTCCCCGCCCATCCGCCACAATCGCGTAGTGTGGTCGCGGAGGCGGAGATTTCTCCGTCATTTTGAATGCCATCAATTTGCGGCGAACACCATGCTGTTTCTGCTCAATCAGGACATCTCGACCGACAAACGATTTTTTGTCAAATGCCACAAATTTCGTGAGGCCGGCCTCAATCGGTGAAGTCTCCTCCGTAATGTCGTTGCCGTGGAGTGGGTAACACATCTCCAGTCGCAGCGTGTCGCGCGCACCCAGCCCGCACGGCTTGATGCCGAACTGTTCCCCCCAACCGAGCAACATTCGCCACAGATGGGCCGCGTCGGTCGCCTCGCAAAACAGCTCGAACCCGTCCTCACCCGTGTACCCCGTCCTCCCCACCCAACATTCCTTGCCGAAGACTTCCTGACGCTGAATGTGAAAGTGGGGGAGCGCCGCCGAGAAATCGAAGAATTTGCTCGCCGCCGGACCTTGAAGCGCGAGACCGGCAAACCGATCGCTCAGGTTTTCGATGACCGGGGACACGGTGGCGTTGGTGTTCATCCACACGAAGTCATTTTCAAGGTTGCCAGCGTTCACAATCACGAGGTAGACGCTTGGTTCCAGCCGATACACAATCAGGTCATCAATAATGCCGCCTTGCGCGTTGCACATCAATGTATATTGAGCCTGGCCAACCGCGATTTTGCTGACGTCGTTCGTGGTCAAGTCGTTCAACGCCCGCTCCGCGTTTGGTCCGGCGACGAGAAACTCGCCCATGTGCGAGATATCGAACAGGCCGACCCGCTCGCGGACCGCCGCGTGCTCCTCCAAGATCCCCGAGTATTGCAGCGGCATTTCCCAACCGCCGAACGGCACCATTTTCGCACCCCATTCGAGGTGCGCGGCGTACAGCGCTGTGTGTTTGAGCAACTCGGTGCCGTTCATGGCGGGGTTACGTTAACGGGGGGGTGAAACCGTGTCAATTTAGGAATGACGCGCAGCATCTCGCGGAAAGGGCTGCGTCATGTGGAGGCTGCATGCGGATGCAAGTCGGCCAGTTGGTTTTTTGGTTGAGTCTCCCGATTGAACTTACTACCGTACGGCCCATGAGTGAGAAGATCCCTGTCGAGGCGGTCGTCGTGGAAAAGACGTTCGTGGGAAAGGTGAAATTTCCCGCGTCCGTGCCCGAGCGCTTTTTCGAGCTGGTGCAGTTTCCCGAGGATTTGTACGAGCACGTGGAAAAGATGGGGCTTAACCAGCGCACCGTGAAATTTTTGCTTGCGGCGTTGAACGGAAAGCGAGGGCTCAAGGCAAAGATTGATCTTCAAGACATTGCCATCAAGACGGCCATGCAGTATTCGGAGATGGATACGATCATCCGCGATCTGATGGACAAGAATTATGCCCGTCTGGGCGACCACCTCGACCTCTACCGCTTCTGGGTCGTGCTGCTGCACGTCAAAGGTGTCCGTTTCGAACCAGCACGCGACTGAACGCACCGCGTTTGCCTTCCGCGACGGTTACTGGTATCATTCACCAGTCGTCATGAGTGATAAATCCCAGATGCCGTCGGTCCACTTCAATTCGATTGAGGAATGCCTTGAGGACATTCGTCAGGGGCAGATTATTGTCGTCACCGACGACGAAGACCGCGAAAACGAAGGCGATCTCATCATGGCTGCCGAAAAGGTCACGCCCGAGGCGGTCAATTTCATGACGAAACATGGGCGGGGCCTGATCTGTGTCCCAACGACGGAATCACGCCTCAAGGTGCTCGGAATCGGTCGGATGGTCGCGGAGAACCGGGAAAGTTTTAAGACCGATTTCATGGTCAGCGTCGATGCGCGCGACGGCGTCACGACGGGCATCAGCGCCCACGACCGCGCCCGCAGCATTCGCGTGTTGGCCGATCCAAATGCGACGCCCGAACAACTGGTGTCGCCGGGCCACATCTTCCCGCTCCAAGCACGCGAAGGCGGCGTGCTGCGTCGGGCCGGGCACACCGAAGCGTCGGTGGACCTGGTGAAAATGGCCGGACTGTTTCCGGTGGCCGTGCTTTGCGAGATCCTGAACGAAGATGGCACGATGGCGCGATTGCCAGACTTGATGAAGTTCAAGGAACAATTCGGCCTGAAGATGTGTACGATTCGCGACTTCATCCAGTATCGGCGGATGCGGGAGAAACTGGTCGCGAAAGAGCAGGAAGTGTCGCTGCCAACGGCGCACGGCGAGTTCAAGCTGCATCTTTACCGCTCCCTCGTGGACGGCCAGCATCACGCGGCGCTCGTCATGGGGGAAGTGCGGGGCAAAGAGAACGTCCTCGTTCGCGTCCACAGCGAATGTCTCACGGGTGACGTATTCGGCTCGCTGCGGTGCGATTGCGGGTCGCAACTGCACGACGCGTTGAAGCGCATTGCGCAAGAAGGTGAAGGCGTTCTCGTGTACATGAGGCAGGAAGGGCGGGGGATCGGGTTCGCCAACAAGATCCACGCGTACGCTCTCCAGGAAAAGGGCCTCGACACGGTCGAGGCCAATGAGAAGCTCGGGTTCAAACCCGATTTACGCGAATACGGCCTCGGCGCGCAAATCCTCGTCGATCTCGGTCTGCACAGCATTCGTTTGCTGACGAACAATCCAAAGAAAGTTGTCGGCCTGGAGGGCTTCAACCTCAAGATTGTCGAACAGGTTCCCATTCGCGCCGCGCCCACGCCGCACAACGCCAAGTACCTCGAAACGAAGAAATCGAAAATGGGGCACGCGTTGTAACCATGCTTCGCGCCCGCAAAACCGAGCGACATCTTTCCGCGGGCGGGCTGCGATTTGGGATTGCCGCGGCGCGGTACAACACCGACCTGGCCGACGCGTTGCTGGCGAACTGCCTCGATACCCTGGCCAAGGCGGGCGCGGACATGCGCAACATCAAAGTGTTGAAAGTGCCGGGCAGCTTCGAAGTCACCGCCGCGGCGGCGAAACTGGCCCGAAGCCGCAAATGCGATTGCGTGATCGGGTTGGGCGTCCTGTTGCAGGGCGAAACGCGACATGCGAAGCATATTGGTGACGCGGTCGCGCACGGTCTGACGAACATTTCGATTCTTCTGGGCGTACCAACAGTTTTTGGCATCGTCACAGCCGAGACGGTGAAACAAGCGCGGGTGCGTTGCGTCGGCAAGGAACACAATCGCGGTCGCGAAGCGGCATTGACCGCGATCGAGATGGCACGGGTATGGAAAAGTCAGTAAAGCCATACGTCACACGTCGTGCGGTCCGGGAGCTGGTTGTGCAGTTCCTTTACCAGTTTGACATGAATGGCGGTAAATTGGATGAGGCGTTGGCGTTGTTCTGGGAGACGCAAGCGGAAGTGGGAGAGATGGGCCACAAGTTCGCCGAGGAACTGGTGCGTGGCGTCTTGGAGAACCGCGCTGCGGTTGACGAGAAGATTGCTAGGTACACCGAAAACTGGGACCTGCCGCGCATGGCCGCGGTCGACCGCAACATTCTCCGGCTCGCCATCTACGAGATGCTGTTCCGCGACGATATCCCGCCCGTCGTCAGCATCAATGAAGCAGTCGATATCGCGAAGAAATTTTCCACGCGCGAGTCCGGCGCGTTCGTCAACGGGATCCTCGACCGCCTGAAGGCCGATCTGACTCGTCCGTCGCGCACTTCCACGTCCACCCGATGAGTTCGGCCGCGCAACCACCGCGGTTTGCGGATCTGCACCTGCACACGCGCTACTCCGACGGCTCATTCACGCCGCGCGAGTTGGTCCAACACGCGGCGCGCCTTGGCTTCACCGCCATCGCCGTCACCGACCACGACACGATCAACGGAATCCCCGAGGCCCTGGCGGCGGGCAAGGAGCTGGGCGTTGAGGTGATCCCCGGGGTCGAGATTACCAGCCGTTGCGGGGCGCAGGAACTTCACATGCTGGCGTATTTGTTCGGCGACGCGTGGCGTGACCCGAACTTGCGCGCCGTGTTGAACCATGCCACGCGTGTGCGTGAAGAGCGCGCCGAGGAGTTCGTCAAGAAACTGAATGCGCTGGGGATTGCGCTGACGATTGAGGATGTACGCGCCTGCGCGGAGTCTGGCACCGTTGGTCGGCCGCATGTGGCGATGGCGTTGATGAAACGCGGGCATGTGTCGAGCGTGGATGAGGCGTTCACGCGGTTTCTCAAGCGGGGCAAGCCGGCGTACGTCGAACGGTATCGCATGGAAGCCACGGAAACCATCGGGCACATCACGCGGGCCGGCGGCTTGGCGGTGATGGCCCATCCAGGATTGAACACCCTCGACGAACGCATCCACGACATGGTCGCCCAAGGGATGGCGGGGATTGAGGTGTGGCATTCGCGCCACGCGCCCGCGCAGACCGAGCGGTACTTGAAGATGTCCGAGACGCTCGGCGTGTGCGCCACGGGCGGCAGCGATTGCCACGGTTCCTCCGGCCGCGACGGTATGATTCTCGGCAAGATCAAAGTGCCGTATGAACGGGTCGAGGCCCTCAAATCACTTTTAGGGACGAAAACCTGATGGGACTATTCCAGAAATTTCGAGACGGACTGCGCAAGACGCAGGAGAAACTCACGACCGAAATCAGACGGATCGTTACGCGCGCGCCGAAACTGGATGCCGAGTCGCTCGAAGAACTCGAAGCCGCGCTGATCTCGACAGACATCGGAGTCGATACGGCGGTCAAGATCGTCGAGCTGACCAAGGAAGCCGCGAAACAATCCGGTGAGGTGGATGTGTTTGCGATTGCGCGCGCGGAGATTGAGAGGGAGTTAGGGATTGCCACGCCGGGATTGGCGAAGGCGCCGCAAGCGCCGACGGTCATTTTGCTGGCGGGCGTCAATGGAACGGGCAAGACGACGTCCGCAGCCAAGCTGGCGCATGTGTTGAAGGAGCAGGGGAATACGGTGCTGCTGGCGGCGTGCGACACGTTCCGGGCGGCGGCCATCGAACAGTTGAAGATTTGGGGTCAGCGCGTTGGCTGCGAGGTGATCGCGGGACAGTACGGCGCGGATTCGGCGGCGATTGCGTACGACGCGTTGGAAGCGGCGATCAATCGGAAGGTTGATTACCTGATCATCGATACCGCCGGGCGGCTGCATACGAAGAAAAATCTGATGGAGGAGATGAAGAAGATGCACCGCTCACTCCAGAAGAAGGCGCCGACTGCGCCACACGAGGTTCTGCTCGTGCTCGATTCCACGACGGGCACGAATGCGCTGAACCAGGCCCGCGAGTTTCATCAGGCGCTTGGCGTCACCGGTTTGATCGTCACCAAGCTGGATGGCACGGCCAAAGGTGGCATCGTTATCGCCGTTGCCCGCGAGCTGAAAATCCCGGTCAAGTTCATCGGCTTGGGTGAGCAGGTGGATGATTTGCAGCCATTCGAGCCGAAGCAGTTCGCCGAAGCGCTGTTTGCAGAAAGCCCAGAGACGCGCGGGTTGTGAAGCCTTGCCGCGCAACCCGGCCGGTGTTACCCTGTCGATGCCGTAGCTGAAAGAAGACATCGCGATGAAAGCCATCCGTGTTGCAGTCCTGTTGTTTGTGTTCGCTGTTGCCGCATCGTTTGCTGAGGACACGAACACGTTACCCACGACGATCATGGTTGATGGCATCACCTATTCGAACGTCACGTGGCGCACGGTCACCTCGGCATCAGTTACCATCTTTCACGAGACAGGCGTGGCGTCGATCCCGCTGGAAAAACTTCCGCCGGAGCTTCAGCGGCGATTTGGTTACGATCCACAGAAGGCCGCGGCGTACCGGGCGCAAGAGTCGGCGGCGGTACTGCAGCACATGGTCGAGATGCAAGCCAAGGAACGCCTCCGTGAACAGCGCGAGGCTGAGGCGGCGGCGGCGGCGGTCAAGAAGCAGCAAGCCCAGGAGGAACTGGCGAGGGAACAGCAACGGGCCAACCAGATGGCCAACGCAAACAATGTGGAGGTGATTCCGGTGTTCCACGTCGATGGCGCGATCAACGCTCTCCCGACGGGGGGCTATGTCGCGCAGCTGGCGCTGACCAATCATACGATCGTCTGCGCACACTTTGACGATGATGGCCGACGATACCTGGAGGCCGCGAATCGAAAGTATGCGGAATGGAATGCGCAACAGGATCCACTGGAACAACAACTCCAAGTGCAGGTCCAACCGGGGACGATCATGCTGTATGGGGGGAAAGGTGGCGCACGAGTGGTTGGCGGTGGTGGTCTGGCCTACGCAATGGGTGGTGCGCAGCAGCCGGTTCCCACGGCTCCGCCGCCGGTTTCCACCATCTTTGCGGTCCACGAGGCGAACTCTTCTTGTTACTTCCTGAAAGGCAACCGGGAAGCCGGGCAAACGGGAGGTATCAAGCAGTATTCGTGGCCGTGATGGGGCAAGGGGTCGCCTGATGATTCGGAAGGCGCTCCCTGGTTGGAAACATTGTGACGAGGACGGAAATCGCCATCACTCAGCGTATGGGGGAGCGGCTCCTTGACAAGGATTCTGGTGTTGGCCAGTATCGGGGCGATGATGGCGATTGGTTTGATCAGGTCGACTCTGGCTGAAACGGCTGGGAAGTTTTCAGACGCGATGCATATATTGAAGTCCTTCCTTACCAGTCTGGTCCTTCTCGCCTTTCTTGCCAGCGGCTGCGGCAGGACACAGACTGCGGTTCCTTCTTCGAAGACTGCACAGGGTACCGGTCAGACGGAGAACGCTGAGTCGGCCCTGGCCATGGGTTCGGGATCGAAGGTTGAGGGAACGGGCCCGGCGGTCGGTGACAATTCCAACGTGGTCGCGCTGCCAATCTCTGCGGACAGTCCGACACAGGCGGAGGCGTTTACGGCGGCGCCGTTGGCGGGTGACATCCCGGTGCAGAACCTGGATTCCAGGTTGCAGGACATGCTCCGCAATTTCCACACGACAGGGGACCGGGTCCAGCGGTCGGCGATGGCCACTGAGATGACCAAGCTGGCGGATGCCGGGGTTCCCAAACCGCAGATTGCCAGCGCATTGGGTTATCTATTTCGTGACGAGAATAGTGTGGAGGTCAAGACGGATATCCTGAACGAACTGGGCAACCTGGAGGACCCGTCGGCCTACGATCAGATCGTTGCGGGGCTGGATCAACACCAGCCGGATGAGGTCCATGCGGCGGCGCTTGAGGAGCTGGATGACCTGGGTGATAAGCGGGCCATCCCATTAATTCAGCCGTTTCTGACTGATCGCGATGAGGACGTCCGGAATGCTGCCCAATCCGCCATCGATTCACTGAACGATCAGTGAATCGTCCGCAGTGGGTTACCAGGCGTTGTCGTCGTTTTGACGAACGACAGGCTTGGGGTCGGGTAGCTCGTCTTTGTCGGTGCCTGATAGCGGCGAAATAACGTACTCCCGGAATGTCTTGACGGGGGCTTGGGCTTGTGAAACCATTCACGGCCGAGGCGCGAATGGACTTAACAAGATGCCGGATCGGCAGCGAGGCGCGGTGTAATGCACACACGCAAGCCTGGTATCTGGCACCAATCACAAAGGAGACGGAACTATGAAGAAGCACACACGGGTTGTTTTTTTCACGGCAGTATGTCTGGCGGGATTCATTGGGCAGGTGGCCGCGTTCGGCCAAACAACGAACTCAGTCTGGAACTTGGACTTGGTAGCTACATTTACAGCCGGTAAATTTAAAACTGTCGAGACGAATTCGGCGACTGCCGCGTTTCTGAGTGACGGAACCGCCAGTCTGATTCACGGGACCAATGAGTACTCGGGAACTTATACAAACACGACAAAGCAACTCACGCTGACCCTTGGCACCAACGGCCTGGCAGCGCTGAAAGCCGACGCGACCGCTTTGATCGATGCCGCGATCGACGACACCAATATTACCATCACTGTCAAAAGCGTGAAGTTTTCCGACAAGATTAAGCTAACGAGCACCGGGGTCCCAGAGAGCACCAAGGCCACGATTAGTGGCAAGGGGAGTGAAACTGTGACTGTTAAAGGAAAGACAAAGACCGTGAGCAAGAGTTTCAAGCTCACTCTTCTGTTTACGGACTGGGTGCTGTCGTCGGGCTCGGACTTTTAGGCGGATAAAGCTTATTGCGCGGCGAGTGTAATCGCCGTACCTGAAGGCGGAGAGGGCTGTGCAAGCCCTTTCCGCCTTTTGATCATTTGCTTGCGATTACAGTATCAAGGGCGCTTGAAAAGCGCGGGGGGGTATGAAACAGCCGTAGGCGGGACGCTCGTACCACCATCGGATTGCGGCGGATTCTTCGGTGCGCTGGGGATGGCAAACTGGTAAAGTCAGAGCCATGGCTTTCAGCAAACAGGATGAACAATTCATGCGGCGGGCGTTGGCGCTGGCGCGGCGCGGGTTGAGTAAGACCAGCCCGAATCCGGCGGTCGGCGCGGTGCTCGTTCGGAAGGGACGCGTTGTTGGAGAGGGATGGCACAAGCGGGCGGGTGGACCGCATGCGGAGGTGTTTGCGTTGCGCGGCGTGAACGCGCGGGGCGCGACGCTATACGTGACGCTCGAACCGTGCAGCACGTGGGGCCGGACGCCGCCGTGCACGGAGGCGATTATCGCGGCAGGTGTGAAACGGGTGGTGGTTGCGGCGTGTGATCCGAATCCGAGACACAACGGGCGCGGATTGAAAGTGTTGCGGGGAGCCGGGATTCGCGTCGAGGCGGGGTTGGTGGCCGGGGAAGCGGCGGGGATGAATGAGGGGTTTAATCAGTGGATCACAACGGGGATGCCGTTGGTGATCGCCAAGGCGGGCATGAGTCTCGATGGGAAGATCGCGACGCGGACGGGCGATGCGAAGTGGATCACGGGCGAGGCGGCACGGCGCGAGGGGCACCGGTTGCGGGCGCGGGTCGATGCCATCCTGGTGGGCACGAACACGGTGGTGCGCGACGACCCGGCGTTGACCGTACGGCATGGGGTCCGCGGCCAACAACCGTGGCGGGTGGTGATCGATGCACGAGGACGCGTGTCGAGGACGGCGAAGGTTTTCCGGGACGAGCACCGGCGGCGGACGTTGGTTCTCACGACGAGCCTGTCGTCGGTTGCGTGGCGCCGAAATTTGTCACGGAAGGGCGTCGAGGCAATCGTCTTGCCGCACAAGAGCGGGCGGATTGATTTGTGGGCGGCATTGAAGGCCCTCGGGAGGCGGGAGATTACGAGCCTGTTGGTGGAGGGCGGCGGCGAATTGTTCGGGTCGCTCTTCGATGCGCGGCTGGTGGACAGAGTGGCGCTGTTCTATGCGCCGATGATCATCGGCGGACGCGGTGCGGTCGCGGCGGTCGCGGGCGAAGGCGTCGCCAGGGTCGGGAACGCTACGCGGCTTCGGGATTGTCGGTGGCGGCGGATCGGCAAGGACGAGATGCTGCTGGAGGCGAGCGTAAGACGATGATTCTCGTCGTTGGTTTGTCCCCGGCGTGGCAACGGACGCTCGCGTTTGAAGAACTCGTTCCCGGAAAAGTCAACCGCGCGACGCACGTCGATGAAGCGGCGTCTGGCAAGGGAGTGAATGTTGCGCGGGTGGCGTCGATTCTCGGGGCGGACGTGCGGCTGTTGACGGTGGCCGGTGGCGCTCGTGGAAGGTCGTTACGGGCGAAACTGGAACAGCAACGATTCGGGACGCGCATCGTGCCGGTTGAGGTCGAGACGCGGATTTGCCAGACGTTGCTGGGTGGCAATGGCGCCACGGAATTGGTCGAAGAATCGGGGGCGTTGACGTCGGTCGAGGTGAGGCGCGTGCGGCGCGCGTTTGCAACGGAGGCGCGGAAGGCGAGGCTGGTTGTCCTGACGGGAACCGTGCCCGAAGGTTGCGGGGACGACTTTTATGCGCGGTTGGTCGCCGAGGCTCAACGATTGGGCGTTCCCGTGCTAATCGACGCGCAGAAGGCGCAACTTGTGAATGCGTTGAAGCGCCGACCGTTTCTCGTGAAGATCAATCGCGATGAACTGGCGGCGGCAACGCGAGTAAACTGCGAGCGAACGTCCGCCATGGTGCGCGCGCTGCGCAAGTTGGTGAGGGAAGGGCCGCAACATGCCGTGATCACCGATGGCGCGAAGAGCGTGTATGCATCCGAGAAGCCCGGGCGCGTGGTGGCGATGTTGACGCCTCCGCGCGTGAAGGCGAAGAACCCGATCGGTTCCGGCGACGCGATGATGGCCGGGATTGCGGTTGGGTTGTTGCGCGGCGCGGCGATTGCGGAAGCCGTCGGCTTGGGTATCGCTTGTGGCGCGGCGAATGCGATGACCGCGGAGCCGGGATTCGTGCGACTTGCGGATGTGAAAAGACTTTGCTCGACACACCCTAAACGCGTCCTTATCGTTTGAGGCATGTTTACGGGAATCGTTGAAGAAGCGGGCATCGTGGAGAAGATCCACGCGGGCAAGCGATCGACGGAGTTGACCATTCGCGCGCCGAAGATTGGCCGGTCGCTTCGCGTCGGAAACAGCGTGGCGGTCAATGGCGCGTGCCTGACAGTAGTCGGATCGCGCGGGGGCGTTTTGAAGTTCGATGTGCTCGCCGAGACGCTCCGGCGGACAAACCTCGAATTCGTCCAATGCGGGTCCTTGGTTAATCTGGAGCGGCCGCTACGCGCCGATGCGCGGCTCGATGGGCATTTTGTGCTCGGCCACGTGGATGCGCGGGGCAAGGTGCGGCGGTTTGAACGGGAGGGGAAGGATTACGTGCTGGATGTCGGAGCGCCGGTTTCGGTGATGCGGTATGTGGTGGAGAAAGGATCGATCGCGGTCGACGGCATCAGCCTGACTGTGGCGGGGGTCAATCGCAACTGGTTCCGTATCTGGATCATCCCGCACACGCGGGAGGTCACGAACCTGCGGGCGTGCCGGGAAGGTGATTTGGTGAACCTGGAGGCGGATATTCTGGGCAAATACGTCGATCAACTCATGGGAAAGCGAGGCCGGGCGCGGCGTTGACACATTGTGCGCGGCCCTTTACACTAATTATGAATGTCATGTTGCCAGCTGTTGAAAAACTCCTGTTAGTGCAGGACCGTGACCGGCGGATTGCGCAACTCAAGATGGAACGGATGCGCATTCCCGAACAGGTCGCGGCGGCTGAACAACGCCTGTTGGCAGAGTCCGCTCGTCTGGAGGGGTTGCGAGACGAGGCGAAACACATTGAGGCCGAGCGCAAGAAATGGGAGATCGACGCTGAGTCCAAGCGCACCCAGATCGCCAAATACCGGACACAGCTTTCCCAGATCAAGTCGAACACGGAATACCAGGCATTGCTGAAGGAAATCGCCAAGGTCGAACAGGAAATCGATGAGATTGAAACACGCGAGTTGGAAGTGATGGAGAAGAGCGATCAACTTCAGCCTTCGGTGAAGACGGAGCAGGTGACCCTGAAAGAGATCACAGCCAAAGTGGCGACCGAGCGGGCCGATCTCCAGAAACGCATTGCGATTATCGACGAGGAATTGAAGCAGGTGGTGAGCGAGCGACAACAACTCGCGCAGGAAATCGATCCGGACGCGTTGAACCGCTATGAACGGCTGATGCGCAGCAAGAGTGATTTCGCGGTCGTTCCGATTCGCAATGGGAATTGTGGTGGATGCCATCTGAATATCCCACCGCAATTGGTCCATACCGCCAAACACGGCACCGAGTTGACCAGTTGCGATTACTGCGGACGCATCTTATATTGGCAGCCGGAATGATGGATGGCCGGCGTGTTGTTTGATTTGAATTCGATTTGGAAGGGCGGATAGCCGCTGAGCCTGAACGGGCTTGGAGGAAAGTCCAGACTCCCCAGGGCGCGATGCCCCTCGCAAGCGGGGGCAGCCCGATGTAACGTCGGGTTGACGGACAGTGCCACAGAAAACAAACCGCCCGCCTCGTCAGCTTCTGGGGCGGGTAAGGGTGAAATGGCGGGGTAAGAGCCCACCGCGTCGATAGTGATATCGGCGGCACGGAAAACCCCATCGGGAGCAAGACCAAATAGGCGGCGAGATGTGGCCCGCATCAGTGCCTCGAAGCAATTCGGGGCGAAAGCCGCGGGTACCGGTCGCATAGATAAATGGCTATCAGAAACAGAATCTGGCTTACGGCCCTTCCAATGAACGGATGGCGGGGGTGACGACGGCGTCGCCCCCGCTGCCACTTTCTGTGATGCACTATCCACTGTTTCTCGATCTCGCGGACCGACCCGTCGTCGTCATCGGCGCGGGCGGTGTCGCCGCACGCAAGATCCGCACGCTGCTTGCGGCCAAAGCGCGGGTGACCGTCATCAGTCCCGAAAGCAATGCAACGATCCGCCGGTTGGCACGAAGCAAGCGGGTTCGGTGGGTGCGTAGGCCGTACCGACGGGGCGACCTCCGCGGCGCGTCCCTCGCGATTGCCGCGACGAACGATCTGGCCATCAACGAGTCTGTGTGCGCCGAAGCGAAGCGGCGCCGGGTGCTGGTCAACTGTATTGCCCCGCCGTCGGCTGGTAATTTCATCGTTCCGTCCCACGTGCGTCGCGGCGGAATTTTACTCGCCATTTCGACGGGGGGAGCCAGTCCGGCGTTTGCCAAGCGGTTGCGCCGCGATCTTGAACGCTTTCTCGGTCACGGGTATCCTGAACTCTTGAAAAGAATGAGCGCGGCGCGACGCGCTGATAAAACATGATTACTGATCGAACGTTTCTTTGGATTGCACAGGTTTTCTACGCGGCCAGCTGCGCGGTGACCCTCCGTCGCCTTCGCGCGGGCGACGGCGGAGCGGCATTGCAACGCGCCAATTACTTCGTCGTGATCACCGGGTTCTTCTTCCACACCATTTTCCTCTACCTGCGTGGACAAGCGGACGGGCGGTGTCCGTTGACGAATTTGTTCGAGACGCAGGCGTTTATCGCGTGGGCGGCGGTTTTGTTCTTCTTGTTAATCGGTCCGTCCTACCGCGTTTCATTTCTTGGCGCGTTTACGGCCCCGTTGGTGCTTTTGATTTGCCTGGCAGCACTGCTGTTACCTGTGGATGTCGTGCAGGCTACACCGCCGCGCCATAGCGCGTGGATCGAATTTCATGCAGCGATTGCCGTCGTTGCCTGCGGCGCCTTCGCACTGGCTTTTGTGACCGGTGCGATGTACTTGTTTCAAGAACGTCAACTCAAGACGCGACGGCTCACTTCCTCGTTTCTGCTCCTGCCGTCGATTGAACAACTCGACGTCATCCATTTCCGGTTGTTGATCATGGGGTTTGCGATGCTGACCGTGGGCATGGTGGGTGGCATGGTCTCGTATCACATCGTGGGTCATTGGACGATCCCGAAGATTATCTGGGCATCGTCGGTGTGGGTGCTGTACGGCGCGCTCGTTGCGGCGCGGGGATTATGGACGTTGCGGGGGCGAAAGGTCGCGGTGGCATCGATGGCGTCCTTTGCATTGATGCTTATCGGATTCTGGGGAGTGAATCTGCTTCAGCCATGAACCTGATTGTCATCGGCTTGAATCATCGAAGCGCGCCCGTGGAAGTGCGCGAACAACTGGCGTTTGCCAAGACGAGCCTCGCCGACGCGCACACCCGGTTGCTTGCCGCCAGCCCCCTGCACGAGACGGTGATCCTCTCGACGTGCAACCGGGTGGAAGTGTATGCTCTCGTGGAGAACGTCAGTGAAGCCGCCCGCTCCGTACGGGAGTTTCTCCACGACCATCACCGCTTGACCGATCGCATGGACGCCCATTTCTACGAGCACCGTGACGACTCGTGCATCCAACACCTGCTCGAAGTCGCCTGCGGGCTCGATTCCATGGTGCTCGGTGAGACCGAGATCTTCGGCCAGGTGAAAGACGCGTACTCTGTCGCACAAGTCGCCGGTACAACGGGGGTGGTCCTCAATCGTGTTTTCCAGAAGGCGTTCTCCGCCGCCAAGCACATCCGGTCCACCACCGCCATTACGCGCGGCTCGACGTCCGTCGGCACGGTTGCGGTCGACCTCGCGGAAAAGATTTTTGGCAAACTCGGCAAATGCACGGTGATGGTCATCGGCACCGGAGAGATGAGTGCCGCGACCGCGCGCGCTCTTCAGAGTCGCGGCGCGGGCGCAATTCTGGTCTGCAGCCGAACGAACGAACGGGCGGAAGCCCTGGCCGGTCAACTTCAGGGGCGGGCAATCTCCTACGACCAGTGGCCAGGCGAATTTCCCGAGGTGGACATCGTCATCAGTTCGACTGCGGCGCCACACCCGATCCTCACCAAGGAGAAGCTTGCTCCCTTGATGAGGATGCGGCGACAGCGCCCACTGTTTCTCATCGATATCGCGGTGCCCCGTGACATCGAACGGGCGTGCGACGAACTGGACGGCGTGTACCTCTACGACATTGATGATCTTCAACAGATCGCGCGGGCGAACATGGCGGCCCGCGAACGCGAGATCGCCGCGTGCCAAGTGCTGATTGCCCAGCACGTGCGTCGTCTCGCGGACTGGCTGGAGAGCAACCGTGGCGCTGTCGAAGACCGATACCGCCGTCGCGCCGCCGACGCGCCGGTGCGCAATCCCGCCCGCCCTCAGGTGTCATGAAGCCGTTAATCATTGGCACGCGTGGGAGTCCGCTAGCGTTGGCGCAGGTGGAGATTATCCGCGGGCTTTTGCAGAAGGCGAACCCAGCGCTCCGGGCGGAAACCAAGATCATCAAGACCAGCGGTGATAACTTCGTGAATCTTTCGCTCGTTGCCGGTGGTGGCAAGGGGCTGTTCACCAAAGAAATCGAGGAACAGCTTCTCAATGGCGATATCCACGTGGCCGTGCATAGCATGAAAGACCTGCCGACCCTCTTGCCTGACGGGCTGACGATCGGTGCCGTGCCATCGCGTGAAGATGCTCATGACGTGTTCATTTCGAAAGCGTTCCAATCAATCGTGGAGTTGCCAAACGGTGCACGCGTCGCCACCAGCAGCATCCGGCGTCGCGCACAGCTGTTAGCGCGACGGCCTGACCTGCAAATCGAGGAAATCCGCGGCAATGTGGAAACTCGTTTGCGTAAGCTCGTGGAGAAGGATTCGCTGGCTGCGCTCATCCTTGCCGCAGCCGGATTGCAACGGCTAGGACTCTGGAAGCAATTTGGAAACTTTCACTGGAAGGAGATCGGTTTCGACACAATGATTCCGGCAGTGGGGCAGGGCGCCATCGCGTGTGAGGTTCGCGAGGCGGACACCGAGACACGCACGGCGTTGGCGGGCATCAATGACGCGAACACGGCGGCTTGTGTGACCGCCGAACGAGCTTTCCTGCGGGCACTGGGCGGTGGTTGTCAGGTGCCGTACGCCGCCTATGCCAGAGCGGAAGGCGAGCGATTGCGGTTGATCGGCGCGACGTTTAGTCCCGAGGGCAAGGACGTCCATCGTGTGGATATTGCCGGGCCGATGAGTGACCCGGCAGATTTGGGTGAGCGGGCCGCGAAGCAGGTTCTCACATGACGAAGCAAGGCAAAGTGTATCTGGTGGGAGCTGGACCCGGTGACGCCGGCCTGATCACCGTGCGCGGGCTGGAGTGCATTCAACTCGCCGAGGTAATTGTCTACGACAATTTGGTGAATCCGTCGCTCCTGAAGCATGCGCGACCAGATGCGGAAATCATTTTCGCGGGCAAAATGTCAAAAAAACATACCCTCACGCAGGACGAGATCAATGCGTTCCTCGTTGAGAAGGCGCGTCAGGGAAAGATCGTCACACGACTGAAAGGTGGCGATCCGTTCGTTTTCGGGCGTGGCGGGGAAGAGGCCGAAGAACTGCGCAAGGCTGGTTTCCAATTTGAGATCGTCCCCGGGATCAGTTCGTCGATAGCCGCGCCAGCCTACGCGGGAATCCCGGTGACCCATCGGGCGGTCGCCACGGCTTTTATGGTCATTACGGGACACGAAGACCCGACAAAGGAAGAAACCCAGGTGGATTGGGCGGGTGTGGCAAAGTTCTTCGGAACACGCGTCATCCTCATGGGAGTGGAACGTATCGGCACCATTGCCGAGGAATTGATCCGGCACGGCGCGTCGCCGGAAACTCCGGTCGCCATGGTCCGTTGGGGCACCACAGGAAGGCAACAAACGATTCAAGGCACCCTGGCCACAATCGCCGCCGTCGCTTCTAAAGCGGATTTCAAGCCACCTGCCGTCACGATTGTGGGCGAGGTGGTTCGTTTACGCGAGAACCTGAACTGGTTCGAGCAGCGCCCGTTGTTCGGACGGCGGATCGTCGTCACGCGCAGCCGCGAGCAGGCGAGTGAACTGGTGCGTCAACTCACCGAGCTTGGCGCGGATGTCCTGGAAATTCCTACGATCCGCATCAAGCCGCCCCAGAATCTTGCGCCATTGCGGGAAGCTGTTGAGGGCTTGGGCGAATATGATTGGTTGATCTTCACCAGCCCCAACGGTGTGGACGCGTTTTTTCGGGAGTTCTTTGCGCACCACAAGGACATTCGCGAGATTGGTCCCGTGAAGATTTCGGCGATTGGCGCGGTGACGACACAGAAACTCGCCGAGTTGCACTTGGAGGTGGACTTGCAGCCAAAGGAGTTTACGACCGAGGCGTTGCTGGCGGAATTCAAGAAATCGGTAAGTTGCGAGAACCTGAAAATGCTCATGCCCCGTGCCGACTTAGCCGACCAGCGACTGGCGCGCGGGTTGGAGGAACTGGGAGCCATTGTGGACGATTTGGATGCCTATCAAACTGTGCCCGACACCGAGGATCGCAACGGCCATCGCGCACGATTGCTCAGCGAAGGCGCCGACATCGTGACGTTCACCAGTTCGTCTACAGTGGTAAATTTCTGCAACCTGGTGGATGTTCCGGCGCTGATGAAACAGTATCCGCAAATGCGATTTGTCAGTATTGGACCGCAAACATCGCAAGCCGCTCGCGAGACGGGATTGGAAGTCGCCATCGAAGCGAAGGTTCATACCGTGCCGGGCTTGGTGGAAGCAATTCTGACGCTGGTGACGAAGAAATGATCGGAGCGATTCCCATCATTGTCGAGAAACCAACACAAGCCGCGCCAACGCATCGAAGAACATGACGAAAGAAGAGCATTACGACCAGGGCATGGCGGAATTCGCGATGGCGGAATATGACAAGGCCATCGAGTGTTACCGGAAAGCCGTGGAGATCGACCCATCGTACTTCGATGCCTGGCACGCGCTCGGGATGGCCTACCTGCGCGCGAACAAAATCCCCGATGCGATTGCAGCCGGCAAACGCGCGATCGAGATCAGTCCCAACGACATGCTCGCGCACACGAGCCTGTCGATGTACTACATGCGAGCAGGCGACAAGGTCATGGCCGAGAAGGAAAAGGGCCTGGCCACCGTCCTTTCCTGGGGCGGAAAAATCGATCACCTCAAGGACGAACCGAAATCGTAGTCAGGTTCAGTGGAACATGTAGGACGGCAGGAAATACATGTGCCCCGCCTGCAACTTGAGCACATCCGGCGTCAACTGGATCTGGATTTTCGCGTTGTCGTTCTTGCCCATGAATCGAAGCAGGTTGCGCAGACTGAACGGCTGCACATACCGAATCACCCGCGCCTTCTTGATCGAGGCGAGTTCCTCCGCCTTGTCGATCGCGTCCTCGAAATACCCGAGGCCATCCACGAAGCCCGCGTCCAACGCCTGTTTGCCCGACAGGATGCGCCCATCGGCCAGCCCGTTCTTCAAATCATCCACCTTCATATCGCGTTCCTGCGCCACGATGCCGACGAATTTGTCGTACACCTCCATCACCATCCCCTGCACCAGCGCCTTCTCGTCTTCCGTCGGTTCCCGCGTCGGGTTCAAGATGTCTTTGTACTTGCCGGACTTGAACGTGTAAAACTTGATCCCCACCTTGTCCGCGAGACCGCTGAACGTAAAACTCTCCATGATCACCCCGATACTTCCCGTGATGCTCAATTCATTCGCCACAATGTAGTCCGCCCCGACCGCCACATAGTACGCGCCCGACGCGCCCATCGTGTCGATGTCGGCCACCACCGGCTTCTTCTCGCGCGCCGCCACCACCGCTTGATAAATCGTATCGGACGCCACCACCTCGCCGCCCGGCGAATCGATCCGCAGGATAATGGCCTTCACGTGCTTGTCATCGACCGCCTGTTGAAGCTGGTCCTCGATGTCCGCAACCATGCCTTCTTCGCTGGCATAGCCGTCCTCCGAAGAACTGATCACTCCCTGCACGTAAATCACCGCGATCTTGTCCTTCGCATCCTCTTCGCCTTCGAGATACCGTTCCTCGTACCGCCCGCGATGGCTCGTCACGGTGATCGCATCGGCTCCGCCCGCCCCAAACGCCGCGGCAAACAACACCAGATTCGCCAGCACGCTCAGAAACAGGAAAAACGTCACAATCACGGCATACACAATCCACCCCGTCCGCCTCGGCGGCGGCGGCGGCTGGTTGACAAGATAAGGCGGCACCGAGTTCATAGTCAGTACATTGCACGACGATCCACATCGTCGCAAGAGCAAAAGCGGGCCTGTCTTTTGACTTGGTCGGCGCTCCCGTTTATCGTACCGTCTCGCGCATGCTGCTGGTCATCGACAATTACGACAGCTTCACGTACAACCTCGTGCAGTATCTCGGCGAGTTGGGCGTGGACATGAAAATTTCCCGCAACGACGAGATCACGCTCGACCAGATCCGCGCCCTGAAACCGTCCCGGATCGTCATCTCGCCCGGCCCCTGTTCGCCCCGCGAATCCGGCCTGTCCAACGACATCATCAAAACCTTCGGCCCCACCATCCCCACTTTCGGCGTCTGCCTCGGCCACCAATGTATGGGCCACGTCTTCGGCGGCGACGTCGTCCGCGCCGACCGCCTCATGCACGGCAAAACCTCGCCCATCCACCACAATGGCCGCGACCTCTTCGAAGGCATGCCCAATCCCTTCACCGCCACCCGCTACCATTCGCTCCTCGTCAAACGCGACACGTTGCCCGACTCCCTCGAGATCACCGCCGAGACCAAGCCCGAAGGCGAAATCATGGGCCTCCGCCACAAACAATTCCCCATCTGGGGCGTGCAATTCCATCCCGAATCCATCCTCACCGAAAACGGCAAGCGCATCCTCGTCAACTTCTTGAAGTTGACCGCCTGATATCGTTGCCCCACGACGCATAGCAGGAACCGGCTCGTATGTCTGCTCGACACCCCAAAATTTGGGTTCGTTTTTGGCTTTCGTCCGGACAAAGTTCCACGCCGGCTTGAATAAACTTGGGTTCGTTTGGTAATTTTAATGTATGAGGCCCCCTTGTCTCGGTGTACGCCCTCCCCGGTAGGGCGGGCTGGCCTAGCCCGCCGCGTCATTTCCCCGGTTGTCATGCTGAGCCTGTCGAAGCATCTCTGTCGTTTCCGGTTCTTCGCTCACTTCGTCATACCAGTTTCGCATGTCGACCTTCAACCATCACGCGCGTAACATATCACACTACGATAGCCTGTCAATCAACAAGCGATGTAATATTGTCCGTCCATGCCCGCCCAGCCCGCCATGGACGTGACGCTCAGCCTTCCTCACCCTTATTCACCCCAGCACCCCCACTACATGGCGCGCTGATTCGGTAGGGCGTGCTCGCCGAGCGCGCCAGCTTCTGTCGCGTGGGAGGGCGAACCTCCCGGTGAGCCGCCGCCGTTTACCCCGAATTCTTTTCGGGGCTCTGTCGGCGCGTTTCTCCTCTCCGGATTGTAGGGCGCGAACGCCCGACTTGTCCGCCGTAGCTTCAGCGGAGGCGGAAGCTTTAGCGAAGGTGGATGGCGAAGGCGGAAGCCGAGTCCGACGAACGCACTCACCGCTTATTAGCCTTGCGTGAATGAACCCGGAAAGTTACACTCGCCGTGAGAGCTAGGATCTGTCGGTGTCCGGAGAGCATGCGGCCATCGAGCGCAGTGCGCCACATCGGTTCGACGGCGATGCGGAAATGGACACGTGATGACCATCAGCAGGAGACTGTCCATGAGACTTCAATTGATTGTTGGCTTGGCAATGCTGTCAGCCGTCGGATGCGCTCACACCGTCCAATATAAGCTCACGGACGCCGATCAGTGGCAGGGACCGAAGATCGACAAGACGCTGCGCGTCGAGATGTTTCGTGACCAGACAACGCCGGTCACGCAGAAGACTTTTGTAAAGGATGTGTACACCTACCGGACGAATTGTCGCGATGGCTACAAGAACAAGGAAATCGCCGACGCCGTGACCCAGATGGTCGTGACGCACTTGCAAGCCAGCAAGCTGTTCAAGAACGTGATCGACGCGTCCAGTAGCCAGCCGGCGGATTACGAACTCAGCGCCACCATCGCCGAGTATTACGGCCAGGGACGCGTCAACAAAGGGGCCGAAGAAGCCGAGATCACAGGCGCCGCATTGTTCAGCCTGGCGGGGGTGCTCGTCACCATGGGAGCAACCGCCAGGGAAAAAACCGAGATCCAAGCTAGCGTGGATTTGCAAAGTATCACGCTCCGGCTCGCCTCCTCGACGGATGTGGTGTGGCAGAGTTCCATTAACATCAGCACCAATTTTGAGGCGCATTTCTCGGAGGCTGACGAACCGGTCGTTTTCGTTCATCCCGACAACTGTTTGAAAGCCGCCGTTACCGAACTCATTCACCAGATGGCTGCAGCACTCCAGACGAACACCGTCAGCGCCGTCCCATCGCCCCCCACGGACGAAACTCAGGGCTCCGCAGCGCAGAAGTAAACTCTTCCCCGACTCCTCATCAAAGAAGTAACCTTACCCCTCGTCCGCCCTTTTCCCCTCCGCTCACCGGATCGCCTGCCGCGGCGAAGCCCGCGTTCGCCCTACGGGCGTCACGCGGCCCCGCCCCAAATGTTCTCCCTCGGTATTGACGACCATGCGATAATACCCACAGCATTCTGAGGATCATCAACAATGCTGACGGACAAACAAGTGGCTCAGTACTTCCGGCGCTGCTACACCGCCGTCGATGGCTTGTGGTTCATGAAGGTCGAGGAGAAGCACGGCTTGGTCGCCGCGTTGGAAGCTGACGAACAAGTCTGGAAAGTCCTGCCCAAAATTCAGGCGCGGATGCTCAAAACCGCGCTGCAAGTCGATCAGGGAATCGATGCCCTCCAGAAATGCCTGACGACGCGGCTGACCCTCGAGGAGTTTGAATTCGAGACCCAGAAGACCGCCGATGGCTTCACGATCTCCATCAAACGCTGCCCCTGGCATGATCAAATGCTCAAGTCAGGCCGAAAACATCTCTCGGGTACCGTCGGCCGACGGATCTGCCAAACCGAGTACCCGGTCTGGGCCGCCGAGTTCGGCAACATCCAGTTCGACCTTCAGCAGCAGATCTGCGAAGGCTGCGGACAATGCACCCTGCGCTTCACCCAGGCCCCGCAACCGCCCTCACCTTCGCGACCCTCGTAGCCGCAGGTCCGAGAAGGACTCGCGACTCCTTGTCGGAGCTTCAGCCTGCGAGCGTCGCCGTACCATCCAGTTCCCAACACGAGTTTGTGAAGGAATTCACTTGCTTTCGGCGGCGGGAAAGTGGTAATGGGAAGCAAAGCGGAGGGCATATGAAAGCATCTCGTAGGCCGATTGCTGGTTTGGTTTGTATCGCTGCCGCAGCACTTGTTACCCGCCAGGCCCCGGCCCAGAATCTCATCCAGAATCCAGGGTTCGAAACCGGGACCCTGACAGACTGGACAGTCGTGGGTACGGCCTTTGGGGTGGGTGTCCGCGTGATAACGCCTTTTTTCAATGCCCCATCTGCCCCCGGAACGTACGCAGCGATCATGAGCAATTTAACTGGGTCAACCACTCTGTCGTTACAACAGTCCACGCCGTCCGCCAGTGTGGTTCCCGGGTTGGTGGACTATTCGTTTGATCTACAGAATCTCCTTTCGGCCAGTGGCGGCACCTTCTCCATCCAAATATCGGACCTGAACTCTTCGGGCGGGGTCATCGATCAGGGCCCGGGACTGCTTCAGCCGAACGTTCCGATCGACGGCAGTTGGCATACGATCAGCGGCTCGTTCACGGCCCCGGCGAACGTGGATCATTTGGAAATCCAGTTCGGTTGCACAGACGCAGAGACATTGCTCGTCGACAACGTGTCCCTCCGCCAGGTCCCGGAACCAACCAGCCTGACACTGGTTGCCACGGGCCTGCTCGGTGCGTTCGTCGGCCTGCGCAAACGCCAGTCGTAATCGTAGCCGCGTCCAGTCGCGGTTAACGCCGTCCCGTTACGCCCATTTCTTGCCGAGCGCATCGAGCCCGGCGTTCTTCAGGTCCTCGGGACTCATGAAGACGCGCAGCTTGACGTCGGCGTTGAACGTGAGAAACCACGGCTCGGCTAGCGAGGGGAGCTTGGTCGAATCAGCCATGTTGACCACGAGGATCGCCCCGCGCTTGCCGTCCTGCTCCGTGAAATAGGCCGCCTCGGGCTTGAGTGCGTCCAGGATTTCCCCGAGTTTCTTGCCGGCAACGCCCTTGCGCACAAGGGTGTTGAACGGTTCATGTGGAATGGTGACATCCAATAGCATTTTCATAGTCCTCGCCTCCGATGGTTACACTGCGACAAACCCGAAGATACTCCCGTGCTGTTACCGGTCAGAGCCGGATCGCGTGCCGCGCCGACTTGTCCGCCGTCTTGTCCGCCGTAGCTTCAGCGAAGGCGGAAGCATTGCGAAAGCGGGCCGTCGCCCCACGTCCGAGCTTCTGTCTCCTGTCCCCAACACGCTTGCCCGCGCACCGGTCGCCTGCTAGACTGTGGTTCACTTATGCGAGCCCGTTGGGTTTCGGATCGTCCCTGCGCACCACCCGTTATGGTTGCCACCGTCGTGGCCAGTTGGTGGCCGGGTCGGTTCCTTCGCGTCTCGACCGTCGAGACGGACGTCCAGTGGCGCGACAAAATGCTCAAGCTGGCGGCAGGAACGGGGGCGCCACCGCCGCCGCGTTGTGTGACTCAGGTCTTCTCCTGTCGCGGCGTCCTGGCCGGCTACACCGCCAGCATCAAATCTCTGCGTCATCCTCTGTACGAACGCGAGTACGCCGAAAAATCCGAAGCGGAAAAGGGGCATCGCCAAATCGTTGAGTTGCTCGCCGGCGGCAAACTCAAACTCTAGCGCCGGTCGCCGAATCGCATTTCGTGCCTTCGTGGCGAATCTCTGCCTGTACGCCACCCACTGTGGAACATATTGCCCCAGAATCACCTGCAACGCTGGCAGTGGCACGGCTGGTGCTATTTTTCATGCCAGAAACGTTCGAACATGTCTCGAAACGCTTACCAGAGACATGGGGCGCGGCGGCGCGGTGTCCCCATGTCGTTTTTCCACCCATCTTTCATCGCCAAAATTCTCACCCGCCGTGCCCGTCGTACACGCTGCCTAATCGCGGCCAGTGCCGCCGCGGTTCTCCTCGCCTGCCCAACTCAGGCATCTGAAACCCGGATCCTCCGCGGCCACGTACCGGATGCCATAACCAAGCTGAATCTGCAGCCCGTCGACCGGCTCCCCGGCACCAACCGCTTGTATCTGGCGATCGGGTTGCCGTTGCGCAACCGGGAAAGCCTCGACAACTTGGTCCACCAGATTTACGACCCGGCCAGCCCCAATTATCATCACTACCTGACACCCGAGCAGTTCACCGAAATGTTTGGCCCAACACCCCGGGATTACCAGGCTGTCATCGATTTCGCCAGGTCCCACGGGTTCACGATCGCCGCCACGCACCCCAACCGTGTCCTGCTGGACGTGAACGCCTCGGTGGCGGACATCGAGAGAGCTTTCCACGTGACCATGCGCGTGTATCGACACCCGACGGAAGCCCGCACCTTTTACGCGCCGAATGCCGAGCCGTCCATTGACCTCGCCGTTCCCATCCTCGACATCAGCGGATTGGACAACTACATCGTCCCACATCCGATGAGTCTCAAGCCGACTCCCTTCACACAGCGGGCGAACGCGACGCCCACTGCCGGCTCCGGACCCGGCGGCACCTATATGGGGTCCGATTTCCGCGCCGCGTACGTTCCCGGTGTGTCCCTGACCGGCACCGGCCAGATCGTCGGCCTCGTAGAGTTCGACGGCTACTATGCCAGTGACATCACTTCCTACGAGACGCAGGCCGGTCTCCCCGGTGTCACGCTGACGAATGTGTTGTTGGACGGGTCCCACGGCCGGCCCGGCTCCGACAACGATGAAGTTTCGCTCGATATTGAAATGGCCATTTCCATGGCGCCCGGCCTATCCAAAGTAATCGTGTACGAAGCCGGGTCTCGCGGTATTCCCAACGACATCCTGAACCGCATGGTCACGGACAATCTCGCCCAACAACTCAGTTGCTCGTGGACGTGGAGCGGCGGTGTCAACGCCACCACCGATCAGCTCTTTCAGGAAATGGCCGCCCAGGGACAGTCGTTCTTCCAATCCTCCGGCGATAGCGGCGCTTATGCCGGCTCCATCTCGTCGGCCAGTTATCCGGCCGACGACCCGTATATCACCGTCGTCGGCGGCACAACCCTGACCACGACCAAAGCCGGCGGCCCGTGGGCGTCGGAAACCGTCTGGAACTGGATGCCCAGCCAGCCCGACGCCAGCAGCGGTGGAATCAGTACTTCCTACACGATCCCCAATTGGCAGCAGGGCACCAGCATGTCTGCCAACAACGGCTCGACGACCATGCGCAACATCCCCGATGTCGCGCTCACCGCCGATAACATCTACGTCGTTTACAACAACGGCCAGTCGGGCGGCTTCGGAGGCACCAGCTGCGCGGCCCCGTTGTGGGCGGCGTTCACGGCGCTGGTCAACCAGCAAGCCGTCGCCAGCAGCCACGCGACTGTCGGATTCATCAATCCCGCCATCTACTCGATCGGCAACAGTTCCAGCTACACCAGCAACTTCCACGATGTCACCACCGGCAACAATACCAACAGCGCCAGCCCCACAAAATTCTTTGCCGCACCCGGTTACGACCTCTGTACCGGTTGGGGCACGCCCAAGGGTCAGAGCCTGATTGATGCCCTCACCGGTCTCGCCGCCGACCTCGCACTCACCGAATCTGCCTCACCCAATCCGGCCACCGCCAGTCTCCCCCTGACGTACACCCTCACGATCACCAACAATGGCCCGGCCACGGCCATCGGCGTCACCGTTACCGACGCCCTGCCAGCCAGTGTCACGTTCAGTTCCGTTTCGGCCAGTCAGGGCACATGCACGAGTATCGCCGGCGTTGTCACGTGCAGTCTCGGCGCCCTCACCAACAGCGGTGTCGCCACCGTCACCATTAGCGTCCTGCCCAATGTCCCGGGCCTGCTCACGAATACCGCCGTTGTGACCGCGCTCATCCCGGATCCCGTCACGTCGAACAATATGTCCTCGGTCACCACGACCATCAGCAATCCACCGCCATTCGTTGTTCGCCCCGCAAGTCTCGACTACGGAACTCTCCTCACCGGCCAAACCAGCAACGAGGCGTTTAGCGTCATCAACAATACTCAGGCCATTCTCACGGGCACGGTCGCCCTGGCTACCGCCGGCAGCCCGTTCGCGGTTGTCAGCGCGAATCCATTCAACGTTTCCGCAGGGCAGACCGGCCCCGTCACCGTGGCGTTCAGCCCCACATCTGCCGGCAGCTATACCAACTCGGTCGTGTTCACCAGCGGCAGCGTCGTCTGGTCCAACGCGGTGACCGGCGCGGCGCTGACGCCCGCACAACTCAGCGTCAGCCCGCTCACGATGAATTTCGGGACCGCCACCGTCGGCAACACCGTCTCGGCGAGCTTCCTCGTGAATAACAACGGAGGTGCCGTGCTCAGCGGCACGGCGATGATTACCGCCGCGGGATTTACCATCGGCTCGGGTGCTTCGTACAACGTTCCCGGCTTCGGTTCGACCAATGTCGTGATCAATTTCACGCCGTCGTCCGCAAGGAGCTTCGCCGGTACCGCCATCTTCATCTCCAACGGCGGCGATTCGAGTAACGCCGTCACCGGCAGTGGCACGACCGGCCCGGCGGCCCGTTTCACCGCCGTGCCGACCAATGGTTCGTCGCCATTGGTCGTGACTTTCACCGACACTTCCACCGGCACTATCACCAACCGCTCGTGGAACCTGGGAGATGGGACCGTGACAAATACCTCGGCAACAACCTTGGTGCATACGTACACGTGTGGCGGTCCATACTCCGTAAGCCTCACCGTCCGCGGCACCGGCGGCTCCAATACGTTAACGAAAACCTCGTTGATCGCCGTGGTCGACACAACGCCGCCAACCATCCTTGCCTGCGCCCCGGCCGTGACTGTGCAAGCCAACGGCGTCGGGCAGGCGACAGTGCCCAATTTCACCGCTAGCGTTCGCGCGACGGACAACTGCACCGCCAGCAACGCCCTGCTCAAGACCCAGTCACCGCCGGCCGGCACGGTGGTCGGTCCCGGCGCGACAACTGTCACCATCACCGTCACCGACGCTTCCGGTAACTCATCGACCTGCACCACCACGTTCACCGTGCAAGCGCCCCCGCCATACGCGCAGTTTACCGGTTCGCCAGCGACGGGTCTCGCGCCCCTCGTGGTTACGTTCGCCAACAATTCCACCGGCCTGATCACCAGCGTGGTTTGGAACTTCGGTGACGGCGCCACCAGCACCGCCACCAATCCGACGCACACCTACACCAACGCGGCGACTTTCAGTGTCAGCCTGACTGCGCAAGGACCGGCTGGCACGAATACGTTGGACCGACCCGGCTACATCACCGTTCTCCAAGCGCTGGCGCCGATCATCAAGTCCCCGCCAATGGTGACCAATGCGCTGCTGCAGGTCGGCAATCACGCCGTCGTGGTGGCGGACGAGACCAATCTCTTCACCGTGACCGCCACGGATCCGCAAAGCCTTCCGCTCGGTTACCAATGGCAGTTTGGCGACGACAGTACCAACGCGACCGTGTCGCTGCCCTCGGCCCTGCATGCCTACGGCACCAATTGCGGACCCTACGTCGCCAGTGTGACGGTCAGCAACGGCTACGCGTCCGTGACCACCAACCTCGCCGTGGCTGTCGCCTGTGAGATGCCCGTCGTAAAACTGCAACTGAAACCGAATTTCGCGAAGCCGAACTCTGACGGCGCCACCCTGACCGCGACGCCTGACCTCGGCGAGGGATTCAAGCCTCTCGGTCAAACGTTGGTCCTGAATATGGGCGATGCGCAGGTACAGTTCACGCTGAATAAGAATGGGGTCGGAGTGAGTGCGCCGAGCACGGCCCGGCTAAGGTTCAACAAACATACGCGCGCGTGGACGTTGAAAGTACGGCTGCGCCAGGGCGACTGGCATACCGACTGGGCCTCGTACGGCCTGGTCGATGACACGATCCAGAATCCCGGTACTGCCGTAACCGTCCCCGTGGTGGTCCTGGTGGGCGATCTGGGCTTCGCGGCGGACCGCTCGCTCAACTACACCGCCACCACCCACGAAGCCGGTCTTGCGAAGTAACGAACCAACCAGCCTTTGGTTCTTGACTTCAGTTTCCCAAAATGGTTAATATCGTCGCTAGTTAAGTGTCACCCCGAAAAGGCCTTCGGTAGTGGACGGAGAAGGGTAACTATGCGTGAGGCTCGTAAGGTGTGTCGGTTGATGGAATTCTGAGGCCGGAGGGGAAATGCGCCCCACACTTATCCCCCCGCCATCGCCTCGCAAAATTTTACATACCTTTTACTTAACAAATCTCCTGACTGCCGTACACTCGTCGCGTGAGCAGGAGAATGCTCGGGAGGAGATCATGAAGCTGCGTACCGCGCTGTTGCTGGTTGCTCTACCACTGGGATTGGTCGCTCTCGGTTTCACAGTCCCTGATGCCAACGCCCAGACGAATAGCTGGATCAACTCCACCGCCGGTCTCTGGCAGGACGCCACGAGTTGGTCCTTGGGATTGCCTCCCGGTTCCACTCAGTCCATGCTCATCACCAACGCGGGCAATAAGACCGTCTTCGTGGATTCCTCCACCGCTTCTGGGTACTCGAATACGATGACGGTGAGTGACCTGATCCTCGCCGGCCAAGCCGGCTCCCAGAATTTGCTTCTCGTCGACAATATCGGCTCCAATCCGCCCTTGCATATCCTGAATTCATTGATCGTCAACCCCGGTGGCGCGCTGCTGGCGATCAACTCCGCGCTGCTCGTGGATAATGCGGCGGGGGGAGCGGTTGATGTCGAGGACACCCTGTCGCTTTCCGGTACCAATTTCCTCTCCGGTGGCCTCTACCTCGCCTTTCCCACAAACTCCGCCGCCTCCGTTTCCGTGTTCGACGGCCAAACCTCCTTCACCAACGGCTACGCCACTGTCGGGTTCTACGGTTCGGCCCAGGTCACGCTCTTGGGCGGCACGCTCCAGACGGAGGACTACATTTCTGTCCCGAACGGTATGTTTGTCGGCTTCGGGCCGGGTTCGCAAGGCACGTTGTCCGTTCTCGCAGGAACCCTCCTCGTTCCCGAGCATCTCAGCTTGGGTGAGGATCCGGGCTCGACAGGACAACTCTGGATCAATGGCGGACAACTCGTCGCCAATAACAGTCCCGTTTCGACCAACAGCAACGATGTTCAGCCTCTATGGTCCGACCCAGCCGCGGGCGTCACCACCAACTACCTCATCACGATGGGCGGCAATGGGACAGGGCAGGCCACTGTCTCCAACGGTCAACTCGCGGCTTCCTACATGATCGTCGGCGACGCGCAGGGATCTTCCGGAATGCTCACCATCGCGGGCGGCACGGTAAATCTTTCGGGCGCAATGGCCGTCGCTCAGGGCTTGGGCGCCACCGGATCCGTTTTCATTACCGGCGGTCAGTTGACGGTGACGAACCAGGGCGTGTCCGTGACTGGTTTCGAGACCGGCCAGTTGTCGCTGACCATTGCCGGTTTCGGAGTCGGTCAGATGACCCTCTCCAACGGCTCGCTGCTCGCTCAGTCTGTCATCGTCGGCAACTGCGAAAGCTCCCAGGGCACCCTCACCATCGCCGGAGGGACCGCTTCCGTGGCTTCCACCTTGACCGCAGGTGTTAGTACTCCCATCACCAACATCTGCTGTGGAGGGGTACCCCACAGCTTGACCGTAGTAGTTTCCAATGCCACCGGCGTCATTGACGTGACCGGCGGCAGTCTCACTGTTACCAACGGGGCCGGAACCGGTCTCTTGACGATTGGCCAGCAGGGAAGTGGGTTCTTCGTTCAAAGCGGAGGGACGGTGCAGGCGGATCGGCTCACCATTGCGGCGGCGAGTAGTTCCATTCCCGCTTTCACAGGGACCAACATCGATGTCTTCGGGGGCACTGGCCAGGCGGTTTTGTCGAACGGACTGCTTCTCGCTCAAGCCGTAACAGTCGGGCTCGCCACGAACAGCCAGGGGACTCTCGCCATTGCCGGCGGAACCATGTCCGCTTCCAATATGGTCGTCGGTGTGTTCCCCAACGCGACCGGCGTGGTTCAAGTGACTGGCGGCTATCTTGCCGTGACCAATCAATCCGGGACGGCGCAGTTGGTCGTGGGTTTGGCGGGCGTGGGGACATTCGCTCAAAGCGGGGGCGTGGTGACCGTTAATCGTTGCTGGTCACCAACGGCACCTACAACATATACAATCCTGACGCCCTGATCGTGCAGCCGCTCTGGGCCATTATCACCAACGGCACCTACAGCACATTCAGTCTCAACTCAGGAGTATTCAATACAGGCGCGACGACGGTCAACAATGCGAAGCCGTTCCTCGTGGGAGATGGCGCCGATTCCGCTACCTACCATCTGCTCGGCGGCGTCCATTCCTTTGCCAACGGCATCGAGGTTCTCAACAGCGCAGTGTTGAGCGGCTGCGGCACCATCAACGGCAGCGTGCTCGTGGACGCCGGCGGCGCGGTCGTGGCCAATTGCGGGGGAACACTGACCTTCACCGGCATCGTGACCAATAACGGCGCCTGGACAGCCCTCGACGGCAGCGTGTTCGAATCCTACGGCCCCGTGGTGAACAATGGCCTGATCAATGTCCTCAACGGCAATACGAATTTCCATGCCGGTTTCGTGAACAATGGCATCGTGCTGACCTCCAACAGCATTCCCCAGATCATTTCGATCACGGCGGACGGTTCGAACATCGAGGTCCAGTTCACGACCGCCGCCCAGTTGCTGTACATCCTCGAGTACACCAGCGACCTTGTCGCCGGTAACTGGACCCCGCTCATCGGGTACACCGGCCAGGGCGGGAACGTCACCTTGACGGACTTTAACGCCCTCCTGCAACCTCAACGCTTCTACCGGGTTCACATGATGGTCCCACAAGGATTTGCCCGGGACCAGTCAGCCCGGGGAGTAGATGAACAATGAAACGCGGATCCAAACATGCCTTCACGCTGACCGAATTGTTGGTGGTCGTCCCGGTCGCCGCGTTGGTGGGGACGATGCTGTTCGCCGTGTCCAATGACGCGAAACAGCAACTTCAAGCCGCTGCCTGCCTCAACAACATGCGCCAGTGGAGTTTGGGCTTCATGTTGTACGCCAACGACTACAAAGATTACTACCCGTACGATGGCGCCCCCGAATCCCCCTGCGCTCTGGGCAACACCAACGCTTGGTTTAATGTTGTTCCCCAGTACATCGGCCAGACAGTCCCTGTGCCAGTTGTACGCGGCCGGTACACCGCCAACGCCCCGCACCAAAAGCGTATGGTCCTGCCCCAGTTCGACCAATGTCACCGTGCAGCCCACCATGGCTAGCCCGGTTTTCTATTACTCGATGAATGCGTGCTGGCATGAGGAAGGCAGCACCAGTGTTGGATACCGGCGCAACCGAATGATGAGCCCCCGCAACACCATTCTCTTTTGCGAGGAGCCGGAAGACAACTTCTCGGAGACAAACGGCGAGTACGACACGGTGACGAGACATTTTAACGGCAGCAACTTCGTCTTCGGAGATGGTCACGCCGATTGGATTGCGTTTACCAACTTCTGCAGGTCGGGTAATGCCAACATTTGCCCCTTCCCGTTCGGCACTATTGATCCGATAGATAGCACTATTAACGGCGACTGGAATCCAGGCATACCCTATCATTGGTGGCCCTTTCTGGATGCCAGCGGCTCGGAGGAATGAGAAACGGCTGCACGATGAAACATCAGTTCCAAACACGCCTTCACGCTGACCGAGTTGTTGGTGGTCGTCCCGGTCGCCGCGCTGTTCACGACGATGTTGCTCGCCGTGTCCAACGACGCGAAACAGCAACTTCAAGCCGCCGCCTGCCTCAACAACATGCGCCAGTGGAGTTTGGGCTTCATGTTGTACGCCAACGACTACAAAGATTACTACCCGTACGATGGCGCACCCGACCCTCCTTGCGTTGCGAGCAACACCAACGCTTGGTTTAATGTCGTTCCCCGGTACATCGGGCAACAGTCCTTGTGCCAGTTGTACGCGGCCGGTACGCCGCCAACGCCCCTCACCAAGAGCGTATGGTCCTGCCCCAGTTCGACCAATGTCACCGTGCAGCCCACCATGGCTAGTCCGGTTTTCTATTACTCGATGAATTTATGCTGGCATGAGCAAGGCAGCACCAGTGTTGGATACCGGCGCAACCAAATGATGAGCCCCCGCAACACGATTCTCTTCTGCGAGGAGCCGGAAGACAACTTCTCGGAGACAAACGGCCAGTATGACACGGTGACGAGACATTTTAACGGCAGCAACTTCGTCTTCGGAGATGGTCACGCCGATTGGATTGCGTTCACCAACTTCTGCAGGTCGGGTAATACTGAACCTTTGCCCGTTCCCGTTCGGCACCGTCGACTGGGATGATAGCACTATTAACGGCGACTGGAATCCAGCCGTGCCGTATCACTGGTGGCCCTTCTTGGATGCCAGCACCACGGAGAATTGACTCGCAGCCGCTTCTGCGCCGCTTCGTGCTCTTCGCGTCTTCTTCGTGAAATTCGTGCTACCCGAGATCGGTCCAGTTCACCAGATCAGCCAGATTCGGCCGGCCGTCGTGGTGCCAGGAGAGCGGCGGACGTTGCATCTGGCCAATCGGGCAGACGCGGTGCACGCCCATCCGCGCCAGATCGCTCGCAAACGCCAGCGCCCGCTCGTTCATCGGCGCGACGCCGACCGTCGAGACACTCGCCGCGAATCTCTGGATCGCATCCAGCACGCGCTTGTAGCCATCCGTCGGCTTCACAAACACGATCCGGTTCAGGCACGACGGAACAAACGCGGGACTGTCGTCGTAAATCACCGCAAAGCCTGCCCGTCGTAGCCCGTCGTCTGGCGAAGTCGGGTCATTCCCCGACGGACTCGCCCACACGCCGATCCGCCGGTCCGACGCTGCGGCAAATTCATAACCGGTGCGGAATTTCACGACCTCCGCCGCTTCCTCGACGGAAAGCTGGCCGCGCGGCACGCGCGCCTGATACGCGGCCATCGCCTCGGCCAGCGCCGCCGCAAATTTGCGCGGGCCAAACTGTCCACGTTCCTCCACATAAAACACATGCGGCGAGAGACACCCTTGCTGGTCGTACACGGACGCGTCGAACGCCGCCGCCTGCGCCAGTTGGGGAAGGTTCTCCTCGGTCATCGCCTCTTTCGCCACCACCGCAAAGCTGATCTTGTGGCCGTACCCGGTGAATTTCGCGGTCGACGGCGTCAGTTGCCGCAAGGCCGAGACCGTATGATCGTCGCCGTACGCGATCACCGCGTCGGCGTCGCCCACCGCCGCCTGCGTCAACGCCAGCTCCCCGCGCGGCCAGTCCAGCGCCGTGGCGCAATCGGCCAGTTCCGCGTCCACTTCGCGCACCGATTCGAGAAACAGGGTGGGGAACACGGGGTCGCGCGCCGACATCTTTACCAGGTTGGCCGAACGCAGCAGCAACCCGCCGCAAATGCTCACGATCCCCGGCATCGGAACGTTGCCTGCCAGGAAATGCACGATCAGCCGGGGCGCCATGGCCCGTGTTTGCAGGCGCCCGCGCAGACAGAACTCGTCGAGCACGCGGCGGTTGCCCAACTCGCGGTCGAGCAATTCGCCCAGCGACTCGTAGGTGATCGCGCCGAACGTGAGATCGATGGCCTCGTTCACCATCGCTTCGGAAAATCCCGTGGGAGTAATGGCCTGCTCCGCAGCGCGTTTCCGCCATGGATTCTTCGGGTCGAGCCAGTTCTTCGCGGCCTGCGCCAATACCGTGATCACCGCGTCGGTGGTGCGATGCTGCCACACCCGCTCGCGGGCCTCCCGCGTCCGGCTTATCGCCTCGCGAATCTGTTCAACCGTCACATTCATTTCATAGTACGGAGCGCCGTAGCTTCAGCGAAGGCGTCTTGTTGCACTCATTCCAGTTGTAAATCTTCCGCCGTCAACGAGCAGCCGCGCACTTCCGCGCCGGCCGCCCGCCCAAGGACTTCAAACGAATTCATACCCGATGCCGATTCGGCGCGTGCGACCCCCAAATCTTCCGTTTGTATACACATGATACTCCACAAGTTCGCCAGGTCATAGACGCGAATGAGTCCACGCTCATTCTCAGCAGCCTCCCTGCCAGTGTTCGGGTCGATAACGACCACCCGCGCCCACGGCGGCGCCGCCTTGGAATCCGTCTGATGATTGGCCTGCAGGCTGCCGTCGTAGAATTGCGTGCTCAACTCCGTCATGCCGTATTCGTTGATGATACGCGCTTTCGGGATGCCGATGAGCTTCTCAATGAAGCCGTACAACTCCGCTTTCGGCATCTCGCGCGACCGACCTTTGAACCCGCCCGTCTCCATCACTCGGCTGCCTTCCGCCATCTCAAATCTCAACCCTTGTCGGTCCAGATGGTCGAGCAGATGGACAAAAGCGAACGCCGTCCCGAGCAGAAAGACCGGCCGATGCGCCAGTTGCGCCCCGGACAAATCGCGCACCACGAGCTCGACATGCAGCAGTCCGTCTTCCACATAAAACTCGCTGTTCTCCGCGCCGAATCCCCGCGTGACCACCCCCATCATGTGCGACAGCGATGAATGCGGCGTCTCTTGCGGCGATGGCATCAGGATCATCATCGGCATGCGCTTGTTGTCGGGAACCAAATGCGCCACGAAATTCGGACGAATCGCCGCCTCGTACAACTCCAAGGTCCGCAAATAATGTTTTCCGGCCTTCTCCCGCGTCGTCCCGCTCGTGTGAAATTCTGCGACCGCCTCTTCCACGGGAAAACACGTCAGTGCAAAGTTCTTGAACGCGCTCGTCGGCACGGCGGGAATCCGCTTCCAATGCGTAACGTTTTGTGGAGTTGACTTCACCCGGTCGCAGTACGCCCGATACGGCGCACACCGCTCGTATTGAAACGCGAACACCTCGCGCGCGACTCGATCGAATTCCTCATCCGTCGTCGCCTGTGTCACCCCGCGCGCCATCAATGCGAGAATCCGTTGCTGAAGATCGAGAGCGGCTTGGTCCATGGCTTCCGTAGAATACTGGATTGGCGCGACTCCGAAATCAATTGCAGACATATCGGGCACATACCTTGCTGCACACTGGCACTACTATGAACCAGTTTCTAATGCCTGGACAAGTCCCCAAGTGGCGGCTCGTATTATGGGCGTCCATCGCAACGGCCGGCGTCGCCTATTTCATTCCCCACAACGGCCATCCACTATTGGTTCCCTTGTGCATTCTTCTGGGTGGAGGTTTCATCTTCGCAATGGGGTCGCTCCTCAATTGGGAGGACGAGGCGGTTCGAGCAAATTCACCAGCGGGGCAATGGCTTCGCAAACACGCAAAATTGTTGTTGGCAGTATTCGTCGTGGGGAGCGTGCTGGTAAAATTGTGGGGTATCTCACATAAGTAGGAATTGCGGCACGCACTGGCAAGCGCCTGTCGCCGGTGTCTACGGCCCCACCAATTCGGTCACCACGTGAATGCACCACTCCAACTGTCGTTTCGTGATCACGAGGGGAGGGGTGAGGCCGAGGATTTCGTTGTGGTCGCCTTCGGGCAGGGCAAGGACGCCGCGTTGCAACAGCTTCTCGACAAGCGGGACCGCATTGCCCACCTCCAGGCCAAGCATCAGATCCTTTGCCGCGAACCTTACCGATCTTCGCCAGTCGCGTTGCGAACCACTGGCCAAGCTCTCGGCTTCGTTTATCCAGCTTCATCCGTTTCATTTCGCGGATCGATGCGAGCGCCGCGGCGCAGCCGAGCGGGTTGCCCAGAAATGTGCTCGTGTGAATCGCTTCGCCCTGCGATTCCGGCCAACTGTCCATCACTTCCGCGCGGCCGATACATGCCGAAATCGGAAACCCGCCCGCCATCGCCTTCCCAACGCACACTACGTCAGGTGTCACGCCCCAGTGTTCGCACGCAAACCACCGTCCCGTGCGGCAGAAACCCGAATAGATTTCGTCAAAGATGAGCACGAGACCATGGTCGTCGCAAAACCTGCGCAGCTTCGGTAAAAAATCATCCGGCGGAACCACGATGCCACCGCGGCCCTGGATTGGCTCGACGATGACCGCGCCAAAGTTCTTGATGTTCGCCACATTGGGCACGCGACCGAACGGCACATGCGCCGTGAAGTGGCCCAGTTGCTCCGAGAATGGCGAACGGAAGTGCGCCCGCCACGTCGTATCCAGCGCACCGTAGGTAAGCCCGTGGTACGCGCCCTCAAACGCAATGACTCCGGGACGCTTCGTGTGGATCGCCGCCGTTTTGAGCGCTGCTTCCACGGCTTCCGCGCCCGAATTGGCAAACACCACGCGCCCCGCCGACTTCGCCCATCGCCCAAACGTCAACCCCACCAACTCCCGCGCCAGTTCCAATTTCAACTCGTTCGGATGCACGTCGCCCATCGCGTGCAGGAGCTTTCCCGCTTGCGCCTTGAGCGCGGCCACGACGCGCGGGTTGCCGTGCCCGACGTTGGCGACGCCGAACGCCGCGGTGAGATCGATGTAGCGATTGCCATCGACGTCCCATACGTTCGCACCCGACGCGCGCTGCCAGAATATCGGCCAGCGGTCGGACACGAAGGTGATATTGCGGGATTCGTAACGGCGAAGCTGGCGGGACAGGGCGCGGGACTTCGGGCCGGGGATTCGGGTCTTCCGCGATGGCAGCAAATCGTTCACAACGACGGCATCACGTTAGCCGTGTTGGATGAAGCGGTGGTAGGTGTTGCCCGCCTCTTGGTCGACGAGCAGCACGAGGTGGTTGAGTCTCATCGCCTCCAGCAGGTCATTGACGCTGACGGCCTCGTAATCAGGCTTGTCCGCCGTGTCCGGCTTGTCGCCCCGAACAGCACGGTCACGTCGGCGTCGGTATTCCGCCGGCGCGCGGGTGTCCCGCGGCGTTCCTCGATCCAGTGTCGGATTTGATCGGCTTTGACGATGATGCGAAGCGACATGGTGCTAGACTCCTCGGGTTTCGGGTCCCCAAATGTGTTTGTGCCACTGGGTCTGCATGCGGACGGGCAGTTTATCGGTTAAGATCCATTCGGCAAGTGTTTTGAGTGGGAGCTTGGCCCCACACGGGCGAGAACAAGACCGTGCACGTGTTCGACAATTGGCGGTCGGCCATCACGCCCCGCGCCCAGTCGTAATCCGCGCGGTCGGCGATGACGAATTTCACTTCGTCTTTCTTGTCGAGATGGCGAACGTTGTCGTACAGGTTCTTCTCGCACTCGCCGCTGCCGGGACATTTCAAATCCATGATCTTGACCACGCGCGGATCGACCGGCGACACGTCCACCGACCCGCTCGTCTCCAGCAGGACGTGCTTGCCGAGGTCGCACAATCGCGCCATCAACGGAAACACATTCGGCTGCAGGAGCGGTTCGCCGCCTGTGATCTCGACGAGCGGACAGTTGTACTCCAGCACCTTCACGATCACGTCGCTGAGTTTCATCGGCGCGCCTTCGTGAAACGAATACGTCGTGTCGCACCACGTGCAACGCAGATTGCACGCCGTCAACCGCACAAACACGCACGGCAACCCCGCATACGAGGACTCGCCCTGAATGCTGTGAAAAATCTCGTTGATGACAAGGGTATCGGCCACGCCCGGAAGGTATCAAATCGTCGCGATTCCGTCAATTTGCAGGGTGGGCGGCGTTCTTCTACTCCGCCTCGATCTTGACCGCTTTGCCGGTCCGCGCGGACTCGTACAACGCTTCCATCAGCAGCGCCTGTCGCAAACCCCAAATTGCCGGCGCAGGATCTTCCGCTTTCCCGAGCACGCAATCGATGAACCATTGTTGCAGCGATGGCGCTGTGGGTACCAGCGGATATTTCACCGGCCGACCATCCGCGCCCCACTGCTGAAGCCGTCCGCCATGAATACCCGTTTGCACTTCGCCCTTGGTCGTCGAGATGCGCACGCCTTCTTCCCAGCCGACCACGGAATCGCCATTGATCATCGCCGTGCCGAGCGCACCGTTCTCGTACCGAATCGACGCACTGCACGTGATGTCCACGGGCGCGCCGCGATTGTCCATCCACGCAAACACTTCCACCGGTTTTGAATTCACCAGATACAACAACGCGTTGAACGCATGCGCCCCGCTGTCGTACGCCTGACCACCCCCCGCCAGCTTCGGGTCCTGCCGCCACGTGCCTTTCGTTCCCTTCTTCCATGACTGGGCGATGAACGTGCTCGCCGCGATCACGTCGCCGAGCGCGCCACTGTCGAGCAAACCACGGATGTATTGGAACTCCGCCGAGAACGTCCCCGGAAACGCCACACTCAGGAGGCGTTTCCTTTCCGCGGCGCGTTTGATGACGCTCCGCGTGTGCTCGGAGGTCATCACCATCGGTTTCTCGGCGAACACATGCAACCTCGCATCGAGCGCGTCGGTGATCTGTTGAAAATGGTCCGCATGCGGGGTCACGATCATCACCGCGTCCATGGTCACCTTCGCTAGCATGTCGCGGTAATCCGCGAACGTCGGCGGCTTCTGCTGGATCGGGTCAAAAATCTCGCGCTGATAGCGGTTGAGGTTTTCCTTGTGCGTGTCGCACAGCGCGACGATTTCCGCGTCCTTCACCTGCTTCGTAAAAATGCTCGCGTGGTAGCGGCTCATGCTGCCGCAACCAATCATCCCCAGTCGTACGGTCTTCATAGCAATGATGAGCCTAGCAAATGAGCTTGCGCCCGGCAAACCATCTGGCAACCATGCGCGTAGACCATGACAACGCTCACGCCAGAACAATTCGCGATCGTCGTCCGCGAACTCGAATTGATGCTCCGGGAAGGGGAACGCGACGAATTCTGGCGCGTCGTGAAAATGTTCGCCGACAGCCGCTTCAATTTCTCGATAGAAGATTTCCCGCAAACCGTCCAAACCGAATTTGCCAGCCTCGGCCCCAATCGGCGGAAAGACTACGCCTCGCTGGTTGCCGATATCCACAGTCTCGCGGGCGATGTCTTCCAAGTCCACGGAATCGGAGGAATAAACTTCGAGGGCAAGAACCACGAACTCCTCAAGCTTGTCAGCCGTTCGTCGTCTTCACCCTACGCCGTGCAAGTCCCGATCTGTCTTGTGGCGGGCGTGCATGGCGACGAACCCGACGGCATTCTCGCGGCACTGGAGTTCGCCCACCGTTTCGCGCGCACGCCACAACTCGTTTCCAACTACGCGCTCACGATCTATCCGTGCGCCAATCCCGTCGGTTACGAACGCATGACCCGTGAGAATGGCGCCGGCAAAGATCTCAACCGCGAATTCTTCCGTGACAGCCGGGAAGGGGAGGTCGAGATGCTCGAAACCGAATTGCGCGCGCACGAGTTCACGGGCTTCATCGGCGGTCACAGCGACTATGAATCGTTCGGCCTGTATGCCTACGCGACCGGCGCCGTGCTCAGCGAACGCCTCGCCAAACCCGCGCTCTTCCAGGCGAGCGGCGTCATCCCGATCAATACCGACGCTGTGATCGATGGTCACCCCGCGCAACACGGCATCATCAACCAGAAATTCCCCGGCTCGCTCGGTCCGCTCTCGAAAGGCGCCAGCGAGCCGTTCGATATCACCATCGAAACCCCGAACCTCTTCGCCCTCAGCAAACGCGTCGAGGCCCAAGCCATCGCGTTCGAAACCATCCTCCACGAATACCGCGCCGTCGCCTCCGAAGCGATGTATCTGTGACGATCTGTCTTGGTGACTCGATGATAACCTTGTGGGCCTTCGCTAAAGTGGATCTTCAACGCCCACTGGCCGTAATCTTGCTGACCGGCCCTGTCCGAAAAATACTGGAAATTACGATTGATTCTCTATGCTGAGAATGAATATTGAGTTATGGTTGGTGTCGTCTGCAATGGCCCGCTCGGGCGGGCGGTTGGAAGACAGGACAGATTGAATTGAGGTAACGCATGAAAGTGCTACGGTTCGTTTTGGGAGTGATACTGTTCGGGGCGCTGATTGTGGTCGTCCAGCTGGCCGATTCTCCATTGGACACGCCGTCGGCAAGATACGAGCGATTGCCGGAGGTGAGCCTCCCGCACATGGCGGACGCTGAATTGGCGGCCGGGCGCAGCAGTTCGGCGTTACTGCTGCTGGATTACGTGATCCAGCATGATTCGCTCAGAGAAGCAACAAGCTCTTGACGACCGTCAGAAGGTATTTGCCCAACTCGCCAGCGAGAACACACCGGTCAGCCGCTTGAAGGCGACCGGCTGGGCCGCCGCCCTCAGCGGGAATTCATTTGAGAATCTTGCCGGCACGACGGTCGCCGACGCGGCATTGTATGGCGACATCGCCGATCTGGCCAAGCAGGGCGGGTTGGAAGGCAATCAGGACGGGTTCATCACCGCGCTCAATGGCATTACCAGCATCGACAACGTCTTTCCGCCAGCGCAAGGCGCCATCACGCTCACCAAAGCCGCGCGACTGGCCGGCGCGATCAACGGATCCTTGACCATGCAATTGACCCAAATGCTCAATCTCATGCAGTCCGACCCGAAGTCGGGGATTGCGGTGGAGAAGTTCAAGGACAACTTCATGCCGATGTTCGAGTTGGCCAGACGCTGTCGCACGTGGGGCGAGTTTGAGACGATCTTGCGACAGGCCGACAGTCCCGACCAGTTGGCGGTGTTGACGAAGATGGCATCCATGACCCCCGACGCGCCGAAGGAACTCGCGCAGGTTCTCGCCGTGGCCGGGGCGGATGGGCGAGCGGCGGCATCAGCGTGCATTGATTTCATCATGCGCCACGGTCCCCAGGGCCTGGACGCGCTGCACGCGGCCATTGGCAAGGGAATGGCGGGATTGAGTTTTGCGATCGATCATCCGGGATTGTCGCCGCAGCGTTTGAGTTCCATCGCCAAAGGACGGCGGTCAACGCTGGATTCGATCCAGCAGGCATATCAGTCGCTTCGGTACCAGTATGGAGGAAGCGTCTCGGTAATCAAGTACGTGCTGATCACAGTGTTGTGCAGCCTGCTGATCCTCGTCGTGGTGCCCGGCCGCTATCTGGAAAAGCTGATTGCCCGGCCTGGAAACGCTCCGGCGGCTCCCACTCCCGCCCATTTCCTGCTCACGGCGCTGGCCGTGGGGCTGGTATTGAGCCTGTTGCTGTACTTCTTGTCGTTGGCGATGCGTCCCGCGATGGAGTCGCCTTCCGTCGCCACGGGAACTGGAGAAACTGCCAACGCAGCAACCACCGCAGTGGGAACAGACAGCGCGCTCTTGTCGGGAACGGTTGTGCTGCTGTCACTGGTGGTCCATGCGGTCGTATGGTTCTTCGTGAGAGGGAAGATTCGTCAGGTCGAAGACGACGAAAGCGCCAGCGCCGAGTTGCGTCTGAAGCGGCTGGAGAACATGGACGTGTTTTTCGATCTGCCGTTGTTCACCGGATTGGCGCTGACGGTCATTGCGTTCATTCTCATCACATTGAACGCTGGGATGAGCCGCCATTTTGCTTACACGTCGACGGTCGTAGGCATCTTGTCAGCGGTGTCGCTGCGGATCCGCTACTTGTATCCACTGAAGGAGCGCCTCATCCTGCCAAAGTAAATCGCGGGACAGCATGAAGACGTCCATCCTGATCGTAATGCTCGATTTCCTGGTGTGCTCGCTGCTGCTGTTTGTCATCGGCACGGGCGGAGAGCACACTCAGTTTGAGACCTCGGCTCCCAAGACGCCCCGCATCCACGAAGAATTCACGCCCGCGGCGATGCAGGCGCAGCAGGAAGAATGGAACCGCGACTATGAGCAGCAGTCGCTTCTCACCCAGCTCAACTCGGCCTCCACGGAAAACCAGCAGCTTCGCACCCGTTTGAATGAAACGACCGCCACCCTCGCCCAACGGGAGGCGAACCTCAAAGCTGTCACGGAAGAGAAGGCGCAAACCGAAAAGGCATTGTCCAACGTCCAGCAACAACTCGCCCACGTAAGCGAGGAGCGGCAGAAAGCGCAACAGGAGGGCGAAGCGGCCAAGGAGAACCTCGCGAAGCTTCAAAGCGAAGAGGCCAAGCTTCAGCAGGAACGGTCCCAGTTGACCCAGCAGGCCCAGCAGTTGGGGCAGACGGTCGCCAGCCAGCAGGCGACGATCAGCACACTCAGCCAGCAGGTGCTCTCTTCGCAAGAGCGGGTCGAATCACAACTGACGGACGTCGCCAAGGGCCAGCAGGAAATGGGAACGACTCTCGCCCAACTCGATGAGTTCGCTCGCACGCTCCCGGCAACGATTCAGAAGAACGTTTCCGGCGTTCACGATGAACAGCAGGCAATGCAGCAGGACCTGGCGGCCATGGCGGAAAATGTGAAGGGCCTGCAGTCGGAGCTCAACGGAGACGAGAAGGGCGGTCTGGGACAGGCGATGGAGGACATTGCCAGGGGCCAACAGGATCTCCAGTCCAAGTTGGATGCCCTGATGAAATCTGGGCAGGGCGACCAAATCGCCCAAAGCCTGAACGCCATCGAGGCCGGTCAGGACGCCTTGCGCCAGCAGACGGCGAAGCTCGGCGCCCAGATCGAATCGATCAAAGCCCGCGGGCCGGGCCCGTACAAGGCCGTCAAAGGTGCCCGTCTCAACCTGCAAGTCGCGATCGCCGAGACCGATTCCTCCAACGGAGCTCCCATCTCCCATTTCCGGTCGACCGCTTATCCCCCGGTGGTGAACGTGGGCGGTCGTTCGTTCGTCGTCGCCAATGGCCAGACCCTCGGTTTCAACTGGTGGGCGTTGGACAACGAGAGCGAAATCACCCAACTGAAATACACCGTCAACAGGGCAGGCGATACACCTTGGTCCGGCGCACTGACCGGCCCCGCGTGCGCCTTGCGCGCCGACCCGCACGTGGTCGCCGTCGAATTGAATCAACCCACACCCGGCGTGAGCACCATGGAATTGGCCGGGCCGGATGCCATCGTGCAAAGCGACCAGCACCGGCTGTACATCTTCAAAAGCACGGCGGCGGGACTCAGTTTTGAAATCGATACCGCGCCCGATTTGGCTGATGCCCGGTATTTGGTCGTCAAACGTGCGATGCGCGGCGTTGCCGCGTGGTTCGAGAACCCCGCTTACCGCGCTGACATCGGCGATTACGTGGTGGCCTCCGACGGCAAGCTTGTCGGGATCATGGTCAGCCGCGAGCGCTGTTTCATCCTCGGCAAGGACAATCTCACGGACTGCGCCCTGTCCGTCCCGCTGAATGATGCCGCCCAATTTCAACGCGGCATTATCCGCTTGCGTCAACTGAAGTAACAGGGTGGTTTACGCTTTGGCGGTGAGGGTTGTTCCGCGTTCGAGTATGTGGAACTCTCGACTGACCTTGTGGGGCGACTCAAACACCGGCGGTCGTTCGTCCGGATGCCTCTCGCGCTGAACGTACCGACGCACGCGACTGGATCCACCCCACCAGACGGGCTTGCAACGATTCCGCGAGGACTTCATGCGCGGGCCGCGACAAGTGAAGCCCGTCATGCAGCAACATCTTCCGGCGAGGATACTCCGCCAACAGGTTCCACGCGTTAATACCGAATCCTTAAAGAGCATACGCGTGTTTCCATGGTGCAGTCGGCTCCGTGGCTGGGCTGGCTGTCATCTGAGCATCATGACTGCGTAACTTGGGGCCGGCGGGGCCTGGTGTGTGTCCAGCCAGGAGACGGCCTCCGGAGTTGTCGAGATTTCCTTCCGCAGGATGGCCAGGACCAGATCTTGCGAGATCACGGTATTGAGAGGCGCCCCGTAGATCATCGGCGGATTCTTTCCCGGCGCTTTCAGGATGAACGGCACATGATAATCGAGTTGGCCATCATAACTCCGGGCATCGCGCCACCAATGGTCGGAACTGATGATGACCCAGGAGCGGTCCCACTGGCTGGCTTGTTCCATGTCACGGCGGAGGATCCCCATGGTTTTGTCAGTCAACTGCAAGTTTTGAAAATAGCCCCGGATATGCGAGAAGCTCGTAAGCGTGAACGTCCCCCGGGCGGGATCATAAATACCCGGAAAGTGCGCTCCCGGCAAATGAAGAAACACCAGCCCATACCGACCGTCTCTCACGAGGTCGCGCGAGTTCTCGAGCGACTTCTGGTAGAGATCGATCTGCAGTCGGCGCAATTGCAATGGCCAACCCAGTGACCAAATCTGGGCGAACATGCAGCGCAGAACCGTTTCGTCCCGGACGGGCTGGTAAAGCGGATAAGGATACCACTTGGAATAGTTCAGACAGGACGCAAAGAGACGAGTGTAGGGATGGTACCACCCCACCAATGCGGTGTTAAAACCCAGGTCACGGGCCCGGCCGAAAACTGTCGGTTGCGTGCTCCACCCGACGGGAGCGCTGGCGTTCGCATAGGTGATGTTCAACTCATCTCTGCCAGCCGGCTTCGCCGAGATGACATACCGCCCGGTGGTCAATGCCGGCAGTGAGATCGTCGTGTTCACCCCGGGAGGAAACGCATTTGTCGCCTGCAGGCTCTCGGCGCACACGCGATCAAGCTCGGGAAGTTGCGTGTCTTTCTCCCGGCTGGAAAACGCCAGCCGCTGGTCCAATTCGTCGAAGATAATCCAGATGACCCGCGGTTGCACCGATGGCAGGTGTGTCGGAAATAACGACGGCAACCGAGCATGGATTCGAGGAGGGGTTTTCAGAAGATAATAGCCGATTCTCCCAAACGTCAGAATAGCCATCGGCACGCAGATCATCAGACCCGCCGCCAATACGCGCGCAGCGATCCTGGGCCAACGCCAAAACACGAACAACACAGCCAAGCCGCCGCCAATAAAGAAAGGGTTCTTACCCGAAACCTGTAGTTGGCCGACCGGAATGTGAAATAACACGGTCCGCAGAAAATCGAGCGGAATCGCCAACAGCGCACAAACGATCACACAAGCGGCGCGGTAGAGGTTGCGGGAGTCGGTGCGCCTGACCCAACGAATCAACCGCCAATTAATGAGCCCAAACACAATCAGGTTTAGCCCCAGCGCCAGGAGAGTCTGTTTCGTCAGGGAATTGTGTTTGTAATAGCGAAAATCCTTGTCGTAGAACATCGCCCATCGCGTTCGGATAAAACACAGGTTTACCAGCGAAAACGCCAGCAAAGCGTCCAACACCGATTTCACCCGCCTTTTGACTGACTCATTCATAAGTTGTTCCGGTCGTCGGAAGTGCTGACGTCGAGGCGTTCCAGTCGATTGGAATAATCATGGCGCACCCTCGTCCTTAACCGGCTGTTGCCTCCATTCGGCTCGTTTTTCGCAGCAGGTACAATAGGCGGCGAGCCCCATCGAGTCGTTGGGAACGAACAATCTGAAAACGCCTGCGGCATGCCGCCTCAAAATTGGCCTGGGTAAGATCGGCATGAAGATGCTCACGTCCGCGCGCGATGGTCTGAAACATCTCATCGTCCGTCGGGACAAATTCGATGATCAACAAGTCGGTGGTCAATTCCGCCGCCAGATCCAACACCTCGTCCAGCGGAATGCGTTCCGTCACCAGCAAGTGGTGCAACACGGCCAGCATCAACACCATATCGAACGCGCCTGTGGCCCGTTCCAGGAAGCTGGCGCATTCCCGATTGCGCCAGCCTTCGGCCGCGCTCGGACGACACAAGTCCACGACCAGTGGGAGTACATTCCGTTTTTGATCCCACGCCTGCCGCCAGAGCGCGCCGACACAACTGAGATCGCTGTCAATCGCCACGACCTTCGCGCCGGCACGGGCCGCCAAGTCACTGAAATGACCGGTATTGCAACCGATATCCAGAACCCGGGCTGGTTTGAACTCCGCCAGCGCGGTGCTGACAAATTGCTCCTTGGCGGCGAAATCCGCCTCGGTGTAACTGCAGGAATCCTTGTAATCCGACCAGACCGTGCGGCGGCCCCGTTTGGGCTCGACTCGTTGGAGCGCGCGCCGGAGCCGGTTAAACAACGATTCCAGGATGAATCGTGCTTGCTCGCGGTTTTGGAGAATGTGCTCCCGGTAGAGTGATTTCGTGACGCCTTTGCGCGACAGCCAGGTCGGCAGGGAAACCTGCGTGAGGAAAGGTGGCAGGAACTTCCGCAGCGACCCGCAGAGCCGGTACACGTCGTTCGGCTCAAGGCCGTCACGCCGTTTGGCAAACACATCGGCAGGCCGGACGCCCCAGTACTTGTACGCCAGCAGCGGCAGCAGAAATGTCCGGCAAAATTGCGCGTTCGGTTTCCAAATCGGGTCCCCCGGAGCGCGACGATCGAAGGAGAGCACATCAATGAAGACCGGTTTGGTTCCACGAAACAGCACGTTGTTGGGCGTTGCATCTTTCAGCGAGTAACCGTCCGCCAAACAAGCTTGCGCCAGGTCCAAGGTCAACATCCCTGCGGCATAGAGCATCTCGGGGGGCCACTCGAAGGGATAACTGGGGAATTCCACACGCTCATGCTCAAACACTGCCGCCACCCCGTGTTCCGGAACAAACTCTTCAAAGTCCTTGGCCTGCCGCAACTCCTCCAGATCGCCGCTACTCAACTGGCGAGTGGAAATCAGTTGTTGCCGGGCCACCAACTGGACCGCCGTGGAGGTCGCGAGGAAGGGCTCGATTTCAGCCAGTGTGGAGGGGTTCACGGCGCGCAATATCCGATTGCCCCATGTAAAACAACGTCCACCGGGATCTCTGAAAGAGGAGGCCGCCAACATGGTCAAGAACTCCGGTGGCGAGAGGATTCAGCCGGATGCAAAGTCAATGTTTCTTGAACCACTTCTTCACCAGTTTGCCTAGGAAACCACGGACTCGTTTGATGTAAAACAAGCCTCCAACGCAGACAGCCACCAGCAGTTGCCAAATCAACTGGCCGGATCCAGGATCCACATACGCCAACGGGAACCTTGAGAGACCATGGCTTTGTCTGGCCGATGTGAAACAGAGTCCACCTGCTTCGCAAGAAGCCGATGTGCCAGTCGCAACGAACCGCTGATCCGTCACTGAGCCCGGGCAGAAGCTTCCCGCAAAGACCGGAGTCCCCTTGCCCGCAAATGCGATAAATAAAATCAGCAATACACACCGAGACAATTGGCAATCATAATCCATAGTAGAGCACACTCGCTAAGTAGTCATCTTAGAGGCGCATAGACACGCATGCAAGCAAATCCGTCTTCCGTTGGCAGCGGCGAGGATTAACGGACAAAAGCTGTGCGGGACCTAAAGCCGGATTGCGTTTGACCAACCACTCGGCCGCAACGGTGGCTCCGGCCTCACGGCATGGAGATCGAGAGGCGGTAGAACTCCTGCGGCGGAATTGGGTTCGTGTTGGTAATCGTGACCTGATTGACGTTGTTGGTCACAGGCCCCATGTACGTTGTGAGTGGCATCCAGACACCATTCACCAAATCGGTGCTGAATTGTGGTGTGTAGGTGCGACCGCCGGCAACCGGGCTGAAGAACAAATTCTGCCATTGTGGCTGGCTGAAGACGCTCACGGTGTTGAGGACGAACACCGAGGCTGGGTTGGTCGGGTCAAGCCCCGCAACGTATTTGAAAAAGTTGTTTTGGCCGGTGCCATCGGCATCCTGCCAGGGCATGGAAAGGTTCGACACCATACCGGTTGGACTTCCAAAGTACTGCTGCATCCACCCGTCCGGGATCCCGTCGCAGTCCGAGTCGAGGAGATTGATGGTCAGCGTGATCGCGGCGGTGTGCATGGAGTCGGTGCTGGTTCCGATGACGGTCAGGGGGTAGTCGCCCGGCGCGGCGCAGTTGGAAATCACCATCGACAGCGTCGAAGTCCCGGAACCGGTGACCGCGGCGGGACTGAACCCCGCGCTGACACTTGCCGGCAGGCCGGTCACGCTCAACGTCACAATCCCATTGAATCCGTTAATCGCCCCCAGAGTCACCGTGCACGTCGCGTTGCTACCATTGGTCACGGATTGGGCAGTCGGAGTGACCAGCAACGAAAAGTCGGTCGCCTCGATGGTCAGCGTGGTCGTGGCGGTGTGCGTAGAGTTGCTGCTGGTTCCGACGACGGTCAGCGGGTAGTTGCCCGGCGCGGCGCCGTTGGAAATCACCATCGACAGCGTCGAAGTCCCGGAACCCGTGACTGCGGCGGGACTGAACCCCGCGCTGACATTTGCCGGCAAGCCGGTCACGCTCAACGTCACAATCCCATTGAACCCGCCAATCGCCCCCAGAGTCACCGTGCACGTCGCGCTGCTACCATTGGTCACGGACTGGGCAGTCGGAGTGACCAGCAACGAAAAGTCGGTCGGCTCGATGTGGCCAGCAAGCCGCCGGACGAAAAGGCTGTCATTGCTGGCCGTGGCGGTCAGGTCGTACCAGCCGCTGTTGTTCGCGACGACGGGAAACGTGTCGGTGACAATGGTGCCGGCCGGAACGTTGTAGGTCCACGGTCCGCCGGTTGGATACTCATTCGTGACCGTGAAGACAACGGTGGATGCCGTCAAATTCTGCATGGCGACTGTGAGGACACCCCCATTGGGGTCGATTCCGGAAGTCACCTCCACCAGGCCGCAGTTCGTGTACAAGGTGCCGGCGAACCGCCGCTGGAAGCCATTTGGTCCGTAACAGGTCAGGTCGTACAGGCCGCCGTTGGAAGCAAGGACGCTGAAGTTGTCACTGACGGAATTGGTTGCGCCGACATCGTACTGCCACGGGCCGTCGGTCCGGTACGCGTTCGCAAAGATCATGAAGTGAACGGACTCGGCGCCGGCATTGGTCATGGCAATCGAGAGCCAGCCGTCGACGCAATCGGCCGCGGAGCCAGCGTTCGGCTGATACGGCAATAGGCGCGCGGTGAGCGTACCCGCTTCCTGCACGGGCATCGATTGCGGTGAAGGCGGGGACAGCGCGAGGCCGCTGGAGCATTCGTCATTCGTGGGGGAGGGCAAACTGGGATAATTCGTGTTGGGAGACACGAAATTGAAGGCCGACGTCAAGTCACCACAAACCTGCCGACGCCAGGCGCTGATGTTGGGTTCGCTCACGCCTGTCCATGTTTCGAGAAAGCGCAAGATCGAGGTGTGGTCAAACACCTGCGAGCAGACGTAACCTCCGCGAGTCCATGGCGAAACCAACACTGTCGGCACCCGAGCGCCAAGTCCAATCGGCTCTCCGCCGACAAATTCGTTGGCCGTCCCCGGAGGAGGGACCGGCGGTGGGACATGGTCGAAATATCCTCCGGCCTCGTCATACACGAGGATGAAGACGGTTGAATTATACACTGCTGGATTTGAGGCGAGCGCGTCCAAGAGTTGCTTTGTCAACACGTCTCCGTTGGCGGGGGAGAAGGGCGGGTGTTCCGATTCCGACCACGGCGGGATGATCCAGGAAACTCGGGCCAGTGTGCCGCTGGCAACGTCCGATTGGAATGCTGAGACGAGATCGTTCACCAGAACCTGGCCGTTAACATACAGAGCGCTTCCCGTTGGGGCGTTCATGTATTGTGCGAACCAGCTCAAGGCGTTGAGCGGGTAGAAATCACTGCTTTGTTGGTAGACCTTCCAACTGACCCCCGCTGCCTGCAATAGCTCGGGATAGGTCGTCCACGTATAGCCGCCTGGTGGCACATTGTTGGCGGTCACCGGTCCGCCACCCGTGCCGTTCGGGTCATTCATGCCAGTCATCAAGAACAGTCGGTTGGGGTATGTCGATGTCAGCACCGAGCAATAGTAGGCATCACAGACGGTATAGGACTCCGCCAGCGCGTAAAGATACGGCAAATCATCGCGCGTGTAATAGGACATGGCGGTCGTACCCTCAACTGCAACCCACTGATCCCATTTGCCCGAGTCCCACACGGAATGTTCGTTGTCCCAACTGTGCGCGTCATCCTCCAAGCATTCCGCGGTGACGTGGAATGGCAGCACGTAGCTGCCATTGCCGGGCTGGAAGAAGACTGTATTTCCATTCGTCCAGAGCAGTGCGTTGCGATCGTTGAATCCGCGCACGCCCTCGAGAGAGCCGATGTAGGCGTCAAACGACCGGTTTTCCTCCATGAAAATCACGACGTGCCGGATATCCTGGATCGTGCCAGTGATATTGGTGTCGGACAGGACTGCAAGCGATGCCGGGGCGCTGGTAATGCTGCTGGCACCGTCGGCGGCGACCACAGAGTAATTGCCGGCGCCGGCCAGCGTCAAATTGGACAGGAACAACTGACTGCTCGTCGCGCCCGCCAGCAGACTGGCGTTTTGATACCACTGGTAGGTGATCGATGGGGCGCCCGTGATAACGCACGACAACAGAAAACCATCCCCTGGGTAGCGTGTGCCACCCTGCGGCTGCTGACTGAAAGCGAGCGACTGCGCCTGGAGTTCCCGCGTCGGGGCCAGCAAGGCAAGGATTCCCGCCACGAGTCGCACCGTCTTGACGAATCGTCGCTGGCAAGGGAAGGAAACAAAAACACTTCTCATCGTGCAACCGACTCATAACCTAGTAGAAACCGTTGTCAGTGTACAGCATAATAGGCGCGGCCTGAGGTTCCGGCGTAGCAGCGCTGTGTTGTTTGCCGGTCGGCCATTTCGGCGTATCCGTCTGGGGGAAGAGCATGCAGCCGTTACGGCGAAGAAGTTGAAAACGGGAGGTTGAATTCGACCGGCTGCCGACTTGTTCAAGCTGCCAGAGCGGTCAATTTTTCCCTCGCTCTTGCCCCGGCCCACGCTGAGGGCGTGAACTGCTTGATCTCCGTGATCTTCGCCGACGGCGAACAGGACAACCACCCGGATGATCACCGGCTTCAGCCTGCGCAACCGACGCAGGGGTATGGCGTTCTCCACGGTGTTGTTCATGCCCGGATAATTCCTAGCATACCAGTGCCATCTTGAAAAGAAATCATCTGTCGGACTCCCACCCTCGGATGAAGGCGCGTGGCACGCTCGTCGCAGATTTCAGTTCTTCGCCTGGATCGCCGTGGCCACGGGGCTGGACGGGGTGCGATCGAGATTCTCCTCGAAGAAATGCATGACGCTGACCCGATGCACCGGCAGCATCAGGATGGACGTGTAATGTCCCAAGGGAACAAAATCCGCCCGCGGCTTTCCCAGTGCGCGCCATAGCCTGACCTGATAGCGCGTGGGGACCGAACTATCGAACCGCGCGATCAGCATGAGAACGCGGTCGCGGGCCAGATAGGGAGCCAACTTGACCGGGTCTGTGCGGATGACATTGCCCATCGCTTCATAAAGTTGCTTGTCGGTCAACGCATGACAGCGCCGACTCCGGCTCCAATTCTGACGCAGGCTGTGTTCCATCGACGCCCGCATCACTCCCGCCAACGGTCCGCCCGGCCAGATCAAGGACGCAGACCTTCACCCGCGGGTCCACCGCCGCCATGACGGATGTGATAATCGCCCCGTAGCTGACGCCAAATGCCGCCACGCGATCCCCATCCACACCCGGTTGCTTCAGCAACCAGTCCAGTGCTTCCCGGTGGCGAATGACCGCGTCACGAAGCGAATCTTCCACCTGCGTGAGTGGTCCGTCGGGTTTGAAGTTGAAACGATCGCGCTTGACGATCGCCGCATGATAGCCGCAACTGGCAAACACCCGCGCACACCCGTCCACCACGATGGTGTCGCTGCCCCGAATCGGAGAACACAAAATCAGCGGGCACCGCTCCGGCACATTTGGCGCGAACCACTCGACCCGGATTGGCTCGTTCGAATCCCCGACCGACAGGGTAACCTCTTTGACAGAATACTCCGGGTGCGTCTCCGTCGTGCGGACCGTCACCTTCACCTCGCTCGATGGGCACTGGTAATACCGTTGGATGTCAGGAGGGAGGGGGAGCGGCACGCGAGCGGTTCCCGACACGTCGTAGGACGCACAGCCCACCGATACGGCCAGTCCCGCAACCACAACCACCATGCCCAAGTTGCTCATCCCGGTTTGCGTGTCCCGAATGCTCGCCCACTGCGGCGTAATGTACCACAAATTCGACCCCGGCGTGGCCCCGCGAACCGGAATCATCACTCCCCGTGGCGGCACACGCGACGCCGCATCAAAGCTCAATTCTGACCCAAACGACCCCATCCAAACCCCCCGGAAACGGGTTCAAAACACCCCAACCGACCCCCACATTTGGGTTCGTTTTGGGTTCGTTTTTTGGAAATTTCCACGCCGGCTTGGTCAAACTTGGGTTCGTTTGCAATTTTACTTTTTCCGGGGCCCGCCCTTTCCGGCCCTGAGCGTGGACACAACCCACCCGCGCCACAGTTTCCCACTCAAGCCAACCCGTCGCGTCTTAGCCATCCCTGTTATGTCAAAGAGCGAATCTCGCCACCTATAATATCTGACCACCGATACACCAGTCAAGCCCAAATCGAGGTGCGGGGGTCGCACCGGAGCCCAGTCCGCGAGACGCTCCGACCCTCCGGATCGGAGTTCGGAGCAAAGGATTGAGGTGGGTCCGTCCTGCCTTCCACTGTATGCCGCGCTTGCCAAGCGCGGTCCGGTCGCCACTTTCCGTATTGTGGGGCGGGATGCCTGCCTGTCCGCCGAAGCTCGTCGAGTAGCGATGGTGGATCGTGTAGGTAGGCCCGTTTGCAACGCAATAGGAAACCGCACAACACGGTGCCCAAGCTCACAAGCAGGATGCTGCCGGGTTCGGGAACAGTTTGCACGGAGATGTCGGCGGGATCTGCAAATAGCGGCATTCCAGGCGCAAATAAGCCCCGTTTTGTCCTGCCGTCACCACCGCAACCACATGCTGGACACCGCCTTGACAAGGTTCGCCAATCCTGTTACGTAGTTTGTGAAAATTGGAACAAGGGTCGCAGTTGGGCTGCGTTTTTGGATCGGTCGCGTGAAAGATTTATACATAAATCAGTACCTGTTTGTCGTCGTATTCCTGCTGGTGGCGGTGGCGTTTCCGCTGCTACCGCTGGCCATCGCGTGGCTCCTCGCCCCGCATCGTCCCGCCGCCACCAAAAACGACACCTATGAATGCGGCCTGACCTCCAAGGGCGACGCGTGGGTCCAATTCCGCGTCGGCTACTACATCTATGCGCTCGTGTACGTGATTTTCGCCGTCGAAACGGTCTTTCTGTACCCGTGGGCGGTGGCATTCGGAGGAATGGCCTTCGGCGGGTTCCTGGCCATGATGGTGTTCGTGCTCCTCCTCGTGGAGGGACTGGTTTACGCGTGGGCCAAGGGCGCGTTGGATTGGAAATAACATGGCTGTCGACGAAGGTCTAAAAAGCGAGCTGCAAAAACAGGGGATTTTCGTCCTCCCGTTCGAACAGCTTTACAACTGGAGCCGCAAAAGCTCGATTTGGCCGTTGCAGTTCGGGCTGGCCTGTTGCGCCATTGAAATGATCGCCAGCGCCGCGTCCCGCTACGATTTGGCCCGGTTTGGCGCCGAAGTCTTTCGCGCCACCCCTCGTCAGGCCGATTTGATGATCGTCGCGGGCACGGTCACCAAGAAAATGGCCCCGCAAGTCGTCCGCCTCTACAATCAAATGCCTGAACCAAAATACTGCATCGCCATGGGTGCCTGCGCCATTTCGGGCGGACCGTTCAAAGACGGTTACAATGTGCTGAAGGGCATCGACCGCTATATTCCCGTCGATGTCCATATCCCCGGTTGCCCGCCGCGTCCCGAGGCGTTGATTCATGCCATCATGACCCTCCAACGAAAGATCGCGAATCAGCATCTGGAGAAAGAAAACCGCCTCCGCTGGTACGACAAGAACGCCGAGACCGAATTTCCGATTCCGACCTACGGCGACCATGATTTGCAGCCGCCGGCGAACCGCGAAGTCTGGCAGCCGCCGCGAGGCTATCGCGACGTGACGCTCGATGAGGTCAAGAAAGCCTGATGGAAGCCATCGAGAAAATCAAAGATGTCGCGGCACAAGCCGTTCCCGGCGCGCAGGTCGAGATTGTCAACTCGACGCCCGCGGCCCAGCAACCGGCCTTGCTCGTTGACCGCGACCACATCTACGCCATCGCGAAGTTCTTCAAGGAAGACCGGCGTTTCCAGATGGATTTTTGTTCCTGTGTAACGGGCGTCGATTATCTGGCGAAGGCTGACAAACCCGGTTTCATCGAGGTCGTCTACCACCTGTATTCCGTTGCGCAGAAGCACGGGCCCATCATTCTCAAAGTGCGCGCGCCACGCGAACTCGACCAGTGCCGCGTGCCGTCACTGACCCCTCTCTGGCGCGGCGCCGAGTTCCAGGAGCGCGAAGCGTACGATCTCTACGGCGTGAGGTTCGATGGTCATCCCGATTTGCGCCGCATCCTGATGTGGGACGAATTCACGGATCATCCCATGCGCAAGGACTACGTTCCGCCGGCGGACTACGAGTGGGAGCCGACCCCGCACGACGACACGCTCGAGCGAACGGTGCAGACGGGTGGCATCACGCCGCCGACGGCCCGCGAAGAGTTGGAGAAGGCAAAGAAGAAATGATCCAGCCGCTCACAGAAGAAAAGCGGTTCACGCTGACGCCCGGGTCGGAAGGCTTGATCGATACCCAGACGCTCGAGGTGTCCATCGGGCCCCAACACCCGAGCACCCACGGTGTCTTTCGCATGGACTGCGTGCTGGACGGCGAAACCGTCATCGCGCTCAGGCCGGTCATGGGCTATCTGCACCGCAATCACGAGCAACTGGCCGAGCGCATGGCCTGGCTCGGTTCGATGCCCTACACCGACCGCCTCGACTATTTCAATTCGATGACCAACAACTGGGCCTACGCGCTGGCCGTCGAAAAGCTCGCCGGCATCAAGGTCCCCGAGCACGCCGAGTACGTTCGCGTGATCATGTCCGAGTTGACGCGTATCCTGAACCACTCCTGCGTCATCGGGTTTATGCTGCAGGACCTCGGCGCGTGGGGCACGCCGTTGCTCTACGCCTTCCGCGAACGCGAGCGGATTCTCGACCTCTTTGAAGCCGTCAGCGGCTCGCGCATGATGTGCAATTACATGCGCTTCGGCGGGGTGCGCGTGGACATGACGGAGAAAGATTTGGCCGTCGCGAAGGACATCGTCGCCCGCTTCCCGCGTTTCCTCGACGAATTTGAAAAATTGCTCACGAACAACGAGGTCCTGCTCGCCCGCACGCAGCGCGTCGGCATTCTGCCGAAGGAACTTGCCATCAACGCCAGCATCAGCGGCCCGATGGCCCGCGCCAGCGGCGTGGAATACGATGTCCGCAAGGTCGACAAGTACGGCGTCTATGGCCGTTTCGATTTCCGCGTGCCTGTCGGTGATGTCGGCGACGTGTACGACCGTTACTACATCCGCGTCCTGGAAATGCGCGAGAGCATCAAGATTCTGCAGCAGGCGCTCCGCGATATTCCCGCCGGGCCGCACGTCGCGCCCGAGGTGAAGCTCCGCAATTTCAAAATCCCGCCCGGCGACGGCTATGGCCGCATCGAGGCGCCCAAAGGCGAACTCGGTTTTTACCTCGTCTCCGACGAAGGCGGCAAACAGCCCTATCGCTACCATGTGCGTCCGCCGAGCTTCGTCAACCTGACCACGCTTGAGGACATGTGCCTCGGCCACAAGGTGGCGGACGTCGTCATCATCCTTGGCAGTGTCGATATCGTGTTGGGGGAGGTGGATCGCTAGTGGGCTTCATCGGCAAAGGTTTGTTCGAGGGCATGGTCGTCACCGCCCGGAATTTCGTCGGCAGCTATTTCGACAAAGAGCGGCTCGTGACCGTCCAGTATCCCGAAGAGCGCGTCCAGACACCCGAAAACTCGCGCACGTTCCCGTTCCTCGTGTATGACGACGACAAAAGCCCGGTCGACACGATGCGCTGCGTCGCCTGCAAGATTTGCGAGGTCGAGTGTCCGCCGCAGTGCATTTACATCGTCATGGACCGCGACGAGAAGGGCAAACCGCGGCAGCGCCCGAAGGTCTTCGACATCGACATCAGCGTCTGCATGCAGTGCCAGATTTGCGTGGAAGTCTGCCCGTTCGAGGCGATCAAGATGGACAACGACTACGAGAAGTCGCAGTACGGCCGCTTCGGCGAACTCGTCGAACACCTGCCCGACCTGCTCAAGTCGAACGAGTATTACAATCGGATCAAGCCGACTGAGGCGACCGCTGTCGATGCCAAGCTCAAGGCGGAAAAGGAAAAGAAGGCGAAGAAAACCGCGACCGCGACCGCTGCAAAACCGGCGGCACCGGCGGCCCCCAAACCCGCGCCGGTTGCAGCCGCCGCTCCGGCGGCGAAACTCACCATTCCCGACGACGCGCCGTTCACGCCCGAGCAACGTCAATGGCTCAGCAGATTTCTCAGTGCCGTTAGCGTTGGCGCCGCGCCCGCGCGCCGGTGCTGCAGCGCCGTCGGCATCAATTTCCGCAGCGGCCCCGCCCGAAGCGGCAGCTGCGGCGCACCGGCCGCCGAAGCACCTGCGGGCAATTGGCCGTGGCACGACCCGGGTATGGGCATGCAGCAGCGCCTCGATTTGGCGAAAAGCGCGCCGTTGGCGGACAAGCTGATGGCCGCGATGGCGCAGACCGATTGTCATGCGTGCGGATACGACTGCCGCGGTTATGCGGATGCGATTGCCGGCGGCGCGGAGAGCGATTTATCACTTTGCCTGCCCGGAGAAGCCGAGACCGCCAACATGCTCAAGAAGCTGATGGAGGAGGCAGGCAAAGCGTAAGAGTCGTGTGAGATTTGACACGCGTTCGCTGTTTTCTTATAACCAGCGAGCTTTGGGGTAGGGGATTCATTTGGTTTGGAAACGATTTATCAACAACTACAGTACTTGGTTCGTGAATGCGCCGGACGGCGTCTTGCTCTGGGCATCCATCGTCATTCCCATTCTATTCGTGCTCAGTGTTTTCCCCGGCATCTTCGCCTACACGACACTCGTCGAACGCAAGGCGCTGGGCCGAATCCAGAACCGCATCGGCCCAAACCGCGTCGGACGCTGGGGCATCCTCCAGCCGATTGCTGACGGCCTGAAGCTGCTCACGAAAGAGGACATTGTGCCGCGGCGGGCCGATCAATTCGTCCATTTCCTCGCACCGGTCATCGCGGTGATTCCATCGATCCTGCTTTTCTCAGTGGTGCCGGTTGGCGCCGGGCTGGTTCCTGTCAACCTGAATATCGGGATTCTGTTCGCGTTTGCCGTCAGCACCGCGAGCGTGTTGGCGCTGTTCATGGGCGGGTGGGCGTCGCGCAACAAGTTCTCGCTCCTCGGCGCCATGCGCGCGGTGGCGCAGGTCGTTTCCTACGAAGTCCCGATGGTGCTGGCGGCGGTGGCGGTGGTCATGGCCGTCGGCTCGCTTTCGACCCTGCGCATCGCCCGCGCGCAGAGCGGGGGAATCCTCAACGTCACCAACTGGTTTGTCTTCCGACCGTGGGGATTTGTCGGGTTCGTCCTGTTCACGATTGGTGCGATGGCCGAATCAGCCCGTACACCGTTCGACATCCCCGAGGCCGAATCCGAAATCATCGCCGGCTATCACACCGAATACAGCGGATTCAAATTCGCGCTCTTCCAGATGGGCGAGTACCTCGCGTCCATCGCCATGGCGGGGATCACGGTGACGATGTTCCTCGGTGGCTACAACGGCCCCGGCAGCGGCCCTGGCTGGATGGGCGGCCTGATCTCCATGTTCTGGTTTTTCATTAAGCTGGCGTTCATGATCGTGCTCAACATCTGGATCCGTGGCACCTGGCCGCGGGTGCGCGTCGACCAGTTGCTGGGATTCGCCTGGAAAGTCCTGTTGCCGATGTCGATCGTCAACATCGTCGCGGTGGGCATGTGGCATTACCTGACATTCCGGCCCTTGGCGTGGGTGGCGACGACCTTGTGGCTCGTCCTCTGGTTCGTCAGCCTTACCAAACTGGCCGCCACGGAGAACGTCGCACCCCGAACGTATCGCTACGCCTCCTGATTGCCATGGAAGCCATTTTCTGGATTCTTTCCGCCATCACGGTGCTCGGCGCATTGTTCGCCATCACGCTCCGCAACCTCGTGCATTGCGTCCTGTCGTTGATCCTGTTTTTCTTGGGAATCGCGGGACACTACTTCCTGCTGCGCGCAGACTTTCTCGGAGCCGTGCAAATCCTCATTTATATCGGCGCCGTGGCCGTGCTGATGTTGTTCGCGATCATGCTGACAAGGCATGTGACCGGCGACGAAGGGCCGCGCGAAGTGTTAGGCGGCAAATGGTGGGCGGGCATGGGGACGGCGATCATCATCGCGGGGTTATTGTGGGCGATTATCCGTAAAGACCAACTTGCCAATGTGCTCCCGATCAGCGGAGCGCAAACCTCCGTCGTGGAGATCGGCAAGGCGCTGGTCGCGGATTGGGTCGTGCCATTCGAGGCAATGGCGGTGTTGCTGACGGCGGCACTCATCGGCGCGGTGGTCATCGCGTTGGAGGAGGTCATCCGCAGGCGATGAACATCCCCCTCGGCGATTATCTCATGCTTTCGGCGTTCCTGTTCGCCATCGGTTTGTGCGGCGCGCTGTCCCGCAAGAACGCCATCATCGTGTTGATGGGTATTGAAATCATGTTCAACGCCGGCATCCTCAACCTGATCGTATTCTGGCACTACAAGTATTTCGCCACACCGACTGCCTACATGTTCGCCATTTTCGCCATCTCGATTGCCGCGGCGGAGTCGGCTGTCGGCCTGGCCTTGGTCATCGCCATCTATCGGCAGAACAAATCCGTCGATGTTGACGAGATGACGAGCCTGAAGGGATAAGATGGAACACGGCGAATACCTTCAGCATCTCGCGCAGCAGCAGTGGCTGATCCCGGTCTTCCCACTGGTGGCCGCGGCCATCCAGTCGCTGCTGAAGCGCCCGGGGCGCAAACTGTCCGGAGCGCTGACGATCATCGCGATGGGCCTCTCCTGCATCTTCGCGCTGCGGGCGTTCTTCGCGACCATCGGCGGCGGCGAGCACCACGAGGTTGAGCGGGCGATCTTCAACTTTACCTGGTTCAAATTCGGGACCTCCGGCCTCGATCTCGGGTTCATCCTCGACCCACTGACGGCGGGGATGGCGGTGATGGTCGCGTTCGTCGGGTTCTGGATTTTCGTCAACGCGACGGGCTACATGGCCGACGATGAGAATTTCACACGGTTCTTCTGTTTCCTGTCGCTGTTCGCGGCCTCGATGCTGGGCCTGGTCATTTCGAACAACCTTCTATTGCTGTTTATGTGCTGGGAACTCGTCGGCTTGTGCAGTTATCTGCTCATCGGCTTCTGGTATTTCAAGCCCGAGGCGGTGGCGGCCATGAAGAAGGCGTTTATCACGACCCGCATCGGTGACGTCGGCTTCCTGCTCGGCATCGTGATGCTGTATTGGAAAACGGGCACGCTGAGTCTCTACACGCATGACACGCTTCACCCCGGTGCGTTGGAGCAGGTCAGCGCGCTGGCTCTGCGAAACGGCTGGTGGGGCTTATCGGCGGCCAGCACGATTGCGTTTCTCCTCTTTATTGGCGCAATGGGCAAGAGCGCGCAGTTCCCGCTGCATGTGTGGTTGCCGGACGCGATGGAAGGCCCCACGCCCGTCAGCGCCCTGATCCACGCCGCGACGATGGTCGCGGCGGGCGTGTTTATGGTGGGACGAATGTATCCGCTCTTCACAGCGGAACCGGGTTCGTGGGTGCTGGATTTCGTCATGTGGATCGGCTGCATCACGGCGGTGTTTTCCGCGACGATTGCCGTGGCGCAATTCGACATCAAGCGCGTCCTGGCGTACTCAACGTGCTCCCAGCTTGGCTTCATGGTCATGGGCCTTGGTGCAGGCAGTTTGGTGGCAGGACAGTTTCACCTGCTGACACACGCGTTTTTCAAGGCGCTGCTCTTCCTCGGCTCCGGCTGCGTCATCATCGGCACGCACCACGAGCAGGACATGCGCAAAATGGGCGGCCTCAAGAAATACATGCCGATCACGTTTTGGTGTTATCTCATCGGCATGTTGGCGCTGTGCGGGGTGCCGCCGTTTGCGGGATTCTTTTCGAAGGACGAAATCCTGCTGTCGACGTTCCATCGCAACAAGTATGCGTGGGGTCTCGGAACGTTCGCCGCGTTTCTCACGGCGTTTTACATGACGCGCCAGATGTACATGGTTTTCGCCGGCAAATGGCGCGGCGGAGACAAGGACCACGGACACGGTCACGACAAGAAAGCGCCCGACGATCACGGGCATGAACACCACGAACCGCACGAGGTCTCCTGGAACATGTGGCTGCCGATCGCCGTGTTGAGTTTGTTCGCCATTGGCCTCGGTTTCTTTGGCCACAAATACGGGGAGTACCTCGGCGTCGAGGGGGCGGAATCGGTGGAAGGAAAAGCTGTCGTCATGGGTGCCTCGCTGGGCGTGGTGGCGCTGGGTCTGTTGCTGGGTTGGGCGGTTTACGGACGCAAGACGATGGAACACGCGACAGATGAAGACCCGCTTTCGGCGGCGTTGGGGAGTCTGTTCACGTTCCTGAATCACAAGTGGTACATCGATGAATTGTATGACGTGACGATCATCCGGTTTACAGCCACGTGCGGCACATTTTTCCGGTTGGTGGACAAATTGGTTGTCGATGGCGCCCTGCATGCGATTGCCTGGACGGTCTGGGGCATCTCGCAAGTGTTTCGCTGGATCGGCGACGAGTTCTTCATCAACGGCGGCTTTGACGCCGGCTGCGAGAGCGTGCAACTCGGCGGCGAGGAGTTTTCGAAGATCGAGAATGGTCGCATCCAAAACTATTTCCGCGTGTTGAGCCTGGGGGCAGCAGTTCTCTTGCTGATTTACTTCTTCAAATGACCCACTCCTCGATCCCGTTGTTGTCGCTCATCACGTTTATGCCGCTGGTCGGCGCGGCGCTGATCTTGTTGGTGCCGAAGAGCGGCGACCGCGAGATCAAACTGATCGCGCTGGGCGCGAGCATCATTTCGCTCCTGACAACTCTTTGCGTCTGGAGTCGGTTTGATCCGAACGCGGGGCTGGTGTTCGAAGAGCGCTGGTCGTGGATCCCCACGCTCAATGTCGATTATCGCCTGGGTGTCGATGGCCTCAGCATGACGATGGTCCTGCTGACGGCGATCGTCACGCCGCTGGCGTTGCTGGCGCATTGGAAGCAGGACCGGAATGTGAAACTGTTTTTCATTCTGTTCCTGCTCCTGCAAACCGGCATGTTCGGCGTGTTTACCGCCCTCAATTTCTTCCATTGGTTCATCTTCTGGGAACTCGGACTGATCCCGATGTATTTCCTCATCAAAATCTGGGGAGCCGAGGACCGGACGTACGCCTCGTTCAAGTTCTTCGTCTACACCCTGGCCGGCAGCGTCGGGATGCTCCTGGCATTTGCGTTTATCTATCTGGCGACAAATTCCCTCGACTTCCTGGACTTGCGTCAAAAGGCGGCTTCGGGAGAATTGGGCGCGGCCATCTCCAGGCTTGTGGCCAGCATCCAAGAGCGGACTGGTTTCCACATCAGCGCATCGTGCTTCGGATCGTTGCTGTTCTGGGGCGCGTTCCTCGGCTTCGCGATCAAGGTGCCCATCTGGCCGTTTCACACGTGGTTGCCCGATGCGCATACGCAGGCGCCGACCGGCGGCTCGATGTTGCTGGCGGCGATTCTGTTGAAGATGGGTGTGTACGGCTTTCTGCGAATTATCCTGCCGATTTTCCCCGAGCAAGTCCACGCGCATGTGAACGTGCTGCTGTTCCTGGCCTTGGCCAGTATCGTGTTCGGCGCCTACGCGGCGCTGGCCCAGACGGATTTCAAGAGGCTCGTGGCGTACTCGTCAGTCAATCACATGGGCTACGCGATGCTGGGCATTTTCGCCACCGTCGCCTCGGCGCCGAACGTGGCCGACATCGCGAACGAAAAATCCGCGGCGCTCAACGGCGCGATGTTGCAGATGTTCAACCATGGCATCAGCTCCGCCGCGCTGTTCTTCCTGGTGGGAGTGATTTACGAGCGGACACACACGCGCAAGCTTGAGGAATACGGCGGCCTGCGCAAGATCATGCCGATTTACACAGGCATCCTGGGCATCTCGATGTTTTCATCGCTGGGATTGCCCGGGCTCAACGGGTTTGTGGGTGAATTCCTCGTGTTCAAAGGTGCGTTCCCCATCGTCACCTTGGTCACGTCGCTGGCGACCATCGGTTTGGTCATTACCGCCGTGTTCCTGCTCGGCATGATACAAAAAGTCTGTTTCGGCCCGCTGAACACGAAGTGGGCCGGTCTGCGCGACATGACAGGGCGGGAGATTTTCATTGGGGCGGTACTGATGTTTTTCATGTTTTGGATCGGGATTTACCCGGGGCCGATGATTAATGCCTCCAACACGGCAGTGAGGCAGCTGGTCGACATTTTCCAAACGATGACGGTCGCGAAATTCTGACGGAACCATGCAAGTTGATTGGACAATTTACCTGACGTTCCTCGGTGTGGGGCTGATCCTGCTGTTGCCGCGCGACTCGAAGAATCTGATTCGCTGGGTCGCGCTGTTGACGGGTGTGGCAGCGCTGCTGGTCGCGCTCAAGGATTATTTCAACTACAACGATTGGGTCAACGCCCAGATCAGCGCGCATGGCGCGCTGCAGGATGGCTTCATCCAGATTGTGAACGTGCCGTGGATTCCCGCGATTAATACGAACTACCATCTCGCGGTGGACGGCATCAGCTACCCGCTCATCGTGCTGAACGGCTTCGTGTGCGTGACAGGCATCCTGTTCAGTTGGAACATTGAAACCCGCGTGAAAGAGTTTTTTGCGTTCTTCCTGACCCTGATCGCCGGCGTCTACGGCGTGTTCATGGCGATGGATTTGTTCCTGCTATTCGTGTTTTACGAACTGGCGATCATCCCGAAGTACTTCGTCATCGCGATTTGGGGTTCGACGCGCAAGGAGTACGGCGCGATGAAGCTGGTCTTGTACTCGTTCGTGGGCAGCGCGCTCGTATTCATCGGCATCCTGGCCGTTTATTTCAGCGCCGGCGGACAGACCTTCGACATTCTCGAACTGGCCAAGCACCCCATTGCGCCCGACGTGCAGATCTGGGTGTTCCCGCTAATTTTTGTCGGTTTTGGCGTACTGGCCGGCATGTGGCCGTTCCACACGTGGGCGCCGACGGGCCATGTCGCCGCGCCGACTGCCGCGTCCATGCTGCTGGCGGGCGTGGTGATGAAACTCGGCTCGTACGGATGCTTCCGCGGCGCGATGTTGCTGTTCCCCCAGGGTCTCGAGCACTGGAGATGGTGGATCGCGTGGATCGCGGTGATCGGGATCGTGTACGGCGCGGCGGTCGCGCTGGTCCAGAAAGATTTCAAGTTCATCATTGGTTACTCGAGCGTCAGTCACATGGGCTTCGTGTTACTGGGCCTGGCCACGCTCAATCTGATTGGCATGTCCGGGGCGATTCTGCAGATGTTTTCCCACGGCATCGTCGCCAGCCTGCTGTTTGCCGTTGTCGGTCGCATGGTCTATGACCGGACCCATACACGCCAGTTGGATGAATTGGGCGGACTGGCCAAGGTCATCCCATTCGCCTGCGTGACGTTTGTGATTGCGGGCGCGGCTTCCATGGGCATGCCGGGGTTCAGCGGATTTGTGGCCGAATACCAGATTTTCGTCGGTGCGTTCCACATGCATCCGCTGCTGGCCCTCACGGCGGGGTTGAGCATCCCGCTCACCGTGGCCTACATCTTGAACGCCAACGACAAGGTGTTCATGGAACAGGATCAACCCGCGGGTGGCGGCGGGCATGGCCATGACCACAAGCCGGGCAGTGGTGAGTCGCCTCCGGCCCTGCCCCCGATCACGCTGCCCGAACGCGTGGCGGCGATCATTTTGATGGCGTTACTGGTGATTGTGGGAGTGTACCCATCCATCATGTTGAACATGATCAAGGCGAACGTACAATTGTTCCTGCGAGGTGCGCCGTGACACCCGTGCCGTATTTCGAGGTCCTGAAGGGACTGGGCGCGGAAGTGATCCTGACTCTGACCGCGCTGGTCGCGTTGACGCTGGATCTCGTGTCGGTGCGCCGTGCGGAGATGTCCGTGCGGTCACGAACCATCGGCACGGCCGCCGTCGTTGGGCTACTGGCGTCGATTCTTCCCCTGTGGCAACAACTCAACGGCCCACGCACCGTGTTGTTGGGCGGCACGCTGGCCGTGGATGATCTGATCATATTTTTCAAGCTGGTGATCGTGGCCCTGGCGGTGATCACCGTGTTGATTTCCATGGACTACGACGTCGGGCGCCATGTCGGCGAATATTACGCCGTGTTGCTGTTCGGCACGATCGGGATGATGCTGCTGATCAGCGCCGAGGAATTGATAACGATTTTCGTGGCGCTCGAACTGACGAGCGTCTCGTTGTACATCCTCACTGCTTTCCACAAGGGGGAACTGCGGTCGCAGGAGGCGGCGGTCAAATACTTCATGTTCGGGGCGATTTCGTCGGCATTTCTGCTGTTCGGTTTGAGCTACGTATTCGGGGTGACGGGCACGACCGGCCTGCAAGCGATCCAGGACGTTGTGAAGAATACGTCCGCCTTGCGGACGAGCCCGCTGCTGGCGACGGGGTTGCTGTTTACGATTATTGGCTTTGGGTTCAAGGTCGCAATCGTTCCGTTCCACTTGTGGGCGCCGGATGCGTATGAAGGCGCACCGACGCCGGTCACCGCTTATATTGCGACGGGCTCGAAGGTGGCCAGCTTCTTCATTCTGTTGAAAGTCTTGTTCATTGGGTTTGCGGGTCTGCAAGGTTCGGCGTACTGGGGCAACTTTGCTTCGGGGTGGACGATGCTGCTGGCAGTGATGGCGGCGCTGAGCATGATCCTCGGAAACTGCGCCGCGATCGTGCAGCACAACGTGAAGCGCCTGCTGGCGTACTCCAGCATCGCGCACGCGGGCTATATCTTCATCGGCCTCGTCGCCGCCACGAGCATGGGCGCAACCTCGGTGTTGTTTTACATCATCGTGTACGCCCTGACGAATCTCGGCGCGTTCGGAGTTGTCGCCGCCTTGTCCAGTCGGGCCGGAGGAGATGAAATGCGGAACTTCGACGGCATGGCTAGGCGGGCGCCGTTCCTCTCGCTGTTGATGTTGATCTTTCTGTTGTCGTTGGCGGGGATTCCTCCGTTGGGCGGGTTCTTTGGCAAGTTTTACCTGTTTGCCTCCGCCGTGCAGCGGGATGCGCAACACTTTGGTCTGCTGTGGCTGGTGGTGCTGGGGATCGTCATGAGCGCGGTGTCGCTCTACTACTATCTCATCCTCCTCAAGCATATTTACGTCATCAACGGCACAGACCAGAGTCCGATTGTCACCCCGACGTATCTCAATGTCGCGCTGGGCCTTGTGGCATTGGCCGTGATCGCGCTCGGCGTCTATCCGAAGCCGATTCTTGAGCTTCTGAACAGCTTCAGCTACTCTGTCTTTGCCGGGTTGGTACACTAACGCGCCACCGGCGCACGCAAGCCCGAATCACAGTCAAATGCATATCGACGGCTCAACGACAATTGTTGGAGTCTTCGGGGCGCCGATCACCCACACGGCGTCACCCGCGATGCACAACGCCGCGTTTACCGCGCTGGGGATGAATTGGGTCTATCTGGCATTCCATGTCGACCCGCGCAACTTGCGCACGGCGCTCCAAGGCGCGAGAGAAATGGGCCTGGTCGGCCTCAACCTGACCGTGCCGCACAAGATCCTTGCCCTGGATTGCCTTGATGAGATCGACCCCGAAGTCCGAAAGGTGGGCGCGGTCAACACCATTGTAATCGAGAAAGACAAGACGCGCGGATTTAACACAGACGGCTCCGGTTTTCTCAAGGCCGTCAAAGAAGATTTCAACCTTTCGATCAAGGGCAAACGCGTGCTCGTGCTCGGCGCGGGCGGAGCCGGGCGGGGGATCGCGGTGAAATGCGCCCTGGATGGAGCCGCGAAAGTCATTGTGGCCAATCGCACGCTGGCCAGGATCGAGCCCATCGCTCGCGAGATTGCCGGCACCAAAAGCGAATTTCAGTCGCTGGCGCTCACGGTGGACGCGATCCAGAAGGTGATCCACGAAGTTGACCTGGTGGTAAATGCCACGTCGGTCGGGCTGAAGGAGGGCGATTCATTGGGACTGGGCGCTGAACTGTTCTCGCCGCGCCAGCATGTGTACGACACGATCTATCGTCCTGCGGAAACTCAACTGCTGCAGGTCGCCGAGAGCGCGGGCGCCAAAGTGGCGAACGGGCTGAGCATGTTGCTGCACCAGGGCGCGAAGGCATTCGAGATCTGGACAAAGCGGAAAGCGCCGCTGGCCGTCATGCGGCGGGCGTTGCGCGCGGCGATCTATGGGGACAAGACGTGACCGGGTTGCGGCTCTATCTTGATTTCGTCGTGTTCGCGTTTGGGGCCGTGATTGGCAGCTTCCTGAACGTGTGTGTGCATCGCATGCCACTTGAACAATCGATTGTCACGCCCCCATCGCATTGTCCGCACTGCAACGAGCGTATCCGCTGGTCTGACAACATTCCACTCGTCAGCTACCTCGCGCTCCGGGGCAAATGCCGCCACTGCGGCGCGAGGATCAGTCCCCGGTACTTCCTGATCGAACTGTTGACGGCTGTGTTGTTTCTCCTGATGTGGCTGAAATTGACGGAGTGGGATCACCCGCCAGTGCACGGCATCTACTTTCTGAAAGGCCCGATCTATTGGATGGTCATCGCCGGATTAATCGTTGCAACCTTCATCGACTTTGAGCACTATATCATTCCCAACGAGATCACGTTTGGTGGAGTGATTGTTGGGCTGCTGTTGAGCGCGGTTTACCCGCCGTTAATGGAGGCGGATACGATCAAGTTGTCATTGATGCGCTCGTTGCTCGGGGCCGTCGTTGGTGGGTTGTCTCTGTTGACCGTGGCGGTGGTCGGTAAATTGATTTTTCGAAAAGAGGCGATGGGCATGGGTGATGTGAAGCTTCTGGCGGCCATCGGTGCGTTGTTTGGCTGGCAATCGACGTTATTTACGATCCTGATTTCGTCGTTGCTCGGAGGCATGGTCGGGCTGGTCCTCGTCCTGGGAAGACGGAAGGGCTGGGAAAGTCGGATCCCGTACGGCCCGTACATCGCGTTCGGGGCGGTGCTGTGGATGTTCTGCGGGCATGAAATTATCAATTGGTACCTGAGTTTCATTCGAGGATAGGATGCCACAATTACGTTACTTCACGGCGGGCGAATCCCACGGCCCGTGTTTGATTGGTGTGGTGGAAGGCCTGCCGGCCGGTCTCAAGATCGACCTGGCGGCCATCAACCGCGATCTGGCGCGCCGTCAGCAGGGCTACGGACGCGGTGGCCGCATGAAGATCGAAACCGATCAAGCGGAAGTACTGTCAGGCGTGCGGCGCGGAGAGACCATTGGTTCGCCCGTCACGTTCACGGTCAAGAACCGCGACTTCAAAATTGACGAATTGCCGGCGGTGACGAAGCCGCGCCCCGGCCATGCGGACCTGGCGGGCGTGATCAAGTATGACCGCCAGGATGCGCGCGACATTCTCGAGCGATCCAGTGCGCGGGAAACGACCATGCGCGTGGCCATTGGCGGGGCCTGCAAACTTCTTCTGGCGGAGGTCGGCATCGACATCGTCGGGCATATCGTCAGCCTCGGCGCGGTGACGGCGAAGACGGATGGCCTGACGTTTGCGCAAATCCGCGAGCGGAGCGAAGCGAGCGAGGTGCGCTGTGCCGATCCGGTAGCCGAGAAGCAAATGATTGAGGCCATTGATGTGGCCAAAGCCCAGGGCGATACGATTGGCGGCGTGTTTGAAGTGATCGCCGTTGGCGTGCCGATCGGGCTGGGAAGCCACGTCCAATGGGACCGGAAACTTGATGCCAATCTGGCGCGGGGCTTGATGAGCATTCAGGCCATGAAAGGTGTGGAGATTGGTCTGGGGTTTGAAGCCGCGCGGCGATTCGGCTCGCAGGTGCATGATGAAATCCTACCGGCGCAGGACGGCATCCTGACGCGCGCCGGCAACAACGCGGGCGGGTTTGAAGGCGGGATGACCAACGGCCAACCGGTCGTCGTCCGTGTGGCGATGAAGCCGCTGTCCACATTGATGAAACCAATGCGGTCGGTGGACATTCAGACCGGCCAGGAAGTGAAGGCGACTGTGGAACGCTCCGATGTGTGCGCCACGCCCGCTGCGGCGGTCATTGGCGAAGCGGTGGTGGCGTTCGAACTGGCCAAAGCGCTCCTCGACAAGTTCGGTGGCGACAGCGTTCGCGAACTCAAACGCAACGTGGCCAGCTACCGCGAATCCTGCAAGCGCTGGTAGTAACTCGTTGGGCTACAAGCTCTTCTTTAGCTCGAGCTTGGCGATTTTGCCTGTCGCCGTGCGGGGCAGGGAGTCCATAACATGGACTTCTCGCGGGATTTTGTAGTCGGCGAGCCGATCACGACAGAACCGCAGAATTTCGTCCGGTTCCAGCTTCGCGCCATTGACCGCGCTGACGAACGCAATCGGCACCTCACCCCGTTTTTCGTCGGGTTTCGCCAACACCGCCGCCTCCCGCACGTTCGGGAACTGGTGCAAGACTTCTTCGATCTCCCGCGGGTACACATTCATTCCGCGCACCAGCAACATCTCTTTGCGGCGGTCGACGATATAGATGTAACCGTCGTCGTCCTTCTTGCCCATGTCACCCGTATGCAGCCAATTGTCCCGCAGCGTCGCGGCGGTTTCCTCGGTGTGGTTGTAGTACCCGCGCATCACGTTCGGGCCGCGCACGGCGATTTCGCCAACCTGACCCGGCGGCAGCTCGCGCCCCTGATCGTCGAGGATCTTCACCTCGATATCAGGCAGCGGCAGCCCGACCGAGCCCGGCTTTTGGACGCCGCGGATGGGATTGAAGGACACCACCGGCGACGCTTCACTCAGGCCATATCCTTCCAGCAGCGGGAAACGGAATTTCCGGTCGAACTTTCCGAGCGTCTCGCCGGGAAGAGGAGCGGCCCCCGAGATCGCCAGCCGCAGCTTCAGCAGCCAATGCAACCAGAACGGGATTTTGGCGTCGGCCAGCGCCTGGAACAGTTGCGGGATCCCGACCAGGATCGTGGCGCGGTTGCGAATGATCTCGCGCATGGCAGCCTTGAACGGCTGGACGGACTTGATGAGCACGATGCCCGCGCCCATCGATAGCGGCGTAAAAATGCACACCGTCAACATGAAACTGTGGAACATCGGCAGCAGCAGCGTGAGGCGATCATCTGAGGTCTCCTCCAATGCCTTGATGCAACTGCGGACGTTGGATGCGATGTTCCTGTGCGAGAGCATCGCGCCCTTGGATTTGCCGGTCGTACCGGAAGTGTAAATGATCACCGCCAGATCGTCCGGCGCTACCGCCGGCCACGTCGGTGCTACCGTTGCCGCACCCTGCTCGAGTTCGGACAGTAGAACCGCGGTAATGCCCCGGAGTTTCGCGATCGTCTCGTCGAAATCCGCCGATGTAATCAGGCATTTGATCTGACAGTCGTCGACGATGTGCTGGATTTCGGGGGCTTTGAGAAAATTGTTGATCGGCACGACGGTCGCGCCCGATTTCAGCACGGCGTACAACGCGAAGATGAACTCGGGACAGTTTTTCAGCAAGATACCCACGCGTTCGCCACGACTGACGCCGTAACCGGCCTGCAACCGCGCCCCGTACCGCTGGATGTGCCCGGCCAAGTCCGCATTCGTAAATCGGTCACCGCCCCAGTAGATGCAGACCTTGCGTGGCTGCCTCGCCACGACCTCATCAAACTGCGCAATGACGGTTGACTCTGTCATGTCGACGCGTGGACGGCTTCTACCACAGTACTGACTTCTTTTCCGCGACAATCTTGTCGCCGTCCCACAAAGTCACGCGCCAGGCGGACACCACGCCGCCCGAGCGAAATTGTTCCCCGCGCACTTCAAAAAGCTTCCGTGCGTCTCCGTGCGGAACGTAGGTCTCCTCAAACACCTCGCCGGGTTTGGCCACCTGGCGATATTCGAATTTTACCAGGCTGATGGTCCGGGGCGTCCAGCGGACGTAGAATTCCTCGCGCTGGTCATTAATGCTCAGATCCTGTGGTTCGTAGCGAATGAGCGACGCCTGATCCTCGATGAAATACTGGCGGTCGGCGAAGTCGACGTCTTGGAGGCGGGTGCGGTTGGTAACCTCCAGCACGCGCGGCCCGGTAATAGGGGGAACAAGCGGTAATAAGAGGGAATACGGGGACAGAAGGGCGCAGCGCGCTCGCGCTGGAGCACGGCCCGGCAAGCGAAACAGTTCACGGAACGCTGGATGACGCGGCGTATTCATTCCTGTCGGCCCTCGACGATCACGGTAATTTCGCCCTTGATCGGGCGGTTCTCAAGCTTTTTCAGGACGGACTCGATATCGCCGCGGAGGAACTCCTCGAATTTCTTGGTCAACTCGCGGGCGACGACCACGCTCCGATTTCCCAGCACGTCCCGCATGTCCCCGAGGCTTTTCAACAGGCGATAGGGGGATTCGAAGAAAACCAGGGTACAGGGCAGGGGAGCGAGACGGGTGAGGGAGGTGCGGCGCTGCCCCGATTTGTGTGGAAGAAAACCAAAGAACAGAAACGGACCGCCACACCCGCACCCTGCCAGCGCGGCGGTGACGGCGGAGACTCCTGGAACGACCTCGATGGCGATTCCGGCGTCGATGGCAGCCCGAATCAGGCGCTGTCCGGGGTCGGAGAGGGTTGGCATACCCGCATCGGAGACAAGGGCGATCTGGCGGCCTTGCTGGAGTTCCCGCAGCAGTTCCGGCGTCCGCCTAGCCTCGTTGAACTCGTGGTAGCTGACAAACGGCTTCTTCAGGCCGTGGCGGGCAAGCAGGATGCCCGTGTGGCGGGTGTCCTCGGCGGCAATGAGATCGGCCTCGTGCAGGACGCGGAGGGCACGGAGAGTAATGTCCTCCATGTTCCCGATCGGCGTGCCAACGATGTAGAGTTTACCCGTTCCGGAAGGCATGGGTTGACTCTATTGGGCTGTGGGCAAAAAGACAAGCTGATGCCCACCCGGATACGCAAGAATGTATGCGGTTGACGGGGGTCATGATGTACCCACCGGTTCCCAAATTCGTGCAGAATTTCGCTTGACGTCAGACCCCGGCAGTGCAACTATGCGCGCTTGGCGAGGGGCGTGTGACGAAAGCTGCCACTATCGGGTCAACTGGCATCCGTTGCGCAATGAGCGAGGGCGCACTGTCATCGGATCGCATCCCCACCCACAACATCACATCCGGTTTGTTCCGGTTTCTCTGCCTTGCCCGGAAACTCAAGGAGGTCCCATGACGCTGCGATCCATTTCAAACTTTTGGTTGTTAGTCCTGGCCTGTCTTGTGTTGTCGTGGCCCCGGCGCGTCGAAGCCGATGCGGATGCCTCCTGCAGTCTCACGTTCAGCAACCTCACCATCGCGCCCTCGGCGGGCACGGTGGTGTATGATAGCTCGTGGACGGCGGAATCCTTCGTCCAAGCGCAGAACAGCCTTGGGGAACTGGATCAGCAGTATGTCAGCACCAACGAGGCCACGGCCACCGCCGACGCCTCGGCGACGTATGCCACGGGGCACGGGGACGCCTCGCCTCTCACCCTGGCGGGAACCGCCTCGAGCAGCGCCATCATCCCCGGCAGCGCCTCCCAGCAAGCCATTTCGGAGGGACAACCGGATGTGTACAACTCGTTCACGATCACCGGCGGGACAGGCACCGTGAATGTGGCGTTTTCGGTGGATCTCAGCGGAATGCTAAATGTGATGACGGATTCGTACGGCGCGAACGCCGTGGCCGAAACGATTTTCAACCTCACGCTGAATGGTAATTCGACCCTCTTCAGTGACACCCTGCTGTCGGTCGGTCCGAACTCGACCAATACGTTGCCAGTTGCCGTATCTCTGACCAACACGGTTGCCCTCCAGTACGGCACCGACTACTTCGTGTTCGCGCAGCCGGACGCTGAGACAACGGCGGTCACCATCCCAGAACCTTCGACGTTCGTTCTGATTCTGGCTGGCTGTTCGGTACTGGCTGGTGCGACACGAAAGGCGGGGCGGAAGAAAAGGAGCGCCGGTAACGTGAGAAAGAAAGTGAATTCCCTGTGTAAATGCTTGTGGATGTTGATCCTGCCGCTGTCGCTGCTGCTTCCCTCAACAACCACCCAGGCCAAATACGCCGGGGGCGGCGGAAATCCTCCTCCCCCGAGTGTCACGACTGTGATTCCGGGTCCTCCAGGGAGTGGCATCAGCCTGACTGACGGCAATCTCACTGAAAAGCAGCCCATATGCAGCATCAAGTGCCCGGGCTCCGGTACCTCCTGCCCGACTTGTAACACCTGCCCGACCCGGCCACCCACCTCGCCCACGCACGGCGTCAATCTCAACCTGACGTACAACTCGGACAACGCCGATGGTTCGCGGGCGCAATTGGACACCGGCATGGGCTATGGATGGACGCATTCCTACAACGACTTTTTGTTCAGCCAGGGCGGAAACCTGTTTCGCTACGATGGCAACGGGAACGTCACCAAGTACACACGGGTGGGGGGCGCCACTTATATCGCTGACACCGGTTACTTTCAAACGCTGGTGCGGAATTTCGGCGGTACCTACACGATCCGCGATAAATATGGGACGAGCTTTGATTACGCCTATAACCCCGAGACGTCGCTTTTGGTAGGCGGTCCCGTCTACCGCCTGACAAGCATCGTGGACCGCAGCGGCGACTCGAATACGCTTACGTACACCGCCGGCAATCTCACCAGCGTCAGCGACACGTACGGCCGCAGTCTGACGTTCGCCTACAACTCGTCGAACAAAGTGGTCAGCGTCACCGACCCGCTGGGCCGGACCGCCACGTTTATGTACGATTCAACCGGAAGAAAGCTGACCACCATCACCGATCCCGAAGGGAAGACGACGCAGTACAGCTACAACTTCATGTATCAGATGACGGAAATGGTAGATCGAGACGGCCGCACGACCCGTTTCATGTATGCCGGTGAAAAACCGACGTTGATGGTGGACTCGGCGTTTCAGAAGTGGTTCGGACTCAATAACTCCACGAGCTGGGCCATGAACACCAACGAGCTCTCCCAGTATCAACTTCGCCGCTACGTACCCTCGACCACCACCGAAAGCGACGGTCGTGGCAATCTCTGGAATTATACGTACGATTCGAATGGATACATTACCGACGCGGTCGCGCCCGACGGCGCCACGACCAGTTATACGTACGATCCCGCGACTCTGGGTTTGGCAAGCAGGACCGACCCCGACGGCAACACCACGACCTACCAGTACGATCCGATGGGCAACCGCACCAACATGACCGACGCGTTGGGCCATGTGACCAGCTACACCTACGAAACGAACTTCAACCAAATCACCAGCATGACCGACCCCAAAGGGCGGGTCACGACGTATCAGTACGACGCGCATGGCAATCGCATCAGCCAAATCGATCCGCTTGGTCAGACCAACTCCTGGAGCTACGACACCAACGGCAACGTGCTGACCGAAACCGACAAGCGCGCCAACACCACGACCTACCAATACGATTCCGTCGGCAATCTCACCAATGTCACGGACGCGGTCGGTGACGTCACCAGTTACGTCTATGATGCCGTCGGCAACCAGATCAGCCGCACCGATGCCAACGGTCACACCACGACGTACCAGTACGACAGCCTGAATCGGTTGATCGAGCAGATCGATCCTGTCGGGTCGATCGACCAGTACGCTTACGATGCTCAAGGCGACCGCACGAATGTCGTGGACCGTGATGGCGACGCGACCATGTATCAGTACGACCTCCGCCAGCGCCTGGTCCAAGCGACGGATGCCCTCGGCCATGTCAGCACCTCCACGTACGATGCCAACAACAATCCCACGTCGATGACCGACAAAAACGGTCATACCACGACCTACCAGTACGACGTGCAGAACCGTCCCACGCAGGTCACCGACGCCCTCGGCAACACGACGATCACCGCGTATGATCCTGTTGGGAACGTCGGCTCGTTGACGGATGCCAATGGCCACGTGACGACCTACACGTACGACGCGCTGAACCGCCGAAGCACGACCACGGACGCCGCGGGTGATGTCACGCAGTACCAATACGACATGGGCGGCAGCAGCGGATGCCCCAGTTGCGGCGCGACGCCCGGCACCAGTCTGGTGACCGGACAAACCGATGCCAACGGCAAGGTCACCTATTACAAGTATGACGACCTGGACCGACTCACCAATACGGTCCAAAAGGTGGGCAGCACCAACGATACCATCACGGCCAACGACGCCGTGACCACTTACACCTACGACCCCAACAACAATCGCGTGTCGCTGACCGAACCCGACGGCAACGTCACGACCTACCAGTACGATTCCCTCAACCGCCAGACCAACACTGTCAACGCCGCCGGTGATGTGACGGGCTTCGGCTACGACGGCGTGGGCAATCTTACCACCAACATCACCCCCATCGGCAATGTCACGGTGTACACCTATGACGCTCTCGACCGTCGCACCAACACTGTGGACAGCATCGGCCCGGTGGTGAGCTACACCTACGACGCTGTCGGCGACCGGCTCAGCCAGACCGACGGCAACGGCAACACAACCATGAACGCCTACGACGCGATCCACCGTCCAGTCATCACAACCGACCCGCTGGGCAAAACCACCGTGACGCAGTATGACCCGGTCGGCAACGTGTTGATGAGCACGGATCGCAATGGCAACACGACGACCTATATCTACGACAGCATCAACCGCCGCATCAGCATGACCGACGCCCTCGGCAACACCACCCAGTATCAGTATGACGCGGTGGGCAACCGGATTCAGCTTATTGACGGCAACGGACACGCGACGCAATACACCTACGACAGCGTCAATCGTCGCATCCAGGAAACGGACGCCGACTCGACGACGCGGACCTATTCCTATGACGGGGTGGGCAACCTGACCGACCGCACCGACCAGATCGGGCGGACCACCACGTACACGTACGATGACCTGTACCGGGTCACGCAGCGCAGCTACCCGAGCGGCACCAATGACACCTTCGCCTATGACCTTTCCGGGCGCATGACCAACGCCACGCGCAATGCGTGGGCGGTGACCTACGCCTATGACGGCGCCAACCGTCTGACGAACACCACGCAGAACGGCAAAACCATCGCCTACGGCTTCGATATCCCGGGGCGCACCCTCACGAACACGTATCCCGGCGGGCGAACGATCATCCAGAGGATGGATTTCCGCGACCGCAAGACGCGGATTGACGATGGGGCTTCCCCGCCGCCGATTGTGCAATACACCTACGACGCGGCCAACCGGGTGATCAGCCGCACCAACCGCAATGCCACGGTAACGACGTACAGCTACAACGCCAATAACTGGACAGTCTCCCTCGAACACTCGAACGCCACCGCCCTCATCGCCGGTTTCGGCTACGCCTACGACAACGAGGGCAACAAGCAATTCGAAGACAAGCTCCCGGACCTTACGCACTCCGAATGTTATGGATACGACAACATTTATCGGGTCACCGACTATCAGGTGGGCTCACCAGACGGATCGTGCGTCACCGGTATCGTTACCCAAACGCAGTACGGTCTGGATCCGGTCGGCAATTGGCTGACGAACACCGTCAACGGGGTCCCTGAAATCCGCATGCATAACGCGGTGAACGAGCTGACCCAGATTGGCTCCACCAATCTGAGTTACGACGCGAACGGCAATCTGATCAACGACGCGGTCTACACCTATGCGTACGATGAGGAAAACCGGCTGACCAGCGTTACTCGATTGTCCGACGCCGCGGTGGTCGGCCAATACCAATACGATGCCATGGGGCGCCGGGTGCAGAAGGTGGCCAATCCGAACGGTTCGCCGACGACGACCCGCTACTTCTTCGATCACGCCCGCATCCTGGAAGAGCAGGACGGCCTGGGGAACACGCTGGCGACGTATGTGTACGGCAACTACGTTGACGAAGCCCTGACCATGGACCGGGGCGGACAGACCTACTACTACCATCAGAACGCGCTGTGGTCGGTGGAGGCGATCACCGACAGCACGGGCACCAACGTGGTCGAGCGCTACAGCTATGACGCGTACGGCGCGCCGACCGTAACGGATGCCTCGGGGCTGATCGTGTCCACCAACTCCTGGGGCACGGCGCACAGCGTGATCACCAATTCGTATTTGTTCATCGGCCGGCAACTCGACGAGGAAACGGGGCTCTATTTCTACCGGGCACGGTATTATGACAGCGTGAAGGGGCGATTCTTGCAGAGGGATCCACTGGGCTATATGGATCCTCTCAAGTGGTTCTACCAAGGCCGTGCTTACCTCGTGGATGTGCCCTATTTCCGCAGCAGAAATCCGGTCCCCAGAGATTCCCAAATTGTCCCCGGCGGAGGCCGAGAGATTCAACTTGATACTCGCGGCAGTCGTTTCAACAACGCCGTTCTGAACGATCTGAATCTCTACGAGTATGTGCAAGGGAAACCAACCTTGTATGTTGATCCGTACGGGCTGTTGCCGGAAGCGTGTTATCGACCGATCGATGGCCAAGAGTGGATGGGGGATTTTGCAGCATTCTGGCATTCATTCATGAAGCTTTCGATCCATGGGGCCGGCCAAGGTTGGGGCATCCCGAACGATGAATCCGGTGTGAAGGGTAACACCTACTGTTATGAGGGAGTGCGTCAAGACACGTGCGAGTGCAAGAAGTGGACAGACGATGAAATAGAAGACTGCCTGAAAAAGTACGCCAAGGGCCGGAGCGAGGAGGAGTACGACATCATCAGCAATAACTGTGGTCAGTGGGTCAGGAGGGGCTTCAAGAAATGCTGTCTCCAAGATCCGACGCCTTGGTGGCTCGTCTACGGCTGAAGAGGTCGCACATCAAAGGTAGAAAACAATGAAACCGGGGTCACACTCCCGGAAGGCGTCATCCAGGAAACGACGTTGGAAGGCATTTCTGGCGCCTCCCGCGTGATTGGGTTTTAGCCAGTCATCCATCCGTGCCTCGCGGGGCACACGTTATCATTCGGGACCCGTCGCCTAATCAACGCGCCGAATCAGAGGAACGCGGGCCCCGACGCTTGTGTCGGGGTCGGCCCCTGCCCACGACACGGAATAGGCGTATGCCCCTCTCCCCAAGCGGTGTCAGATGCACCACGCCCGGTTGCCTCATTCCTCTTGAGCGAGGAGGCTCGGCCTGAAATCGAGGACAGAATGCCCCCCTTCGCCCACAGGGTTTCGGCCCTACGGCAACAACACGCGGACGCGGTAGTACCGGGAGGGCGAGCTGGTCGCGCCGCCCGGATCCACCATATTGGTCACCACGCCGAGGCCGGTTCCGCCACTGAGGATATTGGTCTGGCCGGTGCTCGCAAAGTCATTCGAGTAGCCGCCGCTGGCCGTGCCAGACGTGAACTCCAGCACGTTGGTGCGGGATGCGATGCCTGGCGACCAGGTGCTGTCGCCGTTGGCCCCCAGATAAGTCACGTTAATGTTCGTGATATTCGCCCTGGCGATACTGATGACGTGCAGGTACGCCGCGCTGTTGGTGGGATTGAAACCCGTTAGGAACTTGTTGGTGTTGCTCATGCCATCGCCACTGGGATCAGCATCCGGTGCCGCTGCCTGGTTGGCGGTGTTGGTGAAGTAGTGAATCTGCCAAGTCTGGAATGCCGTCAACGGCGTAGCCGTCACATAGTTGGCCTGGCCGGCGGTTTGGGGGTTGTTCGTGCTTCCCTCCTCTGCCGTCAGGAACACCAGACTGACGCTGGATCCCCTGGCAGGGGTCTTCCACACATCGCTGCCGTCAATGCCAGCCTGATCCGTATATGTCCCGTAATCCGTTATGCCCAGGGTGTTGGAAGCCATGGTGAGCGACGGGAACCAGCACAATTCGAGAGTCTGGTTGGAGCTGACTCCGCCCGTGTAGCTCAGGGTTCCGTCCGGCTCCTCGTCCAAAAAGCCATCGCCACACCCACAGTTGCTCAGGTTCCACAGGCCGACGACCTGGTTCTCAGTTCCCCACGTGGCGCCAAGAGACAGCGAAAACGTCGGCTGGAGATCCACAAACCCGTTGGTTCCGATATCCACCACCAACACGGCAACCGCGTTGGTTGGCAGATCGTCGCCCATGCTGTCCTGTAGGTCGCCGGCGAAAATGCTGATCGTCTGAGCGTCGAGTGCGCCAGGCGGACATATCACCAGCAGCGCGACCGTGAGGATAAACACGCCCAACGAAGTACGACGCGCGACCTTCATTTTGTTGCTCGGTTGCGCGCGGCCGGCGACGGGCAGAGCAAGATTGAGACGGCCACGCCAGCGGCGCAACAACCACGTTGAATGACGCCAGTGCATTCTACACGTCTTGTTAAGAACCAGTAAAACACTGACGCGCAGGAATGTCGAGCTTTCTTTGGTGGCGGGGCCGACAACGCCAGCGGTCGAGAGGAGAGGAGGGCTGGGTGGAGGGGCGGGATGAGGGAGGTTCCAAACCCCATCACCGTGAGACGCAAAGACGCTTGAGTAACGCGCAAGAACTGGCGTAGTCTTCGGTCCACAAACCGATGAGCCGGCGGGCAAAAGGCAAACCTACCCACGCAACCAGATCGCTGCAGGAGGTCGGGCTCAGCGCCGACCAGACCGGCAATTGGCCGGACGTGTTGACCGACCGCCGGCAAAAGCAGTTTTTGTTTGTTGGCCTTGCCGCGGCATTGATATTCGGTCTGGTGGGTTGCTGGTGGTTGTGCGCCCGAAGTCCGCAGATCAGCTTCTTGACCAGGCATGGACCGGCGGAGTGGGTCGTTTTTCCCAGATCTCCCTTTGCCGGGATGCATCCCGTAGCGGAATCAAGATCGGTATTCCGCCGAAGTTTCCTTCTGGACAGAGTCCCGATCAGAGCCACGCTAACGATAAGGGCGTTGAAGCGTTATGAGGTCGCCCTAAACGGCGTGACGGCGGACGTATCCACCCCACCAAAACCCAATTGGAAGGACGTCACGGAATTGGACGTTGCCGGCATGCTGCGCCCGGGCACCAATCAGATTGCCGTAACCGTGCTGAATCGTGATGGCCCGCAAGCGTTGTGGCTTTCGCTGGAGGCCGGCAGTTTCAAGTTGTATAGCGATCGGGACTGGGAAGTCTCGCTGGAGGGGAGCGGTTGGCATAACGTGCGGTTGGCTTCCAATCCGCCGCACATCGAAAAGGACAATCCGCTCTTTAGCAAGGAAACCGCGGTGGGTTGTTTCGTCAGGCGATTACCGCTGTTACTGTTTTTTGCTGCTCTTGCGACCGGCATCGTTCTTGGTGGATCGTGGTGGCTCAAACGATATCGCCGCCACGGCGAACCCCATGGGCCGGTCGATTCAACCAAATTTGCCATGCTCGTTCTGGTCGGGATGGCGGTGTGCTGGATTGCCCTGTTTGCGAACAACCTGGGCCGGTTGCCCATCCTGTTCGGTTTTGATGTGGACGACCATCTTGAATACATCAACTTCATCAAGACCCACCATTCACTCCCGCTGGCAAATCAGGGCAGGGAGATGTACAATCCGCCGCTTTATTACGCAACTTGCGCCGCGTTGGCCGCGGTCTTGAAACTGGACGTTTCCAGCGTTGAGGCCACTCAAGTGTTCCGGGGATTCGGGCTCGTGGTCGGGATTGCGCAATTTACTTTGATCTTCCTTTGTCTCCGACTCCTGTTTCCTGCGCAGTGGAGAATGCAATTCTTTGGTCTCACACTAGCGGCGTTTCTGCCCGGAACATCTTTACATGTCCCAATACGTGACCAACGAATCCCTTGCCGCCCTCTGGGTGACCGCCGCCCTCTATTTGTGCCTGCGCCTGCTAAAAGGCAACCGGCCTTGCTGGTGGCTTTCTATCACCGCCGGGGCGTGTTTGGGCGCGGCGGTCTTGACCAAAGTTACGGCCATTATAGCTGTTCCGTTTATCATGGGGGCGTTGCTTGGCTGGCTGATGCTGCAACGAATCCGTGCGGTCCGGATTTGGTTCACCACCGTGGGACTGTTCCTGGCGGCCACGCTCGCCGTCTGTGGCTGGCACTATTTGAGGGCCTGGAAAACGTTTGGCACCCCATTCGGTTTTCCAGGCTTTGATGCGACATCCGGTTTCGCCTTTTGGGCCGAAGACGGCCTTAGCACAACTGCCTACTTCACCAGATTTGGCCAGTGTCTCACGCACCCATTTTTCAGCGCGTTTCATGGATTTGCGGATGGGGTCTATTCGACCTTCTGGGGAGATGGTTCATGTGGTGGTTCGGTTAGCTTTATCAGCCGCCCTCCCTGGGACTATGAACTGATGGCCGCCAGCATGTTGTTGGCTCTGTTGCCCACGGCCGTAATTTTGATCGGGCTGGGTGCCTGTTTGTCCAGGTTTTTCCGTCGACCGGGGCCGATTTGGTTTCTGTTACTGGGAATACCGCTGGCGTCGTTTGCCGGCTTGGTTTACATCAACCTAAAAGTCCCGTGTACCAATGTGGTCAAAGCGTTCTATTGCATGATCGCTTTGTTTCCAATCTGTGCATTCGGTTCGGTGGGCTGGGATATTCTTTATCGGCACGCGCGGGGTTTCCGTTTGGTCTTGTGCGTGGTTTTCGGCGTCTGGGCCTTGAACGCCTATGCCTCGTATTGGATTCGCGGCGAAACCTGCGCGACGCATAGTGTCCGCGGGTTGGATTATTTCCAAAACAATCGCTATGAGGATGCGGTCAGGGAGTTCTCCGCCGCCCTCACCATGGAACCGGATGACGTCGGAGCCCATGTCAATTTGGGTAATGCGTTAGCCGCGCAGGGGCGGGTGAACGAGGCCGTTCAACAATACGAGCGGGCGCTTCAAGGCAGTCCCAACGACGCGACAGCCCACAATAATTTGGGGATGGCGCTGGCCGAACAGGGAAAGCTGGAAGAAGCCGTTCGACATTACGAGCAGGCACTCGAATGGAAGCCGGATTTTGCCGCAGCCCACGGCGGTTTGGGTAACGCGCTGGCCGCCCAAGGGAAGCTGGACGAAGCCATTTCACATTACGAACGGGCGCTCCAACTCAATCCCGACGATGCCACAATCCACACCAACCTGGGCATCGCGCTGGCCAGACAAGGGAAGCTGACCGAAGCCATTGAGCACTGGCAGCAAGCGCTCCACCTCGACCCGGAGTCAGCCTCCGCACACTATAATTTGGGCAACGCACTGTTCATGCAAGGGAAGTGGACTGACGCCATTCAGCATTACGAGCGGACGCTCCAACTCAGGCCCGATGATGCCAATGCCCACAATGCCATCGGCAGGGCATTGGTCAAACAGGGGAAGTCGGCTGAAGCTCTGCCGTATTTTCAACAAGCCTTGAGCCTGGCCACGGCTCAGAACCAGGCGGCGCTGGCGGAGACCATCCGCACCCGTCTCAAGGCTCTGCAATCGGCCCAGCCCCATCCTCCAGCACCTTGAAGACACAAACGGCGAACCCGATAGCCCTTCGTCTGGAGAACAGGTGTTGCACCCCCGAACCCGGTTTTGTCGGGGCCAAGAACGTGCTGGCGGGAGGCGCGGCCGGCGTGATGGGCCGGGCTCCCTTTTATGCTTTCCTAGCGGTTTCATCAGAGGTTTAATGGGGACCCACGCACTTGACCGATGGGGAAGGAAGAATAGAATATTATGATGAAACGGCGCGGCTTTTTATTCACGATGATATCAGCCCTGAGCCTGATGGGGTTCGCCTGCGGAAGGTCCGGGTCCAACGGCCAAGCGCCTGAGACGCAGGCCAACGAAACGAACCCGGCTGGCACGAATTCCAGCTTGTCTGCCGGCACGTTATCCATGGGGGTCAAGCCTGCCGCCAGACCTACCAATGAGTTTGTCAGCGGCCCATTCGATCTCAACCTGCGGGACTGGTCGGGACAGGTGGGCGAGTTTGTGAAGGCCGAGGGTAAAGACCTGGAAACACTCAAGTTGCGGGACGGCACGATATTTGTGGGCGAGGTCACACGCGGCGTTCCGGATGGGCAGGGGGTGCTCACCAAGTCGGATGGGACGAATCTGCAGGGCGAATGGCGTGGCGGCAAGGCGTACCGGACATCCGGGACATGGGTTGGAGACGACGGCACCAAAGAGATCGGGGCCTGGAACTACGACGGGACTGCCTGCGGCGGTACCATTATTTGGAAGGACGACCGCGTGTACAAGGGGGACTGGAGGGTGATGAGGGATCGCCCGAGAGGCCGGACGGCACGGGGACGATGACATGGCCGGATGGGCGAACGTACACCGGGCATTTTCTGGATGGACAGATGGACGGGGCGGGAAAGATGACCTATCCGGATGGCAGGATCGAAGAGGGCACCTGGATGCAGGGCAAGTTTATGGGCGGGAAGTAGCCAGAATCGCCCGTTGTTCCCGCGTTCCAAGCCGCCGATCACGGAACAGGCTGGAGTCGCGCCAGTTTATTCCGTGCCGGGGTGAAATCCGGGTTGATCCGCAAGGCCTGCTCGTATTGGTTGATCGCCTCGGGAGCGCGACCCGACTGCAGGAGGGCATTTCCCAGGTTGTAGTGGGCGACGACAGAATCCGGCATGAGGCGCAGGGCTTCACGGAGGTGCCCGATGGCTTCCTCGACGTTGCCCGCCCGCAGCAAAGCATGTCCCAAATTGCCCTGCGCGTCGGCGTAATCCGGCCTAATCCGAACCGCCTGCTGGTACTGGTCGATGGCGTCGTGGAGCCGGCCCCTTGATACCAGAGCATTTCCGAGGTTGTAGTGCGCCTCGGCGTAATCCGGGTTGATCCGCAGCGCCTGCTGGTACTGGGCGATGGCGTCGGCTGGCCGGCCTTGCTGCAGAAGCACCGTGCCGAGACTGTTGTGTGCCGCAGCATCGTCCGGGTTGATTTCAAGAGCTTTCTGGTACTGTTCGATGGCCTCAGCGGACCGGCCGAGGCTGGCCGATGCATTGGCCAGGTTGTGGCGGGCCTCCAGGAAGTCAGGCTTGATCTCCAAGGCTTTCTGGTACTCGTCGATTGCCTGGGCAGCCTGGCCTCGCTGGAAAAACACGATGCCCAAGTTGTTATAGGCAGCGTAATTCCGGGAGGTACAGGAGAGCGTGTGGGTCCAGAGTGACATGCTGTTGCGCCAATACGATGTTTGGATCGTCGCACACGCCATCAGGGCGGCGATCACGCTCAGCGAAGCGGCGCCCAAGATCAGACGGCCCCATCGCCGGGAAGAAAACGCATCCCGGGCCACCCACGCCACAAGCAAATAGATCCCAATCTGCGGCAGATAAGTATAGCGGTCCGCGTGCGCCTGATTTCCCACCTGGAGAAGCCCGATCACCGGCGCCAGCATTCCCAGATACCACAGCCAGCCAACCAATAACCAGGGACGCTTCCGGCGCAGCAAGAAAACCCCCACGGAAATACCGACCAGCAGAACCAACGCCAAGCCGACTTTCCAAACAGGCAGACCGTCGGCGAAGAGCGGGTAGAAGGGCGCGAGGCGCACTGGAAACACCATTTGCCCCAGGTAGACGATATAGGAAACGGCAGCGTTGCCGATCCGGTAGGCGACGGGCACGTCCGAGATCGTTGCGAGCGTTTCTGCCTGTGCATGAATTGTCATCGCACAGGAGGCAATGGACAACCCAAACAGGGGGATCTTTTCAACGACCAGCGGGCGGAGCGCAGCGAGCACAGGGCGGTGAGCCGTTGGTGACATGCGTCTCAATGGCCAGTAGTCCAGCAGCAACAATACAAACGGCAGCGTCACCAGCATCGGTTTGGACATCAGCCCGATGGCGAAGCCGAGCGCCACCATCAGATAGCGGCCCAGCGAGAACGCGGCCCGGGCATACCGCACATACGCCGCGAGCGTCAGCATGAAGAACAGCCCACTGAGCACGTCTTTGCGCTCGGACACCCAGGCGACCGATTCCACGCGCAGCGGGTGAATCGCGAACACGGCGGCCACGAAGGCGCTGGGCCACAGGGACCCCGTCATCTGTCGGAGCACCAAGAACAGCAGGATCGACGTTGCGGCATGGAGCAACACGCTGGTCAGGTGATGGCCGCCGGGATCCAACCCGTAGAGTTGACAGTCCACCATGTGCGACATCCATGTCATCGGGAACCAGTTGCTCGCGTAACAGTGGGTAAACGCCCAAGGGATCCCCTGCCATGTCAGCCCCCGGAGAACTTCCGGGTTTTCGTACACATAGTCTTCGTCATCAAGATTGACGAACTCATGGTGACGTGTCTGGCCGAACACCGCGAACACAGCGACGGCCAGCAGAACGCAGATGCCGACGGTCACGCGCGTCTGCGGTCCACGAGGCGGAACGCTCTGCGGTTTACTCTGGTCGGGTGTGCGGGCAGGCTTCACAGCGATTTGGTACGGTAGAGTCTATTGGGCGGCGGGCAAAAAGACAAGACCAAGGGCGGGGGTGCGACCGAAGGACGACCCCCGGAGACGGCTCTGGATACCTAGACGATCCGCCTTCGCTGCTCGACACGCTTCGGCGGACAGGCAGGCATCCAGCCCTAGAAACGCCGCCGGAAGGGCGGCACGCGGGTTCCGGCCTCGTTTAGCCCTGACGACGACGGCGGATCAGCCCGATTACGCCGAACAGGCCGAGCACGACGAGGGCGCTGCTCGAAGGCTCCGGAACCGCTTTCAGTTCCAAGGCGGCAAAGGAGCTCGTGGCTTCATAAGCCAGAACGCCAGGATCGGTATCAGCGCCATACGCGCCGAGAAGTACACCGGACGGCTGCACATCAGCAATTTCGATGGCTGGCGCGGGGTCAAGATCACTCCCCGGGTACGTCCAATTATCGCCGTTGGCGTTGACTTGGCCATTGAACGGCGCTCCGGCAAACACGCCCGCTTCCGTGGCGGCGCCAACTGTGGTCGCATTGAAGGCGAGCAGATAAATCTGCTGAAGGAAAAGCGCGCTATCATGTCCGTTTCCGGCGGTAGTCGCGATGGAGAACGTACCAGGCGCCGTTGGGTCCGTGCCCTCCGTGCTGTAGCCCGTGGTCCAGACCGTGAAGAGCGCGTTCACCGCTGTCGGCCCGCCCGATGCGAAGGCCGCTTGAATTGCGCTGGCGCTGGAGGTTGTGTAGCCGAGTTCCAGCAGATCACCAGACGGCAGACCAACGCCTGGATCCGCCGTAGTGATGGCTGTGGTGCCGTTGGCCGACCAGTCTATGGACATGGCCTGAGCTTGAACTGATGCCGAACACCGCCGCGGCAGTGACCACCACCGCGCTATATTTGAGTAATTTCGTTGCGTTCATTTCGTTTCTCCCTTTTGCTGGTTCGGTTTTTTTGATTGTCGTATCCCATGCTGTTTGGTGGGTTGTTGTTCCGGCCCATGTGGAACGTGGCTGTGTGGAGTGAGAATTCTGCCAGGCCTTCATCATCGCTCTCCTGCCGTGTGTACTCCTGCCTACGGCACGAGTGTACAGCGGTTTGGAAATCCGGTATGTAAAAAGGTTGTAAAAATATGCGCGGGGCAGTAGCGGCGCGGTGGGCCACCGCGCCCTACCGGCCGGGAACGGCTGGATACCTAGACGGCAGGCATCCAGCCCCACAATACGGCAAAGAAACGACGGGATACGGCCGGCGGTGGTGAGTCGGAATCTACTCCGAAAGTTTCTGTTCGGCTTTTTTGACGGCGTCGAGGATGAGGGAGGCGCGGACGGCGCGGGCGAGGCCGGCGTTGTAGGGGAAATCGGCGGTCAGAACGCCCGATTCCTCGTAGAGGTTGATTCGATCGACGACGACGGAGGTGATCATGCCCGCGAGCCGGTTGTAATCGGACCCGAGCGTGACGACGGGCGACCCGCTGTTGCCATGGCTGGCGGTGCCATCGATCAGGAACATGCCTTTGCCCGGGTTCTGGGCGATCATGCCGAAGCGGACGACGGGATGGTTGCGGTCGTCCTCGGTCCCGAGGGAGAGCGGGTAACCGGTGATCAACACTCCCTTGCCCTCGACCAGCGAGGAGCCATCGTCAAAAATCCCCAACGGAATCGGCAGGTTCTCGACCTCGGCATTTTCCCCGGCCCCATGCACCGGACTCAACACCGCAATGTCGTTCACGGCGTCAACGTACAGGACACGGCATCGAGACCGATGAAATCCGGTCGCGGTATTGATGCCCGTGTAGAGCGGCTTGTTGACTTTGGCGGCGGCCTCGACGACGTGATGGCAAGTGACCCCGACGACGGCAGTCCTCGTCGTCTGAATCCCACTGACAAAGAAGCCGCTGCCGATGGTCTGCCAGTCATTGGAACCGTCGCCCGGCACCTGGACGACGAACACCGACCTGACCAAATTGGCGGCGGCCGCCTCCGAGCCGAGGAAGGTGATCGCGTTCGGATTGGGCAATCCCCGGGCTTCCGACACAACGTCCGCCCGTGCCATGACAGGCCCATTTGACCCGTCGGCGAAGCTCAGGGCAAGCAAAGCGAGGATGAGGATAGGGGCGCGTACCGGCGAATGCATGGCCGATTTGCATACCATGGCGGCGTGGCGGTTGCAAGGGGGGAAGGGGAGATGGTCAATGGAAAATGGTGAATGGAGGAGGGAGAGAGCGGGCGCGCAGCCGTGCCGCTTACTGGCGCGCCTGCAGGCGCGCCAGTCGGTCCCGAGCCACGGCGAAGTCGGGATCGATCCGGAGCGCGCGCTCGTATTGCTCAATCGCCTGAGGGGCTTTCCCGGACAACTCCAGAGCCACTCCCAAGTTGCTGTGCGCCTCGGCGGAGCCGGGCTTGATCCGCACGGCTTCTTCGAGATGCGAAATTGCGTTCGGAAGGTCGCCCATTTGGCCGAGCAGGGTTCCCAGGTTGTTGTGTGCGTCAAAATACTCCGGCTGGATTCGCAGCGCCTGCTCGAATTGCGCGATGGCGTCCTGCGGCCGGCCCATTCGTCGGAAAGTTCCGGCCAGATTGTAGTGGGCAACGGCGGCATCGGGTTTGATCCGCAACGCCGCATTGAGTTGCTGGATGGCACCATCGAACTTGCGCTCGATCATGAAGTTGGCCCCGAGATTGTTATGCGCCACCCAGACGCGCGGATACCTCGCGATATTGTCCTGCCAGAGTTCGTCCGAGCTTGCGTAGACAAAGGTCCGTTTCCACGCGGCAAGCGCCAGGACGGCAACGAGCGCCACGGCGGCCACCCTCGCCAGATACCGATTGGGGCCGCCCAGGCGACGGCAAATCCAAAGCCCGCCGGCAACGGCCAGGGCGATCACGCCGATGATGGCGTGGTACTGCCAATGATCGGCGACGAGCGAGAACTGGTTAAAGGCCTGATCGAAGAACCCCAACACCGGGAACAGCACCACGACGAAGTATCCGAGTCCGAAAAGCAACGGTCTCCCCCAGGTTCCGCGCTTCCACCAGAACAGCGCGAAGCAGGCAATCAGCGCGACCCCCGGCGCATAGGAAATCCAGCCGTGATTTTCGATCGTCCATTCCGGATATACCACGGTCAGATTGACCGGCAGGAGGGCCTTGGACAGGTAAAACCAAGGAGTCCAACCGGCGTCCGCCAATCGAGACAGGAAGCCCGCGGCGCGGGCCACACGTCCCCCCAGGTCCCGATTGTGCTCAAACCAGATGGTCACCAATCCCATGACCAGTGAGAGGACGAAGAACGGCACGCTGCGGAGGAAATCCTGCCACCGGACGCGGCCGCGCAACCACCACACGCACCCCAGCAACACCACAGGCAGCATGACCACCATCGTCTTGCTGAACAACGCCAGCAGAAACGCCGCCAATGAAAGCCCGTACCAGCGCCAGCGACCGTCGTCGTCAAATCGCAAATACAGCAGAATCGCCACCGCGTAGAACAGCATCGACAAGGTGTTCTTCTGTTCGGTGATCCAGGCGGCGGTGGCCACGTTGACCGGGTGAACCGCGAACACCAAGGCCGCCAGCCAGGCTGCCGGAATTTTCAGGCGCCGCAGAACCATCCACACCAGAACGGCATTGGCGGCGTGCAGCAGCACGTTGACCGCGTGGTACCCTGCGGCGCTATCGTCCCAAGCCCGCCACTCCAGCCAGCATAAACTCCAGGTCAGTGGATAGTAATTCGCCGATTCTGTCGTGAACCATAACCGATAAAGCCCGTTGTCGGCTCGGATCATCCGGTTGGCGGTGATCAGGGTGTTATCGTCCCAGATGAAACCGGCATGCCAGACCGGCAGGTACACCAGGAGCGTGGCGATCACCAGGATCAAAGTCAGGAGCCAGGGGCGGGTAGCGAAAGGGAATTTGCGGCCCAAGCACGACGGGGCGCGCAGCCTAAAGGCTGCGGCTACAGGGACGGTGGGGTCGCGTCTCGAAGACTCGGCTCCGTCTGACTCGGCTTCGGTTGGCCTCCGGTTTGCCATGGGGCCAAATCCTAAGATCTTAGACATGCCCAGACAAGGAGCAAAGTCAGCCGGCGGGCGGCGCGGTGGTTCCGAGGGGGGAAGGGGGGCATAATAGAGGACGGGCCGCACAGCTCTCCCACCACCGGTCATCCCGAGCTTGTCGAGGGATCCTTCGGCAGGCTCAGGACAGGTTCTCTGTTGTCGAACCAGCCCTCGCTCAAATCGCGCCACGGTGAATTCGCTTTCTCGATCAACGCGATTTTCTTTTCACGACGCCAGCCCTTGAGTTGTTTCTCGCGGGCAATGGCGTCGCGGACCTGACCGAATGACTCGAAATAAACCAGGCGGCATACACGGTATTTCGCGGTGAAGCCGGGCACAGCCTTGCGCTGATGCTCCGACACCCGGCGCGCCAGATCGTTGGTAACGCCGATGTACAGCACGCCGGACCTGCTGGCCATGATGTAGACGTGGTATTCGCGCACGCGCCGAGTATGGAACGACAGAGACCCTTCGACAAGCTCAGGGTGACAAGCCCTTCGACAAGCTCAGGGCAGACAGGCTCAGGGTGACGGGCGGGGGGAAAAACAAGGGGCCGGTCTCGGAGACCGGCCCCTCGGAAACGACTTATTAAGGGATTCGCTTTGTTAGCGGCGGTTGCGGCGAATCATTCCGATTGCGCCGAGCATGCCCAACACGACGAGCGTGATGGTCGAAGGCTCTGGAATATTCTGAGCCAGTTCCAAGGCGTTCATTGAGTCCGTGGCCTCAAACGCCAGGTCGCCAGCATCGGTATCAGCGCCGACGCCAAACGCGCCGAGAAGGACACCATTGGCATTGATATCGTCGGTCGAGACTGACGGACCACCCGCCGGGTCACTCGCCGGGAAGGTCCAATTATCGCCGTTGAGGTTTTGTTGGCCATTGAACGGCGCTCCCGCCCACACGCCGGCTTCCGTGGCACCCGCTACCGTGGTGGCATTGAAGGCGAGCAGATAAATCTGCTTGGTGAACAGCGCGCTATCAGTTCCGTTTCCAGTAGTAGTGGTGAGCGAGAACGTACCAGGCGCCGATGGATCCGTGCCATCCGTGCTGTAGTCCGTGGCCCAGACCGTGAACAGCGCATTCACCGCTGTCGGCCCGCCCGATGTGAAGGCGGCATCAATTGCGGCTGCGCTAGAGGTTGTGTAACCGAGTTCGAGCAGGTCGCCAGAGGGCAGACCAGCCGTTCCATGCGGCGAGGTGATGGCTGACATGCCGTTGGCCGCCCACGATACTGACATGGCCTGAGCCGAACTGATTCCGAACATTGCCACGGCAGTGATCACCGCCGCGCTATATTTGAGTACTTTCATCCCGTTCATTTCGTTTCTCCCTTTCGTCGTTTCTATGTCTTCTTTCGAAGCCTAGTTTGTTTCCTGTTGATTGATTCTTGTTTCGAAGTTTAGTACGGCTGGGGTGGGGTCCAGTTAAACGAATTGGCATTACGGCGATTAATATACAATGACGTGCCGAGAGGAATTACGTTCGTGGACGCATCCACTGACGAGCCTTGTGGTCCGCGCCAGCCGATGCCGCCGCCACCGGAATTGGTCTTGTAGTAGTAGACAATCGAGTAACCCTGCGATGCGGGATTCCAAACTTCGACTTCGTCCGCATTGGCTGAGCCTGTGCCGCCCTGCACGCCCGTGAGGGTGCTACCGTTGTACAGGTTGACGGAGCCCATCGTGAACGAACTCGCATAGACGTAGCCGACTACTGACACACCCGACGGACCAATCGGGATGATGGTCTGGCCGACCGAGGGTTGATTGACATCGGAGTACTTGACGCCGCCAACCAACTGGACGTTCACGTTAGTGTTGCCTCGGCGGTTGATGTAGAGACTCGAATCAACGTATATAATGTTGGTGCCGGCGTTAACACTCGAACCCTGCGGTCCGCGCCAGCCGACGCCGCCGCCACCGGAATTGGTCTTGTAGTAGTAGACAATCGAGTAACCCTGCGATGCGGGATTCCAAACTTCGATTTCATCCGCATTGGCCGAACCTGTGCCGCCCTGCAGCCCGGCCTGGTCGGTGGTCCCGAAGAGTGAATTCATCGTCCATGCCGGACGGATCTGGTAGCGGTAGCCCGCGGCGATCAGCGAGCCGTCGTTTTGATCGGAAGTGTAAACGATATTCGGCGCGACGGTGGCGACGACTTCATCGACCAAGCCCGCGTACTGCCAGTTGGTCGTGCTGCCGGTCGGCGACAGGAACTCGATCTCGCACGGCGCGCCTTGACCGGTAACGTTAAACTGGCCGCCGGTCCAGCTCCCGCTGGTGTCGGTCATCTCGTTGGAGATGATGGTGCCCACATTACCCACCTGGACGGGTATTTGGGTCATGGGCAGTCCCCAGAGGGTCACTTCCGAAGCGTTGGCCACTTGTGTGATGAAACCCACCGGTGAGGTGTACACGCTCTGCGCGTTGGCAGAAAGGAACCCCACGGTGGTGATGAAAGCTACTATTGGTAGGAAGCGCAAGCCCCTTGCATAATTCGCTGTTCGCATGTCTTCTCCTCGCCTATTTACCCTAAACCTCGTTCACGACTCGGTGAACTATCAATTTCCCTATACGTCCTACTCCACTGACTCGGTGAATCTATCTGCCGCGAGATTAGCAGGGGAGGGGTATAGTGTCAATAACTAATTCACCTTTTTGTGCACTTTTTTAGGGGGGGCTGGCGACTGTCTGAAAACTGTCAGTTCAGCCCAGTTTTCAATGGGTTAAGGCGGGGTCACCTCCTTTATTTGGCCGATTGGAGCGATTCATGGTGGTCAATTTTGCTAGCGCTAAAGGACCCTGTTGCACAATCTGGGCCAGTCTCAAAAACGTCGTTTTGCGGGGGTTTTTGGGCGTAGCAACGGAGGCGGGGGGCAGTTCGGGGTGCCAAAAATGAGGGTTTTTGGCAAAATTGGGGGGGGTCACCGTGGGGGGACCCTTCGACCAGCCTTCGCCGGGGCTATGGCTGGCAGGCAGGCTCAGGGCAGGCAGGTTTGCTTGGGGGGCCAGGGAAAAATTTCGCTAACCCGCCTTCGCCGATCCGCCTTCGTTACAACTACGGCGGAAGGGGCTATGGAGGACAAGATGGCGGGCAGGGGGGAGCAATGGCGGCAAACGCCCCGACAGAGCGGGGTGGCTACAGGACGCACCTTAAAAGGTGCGGCTACAAGGACAACGGCGACGGCGCGGGTTACGGAGCGGGCGGGCTCGTCCCACTCGTAGGTGCGTGACACGCGCGGCCTGCTCGGTAGAGTTCCAGCCGTGTCTGGATTTCGCTGACGACCTGGGTTTGTCCACTCGACCGGGCCAAGTCGACCGCCGCTTGAGCGGTCGCGACCGCATCGGTGAATCGACCGGTGGCGGCGTAGGCGGCGGCCAGTGTGTCGAGATACGGGGCGACGCGGTCGCTGGTGAGTTTGCAAGCCCGTTCGGCGAGGCCCACGGCCCGCACGGGGTCGCCGCCTTCCGCCGGGGCGAGCGTCGCCAGCAGCCACGCCAGATTGTTTTGCACCATCACATAGTCCGGCTTGACCCGCAACGCCTGTTCATAGTGCTCGATTGCTTCCCGGAGACTGTGCGTTTGCTCGAGCGCGATGGCGAGATGGCCATGCGCCTCGGCGTAGTCGGGTTGCACGTGCAACGCCTGCCGCCACTGGCTGACGGCCTCCGGCACCTTACCGGCCTGCCACAAGGCCAGCCCCAGATTGTAGTGCGCCTCGGCGAAATCGGGCTTGATTCGCAGCGCCTGTTCATCCTGGGCGATGGCATCACTGACTTTACCCTCCTGCAAGAGGGCATTTCCCAGACAGCAGTGGGCCTCGGCGAAATCGGGCTTGATCTTTAGGGCCTGCTCGTAGTGCGCGATCGCTTCCGGTATCCTGCCCGATTGCTTCAAGGCGATCCCCAGGTTGCAGTGGGCCTCGGCGTACTCGGGCTTGATCCGCACGGCCTGCTCGTAGTGCGCGATCGCTTCCGGTACCCGGCCCACCTCCGCCAGAGCCTTTCCCAGATTGTAGTGCGCCTCCGCAAGATTGGGCTGGATCCGCAGCGCCTGCTCCAGATGCTCCATCGCTTCCGGTATCCTGCCCGCCTGGTCCAAGGCGACCCCCAGATTGTTGTGCGCGTCGGCGTAATCGGGGTTGATGCGCAGCGCTTGCTCCCAATGTCCCACAGCTTCCTGCAGCCGGCCCGATTGCTTCAAGGCGACCCCCAGATTGTAGTGCGCTCGCGGGTTGTTCGGACGCTTGTCGACAGTGTCCTGCCAAATGGTTATTTCCGAGGTGTAGTCCCGATTGCGTTGGATCGTCATGGATGTGAACAGCGCCGCCACAAACCCGCCCGCCAAGCATCCAAGCAGGACACGCTGCCGCTTATCGAACAGTCGTTTCCCAATCTCGAACGCGCCGACCACGGCCATCGTGACCACCGCTGCCAGCGGCAGGTACATCCGGTGTTCCGCCATCGGCTGGCCCGCTATTGGCACTACGCTGGAGCCCGGGGCCAGAATCACGAAGAACCAGGCACCGAGGAAACCAATGGCTGGCTGCCGTCGCAGTTCAAACAAGACACCTGCGACCAAGACTGCGAGAATCAACGCATACGGTGCCGCTTCCGCAAAGTGCCAAATCCCGACGCCATCGCCATGGTCGAGCACCAGTGGATGCGGCCAGAGTGCCAGCCAGAGGTAACCCACCACCACTCGGCACTCGGTGGATGCATAGGCCCACCAGCTAATCCCGAGGCCGTAGCCGACACCTCGATTACGCAAACCAGCCATCAGATAGCCCAGCAACAACCACGTGCCGGCCAGCCCCACATACAGCCAACGGTGGCGTGTCCATGCTTCCCGAAGGCTTCCACTGACAAATGTCCGATCGTACAACAGCACCATCACGGGAGCCGTCACCATCACTTCCTTGCTCGCCATGCCCAGAAGACACGCCACCACGGACAGCGCGAACCACCAACTCGATCTCGGGGCGTCCGTCCCGCGAATGAAACAATACAACGTCAGCAGGTAGAACAACCCCATCAACGACTCGCAGCGTTCGGATATGTAGGTCACCGCTTCCGTCTGCAGCGGATGAACTGTCCATAGAACTGCCACCGCCATGGCCAACGGCATCGCCGACGCGCCGAATCGGCCTCGTAACACCGGGCTCAACAATGTCCGCCGCACGATGCCATACAAGGCTAGGCCCGCCAGAATATGGATGGCCAGATTGAACGCGTGATACCCCGCTACAGCCAAGCCTCCCATCGCGTAGTTGAGAGCCAGCGAAAAATTGACGATGGGGCGCCCGCCCACAAACGACTTGGTGGAGGGCGACAGCGCTTCCCAAATCGGCCACAAGTGACGGATGTGCGCATTATTGGAGATGGAGGCCGCATCGTCCAAAATGAATGGCCCCTGAAAGCTGTTGTGATACGCCAGCAGCCCCACAGCAACCACCAACAACGGGATGAATTTCCGTCCGTTCACGACGGAGAGAGCTAACACACACTGCCACTCCGGACGACCTCAAACTTAATCGACTTGTGATCAGTCGCAACGCGACCGCATTACCCATCCCGCGTCTATCGCGGTTGACGGTAGTCACTCGCGTTCCTACCGATTGCGCCGCCGGGACATACCCGGCGCTGGTCACGGAGTGGGCGGGCTCGTCCCACTCGTAGGCGCGTGATACGCGCGGCCCGCTCGGTAGAGTTCCAGCCGTGTCTGGATTTCGCTGACGACCTGGGTTTGTCCACTCGACCGGGCCAAATCGACAGCCTCCTGAGCCGTCGTGACCGCATCGGTGAATCGACCGGTGGCGGCGTAGGCGGCGGCCAAGGTGTCGAGATACGGGGCGACGCGGTCGCTGGTGAGCTTGCAAGCCCGCTCGGCGAGGCTCACGGCCCGCGCCGGGTCGCCGCCTTCGGCCGGGGCGAGCGTCGCCAGCAGCCACGCCAGATTGTTTTGGGCCATCACATAGTCCGGCCTGACCCGCAACGCCTGTTCATAGTGCTCGATTGCTTCCCGGAGACTGTGCGTTTGCTCGAGCGCGATGGCGAGATGGCCATGCGCCTCGGCGTAGTCGGGTTGCACGTGCAACGCCTGCTGCCACTGGCTGATTGCCTCCGGCACCTTACCGGCCTGCCACAAGGCCAGCCCCAAGTCGTAGTGCGCCGCGGCGAAATCGGGCTTGATTCGCAGCGCCTGTTCATCCTGGGCGATGGCATCACTGACTTTACCCTCCTGCAAGAGGGCATTTCCCAGACAGCAGTGGGCCTCGGCGAAATCGGGCTTGACCCTTAGGGCCTGCTCGTACTGCGCGATCGCTTCCGGTATCCTGCCCGATTGCTTCAAGGCGATCCCCAGGTTGCAGTGGGCCTCGGCGTACTCGGGCTTGATCCGCAGGGCCTGCTCGTAGTGCGCGATCGCTTCCGGTACCCGGCCCACCTCCGCCAGAGCCTTTCCCAGATTGTAGTGCGCTTCGGCGTAATCGGGATTGATGCGCAGGGCCTGCCCGTAGTGTGCGATGGCGTCCTCGACCTTACCCGTTTGCGCCAAAACGATCCCCAGATTGTTGTGCACATTGGCGTAATCGGGGTTGATCCGCAGGGCCTGTTCGTAGTGTGCGATGGCGTCCTTGATCTTACCCGTTTGCGCCAAAGCGACCCCCAGATTGTAGTGCGCCGCGGCGAAATCGGGATTGGTCCGCAGCGCTTGTTCATACTGTCCGATTGCATCGCTGACCCTGCCCTCCCGCATGAGGACAGTTCCCAAATTATTCCGCGCCATCCAACACTGGGGATTTTTCGTCAGCGTATCACGCCAGAGTGTTTCCGAGTTTTGATAGATGCCGGTCTGCCTCCACGTGGACACTCCCAATATCAGCAGCACGATGGCGGCGGCTGGTGTTCCCAAATCGCGGCCCCGTTGGCCGGCCCGCTCGCAGATTGCCATGCCCATGCTCACGGCAAGAGAGATCAGCCCGATGCAGGCCAGGTATTGAAAGTGGTCGGCGACGTACGAGTACCGGAAGAAGTAGGTGTCAAAAGGGCCAAGCACCGGCACGAGTGCGATGACGAAATAGCCCAGGCCAAAGATGGCCGCCTGTGCCCAGCGTGCGTGTCGGAATTGCCACAGGATCGCGGCCACGAGCGCCAGCCCAGCCAGCGGCAGCCACGCCGCGACCGAATGCGCCGCCAATTCCCAGCGTGGATAGACGAAGCAAAGATCCGCCGGCCACAACACTTTGCCCGCATAAAACCACGGCGCGCGCCCGGCGAGCACCACGCGCTGCGCCGCGGTCAGCGCCCACTGGGATGCGCCTTGCTGTACGATCTCCGTGCGCTGCTCGACAATCGCCACCAACGACATCGCCGCCCCGAACGCCACCAGCGGCGCCACGCGCAGGAAATCGTTTCGCGTCCACCGCCCGCGCTGCCACCAGGCGCACAACAATATCACCCCGGGCAGCACGACCGTGGAAGGTTTGCTCAACATCGCCGCCGCGCCAAACACGAGCGCCACAGCGTAATGACGCGGACGCAGCCCGCCCTCAAACCGCAGGAACATCAGCAGCGCCAGCAGGAAAAACAGCCCGGACTGCGTGTTCTTTAGTTCCGTCGCCCAGGCGACGGTTTCCGTGTTGACCGGATGCAGCGCCCAGACCGCGGCGGCAAACCAGGCGCCGCGAATCCGCAAGCGCCGCAGCACTCCCCACAGCAACACCGCATTGACCGCTTGCAACGTCACATTTACGGCATGATAGGGCAACGGATTCAACCCCCAGAGGCGGCGCTCCGCCCAAAACGACGTGAGGGTCAACGGAACGAACCGGGACGCGACCAACGACGACCAGACTTGTTTCAACCCCGAACTGGAAAGCATGGCCGGATTCTCGGTGAAATACGCGTCGTCATCCCAGATGAACCCGGCGTGCCATGTTGGCTGGTAAGCCGCGAATGTGACGGCTGCCAAGACCAAAGCCAGAAGCCAAGGGCGGTGGGCGAGGCCATGGGTTGCCGGGGGCGACACCGCCACCGTCTGTTGATGCGGAACGTCATCCATGGGCTTCCGTCTTGTCATCGAGCCAATAGTAGCATGTCACCCATGCGAGAGGACAGGATAGAGGTTCTGCTCACTGCCGGGCTTGCAATCGGGCGAGGGCGGCTTGGGCCTGGGCGTACTCGGGGTTGATGCGGAGGGCCTGCTGGTAGTGGGCGATGGCTTGGTTGATCCGGCCCAGTTGCGTGAAGGCGAGCCCGAGATTGTAATGGGCCTCGGCGTAATCGGGTTTGAAGCGCAGGGCCTGCTGGAAGTGGTCGATCGCCTCATCGCGCTGGCCGATCTGATACAACGCGATCCCGAGGTTGATGTGGGCATCGGGGTAATCGGGTTTGATGCGGAGGGCCTGCTGATAGTGGGCGATGGCGTCGGTGGTTCTACCTGCCAAGGCCAGCGCAAGCCCGAGATTGTAGTGCGCCTCGGCGTAATCGGGCCTGATCCGCAGTGCCTGTTGGTCCTGCGCGATGGCCTCTTGCAGGCGACCCAACCGGCCCAGCACACTCCCCAGCATCATGTGCGAATAGCACTGGCCCGGCGCAATTTCGACAGCTCGTTGCGCGTATGCGAGCGCCGCATTGGCCCGGCCCCGATCCGACAACGCGCTCGCGAGCATCCGATTGGCCAACTCTGAGTCCGGAAACTCCTCGACCGGGACCCGCCACCACGTTTCGTCGTTGTGCCAAGCGGGTATCAGGTTGCGAGTGTGCGATCCGAAAACCCACAACGCGCATCCAAGAAAACCGGCCAGCGCGACGCGCGCCGCCGTGGTCGAACGCCGCCACGCCCACATCGCCGCTCCGGCCACGAGCAGCAGCAATGGCAGAATCGCCATGTAGGCATACCGCAGCGCCACCGATTGCTGGCCCACTGGCATCAGCCCCGAGACGGGAAGAACCAACATCACGTACGCTCCCCAACCCACCGCGAGCATGGGGCGGCGTCGTCTTTCCATCACGACTATTACCGTGATTATGACAACACTCAGCACCGATGCCAACACCGGCCACTGGTGGAGTGAAAGTCCCAAGTGCAACGGATAGTATGGTGAGAGACGCTCCGGCCACACCAGTTTCCACGGGTAAAACATCAGGCTCTGGAACATCAGCAGCACGCGTTGCGGCAACGGGATGCTCTCCAACGGCATCATCAGACCACCCTTCTGTGACTCCGTGATTATCGCCGCGGCAGCGGCTGCCGCCGCAAGCCCGATCAACACGGCCTTTTCGCGCAGCAACCGTCCCCAGCCCAATTGCACGTGGCGCCGGAGCGGGTAGTAATCGATCGCCAACATGACCAGGGGCAGCGACACGGCGATTGTTTTACTCAACAAGGCCGCCAGGAAAAGCCCCCACACCACCCACTGACGTGCGCCAGACACGTAGGCCCACACGCAGCCGATTCCAAATGTAGTGCACAGGAGCCACACCCGACACGAAATCCATGCCACCGGTTCCGTTTGCAACGGATGGCTCGCGAACACCACCGCGACTCCGAGCGACATCGCGAGCCGTTCGCCGGTCGTCAACGACGCCGCGCCGAGCAACGTCCACAGGAACCCGAATACGAGAGCCGCATTGAGCGCGTGCATAACGACACTGGTTGCATGGTGACCCGCGGCATTCTTTCCCCAAATCTGATAGTCGAGGACGTGGGACAACCGCGGCAACGGATAGTAGTAGGGTTCGGTGGCGGTAAAGGCCCATGTCACGGCGTTCCACGTCAGTCCATTCAGGAGCACCGACTGTCGCAGTTCCTCGCGGTCGTCCCCACCCAGAAACGCCCCGTGGACACTTGGCCAATACAACCAGACGGTGAGCGCAAAAATCGCCAGAGCCACTCCGAGCAATTTTCTGCGGCTGACAGTCATGCAATGAATCCAACCACATAGTGCCGCCACACACAATCGAGAACGGTCCCGTGTTTCGGCGTACGCAACGGCGCACAGGCTTGCGGCGCGAGGCAGGGGGACGGGCCGGGGCAAGGCAACGACAGGACGCAGGCTCCCCGATGCAGGAATCGGGGCAGGAAAGCCTGCGGCTACAGGTTTTGTTAGTTTATCAGCGCAGGCTACCGGTTTTGGGAGCGAGCAATCGGGCGAGGGCGGTCTGGGCCTGGGCGTAATCGGGGTTGATGCGCAGGGCCTGCTGGTAGTGGGCGATGGCTTGGTCGATCCGGCCCAGTTGCGTGAAGGCGAGCCCGAGATTGTAATGCGCCTCGGCGTAATCGGGCCTGATGCGGAGGGCTTGCTGGAAATGTTCGATCGCCTCTTCGCGCTGGCCGATCTGATACAACGCGATCCCGAGGTTGATGTGGGCATCGGGGTAGCGGGGCTTGATCTGCAGGGCCTGCTGGTACTGGGCGATGGCGGCGGCGGTGCGGCCCGATTGCGCGAGGGCGAGCCCGATATCGTAGTGGGCCTCGGCGTCGTGGGGATTGATTTGCAGGGCCTGTTGCCAATGCGCGACCGGCGTCCGGGAGCTGGTCCCCCTGGGCCAGGGCCAGTCCGAGATTGTCGTGGGCCATCCAGCAGCGGGGGTTTTTGGCGAGGGTGTCCCGCCAGAGCGTTATCGAGTCCTGATACAGGCGGGCCTGCCGCCACGTGGACACGCCCAATACCAGGAGCGCGAGGGCGGCGGCGAGTGTTCCCAGAGCGCGGGCCCGCGGGCCGGCGCGTTGGCAGAGGGCGGCGCCGGCGCCGGCGAGCGCGATCAGGCCCAGGCCGGCCAGGTATTGAAAATGGTCGGCAACAAAGGAGTACCGGAAGTAATAGACATCGAAGAATCCCAGGACCGGGATGAGGGCGACGAGAAAAAAGCTTCCGCCAACGCAGGCGGCGCGGCACGCGGGCCGGCTCCGTTGCTTCCAGAGAATGATGCCGACAGCCGCCACGGCGGCGAGGGGCGCCCAGGACAGGGGAGACGAGGCGTCCACGTCCCAGTGGGGATAGACAAACGTCAGCCGCGTCGGGCAGATTGTTTTCGCGGCGTAGAACCACACGGCGCGGCCGGCGATTGCCAGGCGCTCGGCCGGGCCCAATTGCCAGGCCGTGGTGCCGGTCCGCAACACCATGGCGCGTTGTTCGATGACCGTGAGCGCGGACATGCCCAGCGCCATGGCGAAGAACGGGATGACCCGCCGGATGTCCGCGCGCCGCCAACGGCCCCGTTCCCACCACACGCACAACAACAGGATGACCGGGCAGCACGACCGTGGAAGGTTTACTGAGCATGGCGGCCAAGCCGCAGAGCAGGGCGAGGGCGTAGAGGCGGCGGTCGTTCGTGGCGTCGAAGTGGAGAAAACCCAGCAGCGCCAGGAAGAAGAACAGGCCCGACTGGGTGTTCTTGAGTTCGGTGATCCAGGCGACGGATTCCACGTTGACGGGGTGGAGCACCCAGAGCATGGCGGCGAGCCACGCCCCGGGCATTCGCCAACGGCGCAGCAACAGAAAAATCAGGAGCCCGTTGGCGGCATGTAGCGCAATATTCACCAAATGATACGGTTGGGGATCGAGTCCCCAGAGCCGGCGTTCGAGCCAGAAGGTTGTCAGGGTCAATGGATAGTAGCGCGAGGTGCGCAGCGACGACCAAATCAACTTCAATCCGTTGGAAGCCGCCACGGCGTGATTGGCGGTGAGGTGATCGTCGTCATCCCAGATGAAGCCGGCGGCGCCAGGCGGGCTGATAGGCGACGAAGGTGGCGATCACCAAGACGAACGCCAGGAGCCCGGGGCGGCGGGCGAAGCCATGCGTGGCCGGGGGCGACACCGCCGCCGTCGGTTGATGCGGAGCGCCATCGATGGACGTCTGCCTTGTCATCGAGCCCATCCTAGCATGCCACCCATACGAGAGGACAGGATAGAGGTTCCGAAGAATGTTGACGATGCCCACACATACTTTGATGTTTGCCTGTAGCCGCACCGTTGCGCCGCCGGCGAGAACCGCGGCGCGTCTCGTCGAACTCGGCTCAGGGTGCGCGGCCGTTGTTGTAATGAACGCGGACCCAACAAGCCCGAACGCAGGCTAAGCCGAGTCCGTGAGACGCCGCCACGTCGTGTCCTCGGCGGCAACCCTGCGGCTACAAAACCACACACGCACCTTAAAAGGTGCGGCTACCGAGCTTGGAGTCGCGCCAGCGCGTTCCGCGCGGCGGCGTAATCGGGCTTGATCCGCAGCGCCTGCTGCAAATGCTCTCGGGCTTCTTCCAGCCGGCCCAGTTGGCCCAGGGCGATCGCCAGATTGTAGTGCGCCTCGGCATAATCGGGCTTGATCCGCAGGGCCTGCTGCAAATGCTCTCTGGCTTCTTCCAACCGGCCCAGTTGGGCCAACTCAATCCCCAGATTGCAATGCGCCTTGGCGTAATCGGGGTTGATCCGCAGGGCCTGCTGGTAGTGCTTAATAGCCTCGTCGCGCTTGCCGGTCTTAACCAAGGCGACACCGAGGCCGTTGTGCGCCTCGGCGTAATCGGGCTTGAGCCGCAGTGCTTGTTCATAATGCCCGACGGCATCGCTGACCTTACCCTCCTGCAAGAAGGCATTTCCCAGGTTGTACTGCGCCTCGGCGAAATCGGGCTTGAGACGCAGCGCCTGTTCATAATGCCCGACGGCATCGCTGACCCGACCTTCCAGTAGTAAGGCACTTCCCAGGTTGTTGTGCGCGATCCAGGCCAAGGGGTTGTGAAGCAGGTTGTCCCGGAACAATGTTTCCTGGTTGCGAAATACCAGACAGCGCTGCCAGGTCAAGGCCCCCAACACAATCACCACCACTGCGGCGACTGCACCAACGACCTGGTGCTGTCCGCGATGGAGGCGGCGACCAAGCACAACGGTGCCGGCGGCTGCCAGCGCCGTAACTCCCGCAATGGAATAGTACTGCCAATGGTCGGCGACCATCGAATACCGGTAAAATCCCTGGTCGAAAAACCCCAGCACCGGGAACAGCATCACGAGAAAATACCCCAACCCAAACAACAACGGCCGGCCCCAGCCGTTGCGCTTCCACCACAGCAGCGCAAAACTTCCCGCCAACGCAATGCCGGGCAGCCAGCCACTCCAACCCCACGCCCCGGGATTCCACTGGGGATAGACCATGCACAGGTCCAGCGGCAGGACCGTTTTGGAGAGATAGAACCAGGGCGCCAAACCGGCAACTGCCAGGTGAGAAAGAAAGCCATCCGTTCGAGTCGCGTGTCCCCCCAAGGCCCGATGATACTGAAACCAGACAGTCGTCAATCCGAGGAGGATGGAAAGAGCGAAGAACCGCGCGGTGCGCAACCAGTCCTGGGATCGGAGCCGGCCACGCAACCACAGCACGCATCCCAGCAGCACCACCGGCAGCATCACCACCGCCGCTTTGCTCAGCAGCGCCAGCGAAAACGCCGCCAACGAAAGCCCGTACCACCACCCCTCGTTGTCCTCATCAAACCGCACGTACCACAGAATTGAGAGCGCGAAAAACAACATCGACAATGTGCTCTTCTGCTCGCTGATCCAGGCCACCGTGGCCACGTTGACCGGATGGACGGCGAACAACAGGGCGGCCAGCCAGGCGCCGGGAATTCTCAGGCGCCGGAGGACCATCCAGATCAGCACGACATTGGCCGCGTGCAACAGAATGTTGACCGCATGCCACCCGGCGGGTTCTTTCCCCACAGCCGCCACTGTAGCCACCAGAAACTCGATGTGAGCGGGTAGTAATCCAGCGCTTCGGTCGTAAACCAAATGCGATACAGTCCGTCGCGTGACTGTATCATCCGGTTTTCCGTAATCAGCAGATTGTCATCCCAGATGAAGCCGTGGCGCCAGGCGGGCTGGTAGGCGACGAACGTGACGATCACCAAGACCAACGCCAGGAGCCCGGGGCGGTGGGCGAAGCCATGCGTTGCCGGGGGCGACAGCGCCGTCGGCGGTTGATGCGGGGTGCCATCGATGGACGTCTGCCTTGTCATCGAGCCCATCCTAGCATGTCACCCAGACGATCACCAAGACCAACGCCAGGAGCCCGGGGCGGCGGGCGAAACGATGCGTTGCCGGGGACGACACCGCCGTCGGCGGATGCGGGGTGCCATCGATGGACGTCTGCCTTGTCATTGAGCCGATCCTAGCATGTCACCCATGCGAGAGGACAGGATAGAGGTTCCGCTGGCAGGTCACCTGGGCGCGTGCAGTTCGATGAGCGCGGTCTGGGCCTGGGTGAGATGGGGATTGATCCAGAGTGCCTGCTCGAACTGGGCGAAGGCTTCCTCCGTCCGGCCCACCTGCTCCAAAGCCATCCCCAAGCCGACGTGCGCCTGGGCGAACTCGGGCTCGATCCGCAGGGCATGTTCATAATGGGCGATGGCGTCGCTGGTTTTCCCCTCCTGCAACAAGACATATCCCAGATTGCAATGCGCCTCGGCGTAATCGGGGTTGATCTGCAGGGCCTGCTCGAGGTGGGCGATGGCGTCCTCGGTCCGGCCCGCCTGCTCCAAAGCGGTCGCCAGACTGTCATGGACCTGGGGCAACTCGGGCTCGAGCCGCACGGCCTGTTCATACTGCCCGATGGCGGCGCTGGTCTTGCCTTCCTGCAAGAAGAGATTTCCCAGATTGAAATGCGCCTCGGCGTAATCGGGCTGGAGCCGCAGGGCCTGCTCGAAGTGGGCGACGGCGTCCTCGAACCTGCCCGCCTGCGCCAAAGCGGTCGCCAGACTGTACTGGACCCGGGGTATGGCCGGCTCGAGCCGCACGGCCTGTTCGTAGTGCCCGATGGCGGCGCTGGTTTTCCCCTCCTGCACGAAGAGATTTCCCAGATTGAGATGCGCCTCGGCGTAATCGGGCTTGAGCCGCAGGGCCCGCTCGAAGTGGGCGACGGCGTCCTCGGTCCGGCCCGCCTGCGCCAACGTCATCGCCAGATAGTAGTGCAATTGGGGCAATGCCGGCATGATCTGCGCGGCCTGTTCATAGTGCCCGATGGCGTCGCCGATTTTCCCCTCCCGCAACAAGAGAGTTCCCAGATTGCAATGCGCCTCGGCGTAATCGGGCTGGAGCCGCAGGGCCTGCTCGTAGTGGGCGATGGCTTCCTCGGTCCTGCCGTCCTGCTCCAAAACGACCGCCAGATTGTAGTGGGCCTGGGGTAGATCCGGCTGGATCCGCAGGGCCTGTTCATACTGCCCGATCGCGTCGCTGAACTCTCCCTGCAGCCAGAAGACATATCCCAGATAGCAATGCGCCTCGACGGAATCGGGCTTGATCTGCAGGGCCTGGTCATACTGCCCGATGGCGTCACTGATCTTCCCCTGCAGCACGAAGACAGTTCCCAGGCTGTTGTGCGCCAGCCAACACTGGGGATTTTTCGAGATGGTGTCTCGCCAAATGGTTTCCTGATTCTGGTACAGGCGGGCCTGACTCCACGTCAGAGTTCCCAGTATGGTCAGCAAGGAGGCGACCGCCACGGCGGCGACGTAATCGCCACGGCGGACAAGTCCGCCTTCGCCAACCCGCCTTCGCCAACCCGCCTTCGCTAATGCTTCCGCCTTCGCTAAAGCTACGGCGGACAAGTCGGCGGACAAGTCGGCGCGCTTCCAGAGGGTCGCGGCGCCGGCGCACACCAGGGTGATGATCCCGACGCTGGCCAGATACTGAAAGTGGTCGGCGACAAAGGAGTACCGAAAGAAGAATATATTGAAGAACCCGAGCACGGGCAACAGCGCCGCCACAAAGTAACCGCCGACAAACAACACGGCGCGACACCACGCCCGGCCCCGGCGTCGCCATAACGCCACGGTGAGCGCCACGAGCGCGGCGATCGGCACCCACGACCACACGGACGACGCGGGAACGGCCCAGCGTGGATACACGAACGCCAGGCGGAAGGGCCACAGGACCTTGGCCGCATAGAACCAGATGTCTTTCCCGGCGATCACCAACCGCTCGGCATACGTCAACCGCCATTGGGCCGCGCCGGCTCTCAGGGCCTGACTGTATTGCTCGAGAATCGTCAATCCCGAGACCACCCAGGCCATTCCGAAGTACGGAGCGAGGCGCACGGCGTCCGCTCGTTCCAAGTATCCGCGCTGCCACCGCACCGCCAACAACAACGCCAGGGGCAACACGGCGGTCGTGGCGTTGCTCAGGATGGCCGCCACCCCGCACCCAAACGCCGCCACATACCAGAAGCCCGCCACATATTCGGAGTACCAGCGAATGATCCGTTGTTTTTGCTCGGCGAATCTTAGGAAAAACAGCAGCGACAGGAAGAAGAACAGGCCCGACTGTGTGTTCTTGAGTTCGGCGATCCACGCCACCGATTCGACGTTGACCGGGTGGAGCGCCCAGACCATTGCGGCCAGCCATGCCGCGGGGATTCGCAGTTGGCGCAGAAGGAAATAGAGCACCACGGCGTTGGCGGCGTGAAGCAGGACATTCACCAGGTGATACGGCATCGGATGCAGTCCCCAGAGCCGCCGTTGGACCCAGAAGGTTGTCTGGGTCAACGGGTAGTATCGGCCGACGGCCAGCTTGGTCCAAATCATCTTCAGGCCATGGCGTGCGGTCAGGGCCGGGTTGGCGGTCAGGTGCGTGTCGTCATCCGAGATGAAGCCGGCGCGCCACGTGGGCTGGTACGCCACGAGCGTGACGAGCACCAACACCAACGCCAAGAGACGGGGGCGGGGGGCAGACCAGGCTTTCGTTGCCGGGGACGACACCGCCGTCTCTCGACGCGGGGCGTCATCGATGGGCTGCGTTCTTGTCATCGAGCCGATCATAGCAAGTGCTTACAATAGTAGCACGTTACGGGCCTACTTCCCAAGTCGAATTTCGGTGTGTTTTTGGCGTAGCGGCGTTAGAAAAGTGCACGGCCTGCGCTTCGCCGAAGCGCAGCCACAACACCGGGCCATTACCATTAGGAAAAAACAGAACAGTCTTGTCCTGAGCGGCAGATTTACACGCCCGTTTGGAAGCGACCGCCCCGTGTCCATCGCGGATTTCTCACCGGCGCGGGTCATGGAGCGGGCGGACTCGTCCCACTCGCGGGTGCGTGATACGCGCGGCCCGAGCGATAGAGTTCCAACCGCGTCTGGATTTCGCTGACGACCTGCGTCTGCCCGACCGACCGGGCCAAGTCGACAGCCTCCTGAGCCGTCGCGACCGCATCGGTGAATCGACCGCTGGCGGCGTAGGCGGCGGCCAGTGTGTCCAGATACGGGGCGACGCGGTCGCTGGTGAGCTTGCAAGCCCGCTCGGCGAGGCCCACGGCCCGCACGGGGTCGCCGCCTTCGGCCGGGGCGAGCGTCGCCAGCAGCCACGCCAGATTGTTTTGCGCCATCACATAGTCCGGCTTGACCCGCAACGCCTGTTCATAGTGCTCGATTGCTTCCCGGACACTGTGGGTTTGCTCGAGGGCGATGGCGAGATGGCCGTGCGCCTCCGCGTAGTCGGGTTGCACGTGCAACGCCTGCTGCCACTGGCTGACCGCCTCCGGTGCCTTACCCTCTTGCCACAAGGCCAGCCCCAAGGCGTAGTACGCCTCGGCGAAATCGGGTTTGATCCGCAGCGCCTGCTCGTAGTGGGCGATGGCTTCTTCGATCTTGCCCGTTTGCGCCAAAGCGATCCCCAGGTTGGAGTGCGCCTCCGCGTAATCGGGCTTAATTCGCAGCGCCTGTTCATAATGGCCGATGGCCTCGCTAACCTTCCCCTCCTGCAATAAGGCATTTCCCAGATTGCAGTGCGCCTGGGCGTAATCGGGCTTGATTCGCAGCGCCTGTTCATAATGGCCGATGGCGTCCCCGACCTTGCCTTCCTGCAAGAGGGCATTTCCCAAATTGTAGTGCGCTGGGAATGACTCGGGCTTGATCCGTAGCGCCTGTTCATAATGGCCGATGGCATCCCCGACCTTGCCTTCCTGCAAGAAGACATTCCCCAGATTGCCGTGCGCATCGGCGTAATCCGGGCTGATCCGCAGCGCCTGTTCATAATGGCCGATGGCATCCCCGACCTTGCCCTCCCGCAAAAACAACTCTCCCAGATTGTTATGCGCCCCGGGATTCCTGGGGTTGATCTGCAGAGACTCCTCGTAGTGCTCCTTCGCCTCCCGCACCCTGCCAAGTTCAGTCAGGACCAGCGCTAGATTGTTGTGCGCCACCCAATTGTCCCGGGTCAGATCCAGAGCATGACGAAACAGTGTCTCCGAGTCCTTCCAGTACCCGACCTGAACTCTGGACAGCGCCGCACACACCGCCAGCACTGCCGCCGCAGCGACGCAGGTTATCACTTTCAGGTTCCTCCGCTCCATCGCGCGGGACGGCACGCTCCAGCTCAGCATGATGAACAACCCAATCAACGGCAGATATGTATACCGGTCCGCCATGGATTGGGCTCCGACCTGCACCAATCCAATCGCCGGCACCAACACCCCCAGGAACCAGAACCACCCCACGGCCAGATGCGGATCGCGCCGCGCTCGCCGAATCACCGTGGCCGACACCGCCACCAAAATCGCCCCCGCCACGATCACCGCCGTCGCTGACCACGCCCGACACGGATAAAAGACCGCCAGCCCACTCGGCCACACGGCCTTCTCCATATACCGCACATACGACACGACCGCGTTGGCCATCCGCGCCCCCAACGGCAGTTGCTCCAACGAAGGGATCGTCCCTCCACTGTGCTGCGCCCAAGTTGTCATTCCACACGACAGCACCGCCAGCGCAAACAACGGAACCTTCTCCCAGACCAACGCGCCGAAGCGCATCGGAGCGTTATTACCGACAACTGACCGCGTCCACAGCGTCCTCCCCAGCGGCCAATAATCCAGCAGCAGCAGCACAAACGGCAGCGTCACCACCATCGGCTTGGCCATCAATCCCATCGCGTACCACCCCATCACCACCGCATACCGCAACCGCGTCGGTCGCTCCACATACCGCGCGTACCCCCACAACGCCAACATCCAGAACAACCCGCTCAAGACATCCTTCCGTTCCGCCACCCACGCCACCGACTCCACATGCAACGGATGCACCCCGAACACCGCCGCCACGCACGCGCTCCGCCAGGTCGCCCCCGTCATCCGCCGCAACACCAAGAATAACAGCACCGTATTCACCAGATGCAGCAACACACTCACCGCATGATGTCCGCCCGCGTTCATCCCGAACCATTCGCAGTCCAACGCGTGCGACAGCCACGTAAGCGGATGCCAGTTCGCCAAGCGAGACGCGGTGAACGCCCACACCACGCCCGGAGCCGTCAATCCCCCCAGCACATGCGGGTTCGCGGTCACATACTCGTCGTCATCGTAGTTGACGAACCCGGCGCGCCCCACCGGCCAGTACACGGCGGCAATCAATACCGCCAAACTCACGCAGATCAGGATGGCCTGTTGCCGTTGGCGAGATGTGTTCATTCCCAAGAAAATAAAGTGCATTTTGCACGCACGATCATCGTGTTCCCACGCTACAGTTCCGCCCGCGTTTTCGTCAATGCCTTCGTCTTCCGAATGTACGCCGCCTACGCCCATGTTTCCGTATTCTTCCACCGAGTCTACGCCCCGCATCCAACGCTGCTTCCTCGCCGGCGACGGTCGCGGGCGTGGCGAATCGCCGGCGCATACCCGGGGCGGGTCATGGGTTGTGCGGACCCGCCATGGTTGCCGACTCGTGGTAGGCGCGGCCCGAGCGATAGAGATCCAGCCGTGTCTCGATTTCGCTGACGACCTGTGTCTGTCCGGTCGACCGGGCCAAATCGACAGCCGCTTGAGCCGTCGCGACCGCCTCGGTGAATCGACCGGCGGCGGCATAGGCGGCGGCCAGGGTGTCGGCGTAATCCGCGCGCTTGTCGCCGGTCAGTTGGCCTGCCTGCCGCGCGAGAGTTACGGCCCGCTCCGGGTCGCCGCCTTGCGACGGCGGGACTGTGGCCAACAACCAAGCCAGGTTGTTGAGCGCGTCGGCGTAGTCCGCCTTGATTCGTAACGCCTGCTCGTAGTGGTGGATGGCTTCCGTCGAGTTTCCCAGTTGCGACAGCCCAAGCCCCAGGCCGTAGTGCGCCTCGGCGTAATCGGGATTGATTCGCAGCGCCTGTTCCATCTGGGCGATGGCCTCGCGAACCTTTCCTTCCCGGGCCAGCGCTTCCCCGAGCTTGCAGTGCGCATCGGCGAGATTCGGATTGATTTGCAGCGCCTGTTCCATCTGGGCGATGGCGTCGCGAACCTTTCCTTCCCGGGCCAGCGCGAGCCCCAAGCCGTAGTGCGCCTCCGCAAAATCGGGCCTGATCCGCAGCGCCTCCTGGTATTGCGCGACAGCCTCCGCCGTCTGGCCGAGTTCAAACAGAGCATTTCCCAGGTTGTAGTGCGCCTCCGCAAAATCGGGCTTGATCCGCAGGGCCTGCTCCAAATGTTGGATCGCTTCCGGGATCCTGCCCGGATGAAGTCAAGGCATACCCGAGACCGTTGTGCGCCTCGGCGAGATTCGGATCGATTTGCAGCGCCTGCTCGAAATGCGCGATCGCCTCCGGCAGTCTGCCCGCCTGCGCCAAGGCGGTTGCGAAGTTGACGCGCGCGCGCGGGTTCTGCGGGCACTTCGTCACGGTATCGTTCCAGATGGCAATATCGCTGCGGTAATCCTGGTTGCGCCGCCAGGTGAGAACTCCCAGCGCGATTGCCAGCACCGCCACCACCGCGACAGTTCGCCGCCCGGCCAACTTATGAATCCCCAACACTCCGAGCACGACCACCGCCGCCAATGGCAGGTACATCCGGTGTTCCGCCATTGGTTGACCCACCCACCGGCACAAGGCTGGAGGTCGGGGCCAGAATCATGAAGAACCAGGCGCCCACAAAGCCGAACGCTGGTTGTCGCCTCAACTCGAAGAGAGTCCCCGCTGCCAGGACCGCCAGAATCAGCGCGGACGGCGCCACCGCCGCGATGTGCCGTATCGCGACAACCCGCCCATAATCGAAAACCAGCGGATGCGGCCAGAGTGCCAGCCACAAATAACGGATCACCACTCGGCACTCCGTCAACGCGTATGCCCACCCAGTAATCCCGAGGCCAAATCCGACGTCACGATAATGCAACCCCACCATCAGCCAGCCCAGCAACAACCATGTGCCGGCCAGCCCCAGATATAGCCGCCGGTGCCGCGTCCACGCTTCCCGAAAACTCCCACTGACAAATGTCCGATCATACACCAGCACCATCACGGGCGCCGTCACCATCACTTCCTTGCTCGCCATGCCCAGACCACACGCCAGCACGGACAGCGTGAACCACCCGCTCGATCTCGGGGCGTTCGTCCCACGAATGAAGCAATACACCGTCAGCAGGTAGAACAACCCCATCAACGACTCGCAGCGTTCGGATATGTAGGTCACTGCTTCCGTCTGCAGCGGATGAACCGTCCACAGAACCGCCACCGCCATGGCCAACCGCATCGCCGACGCGCCGAATCGCTCCCGCAACAACGGACACAACAATGTCCGCCGCACGATGCCATACAAGGCCAACCCCGCGAGAATATGGATGGCCAGATTGACCGCGTGATAACCCCAGACGCGCGTGCCCCCGAGCGCGTAGTTGACCGCCAACGACAAGTTCACGACAGGCCGACCGCCAACGAATGTATTGACAGGCGGCGACAGCGCCGACCAAACCGGCCACAGATGATGAATGCTCGGGTTGCGCGAGACCGAGAACAAATCATCGAAGATGAACGGGGTCGTAAAACTGCTGTAGTAGGCCAACAGCGCGGCCGCGATCACCAGTACCGGGATGAACCGTTGTGCTTTCACCACGCGCAAACCCTATTCAAAAGCGGCCTTCACAGCCATCCGAAACTTTCGTATTGCGGGTGTCCGCCTGTGACGACTGCGGGCTGTGGTAAATCGCCGGGGTAACGTGACGCGGGTCATCGGTTCGTGCCACTCGTGCCACTTACTCGTGAGCTTGCAGTCGCGCAAGCGCGTTTCGCGCTTGAGTGAAATCGGGCATGATCCGCAGGGCCTGCTCGTAGTGAGCAATCGCCTCCGGCAGACCGGCCCAGCTGCGCCAGAGCATTTCCCAGATTGTAGTGCGCCTCGGCGAAATCGGGTTTGATCCGCAGGGCCTGCTCGTAGTGGGCGATGGCTTCCTCAATCCTACCCGTTTGCTGCAAGGCGAGCCCCAGATCGCAGTGCGCCTCGGCATAATCGGGCTTGATCCGCAGGGCCTGCTGGAAGTGTTTCAGAGCCTCTTCACGCTTGCCGGTCTGATACAAAGCGATTCCCAGATTGACGTGCGCCTCAGCGTAATCGGGATTGATCCGCAGGGCCTGCTCGTAGTGGGCAATTGCCTCCGCCACCCGGCCCGCCTGCGCCAGAGCCTTTCCCAGGTTGTAGTGCGCCTCGGCGTACTCGGGGTTGGTCCGCAGGGCCTGCTGGAAGTGTTCCAAAGCTTGTTCACGTTTGCCGGTCTGATACAAGACATTTCCCAGATTGTAGTGCGCCTCGGGGTCATTAGGCTTGATCCGCAACGCTTGTTCATAATGCCCGATGGCATCGCTGAGCTTACCCTCCTGCAAGAGGACATTTCCCAGATTGCAGTAAGTCTCGGCGAAACCGGGCTCGATCCGCAGCGCCTGCTCGTAATGCCCGATCGCCTCCGGCACCCGGCCCAAGGACACCAAGACCACTCCCAGATTGTTGTGGGCCACCCAACTCCGGGGATTTTTCATCAGGGTATCGCGCCAGAGTGTTTCCACATCCCGGTAAATATGTCCCTGCCTCCACGTGAGTGTTCCCAGCGCCACCAGCACGCCGGTCGCCACTCCGTGGAACACCCGGGGAGCCCGGAGAACGACAGCCGCGCGGGCGGCCAGCGCCGCGGCCAGCGCGATCAGGCCGAGACTGGGGAGATAGACCCAGTGGTTCCACACGAACGAGTAGCGCATCCCATACGCGTTGAAGAATCCCAGCAGTGGGAAAAGTGCGCCCACGAAAAAGAATGCCGCCGTCACCGGCCCGCGTCCAATCCGGCGCCGCGCCAGCCAGAGCGCGACAAGCACGCCGGTGGTGGCCGCCGGATACAACCATTGTTGCCATGACCCGGGGTCGGGGTGCCACCGCGGATACACAAAACACAGATTGACCGGCCAAAGCAATTTGCCGATGTAGAACCATGGCACCCTCCCGGCGATCAGACAGCGTTCCGGGAATGTCAGGGCAAAGTCCGGTCCCTGAGCGCCGACGTGCGTTCTCTCCAGATGAGCTGTCATCAGGCAAAACCCGATCGCCAACGCAAACATGGGCAGCATCGGCAGCACGTCGTCCCGCCACCGAATGTGTCCGCGCTTCCACCAGCCGATCAGTACAATGACGGCCGGCAGGGAGAATGCCGTTGTTTTCGCCAACAGCGCGCCCAGGCACAAGAGCAACGCCAGCGCGTACGCGCCCCGGTGTCGCGCTCGGGGGGCGTTGTCTTCCTTCCAAAACGAATTGAACTGACCGTACGCCAGCAATGCCCCAAGATAGAGCACCAGTGAGAGAACATTCTTTCGTTCCGTGATCCACCCGGCGGATTCGACCATCACCGGGTGGAGCGCGAAGACGGCGCCGGCCAGCCACGCCCCGGGCGTTTCCAGCCGCCGCAGCAACTGCCAAAACAGCACGGCTGACGCCGCATGCAACAGCACATTCTCCACGTGATAGGGCAGCGTCCAAAAACCCCAGAAATGGTAGTCGAGCCAAAACGTGGTGCCCGAAAGTGGGTAATATTGCTGCAGAGCGGTAAGCTGGCACCACATCGCACGCAGGCCCGAAACATCACGCAGCAGCCCCTTGATTCCGGTTGTCCACGAATCATCGTCCCAAATGAATCCCCCATGCATCACCGGCAGGTACGCAACCGCCGTTAGCAAAACGATGAGGACTGCACCGACAGACGGAGATTTCCATGCGTCCTTCAGTTGATGCGGAGCATCAGCGATTGGCTCCCGTCTTGTCATTGAGCCGATACTAGCATGTCACCAATACGAGAGAACAGAACAGCCTTGTCCTGAGCGGCCGGAGTTGCCCGCCCGTTGCCACCGATTGCGCCGCCGGCGCATACCCGGGGCGGGTCACGGAGTGGGCGGACTCGGACCACTCGCGGGCGCATGATACGCACGGCCTGCCCGGTAGAGTTCCAACCGCGTCTGGATTTCGCTGACCACCTGAGCCTGTCCGCTCGACCGGGCCAAGTCGACAGCCGCTTGAGCCGTCGCGACCGCATTGGTGAACCGACCGGCGGCGGCATAGGCGGCGGCCAGGGTGTCGAGATACGGGGCGACGCGGTCGCTGGTGAGCTTGCAAGCCCGCTCGGCGAGGCCCACGGCCCGCACGGGGTCGCCGCCCTCCGCCGGGGCGAGCGTCGCCAGCAGCCATGCCAGATTGTTTTGCGCCATCACATAGTCCGGCTCGACCCGCAACGCCTGCTCATAATGCTCAATCGCTTCCGGTGTCCTGCGCGCCTGTTCCAAGGCGAGGGCGAGATGGCCGTGCGCCTCGGCGAAATCGGGCTTGAGCCGGAGCGCCTGCTGGTAGTGCGCAATGGCCTCCGGCACACGGCCCACCTGCGCGAGAGCCCTTCCCAGATTGTAGTGGACTACGACAAGATCGGGCTTGATCCGCAACGCTTGTTCCAACTGCCCGATGGCATCGCTGAGCTGACCCTCCTGCAAGAAGACATTTCCCAGATTGCCGTGCGCCACAGCGAAATCGGGTTTGATCCGTAGCGCTTGTTCCAACTGCCCGATGGCATCGCTGAGCTTACCCTCCTGCAAGAAGACAACTCCGAGATTGCCGTGCGCCTCGGCGTACTCGGGCTTGATCCGCAGCGCTTGTTCATAATGCCCGACGGCATCGCTGAGCTGACCTTCCTGCAAGAGGACATTTCCCAGATTGTTGTGCGCCTCGGCGTACTCGGGCTTGATCCGCAGCGCTTGTTCCAAATGCCCGATGGCATCGCTGAGCTGACCCTCCTGCAAGAGGACATTTCCCAGATTGTTGTGCGCCTCGGCGAAATCGGGCTTGAGCCGGAGCGCCTGCTGGTAGTGCGCAATGGCCTCCGGCACCCGGCCCACCTGCGCCAGAGCTTTTCCCAGATTGTTGTGCGCCTCGGCGTAATCGGGCGTGATCCGTAGCACGCGCTCCAGATGCTCGATCGCTTCCGGTGTCCTGCCGGCGTGGTCCAAGGCGACCCCCAGATTGTTGTGCGCTCGCGGGTTGTTCGGACGCTTGTCGACAGTGTCCTGCCAAATGGTTATTTCCGAGTTGTAGTCCCGATTGCGTTGGATGGTAAGAACGGCCAGTGGCACCACGACGAACGCGCAGGCCACGCATCCGAGAACGGAGTCTGATTGGTTACGGAGAAGTCGTTTCCCGAGCACAAACGCGATGACCACCGCCCCCGTCACGACTGCCGCCAGCGGCAAGTACATGCGATGTTCATACGCCGGGCTGTCCAGCCGAATGATGCTCGAACTCGGCGCCAGGATAAGAAAGAACCAGGCACCCAAAACCCCCCAGGCGGAGTTTGTCTTGCATGTCCACGCAGTAGCCCCGAGCAGAATCGCCATCACCAACGTTGGCAGCAGAGTACTCAGCCCGGTGCCGGCGAGGGGCCACCCGCAGTAGTCAAAACATACTGGGTACGGCCACGCGGCCAGTCGCAGGTAATAAAGGATCACCCCGGGCTCGGTCAGCAAATACTCCCACCAAGTGAAGCCCCACGCGTGCGGCGCCATTACTGCTGCTTTGGCGAAGGTGCCTGCCGAAACCACCACAAAACCTTCCAGGATCCAGGTGGCTGACAGCCCGAGATACAGCGGCCGGCGCCGGCGCCACGCCTCGCGGAACGATCCCGAAACAAACGCGCGGTCATAGAGCATCACCATCAGCGGGGCGGACACCATCACCTCTTTGGTGGCCATCCCCAGCGCGCACGCGCCCAGGCAGAGCCCGTACCACAGGCGGGGCAGGGGGGATGCCGCTCCGCGGATGAAGCAGTACAGCGTGAGCAGGTAGAACAACCCCATGATCGATTCAGCCCGTTGGATGACGTACGTCACCGACTCGGTCTGCAGAGGATGCACGGTCCAGATGAGGGCCGTGGCCAAAGCCAATCCGTCGGCCGCTGCGCCGAAGCGCTCGCGCAGAGGCGGTTGCCGCAACGTTTGTCGGACGATGCCAAACAGGGTCAAGCCTGCCAGGATGTGAATGGTCAGGTTCAGCGCATGATAGCCCCAGACGTTGTAGCCGCCGAGCGCATAATTGACGGCCAGAGAGAAGTTGACGACTGGTCGGCCATTCATCAGCGGCGACGGCGGCGGCGACAGCACATCCCAAATCGGCCATAGATGACGGATGTTCGGGTTTTCCTTGATCCACAGCACGTCATCAAAAATGAATGGACCTGTGAAACTGTTGTGATAGGCCAGCAGCCCCGCGGCAACCACCAACAACGGGATAAATTTCCGACCGTTCACGAGGGAGAGAGCTAACACACGCTGCCACTCAGGACGACCTCAAACTTAATCGACTTGTGATCAGTCGCAACGCGACCGCATTACCCGCCCCGCGTCTATCGCGGTAGCGGCTACTCCGGCGACGGTTGCGGGCGTGGTGAATCGCCGGCGCATACCCGGGGCGGGTCACGGAGTGGGCGGACTCGTCCCACTCGCGGGCGCGTGATAGGCGCGGCCTGAGCGATAGAGTTCCAACCGCGTCTGGATTTCGCTGACGACCTGCGCCTGTCCGGTCGACCGGGCCAGATCGACTGCCGCTTGAGCCGTCGTGACCGCATCGGTGAATCGACCGGTGGCGGCGTAGGCGGCGGCCAGTGTGTCCAGATACGGGGCGACGCGGTCGCTGGTGAGCTGGCAAGCCCGTTCGGCGAGGCCCACGGCCCGCACGGGGTCGCCGCCTTCGGCCGGGGCGAGCGTCGCCAGCAGCCACGCCAGATTGTTTTGCGCCATCACATAGTCCGGCTTGACCTGCAACGCCTGTTCATAGTGCTCGATTGCTTCCCGGACACTGTGCGTTTGCTCGAGGGCGATGGCGAGATGGCCATGGGCCTCGGCGTAGTCGGGTTGCACGTGCAACGCCTGCTGCCACTGGCTGATTGCCTCCGGCGTCTTACCGGCCTGCCACAAGGCCAGCCCCAAGTTGTAGTGGGCCTCGGCGAAATCGGGCTTGATCCGCAGCGCCTGCTCGTACTGTGCGATGGCGTCGTCGATCTTACCCCTTTTCGCCAACGCGACCCCCAGATCGCAGTGGGCCTCGGCGAAATCGGGCTTGATCCGCAGGGCCTGTTCATACTGGCCGATGGCATCGTCGACCTTACCCTCCTGCAAGAGGACATTTCCCAGATTGCACTGTGCCTCGGCGTACTCGGGTTTGATCCGCAGGGCCTGCTCGTAGTGGGCGATGGCTTCCGGCACCCGGCCCACCTGCGCGAGAGCTTTTCCCAGATTGTAGTGCGCCTCGGCGTACTCGGGCTTGATCCGTACCACGTGCTCCAGATGCTCAATCGCTTCCGGCATCCTGCCCGCCTGGCCCAAGGCGAGCGCCAGATTGTAGTGCGCCATCACAGAGTCAGGTTTGATCCGCAGCGCCTGTTCATAGTGCTCAATCGCTTCCGGTGTCCTGCCCGCCTGTTCCAAGGCGAGTGCGAGATAGCCGTGCGCCTCCGCGTAGTTGGGTTGCACGTGCAACGCCTGCTGCCACTGGCTGACTGCTTCCGGCACCTTACCGGCCTGCCACAAGGCCAGCCCCAAGTTGTAGTGCGCCTCGGCGAAATCGGGCCTGATCCGCAGCGCCTGTTCATTCTGGGCGATGGCATCGCTGATCTTACCCTCCAGCAAGAAGACATCGCCGAGATCGCAGTGCGCCTCGGCGAAATCGGGGTTAATCCGCAGGGCCTGCTCGTACTGCGCGAGCGCTTCCGGTATCCGGCCCGATTGCTTCAAGGCGACCCCCAGATTGCAGTGCGCCTCGGCGTAATCGGGCTTGAGCCGCAGGGCCTGCTCGTAGTGGGCGATCGCCTCCGGTACCCGGCCCACCTCCGCCAGGGCCTTTCCCAGATTGTAGTGCGCCTCGGCGTGATCGGGCATGATCCGTAGCGCCTGCTCCAGATGCTCCATCGCTTCCGGTATCCTGCCCGTCTGGTCCAGGGCGACCCCTAGGTTGTTGTGCGCTCGAGGGTTGTTCGGACGCTTCTCGACAGTGTCCTGCCAAATGGTCACCACCGAGGTGTAGTCCCGATTACGTTGAACGGTCAGGAATGTGAGCAGAACCACCGCCGCCGCCCCCGCGACACACCCGAGCACGAGGCCTTGTCGTCGGTTCGAGTAGCCGTTTCCCAAGAAGGAACGCGCCGACTACGACCATCGTTACCACCGCTGCCAGTGGCAAATACATTCGCCGTTCCGCGGCCGCTTCACCGAGGCTCGGCAGAAAGCTGGATGTTGGTCCCAGAATGAGAAAAAACCACGCGCCCAAAAAACCCAGTGGTGGTTGGCGACGAAATGTCCACGCCGTCGCGCCCAGGAGACCAACCACGACGACACCGGGCACAAGACCATCTTTCAGTGACAATGTAATCGGCCAGTCAAAGTAATCAATGACCAGCGGGTGCGGCCAGAAACAAAGCCGAAGGTAGTAAACGATCACACCGGCTTCGGTCTTCAGATAATCCCATGGCGTCAGGCTTTCAATGCCAAACCCCGTGTTGGCGCGAGGCGTTGTCGCCACCAATACCGCCAGAATCAGCCAGGTCGCGGCCAAGCCAACGTACAAGACGGCGCGACGCCGCCATAATTCGCGAAACGACGGCGCCAGAAACACGCGATCGTACAGCAACACGATCAGTGGAGCGGCAACCATGACCTCTTTGCTTCCCATACCCAACGCACACGAAACGATAGCGGCCAGACACCAAACGCTGGCGTGGGGGGACTGGGAACAGCGAAGCGTACAGTACAACGTCAACAGCAGAAACAGGCCCATGAGCAATTCCGTACGCTGCACAACGTAGGTCACACTTTCTGTCTGAAGAGGATGCACCTCCCAAATGAGTGTTATCGCCGCGGCCAGCCAGCCGGCAGCGCCGCCGAATCGATCGCGAAGTGTCGCGCCCTCAAAGGTCCTGCGCAGGATCCCAAACAGCGCCAGGGCCGACAACAGATGCACCGTCAAATTCAACGCGTGGTAGCCCCAGACATTCCATCCGCCCACCGCGTAGTTCAGGGCCAGGGTAAGACAAACCACGGGGCGCCCGCTGACAGCGCTCGCCAAGGGCGCAGACATCGCGTCGCGGATCGGCCATAAGTGACGGATATGCGGATTTCCGGAGATGGCGGCCGTGTCGTCAAAAATGAATGGCGCCCGGAAGCTGTTGTGATACGCCCAGACGCCCGCCGCGATCACCAGTACCAGGATGAACCGTTGTGCTTTCACCACCCGGCGACCCTATTCAAAAGCGCCCTTCACAGCCATCCGAAACTTTCGTATTATGGGTGTCCGCCTGTGACGACGGCGGACCGCTTTCCGTTTGTCGCGTTCCGTAGCATTCTCAGCGTTACGCTCGCGTTTCGGCTACTGGCGAGCATGCAGGCGCGCGAGGGCGGTCCGCGCCTCGGCGAAATCGGGCTTGAGCCGCAGCGCCTGCGCGTAATGTCCAATCGCCTCCGGCGCCCGGCCGGCTTGCTCCAGAGCCATCCCCAAGGCGTAGTGCACCTCGGCGTAATCAGGCTTGATGCGTAGCGCTTGCTCCCAATGTCCCACGGCTTCCTGCAGCCGGCCCGATCGGGCCAGGGCAAGTCCCAGATTGTAGTGCGCCTCGGCAGAATCGGGCTTGATGCGCAGCGCTTGTTCATACTGGCCGATGGCGTCGCCGAGCTTGCCCTCCTGCAAGAAGACAGTTCCCAGAGTGTCGTGCGCGTCGGCGTAATCGGGCCTGATCCGCAGCGCCTGTTCATAATGCTCCCTGGCCTCCGTCACGCGGCCTGCCTGCTGCAAAACGATCCCCAAGGAGTAGTGTACTTCGGCATAATCGGGGTCGATCCGCAGCGCCTGCTCGAAGTGGGCGATGGCTTTGTCGATCTTACCTGTTTGCTGCAAGGCGATCCCCAGATTGCGGTGCGCCTCGGCGAAGTCGGGCCTGATGCGCAGCGCCTGCTCGTAGCGCCCGATGGCATCCCCGACCTTGCCCTCCTGCAATAAGGCATCTCCCAGATTGTTATACGCCTCGGCGTCATGAGGTTTGATCCGCAGGGCCTGTTCCCAATGCGCCACCGCTTCCGGCATTCTTCCCAGTTGCGCCAACGCCATTCCCAGATTGTTGTGCGCCTCGGCGTACTCGGGCTGGATCCGCAGGGCCTGCTCGTAGTGTCCGATTGCTTCCCGCACCATGCCCGCGTGCTCCAAAACGAGCCCCAGATTGTTGTGCGCCATACAACACCGGGGATTTTTCGCCAAGGTATCGCGCCAGAGTGTTTCCACGTCCCGGTAACTGTGTCCCTGACTCCATGTGAGTGTTCCCAGTGCCACCAGCACGACGGCGGCCACTCCGTGGAACACCCGGGGAGCCCGGAGAACGACAGCCGCGCGGGCGGCCAGTGCCGCGGCCAGCGCAATGAGGCCGAGACTGGGGAGATAGACCCAGTGGTTCCACACGAACGAGTAGCGCATCCCATACGCGTTGAAGAATCCCAGCAGTGGGAAAAGTGTGCCCACGAAAAAGAATGCCGCCGTCACCGGCCCGCGTCCAATCCGGCGCCGCGCCAGCCAGAGCGCGACAAGCATGGCGGTGGTGGCCGCCGGATACAACCATTGTTGCCATGACCCGGGGTCGGGGTGCCACCGGGGATACACAAAACAGAGATTGGCCGGCCAAAGCAGTTTGCCGATGTAGAACCATGGCACCCTCCCGGCGATCAGACAGCGTTCCGGGAATGCCAGGGTAGAGTCCGGCCCCTGAGCGCCGACGTGCGTTCTCTCCAGCCAGGCTGTCACCAAGCAAAACCCGATCGCCAACGTAAACATTGGCAGCGTCGGCAGCACGTCGTCCCGCCACCGAATGTGTCCGCGCTTCCACCAGCCGATCAGCATAATGACGGCCGGCAGGGAGAATGCCGTCGTTTTCGCCAACAGCGCGCCCAGACACAAGAACAACGCCAGCGCATACGCGCCCCGGTGTCGCGCTCGGGAGCCGTTGTCTTCCTTCCAAAACGAATTGAACCGTCCGTACACCAGCAACGCCCCAAGATAGAGCACCAGTGAGAGAACATTCTTTCGTTCCGTGATCCATCCGACGGATTCGACCATCACCGGGTGAAGCGCGAAGACGGCGCCGGCCAGCCACGCCCCGGGTGTTTCCAGCCGCCGCAGCAACTGCCAAAACAACACGGCTGACGCCGCATGCAACAGCACATTCTCCGCGTGATAGGGCAGTGTCCAAAAACCCCAGAGATGGTAGTCGAGCCAAAACGTGGTGCCCGAAAGTGGGTAGTATTGCTGCAGAGCGGTGAGCCGGCACCACATCGAACGCAGGCCGGAAACATCCCGCAGCAGCCCCTTGATTCCGGTCGTCCACGAATCGTCGTCCCAGACAAATCCCCCATGCATCACCGGCAGGTACGCCAGCACCGTCAGCACAATGATGAGAGCCGCGCCGGCAATGGGCGATTTACATGCGTTCTTTATCGGTCGGACCCAGGGTTCCGGTGCCGGGGACGACATCGCCGTCGATGGATGCGGGGCGTCATCGATGGGCGTCGGCCTTGTCATCGAGCCAATAGTAGCATGTCGCCATTACAAAAAAACAGGACGGCGTTTCCTCTTACTGGCGAGGTTGCAGTCGCGCGAGGGCGGTCCGCGCCTCGGTGAAATCCGGCTTGATCCGCAGCGCCTGCTCGAAATGCTCGATCGCCTCCGGCGCCCGGCCGGCTTGCTCCAGAGCCATCCCCAAGGCGTAGTGCACCTCGGCGTAATCAGGCTTGATGCGCAACGCTTGCTCCCAATGTCCCACGGCTTCCTGCAGCCGGCCCGATCGGGCCAGGGCAAGTCCCAGATTGTAGTGCGCCTCGGCAGAATCGGGTTTGATGCGCAGCGCTTGTTCATACTGGCCGATGGCGTCGCCGAGCTTACCCTCCTGTAAGAAGAGGCTTCCCAGATTGTGGTGCGCTTCCGCGTACTCGGGTTTGATCCGCAGCGCCTGTTCATAATGCTCCCTGGCCTCCGTCACGCGGCCTGCGTGCTGCAAAATGATCCCCAAGGAGTAGTGCACTTCGGCATAATCGGGGTCGATCCGCAGCGCTTGCTCGAAGTGGGCGATGGCTTCCTGCAGCCTGCCCAGTCGGGCCAGGGCGAGTCCCAGACTGTAATGTGCGTCGGCGAAATCGGGCTTGATCCGCAGCGCCTGCTCGTAGTGGGCGATGGCTTCGTCGATCTTGCCCGTTTGCTGCAAGGCGATTCCCAGATTGCGGTGCGCTTCCGCGTACCCGGGGTTGATCCGCAGGGCCTGCCGGTACTGTGTCATGGCCTGTTCAGACTTGCCGGTCTGATACAAAGCGGCCCCGAGATTGTTGTGCGCATCAGCGTAATCGGGCCTGATCCGTAGCGCCTGCTCGTAGCGCCCGATGGCATCAACGACCTTGCCCTCCCGCAATAAGATATCTCCCAGATTATTATGCGCCTGGGCATTCCTAGGGTTGATCTGCAGCGACTGCTCGTAGTGCTCCTTCGCCTCTTGCACCCGGCCCAATAACACCGAGGCCACTCCCAGATTGTTGTGGGCCATCCAACACCGGGGATTTTTCGCCAAGGTATCGCCCCAGACCGTTTCCGAGTTGTGATAGATGCGGGCCTGTCTCCAAGTGAACACGCCCAGTGTCAGCAGCACCATGGCGGCGGCGACCACTCCCCAATCGCGCCCCCGTTGACCGGTTCGTTCGCAGACCGCCGCGCCCATGCTCGCGGCCAGAGAGATCAACCCGAGACTGGCGAGGTATTGAAAGTGGTCGGCAACAAACGAGTACCGAAAATAATACACATCAATGAACCCCAGCACCGGCAACAGCGCCAGCACAAAAAAACCACACCCAAACAGCCCGGCCCGCGCCCAAGACTGTCGCCGCCTTATCCCCAGAAGCACGCTGCCGACCACCAGCCCGGCCAGTGGCAGCCAACTCCTGAATGAGCGCGCGGCCAAGTCCCAGCGCGGATAGACGAACGTCAACCGCACCGGCCAGAGTACTTTCGACGCATAAAACCAGACCGCCTTGCCGGCGATGACGAGGCGCTCGGCCATTCCCAGATTCCATTCCGCAGTGCTTTCCCTCTGGATGTGCCCGCGTTGCTCGATCACGGTTAGCGCCGACATCCCCAACGCCAGAATCAAGAACGGGGTGATCCGCAGGATGTCCGCCCGCCTCCAGGATCCTCGCTCCCACCAGACACACAACAGCAGCGCCAGGGGCAACACGACCGTTGACGGCTTGCTGAGCAGTGCCGCCAGCCCACACAGCAGCGCCAGCCCGTACCAGCGACGCCGCGCACCGGCGTCAAATCGAAGAAAACACCACACGGCCAGAAAAAAGAACAACCCCGATTGCGTGTTCTTGAGTTCGGTGATCCACGCCACCGATTCGACATTGACCGGGTGGAGCGCCCACACCATCGCGGCCAGCCAGGCCGCGGGGATTCGCAGGCGCCGCAGTATGAAAAAGACCAACACACCGTTGGCCGCATGAAGGAGGACATTCACCAGGTGATACGGCAACGGATGCAGTCCCCAGAGCCGCCGTTGGGCCCAGAAGGTTGTCAGGGTCAACGGGTAGTATCGGCCGACGGCCAGCGACGACCAAATCAACTTCAGGCCATGGGGTGCGGTCATGGCCGGGTTGGCGGTCAGATGATCGTCGTCATCCCAGATGAAGCCGGCGTGCCATGTGGGCTGGTACGCCACGAACGTGACGACCACCAACACCAACGCCAGCAGCCAGGGACGGCGCGCGAAGTAAGTTTCCGGTGCGGGGGACGACATCGCCGTCTTTTGATGCGGAACATCAGCGCTTGATTTCCGTCTTGTCATCGGGCTGATACTAGCATGGCGCCGTTACGAAAAAACAGAATAGCGTTTCCTCTCACTGGCCAGCCTGCAGTCGCGCGAGCGCGGACCGCGCTTCGGCAATATCGGGTTTGATCCGCAGCGCCTCCTCGTAGTGGGTGATCGCATCTTGCACCCGGCCCACCTGCTCCAAGGCAACCCCATAGTTGTAGTGCGCCTCAGCGAAATCCGGCTTGATCCGCAGCGCCTGCTCGAAGTCGGCGATGGCTTCCTCGACCTTACCGGTGTGCGCCAACGCGGTTCCGAGGTTGTTGTGTGCCTCGGCAAGATCGGGGTTGATCCGCAACGCTTCCTCGTAGTGGGCGATCGCATCTTGCACCCGGCCCACCTGCTCCAGGGCAACCCCACAGTTGTAGTGCGCCTCAGCGAAATCCGGCTTGATCTGCAGAGCCTGTTCATATTGCCCGATGGCATCGCTGACCTTCCCCTCCAACGAGAAGGCAGTTCCCAGATTGTAGTGCGTCTCAGCGTCATCGGGCTTGATCCGTAGCGCTTGCTGGTACTGCACTTTCGCCTCCGGCAGCCGGCCGAGCTGGACCAAGGCATTCCCCATGCTCTCGTGCGCGTTAGCGTACTCCGGATCAATCCGCAACGCCTGCTGGTAGTGCCCGAACGCCTCGGAGGCTTTGCCTGCCTGGAGCAGTTGATTGCCCAAACCGGTCTGTCGCTCGGCAGCGTGCTCAACGCCCGCCAACAGGTTGAACGCCACCGAGAAACCCAGCAGCAGGCCCCAACCCCAGCGCACCGCACACCGCCGAACCGGCCGGTCAGCCTGCCCCGACTCCGAGGTCGGGGCCAGTGCGCGCTCCAAACCCAGGATGCCAATCACCGCCAGCAGCACCAACGCGGGCAGGAAGTCCACCTCATAGCGGGCACACGCACCGTAGAACAGGCTCACGGTCAAGGCGCAAATCCCCGAAAGCAGGGCCACCGCCGTCACAAACCAGCGCGAGACCTCGCCCGCCAGCTCGGATCGACTCCGCCACGCCAACGGCACCGCCAGCGCCAGCCATACGAATGGAATGGTGGTCAGGACGCCGAACGGGCGTTCCGGAACGCTATGACCCGCTGGAGCGGGCGGCATGACGATTCCCCGCACGAACGGCGAGCGAGCCGTCCAGCGCACCGGCTCCAGAAAATAGACACGGAAATTGAACCAGAGATAATGCAGGCTGAAGAAGTGCCGCGCCATCTGCCGCTCGGCGTGCAACTGGTAATGTTGCCCAAATTCAAACGGATTGTCGAACCGCAGGGCGTTGTACAGCATCAACCCCAACCCGATGAGCACGATCGGACCGGTCGCCGCCATCAGCAGAGCCCAAATCTTCCGGCGCTCACGCCACGCCTGGGCCACCGGCACCAACAGGATGATCGCGCCAAACAACAATGAGGGCCGCGCGCCAACCGCCAGCCCGTAGGCCGCACTCGCCGCCGCCAGCCACCAACAGCGCCGCTCCGGCTCGTGCAATGCGCACCAGATCGCTCCCAGCGCAGCCATCGTCAGTATATACCCGCAACTGATCGGTACTTCCCAGACATCGGCCTGCGACAACAGCACCGGCACGCCCGTCGCCAAGCCCAGCGCCACCACGCAGGCCACGACCACCCCAAGGCTCACGTCCGCAAAATAGCGCCGCCACAACGCGCGCAGCAGACCCACGCTGGCCAGAAAACCCACGCCACAGAAGATCACCACCGCCTGCCCGGTGAAACAGGTAGCGACCGGTCAGCGCGGCGAATGGCCAGAATAATATCAACGCGGGCGTAACCCCAAAATACAGGTAGAGCCGGCCCTTGTAGTAACTGAGGTCGAGTACCCCGGGAGTTCGAAGAGACGTGGACAGAACGTACGGGTCGGCGAGTTTCGCGAGTGCGGGCGGCGCCTCTTTTTTCACGCTGAGCTGGCCGGCGCGAAAGCCCTGCACCAACAAATTGTAGTAAACATCCGCCGCATTCGAACTCCCCAGTTCGACCATGCCCGGTTGAACCACATACGCGTACACCCCGATGACCAGGGCACATACTCCGCCCAATGCTTTCCACTCATTCTTCATCGGCCGGGCGATCCTTAGCGCCCGAAGTGAGTTTCCGGTGCGGGCGACGACGTCGCTGTCTCTTGACGCGAACCATCAACGTTTGATTTCCGTCTTGTCATCGAGCCGATAGTAGCATGTCGCCATTACAAAAAAACAGAGCGGCGTCTCCTCTTACTGGCGAGCCTGCAGTCGCGCGAGGGCGGTCCGCGCCTCGGCGAAATCAGGCTTGAGCCGTAGCGCCAGCTTGAACTGTGCAACCGCCTCCGGCACCCGGCCCACCTGCGCCAGCGCGTTTCCCAGATTGGCGTGCGCCTCGGCAAGGTCGGGCTCAATCCGTAGCGCCTGCTCCAAGTGCTCGATCGCCTCCGGCATTCTGCCCGCCTGGCCCAGGACGGTCCCGAGATTGTAGTGCGCCTCGGCAAAATCGGGCTCGATCCGTAGCGCCTGCTCGAACTGGGCGATGGCGTCCTCGCTCTTGCCCGCTCGCTCCAGGGCGATCCCGAGATTGTAATGCGCCTCGGCGTACCTGGGCTGGATCCGCAACGCCTGCTGGTAGTGGGCGATGGCGTCCTTGATCTCACCCGTCTGCACCAACACGGTCCCGAGGTTGTTGTGCGCCTCGGCAAGACCGGGATCGATCCGCAACGCCTGCTCCAAATGCTCTCTCGCCTCCGGCATCCTGCCCGATCGCATCAACAGATTGCCGAGGTTGTTGTGCGCCTCGGCAAGATCGGGTTTGATCCGCAGGGCTTGCTCGTACTGGACAATTGCCTCCGGCACCCGGCCCGCTTGTGCCAGAGCGTTTCCCAGATTGTTGTACGCCAGCCACGCACCCGGATTCTTTGCCACGTTGTCTCGCCAGAGTGTTTCATTGTCAGCATACACGCAGTTCCGACTCCATGTCGCCGCCGCCAGCGCCATGAGTACCGCGGTTCCGGCCGCCATTTTCCAGTACCGGCATCGTTCGCCCGCCCGGCGGCAGACCTCATCCACGGCGGCGACGGCCAGTGCAATCACTCCCACCATGGAGAAGTACTGCCAATGATCCCAACGATCGGCGACGAGCGTCAGCCGGTAAGGTCCTTGTTTCAACAGTCCCAATACCGGGAAAAGCATCACGACAAAATACCCGAACCCAAACAACAGTGGACGTCCCCATGTCCGTCGCCTCCACCAAAACACCAGGAAACACGCTATCAGTGCCGCCCCCGGCAGGTAGGAAACCCACCACGATGCGTCGATCTGCCACTTCGGATACGCGGCCATCAAATTGACCGGCCAGAGCGCCTTGCCCAGATAAAACCAAGGGGCATACCCGGCTGTGGCCAGGCGAAACGCAAAGCCATCCGTCCCGGCCACGGGTTTTCCCCAAGGCAAGTGGTACTGGTACCACATGGTGACCGATCCCAACGCCAGGGAAAGGGCAAAAAACGGCATGCTACGCAGGACATCCTTCCCAGTGACCCGTCCTCGCGTCCACCATACGCAGCCCCACAGCACCACCGGGAGCATGACCACGGCGGTCTTGCTGAACAGGGCCAGACAGAATGCGCCCAACGAACCAGCGTACCAGCGCCGGTCGCGCGTTTCGTCAAACTGCAAGTAGAGCAGGATCGCCAAGGCGTAAAAGAGCATGGACAACGTGTTTTTCTGCTCGCTGATCCAAGCGACGGTGGCCACGTTGACCGGATGAATGGCAAACACGAGTCCTGCCAGCCAAGCCCCCGGAATCTTGAGGCGCCGCAGGATCGTCCACACCAGGATAGCGTTGACGGCGTGCAGCAACACGTTGACCACGTGGTAGCCCGTCGCGTTGTCGTCCCACCATCGCCACTCCAGCCACCACAAGCTCGATGTCAGCGGATAGTAATCGGGCGCTTCGGTCGTAAGCCAGAACCGATACAGGCCGTCGGTGGCTTTGACCATCGGGTTGCGCGTGATCAGGATATCATCATCAAAGACAAAACCACCGCGTAGAACTGGAAAATAAACTCCAAACGTGACCATCACCAATACCAAAGCCAGGAGCCGGGATCGAATGCGTGAAGCCGTCGTGCGGGGCGGAGGTCAACGCCGCCGCCCGTTGATGCGAAGCGTCATTGTTTGGCCTCTGTGCCGCCATCGGTTCCATCATAGTGTTTCACGAACGGTTAGACAAGGATCGCGCGTCAATGGCGGCTTCCTCGCTGGCCACAGGCCGACTGACCGGGCCTAACGCCACTGGATCAGCGGGTGCTGGAACTCGTCATTCCCGTGGACGGATTGTAAGCACGTCCGCGACGATACAACTCCAGCCGGTCCTCGATTTCTTTCACCAATTCTGCTTGTCCGTCAGCGCGGGCCAGATCGACGGCCTTCTGGGCGGTGGCGATGGCATCGTCAAAACAGCTCGCTGCCGCGTAGGCCGATGCGAGGGTGTCCGCGCACACGGCTGATTTGTTGGCGGTCAATTGGCAGGCTCGCTGCGCCAAACTGATGGCGCGAATTGGGTCACCTCCTTCCGTTGGCGGGAGAGTGGCGAGGACCCAAGCCAGATTGTTTTGCGCCTCGACCAAATCCGGCATTATCTGCAGGGCTTGTTCCAAGTGCGTCACTGCTTCTTGAGAGTTGCCGGTCGCGATGAGACCAGCGCCCAACTCGCTCTGAGCGCTGGCATTGTTGGGGGTAATCTCCAGCGCCTGCTGGTACTGCACAATCGCCTCCTGCGTGCGGCCGAGTTGTGCCAAGGCAACTCCCAAATTGTAGTGCGTCGTGGCGTCATCGGGCTTGATCCGCAGTGCTTGTTCCCAATGCCCCACGGCCTCCTGCATCCGGCCCAGTCGTGCCAGGGCGACTCCCAGATTGTTGTGCGCCTCCGCGTTATCGGGGTTGATCCGCAAGGCCTGCTCGTAGTGCGCAATCGCCTCCGGCACCTTCCCCTGATTCTTCAAAATGAGTCCCAGATTGTTGTGCGCGTCATCGTAGTCGGGCTTGATCCGCAACGCCTGCTCGAAGTGGGTGATGGCTTCTTCGATCTTGCCCGTTTGCCCCAAAGCGGTCCCCAGACTGTTGTGCGCCACGGCGTAATTCGGGTTGATCCGCAGGGCCTGCTCGTAGTGGGCGATGGCTTCCTCAATCTTGCCCGCTTGCTCCAAAGCAACTCCAAAATTGTAGTGCGCCATGGCGAAATCGGGCTTGATCCGCAACACCTGCTGGTACTGCGCAATCGCCTCCTGCGTCCGGCCGAGTTGTGCCAATGCAAATCCCAAATTGTAGTGCGCCTCGGCGTAGTCCGGCTTGATCCGCAGGGCCTGCTCGAAGTGGGTGATGGCTTCCTGGATCTTACCGATTTGCAACAGCGCAATCCCCAGGCTGGTGTGCGCCTGCCAGGCGCCAGGACTCTTTGCCACGTTGTCTCGCCAAAGTGCTTCTTCGCCAGCATACACGCCGCTGCGTCTCCACGTGGCGGCTCCCAGCACCAGCAATACCGCCACGCAAGCCACGATTCCGGCATACCGACCTGATTTGCCCATTCGGCGGCAAATCCATTCGCCGGCGGCGACCGCCAGGGCGATGGCGCCAATGATGGAGTAGTATTGCCAGTGATCGGCGACCAACGAGAAGCGATAGAAACTTTGTTCGAAGAACCCCAACACCGGGAAAAGCGTTACGACAAAATAACCCAGCCCGAAGAACCATGGTCTTCCCCACATTTGGCGCTTCCACCAGAATAATGCGAGACTGCCGATCAAGACCATTCCGGGCACGTACGACACCCAGCGCGACGCATCGATCTCCCACTGGGGATAAATCACCATCAGGTTGGCCGGCAGCAGGGCCTTGTACAGGTAGAACCAAGGCACCCAACCAGCCGCGGCAAGACGAAAGGGGAACCCAACCGTGCGAACTGGGTGTCCGCCCATTGACCGATAATACTCAAACGAGATGTTCACCAATCCCATGACCAGCGAAAGAACAAAAAACGGTATGCTGGAGAGGACATCTCTGACCCGCACGGTGCGATGCAACCACCAGACACAGCCCACCACCACCACCGGCAGCATCACCACCGCCGTCTTGCTCAGCAGAGCCAACACAAATGCCGCCAACGACAGACCGTACCAGCCCCAACGGCTTTTCTCGTCGAATCGCAAATACAGCAGAATCGCCACCAGGTAGAACAACATCGACAATGTGTTCTTCTGTTCGCTGATCCAGGCGACGGTGGCGACGTTGACCGGATGGATCGCAAACACGAGGGCCGCCAGCCAGGCCCCCGGAATCTTGAGGCGGCGCAGGACCATCCACACCAGCACGACATTGACGGCGTGCAGCAACACGTTGACCACGTGGTAGCCCGTCGCGTGGTCGCCCCACCATCGCCACTCCACCCACCACAGGCTCTCCGTCAGCGGATAGTAATCTTGCGCTTCCGCCTTAAACCAAATCCGAGAAAGCCCGTTGCTCGCGTGAATCAGCGGACTGTCGATGATCAGGACGTCGTCAAAGACAAAGCCGCCCCGCAGTGCCGGAAAGTAAGCCAGAAATGTGACGATCACCAAGACCAAAGCCGAGAGCCAAGGGCGATGGCCGAAGTACGTTTCCGGTACGGGGGACGACGCTGCCGTCTCCTGATGCGGAGCATCATCGCTGGGGTTCGGCTGTGTCATCGAGCCGATAATAGCATGCCACCATTACGAATAGACAGAACCGCCTTGCCCAGATGGTCCGATTCCGACAACGCCGTGGAGCTTCGCCGCCGCTTAGCACAGGGAAAGGACAGTTGTGTTGCAAGACGATGGTCTGTTACTAGTTGAGAGGAGAGAAGCCAAATTCAACCGCCGCGATGAAGCCCCGAAACGGTTTCGGGGCCAGCGTGGCCTTCCAACGAAGATTGACAGGGTGCTGATGAAGATTCTTTTGGTCGCAAGCGAGATAACGCCGTACGCCAAGACGGGCGGGCTGGGGGACGTGGTGGGCGGGCTGTCGAGCGCGCTGCGCGAACGGGGACACGAGGTCACGTGTTGTCTGCCATTCTACCGCTGCGCTCGCGAGGCCGCGCCCGGGGCGAAGCCGATCGGACTCGCCTTGAGCGTCCCGCTCGGGAGCCGGGCGGTGACGGGCGACGTGCTCGAATGGACGCAGGCCGACGGCGTGCGCGTGTTGTTCATCCGCCGCGATGAATTTTTTGACCGCTCGGAGTTGTATACCACCAGCGTCCACGACTACGAGGACAACGCGGAACGATTTTTGTTTTTCTCGAAAGCGGTGGTGGAGCTGCTCGGCTACACGCGCTTCCGCCCGGATGTGGTGCATTGCCACGACTGGCAGACGGCGTTCGTCCCGGTGCAGGCCAGCTACCGCGCCCATACGCGCGGCGCCGAGTTCGCCGTGAAGACCGTGCTGACGATCCACAACATCGCCTACCAAGGAATGTTCTGGAGCCTGGATTTTCCGCTGACGAATTTGCCCGGCGAGTTTTTCACGCCGGACACACTCGAGTTCTACGGCCAGATGAACCTGCTCAAGGGCGGCATCGTTTTTGCCGATGGTATTACCACGGTCAGCCCGACGTACGCCGAGGAGATTCAGACCACCGAAGGCGGGTTCGGACTCGACACGGTGGTCGCGACGCGGGGCGCGAACCTGCACGGGATCATCAACGGCGTGGATTACGCGCGGTGGAATCCCGAAACCGATCCGCACCTGCGTCAACGGTACGGGCCGGGAGATTTGAGCGGCAAACACGCCTGCCGCGCGGACCTGCTGAAGACGCTCGGGATCCGGGCGGGTGCGACCGAGCCCGTGGCCGGTTTTGTGTCGCGATTGACCGCGCAGAAGGGCGTCGAGATCCTCGCGGGCGCACTGGAGGAACTGGTCGAGTCCGGACTGACCATCGCAATTTTGGGAAAAGGGGAGCGCGCCTATGAAGAGATGTTGACGGACGCGCCCAGACGGTTCCCGGGCCGGGTGGCGGTGCGGATCGCCCACGACGAAGAACTGGCCCACCAGATCCAAGGGGGCGCGGACATGCTGTTGGTGCCGTCGCATTACGAGCCGTGCGGGTTGACGCAGTTGTACGCGCTCAAATACGGGACGATCCCCGTGGTGCGGGCGACGGGCGGCCTGGACGACACGGTCCAGGCGTACGACCCGCGGACGGGCCGTGGAACCGGCTTCAAATTTGCTCCCTATACGTCGGCGGCATTGGTGGAGGCCGTGCGCCAGGCGATTTTGCTCCACAAACAGCCGAAGAAATGGCAGAAGTTGATGGGCCACGCGATGGCCAGCGATTTTTCGTGGCGGGCCAGCGCGCTTGAATATGAAAAATTGTACGCCGCGCCCTGACGCGCGGCGTCGGAAGAGTGGGGACAACCGAATATGCCAGAACTGCGCAAGGATCCAGTCGTAGGTCGTTGGGTCATCATCGCGACCGAACGCGGAAAACGTCCGAGCGATTTTGTGTCGCAACCCGTGGACGTGCCCGAGCAGGCCAAGAACCCGTTCGCCGAGGGCAACGAACACATGACGCCGCCGGAGATTTTCGCATTCCGCGACCCGAAGAGCAAAGCGAACGCGGTCGGCTGGCAGGTGCGGGTGGTGCCGAACAAGTTCCCGGCGTTGCGCATCGAGGGCGAGCTCGACAAGGAAGGGCAGGGGATGTACGACAAGATGAACGGCATCGGCGCGCACGAGGTCATCATCGAGACGCCGAACCCGTCCCTGCAACTGGAAGAGCAGCCCGTCGAGGGCATCGGGCGCGTGATTGAGACGTTCAAGATCCGCGTGACCGACCTGCTACGCGACCCGCGGTTCCGCTTCATCCTGGTTTTCAAAAACTTCGGGAAACAGGCCGGCGCGACGATCGGCCATCCGCATTCGCAGTTGATCGCCATGCCCGTGACCCCGAAGCGCATGAAGGAAAAGCTCGTCGGCGCGATGCAGTACTACGCCTACAAAGACCGCAGCCTGTACGAGGACATCCTCAAGCAGGAGATCAAGGAAGGCTCGCGGCTGGTGTATGAGAACGCCGGGTTTGTGGGGTTCTGCCCGTTTGCGTCGCGGTTCCCGTTCGAGGTGACGATCCTGCCGCGCCGGCAGTCGGCGTACTTCCAGGACATTCATCCCGACGAAATTTTGTTGTTGGCCGATTGCCTGAAGGTGACGCTGACGAAGTTGGCGAAGGCGCTGAACCAACCGCAGTACAACTTTCTGGTCAGCACGGGGCCGGCGCGCTACGCCCACCATGGCTATTGGTCCACCATCGACCAGGATTTCCGCTGGCACATCGAGATTCTGCCGCGGCTGACGCTGATCGCGGGTTTCGAGGTCGGCACCGGTTTCTACATCAACCCGACGCCGCCCGAGGAAGCGGCCAAGTACCTGCGCGAGATCCTCGTCTGAGACAGGATTTCCCGGATTCACTTCACAAGGCAATATCACTGACCTACAAAGGCCACGTCCGCCGCCGGGGCGGCAAACTCAACTGGCGACAGACGAAACCTTGGCGCTACCGTGCCCCTGTCGAGCCTTGCCAACGGCACTCGCCCGTCGGTATGATAAAGACTCTACTAGAAAGGGGAGAGCCTGTGGACATCACGTTTCAGTGCGACAAGTGCGGGCAAAACATCGTGATTGACGAAGCGGGCGCTGGACTCCAAGTGTCGTGTCCAAAGTGCGGCCAAAGTCTTTCAGTCCCGAAGGCGGTTGGCGCGTCACCGCCCACTATTGCCAATAGCAACACCAACGCCGCCAGCCATACGTCTCTGGTCAATTGCAGCGCGTGCGGTAAACAAATATCTATCGCAGCAGATTCTTGTCCGTCTTGCGGACAGCCAAACAAGAGCAAGAAGATCAGTTGCCCAAATTGTAAATCGGGAAACGTGCAGAGAATTCAGATGGGCAGTAAAGTTGGTGCCGCCTTGTTGTTTGGTGTGTTTGCTATGGGGCGACTCACCAAGACATGGGAGTGCAATGACTGTAAGTTCAAGTGGTGAATGTAACCACGCGGGCGGCACTTTCACTGTACTGATTTACTGACAACATGAGCGGGAGCGGGCGACAGCTCGCACAGGGCTGGGCGCTGCTCGCCGCACTCTGGGCAACGCACTGACCGCGTTTGACGGCTCCCCCCGCCTAGAGCAAAACGGAGAAATGAGCGACATCACGTTCTATTGCAGGTTGTGCAGACAGCGGCTTGTGGTTGATGACGCCGGCGCGGGGGTGGAACTACCGTGTCCGATGTGCGGGAAGAACATCAGAATCCCGCAAAGGCCGAGTTGGCTGCCCGCAATCAATGAAGCGTTGCGAAAGGTCGTCCAACAGACTTTACACCGAAAGCCCGGGAACCGCGACCCCCGATCTCTTTTGAGAGAAGCCATCGTCGCGTCTGGCTACGACACGACGAAGGCGTGCGTCGAACCGGGTAGCCCGGATGATTTGCTGACATTCGAGAGGCTCAACCTTGTGCTCGATACCAATTTCGACATCGCGACCGGCTACGGCCATTTCATCCAGGGCAACACGGAGGATGCGGTCGAGGAGTTCCCGGCCTGGGAATTGTTCCGGGCCGAGGACCGGCGCGTGGAACGGGGCAGTCCAGAGGCAAAAGGCGTCGCCGAGATCGGCTGGGAAGAACGATTCCAGGAAGCCTGCGAACAGACCGGCGATGACCGGGCAGCAGCCGCTTACGCGGCGACGGGCCGGATGATGGCCCGGAAAGATTCGCCGGTCTGGCAGTACCTCGGTGATGCGTGGGAAGATTCGCTCGGCAACGATTTCCCGCCGTTCGCCTGGGGCAGCGGCATGTGGGTGACAGAAGTCAGCCGCGAAGATTGTCTCGATGCCGGCCTGATCGATCCCGACGACCACGTCGCGCCCGCCGAGATTCCCCCACCGCAGCTTGTACCGATCGAAGACTTACGCATTACCGAATACTTGTGGAATCAGCCGAAGCTCTGCGAGCATTGCGGCGAGAAGAAGCCAGCCAGACTGATTCACGCGTGCGACGCCTGCGAAGCACCCATTTGCACCGCCTGCGCGGCGGAAGGACGTAGCTGCCCTAAGGACCCGCCGCCGCCGGAACCGCGTGACGCGATGCAGTGCTGCGCTGATGCCATCGGCGAGATGATGGGACGAGAGCTTCCAGTAGAAAAGGATGTGGCCGAGCGAGTCGTGAACTTGTGCAATCGTGCATTCGAGTTCGGATTTGCCCCTCACCACCGCGATTTCGAAGCGCGAGCGCATCGGATACGGGGCGAGGCTCTTGAATCTCTCGGCCAGAAAGAGGAAGCGTTGCGCGAATACGAAGTGGCGTTGGGAAAAGACCCACGAGTGGGAGTAAGGCAGCGAATCGCTTCATTGAGAAAGGAGCGCGCAAAACCGTGACCTGTGGCGGCCCCGCTGAGGCCCCACGGGCGGAAATCGTGGGAAGAAGTGCTGTGGGCGGGTTCTGTCTGCGCTCGGTCGAAAACCGGTTCTGAACGCAATCGAGGGCAAAACCCACCCCCGAAGTCAGGGGTCCGCCTTCGGAGCCGAGAAAAGGCTTGATGGTTCATCATGAATGGCTCACCATGAACGGCCTGCCAAAGATGATACGATGCTGGTCAATGAGACTCACCGGCCCGCGATGGTCGCGGGGTGTATGCCACATGAGGACTGCCGGCTAATACTTTTAGGGGCTATGAGCGACGGCGACAAACAAAAGCTGATGGATGCTCTCGTCGTAATGCAGGGCCGTATTTTGCATCTTGAGTCGAGGGTCAAAGCTGTCACCGCTGTCCTCATCATGATCGCCGAGAAGAGTGGCTACACTTCAAAGCAACTCCTTGAGTTTATCGACCAGACCGCCGACAAGTTTTACGAGGATGAGCTTCTTCGAGTTGAGACGGCAAGCCCGCAACTTGCCGCGCTGATGGATCTGCGCCCGTCCCCGGGCGGAAAGCGACCGAAAGAGGATCCACCTTCTCAGTGACCGTGAGCTTGTCCGAACGAGCCCTGAGTATGCATTTCACCCAACCGTGCGCCGGTAACGCGGTTCGCAGGTTTCGAGGTCGGCACGGGGTTCTACATCAACCCGACGCCGTCCGAGGAAGCCGCCAAGTACCTGCGCGAAATCCTAGTGTAAGGCTAAGGAGGATCTTTATGGCACGCTCGCAATCAGACCGGGCGTTTGTAGGGCGCGATGCCCGAAGGGTATCGCGCCGCGTTTGTGTGCACGATGACACGGCGCGATACCTAGACGACAGGCATCGCGCCCTACAATTCGTCTTCGTGAAGAGGACAAGCTAGCGCCGGCGAAGGGACCGAGCCATGCCGCTCCACGTCGCCTTCCTCTGGCACATGCACCAGCCGTATTACGTCGACCCGGTGCGCGGGGCGGCGTTGATGCCGTGGGTGCGGCTGCACGCGACGAAGGGCTACCTCGACATGGTCTGGCTGGCGGACCAGTGTCCCGAGTTTCACTGCACGTTCAACATCACGCCCGTGCTGGTGAAACAGATCCAGCAACTCGCCAACGATGAGGTGCACGATTTGTGGCACGAGCTGGCCGCACCGGCTCCCGAGACGCTGACGCCGGCGCAGAAGGCGGGCATCCTCGAACATTTCTTCAAGGCGAACTGGGACAACATGGTCAAGCCGTTCCCGCGTTACTGGGCGTTGTTGCAGAAGCGCGGACTCAACGCGGCCAAGGTCAATCTCGAACATGCCGCCCGCAGTTTCAGCGACCAGGAGTTTCGCGATTTGCAGGTGTGGTTCAACCTGACGTGGTTCGGCTACGCGGCCGAGCGGCTGTATCCCGAGATCGCGGACCTGAAACGGAAGGGTGGGGGATTCACCGAGGCGGACAAGCAAGCGGTGTTCGAGCAGCAACAGGACGTCCTGAAGAACGTGCTCAGCTTTTACAAGGCGCTGGCCCAGCGCGGCCAGATCGAGATCAGCACCACGCCGTTTTTTCATCCGATCCTGCCGCTGGTCTACAATACGGAATTCGCGCGGCGCTGCATGCCGGGGCGCGAGTTGCCGCCGCCGTTTTCGCATCCCGAGGACGTGCGCGCGCAACTGGCGATGGCCCGCGATTTGCACGCGCAGGTGTTCGGCGCGCCGCCACACGGCGTCTGGCCGTCGGAAGGTTCCGTGTGCCCGGAGTTGATCCCGATCCTGCAGGAACTGGGCTACGAATGGTTCGCCACCGACGAGGAAAACCTGTGGCGCAGCCTGGCGGTGGTGCACCCGGGCAAGGTCCTCGACCACAACATGCTGTTCCAGGGCTGGCGGGCGCAGTTTGGCGACGCCAGCGCGTGCCTGGCGTTTCGGGAGCGGACGTTGAGCGATTTTGTCGGGTTCACCGCCTCGCGCAACGAGCCGCATCGGGCGGCGGATTTCATGGTGGGCCAGATCGAGCAGATCGCGCGCGGGTCGCACACGTCCGATCCGCTGTGCGCGGTCATCCTCGACGGCGAAAACGCCTGGGAGAATTTTGCCGACGGCGGCCAGGCGTTTCTGCGGGAGATGTACCAGCGATTGTCGTCGGACCCCGGGATTGCGACGACGACGTTCCACGATTATTTCTCGACGCATCCCCCGAGCGCGACATTGAGCACGCTGCACACGGGGTCGTGGGTTCGCGGGGATTTCGACATCTGGATCGGCGACCCCGAAGAGAACCGCGGCTGGGAGCTGCTGGGGCAGACGCGGGACTTTTTGCAGGCGCGGGCCGCCCGCCACGAGATCACGCCCGATCAATTCAAGAAGGCCATGCAGGAAATTTACGCGGCGGAGGGCAGCGACTGGTTTTGGTGGTACGGCGGGGATTTCGTGACGGATAATGATTTGATTTTCGACGAACTGTTTCGGACGCACCTGCAGAACGTGTACCGCATTTGCGGCGCACCGATTCCCGACGTGTTGAAGACGAATATCTGCCGGTCGGAGGTGGCCCGCGAAGTCGCGCCGGCCGACCGACCTGATTTCGCCCGTGATCGACGGGTTGATGACGTCGTATTATGAATGGGCCGGCGCGGGCGTGTACGAAGCGGGCCGCAACATGGGCGCGATGTACCGCAGCGTGCATTGCGTGGAGACCGTGCATTTCGGATCGGATTTGACGACGTTTTATCTGCGGGTCGATTTCCGCAAAGGAGTCGAGATTCCCGCCAAGGCGACGTTGCGGGTGAATTTTGTGGACCCGACTCACCGGGCGCTGATCGTTCCGCGGCTCAAGCCCGATCTGGACGCCGCCGAGCTGTGGTTGACCGATCCCGATGCGACCTACCGGAAATTGATTGATGTGCGGCTGATCAAGTTCGTGAAGATTCTGGAGGTGGGCGTCCCGCTGGCGGATTTGGGCTGGAAACAGCGGGAGCAGGCGTCTTTCTTTGTCCAACTCCTGGAGAACGACGTGGAACTGGAGCGCCACCCCGACATCGGCACGTTGAACATGCCCGTGCCCGATGATTTGTTCACCGCCGAGAATTGGTGGGTCTGAACAGCAGGCTGAGTCTCACGTTCTTATGCGTAACGGGGATTGGATTCGCGTGTCGTGTTACTTCGACTGTCTCGATCACGTGTTGGGTTTGGCTGGTGGTGAGGGCCGTTCAGGCCCGTGACGTTTGAGGAGGTGGAGTTGGAGAATAGTACTGGTTTGACTTGCCGTTTGGCCGGCGGGTAGGGTTCTTCGCGCCAGGGAACGAAGGATTATGAGGCAAGGCTCGTCGGCACAATGAACCGCGCGTGGAAACCACTGGCCGCAGTGTGCGCATTGGTCATCGGGGTGTACGCGTATGTGGTCCAACCGGGCGTGATCGAACGCGTGGGTTTGAAGGCGGCGGATGCGTACTACAATTTGTTGGTGCAAGGCTTTCGCGCCGGCCAGCTCAGCGTGAACAAAGAGGCGCCGCCCGCACTCGCGAAACTCGCCGACCCGTACGTTCTGTCGACGTCTCTTCGGTCGGCCGGGGTACTTGACCTCAGTTACTACAAGGGCCGGCTCTACCTGTATTTCGGGGTTACACCCGCGTTGATATTGTTCGGGCCGTTTGCCGCGCTGACCGGTCACTACCTGTTTCACCGGCAGGCGGTGATGATCTTCTGTGGCCTGGGTTTTCTGGCCAGCGTGGGCCTGCTGCGCGCGCTCTGGCGGCGCTATTTTACGGACGTGAGCCTCGGGGTGGTCGTGGCCTGCGTGGTGGCGCTGGGCTTGGCGGCGGGCGTGCCGGTGCTGTTGTCGCAGGCCGATGTCTGGGAAGTACCGATCAGTTGCGGGTATATGCTGACGATGCTGGCGCTGGGGGCGATCTGGTACGCATTGCACGAGCGAGAGTGGAGGGGCTGGTGGCTGATGGCGGCGAGTGCGGCCTACGGGCTGGCGGTGGGAGCGCGCCCCTCCTTGCTGTTTGGCGCGATCATCTTGTTGGTGCCGGTGGTCCAGGCGTGGCGTGAGCGTCGGAAGATTTGGGCTCTGCTGATGGCGGCGACCGGTCCGATCGTGCTCATCGGGTTGGGGTTGATGCTGTACAACGCCCTGCGGTTCAACAATCCGTTTGAATTTGGGCAACATTACCAGTTGCACGCCGAGCGACAGATGGCGCGGCAGTTCTTCAGCCTGCATTATCTCTGGTTCAATTTCCGGGTGTATTTTCTGGAGCCGGTGCGCTGGACGGCTCGCTCGCCGTTCGTGCAGGGAATCGTCATGCCGCCCGTTCCGGCGGGTCATAGCGTTCCGGAACGCCCGTTTGGCGTTCTGACCACCATCCCGTTGGTATGGCTGGCGCTGGCGGTGCCGTTGGCGTGGCGGGATCGATCCGAGCCGGCGGGCGGGGTCTTGCGCTGGTTTGTGACGGCGGTGGCCCTGCTTTCGGGGATTTCCGCCTTGACCGTGGGCCTGTTCTACGGTGCGTGTGCCCGCTATGAGGTGGACTTCCTGCCCGGGTTGGTGCTGCTGGCGGTGATTGGCATCCTGAGTTTGGAGCGCGCACTGGCCCCGACCTCGGAGTCGGGGCAGGCTGGGCGGCCAGTGCGGCGGCGTGCGGTGCGCTGGGGTTGGGGCCTGCTGCTGGGCTTCTCGGTGGCGTTCAACCTGTTGGCGGGTGTTGAGTATTCTGCCGAGCGACAGACCGTCCTGGGCAGTCAGCTGTTCCGCGCCGGCAAAGTTTCCGAGGCGGTCGGGCACTACCAGCGAGCGCTGCGGATCGACCCCGATTACGCCGAGGCGCACAACGATCTGGGAACTGTCTTGTTGCAGAAGGGTCGGCTCAGCGATGCCCTCGGGCAGTATGAACAAGCGTTGCGGATCAAGCCCGATTTCGCCGAGGCCCACAACAACCTGGGGACCGCTCTGGCGCAGTTGGGCCGGGCGCCGGAGGCGATTGTCCAGTACGAGCAGGCGTTGCGGAGCAACCCCGATTACGCCGAGGCACACTACAATCTCGGGGCGGTCCTGGAGGAACTGGGCCGGGTGCCGGAGGCGATTGTCCAGTACGAGCAGGCGCTGCGGATCAAGCCCGATTTCAGCGAAGGACACTACAATCTGGGGATGGCTTTGGCACAAACGGGTAAAATCGAGGAAGCCATCGCCCAGTACGAGCAGGCGCTGCGGATCAACCCCGATGACGCCGAGGCGCACTGCAATCTGGGGATCGCCTTGGGGCAGGCGGGCAAGACATCGGAAGCGATCGAGCATTTGCAGCAGGCGCTGCGGATCAAACCCCATTACGCCCAAGCGCAGAACGCGCTCGCGCGGCTGCAAGCTGGGCGGCAATGAGGGACGGCCAAGGTTGGTACCGCTCTCGTGCTTGCGTGCTACGATGGTGGACCGCGTGAGCGGTGGTCGGTACGGCGTGGTGGGGTTACTGTTGCACGGCTGCCCGAGGAATTGCTATCATTACCCAGTGCGAACTTGAGGCAAGTGGTTTTGTCACAGAACATGAGGCCAACCCTTCGAGATCGGATCGAAAACAGTTTCGTGTGGTACTCGCCAGGCTTGGTGGTGGCCGGTTTCGTTGCGGGGTTGGCTGCTTCCGCAAATGTCAGATTATGACAACAATCAACTGGAGGCGCGTGTTGGTTTGCGGAATTGTGACGGGAGTCGTCTGGAGCGTACTCTCTGGAATAAGCACTTGGTATCTCGGCGCTGACTTCAACTCCGCCGTTCCCGGCAACAGGATATTTGCGCCGAGCGCTGGTTTGGCCGCGTTCCTGTTCGCCGTCAATCTTGCGGGCGGCATTTGGTCCATGTGGCTTTATGCCGCGATCCGCCCTCGTTACGGAGCAACTGCCAAGACTGCGGCTGTGGCCGGATTTTCCTGGTGGGTTGTAAGCAGTCTGGCCGACGCCACCTGGGGATCGTTCGGACTGGTTCCGATCAAAGCACTTCTACCACTTTCCGCGGTATCCCTTCCGGAAATGATCGTGGCGGCCGTGATCGGTGCCTGGCGCTACAAGGAATGACCGCATCACTACTTGCCGGGGTCAGCTCACCACTCGTGACAGAATGAATGGCAACCCGAATCATCTGCCTTTGGCATTGGACATAACGCGGCAAGGGAAGAGCCGGCCAAGGTTGGTGGGGGAGGGGTTGCGGCTCGGTGATTTGGCGCCACTTATGTGGTTTGCTCAGGCGTGTCGAGGATGAGGGAAGTCGCTTTGCTTAAGCTAGTCGTATTGCTGAAGTGAACGACGTTCATCACTACCGCGCAATTGGCGTTGTGTCCCCCTAGATTTCCTAGGGCGACGCTCATACCGCCTGCTGAACGGTAGAGTTCGGCGAATTTGTAGAAAGCATCAGAAATTTCTTGGACTATGCTCTCTAGAGCGGTTTAAATAAAACTGTAGCCACAACGCTTGGTCCCTGGTAGGGTGCGTTCATGCGAACCCTATCACTGGATCTGCGGGAACGGATCTTGGCGTCTTACGACCACGGCGAGGGCACCCGCGACAAGGTTGCGGCTCGCTACCAGGTTTCGTTCGGGATGGTCAAGAAACTCTTGCAGCAGCGTCGGCGCACCGGCCAGATCGGCCCGCGCCACCATTTCTCGGGACGCAAGCCGATGATTCTGGACATCCATCATCGCCAGTTGCGAGCGCTGCTGAGCCACAAGCCGGACCTGACCTTGCGCGAGCTGCGCCAGGCCGTGGCCCTGAAGTGCTCACTGCCGGCCATCCACTACGCCTTGGCGAAGATGGGGCTGACATATAAAAAAAGACGCTCCGCGCCAGCGAGCAAGACCGCCTGGATATCGCCCGCGCGCGCCGCACGTGGCGGCGCTACCAAACGGGCTTCGATCCCGCCAAGTTGATCTTCCTTGACGAGTCGGGTGCCACGACCAACCTGACCCGCTTGTGCGGCCGTGCGCCGCGGGGTCTGCGCGTCCACGCCAGCGCTCCCCAAGGTCATTGGCAAACCACCACCCTGATCGGGGCGTTGCGACTGGATGGCTCAACCGCCTGCATGGCAATCGAGGGAACCGCCGATACGGAGGTGTTTCGGGCCTATGTCCGCCACGTCCTGTGCCCCACGCTGCACCCGGGCGACGTGGTGATCTTGGACAACCTCGCCCCGCACAAGAGCCAGCCGACCCTCTCTTTGATCGAAGCGGCGGGCGCCGCGATTCGTTTTCTGCCGGCCTACTCGCCGGACCTCAACCCGATCGAGAAACTGTGGAGCAAAGTCAAAGCCAGCCTGCGGACAGCCGAAGCACGAACGCAGCCAACGCTGGTTCAAGCGATGGCGGTCGCTTTGGAGGGCGTGACACGCCAAGATGCCAGGAATTGGTTTGCCTCGTGTGGCTACAGTTTTATTTAAACCGCTCTAGCGGCCAATCAACGGGCTTTTCTGTGGAGGGCAATCTATCCCAACTCAGATGGGCGATCTCCGTTTGTGCGCGTTCGCGGGCATTGTTTATGATGGGTGAGTCCTGTTGTGGCCTAGCGGATTGCCAAGTCGCAGCTGGGAGAAAGTCCTCGGGCGCGATATAGTCTGTCGGGTGGGTTTTGTTGAATAGAAATTCGATGAGGTTCCGTGAATGAATCGCAAAAGACGCCAGGTAAGCACGGTCTGGCGCCTCCGTCAGCCTCGATTTCTGAATCAGGCCAGCAGTCTCGCGGAGCATCAAAAACTCAAATTCTACGTGTTTGTAAGCTTTCTCAAGCTCGTCTTTTGAATGTTTGGTTCTGGTCATCGGCATACCATAAGGGATCTAGTCGCACTTCGCCTCGGAGGTGTCAAGTTTCACATTGGACAATGCCTCTAGGAACATCGCACAGTGCAACTGGGTCAATTCCCGCGGTGAATGTAGAATTTGGTCCTATTGGGACTTGGGGAAGAGGTCTGAGCCGACATTTCCCATATGACCTGTTCCCGCGACCCTCGCGGGATGTTGAACTTCATTGAGTGCCATTTTATTACCGCTGACGGTGTCTGCAAGCTTAATTCTGCCATGCCAAGACCCGATTTCTGACTCGGGCGACCTAGTTTCTGCCCGCAACCGGGTGTCGCAGCGAATCGTAACCGAGCATCAACACAATCCATCTTCCAGCACACGCCCATTCCAAAACCTTCAACCGGCGGCGGTCAACCCGCCTGCGATGTCGGCAGTCGCAGCCACCCGATCCGCTCCAGAATCTCACGAAACAGTTCGCGGGGAACTGCCACTTCCGCCATCTGGAAGATCACCTGCCGGGCATGGCGCACCACCTTCGCTCCGATCTTGATGAGTTTCTCCCGCAACGTCGTCAGCGTCCAGTGCCGCACCTCTCGGGGCAACACGGCCTGCCGCAGAAAGTTACCCAGATTGTACGCCAGCACAAATAGCTGCAACCGCACTTGGTTGTCCACAAAGTCGTGACAGGACAGCCGGGTCCATTTGACGGCGTTCTTGCCTTCCTTGATCCACTGCTCCGCCGTGCCCCGCTGGTTGTAGAAGCGCACGACTCGTTTGGCTGGCCGACCCAGATTGGTCACGATGAATCCGACGCGGGGGAACAATTCGCCCTTGTGCCATTCCACCTTGGCTACCACGCGGCGGGCGCGCTCCCAACTCTGCGCCTGATACAAAAAGTCATCATACCAGACCACCGGTGCGTTCGAGGGACGGCCCACCGGACGAGTCAGCAGCGGCTCGATTTCCCGCTGCAAGACCTCGTTTGCTGGCAGGCGGATGGCATACCCGTAGCCTTCGGCTTCCAAGAACTCATACACCTCCGGGTTGGCAAAGGCCGCATCCGCTCGGAAGTAGCGCGGCAACTTCTGGCCGCGATAGCGGGCCACCACCGGCTCCAACACGGCCAGCCAATCGTCGGCGCTATGGACGTTGCCATCACGCAACAGGGTACGCTCCACATCGCCAAACTGATTGAAGCAAAACAGCGGGTGGTAGCAGGTACAGCCGAAATGCCCGTTGTACGCCGTGCCTTCCTGCTCCCCATAGGTTTCGCTGACCGAACTATCCAAGTCGAGGATCAGTTCCCGCATGGGTTGGCGATCCCGCAACTGCTCAACCCACAACCCCGACAACCTCGTCAACTCCGCCAGATTCCGCGGCTGCGTCAACACTTCCGTCTCGAAGCGACCCATTTGGCTCGTGGAGGCCGCCGTGCGCTCCGTGGCTCGCCCGCCCACGACCTCTCGCATGGTGGGATCAACCGCGAGTCGTTCGGCGTCATTGGTGTCTTCATATCCAGCCAGCCGACTAAAGATCGACTGCCGCAGCAGAGCCACCAGTGAGTGTTGCGTGTTCTTGCCTGTGCGCCAATCATCCAACAGTCCACCACTCCTTGCGGTCAGTTCCAGCGCCTCATCAAGTTCCCGGTACGCCAGCAGGCCCGCATCGGAGGTGACCTTGGAACCGTGAAACTCCAGCTTCACACGACTATCAAAAGTTACCCGCAGAGCCGATTTGTTAGTTGCACCCATTAAATCCTCCGCTTTTTGTCGCTTCAACATCGACCAAAGCCTTTGTTTATGCGGCTCCATTGTATGTCACTACCATTGACTTGTGAAGCGAATCCGGGAAATCTGGGCTGAGGCGTTTCGGGTGTATTTGGGGAGCTTGTTTACGATGAGGTAGATGATGGCTCCTATTACTGGGAGCATCAAGATTACGAGGATCCAGCACACCTTGTCGTGTGTGGGAGGTTCGCGTTTGAGGCAGTCTATGAGCATCCAGAAGTGGAATATGAGGCAGATGCTAGCGATGATGCAAAATCCAGGATCGGAGACCCAGTAAAACTGCAGGACTTGGAGGATTGCTGTTAACGTCATGAGGTCGGTATTGACACAAATCGGGCGGTGTTTGGAACCGGAAAACAATGGAAGTTGATCAATTCCACGCAGAGGCAGAGTATTCGACCGCTGCCGATATTAGACATAATCTATATTGTGCGACGTTTCCCGTTCCAATAAGTGACGAGGGACGCCGCCGCTCGCGCGGCTCCGTGATGGTGTGCAGGTCAGGTTCTATCCAGCCTTGGGGGCGGGACGCGTTCGAATTGTGAGTACTCGCTTGCAAGCTTGCCCACGTTACCTCAAACGCCGCCCGCCCCGCAAGCTCTTCTTGGGCGTCGGTAATCGCCCCGTAGAACCCGAGGTCCACCGTCTGTTTCGCATGCTCGACTCCTTGGCGCACGATCTGAAAAGCCAGCAGCGTCGAAAATCCAAAGCCACGTTGCTCCAAACGACGACGGAATGCTTCGAGGGTGGCGTCTGGCCTGACGTGCGAAGGGTTTTTCGCCTGAGTCCCGACAACGCCAGCTCTCGCGCGAACATCAGAACGCGCCCCCCCAGGTGAAAGTCTCACGCTACGCGACTGGACACCGATGCCGTCAACTACGTGCGAGAGTTCTTCGAGCGGGCCTGTGTCGCTCCACAGCCGCGACGGGCTGACAAAACTCCGCGACGCGAGACCTGCCTCAAAAACTCCCGCGTCACCGGATGAACCTCCAAAGATGGCGCGACGACCGACACGCCCACTCGACGCATCCGACGACGACCCTTGAAGCTCCTCCGCCGCCGCCCCAACTCTTGAAAGTACGCTCTGGTTTTCGGGTTCACCGCGACCAGCTTTACCCCCCTCAAAATGCTCCGTCAACAAACAAACCCGCTGAGACGGGTTAACTGCCTCATATCGCGCACGTTGCTCCGTTGCGCTTCCTAACGTCTCTTTAATAGTTCCACATAATGACAAGGGACGCGCCGCTGCCGCGGCGCCGCGAGCGTCGCCGCGTTTCCGGTGGCCGTGCCCTCCGTCTCGTGGATACCCCCCGCTCGCGCTGTACGCCCCGCTACGAGGCTTTTCGGGGGCTGTACCCCATTCTCTATATTGTGCGACGTTCGGTATTGCGAGACGTTCGAGCGCGGATTGCCCGGATTGGCTTTACAAGTCGATGTTGGTCACATACAAAGGACATGGCCCAGTTGGCGAGGAAACGTTTCAAAACCGAAGGAGACTATCATGCCGGACGCGACGACGCCCCCCGTATCACCCCAACCGCAACTTTCGCAGCAGGAGATCGACAGTGGCAAGACGATGGCGATCCTGAGCTACATCCCGATCGCGCTGATTGGCCTGGTGGTGTCGATTGTCTGCATCTCGAGCAAGAACAACGCGTACGCACTGTTTCACGCGAAGCAGGCGCTGGCGCTGTACATCTGCGAGATTATCGCGATCCTGATTTGCCTGCCGCTGTGTTTGCTCTGCATCGGGTTTCCGCTGATAATGGTGGTGGTGGTTGGGACGCTGGTGCTGTGGATCGTCGGGATTGTCAACGCCTGCTCCGGCGTATGCAAGCCGTTGCCCGTGACCGGCAAATTCGCCGAGAAGTGGTTTGGCAAGGTTCAGAAGGCCTGACGGCTGCGCCGTCGGTGGCGAGGTGGCGGGTTGGTGCTTCTCGCGGATGACGCAGGCCAAGAACTTGACCTCGAATGCGGACAGGTCCGAGTCCTTGCGGCTGTAGACCTCGCGCCAGGCGGAATCGAATCGTGAGGCGTGGCTGGGGAGTTTTAGGAATTTGATCAGTGGTGGCGCCGCCGGGCCACCGCCACGCGCCGCTGACCGTTCCACACTATCGACTACCGATACAGCAGGCCCACGTGGCGGGTGCGACGTTGTGGTGGGCGTCGGTTCGCATGTTCCAACAACTTCCAGTAGGATGAAGTAACTGCACCCGGACTACTAGAGCGGTTTAAATAAAACTGTAGCCACACGAGGCAAACCAATTCCTGGCATCTTGGCGTGTCACGCCCTCCAAAGCGACCGCCATCGCTTGAACCAGCGTTGGCTGCGTTCGTGCTTCGGCTGTCCGCAGGCTGGCTTTGACTTTGCTCCACAGTTTCTCGATCGGGTTGAGGTCCGGCGAGTAGGCCGGCAGAAAACGAATCGCGGCGCCCGCCGCTTCGATCAAAGAGAGGGTCGGCTGGCTCTTGTGCGGGGCGAGGTTGTCCAAGATCACCACGTCGCCCGGGTGCAGCGTGGGGCACAGGACGTGGCGGACATAGGCCCGAAACACCTCCGTATCGGCGGTTCCCTCGATTGCCATGCAGGCGGTTGAGCCATCCAGTCGCAACGCCCCGATCAGGGTGGTGGTTTGCCAATGACCTTGGGGAGCGCTGGCGTGGACGCGCAGACCCCGCGGCGCACGGCCGCACAAGCGGGTCAGGTTGGTCGTGGCACCCGACTCGTCAAGGAAGATCAACTTGGCGGGATCGAAGCCCGTTTGGTAGCGCCGCCACGTGCGGCGCGCGCGGGCGATATCCAGGCGGTCTTGCTCGCTGGCGCGGAGCGTCTTTTTTTATATGTCAGCCCCATCTTCGCCAAGGCGTAGTGGATGGCCGGCAGTGAGCACTTCAGGGCCACGGCCTGGCGCAGCTCGCGCAAGGTCAGGTCCGGCTTGTGGCTCAGCAGCGCTCGCAACTGGCGATGATGGATGTCCAGAATCATCGGCTTGCGTCCCGAGAAATGGTGGCGCGGGCCGATCTGGCCGGTGCGCCGACGCTGCTGCAAGAGTTTCTTGACCATCCCGAGCGAAACCTGGTAGCGAGCCGCAACCTTGTCGCGGGTGCCCTCGCCGTGGTCGTAAGACGCCAAGATCCGTTCCCGCAGATCCAGTGATAGGGTTCGCATGAACGCACCCTACCAGGGACCAAGCGTTGTGGCTACAGTTTTATTTAAACCGCTCTAGTCAATCGGGCCGAACCGCCTGGTGAACGGCCAGTACACGAACACGGCCCTGCCAACGAGGTCTTTCTGCGGCAGCGACCCCCAGAAGCGACCGTCCAGACTACTTCGGCTGTTGTCGCCCATGACGAAGAGGTGCCGGGGCGGCACGGTGTACGTCGCGTCTGGCGAGTTCAGGTATCTCGACGACCCCGAGAATGTATTGATAATGACGTACCCGCTGTAGCCGTTCTGGCGCGAATAGATCCGCTCGAAGGCCGGACGGGAGTCCAAAACCTGTCCGTTGACCAGCACATGCGGCGGCTGGATTTGAATGACATCGTTCTCCAGCCCGATCAGCCGCTTGATGTAGAACCGGCCGCGCGCCGCACCGCTGAGCTCGGTGATATGGGACGTGTCGAACACGATGACCTCACCGCGGTGGGGTTTGCGGAAGTGGTAGCTGATTTTGTCGACGAAGATGTGATCGCCGCGGCTGCGGTAGCCGTATTCCTCGTACATGTTGCCTTGAAACAGCATCCCGACAATGCGTTCGAGGAGCGACGGCCCTTGCAGCGTCGCGTAGGGTGCCGGCGGCGATGTTTCCGGTGGCGGATAAATCCCGTACAACGTCGGCTGCATCGAGCCCGTGGGGATCTTGAACGGCTGGATAAAAAACGTGCGCACCGCCATCGCGAGGATGGCCGCCACCAGCAGCACCTCGACATTTTCGCGAATTGCGGAATGCTTTTGCGCCGGCAGCACCCCCTGGATTTTCCGCTCCACCTCGTCGGCCCGGGCCGCAGCTTCCGTGGCCCGGCCCTCTTGCAGCGCCTGCTCCAGTTCCCGCAACTTCGCCTCGATCTCGGATGGTTGCTTCGCCGCCAGCAGATCGCGGTTAATGCGCAACCATTTCTGGCCGCCGCGAAGTATCTCGCGGGCATACTTCCGTGTCTGGCGATCTTTCCAATTGATCATCGTTGGTTCCCCTACCCCGCCCTCAACACCGAGATGAATGCTTCCTGCGGTATGTTCACCTTGCCGATGGCTTTCATGCGTTTCTTGCCTTCCTTTTGCTTCTCCCAGAGCTTGCGTTTGCGGGTGATGTCACCACCGTAGCATTTCGCCGTGACGTTTTTCGACAACGCCCTGACGGTTTCGCGCGCGATGATCTTGCCGCCGATGGCGGCCTGGATCGCCACCTGGAACATCTGCTGTGGGATCACTTCCTTGAGTTTCAGCGCCAGCGCCCGCCCGCGCGTCTCGGCCTTGGTGCGGTGCACGATGCTCGAAAACGCGTCCACGGGTTCGCTGTTCACCAAAATGTCGAGCTTCACCAGGTCGCCCTCGCGGTAGCCTTGCGGCTCGTAGTCCATGGATCCATACCCTCGTGTGACGCTTTTGATCTTGTCGTGAAAATCCACCAGAATCTCGTTGAGCGGCAACCCGGCGGTCAACATCACTCGCCGCGTGTCGATCGAGTCCGTCTTGGCAACACTCCCCCGCTTTTCCATGACCAAGGAAAGCATGTCGCCGATGTTTTCGTTCGGACAAATAATAAACGCCTTCACGTACGGTTCCTCGATATGGTCGATCACCGACGGATCCGGCAGGTACACCGGATTGTCCACGTCGAGCACTTCCCCATCGGTCTTCAGAACCTTGTAGATCACGCTCGGATAGGTGGCGATGATGTCCATGTCCCATTGCCGACGCAGGCGCTCCTGCACGATCTCCATGTGGAGCAGCCCGAGGAATCCGCAGCGGAACCCGAACCCCAGCGCCGCCGAGCTTTCGGACTGGTATTGGAACGCCGAGTCGTTCAGCTGCAGCTTCGCCAGCGCCGCTTTCAGGTGCTCGTAATCCGCCGAGTCGATCGGGTACAACCCGCTGAAGACCATCGGGTGCACCTGCTGGAATCCGTGCAGCGGCGCCCGGGCGGGTTGCCGCGCATCGGTCATCGTGTCGCCAATCTTCACTTCGGACGTGGTCTTGATGTTGGCGATGACGTATCCCGTGCTGCCGGCGGAGAGTTTCTTGCGCGGCTCGGGCTTCGGGGTGAACACGCCGACGTCCTTGACCTCATACTTCAGCCCCGTGCTCATGAGCTGGACCATCATGCCGGGCACGATTTCACCCGCAAACAACCGCACATGCGTCACCACGCCCCGGTACGTATCGAACATCGAATCAAAGACGAGCGCCTGGAGTGTATTTTCGGCAAAAACCTTCGGGGGCGGGATTCGCTCAATCACCGCCTTCAAAACCTCATGGACACCAACACCCGTCTTGGCGCTGGCCAAAATCGCCGTGTCGCCGGGAATCGCGAGAATCTCCTCAAGCTGGCGCTTTGTCTCCTCGACGTTGGCGCTGGGCAGATCGATCTTGTTGATCACGGGCACGATTGTCAGGTTTTGCTTGGAGGCCATGTGCACGTTGGCCACCGTCTGCGCCTCGACACCCTGCGCCGCGTCCACGATCAGCAACGCGCCCTCGCACGCCGCCAGGCTGCGCGACACTTCGTACGCGAAATCCACGTGCCCGGGGGTGTCGATCAGGTTCAGCTCATACACCTGGCCATCGTCGGCGCGGTACGACATGGAGACCGGATGCGCCTTGATGGTGATGCCGCGCTCGCGTTCGAGGTCCATCGAGTCCAGCACCTGCTCGCGCATCTCGCGTTTTTCCAGCGCCCCCGTCGTCTCCAGCAACCGGTCCGACAACGTCGTCTTGCCGTGGTCGATGTGCGCGATGATGCAGAAATTCCGTATGTGGCCCAAATCCATGAGCCGCACACTCTAGCAGCCTTTTCCGCGTTTGGGTAGTCCCCTGCTCCGATTTCGTGTGGCGCCAAGGGTAGACGCGGTGTGCGTGAAACACCGGCCTAGTTGCCAGCAGCGCCGATGATTCTTATCCTCGAAACCGTAAAGTCACCCGCGCGGTTGACGAACACGTCGGTCGTGACCAGCGCACCGGCGCAGTACACCGCGTCAAAGGTGTTGGTAACACCCCCGAAGTCCAGGGTGGCTGGGACTGCGTCGTTGATCACACCCGTCGGCTGCTGGTCGTAGACGGGGGCAAGAACCGGCGTGAAGCCCACATCGGGCGTTTCGGGATTATTCCCCGTCACGGTGACGGTCAATTGGCTGGCAGTCCATTTGAGACGGATGGTCTGGAGGCTCACCAGATTCCCGATATCGCCGGCTTCGCGATCGACAAAGGTGGCACTGGTCTTGCCGGGGGACCAATGCGGATCGTCCGAGAGCGAATAGTCGGCCGAAAAATTGCCGACGGTGATATCAAATGGGGTGTTGGCGTTAAACTGCGTCACATCCACGCCGAGCAGCGACAGGGTGGCTTTGATCGTGAGCTTGTCGCTTGGAACCGCGCTGCAGCCGAAATCGTATCCACTTCCACTACAGAATATTTTGTCGGCGTACGATTCCGTGAACGCGATCGTGTTGCTACAGGCGGCTTTCTGGATCCGACCACCGTTGGTGGTGCGCACGATCAGGGGACTACCAAGGATCGTGTCCGGTGTGAAGGAGCTGACCGAGGCGGCATCGAACAGTATCTTCTGTGTAAACGCCGTGCAGCGCAGTTGGCCCGTCACCGTCAGGGAAGCGCTTCCCCCAGCCGAGATGCCAGGAAGATGTCCCAGCACGGTGCCATCGAGTTGGTGCGTCATGTAGCTCCCCTCTACGTCGCTATCGCCAGTCAGGTCGGCGCCGGAGTACAGGACTTCGAGTGGAAGCACGTTGGTAATTGTAACCCCTATCGCCTCTGAGCCGCCGGTATTGCGGACGACAATAGCGTAGATGAGGTTGCTGCCTGGTATGATGGGATTGGGCGTGACCGTGCCGCTGAGCGCCAGCGATGTCCCGTTGGAGATGATGATCGGCGTAACCGTCGCGGACAAGCCAGTCTCATCAGTTTGCCACACTCCGTCGGTACCGACGCCGACCGCAAAGTCAATGTTGTCGCCCGCTCCCAAGCCTTCCAGCAGATTGGTCGTGGTCACTCCAAACGGGATCGCGCCATCGCAGAATCCATCGAACACGGATGTGTTATTCACGAGGACGTGCACCTCCGTGTCCTCGTAATTCGTGGACAACGTGGAGAAAGTGACATTTACGTCGTATACCCCCGAGGCAGGCGCGGTCCACCGGACGATGGTGTCGTAGGGCCCGTCCTCATTGCCATAGCCACTGACCACGCTCGGGTGCAGCCCCAACACGTTCGGCTGCCAGATCGCCCCACCCGCGAGGATGCCGCCGCTGGTGCCGTTGTGCGCAACCCAGGTCGCCCCGCCGTAGTTCCAAATGTCTATACCGGCACCCTTTTGGGAAACCTGGTAGATTTGAAACGGCGCTCCGAGTCCCTGTTCGGCCCCATACGACCAGACGCCATCAGGATTATTGGTCGCGGAAAAATCGTTGGCGGCGCTGTACACAACAGCGTTGGTCGACGCCGCACCACCACAAATGGAGCAAGCCAACCCCAGAGCAATCACACTCCGCAAGTTCATAGCCTCACCTCACCCCGTGCAGCTTCTAGGCCCCTATCCTGCACAAAGAGGAGAAATTTGCAATCCAAAACGCGCAGCAATCGAGAGGGGCGGTTACCACTTCAAGCCCAAAGCCTAACCGCATACAAGAACCGCCCGTAGAATGCCAACCCTTCCGGCCGTTTGGAAGCAGCTGTCCGACCCAGAGCATGGACAAAACAAATTCGCCCGGCAACACCGTGCCGGGCCAAAGTCTCCGAGGCGAACAGAAACGATTCTGACTAGCGGCGACGCCGAGCCAGCATGCCTCCGCCAAGGAGAAGTCCGCTCATCGCCAACAGGCCGATTGTGCTCGGCTCGGGAACGGGGATCACTTCCTGGCCAATGCTGAATGATGAGGCGCCACTGAATTGTATCGTGTAGTCGAAGTCCAATTCATCGCCGATCGCGATGGCCGTTCCTCCTTGAAGGGTCAAGGTCCCCTCATAATCGCCCGCGAACTGGCCGCTGGGCACCACAGGCTCAGAGGAGGGCTGGACGACGCTTGCCACAGACCAATCGCTGTTGGGTGGATTGTCCACGCTTGGAGCGAGTGTACCGGTGTTTGCGATCGTGAAGGTTGAACTCAGGTACACATTCACAGTATAGGCCGTCCACGCGAAGTTGGTGTCATTGATGATGCTACTGCCGAGAGTGAGTCTCGGATCCCCTCCAGCCGTGTAAACGGTTCCTGTCATGTGCCCCGGTCCCCAGTACTGATTCCCCCACATGGTCAAGGTTCCGCTTTGCGCATCGCTGCTCAAAGTGAGATTCGTGCCCCCACAGACGAGAGCACCGTCCGCATCGTCCCACCAGGACGCGCCGGTAATAGAGGCATGGCTGGTCGAGCAACAGAAGGCCGTGGTCAGCACGGCTAAGATAATCCCTCGCATTTTCATACAGTCTCTCCCAATTCCCCTACCCTACCCGGGGGCGCTACGAACATGGTGCTCGCAACATTGTGAAAATTATCACCACCATCGCCCGACTGTCAAGCAAAATTATCTGCCTGGAAGGCAAACAACCCTCAATCCAAACACTGGGCGACCGGTCCCTGAAACACCTGCGTCGCAAGGCCGAACATAACGTCAGCCACCCGCCTCCCCCTCTCTGTTTTCCCTGTGGTCCTGTGGGCCCAGACGGCTAACACGGCGTTCTCAATTCGTTTTCGGCGTCTTGATTTCAACTTGAGTAATATGATCAGTAGCAAGTTCGCCAGGTGCGGCAGCGACCGGAAACACCATCCACACACGGTGTTAGCGGGCCGGTCTCAGCATTGCCATCCTCGTCCAAGCCGTCCGCTCCGGAACCAATCTCAACCCACGGGCTCCGTCAGCCGGATACCAAGGAGCAACGATGCCTACGGCAGCAACACGCGCACTCGGTAGTACCGGTCGGGACTGGCGGTTATGTTCGAGTCCGTCATGCTGGTGATGGTGCCGGACCCGTTTCCGCCACTGAGAGTATTGGTCTGGCCCGTGTCCTGCCAATTGCCACTCGCGTAGTTGCCGATGGCGGTACCGGTTGTGTAATCCAACACGTTGGTCCGTGACGCAATCCCCGGCACGTAGCTGTTGTCCCCGTTGGCGCCAAGATATGTCACCACGACGTTCGTGTTCCCCGACACCAACTGCTGGGCGATGCTGATAATGTGTAGGTACGCCCCAGCGCTGGTGGGACTGAAGCCCGCCATGAACTTGTTGGTGTTGCTCATTCCGTCGCCCGTGTAGGAGGCGTTCGGACCACATAACGCGCAGTTGTTGCTGAGGCCGTAGCTCTGCTGCCACTGCGTGAACGGGTCGTAGACGCTAATCGTCGCCGTTGCCGTATTGGTGCTGGCTCCGCCAGCACTGGAGACAACCAACGTCGCTGTGTAGGTTCCCGTCGACGCGTATACGTAGGTCGGGCTCTGGACCGTTGACGCACCGCCGTCACCAAACGTCCAACTCCAACTCGTGGGTGGACCGGACGACTGGTCCGTGAAGCTCACGCTCAGTGGCGCCGGCCCGCTGGTCGGACTGGCGGTGAAACTGGCCATCGGCGGCAGGACGCCGACCAAATCTGTGAACACAGTCCCGAAGTTGTCGTCGACGACGACCTTGCCGATCGTGCCCCGGCGCTGGGGATCGTGCCGCTATCCAGTTGTGAGATCGCGAATGAACCCACTGAGGAGCCGGACGAGTAGCTATTCTGCGTGTACGGCGTCTGCGCTCCGAGATTGCCGCTGGTCGGATTGACGTACAGAATCACACTGGTGCCGGCCGCCTCGACGATCACGCGGTACTGGGTCCCGTAGCTCAGGCCCGTGACGCCGAACGTGTAGGGGTCGCTCCCCGACAGCGAGACGCGCACGCCGAGCACATAGTTCGTCTTGGCCGGGTCGGGTGACTCCGCGGCCAAACGATAGAATGCCGTTCCTGTGCCGTTGGTGGTGTTATACAGCGTCGCGAAGTACGGGACGGCGTTGGTGTTTGGCGCGTTGGTCACGATCAGCGTCAGGCCATAGAACACGGTCTCGTTGGTCAGTGTGAAGCCCTTGTATACCGTTTGGTCGTTGGCGGTCAGCCCGCCGGTAAATCCCGCCTGGCCCCCGCTGATCTGCAATGGTGAACCGGTGTACGTACTGACCTGAGTCCAGCCCTGCTGGCCGACAAGGTTGCCGGAGGCAAACGTGCTGAAGTCGCTGAAGAATCCGAAGTTGCCGACGCCGACACTGAGGCTGACCGCGCGGGTCGTATTGCCGGCACCGCTCGGAGTGTTGGTGAATCCAATCGTGTCCGAGTAGCCACCGGGCACAAAGGTGTCGACATTGGTGCTAATGGTGGCGGTGACGTTCGTGCTGGCACCCGCTGCCAGCGTCCCGCTGGTGGCGGAGAGCGACAGCCATGTGGTGGAGTTGGTCGCCGTCCAGTCCAAGGCTACCCCTCCAATGTTGCTCAATGTGTAGGTTTGGCTGATCGGGCTGACCAGGCCGCCCGGTGGCCCTCCCGAAACAAATCCCGACGACGGCGTGACGGTCAGCAGGCCGAACGCAGCGCTTACGGTCAGGCTCACGGGTTCCGCCGCGCTACCGGAGCCGTTGGACGTGGCAAACACAACCGTGTCCGAGTAAGAACCGACGGACAGACTGTTAGCGTTGATGGAAACGACGATGTTCGTGCTACCGCCTGCCGCCAGCGAGCCGTTGGTGGCGGAGAGCGTCAGCCATGTGGTGGAGTTGGTCGCCGACCAGACCATCGCCACACCGCCCGTGTTGCTGAGCGTGTACGTCTGGCTGGAGGGACTAAACGGCCCGCCCGCTCCCCCGCTGGAGGAAAATCCTGACGGCGGGCTGACCGCCAGTTGTGGCCCGTAGATGAACAAATCGTTCAGGTCGGTAGCATTCGCGGCATCGCCAAGCAACGGCCCGACGTTGAAGAGTTCCTGCAGCGTCAGCAGAGTGGAGCTGTGCGTGTAGTAGATGGTGTTGGAATAGCCTGCCTTGGCCAGAGGTGAAAGGACGATCATGCCAATCGGGCCGTCGCCACCCTGCCCTTGATCCCAAGTGATGAAGATAACGCCGTTGTTGCTGTAGGCTTGGGAACTCAGGATGGTCGACACGGTGTTAGAGAGCCACGTGTCACCTTGCGTTATCAGTGCATTGCCCGGTCAGGCACCCCGTGTCGCCGTTCATGTCGTCGCAGAGGTTTGGGGTGATGAAGTTGTAGCGCGTGACCACATTGCTTTGCAGGTCGCCCGCCAGCTGGGCAAACGGTCGCACATTGGCGATGCAATAGGCGGAGTTGGCGGTGTTCGTATTCGTGACATCGTCGAAGTACACCATCGGGTTGTGTTCGGGCACGTACTGGTTGGTGGCCGTGAGCGGGCAGACGGCGCCGGTGATGTCTTCCTGATAGGACGTCCACGAAATATTGGCGTTCTCGAACAGCGTGACCAGGTGATTGGTCGTGGTCTGACTGGCAACCGAAGGATCTTCATCCGCCGTGATGCCAAAGTTCGTCCCTGCCTCCAGCCACAGGTAGTTCGGCAGGCTGGGATGGTTGCCGGGGGGGTTGTAATACTGTTCGGCATGCGCGGCCATCGGCAGCAGGGTGTTGTTGATGTACGGCGCGGCCGCGTTACCGCTGATCGACGCCCAGTTTTCGTTCTCCATCACGATGACGAAGACGGTGGGGGCCGGGATGATGTAATCGGCCACGATGGGCAGGTGATCGGTGTCGGTGGTGAGATACTGGTAGAGCTGGGCTGCGGTGATCCCCGTCACATTCGTTGTCAGATCGTTGTTGAGCGCCGTATCGGAACCGGAATCGACGTTGCCGCGGTTGGGAGTCGTGCCATTGTTGGCGAACGCGTGGTACGTCCCCGGAACGTACGCCAGCCCGCCGCCCGCCACGCCGGAAAAGACATTGCTCGTCATCATCTGATAATCGAACCGCGCGCTCAGACTCGTCGCCGATTCGGTGAGCGCTGTCAGAGTGGATGAACCCCAGGTTATGTTGTACAAATCGGATGGATTCAGGGGATCGAAGGCTTGATTCGCCCCCGCGGCGGTAAGCGTTTGATACATGGGTTCCGTGCTGGCCGTGCAATTGTAATCGCCTACGTAAAGAATTCGAGCGTTACTCGGCAATGTTGCCGAGTCAGCGCGGATGATCTGGGCCTCGCCATTGCGGTAGGTCGTGTTGGGGCTGCCGGAGTCCGCTTTGTAGTGGCTGACATAAACGTAAAAAACGTTATTGGCCATCGGCGGAGCGCTGGCCGGCGCAAACTCGTAGCGCACCACCTGACGATATTCCCCATTCCCCGATCCGGAGGGCGAGCCGATGCCGACCGAGGCGACCAGTTGCAATGTGTTAGTATTGTAAACCATCGCGTTCGGGCCATTTCCGGTGGTGGGGTCGCCACTTTCTTCCGTGGCCTGGTAAGGGCTCATCGCATAGCCGGCGGGATGTTACGAGATCCATAGAAAGCATTCAAACCGTCCACGATCGGTTGAACGGTTGCCGGGTTGCTGGTCGTTTCTTCGAGGGCGAGAATGTCGATCGGCTGGGCCGATCGCCGGCCACGTTCTCCTCGCCAATCCCTTCGAGCACGCCGCCGTTCGTCACGCTCCCGCCGCTGGAGGGCGCAATCAACCCTGGTTGCGGAAGGGTATACTGAGAACCGTTTTGGCCCTGGTCGGAGTCAATGTTGTACGCTACAACTCGGATCGTTCTCGTGCCTGCGGAGGCGACGGACGAATCCCGCCGGCCACCCAGAACGCTAGGAAGCCAGAAACAACGCTGCTTGTGAAAAGTTTCACTAACATGGCGACAAATCTGGCTGAAAGCGATTTGTTCATTGGAATGCCCCGGGCCTGAATCTTCCCTTTGTATGGTTATCGAACGCGTGAAAAAGTATCAGCTTAAAGTAAACACCCTGGTGCCGTGAAAGTCAAGAAATACAGGCTCCACCCTGCCGCTTTCCTCGATAACGGTGCTCCGGTTCTTGTTGCCGCGATGCGACGGGCTGTAGTCGGCGAACTTCGTGGAAGGCAGGTGGAAAGGCCGGTGGGAGAGCCGCCGGCATTGCGGAATCTGCCACCGGATTAAAAGTGTCGGGCACGAGCGCTCGCAGCTTGCAAAATGACCGCGCACAGGGCAGACTGGGTTGTGGAATTAGGGTGGCCGTGATGGTTGGCGCCGAGACGACGAGTGCCCGAGCCAGACTGCTGTTTGTCTCCGGCAATGGATCAGGTCGCGCGTTTGATCTGACGCGGGAACGCGTCAATATCGGACGCGACGACTCGAATGTCATTTGTATCAGTCACAGCACCGTTTCCTCTCATCATGCGCTCCTGGTCCGTATCGGCGACCACTTCAAAGTCCGCGATCTGATTTCCACGAACGGCACGTATCTCAACGGCGAGCGGACGACAGGAGCCGTGCTGCGCCATGGGGACGTGCTGCGGTTTGGGGAAGTTGAGATGCGGTATGAAGAAGTGGAGGGCGCCGCGTCGGAACCGCGGACCGAATCGCCCCCGACGGTTCTCCCATTGGGACGTTCGCGGGCAATCCCCCCGACGCCCGTTCCCGATCGGCAGTTCAAAATTGTCGGCGCGGATGGTCGGACGTATGGGCCGGTGGATGCCGCGAGTGTGCGCCGGTGGATTTTGCAGGGATTCGCGAATGCCCACACGTGGGTGCCGGCGGAGTCGCGGGGCCACTGGAAGCGGTTGTCGGACTTCCCCGAATTTGCCGACGCGCTCGCCGGCAATGAGATCCCCACGAACATGCTCGGCACGCCGCCGAAGGAAATGTTGTGGGAGGAGCCGGTCAAGGTGGGCCCGAGCACGGAACCCGAGGCCACCCTGACATTTCACCAGGAAACACCGTCGGCGAAGCCGCTGGGCCAGCCATCCAAACGAAAGCGAAGAGGAGTTTTTGTTCCTGTGGGCGTGGTGTTGTTGATCGCGGTGGGCGGCAGCTTGGCGGCATGGTGGTTCGACCAATGGCCGTTTAGTATGCGGGGGCCGTTGCAGAGGTATGCGCACGGCGCCGAGGGGTATATCTACACGGACCCTGATTATGCAGCCGCAGAAACGGCTGAGGACGCCAAGGACTATGCGGGATTGCTCAAGAATGCGAAGCAACTGGTCAGCGATTATCCGGACAAGCAGTCTGGCGCACTACATTCTGGGCGTGGCCTACGGGAAAATGCATTTCTTCGCCGACGCAGCCGCGTCGTTTCAGCAGTCAATCAAACTGAAGCCGGATTATGTCGATGCCTGGAACAATCTCGGCTGGGCCTACACGGAATCGGGGAAACTTACCGAGGCCATCGGCGTGTTCGAACAATTGATCAAATTCACCCCGAAGGACGCTCAAGTGTGGAGCAACCTGGGCGGCGTGCAAGCCCGGCTCGGGCATGAGGCGGACGCCATTTCGGCCTACCAGATGGCGATTCAGTTGAAGCCCGATTATGCCGACGCCCATTTCAATCTCGGCGTGGCCTATGCCAGCCAGGCCAAATTTGAGGATGCCGTGAAATCCTTTCGGCGGGCCCTCAAATACCAGCCCAATTTCGCCGAGGCGTGGTTCAATCTCGGCGTCGTCTCCAACCGACAGGGCAGCAACGACGAGGCGGCTGTCTTCTTCCAGCAGGCCGTCAAGTTCCGGCCCGATTACGCCGAAGGATGGGGCGGTCTGGTCAAGACCTACCTCACCTTGCACGAGACCGAGATGGCGGGCGAGGCCGCGCGTGAAATGAAGCGTCTCGACCCTGCGAAAGCCGAGCAACTGGCCGATGAATTGAGCCGCGAAGAACCCAAGCCCATCGCCGACGCGCCGCAGCCCGCCCAGTAGACGTAGTCCCATAACCCCCGCCGGCGCCGAAATCCTCCATATTCCGTTGGCACCCGAAGGGCAGTAGGAACGGGAGTGAGTACTGTCAATCAGCCGTCAGGGTGGATTGCCAACAGGCTTTCACTGGCGGTAGACTGGCATCGTGAGCGAGAAGACCCCAGCCGACCTAATGAGTACATCCCGCCAACGGCAACAGGCCATCCTGATCTGCGCATGTCTGGCGTGTTGATTACAGCGGTGTACTGGCCGGTGCGGTATGCCGGGTTCCTCAACTACGATGACGACCAGTATGTGACCGCCAACCCGCATGTGCGTGGGGAATTGACTGTTCCGCGCGTGATGTGGGCCTTCACCTCGGTTTACGCAGCGATACTGGTTGCCACTGACGTGGCTGTCGCTCGCGTTGGACTACCAATGCTTCGGGATGAATGCGGGCGGGTACCACGTCGTGAATGTGATGTTGCACACAGCGAGTACGGTGCTGCTGTTCTTGGTGTTGCGGCGGATGACGGGGGCGACGTGGCGGAGCGCCTGGGTGGCGGCAGTGTTCGGCGTGCATCCGTTGCACGTGGAGTCGGTGGCGTGGGTGACGGAGCGGAAGGATGTGTTGAGCGGGTTGTTCTGGATGTTGGCGATGTGGGGATACGTGCGGTATGTGGAGCGGCCGACGCGGGGGCGGTATGCGGCGGTGGTTGGGTGGTACGCGATGGGATTGATGGCGAAACCGATGGTGGTGACGCTGCCGTTTGTGCTGCTGCTGCTGGATTATTGGCCGCTGGGGCGGACGCGGTGGAGGCCGTCAGTTGTCGGGTAATAACGCCCCGTTGCGCTTCGGCGAGTTGGTCTGGGAGAAGGTTCCGTTGTTTGCGCTGGCGGCGGTGTCGTGTGGCGTGACAACCTGGGCGCAGCACAGCGGCGGATCGATCAGTTCGTTGGAGCGGCTGCCGCTGGGGCTGCGGATGGCCAACGCAATCGTATCGTATGTGTGGTACATCGAGAAGGCCGTGTGGCCGAGTGGACTGGCTGTTTTTTATCCGTATCGGGTGTGGCCGCCGGGGGCGGTGATCGTGGCGGGGGCGATTTTGGCTGCGGTGTCGGCCACGGTGATTCGCAGGGCGCGGCGTGATCCGCATCTGGCTGTGGGGTGGTTCTGGTTTTTGGGGGTGCTCGTGCCGGCGATTGGATTGGTGCAGGTCGGGGTCCAGTCCATGGCGGACCGGTACATGTATCTGCCGTTGATTGGGTTGACCATCATGCTGTGCTGGAGCGTGCCACCCCGCGTGATGGACCGGTGGGATCTGAAAATGATCACCTGCGACGCGGCGGCGGCACTGCTTGCAGTTTGCGCGGTGCTGTCCAGAGTTCAGGTCCAGTACTGGAAGGACTCGGAGACACTGTTTCGGCATGCCGTCGATGTGACCCGGGACAATTGGTTGGCGCATTCCAATCTGGGCGTCGCCTTGGCCGCAGACTGGTGAGATCGAGGAAGCCATCGTACAGTACGAGGAGGCCTTGCGGATCAAGCCCGATCTTCTCAGGGCCCACTACAATCTGGGGATCGCCTTGGCGCGGGTGGGCAGGATGCCGGAAGCGATCGAGCAATTGGAAGACGCGCTCCGGATCGATCCCGATCTCGCCGAGGCGCACAACAACCTCGGGATCGACCTGGCGCAGTCGGGCCGGAGACCCGGAAGCGATCGAACATCTGGAGCGCGCGTTGCGAATCGAGCCCGATCTCGCCGAGGCACACTACAATCTGGGGGTCGCCTTGGCGCAAGCCGGCAGGATTGAGGATGCCATCAGCCACTACGAGCAGGCGCTACGGATCGACCCGGATTACGCCGACGCTCACTACAATCTGGGGGTCGCGTTGGCGCAGGCGGGCAGGATACCGAGGAAGCCATCGTACATTACGAGCAGGCCCTGCGGATCAACCCGGATTTCGCCGAGGCGCACTGCGATCTGGGGATCGCCCTAGCGCGGACAGGCAGGATACCGGAAGCCATTGTACAGTACGAGCAGGCCCTGCGGATCAAGCCCGATTACATTCAGGCGCGGAACGCGATCGCGCGACTGCACGCTCGCCAGTGAGCCGAAGCGCGAGGGTAGCGCTAAGACGAGGCCGTGTCGTTGCGGCACCCGAAGGGCGACGCGAACGGGCGAGCGTCGTCAACCGAGTCCGACGACACGCGCCGAAGCTTCAGCGAACGAGTAGGCCCGCCTTCGACAGCTCTAGTCCTTCGCGATCTTCAGCGCCAGCGCCCGGCCGTGGTCGAGCAACTTCTTCACCCGGGCGTCCGCGGAAGCCTCGCTGTAAATGCGAATAATCGGCTCGGTGCCGGATGCGGTGAACATCAACCAGGAATCGTCCCTGCAAATGTACTTCACGCCGTCGTAATCCTTCATCTGCGCCACCGGTACGCCCAGTAACTGCTTCGGCGGCTCGCTCCGCAGCGTCGCGATGAATTTCTCGCGCTTCTCCATCGGGAAATGCATGTCGATGCGGTCATAGAAGCTCGCGCCGAATTCCTTCTGCAACTCCCGCGCAATCTCACTCAGCCGCTTCCCTGTCACCGTCAACATCTCCAGCAACATCAGGTTGGCCAGGATCCCGTCGCGCTCGGGGATATGCCCCTGGAATCCGATCCCGCCGCTCTCTTCCCCGCCGATCAACACATCCGTCTCGCGCATCTTCTCGCAAATGTATTTGAACCCGACCGGTACCTCGGCCAGCTTCAAGCCGTTCGCCCGGGAAATGCGATCGATCAACACCGTGCTGTTCGCCGATTTCACCACCAACCCCGTCTTCTGTCCGCGATGACGCAGCAGGTGCAACAGCAGCATTGAGAACACCAATTGGATGGACACGTACTTGCCCTTGTCGTCCACGATCCCCAGCCGGTCCGCATCCCCGTCGGTCGCCACCCCAATTTGCGC
>CAWJFL010000008.1:0-463909 GCA_963842185.1 uncultured Verrucomicrobiae bacterium
TGGCGTGGAACAGTGGGAGCCGGACAACACCCTCTTTCTTTCAGAAAACGTGCTGTTCGCGTATGGCTTTTCCACCATTAGGAACGTGGATTCCATGTACGCTGAGAACGGGACCTTGCTGCCGTACCGTGCGTTCGGCCTGGTTCGGGCTAATTCGCCGTCGTTCGCCCTCGCTGACCTTCTCAACATCAAGTACGTTCTTGTTCCGGACGCGGTCACGCTCCCGAAAGACCATTTTTCGTTTGTTCAGCAGAGCCAGGGCGTCCGGCTGTACCGCAACGACCGGTGCCTGCCGCGGCTGCAGTTTGTTCCCGGCTGGAAGGCGGTGCGGAGCCATGAGGAGGTATTGGCGGCGATGAGCGCCTCGACTTTTGACCCGCGCCAGATGGTATTCATCGAGACCGAGCCGCCCGAATTATTTCGCAGTCAGCTCTCCTCCTCCGCCATATCGCAGGACGCTGCCGCCAAAGTGGAGGTGGAAGAATATACGCCGCGCCGCGTACGCGGGCGCGTGCACTGCTCCGTTGCCGGGGTCGTCCTGTTGGCGGACACATTTTATCCCGGTTGGTACGCGACGGTTGACGGCGCTCCCACGCCGATCTATCGTGCCGACTATGTGATGCGAGCGGTGTTTGTTACTGCGGGTGACCACGAAATCGAGTTTCGCTACGCCCCGCTGTCATTTCGGCTGGGCGCGACGATCAGCAGCGTCACTTTGGCCGGGGTGGCGCTGATGGGGCTGTGGCTCGGGATGCGCCGGCGGATTGTCCGCGGGTTGGCATGATGTGTCCGCGCTAGCCAGGCGTACCCAAGTTCTCGCGAATCCCGAGTGGTGTGGCCCGTAATTCGTCCTGTCCGCTGTGGACGAAGCACGCGTTTGTGGCGGGCACGCTCTTTCGGGGTCGTCTCCATATCGAGCATGGATTCAAGCCGTGCCAATCCCACAGGCTCCATGGGCGCCGGTTGTAGTATTGTCCGCCGCGCCACTATGCCCGGTTCCCTGGGGTTGGGGTACAACGAATTGGCTACCTTGATCCTACTCGTAGCCGTTCGGGTGTGCGAGGTGCCAGCGCCACGCGCTCTCGAGGATCGGCCCGATGGAGTCGAACCGCGGTTTCCAGCCGAGCACCTTGCGGATTTTTGTCGAATCGGCCACCAGCTTCGGCGGATCACCGGGGCGGGGCGGACGTTCCACGGCTTTGATGGGGCGTCCGGAGACCTTGCGGGCCACCTCGACGATTTCTTTGACCGAGTAACCGTTGCCACTACCAAGGTTGAACACGTCGGACCGGGTCGCGCCGAGCGCCAACCGGTGCCCCTGCGCCAAGTCGAGAATGTGGACGTAATCACGGATGCACGTGCCATCGGGGGTGGGATACTGTGTGCCGTAGATATCGACAGCCGGCTTCTGGCCGAGCGCCACTTTGAGGACATTCGGGATCAGGTGCGTCTCTTCGCGATGATGTTCGCCGAACTTCTCCGAGGCCCCCGCCGCATTGAAGTAGCGCAGGCAGACGTAGCGTACGCCAAAAAGCTTCTCGTACCACGCCAACACGCGCTCGACCATCCATTTGGATTCGCCGTAGGGATTGATCGGCTCCTTCGGCAAATCTTCGGGGATCGGGACCGTCTTGGGAGCCCCGAAAATGGCGCAACTGGAGGAGAAAACGAAGTGTTTCACGCCCGCTGCGACACACGCATCGAGCAGGTTCACGGCATTGGAGATATTGTCGCCGAGATACTGGCCGGGATGGACCATGCTGGCGGGAACGAGCGTATTCGACGCAAAATGCATCACGGCATCCGGCCGCAGGCGCTGGACGGTCTCCAGCACCACGGGACGATTGGCCAGGTCGCCCTCGATAAACTCCGACCGCTTGTCGACTGCCCCGCGGTGTCCCTCCGTCAGATTGTCGATAACGGCGACCTGATAACCCGCATTCAGCAGTTCCTCGACACAGACGCTTCCCACGTAGCCGGCCCCGCCGGTGACAAAGATTTTCATGGGCAGGTTTGTAGCTGGCGACATGCTTCGCAGCAAGTTCTTTATCGCTTGCGAGGGAACGTCCCCGCTTCTCGACTTTCGCGGGGTGCCCGTGTAGCATAATTCGGTGGAAACGCGGAAACTTCGGCTTCTGGTAATCGGATATTTGCCACCTCCGTACTTCGGTCCGAGCGTGACGTACCGGGCGCTCATGCGATCGGCGTTCCCCGAGCGATTCGACGTGACGTTCGTCGACCAGACCGTCACAAAAACCGTCGCGGACCTGGGGCGGATGCAGTTGCGCAAGCTGGTGTTGTTGGCGCGAATCGTCCTGCAACTGACCGGCCACCTGATCCGGCGCAAATTCGATTACCTGTTCCTGTCCGTCTCGTGCAATCGCAATGCGTTCCTGAAAGAATGGCTGTTGATCCGCGTCGCCGCCCTGTTCGGCGTGCCGTCGGTGTTGTATGCGCATGGGAACGGCATTTTGGATTTCTACAAGGCGTCGACACCGCGGATCCAGCGTCTCGTCGAGAAAACAGTGTCCAGGGCCGCCGGGGCGATCGTGATGGGCAAAAACCAGCGCTTCAACCTCGATCAGTGGCTGCCGGCGGAACGGATTTTCGTGGTGGCCAGCGGCATCGAGGTGTCGCCGCTCCCCAAGCGTTCGGCCACCGCGGGGGATCCATTCACGGCGTTGTATCTCGGCAATTTGGCTCCTGAGAAGGGCCTGTTTGTCCTGCTGGAAGCGGCGGCCAAAGTCGTGGCGGCGCATCCGTCGGTGCGGTTTGTCTTGGCGGGAGACTGGTTGTCGCAGGCCGACCGGCTGGAAGCGGACCGCACCATCCGCGAACACGGAATCCAACGCCACGTTTCCTTCGCCGGAGTGGTGTCGGGGGAACGGAAATGGCAATTGCTGGTAGACGCGGATGTTCTCGTGTTCCCGACGCATTATTGGAGGGAAGCGCACCCGCTGGTCGTCGTCGAGGCGCTGGCGGCAGGGTTGCCGGTCGTCTCCACCCGCTGGGCCGCCATACCCGAAATGATCGAAGACGGAGTAAACGGTCTGCTGGCGAAACCGCAGGACGCCGACGATCTGGCGGAGAAGATTCTGCGGGTCCTCCGCGATCCGTCGTTACGCGAGAGGATGAGCCAGGCCAACCGCCGCCGCTTCGAGGAATTCTTCACGCACGAACGTTATGGTGATCGGATCATCGCCGTGTTTGAAAAACTTGCCCAGGCCGACGGGAAGCAGCCGACGACCGCCGGAATTGGCGCACAAGAAAATGGGCGGCCCGATCTGCGCGCAGGCGGCAGGCAATGATCCGTCCAGGAACCCTGATTCAGGTCAAATAAGTCTGCCGCCGGTCCAGTTCAACTTCCCGGTTCTCGCTTCTGCGCCATGTCGGGGGCGTGCTGTGCTCATACGCGCTGAAGTTTCTGCGGCATGTCTTGGGCGAAATTCATGAAGCTTCGATGTGGCCAATCCAACCGAAGTGCGGCCTGAAATGAAACCCTTCTCCCCAGCCGGGGACAACTTCGACCTCTTCCGGGCTGAAGCCGAATACCTGAAAGCCCTCTCGAATCATGGGAATCTTCTGCCAGTCAAAGCCCATGATTTTGGCCGTGACGAAGTCGGTCGCCACGGGATTCGCGCCGGCAACGAGCAAGCCGCAGGGCTTGGCATCACTTTCCGATGGGCCATCGCCTTCGCCGGCGATGATGCCATCGATGATTGAGAGATACCGCAAAGGTTCCTTTCGCGGTCGCCCTTGTCCATCGTAGCGAAAAAGAATCGTGTTCAGGTCCAGCACCATGCGCCAAGTCGTATCGTTGCCGTACCAATTGCCGCTGCGCACAACAGTCGCCGTGTCGCCGAACACCTTCGAACCAAGACGTCTGGCGAAAGGAGCCCACAATCTCGTTGCGCTGCCTGTACGTTTGGCAATGGCCTTGAACGCGGTGATCGCGCGGCTCTGTATCTTCGTCGCCGCATCGCTTTGGGGAAACTCGTCCCCCCCTTCGTCAGGGGTCCCGATGACGAAGTGCGGGAGGTAATTTTTGTTGCCGTTGATGCCAACGAGGTTCTTGAGGCTGAGGGTGACACCCGACTTCATGTGGGTCTTGAGCTTGGGCAAGTTGATAAACACATCGCAATCCATCGCGCTCCGGCAGATCAAATATTCGTGTCGACCGTCGGAATGATGTTGGGCGGTGAACTGGGAATCGTAATCGGCGCCATAAAAACGGCCGGACTTGCCGCGGAACCAGCTTTCGTTGCCGAGATCAACGAGCGTGTAGCCGTACGGGTCGCCGGGAAGCTGGTGGCGATCGATGACGACGCCGTTGACCGAACGCCAGATTTCAGAGCGCAGGTCGAGGATTTCGATCGCAACGCCGGGGAACTTCCGGGCAAACCGCTCACGCAGTTGTGGAATCTGGGTGCGCTCGCAAATCTTGAAAAAATCACTGTCAGTTTGCGGGCCATCAGCAATCGAGACGGTGCCCCGACCAGCCAATGCCTCAGCCACAGCCTCAGCCACCACGGCGATGAGCGAGCCATGGGTGATGATTTGCTCCCATTGATCGGGCCGATTACTGTGGGATTCGCGAATGAAATTCGGTTTCAGCAACACTCGGTCACCCGGGTGGACCAAATCGTTCCACCGCAGCCCGAGCGCGGCGAGCGCTTGTCGCACAGACTCGCGCACCAACAGCTCGTCATACCTCGGCTCTTGTCGAATAACGGCAACGCGCGGCGGAACAGAATCGAATGCAACCTTGTTCACGATCAGAAGTTTAACACAACCAGTCGCTGCTTGTCATTCAGCAACAGTAGAGGAGTTAGACTCATTGTTCTCGTTTGTTTGAGCCTGAATGTAGTTCGGCAACGCAGTCTCATTGTTAATAGCGCCGCCGGGAAACCCCTCGAAAGCGGGCAATGCGCCTCCTGTGATGGTGACGTTGTTCAGTTGCAAGTAGTAGCCCGCTTGGCTTTCCGGTATTGTCGGAGTGTTGATATTACCTTGGTTCAGTTGCTGGAGAAAAGGCTTGATGGCACTGTCAGTGGGGATACTATGCTGGTCAATGAGACTGAATGGCCCGCGATGGTCACAAGGCGTAGGTCCCATCGGAAATGTCAGTGGATACCTGTTACATTCGCAACTGGTTCGTGTGGCTGGATTTGTACCTGATGGCGCGGACCTTCTCGGTCGTCGTGCGCGGTCGTGGGCCGATTGAACGGGAGACGCCAGCGGGCTTGAAATCATGATCGCCTCTCGCGCACAACCCGGCGTTCTCCGCCGCTACCTCCAGGGAAATTGGCGGTATTGGCGTGAGTTCCGCCGCACCCAATGGCTCTCCGCCGATGAATTTCAGGCCCGCCAGATGGCGCAACTGCGCTGGCTGCTCCAGGACGCCGCGCAGAACGTGCCGTATTACCAGTCGCTGTTCGACAAGCTCGGCGCGACGCCGGATGATTTCCGCCAGTTGTCCGATCTTGCCCGTCTGCCGGTGCTGGAGAAGCAGCAGGTGCGGGAAAATCCAGATCAATTTCTTCATCGCTACAGCGACAAAAGCCAGCTCATTGAAGATCACACAAGCGGATCGACGGGCCAGCCGCTGCGGTTCTTTCTCACGGTCGAGCAAAAAGCCTGCGAGATGGCGCACTCGATCCGGTTTTGGCGGTGGGCAGGGTATCGCACCGGGGCGCGCATCGTGGCGTTTCGCCATTACATTCCCAAACGCCCAACCGATCCGCTGTGGCATCTGGACCGGCGCACCCGCACGCTGTTTTTCAGCGTGTACGACATGAAGCCGGTCAACCTGCGCGCCTATGTCGAGGAATTCAACCGCTACCAACCGGGGTTTGTGCGCGGCTATCCATCGTCGATCTACATTTTCGCCCAGTATGCGGCCAGCGAGGGACTCCGCGTCCACGCGCCACAAGCCGTGCTGTCCTCCAGTGAAACACTCTCGCCGGAGATGCGGTCGGTGATCGAACGCGTGTTGCAATGTCCCGTCTACGACTGGTGGGGCAGCAACGAGCGCGTTGGCACGGCCTGCCAGTGCGAGCGCCGCGGCCCGTTTCACGTTAATGGCGAGGGCGGCATTCTCGAATTGGCCCCGCTCCCGAACGCCGCGGGCGACGCCGGCCAGCGGATGATCGGCACGGGCTTGATCAACCACGCGATGCCGTTGATTCGGTACGATCTCGGCGATCTGGCGCTCCCGGCGAAGGAGCCGTGCGGGTGCGGGCGCGGGCTGCCGTGCATCGAGCGCATTCTCGGACGCGTCAACGACACGATTGTCACGGGCGAGCGGAAATATATTCCGTCGGTGCGCTTTTACACGTTGTTTGAGACACACGACAAAGTGCGGCAGTTTCAAGTCGTACAAACCGAGCCGAATGCGGTGGTGGTGCGCATTGTGCCGGCCCGCGCGTTCAATGGCGCGGAGACCGACGAACTGCGGGTCAAGCTGGCCCGGTTTCTGGGCGACGCCGTCAAAATCGATTTCGAACTGGTCGACCACATTCAGCCCGAGCCCAGCGGCAAAATTCGCAACGTGGTGTCGCTGGTGAAACCATGATCCGCGCCGATCTCCATTGTCATACGTGCTACTCGCACGACAGCTTCGCGGCGCTGGACGCGGTGCTCGAACAGGCGTCGCGTCGCGGCCTGACGCACCTGGCCATTACCGACCACGACGAGATCGAAGGCGCCTTGCGCGCGCGCGACGAGAACCACGGTCTCGCGATCATCGTGGGCACGGAGGTCTCGCTGGAAGGCGGAGCGCACATCATCGGGTTGTTCCTGGAACGCAAGATCAGGGCGCGCCAATGGCGGGAAGCGGTGGATGAAATCCGCGCGCAACGCGGTTTTGTGGTGCTGCCGCATCCGTTTCAGCCGACATCGGGACTGTTGCGCGGCGGCATCGACGAGGAACTGTTGCGGAACGTGGACGCCATCGAGGTGTGCAATGGTTATGAGCCGCCCGACCGCAACGAGTCCGCGGCCAGACTGGCGCGCGAACGCAACCTACCGGCGCAGGCGGGGAGCGACGCGCATTATGCGGTGGACGTGGGGCGCGCGTGCGTTGAATTTCCGGATGTTTCCGGCGAATTGACGCCGGAGGCGTTGCGTCAGGCGACGCGCAAATTGTTCGGGCCGGCGCAGGATTTGTCGGGACTGCATGCCGCCGACTCGGCGTTTCGCGCACACACGGCCCCCCGGGCGCGCAAACTGCTTCCGAAAGCGTTGCGCAATTGCGCCAAAAAGGTAAACTGGTTGCGCGTGCAGCGCCAAATCGAACGCCAGGCACACGAACCCGTACGAAAGGAATTCCACGGATGACCGCTTCCTCAACGGACAAATGGGTACCGCCGCACGTCGCGGCGCTGGACGGCTATCACGCAACCCCGCCCGTCGCCAGCGGCCCGGATGTGCTGAAGATGGACCTGAACGAGTGCCAGGCGCCGCCGTCGCCGCGGGTGCTGGCGGCGTTGCGCGCCACGGTCGGCGAGAATGCGACCCTGAACTGGTATCCCGACAGCGTGTGCACGGCGGTGCGGCAATCGCTGGGCCGCTACCTGAACGTGCCGTCGAATTTTTTGCTCGTGGCGAACGGGTCGAACATGGCGATGGAGTTGGTCGCACGGGCGTTTCTGGTCCGGGACGATCCGGTGCTCATCGTGTCACCCGTGTACGCTGTCTTCTCGGTGCAGTGCAAACTGCAACAGGCGCGGATCGAGTCGTTCCAGTTCCGCAAACCGTTTGCGCCCGATTTTCAGGAACTGCTCGCGAAGGGTGGCGCGCACAAGATGATTTATCTCGCGAACCCGAACAACCCGACGGGCGTCGGTTATCCGCGGGAACAGATCCGCGCGCTGTTGGAGAAGCGGCGGGATGCGCTGGTCGTGCTCGACGAAGCCTACGTTGAGTATTACGGCGAAAGCAGCGTTGGGTTGATCGAGACGCACCCGAATTTGCTGGTCTTGCGGACCCTTTCCAAGGCGTTTTCCCTGGCCGGGATGCGGTGTGGCTATGTGGTCGCCCAACCGACCGTGTTGGACATACTGGGGCGCGTGCTGGCGCCGTGGGCCGTCAGCGGCCTGACGCAGGTTGCCGCGCACGCTGCGGTGGAAGACCTGGAGTACATGCGGAAGACAGTTGCGGAATGCAGTCGCGCGCGGCAGCAGGCGGTTGACGGCCTGAAGGAACTCGGATTTGTCGTTCACAACACGCAGGCGAATTTCATCCTCTGGCAGGTGCAGGCGCCGGCGCGCGCCGTGGAGGCGCTGGCCGCGCGCAACGTCCATGTCAGCAACAAGGACTCCGTTCCGCAAATGAAAGGTTATTTGCGCGTGACCGTGGGCAACAGCGAGCAGACGCACCGATTTCTGGGAATCGTCCAGGAGCTTCGGGCCAAAAGATTGTTGGAGCCGTGAAACAACTCGTCCAGGATTTCAAGACCGGCGATATCAAGCTGGTCGATGTGCTGTCGCCAGCGCTGCCGCCGGGCTGTGTGCGCGTGCGCAACGCGTTCTCGTTGGTCAGCGCGGGCACGGAACGGGCGACGGTGAATCTGGCGCAGCAATCGCTGGTCGGCAAGGCGCGGTCGCGGCCGGATTTGGTCCGGCGCGTCATCGAGACGGTCAGGCGCGAGGGTCTTTCCGCGGCGGTGCGCAAGGTCCAGTCGCAACTCGATCAGTGGAAAGCGCTGGGCTATTCGTGCGCCGGCACGATTATCGAGGTCGGCGAGGGCGTGACGGGATTGTCGGTCGGCGACCGCGTGGCATGCGGCGGACAGGACTACGCGAGCCACGCCGAGGAGGTTGTGGTCCCGCAGAACCTGTGCGCGAAATTGCCGGAAGGCGTGGCGCTGGAGCACGCGGTGTTTACCACGCTCGGCGCGATTGCGATGCAGGGTGTGCGGCAGGCCGATGCGCGTCTGGGGGAATCCGTAGCGGTGATCGGCCTGGGGTTGGTCGGGCAATTGACCGCGCAGATCCTGAAGGCGGCGGGTTGCGTCGTGCTGGGAATCGACGTGAGCGCCGAGGCCTGTGAGTTGGCCACGCGGTGCGGCTGCGACGCAGCGGCGACGCGCGCCAGCGGCGACATCGAGCGCCTGGCGGCCCGGTTGACGAACGGGTTCGGAGTGGACGCGGCGATCATCGCGGCGGCGGCGCCGACGAACGACCCGATTGAATTGGCCGCGAAGATTTGCCGCGAGCGGGGTCGGGTGGTGATGGTCGGCGTGACGGGGATGGAACTTCCGCGCGATCTGTTCTACGAGAAGGAACTCGAATTCAGGCTTTCCCGCAGCTACGGCCCGGGACGATACGATCCGCTCTATGAAGAAAAGGGCGTGGATTACCCGATTGGTTACGTCCGCTGGACCGAGCAACGGAACATGGAAGCGTTCGTCCAGTTGCTGGCCGGCAAACGCGTGGACGTCACGCCGCTGATGACGCACACATTCGCGATTGAGGACGCGCCAAAGGCCTACGAGTTGATCACAGGGAAGACCCAGGAGCGATTTGTGGGCGTGCTCCTGAAATACCCGAGCGGAGAAGGGCGGGGCGCGAATCGGCCGGCGATTGCGACCGGCGCGTCGCCGGCTGTCCGCCGCTCGTCGGTGGTGCTCGGCGTGATTGGCGCCGGGAATTACGCGCAGGGCGTTTTGTTGCCGCAGTTCAAAGCGAACGGGGACGTGACGTTGCGGACGGTGTGCACCGCCACGGGCGTGAAAGCGGAAAAGGCGAAAGAGAAATTTGGGTTTGAAACCAGCACCACCAACTGGCGCGACGTATTGGCGGACAAGGCGGTGAATACGGTGCTGGTCGCGACGCGGCACGACTTGCACGCGGAGATCGTCGTTGAAGCGTTGCGGGCTGGAAAAACTGTGTTTTGCGAGAAGCCACTGTGTCTGCGCGGTGAGGAACTCGACGAAATTACCAGTGTGATCCAGACGAGCGGCAACTCGCGGTTGATGGTGGGGTTCAATCGGCGGTTTGCGCCGTTTGCCGCGCGGGCGCGTGAACTGGCGGGACCGTTGGTGATGCGCTATCGCGTGAGCGTGCAGCCGTTGCCGGCGGACCATTGGATCAATGACCCGGCGGCCGGCGGCGGTCGCATCCTCGGCGAGGTGTGCCATTTCATCGATTTCTTGCGGTTTACAGCGCGATCGCGGGTGGTCTCGGTGTTCGCGCAGGGATTTGGCGGCGAAAACGTGCAGGTCGCGCTCCGGTTCGCCGATGGATCAGTGGGATCGATCGATTACTTCAACGTCGCCGACGCGGCATTGAAAAAGGAACACGTCGAGGTGTTCGCGGGCGGCAAGCACATGATCGAAGACGATTTTCGTGAGAAGGGCCAGGCGGAGGAAGTGAGGCAGTTCGTGCACGCCGTGAAAACGGGCGGGCCGATGCCGATTCCGCTGGAAGAGATTGTGGACAGCACGCGGGCGACGCTGGCGGTGATGGAATCGATCCGGACAGGACGGGCGATTGAACTGTAACCGCTGATGAACCCACCGAAAACCTCCCCGGCGGCGACTACCGACGGCAAACGATTTCGCGACGTCTGGCAGCAGTTACACGAGTACGGCACCTCACGCGGGTGGCGCGGGTACGACCCGTACGACGGATTAAACTCACCACTCGCGCGGTTGTTGCCGGGAAAACTGGCGCGGCAAGCCTGGACGCAGTTGCATCGACGCAGCCCGGTTAATCTGCGGGCACTGTGCGGAATCCAACCGACACTCAACCCCAAAGCGCTGGCGCTGGCCGCGCTCGGGAGCCGGGACGAAAGATGGTTGGATCAACTGGAGCCGCTGCGGTCGCCGCAGGGCGGCTGGGGATATCCGTTCGCTTGGCAATCACGGGCGTTTTTTGCGTCGCGCGGGACGCCCAATCTCATTTGCACGGCGTTTGCCGCGCGGGCCTACGAGCGAATGGGACGGAAATGCGACGTGAGCTTTTTGGAAAGGCAGTTACTGCGCGAGCGAGACGGCGAGAGATGGTTGACGTACGTGCCGCATTCCGACACGCAGGTGCACAACGTCAACATGATCGGGGCGGCAATGCTGGGACGGCGCGATTGCATGGAGTTTTCGGTCAAGCGCCAGCGAGCGGACGGTTCGTGGTGGTACGGCGAATCGGAGAACCAGCATTGGATCGATAATTTTCACACGGGATACAGCCTCGTGGCGCTGAAAGATTACGAGAAGCGAACCGGCGACCGCGACTTTGCGGACAGCGCGGAGCGCGGGTTTGCGTTTTGGGAGAAATCATTTTGGCGGGCGGATGGCGCGCCGCGGTATTACCACAACGAAGACCACCCGTTTGACACCCACTGCAGCGCGCAGGGAATCCTGACATTCCTGGCTTTCGGGCGCGTCGAGAAGGCCGTGCAGGCAGCGGAATGGGCCGTGGAAAACATGTGGGACAAGCGGGGGTTTTTCTGGTATCAATGCGGACGCCGTGGGACCAACCGTTTGAGCTACATCCGGTGGACACAAGCGTGGATGTACTACGCCTTGGCGGAATTGCTTTCGATGATTGAGCGGACATGATGAAAATGCGGATTGTCAACGTGGTGGGCGCGCGGCCCAACTTCATGAAGATGGCGCCGCTGATGGAGGAGTACGCGCGCCATCCGGAGGATTTCGCGCCGGTGCTGGTGCATACCGGCCAGCACTACGATGACAACATGTCGAAGCTGTTTTTCGAGGAGTTGCGCCTGCCGAAGCCGGATGTGTACCTCGGGGTCGGCTCCGGGTCGCACGCCGAGCAGACCGCGCGGGTGATGATCGAGCTGGAGAAGCTGCTCGTGGCGGACCGTCCGGATCTGGTGATGGTCGTTGGCGACGTGAACTCGACGCTGGCCGCCGCGTTGGTCGCGGCCAAGCTGTGCATTCCACTGGCGCACGTCGAGGCGGGTCTGCGAAGTTTCGACCGGACCATGCCGGAGGAGATCAACCGCGTGGTGACGGATACGCTGAGCGATTATTGCTTCACGACCTGTGCGGATGCGAACGAGAACCTCCTGCGGGAGGGAATCGCCAGGGAAAAGATATTCTTTGTGGGCAACGTGATGATCGACACGTTGCTGAAATTGCGGGACGAAAGCCTCAAGTCGGACATTCGCAAGGAACTGCGGTTGGACTCCGAATACGGATATGTGACGTTGCACCGGGCCAGCAATGTGGATTCGAAGGAGGTGCTCTCGGGGATCCTTTCGGCGCTGGAGTTGATCCAACAGCGGCTGCCGCTGGCATTTCCGGTGCATCCCAGGACCTGCGCTCGCCTGAAAGAGTTCGGCCTTTGGGATCGGGTAAACCGATGGCCGAATATCAGGATTGTCGAGCCGCTGGGCTATCTGGATTCGTTGTGTCTCATGGCTGGCGCGAAGCTTGTCCTGAGCGATTCGGGCGGTATCCAGGAAGAGACGACCGTGCTCGGCGTTCCGTGCCTGACCCTTCGCAATAACACCGACCGTCCCGTGACCGTGACCGAGGGCACAAGCACTCTCGTCGGAACAGCCCAAGAGAAAATCATCGCTGAAGCCGTAAAGATCATTGACGGAAATCGCAAGAACGGTCGCGTCCCAAAGTATTGGGATGGCAAAGCGGCGTCGCGAATCGCTAGATGCCTGTTGGAGCATCCGCCTGGCAAGTGAAAGTGCTTCCTTCAGAGAAGGTTACGCTTTTTGGCGTCCCGATTGACAACCTCACGATGGCGGAGGTGGTCGATCGCATTGAAGCGATGGTCAGGGATGGGGGGATTCACCAGCACGTTGTTGTCAACGTGGACAAAATTGTCAAAATGCAGTCAAATCCAAGCCTGCGGCAGACAATTCTAGATTGCGACCTTATCACAGTCGACGGACAGCCAGTGATTTGGGTTTCCAAATTATTCAAATGTCCTATCAAAGAACGGGTTACGGGGGTAGATTTGTTCAATGCATTGATGGCTCGGTGTGGGGAGCGGGGGCTTCGACCATACCTACTTGGTGCGCGTCAGGAAATCGTGGCAAAGGTGGTGGACGTCTTGAAGGCCAGGTATCCAAAGCTTGAGCTGGCTGGTTGGCGAAATGGCTATTGGACGGCTGACGAAGAGGACAATATTGTACAGGCAATCAAGCTGGCCAAGCCGGATGTGCTCTGCATGGCTCTCGGGTCTCCGAAACAGGAGCTGTTCCTGGGAAAATGGAAACAGGAAATGCGCGTGCCGTTCGTGATGGGGGTGGGTGGCAGTTTTGACGTAACGGCTGGAGTTCTGCGGCGTGCGCCGCAGTGGATGCAGCGATTGGGGTTGGAGTGGTTGTTCCGGTTGGCACAAGAGCCGCGGCGGCTTTGGCGGCGTTACTTGAATGAGGACATGGCGTTTTTTCGGTTGGTATGGCGGGAATGGCGGGCGAAATGGTCCTAGTGGTGGGAATGTCGTTTCCCGCTTGCCTTTTCGGTTGGTTTCACAAGAATAGCCCGACGCACTTTTGACCCCGACATCCGATGTCGGGGTTGACGGAGGATCATGGCACGAGAAGCGCAAGACGATTTACGAATAACGGACCAATTTGATTTTGAGGTGTTTTGGGAGAGGCACGGGAAGCAGATTACGGGCGGAGTGATAGCCGTTGCCGCGTTCGGTCTGTTACTTCTCTACTGGCAGCACCAAGCGAATTATCAGGTCGAACAGGCTAACGAGAACCTGGCGCATGCGACGGATTCAGCGTCACTGCAGGCGGTCGCGCGCGATTTTCCCAAGTCGCCAGTGGCACCCGAGGCACTGGCGCGGCTTGCGGATTTGTTTTACCGGAATGGCCGATATCCCGAAGCCGCAAGTACTTATCAATCGCTCATCAGGGATTTTCCCAGTCATCCGCTGGCCGTGTCGGGCAAGTTGGGTTTGGCGGAGGTCTTGGAGGCACAGGGCAACGTGGACGGCGCCAAGGTCCAGTACTCGCAGATCATAAATTCGGGACCGAACAGCTATATTGCGAATGCCGCCAAGATGGGGCTGGCACGATGCCTAGAGGTACAAGGCCAAAAAAAGGAGGCCCGGCAACTCTACGAGGAGTTGCTGGCGGTAGGTCAAAACTCCCCGTGGTTTGAGAAGGCCTATCTCCGGATGGTGGTACTCAATCGCGATGTGCCTCCAGAAAAGGCCGATCAACCTTCGGCAAACCCGTCGCCCGCACCCGTGTCGGGGGGGCCGCAATTGCCCGCAACATCCGGGTCGCCGTAGCCCTATTTATTTCGTGACTTGACATACTTCCGCCTATTTCTATACTCGGCGCCAATTGACGGGAGGGCAGAGAACCGAGAATCGCGCTGTTTTGCTCCAGAAGTGCGCAAAACATGCCAGAATCTTGGGAAAAACAGGGCTTGACACATTTGGGGTGTGGCCTATACTCCCGCCAATTACGTTAGGAGAGGGAGGTTCGGTTCCGCTTCGGGATGGAGTTTTGCAGTGCCACGGCAATGGAGGATTGTCGTTGAAGCGGAGGATCTCTGACGAACGAAAATCAAGGACTTGTGTTGTATAGCACAACGAACGTAAACAAACAAAGGAGGACACAGTGAAGAAACTATGGCTAGTAGTCGCGCTGGCAGCCCTGGGGGGATTGGCCAGTAAGACATTCGCCGATGTCCAAAATATCCGCCTCAGCGGGGACATTCGCATTCGCGGGTATTTTCTCGATAGTACGGGAGTGCCGTTTGACAGTGACACTTCGGCCGTCCAGAAGGGGAACGACTCGTTCATCGCCCAGCGGACGCGGGTTTCCTGCGAAGCGGATCTCGAAGACCACGTGCTCGTAGTGGTCACCCTGCAGGCAGAAGGCGAGTGGGGTGCTGAGAACGGTGTGTCCGATGCGGTCGGCGCAGGAACCGGAAACGACAGCGGCTACTACAACAAGATCAGCCGCATGTGGGGAGTGGGTATTGCCGAAGCCTATGTCCAGTTCAACGAAGTCTTTTACACACCGGCAACGCTCAAGCTGGGCCGCCAATACCTGCAATACGGTCGCGGGTTGATCCTCAGCAGCGTCGAGCAGGAATACAACTATGACGCCGCCCGGCTCGTGCTTGACTATTACCCGCTGACGATTGATCTCGTTGGCGCTGAGTTGGTCAACCCCCAGACCTTCGGGGGGACGGCAACCCATGAGGGCGCGAACGATCTGCTGTTCGTTAACGCCCGCTATGAGCTCAGCGACTCCGCCATTAAAGACGTTGAAGCGTACTTTGGCTGGGTTTCGCAGAGCCAGGATCACCTGCTGGGAGCAAGCCGGACACCTCCGACGGCCGGCACAGGCAGTTCCCCGATGATTGTCGGGTTGCGCGCCGACATCAATCCAGTGGATGCACTGCAGACCTGGGCGGAAGCCGCCTATGAGTTTGGCGCCAATGGCGGCAATGCCGGAGACACAATCGGGGCGTTTCTTCTGAACGCGGGTGCTAAGTACACGCTCAAGGATGTGCAATGGGTCCCGGTGTTCAATGGCAACTTCATTTACGCATCTGGTGGCGGCGACGGCACTAGCACGGGTACGGATGTCGGAAATGCCCAGTTCCGCCCGTGGTTCGACTACGCGGACGGGTACAATGGCTACCTGTTCATGCCAGCCCTGACGGATATTGCCATCTTCAACCTGGGCGCATCGGTGAAGCCGTACGAGAACACCACGCTCTCGCTCCAAGGTTACTACTACATGAAGGCTGACAAGATGGGCCTCGCTGGTAGCAATGGCAATGTCGACTGGGGCGGCCCGTCATGGGCGACCCTTGGCAACACCGGCCCCGACGCCTACCTCGGATGGGAATTGGATGGCATTCTCGGCTACGACTATAGCAAGGACGTTCGTGCACAGCTTGTGTACGGCATATTCCTACCGGGAACCGCCTATGAGAACGTCGGCGTAACCCGTGCTGCGGAGGAAGTCCGAGCCGAACTCAACGTCAAGTTCTAGTCTTACCACCAGGTAAGCAACTGCCGAAGGCCCCTCGCACTTGCGGGGGGCCTTCGTTTTGTCTGGGCCGTACTGCGTCCGGTGTGCTTTCATTCAAGTGTCATGACCGAGGAAATCTTTGATGTCGTTGACCACCGCGATCAAGTCGTCGGCACGGCGACGCGCTCTCGCGTTCACGCGCAAAAACTACGTCATCGAGCCGTGCATGTGTTTCTCTTCAATCTCAAGGGCGAACTCTTCATTCAAAGACGGGCGGCCACAAAAGACTCGTTTCCCGGATGTTACGATTCGAGCGCCTCGGGCCACCTGAACAGCGGCGAGGATTACGACGTGTGCGCGAAACGTGAACTTCAAGAGGAGCTGGGACTGGTTCTGCCAGCCCACCGGTTTCTCAAGCACTTTAGGATCGAGGCCTGTGAAGACACGGGCTGGGAGTTCGTTTGGGTTTACGGTGTGGCTACGGACGAACAACCCAGAATCAACCTCGACGAGCTGGAGTCCGGCGAGTTCTGGACGCAGCAGCACTGCCAATCAATGCTGGCTTCGTATCCCGAACAGTTCGCCCGCAGTTTCCCGCTGGTTTTCAAGGAATTTGATCGGCGACGCCTTTGGCCGGCCGCACCCAAACCGGGCTAGAACCGAAACCGTTGCAAACCACCGGCGTTTCTCGTATACAGGGGACAGCCGGGTCGGTTGGGTCATCGTGCCCACTTGACGAGAGCACAGGAGATTTATGCCGACAGTGGAATTCTTGAATGCAGGCAAGAAAGTGGATTGCGGGCAATACGCGAACCTCCGCAAGGTCGCGCTGCTGCATGATGTTCCCGTGTACAAGGGGATCGATGAGAAAATCAATTGCCAGGGGAACGGCTTGTGCGGCACGTGCATCGTCGAGGTTGTGGAAGGGGCCGGGAATCTTTCACCGAAAACGCGCCGCGAGAAGCTGCGATTGAAGGGCCAGCCGGCCAATCGGCGCCTGAGCTGCCAGTGTCAGGTCATGGGGGATGTCATTTGCATTACCTCGCCCGCCTTGGATTGACCTGGGAACATGACTTGCCTAGGACCACCCCGACGCGGTAAACTGGCGCTTTATGCAGGTCGCGTCACGGATGGGAGAAGCAGCGCTGAAACGGGAGCTTGATTGAGGGGTCGTTTATGGATTTGAAACCAGCGACGGAACTGCGCGCAGTCACGAGAAATCTCTACGGCTGGGCCAGCTTTCACCCCCAGTGGAAGACGGATTTCAATAGTTACGCGCTCAGAACGTCCGAGGGAGTCGTCTTTGTGGATCCGCTGAAGCCGGATCCTGAAGTGATCAAGAAACTGGAAGCGCTCGGCGAACCCATCGGGATTCTCCTGACCAACGCCCACCATAACCGCGACGCGGACTGGTTCCGCAAACAGTACGAGATTCAGGTGTACGCCCATGAGAAGGCGAAGGCGGATTGTGAGACGAAGATCGATGTCCTGCTGATGGATGGCGAGCGCCTGCCGGGCGGGGTAAAAGCCGTTTATCTTCCCGGCAGTTCGGAAGGCGAGATGGCCTACCACGCAAAATCCAGCGGCGGCATCGTCCTGATGGGAGACACCCTGGTCAATCAACGCGGCAAGGGATTGACGCTGCTGTCGGACGCCTACATCGAAGACAAAAAGCAAATGTTGCAGTCGCTCCAAAAACTTCTCGAATTGGACTTCAAGATCGCCACATTCGCCCATGGCGATCCGATTGTCCAGGACGCCAGGAAAGCCATTGCCCGCTTCGTGAAAAAACCAAAAAAGAATGCCCCATGAGCCAACAATACAATAAAGTCGAAAAACGCCGCCGCCGCACCGCCTACCTCAGACGCCGCAAAGCGCGCCAAAAGAAGTCAGCCCCCAAAACCGCATCATCCGCCGCTGCCGCACGCTGACCGACTCTGTTCTATGCGGGGTGTCGCGAGGAAGCGTGATGCCCCAAGTTAAGTTTACTCAGGCCCACTACGCGACAGGGGCGAGGCCGTAGTTCTTTGCGTGCAATTCGGAGAGGCTGGCCAATTCCGTATCCGTCAGGTCGGTCGTGTCCGGGGCCGCCGCAAATTCGTGGAGTTGCCGCTCGTTGTAGATGTTCGGTAACACCGAACAGATACTCGGTTCCGCAAGGATGAACTTGATCGCCGCCTGACCCAGCGTCCGCCCCGTGTCCTTTGTCAGGAACGCGACCTGTTCCACCTTCTTCAGCCCGTCCACCAGCCACGCTTTGCGCTTGGCATCATCAGCCACGCGGAAGCTGCGGTGGTCGTCCTTGGTGAATGTCGTGGTCTCGGAATACACGCCTTCGAGCAGCCCGGAGCAATGCGGCACGCGGGTAAACACGCTCAGATCGCACTCGCGCGCGGCGGGGAAAATCGGTTCCCCGATCATTTGTTCGAACAGATTGTAAATGATCTGCACGTGCGCACTGCGTTCCCGCAGCGCCGCAATTCCTTCGGCAATCTGCCGACGGTCGATCGCCGGCCCGAGCGCGACGCCAAACGCGAGAATCTTGCCGGCCTCGCGCAACTCGTGCAGGGTGGCGAACACCTCGTCGTTGCGGATGGTCTCGATACGCGGGTTGTGAAGTTGGTAGAAATCGATGCGGTCGGTCTTCAATCGGCGCAAACTTTGTTCGCACGCCATGCGGATGAAATCCGGCGACCAATTGTGGGGCCGCTCGCGCTGGCCGGGTTGCACGCCAGGGTGATTGTAAAAGTCGTAGCCGAATTTCGTGGCGATCACGATGTCGTCACGACGTCCCTCGAATGCCTGGGCCAGCACGACCTCGCCCTTGCCATCGCCATAGACGTCCGCCGTAGTCGAAAAAATTCACACCGAGATCGAGTGCCTGGCGCAACAGGCTGACGCCCGTGTCGTAGTCCTCATCCGCGACGCCCCACATCTTGGTGCCGACGGTCCACACGCCAAAACCGACTTCGGAGACCTTGAGGTTTGTGCCTTTAAGAATGCGATATTTCATGGCGAATCCCGAGATACGTCACCGCCTGTTTATAGCCCAGGACAGGGCGGGTGCACAAGCCGGTTGATGGTCGGCTCGGGACTTGCGTGCCGCACCGTGTGAGGCGCCGGCCTCGGCCCGGTCACTTTTGCGGCGTGTTAGCGGTCGGCGGCGTGGCTGACGGCGCTGGCGGTTGACCTTGCGTGATGGCTTTCTGCCAGTAGTCGTCGGAATACGTCAGCTTCGGGATGTTGCTCCAAAACCCGTTGATCATGCCCCCGATGGGCGGTCGATAAATGGACGTGTCGCCGCGCTGCGTATCGATGAGGAACAACACGGTCCCGCGGTCGCCCTGGTTGGCCACGACGATTTGAAATCGACCCGTGCCGGCCTGGTCGAGTTTTCCCTCAATGCGGGTGAGACGCTCCTGCGTCTTGGTGACCTCGTCCTGGGTCTTGCCGGCCTGTTGCTGAATGTCGTCGAGCTTGGAGCAGGAGGTCGTCAACAACAGAACGAATGCCGCGAGTGAACACGAAATGACAGCTGGCCTTGAGATGCGATCCTTCATCCAACGTTCCTCCTGTTCTGGTGCGCGGTGCTGATCAACCGGCACAAGCTTGGCCTTCCTTGTAGCAGTGCAGCCCGATGGCTGTCAAGCAGCCGGATTTCCAGGTAGTGTCCTAATTTGACTTTTCGAGGTAGCAGGGGCAATCATCCGACGGTCCGAATATCAGTCATCACCTCGGCAAACTCGCTGAGTTGAATCTTATCCCCGCCCGGGATTGCGCCCTTGAGGAATTCCGGGTTAATGGCGTTCGCCGGCAGAAGGCCGCCAAATTGGTACTCAACATCTACCCCGTTCTGCGCGAGGACGGTGATGCGCACTTGACGGCGTCCTTTTGGGTCGGGTTCAACGTGAACAACCTCGATTTGATAATCCCGAACTGGATGTATTGCCATACAGATACGGTGCATCCAGTCCGGTTAGATGTCAACGTGCGACGCTGGGCAAAAAAGTTGAATCGGGGACCGGAATCGGCTATGTGACCGGATGATGATACTGACGCCGGAAATATCCGCCGAAATCGACGCAATGATTACGCACCGAATTTTGGCCTACAACGAAAGCCTGATTTCCCACGGCCAGATAAAGCGCGTCGCGCTGGCCGGCCCATCGGCTAGTTCGAGGCAGTTTTTGCTTCTCAGTAACTCAATGTACTGGTCGCGCGAGAGTGTACAGTCACGGAATTGTCTACATTGGCCGTTTGTCATGAAAATTCCCGCAGAATTCTCGGGGCCACCATTGCTGCACCGCTGGGCGGAGGCAGAATAATGCTAAACGCAACCATGCCTCCGTGGAGTTCCCAACCCTCATCGAGCTTCTTTTTGACTTCCTTGCCAAGTTCCCTGTAGTCGCCAGTGCACACCACCATGTAGTCAGTCGTTTTCATGCTGTCACCTCGCTTGACGGTCTAAATACCACATTCAGGTTGGCATGGCAATGTCCCCACGCTCATTTCCCGTTGACGTGATTCACGCACTGGCGCGATGACAGTCGCCTTGAACCGTAGTGCCAACCCTGCTATCATCGGCGTGCCATGGTACTTGAAGACTTCAAGCGACCGTTCAACATATTGACTCTTGTTCTGACGATTCTATTTGGTCTGCTGTCGATTTATTTTTACAGAGTGTCACGGCAGAAGAGAGAAATCGCTGTCCTGTGGTCGGACATCTCGACGGTGTATAACAGCAAAAGTTCGACGCCAAAAATATCCGTGTTGGATGCCGACAAGAAGCTGGTGACGAATGACATTCTGCTCGTCACGCTCACCTTCTGGAATAGCGGAAACCTTCCGATTGAGCCGTCCGACCTGCGTGTTCCGATGGCTGTCCTTTTCAAGAAGTGTGACAGAGTGTTGGATTCTACGGTGCTCAAGTCCACAGACCCACAACTATCCAAGTTCACGTTTGAAACACCGGATGTTACCGATGCACCATCAGACAAGGGTGTCATAATTCACTGGGAACATTTGGACCCGAATATGGGGGCCGAATGTCAATTCATCTACGCTGGCACCAAGCCCTCATTGGCTTCGGTATCGGGACGGTTCGCCGGGATTGGCAACTTCCGTAGTGCCAAGCCTTGGATTGTGCAGCACGGTAGGGGTAGGGTGCCATTGTCTCTCGCAGCAGTGGCAGTCATTGCCGTGTCAATTCCTGTAATGGTTGCTGGCGAAATCGCCACCCGAACGAAGGGAAAGAAACGCGTGGTCGCTATGCTTGGTCTGGTGTGTATTGTAGCCGTGAGTCTCATTCTGGCGGGTTCTCTTCTTTTAACCTCCTTGCCGCTGCCTGCTGGACTGAATTGAGAGGCCGAAAATAGCCCAACCGCTCACGTCAACACCCAAAATCCCAAATTAGGACACTACCGATTTCCAATGGACAGGTTGCGGCGGATGCGCTAAGTAGTTACCGGGCAATGCAACCGAGCAACCATATCGCGTTTAAAGAATGGGCGGTCGTCGTGGACGCGTTGGGGCAGGGCGAACAGGTCCTGATCCTCCGCAAGGGCGGCATTCGTGAGGAACGCGGCCAGTTCCAGGTCGACCACCGCGAATTCTGGCTGTTCCCGACGCAATATCACGAGGCCGAGCACTCCATCATCCCGTCCAAACGCCCCCGGTTGCGCGACATGGCCGCCGCCGCTCCGAAAGAGGCCGTCGACATCGAATATTACGCGGTCGCCGATTCCGTCATCCAGATCACCGGCTCCGAAGTGCTCAAGCGCCTGCAGGGACGACATATTTGGAGCGAGCAGATTTTGCAGGAGCGGTTCCAATTCGGGCGTGAACCGGGGTTGCATGCGCTCCTCACACGCGTCTATCGTCGGCCCGCTCCCGAGAGGTTTGCCATGCGTGAGTCCTACGGCGGTTGCAAGAGCTGGGTGGAGCTGGAACGCGCGTTGCCCACTGAAAGCTTGACGCCAGTGCTCCCAGATGTTGAATATAGCGCCCGTCGGGAAGAAATCCTGGAGATGCTAGCCGATCATGCCCTTGCTCATTCATAAAAAGCCCGATGGGACGGAAAAGACCCTCGAGTTCACCAATAAACCTCTGATTGTCGGTCGCCTGCCCGAGTCCGAAATCTCCGTGCGCGACTCGTTCATTTCGCGCGTGCATTGCGGATTCACCTTCGCCAACAGCCAGTTTTCGCTCAAGGATCTCGGTTCCACCAACGGCACCTACCGCAATGGCGCCCGCGTGTTCGAGTGCGCACTCTCCTCGGGCGACAAAATCCAGGTCGGCAACACGACGCTTGGTGTTCGAAATCGACTCGAAAAACAACAACGCGTCCCTGCGGCAGATCCCGCAGATGGTCGCGCCGCCGTTGACGGTCGGGGGCTCGACGCCACCCCGCCCGGACCTCAAACAAGTGACCACGCCGGTGAACCTGCCGGCAAACCGGCCGGCATCACCCAACGTCAAGCCCAAGTGACCTTTCTCCGTCGTCCCATGATCGTGGCGCGACAGCCTGCCCTGCTCCTGTTTCTCGCTGTGTGGCTGATGTGTTTTACGTCCGCACCGGGCCGATCGGAGGATTCCACCAACCAGATCAAATCGGCGACAGACCTCGCGCGGGATAAGGCCCGGCAGCAACGCCAGAATCTGCCGTTCACCAAGGGCACGCTCCGGGACATTGATTTTCTGCGACACGAACTCAGGCTCGCGACGGTCGATGGCGTGCGGACGTTCACCTACACGCCGCAAACGTACATCTTCCGGGACAAAGCCAAGGTCACAGTGGACCAATTGAAGACAGGCGAGATCATTGCCCTGCGCTTCAATACCGACAACGACGGGATCAGCACCGTTGTCCGCATCAAAGCCTATGGCACACCCACCGCCGGCGCCGTGCCGCCGGGCCCGTCCATTTCCACCAACCAGTTGCCCAACACGGCGCCATGAAAAAGGTCCTCGTGCCTCTCGCGCCCGGCTTCGAGGAAATTGAAGCCATCACCGTGATTGACATTTTGAGGCGGGCCGGGGTGGACGTGGTGGTTGCCGGAACGCAATCCGGTCCCATCGAAGCTTCGCGCAAAACCCGGCATGTTCCCGATTGCACGCTGGATGACGTTCATGCCGGGGATTTCGATATGATCGTTCTGCCGGGTGGCCAGCCCGGCACCAACAATCTGCGTAACGATCCACGCATCAAACAAATTGTTGAGACCCTGCAGGCAAAAAACCGCCGGATCGCGGCCATTTGCGCCGCGCCCAGCGTCCTGTCCGCCTACGGCATCTTGAAAGGCCGCACCGCCACCAGTCATCCCAGTGTTCGGACGGAAGTCGCCGCGGGTGCGAAAGAGATTTCCGATCAACGCGTCGTCATCGACGGGCCCATTGTCACCAGCCAGGCCGCGGGCACCGCGATGGAATTCGCCTTCGCGCTTGTCGAAATCCTCTGTGGCGCCGACAAAGCCGCCGAGGTCAACCGCGGCGTCCTCGCCCGGCTCTGACATTCACCCGCGTTGCATTTCACAGCGTGCACGGTAGAATCCCCCCGGAGACTGGGTGAAACGGAGAAGCACAACAGCAGTCGCGCTCACAGTCGCCGGGTCCGACAGCGGCGGTGGCGCGGGCATTCAGGCCGACCTGAAGACATTCCATGCGCACGGCGTTTTCGGCACGAGCGCCATCACCTGCATCACGGCGCAGAACCCGTCTCGTGTCAGCGCCGTGCAGCCACTCAACCCGCGTCTCGTGGCCGAGCAGATGGACCGCATCTTTGAAGCGTTCCCCGTCGGCGGCGCGAAAACCGGCATGTTATACGACGCGGCGATCATTGAGGCGGTCGCGCACGGGATTTGTCCGTCGCAAGTTCGGCAAACTCGTGGTCGATCCGGTCATGGTGGCCAGCAGCAGCGCGTTGTTGCTCAAGAAAGACGCCGTCACCGCGCTCACATCGAAACTCTTTCCAAACGCCGCGGTCGTGACGCCGAACCTCGCCGAGGCGGAAGTGCTCGCGCGTCGCACCATCCGCACGCTCGATGACTTGCGCTTGGCGGCCCTTGTCCTCACGGAGAAATACGGCGTCCCGTTTCTGGTCAAAGGCGGACATTTGCCCGGGGCAAACCGCGCCGTGGACGTCTTATTCGATGGCAAACGCTTTTACGAATACCGCGCGGCGATGGTGCCGAGGATCAAGACCCACGGCACGGGATGCACGTTCTCGGCGGCGATCGCCGCCAACCTGGCGCTGGGGCACGATTTGACCGCGTCCATCGCGCGTGCGAAACAATTTGTGACGATGGCCATTCGTGACGCCGTGAAAGTGGGCCGACACCGGGCGCTGAGAATATGAAACGTCCACTCGCGGGGCTCGTGGTCACCTACGCCTCGGGGATTTGGATTGGGTCGCTCGTGGGTTGGGCGCTGACGCCGTTGCTCCTGACGTCGGCTGGTTGCCTCATTCTCTTCCTCTTCTTGCGGCGAACGCCATTGGCCCGGATCGCGCTGTTCGCGGCGGCGTTCGTGTTGGGGATCGCCGGGTATCGCCAGGCCACAACGATTTCCTCCCCGATCGACATTGCGCGCCGGCTCGAACCGCGCGACCAAAGTGTCACGTTGCAGGGTGTGATCGTCACGGACACGGGCGAGCGCGACACACCCGCCAGCGAAACGGATACCGAGCGACTGCGCTTTTCCCTTGAACTACGGGCGGTGCAGCAAAACGGGCAATGGATTCCCGCAACCGGGACGGTGCTGGTGTTCGTGAGCGACGCGCACGCGGTCGCGCCGTTGCGTTACGGCGACCTTATCCAGTTTTCGGGAGTGTTGCGCGTGCCGACGCCGGTGCGCAATCCGGGCGCATTCGATTGGCGGGGGTGGCTGGCGCGGCGCGGGATTCATTTCACCGCGACGATCCGCAAGGACGATTTGCTGGAAGTGGAGGCCCATGACCAGGGCAATCCCGTGATCGCCATGTCGTTGCGGTTGAGCCGGTATCTCGAACGCACGTTACGCCTCGGCCTCGAGGGCGAGCCGAAGCTGGCCGGTGCGCTCGCGGGAATGGTGATCGGCGAGCGCTCGGAAATCCCGACAGAGACGTACAAGGATTTCCAGCGCACCGGTGTCTTCCATGTGTTTGCCATCAACGGACTGCACGTCGGTTTGGTGACGGGAATTGTGCTGATCGTCTTGCGCATGGCGCGGATTCCACGACGATGGTGCGCCGTCGCGGCGGTGCCGGCACTGGTTCTGTATGTTTTCGCCACCGGCGCGCATCCCGGCGCGGTGCGGGCGTTGATCATGGCGTGCGCGCTGTTGGTCGGGTGGATGTTGGTGCGTCCCGCCGACACGTTGAACAGCCTGGCCGCGGCGGCGCTGGTGATTCTCCTCTGCGACCCGACGCAACTGTTCGGCGGCGGGTTCCTGCTTTCGTTTTCGGTCGTGCTGGCCATCGTGACGCTGACACCGCTCATCGAAGCGCGGTTGTCGCCATGGGCCGCAACGGATCCGTTTCTGCCCGAGGAATTCGTGCCGAAGTGGAGAAAGAAGCTTGGGCGACGGCTTGCGGCGGATCATCCAACTGCTGAGTTGTTCCGTGGCGGCGTGGCTCGGGCTGGTGCCGTTGATGGCGTTGTATTTCAACCTGTTCACGCCGATCAGCATCATCGCCAATCTTCTCGTGATCCCGTTGCTCGGGTGCATCATCGCGCTCGGCTTGCTGGCCGCGCTGGCGCACGCTGCGAGCGCATGGCTGGCGCTGACACTTAACAATGCGAACAGTCTGCTGATTGCCACGATGATCCGCGGCGTGGAATGGCTTGGAGCCGTGCCGTTCGGTCACCGGTTTGTCCATGCGCCACCCGTGTGGTTGGTGTGGACGTATTACGGAATCGGTGTGCTGGCGTTGAGCAAGTGGATTTCCGTGCAACGACGGCGGATCATCGCGGCGCTCGCCGTGCCGGTCATGATTGTGGCGTTGTTCGTGCACGATGGGCCGTCTAACAAAGTCGATCTCACCGTGCTCTCGTTGAGCGATGGCACATCGATCTTTGCCCGGATGCTCGGAAGCCACCACGACCTGTTGATCGACGGCGGCGGCGGCTGGGATGGGATGCACGTCGTGGTCCCGTTTCTGCGGTCGGAAGGCGTGAATCGACTCGCCGCGACCGTGCTGACCTGCGGGGACAAGGCCCATGCGGCGGGGTTGACTGTCGTGGCGAGCGAAGTCGGCGCCCGGCAGGCCGTCTGGAGTGGGATCCTGTCGCGCTCGAAGTATTGCTCCGAATGGGTGAACCAGATCAAGGCTCGGGAGATTCCTCTGCGCGTGGTCAAAGCCGGCGACGAACTTGGTTCCGCGCCGAATGTGCGCATCCGGGTGCTCAGCCCGCCTCCCGGCGTGGTCGCGAGCCGCGCCGATGACAACGCGCTCGTGCTGGCCGTCGAGTACGGGCCGACGCGCGTGCTGTTGATGTCCGATGCCGGCGAGACGGTTGAGAAACGGTTGTTGAAGGACTACACCGACCTTCGCGCCCGGGTCGTCGTGAAGGGACAACATTCCAAGGAATCATCGTGCACGGCGGAATTCCTCGACGCGGTGCGCCCCGAAACCGTCGTGCAAGTCGTCAACGCCGAAGACAGCCACCGCTATCCCGAACCCGCGTTGCGCGACCGGCTGACGGCGCGCGGCATCACCTACCTCCGCACCGACGACGATGGCGCGGTGACGATCCGGTTGACAAAGGACGGATGCGAGGTAAGGACGTTTCTCAAATAGATTTGTTCTCGTCGACTCATTCTGACTTGTCTGGCCGGCTGTCGCTCGCCATACTGCGCGGGAGATGGTGGTAATCATCAATGGACGGGTGATCGCGCCGCACAGCGTGCTGGAGCAGCATTGCGTCGTGATTGATGGCGGCAAGATCAAGCAGGTCGACGCCGACGGCGCAGGTGTTGTGGCCCGAAGACGCGCAGGTGATCGACGCCCAGAACAACTTCGTCGCGCCGGGCTTTGTGGACATGCACGTTCACGGCGCGCTGGGCCGCGACACGATGGATGGCACGGTCGAAGCGCTGGCGCAGATTGCGAAATTTCACGCGGCGGGCGGGACGACGGCGATGACGCCGACGACCACGACGCATTCGACGGAGAAAATTTCCGCAGCGTTGCAGGCGATTGACGACGCGATGGGACACGATTTTGGCGGGGCGCAAATCGTCGGGGCGCACATCGAAGGGCCGTATATTTCACGGGAACGCAACGGGGCGCAGCCGGCGCAGTATATCCGTGACGCGAACCCGGCGGAGTACCTGCCGTGGCTCGAACACGAGGAGTTGGTGACGCAAATGACGCTGGCACCCGAAGCGACCGGAGCGCTGGAACTCATCGACGCGCTCCTGGAACGGGAGATCCTGCCGAGCGGCGGTCACACAGCGGCCACTTACGAGCAAACGCGCGCGGCGGTGGATCGCGGGTTGTGTCACGCGACGCATTTGTTCAATTGCATGTCGAGCGCGTCCAAGTCGGGCGCGTTTCGGGTGCCCGGTGCGCTGGAGACGTTTCTGGCGGATGAGCGGGTCATGGTGGAAGTGATCGCGGACGGCAAGCACGTGCATCCGGAACTGATGCGGCTGGCGGTGCGGGCAAAGGGCGTGGACAAGGTGTGCCTGATCACCGATGCGACGGCGGGCGCGGGATTGGCCGAGGGCGCCAAGTTCATGGTCGGAGAAACCGGCGCCGTGGTTCGCGACGGCGTGGGGATGACCACGGATGGCATCGTCGCTGGCCGGCAGCGTGTCGACGATGATTCAGATGGTGCGGAACATGGTCGAGTTGACGGGCGCTTCGTTGACCTGACGCGGTGCGGATGGCGAGCCTGAATCCCGCGCGCGCGCTGGGAATGGGCGGCCGCAAAGGCAGCATCGAAGTGCGGAAGGACGCCGACATGGTGATTTTCACCGACAAGTTCGACGTGTTGAAGACGGTGATTGGCGGCCGCGTGGAATACGAAGCCAAGGCGGCATGAACGTGATGATTCAGGTGACGATCCGATGATTGTGATTACCGGGGCAACGGGGTTCGTTGGCGAAGAAGTCGTCAAGCAGGCGCGCGAGGCGGGTTATCCTGTGCGGGCCATCGTGCGCGAGCCAGAGCGGGCCCAATGGCTGGCGGAACGATACGGCGTGGAATTGTTTCACGGCAACGTGCTGTATGCGCCGTCAATTGAAGGCGCGCTGAAGGACGCGAACTGCGTCATCCATCTGGTCGGAATCATCTACGAATGGAAGGAAAACACGTTCGAGCGGGTGCACGCGCAGTCGACCCGGCACGTGATTGATGAGGCGAAGAAAGCGGGCGTGAAGCGGTTCGTGCACATGAGCGCGCTCGGCGTGCAGGAGAACGCGCGGAGCCGTTATCACCAGAGCAAGTGGGCGGGGGAGGAATCCGTGCGCAAGAGCGGATTGGCTTGGACGATCTTCCGTCCGTCGTTCATCTACGGCCCGAGAGACAAGGGGATCAACACGCTGGCGCAGCTTGTGCGGCGGCTGCCATTGATCCCGGTGTTGGGGAGCGGCAACACCAAAATCCAGCCGATTTCCGTTGAGAACGTCGCGAAAGCGTTTGTCGGGGCGGTTCGGAACGACGTGAGCATCGGCAAGACCTACGACCTGTGCGGGCCGGACGCGTTCACGTGGAACGAACTGTATGACAAGCTGCAGGCGATTCTCGGCACGCGGAAAAAGAAAGTCCACCTGCCATTGCCGATCGCGCGGGTGCAGGCGGCGATCTTCGAGAGGCTTCTCGCGAATCCGCCGTTCACGCGCGACCAGCTCCTGATGTTGCAGGAGGACAACGTGGGCGATCCCAAGCCGGCGGAACGCGAATTTGTGCTCCAACAGCAGAGGTTCGAAGAAGGCGTGGCGCGGTACCTCAGCCGCGACGCGTGACGAAACGAAAACAGGGAATCCATTGCTGGATTCCCTGTTGAAATGCCACGACCTGATCGGTCGGAGCGAATCCGGTTACTGGGTAGTCTTCGGCGCTGCGGGCGGGCCGATGTGGTGTGCCGTCGCTACGCCGTTTTCCTCGGTGTAGTGGACGGTGACCTTGTCGCCGACTTTGATGTCCGCGATCGCCGCGTCCTTCTTGTCGGCGGTGCTGTACTTGGTCTTATCGTCAATCTTGAAGGTCTTGCTGTCCGCGCTTCCCTTCTTGACGATGACGGTGCCGGCCTTTGCAGTCAATTGACGCGATGTCACCCGTGTATTGATGGCGTTGCGGTCTCGGCTTGGAACCAATCGGGGGCACGGCCGAGTTTGTGGACGTGGCCTGGGCCTGAACCGATCCCGCGAACGAAAGCGCGAGCGCGGCAATACCCAAAGCCATCGCTGTGCGCAGTAGACGTTTGCTCATGTGTTTCCTCCTCATTTGTTATGAAGGTTGGTAATCCCTCAGTAGCCTGTACGTCGGTCTTTAGAGCAAATCCGATAGTCCGTCAAGCCTGAATCATGAGCATCAGGCCTGACGGGCTTTTTGCTTGATTCACCCGGGCTTCGGGTTCAATCTCAGGCAGCCTCGCCCCGGCGAGTAAGGCGGAGTTTCACAACCGAAACCAGTTTTTGACGGAGATTTTCCACATGTCAGTTGACATCACGAAGATTCGCACGGTAGCCGTCGTCGGCCACGCCTCCAGCGGCAAGACCTCGTTGATCGACGCCGTGCTGTTCATCTCGAAGGCGGTGAACACTCACGGCCGGGTCGCCAACGGGAGCAGCGCCGCGGATTGTTTGCCCGACGAGATCGAACGCAAGATCACCATTCACGCCAAGACGTTTCACTGCCAGTGGGAGGGCCATCGGGTCACCCTGCTGGACACGCCGGGGTTTTCCGATTTTTTTGGTGACACGCTGGCCGCCGTTCGCGCGGCGGACGCGGCGATCGTCGTCATCGACGGGGTGGGCGGCATCGAGGTCGGGGCGCGCCGCATCTGGAAGATGCTCGACGAAATGCAGAAACCGCGGCTGATCTTCGTCAACAAGCTCGACAAGGAGAACAGCGACTTCTTCCGGTGCGTGGAGCAGATTCGCGGCGTGTTTGGGAAGAACTGCATCCCGTTCGAGTTGCCGCTCGGCAAGGAATCGGGTTTTTCGAAGGTGCTGAACCTGCGCACCACGCCCGAAGCGGACGTGCCGGCGGAGCTTAAAGAACAGTTTCACAAGTCCCACGAGAGCCTGGAGGAAGCCGCCGCCGAGCAGGACGACAAACTGCTCGAAGAATTCCTCGGCGGCCAGGCGCTGACGGTCGACGAGATCACCAAGGGCACGCACGTCGGCGTCGCCCACGGCACGACCGTGCCGATTTATTGCGGTTGCGCGGAAAAAGAGGTTGGGGTGCGCAATCTATTGGAAGGCGTCACCGCGCTGCTGCCGTCACCGGCGGATGTGGGCGCGGTCGCCACGGAAGACGGCGGGAGCGTCGAGCCGAAAGCGGACGCGCCGTTCAGCGGGTTTGTGTTCAAGGCGACGGTGGACCCGTACGCGGGACATCTGGCGTATGTGCGCGTGATTTCGGGCACGTTGAAATCCGATTTGGACGTGGTCAACGCCACGCGCGGCGGAAAGGAACGCATCCCGCAATTGCTGAGTATGCAGGGCAAGACGCAATCCATCGTGGCGGAGGCCGGGCCGGGCGAGATTGTGGCGTTGGCCAAGCTCAAGGACACGCACATCAACAATACGCTGTGCGATCCCGCCAAGGTCGTGAAATTCCCGCCGATCCGGTTCCCGCGGTCGGTGATGAGTTACGCGGTGCATCCGCACACGGCGAAGGACGAGGAAAAAATCAGCGTCGCGCTGCATCGGCTGGTCGAGGAGGACCCGACGTTTCACATGGAACGGAATCCGAACACGAAGGAGCTGGTCATTTCGGGGATGGGCGACCAGCACCTGGCGGTGGTCGTGGACAATTTGAAGAAGCGGCTGGGGGTCAACGTCGACCTCAGCACACCGAAGGTGGATTACAAGGAGACCATTACCGCCAAAGGCGACGGCCATTACAAGCACAAGAAACAATCCGGCGGCCACGGCCAATACGGCGAAGCGTACGTGAAGATCGAGCCGCAGCCACGCGGGAAAGGCTTCGAGTTTGACAGCGAAGTGGTCGGCGGGTCCATCCCGCGCAATTTCATTCCGGCGGTCGAGAAAGGCTGCATGGAAGGAATGCAGGGGGGAGTCGTGGCGGGCTTTCCGGTGGTCGATGTGCGGGCGATTGTGTACGACGGCTCGTATCACGACGTCGACTCCAACGAAATCAGCTTCAAGATTGCGGGTCTGCACGCGTTCAAGGAAGCGATGCAGAAGGCGCGTCCCGCGCTGCTCGAACCGATCATGAACGTCACCGTGTTCGTTCCCGACCAGTACATGGGCGACGTCACGGGTGATCTGAACCACCGCCGTGGCCGCATCCTCAGCGTCGAGCCGGCGGACGGCTTGCAAGCCATCAAAGGCCAGGTGCCACAGGCCGAGTTGTTCAAGTACGCCAGCGAACTGCGGTCGATGACCGGTGGCCGCGCCTCGTTCGAGATGGAATTCTCCCACTACGAACAGGTTCCCCAACACGTTGCTGTGAAAGTCGTCGCCGAAGCACAGGCCGCCAAGAAGGCCCAGGCGGAAAGTTAGGGGAGGGGGCGTCCCGCCTGCCGTCGTAATTGTTTCGCCACCCTTTGACTGCACTCAGTGCAGGCTCCGACCGCCGCTATAGGGGAGGGGTTACGAAACGAACCCAATTTGGCATGCGGCGGGCTCGGATTGACGGTGGTGAGATTGTCTGTTAAACTTGCTGTTGGTCGTTGTAGCGCCCTCAACACGAATGAATCCGTGCCAACTTCCCGAGTAATCGAGACTCTGCCAGTGAGACCCGCCGCAACGGTTTTGAGGTCAATGGACCAAGCGGTAGCGTCCGAGCCGGCGACCATTAAATCGCCGCGGGTGGCCACGCCGGCGGAACGGATCGTCACGGACGGCAAATTCTTCCGGGTCGGCCCGCAGAAGTTTCACCCCAAGGGCGTGACGTACGGGCCGTTCAAGCCGGACGAGGCGGGCGGCACATTCCCGAAGCCCGGAGCAGGTGGAGCGCGATTTCGAGTTGATGAAGCAGCTCCACGCGAACTGCCTGCGGGTCTATCACGTCCCGCCGCGCTGGTTTCTCGACCTGGCGCAAGAGCACGGGTTGAAGGTGTTGGTGGACTATTATTGGCCCAAGCACACGTGTTTTCTCGAAGACGTGGAGACGGTCCAGTTTGCGCGGCGCGCGACGCGGGAGGCGGCCAGGGCGGTAGCGGGTCACCCGGCGGTGTTCGCCCTGACGTTGGCCAACGAAATCCCGCCCGACATCTGCCGCTGGTACGGGGCGACGCGCATTGCGCACTTCATTGATGAACTGGCCGCGATTGTCAAGGAAGTGGACCCGCAACGGCTCGTCACGTTCGTCAATTTTCCCACCACCGAGTTCCTGCAACCGACCAGCCTCGATTTCGTCAGCTTCAACGTGTATCTGCACGAGCCGCGCCCGTTTTCCAACTACCTCGACCGCCTGCAGAACATCGCGGGCGACAAGCCGCTGGTGTTGGCGGAGTTCGGGATCGATTCCGTGCGCGAGGGCGAGGACGCCAAGGCGCAGATCCTGAGCGGGCATATTGAGATCGCCTGCCGGGAGGGTCTGGCGGGCACGTTCATCTTTTCGTTCACGGACGACTGGCATACGGGCGGGCATCAAATTGAGAACTGGTATTTCGGGCTGACCACGCGCGACCGCAGGCCGCGTCCTTCGTTCCACGCGGTCGCCGAACAATACAAGCGAGCGCCGTACTTTCCGCTGCCGCAATATCCGAAGGTCAGCGTGGTCGTGGCCAGTTACAACGGCGGGCGGACGTTACCCGCGTGCCTCGATTCGTTGACGCACCTGAACTACCCGAACTACGAGATCATCCTTGTGGACGATGGCTCGACGGATGACACGGCGCGGGTCGCATCGCATTATCCGACGGTGCGCACGATCCACCAGGAGAACCTGGGCCTGAGCGCGGCGCGCAATACGGGCATCGAGGCCGCGGCGGGCGAGATCGTCGCGTTTACCGACAGCGATTGCCGCGTGGACGAAGACTGGTTGTATTACGTCGTGGGCGACCTGCTCAAGACCGACGCGTGCGCGATCGGGGGCCACAATTTCCCGCCGCCGGAAGACAGCCCGGTCGCGGGCTGCGTGGCGGTATCGCCGGGCGGTCCCGCGCACGTGATGCTGGACGACCGCAACGCCGAGCACATTCCCGGCTGCAACATGGCGTTTTGGAAATGGGCGCTCGAGGAGATTCACGGGTTTGACCGGCAATTTCGCGCGGCGGGTGACGACGTGGACGTTTGCTGGCGGCTGCTGCAGCGCGGACGGAAAATCGCGTTTTCGCATTCAGGTTTCGTGTGGCATTACCGCCGCAACACCATCCAGGCGTACCTCAAGCAGCAGCGCGGCTACGGCGTGGCCGAAGCGCTCCTGCGTCGCAAGCATCCCGAATTCTTCAACAGCCTGGGCGGGATGCGTTGGCGCGGGCGGATCTACAGTCCGACGCGGATCGCCGGGTTCTTCGGGAAATTCGTCATCTACCACGGCACGTTTGGCAGTGCGTTGTTCCAGACGTTGTACACGCCCGAGCCCAGCGGACTGCTGACGCTCGTGACGAGTTTGGAATGGCACGTGGTGTTTACGCTGGGAGCGTTCCTCCTGGCGACGGTGTGGCCGGCGTTGTGGCCGCTGCCCGTGTTAAGCCTCTGCGCGAGTTTGGCGGTGGCAACGGTGGCGGCGGCGAGCGTGGAATTGCCGCCGTGGCAGATGCAATGGTGGTCGCGTCCGCTGGTGGCGATCTTGTACCTGCTGCAGCCGGTGGTGCGAGGATGGCCGAAGTATGCGCGGCGGCTACGACGTTCCGAGACGCCCGCGGCGGCGTATCAGGCGGTGCGCATCCTGGCCGCGCAATATAAAGGACTGGGCTCCATGCACACACTCAATTACTGGAACGAAAAGAGCATCGAGCGGTTCACGTTTCTGGAGGCGCTGCTGGAATTGCTGGACCGCGATCAATGGCAGGCGCGGACCGACAGTGGCTGGGACGAATTTGACCTGACCATTTACGGCGACCGCTTCACGCGGGTGGATGTCAAGACCGTGGCGGAAAACCACGGTGGCGAGAAGCGGCTGCTGCGGGCGCACCTGGAGGGTGGCTGGACGTTCCTCGGGAAGATGTCGTTCTTCGCGATGGCGGTCGGCATGTGTCTGGCGGCGCGATTATGGTGGTCGCTGGCGTTGCCCGTGGCGGAAGTGCCGTTGTGGATGTTGTGGGGACTCACGATAGTTCCGCTCGCGCTGATTGGTCTTTGGGCAGGGTATCTCCAATTGCGCACACGCCGAAGCCTGCGACTGGCCACTGCCTTGCTGGATCTCTGCGCGAAGCAACTGAAGCTGATCAAGCTCAGCGCGCCGAAGAAATTCGTGAAACCCGACTAGCCCGCCTCAGGCGGGCTAGCGTGGGACGGGCACGTCGCACGTTTGGAGCATCGTCCGCAGCACCTTGTCCGAATCAAAATACTCCTGCGCCATTCGCCTCGCGGCCCGGCAATGGCGCTCGTAGTCCTTACCGATTTCTTCGACCGCGTTCACGACATCGTCCGCTGTTTGGAATGCGAAGAGTCCCTCGCCGCAGGGGAGAACGTCACGGAAGCCGGTGTCTTGCACGATGGCTGGTTTGCCCGAGGCGAGATAGGCGACCGTGCGATCGCTGAACCAACCACAGCGCGTCTTGACGTAGGCTTCCTTGGCCACGCTGAATTCGCCGCGGGAGTGGCCGATGTAATCGAGGTACGCCTCCACGTTCAACGTCGCGGCCAGCGATTCGGAAACGATCCAGCCGGAATCGCGCAACGGTTGCGCGGGAGCGCCCACGCCGCCGAGCGCGATCTCGAACACGTTACCGGCGCGGCGGGGCAGGTCGAGATACTTGAGCAACTCGATATTTTTCTGGCCGTAGTTCACGCCCCGATACTCGACGCTGCCGTACGCACTCCAGCTCATCACAGTCGTAAATCGTGGGGCCTGGGGAGTGAACTGCGGGGAGATCAGGTCGAGAGCAAGCGGTTGACGAAACGGATGCCAGCACAGGCCATGCGTCGGGATCGGGCAATCGGGTCGGCCGATCCGTTCGCCAAAGGTGAAGTGAAAATTGAAATCGTACGGCGACGCGTAGCCCGGACAGGACGGACTCGGCGTGGGCGACATCTTGAATTGTGTGAAGCCGGGGTCGATATCGACAAAGATGCGCCTCGCGCACTCGCGCAACTCTTCGAGCCACGTGGTGGAGGAAGAACTCATCACGAACGCCGCATCGCGGCACAAGGCTCGGACCTCGTCGCGCTGCGAGCCGTGCCATTGCGCGGCGGCATCTACGTAACACCAGCGTTGCAGGCCGATTCGTTTGAAAAACGGAAGGATTTGCCCCAGTCCGTACGTCGGATCGTCGGTCATCGTGTTGGTGCGCGGGTCATAACACGCGTTCGGCCAGCCGTAGTGCTCGAGGAAGACGACTTCGTAGCCGAGTTTCGCGAGGCCTGCGAGAAAGTGGTACTGCGACAAGAGATGGCCGCCGAGGGGATACCGGGCGAGATAGCCCGCGAAGATGGCGATGGGCCGGCTCATGCGGTGGCTTTCGCGAGCAGATCGGCGAGGACCGTGCGCGCATCGAACATTTTCGCGGCCAACTCGCGCGCGGCGCGCGAATGCGCGGCATAATCCGAGTTGATGGCATCAATTCCCGCCACCGCCTCGTTGAGCGTGCGAAACGCAAACAACCCGCGGCCGGTGGGGTAAACGTTACTCCAGCCCGTGTCCTGCAGCACGCACGGTCGTCCGAGCGCGAGATAACAGGCGCTGCGGCAACTGAACCATCCGCTGCGCGATTTGACGTAGCCTTCCTTGGCGACGCTCCACTCGCCCTTGGAGCGGCTCAAATACTCGCGATAGGTCCACGGGTCGGGCAGCCGTTCCGCCGGCTCGATGATCTGCCAGCCTTTCTGTTGAAGCATTTCCGTGGGACGTTTCATGCCGGGCCCCATGCCCATGGCGATTTCGAACTTCTGCGCGGTCCGCTGCGGGAGGTCGAGAAACTTGAGGAACTCGAGGTCTTTCTGTCCCCATGTTTCGCCGTTGTATTCGCAATTCTTGTAGGAAACCCAGTTCATCACCGTGGTGAAGACGTCGCGGGGCGCCGCTGTGTCCATATTCCACCAGTCGAGGACGACCGGTTGACGCGTCGGAATCCAGTGGAACCCGGCATGGGGAACCCGGCAGTCGCGGGCACCGATGTTTTCGGCAAACGTAAAATGACGGTCGTGCGCGCGGATCCGGTCGAACACGTCCCGATTGCCGGCCGCGAGCGCGACCTGCGTGAACATCGGGTCGGAATCGAGGAACGCCTTGTGGGGGATGGCGAGGTATTCGGGCCGCAGCCAGCCGCACCCTGAGACATTCAGGAAGAAGTCGGCCGTGGCGCAAATCTCTTTCGCTTCCGCTTCGGTACGGCCGTGGTAACTCGCATCGGGCGCGCTCCGATACATCCAGCGGTCGGCCAACCCGAGTTTTTCCATCACGCCGCGCAGGTAGCTGACGTTGTAGCGGCAGTCCTCGCTGATGGTGTTCTGGATCGGGTCATACGGCCACATCTCGGTGTCTTCGAGGTAAAACACATCGTGGCCCAGTTGGCGGAACCCCTCGACGAACTGCAGGTAGTCCCACGCCACGCCCCCGAACGCGTATTGCCCGACCAATCCCGTGACGATGATGCGCACAGCGGGAAGTTATAGTGGCTGCCCGCCCAAGAGACAACCTTGGCGAGCCGCGTTGTTGTCGCGTCTCCGGGTGACGCAGCACATTGTTGAGATTGGTTCCGGAGCGGACTGCTTACACGAAGACGGCCACGCCAAGAGCGGCATCGGGTAACCGGGTGTTGTGTCAACACTTCCGATGGCCTTGGAAGGCCCGAATTTGCTTGAAATTTTGGGCCTAACTTGCTTTAATCTCCGTCTGGCTGGAGAACCGAAGAAGCTGGCGTCCCGTTTGCGTCTCCTCCTCCGTATCCCTCCGGAATCATAGGGCACGCTGACGTTAAGGGCATCACGCGGGTCGTACCGTAAGGCGGTTCATCAGGACGCAACTCTATCCGTCTACCCGCACGACCTCCCCACGCTCTTTCCAACATCGAAGGAGAGCCAATCATGAAGACCAGAATCCTCATCGTCATCGCACTGAGCCTCACGCTCACGCTCACCGCGCGCGCCCAAGTGCCGGGCATCCTCAACTACCAGGGCCGCATCGTGGACAACGGCACGAATTTCAACGGCACCGGGTCGTTCCAGTTTGCGCTGATCAACAGCAACGCCACCACCGTCACCTACTGGAGCAACGGCAACAGCGTCGTGTCGCTGCCCGTGAACAACGGGTTGTATTCGGTGCTGTTGGGCAACACGGCGATTTCCGGCATGTCGGCGGCGATCCCCGCGACCGTGTTCACCAACGCCGACGTGCTGTTGCGCGTCTGGTTCAACGATGGCGTCAACGGCGTCCAGCAACTCAGCCCCGACCAGCGCATCGCCTCCGTCGGCTACGCCATGATTGCTGCCAACGTGCCCAACGGAGCCATCACCAGCAACCAGCTTGCGACCGGTGCCGTAACTGCCGTAGCAATTGCCAACGGAGCGGTCGGCACCAGCCAGCTCGCCAGCAACGCCGTCACTGCGGCGAATATAGCGCCGGGAGCCGGACTGGTACCCTCAAGCGGCTTGATGCTTTCCCAAACGGCCAGCAACGCCTCCCTGACTGCGGCTGGGTTCGCTCCCTTCACCACCAACGTTTTTGTTTTTTCCTATAGCAATACGTGGACGGAGGTGATTGCCGCTGCCCCGTGGGCCGGTCGGATTTATTTCCCCTCGGTCACGTTCAATGGGCAAATGTGGATGCTCGGGGGGTACGATAACCTCAGGCTCAACGACGTGTGGTCCTCGTCGGACGGCACAAACTGGACGCAGGTCACCGCCTTCGCTCCGTGGAGCGCTCGGTATGGTTTCCCCTCGGTCGTGTTCAATGGGCAAATGTGGGTGCTCGGAGGGAGTGGAGGGAACCCCAACCTCCTCAACGACGTGTGGTCCTCGTCGGACGGCACAAACTGGACGGAGGTGACTGCCGCTGCCCCGTGGAGTGCTCGGTCTTATTTCCCCTCGGTCGTGTTCAATGGGCAAATGTGGGTGCTCGGGGGGTGGTGCAATGGCTACTACACAAACGACGTGTGGTCCTCGCCGGACGGTACAAACTGGACGCAGGTGACCGCCTCCGCCCCATGGAAGGCTCGGTCTTATTTCCCCTCGGTCGTGTTCAATGGGCAAATGTGGGTGCTCGGGGGGTACAATGACAGCTACACAAACGACGTGTGGTCCTCGTCGGATGGCACAAACTGGACGGAGGTGACCGCCTCCGCCCCATGGAAGGCTCGGTATGAGTTCCCGGTGGTCGTGTTCAATGGGCAAATGTGGGCGCTCGGGGGGTACAATGGCAGCAGCTTCTTTAACGACGTGTGGTCCTCGCCGGACGGCACAAACTGGACGGAGGTGACCGCCTCCGCCCCGTGGAGCGCTCGGACTCAGTTCCCCTCGGTCGTGTTCAATGGGTCGATTTGGTTGCTCGGGGGGCAGAATGGCAGCTACTTCCACGACGTATGGGCCTTGTTGCCAGAAACCAACACCAACAGCGTCCCGGTTCAACTTGGCCAATTCTATCTGTTTCAAAAACAGTAGGCCGACACGGAGGTGCCATGAATGCGCGTGTAACACAAACGATTCGACGCAGGGCGCGACCGCCGGTCCGTCCCTACCACGACAAAGGCATCGCGGTGGTGTGCGGCGTGTTCCTGATTGTTGTACCCACCTTCGCCGCCAGCGTCATCACCACCAGCTCGATTGACGGCGGCGGATTGCGCACGTCGAGCGCCAATTACACGATGGACGGAAGCGTGGGCGGGATCGGCGGCATCTCCAGCGCCTCGGCCGACACGGCGAAGGATGGGTACATCGGCCAACTTACCGAAGTCGTCAGCATGGTCGTAACGGCTGAGCCGAATTCGGTCGGCGTCGGCAGCACGACGCTACTCAGCGGCACGGCGACACTGGACGACGACACGATGACAAGTTTGTCCGGTTCTGACATTGACTGGAGTAGTCCTAACGAGCCGTATCCGGTCGCGTCGATCAGCGGCAGTGGCGTGCTAAGTCCGGCCAACGTCTACGCGCTGTCAAGCGCCACAGTGGATGGGTATTATCTGGGCGCGACCAGCAACACGATCCTGGAGGTTTTTGCTCCTGATAGCATCGGCGACGGCATCCCGGATTGGTGGCGGCAGGCGTATTTCGACGTTGTGACACCGACCAACAACTCCGACTGCGCGACTTGCGATGCCGACGGGACAGGTCAGGACAACCTGTTCAAGTTCGTGGCGGGGTTGAACCCGACGAATCCAGCCTCCGTGTTCGCGCTGACGGTCGCGCCGGTGGCGGGTCAGCCGACTCAGAAGGCGTTGACGTACAATCCGATCCTGATTGGATTCGGGCAGACGTACACGGTGCAGTTCACCACCAATCTTGTCGGCGCCGCGTACGCGACGCTCACAACCACCAGCGTGCTGACGACCAACGTCCCGCAGGCGCAGGTCACTGTCACAGATCTGAGCGCGACCCAAACGCAGAAGTTCTACCGGGTGAACATCTCGTTGCCGTAAGAGGAAATGCCCGCCTGGATTTCAGGTGATTCGCTCGCGTGGAGCGGGCCGCTACGGGATGATGCCTTCGAGGTGGATCTCGTTAAATTCGTCGCGGATCTGGATGGCTAGACCCGATAGATTGCTGACCGTGGCAGAACTAAACGGCAACGTCTCTCCCCTACGGGTGTCGCGAGTATAGGTGCCGGTGTGTAGATTGTTTGTCGATATCGCCAGGGGGCCGATATTGCTCATGATCGTCGATGCGGGCGATGGAATGTGGTATTCAATGAAGATCGAGTACGGCTGGCCACCCGACAAATTATGCGCGTAGAGGTCGAAAAAACTATGGCCCGTTGAGCCGGTAAAGATTGTTTTTACATAACCCTTTTCAATGGGGTTGGGCGGGATGGATAGTGTGGTCAAATGCGACTTCAGGTTGTAATGCGGCGCCTCGGCCTTTGTCGTGAAGGGCGGTATCTGGGCAAAGAGCACTGTGTTGGCAAAGAAATTCGTCACGCCGCCGTCAATATTCGTCACGCAACCGTCAATTTCCGGCGCGCAACCGACAATATTTGTCAGGCCATCGATAATATTCGTCACGCAGCCGATAATATTTGTCACGCAATCGACAATATTCGTCGAGCCACCGACAATATTTGTGGGACCCGGGTTCCCGATGACCAGGTACAGACCGGAGAGTTCCTGCAGATCGGCAACGCCCAGCTGTGCGGGCGCAGCGCCGACACCCTCGTACTTGAGGACCCACGTGTCGTTGGTGCCCAGAAGATTCATGGGCCCGATCAAGGAAACAGGGGTATTCGTATTGTTTGCCGTACTGATAAAAACGCCAAAGGCAGCGTTTGATGCACTTGACCCGCCCGACCCACCGGATGGCCCGGACAGATTGTTGGCTCTTACTGAGAAGATTTGGACGGAGCCCTTTTCCTCAAGGACGGCGAGGCCGGAAGGTCCCGGACTCGGCGTGTCCACCTCACGCTGGAACTGGCTGGTGGCATAGATCGGCGGCTGAGACGCGCCCAAAGCACTTGCGGCCAGGCCCGGCAGCAGCGCCAGGAGCAGAGCAACTGGCCTCAGTGAACCAAGTGATTTTCGCTTCATTTTCTTTACGGTCCTCCTAACTCAATCCGTTGCACCGGCTAGGGCACCCGAAACCTTATTACAAGCAACGCTCGTGCCGGAAGAATGGGTTTCGCCGACTCCGTGCCCATCCGCAAGTATTCAGGGCGCAACTAGTTACAAAACTGTCCACCCCGTCATGGCGTGGTCTGGCGATGGGTTCCTTTTACGCTGGACACCAGCACGGGTGCATTTCAGAGTGCGCGGGATGCGGAAGGAAAGATGGTTCGTGGCCGTTTCCCTCGTCCTCGGCGCCTTCGCTTTTGCCGTCGTGCTGGCCGACCACAGTGCCATTGATGGCGATCTGTGGGCGCGTCTGGCAGTCGGCGCACACGTATGGAAGACGGGTACGGTGATGCGCCAGGATGTGTTCGCATTCACACCGACGCTGCCGCAATGGATTGACCACGAATGGGGTGCGGGGGTGCTGTTTTTCGCGATGCTGAATTGGTTTGGGCCGGCATCGCTGATGATTTTCAAGATCGGCGTCGCGCTCGGGGCGCTCGCGGTGTGCATCGCCGCCTCGCGTGCCAGCGGGACAAAGTGGGCTGGCGTGCTGTTTCTGGCCGTGCCGTGCGCGCTGGCGGTATTGCCCGGTTATGTGCCCGTGGTGCGCAGCCATGTGCTCACGTATCTTTTCTTCGCCGCAACGCTGTGGTGGCTGGAACTAATGCGGGGCGGGCGGCGTTGGCCGTCGTTCGCCATCGTGGCACTGATGCTCGTGTGGGCCAACGTCCACGGCGGGTTTATCGTGGGCCTCGCGGCAATTGCTGTGTATACGGTATGGTTGAGGACACGCGCCGCCTTGGCCACGCTGCTGGCCGCGCTGGCGGTCACTTGTGTGAATCCGTATGGATTGAGTTTTTGGACATATCTCGTGCCCGCGTGGCTGCATCCGCGCGCCGATATTGGCGAATGGGGTCGAATGCCGGTGTGGGGATTTGATTCGTATTTTGGTTTTCGGCTCTTGTTCGTGGTCGTTCTCGGCGCCGTTGCCTGGGGATGGAAACGCCGCACCGGGAGCGGGCTGACCATGCTGGCGCTGACGGCAATAGCGGCGTGGTTGCACCGGCGGCACGCGCCGTTTTTCGGACTGGCCGCGCTCGTGTACGTCGGGCCGTACCTCGACGGAAAGCGGTTGCGAGTGGAGGCCGTCGCGGCGGCGTACGTCGTGATCGCGGCGGTGGTGGCATGGAGGTTTTTGCCGCAGGCGGCGCTACAGCCGTCGGAACTGGCCAAATTCTTTTATCCCGTCCGCACGGTGGACATCCTCGACTTGGCCCACGCGGAAGGAAATCTGGCCGTGCCGTTTCGCTGGGGCAGTTACGCATCCTGGCGGCTGGCCCCACGAATCAAGGTGTCGATGGACGGACGCTACGAAGAGACCTATCCCGACAAGACGTTCGAGATGAACCACGCGTTGTTCTACAAGGACGGCGCGAACTGGGATGAATTACTGCGGCGATACCGCGTGGATTTCATCATTGTTGAATTGCGGACGACGCAGTTGCAGCCCGACGATCTTTTGTCACATGGCTACGAATGGGTATGGTCGGATGACACTTCCGCGTTGTTGGCCCGTCGTGAACTCGCGCCGGGACTACGCCGCGCCGCCGCCAATCTTCCCCCCACGACCCGCGAGCCCCTCGACCCGCATCTGGCCGATCGGTGGCTGCCCGGTGGCACGTAAGAGGGCTACAGTGATTGGAGCATCTCGGCGGGCGGTTTCGCGATCTTGTCGATGCGAAGTTTTTGCGGGGTGGTTTCGCCGGCGGCTTCGACAGTGTCGCCGACCTTTTTATTCAGCAGCGTCTGCGCGAGGGCGGCGGGGTAACTGATGATGCCGCGCGCCGGATCGCCGTCCCACGCGCCGAGGATGTGATAGGTCTGCGACCGGTTGGCGCCGAGGTCGGTCACGGTGACACTGGTGCCGATACTGACGACATCGGTCTTGGCGTCGGCGAAATCGGTTGGCTGGGCGCGCGATAAGAGGATTTCCAGTTCGGCGCGTCGGCGCATGAGAAGTTTCTGCATGTCCTTGGCGGCTTTGAATTCGAAATTCTCGCGCAGATCGCCGTAACTGCGGGCCAGCCCGATCTCTTTGCTGTTCTGCGGGATCTTTTTCTGGATGATGTCGTCGAGTTCGGCGCGGCGCTTGTTGTAGCTGCCCCACGAGACGATGAGCGGCTGCTCCTTGACGGTCTTGGTGACGAGAAACTCCTGCACGAACGGATGCTCTTTGACGACGCGCGCGAGGAGCGAGCGGCGATCAAGTTCTTCGAAGGCCGAGGTGGAGAGAATCAAGCGGGCAATCTTGCGCACGGTTTCGGTGTCGGCCTCAACCAAAAGATCAGCCATGAGTTCCTCTTCCCCGAAGAGCACATCGCGCAGCTTTTTGCTGACGGACTTGTTCGGGGCGGATTCGATTGACTCGATGACGGCGAAGAGCAGCGCGGGAGTTTGCAGTCCGTCCAGCCACGGATGCGCCTTGCGGGAAGCGGGAGTTGAGATATTCCGGCAAATCCAGCACAACAATTCCGTTCCGGCAGTTTGATTGTGGACCCATTGCTCGATCGCGTCCGCTCTCTGGGCAAGCACGTCCGGAATCTCATCGAGGGATTTGGTGGACAACCGGTTCAGTTCCCGCACCAAGCGGTCAGGATCGGCGGTCTTAAGGACAGCGAGCGCGCGCCTTTGAGTCGACGTGCTCAACTCGTCCAATACCGTCGACAGGTTCGGGGTTGCCGAGAGGAAGCTGGCAAGCAAGGCGGTGGTGTCCTCGGCGGGCGCCTTCTGGTGCTCGCGGAGTTGTTCGAGAACGACGACAGCTTCGATGCGCTCGACGTGCCGGCTCGCCGGAGTTTTCTTGAGCGTTTCGAGCAGCGTGTCCTGAAACTCCTGGATCAAAAGCTCGGCGTTTTCGAGTTCGTCCACGAGCTTGAGGAACTGGCGGGCCACCTCGATCTGCTGGGTGAGCCCTTTGGCATCGTGGAACGCCTCGAGAATTTCGTCCTGCTGTGACACCGGCGCGGTGCGCAGAACCACGGGGTCGGTTTTCTTCGCCGGGAGATCAAAGTGGGAATCCTTCTTCAACAGCTTGCGCGTGTTCTCCCACCATTTTTTCCATTGATCGGCGGGAATGACCGTGCCCACGAGCAGCGCTTCAATCCGCTCGGTCGTGGCCGCGCGGTGCTGGCTGAGAAGCACGAGACGGAGCAGCGCGACGGGGTCTGCGGTCGCGAGCCGCTTCAGGCCCTCAAGGTCGGTGAGCTTGCGGACTTCGATGTGGTCGTTGCCGACGGGCGTGAGGCTGTCGGCGGCGTAGGCCAGTTGCATGGAGTGGGATGGATTGTGGGTGAAGCCGACGACGATTTGGCCGAGCGTCGTGTCGAAGGATTTCACACGGCCGACCCCCCAGCTCTTGTGCTGGCCGTAGGTACCCACCTGTAGCGCGAGCAGAGTTTCAATCCGGGCAATCGCGGTGGGCAGGGGTGTACGATTTTGATCAAGCTCTGCGACGTTGAGGATGGTCTTCAGGCGGGGGTCGGACTCATGGAGTTGGCTAAAGGCCACGACAAGCTCGGCCCGGAGCTGCCTGTCAGTTGGCTTCGCTTCTGCTTGCAGCTTAAGGGCATAGAGCCATTCGTGATGTTTGCCGTCGGCTTTGATGCTCTCGGCGATCAGTGAGGCGAGTTCGGCGGCCATTTCGGTCTGTCCGGCGTCGGCAAATTCCTTTATGAGTAGAAGCAGAAACTCGGGTTGGTCAGAGAATTGCTCTGCTAATTCGAGCCAAAAGGCTTGGGCGCCGTCCCAGTCGGATCGGGACAGGAGGTCTTTAAGTTGCTGATGATGTTGTTGTGTCGAACTCATTGGATATCAGAGAGATTTTGTGTTTGCGGCAAGAACGATAGCGAACAACAAACCGCTGGTCCGCCAGCTTGACGATGCAGGTGGCCAGAGATATGATAAAATGCTCATGAGATGGATTTCCACGTTTGGTGCACTTTGGCTATTGCTTGCCGCCGGGTGCCAGTCTAACCAAAATGTACACGTCTTGTCTCCAGAGAAATTTGCTGCCACAACCAGCGGTGCAGCCTACAGCACCGTCGACACGAATGCAACGACCGGAACCAACGCCAAGCCGCGTGTGATTGTCCCCGGCGTCAGCATCAGCGTGACCGTGGATCAGGATCACAGTCTCGATCACGTCTACGTGGTGCCGATCAGCGGGGCGATTGACTTTGTGCCACTCGGTCGTATCCAGGCGGAGGGACTGACGGCCGATGAGGTGGCGCAGAAGATCAAGGAAGGCTTGGAGAAAGATTATTTCCAGAAGGCCACGGTAACGGTGGCCATCGAGTCGGCCCTCGCCACCGGTGGCGGCGGTGCGGGGGGCGTCATCTACGTGATCGGGAACGTGAATCGGCCCGGTCCGTTGTTGTTGCCGAAGGACGAACGCTTTACCGTGACCAAGGCGATCATCGCGGCGGGCAACTTCGCGACGTTTGCCAATGGTGGCAAAGTGCAACTGATCCGCTACGACAAAACGGGGAAGAAATACCTCACGTACATTGATGTGGATCGAATCATGAAACGCGGTGAGTTTGAAAAAGACATCCAGGTCCAGGACGGGGACTGGATCATCGTGCCGGAGAAGTTGATCAACTTTTAGCCATGGGGGGGCCAGGACGCTAAACGGGAGTTGCCTATGATGACCCAAAACGTCGCGGAAAACAGGTCCGAGAGCGTCGACATCAAGGAGTATATCGCCGTTCTGCTGAAGCGGAAGTGGCTCGTGCTGATTTGCTTTCTACTCAGCATGGCCGGCACCACGGCGTTCCTGTTTACCCGACAACAAATTTACGAAGCGGATGCCAAGTTGTTGGTGACAACGGCCGGCGGATCGGTGCCGGTTTCCGAAGTGACGCGTGAGGACGAGAGCCGATTCTATGCCACGCAGATTGAGATTCTCACCGAGCAAACGATGTTGCGTCGCGTCCAGTTGCGGATGCGGAAAACCCCGGACGAAATCCGCGAGAACCTGGCGGACCTGAAGGTCGAGCCCGTTCGTGGCGCGGCGATCCTGATGATTCGTGCGCAAAGTCCCTCGCCGGATTTTGCGAAGGATTTCGACAATACGCTCTGCGAGGAATACATGCACTTTCGTGACGAGCAGCGCGCGCAAAGTTCCGAGTCCGCGCTGCTGATGTTGACGCGGGAAATCAAGCGTCTCGGGGAGGAGAAGCAGGCGGCGACCGAGAAGATGCTGGACTACGCCAAGCAGAACCACGTGGACCCGATGGGCAGCGTGGGGTTCGCTTGGTACAAGCGGTTCAACATGCTGAACTACGGTTATGCCACGGCCGCCAAAGCCTACAACGAGGCCAAGACCCGCAAGGAACTGCTCGACAGCCGACCGGATACCTCGACGGTGCTGGCCCTGCTGGCAGCGGAGCGCGAGGAGGGGATCGATTCGTTCGCGCAAGGGGCCGCCAGCTCCAATGAAGCCCAGCGGGTTGTCTCCAAGGGCATGCAACTGGACATCTTTGTGGAAGAAGATCCCTCCCTGAACGCGCGGGTGGAGGTTGGGGCAGACGGCACCATTAACTATCCCGGCATCGGCGCCGTACCGGCCGATGGCCTCACGACGCAAGCTCTTGCCGAAAATATCAAGCAAGGACTGTTGGGCAACAAACTGGTCAAACCCAAGGAATGGGGTGACCGCGGTGGAATCATTTACACGGATGAACTGCAGAAGGTCATGACGGCCACGGTGAGAATCATGGTCGAAGACCCGAACGCTCCTCCCGTCGGCGACGTTCAAGCGAAAGCCTCGGACGAATTGGGCCGGTACTCGTTTGGTGCGTTGAATGAAACGGTGTCCAAACAGCTGTTTGAACTGGAGAGACGGAAGCGGGAATTGGAGGTCAAGCTGGATGAAATGCGCAAGATCTACAAACCGCGACATCCGGCGCTGATGGAAGTCGAACAGCAATTGACCGAGACAACCTCACAGATCAATGGGGAGATCGAGTTTATCCGGCAGAAGGCGGACGCGGATCTGGTGGTCGCCAAGAAAAACTTCGATGAAATGTCGGCGCTCGGCAAGCAATTGGACGACGCGGTGTATATCGATGGCGAAAAGGCAACCGAATGGAAGACGTTGAAGGATGACGTCGACCAAATCCAAAGCCTCTACAATGCGCTCCTGTCCCAGTTGATGAAAATTGATGTGTCGCAGGGATTCAATTCGCGGACCGTGTCCGTGTTGGAGCCCGCCCTTCTACAACCCGAGCCCGTTTACCCGAAGAAGATGAAGATCTTGCTGATGGCGGCGTTCTTTGGCCTGGGCATGGGATTGGCCCTGGCGTTCTTCATTGAGTACATCGATGATTCCATCAAGTTGGCGGAAGAGGTCGAGCGCGAGTTGCAACTGCCGTTCCTCGGGATGATCCCGGCCGCGCAATGGAACCCCGACGATCTCAGCGCCCATCGGCTGGACCGGCTGAAACAACAGGGCGGCGTCGCCGAATCGTATCGCGTCGTCCGCTCGGCAATCATCTTCTCCACGCCGCGCGAGAAACTTCGTTCGATTCTGGTCACCAGCGCGGTGCCGCGCGAAGGCAAGACCACCACGTGCGTCAATCTTGCCATCGGGTTCTCGCAGGTCGAGGATCGGGTGTTGCTGGTCGATGCGGATCTCCGTCGTGGCGAAACCCACAAGTATTTTGGCTTTGAAAAAGAGAAGGGTCTGGCCGATGTGTTGCTTGGGGAAGCAACGCCCGAAGAAGTCATCAAGCGCGGTGACGTTGCCAAACTGGACGTCATCACTTGCGGCGCCTATCCGGCGAACCCGGCGGAGTTGTTGCTCGGGTGGCGGTTGAAGGAGTTTCTCGAGTGGGCTTACAAACACTACGACCGGGTGGTCGTGGATTGTCCGCCCGTGATGGGCATCGCGGACAGTGCCATTCTCGGCTCGGCCGTTGACGGCGTCCTGTTCATCATCTGGGCCGGGTCGCACCTCGCGCCGGTACGTTCGCGTGGCGAAGATGACCGCGGTCAGCCGCGGGGCGAAGGTGTTTGGTTTCGTGCTCAACAACCTCGAACCCGGCCGTGTCGGCTACTACCATTACTACCCGTACTACTACAGCTACTACTCGCGCGGGTATTACTACGCCCACAAGGAAGACGAGGGCAAGGGCGGCGATATCAAGGGCATCGAGGTCCCCTCGCAACAAGACGGCAAAGACGAAATCGACGACGTGTATTGATTCACGTGGCCGCGTGCGGAGGCCTAGGCGATGAGCTGGCGCGCGCGTTCCAGGGCCGAATCGATATTGGCGCAGACGTTATCCAGCCCGATCTTGTCGATGAACCCGGCGTTGTAAAGCACCTTCATCGGCTGCGGTTGCACGCCACTGAGGATCAGTTGCGTGTGCTTGCGATGGAATTTATCGAGCATCACTTCGAGCGCATGCAGTCCGGTCGCGTCGACGACCGGCACGGTACGCATCCGGAAAATCACCACGCGCGGCGCGGTTGAATATCGTTCCACGGCGGCCTCCAATTTCTCGGCGGCCCCAAAGAAGAATGGTCCCTCAATTCGGTACACCAGGACGCCCTCGGGAACGTTTTTGCCGCGAATCGAACCACCGCCCACATCCATTTCCGTCTCGGGTGTAACGAGCCGGATATGTGCGATCTCCTCCATCCGCCGCACGAACAGGGCCCCGGCCATGGTCAACCCCACGCCCACAGCAACGGTGAGATCGAATACCACCGTCAATAGGAATGTCGCGATCAACACACCGAAGTCGGCCCGCGGCCCACGCCACAATTCCGGGAAGTTGTCCCATTCTCCCATTTGATAAGCGACGACCAGGAGTACAGCGCTCAGCGCCGTCAATGGGATGAATTTCGCCAGCGGTGCGGCCACCAGAACGATGACCAGCAGGGTCGCGGCATGGATGCAACCGGCCACCGGCGTGCGCGCGCCGCTGCGGACGTTCGTGGCCGTGCGCGCGATGGCGCCTGTAGCCGAAATACCGCCGAAGAACGGGCAGGCGATGTTGGCGATGCCTTGGCCGATCAATTCCTGGTTCGAATCGTGCCGCGATTCGACCATGCCGTCGGCAACAATGGCTGACAGCAGCGATTCGATGGAGCCCAGCATCGCGATCGTCAACGCCGGAATCATCAGGTCCTGTAACTGTAGGAACGACAGATGCGGCATTTGGATCGGCGGAAGCCCGCGCGGAATGCCGCCGAACCTCGAACCGATGGTGGGCACGTCAAGCTTGAACGCCACCACCACCAGTGTTGTGACGATAACGGCTACGATCGAAGCGGGTACTCGTCGCCACGACTTTGGCCAAACGATAAGGATCACGAGCGCGAGCACGCCGAGTCCGAGGGCCTGAAGATTGGTCTGCGTCAGGTTTTGGACGAGGGTGGCCACCTGTTCGGCAGTGTGTCCGGGCATCTTCACGCCCAAGCCAAGAAACTCTTTCAATTGGCCGACGAAGATGATGACCGCGATCCCACTCGTAAAACCAGACGTGACCGGGTAGGGGATGAACTTGATCAGGCTGCCGAGTTTCAGCGTGCCCATTACGAGCAGTATGATGCCCGCCATGATCGTCGCGACGACCAGACCGTCGTATCCGTACTTGGCCACGATCCCAAACAGGATTGGCACAAACGCGCCCGTTGGCCCGCCGATTTGGACGAGGCTGCCGCCGAGCGCGGAGATGAGGAATCCGGCAACGATAGCGGTCCACAATCCCCGCGACGGTTCGACGCCGGAAGCGATGGCGAACCCGATGGCCAACGGCAGCGCGACAACGCCGACCGTGACCCCGGCCGCCAGATCCGAGAAAAACGTATCGCGGTCGTATCGGCGCAGCGATTCCCATAATTTGGGTCGAAACCCCAACATGTAGCGGAGTGTACCAACAAACGCCAGACGCGACGCAAGGGAAAAACGGGTCAACTACACGTCGAAAATTACCGTCGCGCGCCACGAGCCGTCGGGCTGTGATTCAACGCGGAGTTGATGGTAGGTGACAGCTTTGATTTCTTCGTTGGTCTGGGAGCGGGTAAAGTCGATTGGGCCGCCGCGGAGCGTGGCCTTGACACGATGGGGTGTCAGTTCGTGAAACTGAAAGTCGTCATATAGGACGTGATTCGCCTCGACTTCATAGAGGAGGTCGGCGAGCCAGTCGTGCAACAAATCTTCCGCTGATTCGGCTTGGAAGTCGACGGATTTGTGGAGGTTGCTTTCCGGTTTGTGCAATCGCCCGAGCACCTCGTACATGGCGCTCGCCGCGTTTTCGAACAATTCGGCGAGGCTGTTGCCGTACACGCGGACGCCGATGTCCGCCGTGTGGTCGAAGAATTCGAACCGATCAGTCACTCTTGTAGTTTGCCCACTTCGCTTTGCGATCCGCAACCAGTTTGTCGAATTTTTCAAGCTGGTCGGGCCGCAACACGACGCGTGCCTTGACATAGAAATCATCCAGCGCCGCAAGGACCTTCGGCTGGCACTGACTGCGCGCGTCCGTGATCTGCACGTGCGCAGCTTGAACGAGTGTGAGCACCTGCTCCCGCTGTGCCGCATCGAGGCGTAGTTGCCGGCTCCACCACCGGGTGATCTCCTCCGCGGTAAACGCGGTTTGACCGTGCAACACACGTTGGAGACGCTTGGCCGCGGCGGCGCCCGTCAGGAAGCCTCCGGCGGTCATGCCCAGCAGGAATACCACCACCACTCCGAGAATCGCCTTCCAGTTTTTCATGCTATTCTCCACCCATCAGGCCCGCCAGCGCCGTTTCGCTTCCCGCTCCGAGCGCGGCCTCGGCGCCTGTTTGGGATTGCACATTGTAGGACCACGCGCCGGTGACGACGACAATGGCCGCAAACACGGGCATGAGTCGCCAGGTGAGGGCCGCCCACGGCGTCGGCTGCTCCCGGTTCTCGCGCAGGGCCGCCAGCAGCCGCGTCTCGAAGCCGTACTCGGCGCGCGAGGTGTCGGGGCGCGACCCGCGCGCGGCCTGAAACAGTTGGTTCAGTTGTTCATCGTTCATGGCTCGTCTCCAGGATTTTCTTGAGCGCCTGTCGCGCGCGAAACGCGCGCACTTTTACGTTCGACTCGCTCCAGCCGGTCAGTTCCGCCGTTTCGCGCACCGACCGTTCCTCCAGTTCCAGCAACGTAATCACGAGTCTCTGGTCAGGGGTGAGCCTGACCATGGCCCATTGCAGCAACTCGCGGGCATGCTCGACGTTGCCGCTGGGTTGCGTGCCGATCTCAATCCCGTCGAGCGGCACGTTTTCGCGATCGTGGCGCGTCGCGCGCAGGAAGTCATAGCAGGAGCGCACCGCGATGCGCGACACCCAGTGCTCGAAGGGCGCGTCGCCGCGAAAGCTCTTCAGTTTTCGGTAGGCCTTCACGAATATCTCCTGGCAAATGTCCTGCAGTTCGGCGTCGTTGTGGGCGAACCGCGCCGCGATACCGAACACTTTTCGCTTGTGCCGCGCCACCAGGGCCGCGAACGCCTCATCGTCACCCGCGAGGGTGGACTCAATGAGGCGTTGGTCTGTCGGTTCATCGATCGCGGCGCTCATCGCGCCGCTATTATTAGTCGGTCGCGATGCGATTGGCAATGTGTTGCAGGAACCCATCAAAGCGGGCGTCCGCATCCATCTGCATGTTCTTCAGTTTCTGGATTTGCTCGGGCGTGAGCACGGCGCGAATGTCGTGGGCGACGTGGGCGCGTTGCACGGCCAGATCCGCTTCGAGGGACGCGACCTTGGCGGCCTCCGCGCGGATGGCGGTTTCATCAATCGTTTGCGCGCGGATGGTGTCGCGCAGTGCGCGCCGCTCGGTCACGACCTCTTTCACCAACGACCCGACCGTTGGCTGATACCCGCGCAAAATGGTTTTCACTTGCACCCTCTGCTGGTCAGTGAGACCGAGCTGTGCCAGCTTCCTTCCGAAAAAATGCCCTTTGCCAATACCGACCTCATTGGTATCGGCGTGCGCTAGGAAAGCGAAGAAGCCCCCGACGGTCAAGGCGGCCACGATGCCCGCGCCAATCAAAGCTTTCGTATGTGTTTGCACAAGGTTGTCACGTCCCTTTCACAAATGGTAGACGCGCGACGGCGCGCAAAGGTTACGATTTTTCGTGCTGGAGACGGAGTTGCCCGCAGGCGGCATTGATGTCGGTGCCTTTTTCCATGCGGAGGGTGCTGGTGACGTCGTGGGACTGGAGGGTATGCTGGAACATCTTGCACCGGTCGCGGTCGGGACGCTTCCACGGCAGGCCTTCGACGGGATTGTAGGGAATGAGGTTTACCTTGGCCCGGAGGCGACGGGCGATGGCGCCGAGTTTGTGGGCCTGTTCGAGCGAGTCGTTGACGCCGTCGATGAGGATGTATTCGAATGTCATCATGCGCTTCCTGGTGTTCGCGTAGTAATCGCAGGCGGCGAGAAGTTCTTTGAGCGGATATTTCTTGTTTACCGGCATCATCTTCTCGCGCACTTCATCGGTCGCGCCGTGCAACGAGACAGCGAGACGAATCTGCATCGGCTCGTCGGCGAGCTGCTTGATGCGTGGAACGAGGCCGACGGTGGACACCGTGATCTTGCGCGCGCCGATGCCGAGACCCCACGACGCATTGATGATTTTCAGGGCGCGCAGGAGGTTATCGTAATTGGCCAGAGGTTCGCCCATGCCCATGACGACGATGTTGTTGACCTTCTCGCCGCTGAGCTTCTGGACCTGCAACACCTGGTCCACGATCTCGGCCGCCGTGAGATTGCGTTTCACACCGTCCAGGCCGCTCGCGCAGAATTTGCAGGCGAAGGCGCACCCGACCTGCGTCGAAACGCAAACAGTGTGTCGGTCGCTGCTGCTGGTGAGACCCGGTGTGGCGGGAATCAGCACGGTCTCGATGAGCGAGTGGTCCCGGAGTTGAAAGAGAAACTTCTCCGTCGTGTCGGTGGCGTTGCGCGTCTTGAGCGCGTGGACGGCATTCAAGTCGAAGCTGGCGGAGAGTTTTTCACGCAAGGCTGCGGATAGATTGCTCATCTGATCGAACGACTCCGCCTGCTTCTCGTAGATCCACTGCAAGACCTGGTCGGCACGGTACGCGGGTTGACCCAGCGCCGCGAAGCCGCGAGACAAGTTCCTCGCGCGAGAGCGACTTGATGTCTTCCTTGGCGTTCATACCTTGTTGGCCTTGAGTTCCTTCAGCGAATAATGCGTGCCGCGCCAGTCGATGCCGTTGTTTCGCAATGTCTTCAGCGTGGCGCGCCAAATAATGTACTGGAACAATAGTGCCGTAACGGGCATGCCCACGCAATGCCAGCGTTTCGCGCCGTGGGTCTGCGCGTTGTCGATGTGCAACATAGCGAGCAGAACTACGATGGCCAGGTTCAGCCACGGCGTTGCGCCATGCGTGACCAGCAGTGCCACGAGCGGCCAGACGAGCACGACCAATAGGGCGACACTCGACAGAATCACGACGAGTAGATTGTATTCAACGGCCGCGTAGGAATTTTTCTCCAGGCCGCGAACGAGTTCACCGAACGAGCTGTACCATTCGACAGTGACCAATTTCCCGGCGAGCACCACATCCTGCCGGTAGCCGTGTTTTTTGATCAGTTTGCCGAGTTTCATATCGTCGTCCGGTCGCATGGCGATGGCGTGATGGCCGCCGATGGCGCGGTACGCCTCGGCGCGCACGAGATTGAACGCGCCGATGCCGATGTGCCGCCGGCTTTTCGGGTCGCGCGCCTTCCACGGCTGGGCGTACGCAACAAAGAATAATGCGAATGTACCGCCGAACATGCTCAACAACGCACCGGGCATCCGCAATTGTGGCGTGATGGCGAGATGGTCGATCTGGTGGCGGAGGAGGTAACCGACGGCGCGGCTGATCACCGAACGCTCCATCACCACATCCGCGTCGGTAAACAAGAGCAGTTCACCCGTAGCCCGTTCCGCGCCGAAGTTGAGGGCATGAGTTTTCCCGAGCCAGCCACCGGGCAGGTCGGTGACGTGCGCGACGTGCAAACGCGGTTCCGCGCCGGCAATCCGGTCGAGAATGCTGCCGGTTTCATCCGTGGAGCGATCATCGACAGCGATGAACTCGATATTTGGGTAGTCCTGCGCGAGAACCGATTGCAATCCCTGCTCGATTTTGCGGGCTTCGTTTCGCGCCGCGATGATCACCGAAACTTTCGGAGCGGGACTGCCTGTAAATGGCGGGAGACCTCCGAGCCGGGGCAGGGAGCGGTTCCCGATGGCAAACTCGATGGTGGTTGCCAACACGAGCAAGAGGGTCACCACCGCGAGCCAGAATAGAGACGTTGCCATGTGTGGAATGTTACCAGAAGGAGGCGGGTTCTTGGTGCTGTTTTCTGACAACCCGGTATTAACGCGGGAGAAAGATGAACGATATGCCTGATTCTTGCGGCATGGATTTGGACTCAAAGCATGTAGCACATTGATTTTAATCTCGTCACATTCACCAGTTTCCTTCGCGGTTGAATTCCTGACTGTGTCGGCTATGATGCCTGTCACTGAAAGGTATCAGCGAATGAGAATCGACCAGTTTGGCAAGGATTTGGCAACGGGATCGTACGATTTGGTGATGTTGGACATACTGAACAGGAAGCCCGCGTATGCCTATGGGATTGTGCGTGAGATCTTCGAGAAGTCGAAGGGCACGACCCGTTGGCACGAAGGAACGGTTTATCACGTCCTGCATCATCTGGAGAAACAGGGCTTCGTGACCGGTTACTGGCAAGGGCCAAAAGCGGGCCGCCCACGCAAATACTACCGGCTGACGGCACGCGGTCGCCGAGCCTGGGCGACCCGGCGGAAGCAATGGCAACGATTCAGCCGCGATCTGAACGCGCTGTTAAGACTTTGATCGTGGCCACTCGCCTGACGAGCCCTTCTTCACCGACGCCACATCTCGGGTGAATACCATGATGCCTTTCACTGACAGGCATCATGCTGTCCGACGACGAGCCAAGATGCGGGAAGAATGAGATGCGGTTCGGCCCGTCTGCCACACCTGGTCTTCTGGTGACTCGATTGTTCTTTGAGTGCGCCGAGTTGGAGGAGGGCTTGGAGATCGGCGGGGCGGTCTGTGTCCTTTGACAATCAGGCGTTCCTTCAGTTGCATCTCACTTCTTGGCAGGCGCAAGATGGAAGTCGACTTTGTACGTGCGCACCGATAAGCCCCAAAACTGATCTTGTACGCGCTGCTGTAGAATGTTGTCCCCGGTAAGAGTCTCGCCGTCAAGCTTGTGACTGGTTACGGTAAAGATCCAGTAGTTCATCACTTCTTCGGCTTGTCCCCCGGCTCTTCCACCACCTCTGCCGCTTCTTCCTGTTGTTCGCTGATGACGCGGGCGATGGCGACGAGTTTGTCGCCTTCGTTGAGATTGATGAGTTTGACACCCTGGGTGTTGCGGCCGGCGATGCGGATGTCCTTGCAGTTGGTGCGCACGGTCTGGCCCTGGGACGTCGTGAGCATGATTTCGTCGGAGTCGGTAACGCTGAGGGCGCCGACGACGCTACCGACCTTGTCGGTGGTCTTCATGGTGATGATGCCCTTGCCACCGCGAGACTGGACGCGATATTCATCGAACGGGGTGCGTTTGCCGATGCCGTGTTCGCCGGCGACGAGGAGCGTGGCCTTGGGATCGACGATCTCGACGCCGACCACGAAGTCGCCCTTGTCCGGTCGGATGCCCCAGACGCCGACGGCGCTACGGCCCATGTCACGGGCGTCTTCTTCGTGGAACCGAATGCTCATGCCGTCCTTGGTCACGAGGACAAGCTCGTTGTTGCCATTGGTGAGCTTGACACCGATGAGGCGGTCGCCCTGTTCGATGGTGATGCCGATGATGCCGCCTTTGCGGACATTGGCGTAGGCGCTGAGAACCGTCTTCTTGACGATGCCGGCGCGCGTGGCCATCACGACAAAATCCTTGTCGGAGAATTCCTTGATGCGGATCAGCGCCGCGACTTTTTCCTCAGGGCGAAGTTGCAGGAAGTTGGCAATGGACTTGCCCTTCGCGGCGCGGCCCATTTCGGGAAGTTCGTACACCTTTTCGACGTAGACGCGGCCGGTGTCCGTGAAGAACATGATGTTGTCGTGCGTGGAGCAGGTGAAGAGATGTTCGATGAAATCCTCTTCGCGTTGTTCCATGCCGATCACGCCCTTGCCGCCGCGACGTTGCGAGCGGTAGGCGCTGACGGCGGTGCGCTTGATGTAGCCCTGGTGCGAAATGGTGACGATGCAGGCTTCGTTGGCGATGAGGTCCTCGATATTGATCTCGCCTTCGTCGGCCACGATGTCGGTGCGGCGCGTGTCGCCGTACTTTTCTTTGACTTCGAGCAACTCGGTTTTCACGACGCCCATGAGCTTCTTCTCGCTCGCCAGGAGGCTCTTGAGGTACTCGATGCGCTTGATGAGTTCGAGGTATTCTTCCTCGATCTTGTCGCGCTCGAGACCCGTCAGTTGGTAGAGGCGCATTTCGAGGATGGCGTTGCATTGAAGTTCGGACAACTTGAATTTGTCCATCAACTTCTTCTTCGCGTCCTCGCGATCGTCGGCGTTCTTGATGATCTTGACGATGGCATCGATGTTATCGAGCGCGATGCGGAACCCTTCGAGGATATGGGCGCGTTCCTCGGCCTTTTGCAACTCGAACTTCGTGCGCCGCGTGATGACTTCCTTGCGGTGCGCGATGTAGCACTCGATCATCTGCTTGATGTTCATCGTGCGCGGACGACCGTGATCGATCGCGAGCATGATGACGCCAAACGTGTCTTCGAGTTGTGTGTATTTGAAGAGGTTGTTGATGACAACCTTCGGAATGGCATCGCGCTTCAACTCGATCACCACGCGGATGCCGTCCTTGTTGGACTCGTCGCGGATATCGCTGATGTCGTCGAGCTTCTTTTCGTTGACGAGTTCCGCCATGCGTTCGATCAGCGTGGCCTTGTTGACGTTGTACGGGACCTCCGAGATGATCAGGCGTTCCTTGCCACCCTTGACCTCCTCGATGCCGATGCGGCCGCGCATCTTGAGGCTGCCACGGCCCGTGAGCAGGTAATCCTTGATGCCCTGCTTCCCGCAGATGAGACCGCCCGTGGGGAAGTCGGCGCCCTTGATCAGTTTCGCCACGTCTTTGAGGTCCATCTCCGGAGCCTCGATCAACGCGCAGCAGGCGTCGACGATTTCGGTCAAATTATGCGGCGGGATGTTCGTGGCCATACCGACCGCGATGCCCGTGCTACCGTTGACAAGGAGGTTCGGGATGCGCGACGGCAAGACGACAGGCTCCCGTTCCTTCTCGTCGAAATTGGGCTGGAAATCGACCGTGTCCTTGTCGAGATCGGCGAGCAATTCCTCGGCGATCTGTTCCAGACGGCATTCCGTATACCGGTAAGCCGCGGCCGGGTCACCATCGATCGAGCCAAAATTGCCCTGGCCGTCGATGAGCGGATAGCGCATGGCGAAGTCCTGCGCCATGCGGACGAGCGTGTCGTACACGCTGGCATCGCCATGCGGGTGATATTTGCCGAGGACTTCACCGACGACCTTGGCGCATTTCGAATAGGAGCGGTTGTGCAGCAACCCGATTTCGTGCATCGCATAGAGCACGCGGCGATTCGACGGCTTCAGGCCGTCGCGGGCATCGGGCAACGCGCGCCCGACGATGACCGACATCGAGTAGTCGATGTAGGCCTGTTGCATTTGCTCGCTGATATTGACCGGCGAAACTTTTTCATTTTGTGCGTACATGATCGGTTCCTACTGTTTCCCCACGAACAGCTTGGTTGTTGTTACAAAATTCTCGGCGTCAGCGATCAATTCCTTCATCCGCTGGCAATCCGGCGGCGCTTGTGGGCCGATGCCGGCATCCTCGTGCAACTGCGTCGCCTTCTCGAAGCGCTCCCCAATCTCACGCGGGATCAGGCCTGTTCTGATGAATTCCCGATAAAACTTCGCGGCCACATTTCCGTCGCGGGACGGCCCGAACTCCTTCGTCGCCAACAGCGCGCACGCGCAATAAAACATCGTGAAATACACCCGGTCCATCGCGCCCCGGCACATCTTCTGGTCCATCAGCAGACGCGCCTCGTTCAAGCTCTCGGCGGCCTGTGTGAGCCGTAGATTGATCAAGTCCTGGGCTTCGGGCGTCACAGCGCGAGTTAGATGTCGAGGTTGCGGACGTTGAGCGCGTTGTCCTCGATGAACTGGCGGCGCGGCGCGACCTCGTCGCCCATCAACACCGTGAACATATCGTCCGCCTTGGCCGCGTCTTCGATGACAACCTTCAACATCTTACGGCGCTCGGGGTCCATCGTGGTTTCCCACAGTTGCTCGGGATTCATTTCACCCAACCCTTTATACCGTTGGATCGTGAGGCCGCGTTTGCCGATCTCCTTGATCTGTTCCAGGATCTGTGGGATCGAGTGGATGTCGGAACGGCGTTCCTCGGCTTTGGACTTGGGCTTTTTCTGCTCGGGTTTGGTTTTGGCGCCCGTCTTGGCTGAAGCGTCCGCCTTCGCCGAGGCGTCGGCGGGCAGAGCCTCGCTCTCCACTACTTCCGCAACCACGCTGCCTTCGACCAATTCGAAGAGCGGTCTTTCCTGGGCGGCGTAGTGGTCGAGATTGAACCCCTTCTTTTCGAGAGTTTCGATGGCGGACTGGATGCTGTTGGACTCGGTCAACTCCAGCGGCCTGGCTTTGGGCGCCTTGTCCTTGTCGCCGTTCTTGGCTTCGGGGGCGGCCTCCTCGTCGAGGTCGACGTCATATTTGTCGCAAAGCTTCGACCATTCCTTGTCGGTGCGCGCGAACTCGAAGCGGACGACGCCATTCTCCTTGATCCGCATCGCATAGGACGGGAATTCACCCGATTTCTCATCGCGGGCGGCGAGGTAGTCCTCGAACTTGATGCCCCGCCGCTCGGTGGTGTCGACCAGCTTCTCCAGTTCCTGCAACGATTCGAGGACGGAGACCAGTTGCTGCCCGGAGAATTCCTTCTTGTCCCGGAGACGAAACAGGCGCGAGTCTTCGGAGCCGAGTTCGATGAGGATGCGGCTCATCTGGTCGTCATTCTCGACGTACTCTTCGCGCTTCTTGCGTTTGACTTTGTAGAGCGGGGGCTGCGCAATGTACACGTAGCCGGGCGACTCCAGCAGCTTCGGCATCTTGCGATAGAAGAATGTTAGCAGCAACGTGCGGATGTGTGAACCGTCCACGTCGGCATCGGTCATGATGACGATGCGGTGGTAACGGAGTTTCTCGATATTGAACTGGCCTTCGCCCTCGCCTTCGCCGATGCCGGTGCCGATGGCGGTAATCATTGCGCGGATTTCGTTATTGTTGAACATCTGATCGTCTCGGGCCTTTTCGACGTTGAGCAGCTTGCCGCGGATCGGCAGGACGGCTTGGAATTGGCGGTTGCGGCCCTGTTTCGCCGAGCCGCCGGCGGAATCACCTTCGACGATGTAGAGCTCGCAGAACTCCGGATTACGTTCCGAACAGTCGGCCAATTTGCCGGGGAGTCCGCCGCCGGTCAGGGCGCCTTTGCGAACGGCTTCACGGGCTTTGCGGGCCGCTTCGCGGGCGCGCGCCGCGGTGAGCGACTTGTCCACAATGCGGCGGGCGACCGGTGGATTCTGCTCCATGAAGGTCATCAGACCTTCGTACACGATGGAGGAAACGATGCCATCGACCTCGCCATTGCCGAGCTTGGTCTTCGTCTGGCCTTCGAACTGCGGATTCGGGACTTTCACGCTGATCACGGCTGTAAGACCCTCGCGAAGGTCGTCACCGGTCAGTGATGGATCTTTTTCCTTCAGCAGGTTGTTGGACCGGGAGTATTGGTTGACTGCCTTGGTCAGCGCGGAGCGGAACCCGCTGAGGTGTGTGCCACCTTCGATGGTATTGATATTGTTGGCGTAGCTGTAGACGGACTCGTTGTAGCCTTCGTTGTATTGCAGCGCGACCTCGGCGGCGATGCCGTCTTTCTCCTTGGAGACGTAAATGACCTTCGGGTGGAGCGGTTCCTTGGCGCGGTTGATGTGTTTGATAAATTCTTCAATGCCGCCATTGAACTTGAAGAGGTCTTCGCGCTTGTTTCGCTCGTCTTTGAGCGAGATTTCGATGCCGCGATTGAGGAACGCCAACTCGCGCAGGCGGTTGGCGAGGATGTCGTACTTGTATTCGATGACCGGGAAAATTTCGCCATCAGCCTTGAACGTGATCTTTGTGCCCGTGCCCTTGGCCTTGCCGATGACCTCGAGCTTCGACGCGGTCTTGCCGCGCTTGAAGCGCATGTGATGGACCTTGCTGTCGCGCTTCACCTCGACTTCAAGCCATTCACTCAAAGCATTGACGCAGGTCACGCCGACGCCGTGGAGACCGCCCGATACCGTGTAAGACTTCTTGTCAAATTTGCCACCGGCGTGGAGAAGGGTCAGTACCACTTCGACGGCGGGTTTCTTTTCCGTCTTGTGCATGTCGACGGGGATGCCACGCCCGTCGTCGATGACAGTGATCGAGTTGTCGACGTGGATCGCGACATCGATGTGTTTACAGAAACCCGCGAGGGCTTCGTCGATGGAGTTGTCGACCACCTCGTAAACGAGGTGGTGAAGACCGCGTTCGCCAGTATCCCCGATGTACATCGCGGGGCGCTTGCGCACCGCTTCAACGCCCTCGAGTTTTTGAATTTTGTCAGCGGTGTAGTCGCTGGCACCAAGGGTTTGGACCCCCCGATCTCGTTCCTTTGAAAGTGATTTTTCCACAGTACGTGTCTTTTCCAGAAGCTTGCTGGACATTAGCAACCCCCTCCTCCTTTGATGCAAAAAATATAGCTTATGTTCAGACAATTCTGCAACGATATTCGTGCAAAATGTAGCACTTTTTTTTCATGTATAAGTGGCGACGGGCGAGAATGTTCTACAAGATTATTTCGGGTCAGAAATGGGGTGTTGACAAGCTCGTGATGTCATGATAAAATAAAGCAACATTGGTAAGATACTTAGGATTACATGAAAGCATCGGTCAAGAGTGATTACGCGTGTCGGGCGGTGGAAGCCTTGGCGCTTCATCATCCGAGCGTGAGGCCGCTGCGGATTGAGGAAATTGCATCGAGTGAGGCGATCCCGGCGAACTACCTCGTGCAAATCCTGATCGAATTAAAGAGCAAGGGACTCATCCAGAGCCGGCGGGGCAAGGCTGGCGGGTATGCACTGGCCAAGGCGCCCCGAGAGATTACGGTTGGGGACGTTCTCCGGGCGGTGCAGGGGGATGTGCTGGAGATGCCATTGCTGAGGGAAGCGCGGTGTCCGGAGGAGATCAAGCGTGCGTGGCGGCGGATCAAGGAGGCCGCCGAACGCGCGGCGGACGACGTGACCTTCGAGCAGTTGTGCACGGAGGCAAAAAGCCGCCCCGAGATGTACTACATCTAGGGCATTGACAGGCAGTTGTTCTTTGATATAGTCCCTCGGTTGTCCCGCCATGGGCGGAACAGCAAACTCATCAAGAGCGGTCGAGGGACTGGCCCGTAGAAACCGCGGCAACCGTTCCGTCACCAGAGGGTGGCGGAAGACAAGGTGCCAATTCCAGCTCCGAGGCCCGACGCGAGTCGGGAGCGGGGGAAGATGAGGGAGAGCAATCAAGTTGTTTGGATGCCTCTTCATCGTTGCCCGCCATCGGGGATGCTGAAGAGGTTGTTTTTTGTACCTCTGGGCGCGGTGGCCGCCACTTGGTGAAGAAAGCGAGATGGGATGAAGGCAAAACATGGATTCTTCACCAGTTTAAAGTGTCGCGAGTGCGGACGGCATTACCCGAAGGAGGCGCTGCATGTGTGCGAGTTCTGCTTCGGGCCGCTGGAAGTGGATTACGATTACGACTTGATCAAGACCGTGTTGACGCGCGCCAAGATTGCCGTCGCGGCCCACGAACATGTGGCGGTACCGCGAGCTGCTTCCGATCGAGGGCGAACCGACAATCGGTTTCCAGGTCGGCTTTACACCACTGGTGAGGGCGGACCGTCTCGCCAAGCGGCTGGGCCTGCGTGAGGTCTGGATCAAGAACGACACGGTCAATTATCCGACGTTGTCGTTCAAGGATCGGGTGGTCAGCGTGGCGTTGTCGCGGGCGAGGGAATTGGGGTTCGAGATCGTCGCGTGCGCGTCGACGGGCAACCTGGCGAACTCCGTGGCGGCGAACGCCGCGAGTGGCGGCCTGAAAAGCTACGTGTTCATCCCCGCGGACCTGGAGACGGGCAAGGTGCTCGGGTCGCTGGTATATGGAACAAACGTCATCGGCATCCACGGCACGTACGACGCAGGTGAACCGTCTGTGCAGCGAGATCGCCGGAAAATACGGCTGGGCGTTTGTGAACGTCAACATCCGGCCCTACTACGCCGAAGGCTCGAAAGCCATGGGCTACGAGATCATTGAGCAATTGGGTTGGCGGTTGCCGGACCACGTGGTGGTGCCGATGGCGGGGGGCTCGCTAATCACGAAAATCCACAAGTCCTTCAAAGAGTTTGTGAAACTGGGTCTGGTGGACGAGCATCCCTGTTCCATTCATGGCGCCCAGGCCGAAGGATGCGCGCCGATTGTGAACGCGATGAAGGCGGGCGCGGACATCATCAAGCCGGTGAGCAAACCGCAGACGATCGTGAAATCGCTGGCCATCGGCAACCCGGCGGACGGGTTTTACTCGATCCAGACGATGAGACAGACGGGCGGCTGGGCGGAGAACCCCAACGACGAGGAAGTCGTGGCGGGAATCCGGTTGCTGGCGGAGACGGAAGGAATTTTTGCGGAGACCGCGGGCGGCACGACCGTCGCGGCGACCCAGCGGTTGGTGGAGGCGGGCCGGATCAAGGCAGGCGAATCGCTGGTGTTGTGCATTACGGGTCATGGGCTGAAGACGCAGGAAGCCGTGAGCGGCAAATGTGGCGAGGCGCGCGTGATTGGGCCGCATCTGCATGAGTTTTCGGCCTTGTTGGACAAGAAGAATTGATCAGGAGAAGGAGAAACAACCATGCCGATAAATGTGCGGATTCCGACGCCGTTGCGGAAATTGACGAAGGACAAGGACATCGTGCAAGCCTCGGGCGCGACGATCCAGGACATCATTGACAGCTTGGAGAAGCAGTACCCGGGGTTGAAGGAGCGGATTTGTGACGAGCGCGGCGAACTGCGCCGGTTTGTGAACGTGTATTTGAACGACGAGGACATCCGATTTGCCCAGGGCAAGGGCACGCCGGTGAAGGACGGGGACGAGATTTCCGTCATTCCGGCAATTGCTGGTGGCTAAACCAAGGTCGCGATCAAGGACAGACATGGCGAAAAAGACAAAGGCCGCAACGGCGGCGAAAGAGACCAAACGTCTCTGGCTGACCTATCCGAAAAAGGTCATCCAGCAGCCGGCCATTTATGAATTGGGCCACAAGTTCAAGGTGGTGACCAACATTCGACAGGCCAGCGTGACGGAAGAGGTCGGGATCGTCTCGCTGGAGTTGCTCGGCACCCGCGATGAGATCAAGAAGGCCATCAAATGGCTGGAAGGTCTCGGCATCAAGGTCGAGCCGGTCGAGATCAACGTGATTGAAGGGTAGAGAACGACGTGAAGTTCACAGCGGAAGAGATTCAGAATCTGGCGGCAGAGTTCGAAGATCGTGAGCCGCGCGAGATTCTGCAGTGGGCGGCGGACAATTTCAGTCCGCGCGTGGCCATTTCTTCCGCGTTTGGTCCCGAAGGATTGGTGGTGATCGACATCGCGATGCGCAAGGTCACGCCGCGCATTCCGATGCTTCACGATCGACACGGGATTCTTTTTCAAGGAGACGGTGGAATTGATCCACAAGGTCGAGCAGGAGTATGGGATCAACATTGAGCGGCTGCACCCCGAGTTGACGCCCGAGCAGCAAGCGGAGAAATACGGCGCCGAATTGTATACGCGCGAGCCGGACAAGTGCTGCTACATGCGCAAGGTGTTGCCCTTGCAGAAAAAACTGCCCGAACTCGACGCGCTCGTCACGGGATTGCGACGAACACAGGGCGATAGCCGCAAGGGCGCGAAGATTCTGCAATTGCAGGAGACGCCGCAAGGCCACCGCTATCTCAAGATCAATCCGCTGGCCGCGTGGGACAAGGAAAAGGTCTGGTGGTACATCATCAGCCACCAACTTCCTTACAATCCGCTTCACGACCAGGGTTACCCGAGCATCGGTTGCTGGCCCGAGTGCTGCACGCGTCCGGTGAAGGACGGCGAGGGCGAGCGCGCGGGCCGCTGGGCGGGATCGGACAAGAAGGAGTGCGGCCTGCACACGTTCGCCGCGAATATTTGACGCGCGGCGCCGGGATTTTTGATTATGGACCATCTCGACAAACTGGAGAACCAGAGCATTTTCATCATCCGCGAGGCGTTCAACAAGATTGAGCGGCTGGCGATGCTCTGGAGCGTGGGCAAGGATTCGCAAACGATCCTGTGGCTGGCGCGCAAGGCGTTTTTCGGCCACGTGCCGTTCCCGTGCGTGTTCATGGAGACGAGTTTCGACATGCCCGAGTTGGTGGAGTTGCGGGACCGGCTGGCGAAGGAATGGAAGCTGAACCTCGTGATCGCGCGCAACGACGAAGCGCTGGCGCAGGGGATGAACCACACGCGCGGCCGGGTCAATTGCTGCTCGGCATTGCTCAAGGAGAATCTCAAGAAGATCGTCGACCGCGAGAAGTACGGCGGGCTGATCGTCGGCGTGCGGCGCGACGAAGATCCGACGCGCGCGAAGGAGCGCTATTTTTCGCCGCGCGACAAGAACATGGAATGGAACGTCGAGGACCAGCCGCCCGAGCTGTGGGACCAGTTTAACACGGACCTGGCGGGCGGCACGCATTTGCGCGTCCATCCGTTGTTGCACTGGACGGAGATGAACATTTGGGAGTATGCCGAGCGCGAGAAGATCCCGAATGTATCGCTGTACTTCGCCAAGAATGGGAAACGCTATCGGAGTCTCGGGTGCGTCCCGTGCACGTTCGCGATCGAGTCGAACGCCGATACCTACGAAAAGATTCGCGAAGAGTTGCGCACGACCAAACGGAGCGAGCGCAGCGTCCGTGCCCAGGACCAGGAAAGCGAAGATGCGTTCGAGAAATTGCGACGGGATGGGTACATGTGAGCTGCGGCGGTGGATTTGGTTATGCAACAGAGTGAACAACTGAAGATTGTCATTGTCGGCCACGTCGATCACGGCAAATCGACGCTGGTCGGGCGCTTGTTTTATGACACGGGGTCGCTGCCGGAAGGCAAATTCGAGAAGATCAAGGCGGCGTGCGAGAAGCGCGGGATGCCGTTCGAGTGGGCGTTTTTGATGGATGGTTTGCAGGCGGAGCGCGACCAGAACATCACCATCGACACCGCGCAAATCTGGTTTCGCACGCCGAAACGGCAATACGTCATCATCGACGCGCCCGGCCACAAGGAATTTCTCAAGAACATGGTGACGGGCGCGGCGAGCGCCGAGGCGGCGTTGCTGCTGATCGACGCCAGCGAAGGCGTGCAGGAGCAGTCCCGGCGTCATGGTTTCCTTCTGTCGCTGCTGGGGATTCGCCAGATCGCGGTCCTGGTGAACAAGATGGACCTGCGCAATTACAGCGACAAGGTGTTCAAATCGATTGAGGACGAATACCGCGCGTTTCTCAGGCAGGTCGGAGTCGAGCCGAGACTATTCATTCCCATCGCTGCCGCGAAGGGCGACAACGTCGCGACGAAATCGTCGCACATGCCGTGGTACAACGGCCCGACGGTCCTGGAAGCGCTCGACCGTTTCCAGGTTGCCGAACCACCGCAGAACCTGCCCCTGCGGTTTCCCGATTCAGGATGTTTACCGATTCGATCACCGCCGCATTCTGGCCGGGCGCGTGGAATCCGGCACGCTGCGCGTGGGCGACAGGATTCTGTTCTCGCCGCGCAACAAGGTCAGCACGGTCAAATCGATTGAGAGTTGGCCACGGGGGTCGCGACCGAGCGCCCATGCGGGCGAATCCATCGGGGTCACGTTGACCGAGCAGATTTTCGTCGAGCGCGGCCAGATGGGGTCCAGCGAAGAGGATGCGCCCATTGAAACCGACGTGTTCAATGCGAAACTATTCTGGCTCGGGCGCCAGAACCTCGAAGTGGGCCGCCGGATCAAGCTGAAGCTGACCACCCAAGAGGTCGAGTGCCAGATCCAGTCCATCGAAAAACTGATCGATGCCTCGACATTGGCGGAGATCGATACGAAGTCGCGTCCGCACATCGCGCGCAACGACGTGGCCGAGGTGACGATTCGCACGAAACGCCCGATCGCCCTCGACAACGCCGATCGGATCGTCAACACGGGACGGTTTGTGCTGATCGACCACTATCAGGTGTGCGGCGGCGGTGTGATTTCGAAGGGCGAGTATCCGGACCGGCGGCAGGTATTGTCGGGCGTGAAGAGCCAGAATATTTTCTGGTCGGTCGGCAAGATCACCCGCGAGGTGCGCGAGCGGCGCAACCATCACAAAGGGGCCATCGTCTGGCTCACGGGCCTGTCCGGGGCGGGCAAATCGACGGTGGCCTCGGAGCTGGAGCGGGAATTGTTCGTGAAGGGCCTGCACACGTACATCCTCGACGGCGACAACATTCGGCACGGCCTCAGCGCCAACCTCGGGTTCTCTCCGGAAGACCGCACGGAGAACATCCGGCGTGTCGCGGAGGTGGCGAGGTTGCTCATGGACGCGGGGGTATTGGTCATCACCGCGTTCATCTCACCGTATCGCGATGACCGGCGGCTGGCGCGGTCATTGGTGGATGAGGGCGAGTTTATCGAGGTGTTTGTCGACGCCCCGCTGGCGGTGTGCGAAGAACGTGATCCGAAGGGTCTGTACAAGAAGGCACGAGCCGGCCAGATTGCCAACTTCACCGGTGTCTCCGCTCCGTACGAGCCACCGGTCGCCGCCGAGATCGTGGTGCACACGGATCAGCAGACTCCGTCCGAGTGCGTGGCACAGATCATTGATTTCTTGAAGGAGCGGTACATTGACCAGCAGGATTGGGTCATTTGACCGGCGAGGATTTGCTTCTGGCCGGAACCACGTTACGTTACAATCATTCACATTCTGCGAAAGGATGGCATGGCGAAATCGGGGTCGAAAATCAACGAGTCATTGCAACAGCCGCTGGTGCGGCAGTTCTCGGTGTTTCTGGAAAACAAGGTCGGAGCGCTCCTTGATCTCACGCGGACGTTGAGCGAATCGAACGTCCACGTCTGTGGCATCTCGGTGGTGGACACGGCGGACGCGTCGGTGGTGCGGATCGTGGTGGACGACCCGGAGCGCTGCCACGAGGCGTTGGGCAAGGCCGGGATTCCGGTCAACGAGTCCAACCTCGTGGTGGTCGAGTTGCCGCGCGGGCCGGAGAAGCTGGACACGGTGTTGCGCGGTCTGGTGGCGGCGGAAGTGAACATCCAGTACACGTATTCGCTGATGATTCGCCCACACGACAAGGCATTGCTGGCGCTGCACTGCGAGGACTCGGAGTTTGCTCGTGACGTGTTGGTGAAGGAGGGGTACACCGTGCTCAGCCAGAAGGACATTTCCCGCTGATGATCGACAAGCCCAGTCCCATTGGTTTGGCGCTCGTGATCTGCGACCAGATCATCGAGGACAAGTTCACGTCCAAGAAATCGCTGATTGGGGTCTTTAACCAGATCGGCGCCCAAAATTTCCCGTGCCGGCATCCACAAGCCTGCGTATTCGTCTCGCTCACCGACGGGCGTGGAAAATGCGCGGCGCGGCTGCGGATCGTCCACGACGAGAGCGAGCATGTGGTGGCCGAGGTCAACGGCCAAATCCAGTTTCCCGATGTGCACACAGTCGTTGAATTGGTGTTTGGGCTCCGCGATTTGGCCTTTCCGGACCCTGGCGTTTATGCGATTGAGTTTTATTGCGACGATGCGCTGGTGCTGGAGCGCCGGTTCCACGTCGTCCACGTCAAACCTCCGCAAGGCCCGCCCGCCGCGGAGATGTAGGGCGTAGGCCATGCCGTGGACAACGCGGTCCGCGCCAACGTGCGGAATGTGGTCAACCAACTGCGCGGAGCCGGGCCGATTCTTTCGGGACTGGTCAAGTCCGGCAAATTGCGGGTGGTGGGCGGGTGCTACGATTTGGACACAGGCAAGGTCGGGATGGTGGAATGAGGGGGAAGGGGTGCAGCAAATGGCGGTGTGCGACGGAGGTTGGCCCTGGAGCCGGTACCGCGAGATATGGATGGAACAATTGTTGCAATGATTAGACCTGCCCCAATGCTTCGCCCATTAACTATCAGGGACCTATGCACAGCAAACATCTTGGAAGGAGGTTCGCGTGAAATTAACTGGTTGGAGAAGTGCATTGATTACGAGCTTGATTAGCCAAGCCATTCTGCTGTTTTTCACCGCCGGTACTCTGGATGGGGGACGAACATACAAGATACTGGTCGCTTTTTCAGTTGTTTGGAGCATAGGATTGATTGGCGGCCTGCTGGTCCAAGGATTCGCGGACCATAAGATTCTGGCGACAGGAATCAATCTTCTAGTCGGAATTCTTATACCGATCATGCTATTCCTTGCCGCCACACGGTTTCACCTTTATCTCAAAATGCGTCTTGGAAGTCTTGAGTTTGCGCCGTCTGTTTTGGAGAAAGGGACTCAGCCGGAAGGTCTTAAGGGGCTTAGCCCCATCCCCGAGAAGGGTGCCGACCGATAGCAGGTGAAATTCTGGCTGCTTCTACAATAATAACTTCGGAGGCGGCTTGAGATACCCGCTCCTTGTTCCCCTCCCCAAGAGGGGATTGCGGCGGCCGGCACAACCTACAACGTCTCGAGCAGTTCTTCCAACTCTTCGTGGGGGCCGTCGTGGTGCTGGGCGATGGCGAGTTTCAGGGCGTGTTCGAGAACGGGTTTCGCCTCGGGTGAACGGCCGAGGGCGATGAGGGATTTGCCGAGTTGGATATGGACGACCATCCACTCCGGTTTCTTATTGCACAGCGCGCGGAGATGCTCGATGGCGTTGGCGAACTCGTTTGCGTCGCAGTACGCTTGGGCGAGGTTGAATCGGGACAGATCGTTGTCGGGGAAACGTTGCCAGAGGTCGAGGGCCCTGGCGATTCGGTCGTTGCTCATCGTGGGTCTTCTAGCTAGGCTGGCGCGCCGTGGAAAGCAAATTCTACCAAGCCGACGAGCACCGCGCGGAGAAGGTGCAGAAGTTATTTGCCACGATCGCGCGCCGGTACGACCTGCTCAACGATATCATGAGCGCGGGGCTGCATCGGCGGTGGAAACGGCGGTTGGTGGAGCTGGCGCTGGGGAACAGGGAGGCGGCAAACGGGAAGCAGGTACTCGATTTGTGCTGCGGGACGGGGGACATCGCGTTGGCGTTCGCGCACGCGGGAGCGGACGTGACGGGCGCGGATTTTACGGAGGAGATGTTGCGCGTGGCCGAGGCGCGCACGCAGGCGGTGCGCTGGGTGCGAGCCGACGCGTTGAGGCTGCCGTTTCCCGACAACTCATTCGATGTGGTGAGCGTGGGATACGGGTTGCGAAATTTGGCGGACATCGAGCGCGGGCTGCGCGAGATTTTGCGCGTGCTGAAGCCGGGCGGGAAATTTCTGTCGCTCGATTTCGGGAAACCGGAGTCGACGACGTTTCGCGCGCTGTATTTTGGTTATTTGCGGGTCGTGTTGCCGATCCTCGGGCGCATCTTCTGCGGCGATCCCGACACGTACGGGTATATTCTGGCGTCGCTGCAGAATTACCCGGCGCAACGGGGGATCAAGGAATTGATGGAGACGCGCGGGTATCGGGAGTGCGGGTTCGAGGAATTTTGTCTGGGATCGATGGCAATTAATTACGGCGTGAAGCCGAAGTAAATTCCAGAGGATTACGCCACGCCAACGCGGAACACGGTTTTCTGTTTGTAGGTTTGGCCGGGACGGAGAATGACCGAAGGGAAGGTCGGTTGGTTGACGGAATCAGGGAGATGTTGGGTCTCAAGGCAGAACCCCCCGTGCTGGGGGTAGGCGATGCCACGTTTGCCGGCGATGGTGCCGTTGAGAAAGTTTCCCGTATAGAGTTGGACGCCCGGCTCGGTCGTGTGCACCTCGAGAACGCGGCCCGATTGTGGATCGCGCACGCGGGCGGCGAGCCTGATTTCATTTCCGTCCTCCAGCACAAAGGTGTGATCGTAGCCGACGGGGTCGGCTTTGACCTCATAGATGCGCTGGCCGATGGGGGTGGACTTGGTGAAATCCATGGGGGTGCCCGTGACAGATTTGATTTCGCCGGTGGGGATCAGCGTGTCGTTCACCGGGACGAACCGCGTGGAGGGAATCATCACCTCGTGGCCGAGAATGGTTCCCGAGCCGGCGAGGTTGAAGTAGGTGTGATTGGTCAGGTTGACCGGCGTGGGTTTGTTGGTCGTGGCGGTGTAATCGATGATGAGCTCGTTATCATCCGTGAGCGTGTAGACGACCGCGACGGTGAGGTTGCCCGGATAACCTTCTTCGCCATCAGGACTTTGGCGTGTGAATTTGACGGACGGATTCTTGCCGGTGGCCGGTTCGGCCCGCCACCAGGCCTTGTCGAAACCTTTGTGTCCGCCATGCAAATGATGGGCGCCGTTGTTGGTGGCGAGGCGGTATTCCCGGCCGTCCAGATGAAAGCGTCCGTGGGCGATGCGATTGGTGCAACGTCCGACGATGCAACCGAAATAGGGGCTGTTGCACTGGACGTAGCCGTCGAGCGTGTCAAAGCCGAGGGTGATGTCACCAAGGTGGCCGTGTCGGTCGGGAGCTTCGAGGGTGACGAGGGTCGCGCCGTAGTTCATCACGGAAGCAGTCACGCCGTGTTGGTTGCCCAGGGAGAACAAGGTGACGACGGAATGATCGGGGAGTTTCCCGAATGACTTTGTGAGCAGGCTCATATTTCTTTCCAGACGGTGACGCCATCGACGAGGTTACAGGCGTGGACGGCGTATTTGTCGGCGAGATGAGGATAGCGGCGCGGATACTGCGTGTCCACGGCGATCTTGAGTGCCTCGACGCTCTCGGCGCGCACGAGCGCACCCGCCGCGCCTTTGTCGCCGCCGCCGAGCATGCGTTCGCCGAGCACGCCGGGGACGGTGCGGGCGATCTCGCACATCGTTTCCAGTTCCGGCCCGAGATCTGGTAGTCGTCCCGCAACCCGAAGCCATCCTCACGAAAGATCGCCCCGACGGTCTCGATGTCGCCGGATTTCCACGCGTCGAGCATTTTGCCGAAACGCTGCTGCGCGTGGAATATGTATTTCAGACGCGCGCAAAGATGGGGATGCGACGCGCCGTATCGGGCGATCACGCGGTCGTACAAGTGCTGGTCCCGAATGTCGGCGAGCCGGGAGAAGCCGAATTCCTTGCCGGCGAGGGCGACGAGTTCCTCGCATTCGGCGCGGCGAATCCGGTACGTGGATTTTTCCAGGCCGGGCCGCACGGTGCCGGTATCGAGGCTGACGAAGCGAAACTCGATGGTGGGACGACCGAGGGGCACGTGACGGATGACGCCGTCGGTCGGATCGTAAAGGGTGCCCATGCCGGCACGGGCGAAATAGATCATGAGCGGGTCGAGTTTTCCGCAGGGTGAGCCAATATAATCGTTTTCGACGGCTTGAGCCATGTCGACGATTTTCATGCCGTCGGGGAGGGGGATGGCATTTACGTCCAGGAACGTGAGCAAGAGGTTGATGTTGAGGGATGCGGAGCGGGACATGCCGCCGCCGGGGATGTTGCCGTAAAGGACGGCATCGAAGCCGCAGGTCAATCGGAATCCTTCCCGGCGGAGGATGAAGTCGACTCCGAACGGGAAGCGCGCCCAAGTGTCGGCGATGGCCGTGGACCTGGGTGGAGGGACGTGGCCAAGTTGGAAGTCGATGATGCCGTCGCGCGGAAAGTTGGCGCTGAAGAGGCGGACACGGTTGGTGTCGTTTGGTTTGCAGGCGAGCCAGAGGAAACGGTCGGTGCCGACGCCAAAGAGCGCGGTGCCGTTGTAGTCGCCGTGCTCGACACCAAGACAGAATCGCGACGACGTCCGCCGAACCGTCCCGCCCCGGACGTCAAGCCTCGTGTCCGCGGCGGTGCGGGCAAGAATTTCTCGCGCGTGGAGGTCGGAGTCGGGAGTGTTCATCATGTGCCTGACGAACGCGCAGGTTATCACAGGCGCCGCACGATGGTCGAGCGCTCGCACGAGACTGGAGCATTCGAGGTTTTTTGCTTGATGAATGGGGACACGCGGAGGAAAATTGCGGTCAAGATCATTTTCTTGTTCGACGAGAAGTGTGCCGTGAAAGAAGCATGTTGACTGGAGGATTTTGCGTGAAAGAGATGAGACTCCCGAGAATCGCTGGTTTGATCTTGCTGGGTTTGTTGATGGCGGGTTGTCCTGAATCAAAGCAAGAGGCGGATACGGCGGTGGAAGCGAGGAAAGTGGCAGAGGGAGCAAAGGTTGTGATCCGGGGATCCAACACGATCGGGGAAGAGTTGGGGCCGCGGCTGATTGCCGAATACAAGAAGGACCATCCCGCCGCCGATTTTGACCTGGCCCCCAAGGCGACCGGATATGGCATGGCAGCGTTGATCGCGGGACAATGTGACATTGCCGGGGCATCTCGACTGCCGGTCTCCGAGGAGCAGGAATTGGCGAGTATGCGCGGCGTCGAGTTGACCGATCACATCGTCGGCGCGTACGTCGTGGCGGTGGTGGAACACGCCAGCAACCCGGTCGGGAACCTGACGACGAGTCAGGTTCGCGATATCTTCACGGGGGTGATTCAGAATTGGAAGGACGTGGGTGGGCCCGATGCCCCGATTCACTTGTACGTTCGCGATCCAATATCCGGCACGTATCTGGGCTTTCGGGAACTGGCGATGGAAAACAAGCCTTACGGCCACGCGCAAATGCTCTTTACCAACTACGCAGCCATCGTCGAGGCTGTTGGTGAAGATCCGAACGGGATTGGTTATTCAAGCCTGGGCCTTGCCAAGGGCGGCGGTGTCAAGGCGGTGTCCATTGGCGGAGTGGAGCCAAGCGTCGATACCGTGAACAAACACAAGTATCCGTACACGCGGGCCCTGCACCTGTATACCAACAGGAAGCAGGAAGCGCCCACGGCGCACGATTTCATCCTGTTTGTGGAATCACCCCACGGCCAGGAAATCATCCAGCAAATGGGTTTTGTGCCCCGTTCCTGACACGTTTCGGCGCAGCGATCCATTCATCGGCTGGATTCACGCGGTCGTCGACACAGTGGCGATGAGGACCTGAGTGCACAGACCGCAGGACGTTATCCGGAACAGAATCCGGGCTTCCCCCGAATCGATGTGCCCGTGAGAAAATTCCAAAACGACAGCTCGACTGCGGGTGGTTGACTTAACCCGGGTGCTCCCGACGCACTACTATTACACGCCAAGCCGGGTGGCTCGCGACGGAGAGGTGGCAGAGTGGTCGAATGCGGCGGTCTTGAAATTCTTAAAGGCGTTTTTGGACTGATTTTCCTTCTCTGTCCCCCACTCGGACTCACGTTCCCGGTGAGCAGTTTAAGCGAATTCCGATTCACCATTTGTCGGGACACAACTGGACTCTCTGAGACCGATTTTTCTCCAAGGGGTTACGAATTCGGGTTACAAATTCTGAGCTCTCATGCACGCTTTGCGAGACACACAAACATTCTGCAAATTCCAGCGGCTCAAATCTCGCCCTAATTGACCCCTACACAAGACAGTGCCATTCTGGGCCGTGTCTCAATTTTAGAATTTCCCAAACGAGGGATTGTTCGTGTAAAAATCAATATGACAATAGAAGAAGCTCTAACGCCAAAGGGTTGGGTGCGTGTCGTGGACGCTATAATGGTTTTACGCGGAAAACGTATGGTGCTGCATCCGGTAAAAACTTTATCTCGTCCACAATCTCAAGCTCTTTCGGCTCGGTGGGGAATTGTGAGTAATCTTTATAACAAATTCTTGCCCCGAAACTTTCTGAAAGCCAGTGTGAGCAAACTATCGTCCATATTCCGTTAGATTCATTTACCCGAAGAGAATTTTCCCTGTCAAGCCGCATGTGAATCATCGTCTACAGTGTTTCAGGACGCTGTGTGGTTAAACATGCTGAGTGCGCGGAGACATAGCCAAACGGTTCGGTCAGCGAGTTCGGAAGCTCAGAGAAAAACGTGGATTCTCGCAGGAGACTCTCGCTGAAAAAGCTGACCTTGACCGCACGTATATTTCCGGCGTGGAACGGGGACAACGCAATTTGTCGTTGTTCTCAATTCAGGCTCTGGCAGACGGTCTTTCGGTTTCGGTAGGGGAATTGATGAAGGGGCTGTAGATTTCAGGAAGCAGGCGATTCGGCGTTCGCACTAAAGGTAATGCGTTTTGCCATTGCAGCGGAATGTTCCGCTCGTAAATGACCATAAGTTTTCGCTACTAAAGCACCGCCATCTTTGTGACCGAGCCATTCGGCTATAGCCTTGAAATCCACACCAGCTTCAATCGCATTGCTGCAAAAAAAGTGTCTCATGCTGTGATGGCCGAATCGCGGCAGTCCAATTCGTTTGCAGGCTGCGTGAATGGCTTGACGACTATGATTGACGTTGAAGATTGTCTTATTCAACGACGACTGGTCGAGAGTTCCACTTGGAATTTGTTCACTCCGCATTCGCTGCAAGAGCATTAGCAGCGGTTGAAACAACGGAATAGTTCGTTGCTCATGGTTCTTCGTTCCAAGTTCACCGCCAGTGACAAGTAAAGTCCCAAGCTGGAAATTCACGTCACACCATTTCACTTGGATGGCTTCTCCTAATCGGCAACCCGAATATCCGAGAAATTCCACCAAGTTCGATGCTTCACCTGCTTGCGGACTCTCGCGTAATTCTTTCACCAAGGCTGAGAATTGTATCTTGTTTGGAATGACGGGTTTCGGCTTTAGCTGCTTCCGTCTTTTCAGGTACTCTGCGGGATTGTCCAGCAGGAGTCTTTTCACTTCGATGGCGTAGCGAAACAACTGGTTCAACGTTTCCAATTCGACATTGTAGCTGCGAGGCGAAAGACTTGCTCCGCGCCTAATCTTCCATTGCTCTACCGTATCGTGCCTAATCGACCTGACCGGCATCCCCTTGAAAACTGGCAAGAGTCCGTTGACGCAGACAACGCGGCGGCGATAGGAGGACAACTTTTGCTCACCTTTGATTGATTCCAGCCACAATTCGGTGAGTTCCTCAAAGCGAAGGTTCTTTTGTTCCGCTCCGCTCAATCGTGCTGCTTTTTGCCGTAGGTCAGCGAGTCGTCTTTTGGCAAGGGCAGGGTCGTTGGTTCTGAGTGACCTTTTTATCTGCTTGCCCCCGGCCTTAATGATGGCAAAATACGTACCATGCTTGTTCCGATACAGGTTTGTCTGCTTTTGCACCTTGGTCAGGTGTTGGTCGGTGGTCGATTGCATGGGAAAAAGCATACAGGTTACTAACTGCGGTTACAAGTACAAAAGTACGACTCAATAAATTAGTTGTAAGTATTTTATAGTAAATGTGTTGGAGAGGTGGCAGAGTGGTCGAATGCGGCGGTCTTGAAAACCGTTAGGCGCGCAAGCGTCTCGAGGGTTCGAATCCCTCCCTCTCCGCCAGTTTTGTTTTTCTGGATTTTCGCCACCTGCGGTGGGCAAGTTCCGAACTCTCAACCAAGACCGATGTTTCCGATGTGTTCTCGATTGCGTGTGGGCGTGGCGTGTGGTTGGATTTGGGGAAGCGGACGGATAGCCCTGAATTGCGTGAAGATCAGCCGGACAACATTGGTGGGAGTGGCGCTGGCGATTTTTGCCGGTACGATCTGGTTGTATTGGCCAAGCGTCCGAGGCGGGTTTCTGACCCGGATGGACGATGACGAGTATTTGCGACAGTCGGTGCGGCTGAATGGGCTGACGTGGAACGCCGTGACGTGGGCGTTTACAACCACCCAACCGTATTACCATCCGTTGCCGCGGTTGTCGCACGTCCTCGACTACCAGATTTGGGGGAAGGACGCGGCGGGACATCACGCGACCGGCGTCGTCGTGCATGCGCTCAATGCGGCACTGGTGTTCGGCTTCCTGTGGACGTTGCTGGGGGCCGTGTCGTTGACGACCGGCGAACGGCTGGCGATGGCCATGGCTGTCGCGGTGGCGTTCGCGATTCATCCGCTCCAGGTGGAGTCGGTGGCTTGGATGTCGGGGCGGACGCAATTGCTGTGCACGACGTTCGGAATCGGCTGCCTGTGGGCGTACGTCGCCGGCGCGCGCCGATGGGTGGTGTGGGGACTATTCGTGGCCGCGCTGTTGTGCAAACCGATGGCGGTATCGCTGCCGTTCGTGATGCTGGCGATCGATTATTTTCCGCTACGGCGGCACGACCAGGTCGGTTGGGGGCGGCTGGTACGGGAGAAGGCGGGAGCGATGGCGCTAGCGGGCGTGGCGGCAGCGGCCACGATGATCAGCGAGACACGGGCGGGCGGATTGATCGTTTCCGTGGAGATGCTTCCATTGTGGCAACGCGTGTTGTTGATGTTCCACAGCCTGGCGTTTTACCCGTGGCGCTTGGTGTGCCCGGTGCATTTATCGCCGTTTTATCCGTTGCCGTCGGGACATCCGATGGATCCTGGGCCGGCTGTGTTATCGGTGCTGGGCGTCGGGATTGTGACGGGATTGGTGGTGTGGGACCGGCGACGCACGCCGGCGGCTGCGGCAGGCTGGGCGGCCTACGTGATCCTGGTCCTTCCCGTGTCCGGATTGACGCAAACGGGCTTGTCGGCGGCGTCGCAACGGTACGCGTACCTGGCGATGGTGCCGCTGCTGTTGCTGGCGGGTGGAGCGGTCGTGTCGTTGTGGCGGCGTTCGGCGACCGTCATCCATCTGGGGCTGGCCGGCCTGCTGGCGTGCGAGCTGTGCGTCTTTGGAGTGCGGACTCGGAGCCTGATACCGGTGTGGCACGACGATGAGACGTTGTGGGGAACGGTGCTGACGGAATACCCCGACTCGGTTGTGGCCAATAACGCCATGGTGCTGGTGTTGTTCGGTCATCACAAGTTGGCGGAGGCGCTGGCGTACGCCCAACGGTATGAGGAACTGATGCCGCAATTGGGCGAGGCGCATAATAATCTCGGGTTTATACTGGCGGCGATGGACAGGGTGCCGGAGGCGATGGCGGAGTACGAGCAGGCGTTACGACTCAAGCCGAATTATGCCGAGGCACACAACAACTTCGCCAATACACTGATGCAGGCGGGCAAGGTGGAGGATGCGATGCGGCAGTACGAGCAGGCGTTGCAGATCAAGCCGCATTACGTGGACGCGGAACTCGGCCTGGGGTGGGCGCTGTTCGATCTGGGCCGACGCGCGGAAGCCATCCGGGCATTACGAGCGGGCATTGAAGTTCGATCCGAATTCGGCCATCGCCAGCAACATGCTGGCGCGGTTGCGAGGAAGTCAATAGGCGGCGTCTAAATAATTGTAACCGTACAACTATAGTTGCGCGTCGTAAGAAACAGGAGGAGTCTCCCTGTGTCGGATCAAATGATCGGGAATGGTTGGGATGGAGGTTGATGGCATGATGAGAATTTCGCGCGTCGTACTGGCAATCATTGTGGGGGCGTGGCTGGGGCAACCGGGCCGGGCGAGTGCAGCAGACACCATCAAGACATTGTGCGCGTTTAAGGGCACCGACGGATCCCAGCCCTACGGGGGACTGACCGAGGGCAGCGACGGCAATTTTTACGGGACGACGGAGTCGGGAGGAGGGAACGAACTGGGCACAGTGTTCTCCATGACGGGGGCCGGCACATTATCGACGATCTACAATTTCAGTGGAATCGATGGGGCGAACCCGGAAGCCGGGCTGATTCAAGGAAGCGATGGGTTTTTGTACGGGACGACATCTGGCGGTGGCACGAACTCGGCTGGCACGGTATTCAAGGTCGGCACGACGGGCACGCTGACGACGCTACATTCTTTCACGGGCGTTTCGGATGGCGGTAATCCGCAGGCCGCGATTGTTCAAGGCAGCGATAGCAATTACTACGGGACGACGTCTGGCGGGGGAACGAGCGGCGAGGGCACGCTATTTGTGGTTCTTCCGTCGGGTGGGTTCATCTCGACTTATGATTTCACCGGCGGCACGAACGGCGCCAATCCGAAAGCCGGGTTGGTTCAAGGCACGGACGGTAATTTTTACGGGACGACGTACAGCGGAGGCGTGAGCAACGCCGGCGCCGTGTTCCGCTACAATTTGGGCAATGGGTTGACGCCCCTGTACAATTTCACGGGCGGGTTGGACGGCGCGAATCCGCAAGGCGCGTTGGTCGATGGCAGCGACAGCAATTTTTACGGGACGACGTTTGGCGGGGCATACGGTTATGGCACGGTGTTTCGGATCAGCACGAATGGCAACTTGAGCGTACTGTGGATTTTCGGTGACGGCTCGGATGGCGGCAATCCCGAGGGCGGGCTGATCCTGGGTCAGGACGGTAATTTCTACGGGACCACCTCCACGGGAGGAAATGACGGCGCCGGCACGGTATTCAAGATCAAGGTGACGAAGAATAGCGCGTCACTGACGACGCTGTATAATTTCACCGGCGGCAATGATGGAGCCGTGCCCCTGGCGGGTTTGCTCCAAGCCTCCGCCACGAATTTCCTCGGGACAACCTCCGCGGCCGGGGCTGGTTCGCTGGGGACAGTTTTCAGCCTGATACAGCCGTGCACATTCTCATTCTTGCCGTCGCGCGTGACGCTCAACGGGCTGGCGAACAGCGGCACGTTTACGGTCAGCAGCAGCGGCACGGGTTGCGTATGGACGGCGACGAGCGACGCGGTTTGGATCTCCGTCACCTCGAGCAACAGCGGCATCGGCGATGGGACGGTGGTGTATTCGGTGACGGTCAACAGCAACAGCAACTCGCGCGTCGGTACCATCACGGTCGGTGGAAAGAACTTTACGATCACGCAACAGGGGGAAGTGTTTGGGGCATTTCTTCCCGGAAGCTACGACGGTCTGGTCATGGTAACGAACGCTCCCGCGCAAGCCAGTTCCGGGTTGATCACCCTGGTTCTCAGCAAGACAGGGTCGTTTGCGGCAGACCTGACCGTGGGCGGAGTGAAGTCCACGTTCAAAGGACAGTTTGACAGCTCGGGCAACTCGATGAACCCGGTGCCGCGCAAGAACCTGAATCCGCTGACTGTCATTCTCGAAGCGGCGGCCGTGAGCAACGCGACGGACGAGATTGTGGGGACGGTGTCCGATGGCGGCACATTTACGGCGCAGTTGGTGGCCGACCTGGCAGTCTTTAGCGCGGTGAACACGAGTCCATGGGTGGGCGCGTTCACGGTTGCGTTGGCGCCGGCGGACAGCAGTGATACGACCGTGCCGCAGGGATACGGGTACGGGACATTGACCGTGACGAGCCTCGGCAGCGGATCACTGAAAGGGGTGCTGGGCGATGGAACGAAGATCAGCGGCAAGTTTCCCGTCTCGGGCTACGGGACGTGGCCGCTCTACGATTCGCTCTACAAGAATAACGGCGCGTGCATCGGTTGGGTGACATTGAAGCAGGACAACACACTCAGCGGGACGGTGCACTGGTTCAAGGAATCCGGGCAGCCGGCGCGCTTTACCCGGATGGGTTCTCGACGGCGCTGTCGTTGACCGGAGGCATTTACGTTCCGCCTGCGTCCGGCGGCCCGTCGGTCGAGGCGACCGGGCAGTTGACGCTGGGCGGCGGCAATTTGACGAGCAATATCGTCATCAGCGTGTCGATCAGCCCGACGGGAACGGGTACGGCATCGCCTGTCGGCAGCAATGACCTGAAGTTAAAGGTGGCGCCGACAACGGGGGCGTTGAGCGGCAGCTTCCTCGATCCGACCGTCGGCAAGGCGGTCAAGTTCGAAGGCCTGCTGTTGCAGAGTAGCGGGGCCGCGTCTGGATACTTCCTGGGCACGAGCGAGAGCGGTTTCGTCACGTTTGTGCCGGACACGGAGTGAGGATGGGGGGACGGCGCGGTAAGCCAGTCAGAGAGTCCTTGACAAGGGGGTGGGGGTTTGGTAGAAGGCGAGGCGTACGACGTTGAGACTGTGTTATATGTACGAGCTGTTGTGAGAGAATCTGGAGGAATGCAGTCAGATGTGACCGTGCGCGCCCGAGCTGGGTAGGCACGGTCTTTTTATTTATCCCACCAAAATAGGATTTTCCATCAAGCAATGTCCTCGAAATGTCCTTATTGATTCCTGAGGAGGTGAGCAACATATGGCACGCGGAACAGTGAAGTGGTTCAATGAGAAGAAGGGGTTCGGGTTTATCCAGCAGGAAGGTGGGCCGGACGTGTTTGTGCATTTCTCGGCCATCAAGGGTGAGGGGTTCAAGACGCTGGCTGAGGGGCAAGCGGTGGAGTTTGAGATCATCCAGGATGCGAAAGGCGCCAAGGCCCAGAATGTGATGCGGGTGTAGGGTGTAGGGCGTTGGGCGTGGGATGATGCGCGCCGTGAGGGGTGCGTAGCTGGAAAATAGACGGGATCGGCAACTCCAACGCGACGGGGTGATGGTGTGCGCGACCCCTTGGCCGGAACGGCCCGGTTTATGCTTTATTTTGGGGTTTGGCAGCGGCCGGGGCGGCCTTGCAGGGCAGAGATTGGCAGGGTTTCGAGCCCGTCGGACCTGGTTTTTTGAAATCGTCGAAAATAGTTCTTGCATACGGGGCGGTGGATCGGTAGTTTGGCCGCCCTTTCACGGGAACCGTTGTTACGGGAGCGTGGCGACGATTCATCGGTGATGGGCTTGACAGGCGTTGGAAGTGCGGGTATATAGATAACATCTGCTGGGGGATGTAGCAGTACGGATGGTTCTTTAGGAGTTCGGCAAAACTCGAAAAACGACGTCGGTGGTTTTGTCGTCTGAAGACGGGGCGGCGATCGGCGGTTAGACATCAGCGTTCAGCCCGACGGCTGAGCGTTGATTATCTGAAAGCAGATTGCACGCATCCTGAGAGAATCGGGGTGCGTCGCGTTCTTTGAAAATTGAAATGTGCGATACGTGAGAGCCCACGTTCCCTGACACAGGTCAGGGGACTTTGAGTAATATGTAGTAACACGACCAGTTCGGCTAGCCCCGACTGGTCGCCCTCGAAGCAATTCGGGGGTGAACTCACGTGGAATCGGTTGGATCAGTCATGGCCCCGAAAGGGTCACGGCGAGCCCCGAAGCAATTTGGGGCAGGTCTGGTTGATTATTTTACGGAGAGTTTGATTCTGGCTCAGAACGAACGCTGGCGGCGTGGATAAGACATGCAAGTCGAACGAGAATTCATTTATAGCAATATGAGTGGATTTTAGTGGCGAAAGGGTGCGTAACACGTAGCTATCTACCTCGAAGTGGGGGATATCTCCGAGAAATCGGAGTTAATACCGCATGTGACCGTAAGGTCAAAGCTGGGGATCGTAAGACCTGGCGCTTTGAGATGAGGCTGCGGCCTATCAGGTAGTTGGCGGGGTAATGGCCCACCAAGCCTAAGACGGGTAGCTGGTCTGAGAGGACGACCAGCCACACTGGAACTGAGACACGGTCCAGACACCTACGGGTGGCAGCAGTCGAGGATTTTTCTCAATGGGGGAAACCCTGAAGGAGCGACGCCGCGTGAGGGATGAAGGTCTTCGGATTGTAAACCTCTGTCATCTGGGAACAATGTGATCTACCCAACACGTGGATTATTGATAGTACCGGAAGAGGAAGCCGTGGCTAACTCTGTGCCAGCAGCCGCGGTAATACAGAGACGGCGAGCGTTGTTCGGATTCATTGGGCGTAAAGGGTGCGCAGGCGGCCCGTTAAGTCGGATGTGAAATCTCACAGCCTAACTGTGATAGGTCATTCGAAACTGGCGGACTTGAGGACTGGAGAGGAGACTGGAATAGTCGGTGTAGCGGTGAAATGCGTAGAGATCGACTAGAACACCGGTGGCGAAGGCGGGTCTCTGGACAGTTCCTGACGCTCATGCACGAAAGCCAGGGGAGCAAACGGGATTAGATACCCCGGTAGTCCTGGCCCTAAACGGTGTTCACTTGGTGTGGGGGGAGTCGACCCCCTCCGTGCCGAAGCTAACGCGATAAGTGAACCGCCTGGGAAGTACGGCCGCAAGGCTAAAACTCAAAGAAATTGACGGGGGCCCGCACAAGCGGTGGAGCATGTGGCTTAATTCGATGCAACGCGAAGAACCTTACCTGGCCTTGACATGCTGGTGGTAGAAGCCTGAAAGGGCAACGACTCATCGTAAGATGAGAGCCAGCACAGGTGCTGCATGGTTGTCGTCAGCTCGTGTCGTGAGATGTTGGCTTAAGTGCCGCAACGAGCGCAACCCTTGTGTTTAGTTGCTCCGACGAAAGTCGGAGATCTCTAAACAGACTGCCTCGCTTTAAACGAGGAGGAAGGTGGGGATGACGTCAAATCAGTATGGCCCTTACGGCCAGGGCTGCACACGTGCTACAATGCATGGTACAGAGGGACGCAAGACCGCGAGGTGGAGCAAATCCCATAAAACCATGCCCAGTTCAGATTGAAGGCTGCAACTCGCCTTCATGAAGCCGGAATCGCTAGTAATGGCGCATCAGCTACGGCGCCGTGAATACGTTCCCGGGCCTTGTACACACCGCCCGTCACATCATGGAAGCTGTCTGCACCCGAAGTCGCCGTGTTAACCGCAAGGAGACAGGCGCCGAAGGTATGGATAGTGACTGGGATGAAGTCGTAACAAGGTAGCCGTAGGGGAACCTGCGGCTGGATCACCTCCTTTCTAAGGAGACCTTGATTCGAGACTTCGGTCTCGGATCGGATCCTAGGTCGAACCCCGACGAAAGTCGGGGAGCTTGATCGTATCGCACAATTCAGTTTTTGAGGAACGAATGTTCTTTGCCAACGTGAGTACTGGAGAGAAGACCGTCTGGGGCAGAGCCGCCGCCCAGCAACGCCCTGCGGGGCCGTAGCTCAGCTGGGAGAGCGCCTGCTTTGCAAGCAGGAGGTCACGAGTTCGATCCTCGTCGGCTCCACCAACCTTCGCTGGCCGCACGGCGGACAGGGAAGGTTGCCCGCCGTAGCCTTGGCGAAGGCGGGCAAGCGGGCCGCGCGGCCTCGTAACAGCGGCCAGCTACGGCTGGCACGCCAGTTTCGTGGGCGCGTAGCTCAGCTGGTTAGAGCATGCGCTTGATAAGCGCAGGGTCATAGGTTCGAATCCTATCGCGCCCACCAGTTTTCACGACGTGACAATTTCCGCCTGGCAGAGGCCGGGGGGATGTTCTTTGACAATTGCATACAGTGTAGTGGGTAAAAACTACAACAATGCTGAGAATATGTCAGTCTGGAACTCAGAGTTGAGAACCGGACGGATAGTTTGTGATCAAGCTACTAAGAGCGCAGGGCGGATGCCTTGGCGACGATAGGCGATGAAGGACGTAGTAAGTTGCGATAAGCCACGGGAAGCGGCAAGCACGCGTTGATCCGTGGATGTCCGAATGGGGGAACCCATCCAGAGTAATATCTGGATACAGTGGTCTGAATACAATAGGACCATATGAGCCATACCCGGTGAAGTGAAACATCTCAGTAACCGGAGGAAAAGAAAGAGCACATCGATTCCCTGAGTAGTGGCGAGCGAAACGGGAACAGCCTAAACCGAGGTACTTGTACTTCGGGGTTGCGGGACCTCAATGTGGTACGCGGAGAGTTAGCCGAAGTCCGTGGAAACGGACCCCAAAGGGTGTGATAGGCACGTAAGCGAAAACTCAAAGCGACCTAGAGGTATCCCAAGTAAGACGGCACACGTGAAACGTTGTCTGAATCCGCGCCGACCACGGCGCAAGGCTAAATACTCATCGTCGACCGATAGTGAACTAGTACCGTGAGGGAAAGGTGAAAAGAACCCCTTTGAGGGGAGTAAAAAGAACCTGAAACCCTGTGCTTACAAAGTGTCATAGCCGGTCGCAAGACGGTGATGGCCTGCCTTTTGCATAATGAGTCTGCGAGTTATTGTCAGTGGCAAGGCTAACCCCGGTTAGACGGGGGCAGCCGCAGCGAAAGCGAGTCTGAACAGGGCGACCAGTTGCTGGCAATAGACCCGAAGCGGAGGTGATCTACGCATGGTCAGGGTGAAATCTGGGTAACACCAGATGGAGGCCCGAACGCGTGAATGTTGAAAAATTCTGCGATGAACTGTGCGTAGGAGCGAAAGACTAAACAAACCCCGTCATAGCTGGTTCTCCCCGAAATATATTGAGGTATAGCGTCCGGCCACTAGCGCGCGGAGGTAGAGCACTGGATGGGATAGGAGCCTTACCGGGCTACCGAATCCAACCAAACTCCGAATACCGCGTTGCACTACCCGGGCAGTCAGACAGTGGGGGATAAGCTTCATTGTCGAGAGTGAAACATAAACAGACTATCAGCTAAGGTGCCCAAACTACGTTTAGTGGAAAGGATGTGAGGTTGCTAAGACAGTGAGGATGTTGGCTTAGAGGCAGCCACCATTTAAACAGTGCGTAACAGCTGACTCATCGAGCGATCTCGCGCCGAAAATGATTGGCGATCAAACGTAGTACCGAAGCTATGGATTCGCCGGGTCCTCGGACCCGGTGAGTGGTAGGGGAGCGTTCCAAGCGCATCGAAGGTGGAAGGTGACTGAAACTGGAGTGCTTGGAAGTGAGAATGCAGACACGAGTAGCGATAAAGTCGGTTAAATTCCGACTCGCCGTAAACCCAAGGTTTCCTGGGGAAGGTTCGTCCGCCCAGGGTTAGTCGGGACCTAAGTCGAGGCCGTAAGGCGTAGATGATGGACAGACGGTTAATATTCCGTCACCACCTTGGTTTAAGCTGTCAGGAACCCAGAAGGGAATGCGAGCCACCGGTTGAAAGTGGTGGTCAATACCGTCGGAAGGCGGCGTTGGACGCGGAGACTACGGTCGAAGCGGATTCGTTAATACCACGCTGGCGAGAAAAGCCTGGCAGTGTTCACCAGGGTGCCCGTACCGTAATCCGACACAGGTGGGTGAGATGAGTATTCTCAGGCGCGCGAGTGAAATCTCTCTAAGGAACTCGGCACATTAGCCCCGTAACTTCGGAAGAAGGGGCGCCCCGGACGGTCAGATTATATCAAAGCTGAGCTGGGGCCGCAGTGAAAGGCGCTCTGCGACTGTTTAACAAAAACACAGCTCTGTGCGAACTCGCAAGAGACGGTATACAGAGTGACAAGTGACCAATGCGGAAAGATTAAGGCAAGGGGTCAGCCCGTAAGGGCGAAGCTCTGAACTTAAGTCCCCGTGAATGTCGGCCGTAACTATAACGGTCCTAAGGTAGCGAAATTCCTTGTCGGGTAAGTTCCGACCTGCACGAATCTTGTAACGAAAGAGCGACTGTCTCGGAGAGAGGCTCGGCGAAACTGTAGTTGCGGTGAAGATGCCGCATACCCGCAGTAGGACGGAAAGACCCCGTGCACCTTTACTGTAAGCTGATATTGGACTTTGATGTGTGATACGTAGCGTAGGTGGGACCCTTCGAAACCGGGCTCTCGGGCCCGGTGGAGGGAACAATGAAACACCACTTTTCGCTCATTAAGGTTCTAACCACGCGCCGTGATCCGGCCGCGGGACCGTGTCAGCGGGTCAGTTTGACTGGGGCGGTTTCCTCCCAAAGAGTAACGGAGGAGTACGATGCTTGGCTCAACCTGGTTGGCAATCAGGTGTTGAGGATATGGCCATAAGCCAGGCTCACTGTGAGACCTACAAGTCGAGCAGACGCGAAAGCGGGTCCAAGTGATCCGGTGGTTGAATGTGGAATCGCCATCGCTCATCGGACAAAAGGTACGCCGGGGATAACAGGCTTATCGGTTCCAAGAGTTCACATCGACGAACCGGTTTGGCACCTCGATGTCGGCTCATCGCATCCTGGGGCTGGAGAAGGTCCCAAGGGTCCGGCTGTTCGCCGGTTAAAGCGGTACGCGAGCTGGGTTCAGAACGTCGTGAGACAGTTCGGTCCTTATCCACTGTGGGCGCAGCAGACGTGAGGGATTTGTTCCTTAGTACGAGAGGACCGGGAACAACGCACCTCCAGTATTCCGGTTATTCTGTCAAGAGTAGCGCCGGGTAGCTGTGTGCGGAAACGATAAGCGCTGAAAGCATCTAAGCGCCAAGCGCCTCCCAAGATTACGTCTGACGGTCGCAAGACCCTAAAGGCTCGGGGGAGACTACCCCGTTGATAGGCCGGGTGTGTAAACGTGGCAACACGTGAGCTGACCGGTACTAATCAGCCGTGAGGCTTGATCACTTAAACTTTTCCTCGCAAGAGGGAGGGTCAGTGATTTAAACAAACCTCAGCCGTTGTAGCCCCGCTTGCTGTATGCAATTATCAGAGAACACTGTTCTTTCAAAAAAGCTGTCAGCGATCAGCTAGCTGAAAGCTGAGAGCCGAAAGCTGATAGCTTAGAGAATTTCCCGGTGGTATTGCCGCAGTGGTCCCACCCGTTCCCATTCCGAACACGGCCGTGAAACGCTGCAGGGCCGATGGTAGTGCCTGTATAGCTTGCGCGAGAGTAGGTCGCTGCCGGGGTAATTTAGGAAAAGCCCGCATTCAGAAATGAGTGCGGGCTTTTTGTTGTGTTGGTCGGTAGCCGTGCTACCATTACCCTAAATGCGCCCAAATGTTCATATCCTAAACATCCACCCGGAGAACTGGGATGAGTGCAATGCGGCAAAGATCTTTGGAACAAAAGGATCGAGCCGCAGCGGTCTGAACCGGGGCGACATACTTCTTGTGAGACGCACTGGGAAGGATTACGGGTGCGTAGCGATCTGGGAGTTTGAAAAGGAAGAGGAAGCAACAGACGTCCCTTGGAAGGATGCCGAGTACCTGTGGAAGCAGTATTTCCGAGAATTGGCCAGTTTCCGTGAGGCCTTTTGTGAAGATTTTGCGGGGGTGTCCAAGTATTCATCGAAGATTGCGCTATCTGCCATGCGCCTTGCAGGGAGCATCGTACGTCTGAAACCTGATGAGCTCTCGAGGTACTTGGCCGCACTTCTTCGAGAAAAGGGCTCCGAAATAAAGGCGGAGCTTAAGGACAGGTTTCAGGAACTCGTCATAGTTGATGAGAAACCCGAAAAGCCGGTGCAGACGTCGATTTCGCCTACTCGCACGGGTGATATCGTGGGTGAGCCGATCAACTACCGGGGGATTATCTACGCTCCACTTAACGAAGCTGGTGTAATTTTGCTGTTTTCCAGAATGATGGAAGATCTCGGGATCATCTATGAGTCTAGCCCAGCGCAGTACCCCGACATGATTGGCAGGATTAAGACCGTCCGCGGTTTTGAAAGAGTTCGCATAGAGTTTGAGTTTGTAGGCAGCAATTTCTTTCGTCACGGCCATGATCCTAGCGGATGCGACATGATCGTGTGCTGGGAAAACGATCTCAAGACAGATAAGGCCGAAGAACTTGATCGCCACGGTGTGAAAATCTTGGCGTTATCGGAGATTCTGGAACACGGCCCCGAGAATCAGGTCCGGGAGGACGGTGAAGCATATTTGCCGGCAGACTGATCGAGCAGGGACTACACACGCCGGTCTTGGCTTACGGCACGGCGGTTTTCGTGAGCTTGACGAGGGTCTTCCACATTTGGTCCGGCGTATCGCAGTCGAGCAGTTCCTTGCGGGCATCGGTTGACTCGAACGTGCGCACCAACCCGGCCAGCAAACGCAGATAAAATGCGGTTGCCGCCGTCGGGATGACGATAAAGAAGAAAATCTTGCTCAGATGATCTTCGTGCGCGCCGAATTTGATGCCCTTTTCCTTCATGCCGACGGCGAAGGTCAAGCCGCCGCCTTCCACGTCGCGGACGTGCGGGAACGCGAGCCCGTGTTCCACGGCAGTGCTGACAATCGCTTCGCGGCGCAGCGCCAACTCGGTCACAGTCGCGGGTTCTTCCACAAACCCGCCGTCGCCCAGCAACTTCGCCAGCTCGCCGATGACCTCTTCGCGCGTCGTCGCGGCCAGCTTGGGCACCATCAGGGTGGCTGCTGAGAAGCGGGCGATGCCGACCTCGACAGGCCGCTTCGTATCCAGTTTCTTCTTCGGCTGGCGGGCCACCGTGTCGGGGAAAAACAGGAACCGGCCGCAATGCGGGCAATACTGCAATTGCTCGCCGGCCCTGGCGGCGTTCACCACCGCGATGGGCACGGCCAGGCCGCACCGCGAGCAACTTCCGTTCGCGAGGGGGACCACGGCCAGCGGATAATGCTTCTGCAGGCGATCGTAGCGCTCGGCGACCTCGGGCGGCAACTGCGCGCGGATCTTGGCAATGGATTTTTCCAACTGCTCGAGGGGCATTTGGGAATTGGAGGCCTTTTGTTCTTCCTTGGCAAAGTTGAGTTCCTGCAACTGGATCAATTGATTCAAGATATTATTCATGGATGTGCTGGATTGTCGGACAATCACAACTGACTGTAGAACGTTTGCCCCCGGACGCCAATGAAAAACTTTCGCCCGCGCGAGGAATCGCTTCCCCTCCGCCCCGCGGCAGGGTACCATGTTGCGCGTGACTGAGTCGCAGAAAGAGCGCGGTAAATTTACGCTTGGGGACACGGCGCGCGTCGTTGGTGTTGTGTCGCAACAGGGCACGCTGGCCCGGTTGGCGGCCCGCGCCGAGCGCGATTGCGATGTGGTGGAAGTGCGCGTCGACCTGATCGGGCCCTACGAGCCGCACTCGCCCCATGCGGAACCGGTCTGGCTCAAGCACGCCCGAGCCATCGAAGTGCGCGGCTTGCCGGTGGTGGTGACGGTTCGTCTCGACGCCGAGGGCGGGAAATGGAAGCAACCCGACGAATTGCGCCTGCCGCTGTTTGAAGAGGCGTTGCGCCATCTCGCGGCTGCGGATATTGAATTGCGCAGCCCGATCATCGAACAGGTATCGGCGTTGGCGCGCCAGCACAAGCGCGGCCTGATCGTGTCGCACCACGATTTCGGCCGGACACCGCCGCTGGAGGAGCTGCGGGTGATCGTCGACAAGGCCGCCCGCTACGGCACGGTGGCCAAGGTCGTCACGATGGTCAGGACCGAGGAGGACCTCGCCATCTTGCGGGCGCTGCTCGCCGAGAAACGTCCCACGCCGCTGTGCGTGCTCGGAATGGGACCGCTTGGCCCGCAGACGCGCATCGATTTCCCGAGGCTCGGTTCGTGTCTTACGTACGGGTATCTCGATACGCCGGTGGCACCCGGCCAGGTGTCCGCGCGCGAGTTGATGCGGCAGTTGTACGGCCGATGATGGGTCAGGCGGGTAGCTGCTCCAACCGTTTCGTCGCAATCTGGCAGTACTTCTTCGAAACATCGACGTGGATGAAATGTCGGCCCGTTTTCTTTGCCACGACGGCCACGGTTCCCGTCCCGCCAAATGGATCGAGCACCACGTTGCCCCGGTAGCTGTAGAATTTGATCAGGCGGTAGATCAACTCTTCGGGAAATGGGGCGGGATGTCCGTCTCGTTTTGGTTGGGCCGCCTTCCTTCCACGGCGCGTCGGATACAAGCTTTTCAAGAACGGCTGACGGCCTTTCGTTTCCGGCCCAATCGGCCAAAACCCGTCGGAGAACTTGATGAACTCCCCGCCATCGATATCGGCGAGCTTCTTGTCGCCATCGAGCGTCCACGAGCCTTTGGAAAATACGAGTACGTACTCCCAACTGGGAATGATATGCGGGTTGCGCGGACTTTTCCACGAACCCCAGGCGGTCCGGCGGCGCATGGTCTGCTTGTACCAGAGGATCTCCGTGCGCATGATGAAACCCAGGTCACGGAGTTGCGCGGCGAGGTCGTAGTGGATCGGCTTGAAATCTTTGATGCTGGTCGGAGCGACATTGAGCGCGAACCGCCCGCCATCGACGAGGACCCGGTGAAGTTCACGCCACACCGGCAACAGCCACGCGAGATACTCGGCGTACGACATGCGGTCGATGTGGCCGTCGTAGTCGAGTCCGACATTGTACGGCGGCGACGTGATGGCCAGATGCACGGATTCGTCCGGCACGTTGCGAAGGACATTCCGGCAATCACCGTGGATGATGCGGTTCTGCCAGGCGGATTTCTTCACGCCCCTCTTATAGCGCAACGCCTTGCTCGCCGGAAGCGGAATCTGTTACAATCAGCCACGATGAAAAATCTGGTGTTGGTGGGATTCATGGGCAGCGGCAAGACGGCCGCGGGCAAACTCGCCGCGGCGCGGCTCGGGATGAAGTTTGTAGACATGGATGGGATTATCGAACAGCGCCATAACCAGACGGTCTCACGTATTTTCGAGACGAAGGGCGAAGCCCATTTTCGTCAGCAGGAACGGGCGCTGGTTCGGGAACTGGTTTCCGGAGAGGGTCGGGTCATCGCCACCGGCGGCGGCATCGTGCTGGATCCGAACAATCTTCGGGATTTTGGCCGCACGGGCGTCGTGATTTGCTGTTGGGTGGACCCCGATGTTGCTTACGAACGAACCAAAGATGCAAAGCATCGCCCCTTGTTGGAAACCAATACCGACCGCCGCACGCAGATCGAGACGCTGTTGCGCGACCGCGAACTGTTGTACAAGGCAATTCCGTTGCGAATCGACACCTCGGCGATGACCGTGGAGCAACAAGCGGGTGAAATCGTCCGCATCTACAAAGAGCAAACGGGATTGTAGCGGCCCGCTCGGTCTGCAAATCAAGGAGAAGGCCCGCGCGATCGGTTTCAATCTCGTCGGCATCACGGGCGCTCAACCGCCGCAACACACAGAGGAATTCCAGCAGTGGCTCACGTCAGGATTTCACGGCGAGATGGGCTACATGGCCAAGAACGCGGAGAAGCGCGTCGATCCATCCAAAATTCTGGCCGATGTGCGATCAGCGGTGGTTGTTGGATTGAATTACAATGCCGAAACGCCGCGTCAGGGGACGCGGCCTACAACGGCTCGGATCGCGCGTTACGCGTGGGGCGTGCGTGACTACCACGATGTGATGTCCGAAAAGCTGAAGCAACTCGCGGCGGCCATCGATGAATGTGGCGGACCGGGCGCGCGTTCGCTCTGGTATGTGGATACCGGCCCGATTCTCGAACGAGACCTGGCGCAACGTGCGGGGATCGGATTCATCGGCAAGCACACGAACCTCATCAGCAGGCAACTGGGCAATTGGATTTTCGTGGGCGAGGTGCTGACGAATCTCGAATTGCCGCCGGATCAGCCCGAGCGCGGATACTGCGGCACCTGTCGGCGGTGCATCGACGTGTGTCCCACTCGGGCGATCGTCGCGCCGTACCAACTCGACGCGCGGCTGTGCATCAGCTACCTGACGATCGAGTTGAAAGGCGCGATTCCCGTCGAGTTGCGATCGCTCATCGGCGACCACGTGTTCGGCTGTGATGATTGCCTCGACGTCTGCCCGTGGAACCGGTTCGCGAAGCTCTCGCCCGCGCGCGAGTTTCAGCGGCGCGAGATGCCGCCGCTGACCGAGTTTCTCTCGTGGGACGAACAACAGTTTCGCGATTTCTTCCGTGGCACCCCGATCATCCGCATCAAGCGCCGCGGTTTCCTCCGCAACGTCTGCGTCGTGCTCGGCAACATCGGCGACGCCTCGGCCCTGCCCGCGCTGGAGCAGGCGTTGAACGACCCCGAACCGCTGGTGCGCGAGCACGCGGCGTGGGCCATTGACCAGATTCAGAGCCGCTGTTTGGGCACAAAGTCTGCTGTTTAATGGCCGTATTCAGGGGGCAAATCGATGTTGATCGTTTATGGCATAACCATATTCACCGGCGCCGCGCTGCTATTTGTCGTGCAGCCGATGGTCGGGCGGATGGTGCTGCCGTTGCTGGGCGGTTCGCCCGCGGTGTGGAACACGGCGATGGTGTTCTATCAGGCCGTGTTGCTGGCCGGATACGCCTACGCGCATTTCACGACCCGATGGCTGGGCGTGCGTCGCCAGGCCGCGCTGCACGCCGTGATGCTCACACTCCCGTTCCTGGCGATGCCGGTGGTGATCCCACACGGTTGGGCGCCACCGACGACGCACAATCCGATTCCGTGGTTGCTGGCGGTGCTGGCGATGACGGTCGGCGTGCCGTTCTTCGTCGTGTCGGCGACGAGCCCGCTGTTGCAGCGCTGGTTTTCCGCGAGTGGCCATCGCGCGGCGGCGGACCCGTACTTTCTGTATGCGGCGAGCAACTGCGGCAGCCTGCTCGCGTTGGTGGTTTATCCCGCGTTGATCGAACCGCACCTGCGATTGAGTCAACAAAGCCAGTGGTGGACGGTCGGATACGATTTGCTGGCGGGCCTGACGGCGGTGTGCGGATTGTGGATTACACGCAGGCTTCGCCTGTCCGGCGTGGCGGAGATTTCTTCCCGCGAGGCGTCGTCGGAGGCTTCTCCCGAACAACTGACCGCGCGTCGTCGGTGGCGGTGGGTGGTGCTGGCGTTCGTGCCGTGCAGCCTGATGTTGAGCGTGACGACGTACATCACGTCGGAGGTCGCGCCGATACCGTTGTTGTGGGTGATTCCATTGGGGATCTACCTGCTGGCGTTCATTCTCGTGTTTGCCCGGCGACGAGTGCTGCCGCGTCGGTGGATGGCGTGTGCGTTGCCGGTGGCGGTGGCCGGGGTGGTGGCCACGCTGATCGCGCGAGTGGTGCACCCGATTGGGTGGCTGATTGGATTGCATCTGGCGTGTTTGTTCGTCGTATCGATGGTATGCCTCGGCGAACTGGCGGACGACCGGCCATCCACGGCGCACCTGACGGAATTTTATCTGTGGCTGTCGGCGGGCGGCGTGCTCGGCGGGATATTCAACGCCATGCTGGCGCCGGTGATGTTTTCAACGGTGGTGGAATACCCGCTGACGCTCGTGCTGGCGTGCGCGCTGATGCCGAATTGGACGAAGGCGCCGGCGACGCGGCGGCAGCGAGTCTTCGATTTCGCGTTGCCGCTGATTGTGGGGTTGTTCGCGGCGAATCTCCTGGAAGTGTTGCGCGGGGGAACGACGTGGCCGGTATCGGTCACGATGATGGTGATGTACGGCGTACCGACGGTGCTGTGCCTGTTGTTTGTACGACGACCGTTGCGGTTTGCGTTGGCGCTGGCGGGAGTGCTCGTGGCCTGCGCGTTCGTGCCGGGGTATGCGGACCGCACGCTGCTGGTGGAGCGCAATTTTTTCGGCATCCACCGGATCAGCCTGGACCCGGCGGGACGGTATCATTGGTTGATGCACGGGAACACGATCCACGGCATCCAACACGTCGATCGTCGCGAGCGCGACGAGCCGTTGGCCTATTTCACAAGGCGGGGACCGTTCGGGGAGGCATTTGCGACGTTAGACGACTCGCTGAAAAAACGCGTGGGGGTGATCGGACTCGGCGCGGGATCGCTGGCGGGATACGGGCGGCACGGCGAGCGATGGACGTTTTACGAGATTGATCCCGCGGTGGAAGAGATCGCGGAGGACCCACGATACTTTACGTTCTTGCACGATTGTCCGGCGGACGTGGATGTTGTGATGGGCGACGCGCGGCTGTCGTTGCGGCAGGCGCCGGATGGTCAATATGGTGTGCTGGTGCTGGACGCGTACACGTCAGACACGATCCCCCTGCATTTGATCACGCGAGAGGCGTTGGCGCTGTATTTGCGCAAGCTCGCGCCGGATGGGGTGTTGATTTTCCATATCTCGAACCGTCATCTGCGGCTGGAGCGCGTGTTGGGTGTGCTGGCGCAGAACGCGGGGCTGGCGTGCTTGATCCAGAACGAATCGGGAGGCGGCGAAGGCGAATTGTTGGCGACGGGAAAGATTTCGTCGAAATGGGTGGTCATGGCGCGGCGTCCGGAGACGCTGGCGGGATTGACCCGCGATCCGCGCTGGCAACGTCCGCCACCCCATCTGCAAGCGCGGCTGTGGACCGACGACTACGCGAGCGTGTTCAGCGTGTTTATCTGGCAGTGAATAGAATCCGTTCGTCAGAACGATCCGGCGCCCGTCACACTGATCTTGCTGGCCTGAGTATCTCCGTCTTTGGTTGTCACCGTCGATACCTTGACATTGACGATGAGATTTGTTGATACGCTGAAGGTGTCTCCGAGGCTTATGGACACCGTGATCGTGTCGTTGGTCAAGCCGCTGGGATCGCCATCAAAATTGGCCGCGTCCGGGGAGTTCTCCAAGTTGTCCGCGCAGGAGAGATTATCCTCGCCCGTGCTGGCCGAGACGCTGGCCGTCAGGCCCGTCTCATTGACGGTGAGCGTAACTTTGCCTTCCGGCTTCTCTGCCAGATCGCAATCCCGGTCGTACGCCACATCGTCCAACAGCAGATATGTGGCGGTGACACCGTCGATGCCCTCATTGGGGGAAGATTTGAACTTGAGAGCGGTTGCGTCTCCGAGCGTGCTGAACCCGGAGTTGTCGGCTGCCGTGTCCAGTTCCCAGCCGCCGACGACGATGGCGACCGCCGTGTTAGTGCTCAAAGTGCTGACATCCACGGTATTGCTGGGACTGAAGGAAGCGGTTGCTCGGAAGGAGAATTTGCCAATTGGATAGGTCTCACACATCCAACCGTCTACTTTATCGCCGGAGCACTCCACTTTATCCGCGTAACTTTCGTTGAGGACTATCCTGTCAGCTGCCGACATGGCCGGGATGACCCACACGAACGATATGATGCTGGTGCAAATGACCCTGAGCACTGTCCTGGAACTAATACGGTTCATCATAAGACCTCCTGATGGAGTGGAATGGTTTATTGGGTTGTAGTACGCAGTCGGTGACGGGCTCGCGTTGTCGTGTTTCCTCACCAAGTACGTTAGCTATGCCCCAAGCGGGCAGCCGCATTCCCGATACCAAACTGCTCGCATCGGCGTCAACTATAATCTCAGCCAGTTGGCAGAGCCGGGGCACGACGGGAATAGGGGAAACGAGGCGGTGACTGTTGTTTACAGCGCCGTAATCTTTCCGTGGTCTGTGGGCGGGTTCCCTACAAATGAACTCTCGTGCGGAGGCACTCATGGCAATTCGCGCCCGTGTGGCTCGGTCTGTTGGCACCGGCGGTGGCGCTGCCCACGAACACGGCACGCCCGGAGTAGGTGTTGACTTCGCGGGCACCAACCTTACAATCAGGCGCTGGCTGAATCTTCGACCGGTATGCGAGACATTGTTGCCCAGCAGAAGCGGACCCCGGCCTGGTATCTCTTGGGGCTTGTAGCAATCGTCCTTCTCGGATTGGCGCTTCGCAGCTACCGGATCATGGGATGGATTATGGACAACGACGAAAGTCACTTCCTGATCCACGCGCTTCGCCCAAGTCTATTGGTCGTTCCAGACTACCCGACCCATGCTCGACCCGACTGCCTGTACGTGTTGCTCTGCATTCCCTCCATCCATCTTCTGGGGCCGAATGAACTGGGGATGAGAATCTGGCCGGTGCTGTTTGGCACGCTCTCGATCGCCGCCATCGCGGTGTTGGTGTGGCAATATACGCATTGTTACCGCAGCGCCCTCTGGGCCGCCGGTCTGCTGGCCGTATTTCCGCTGCATGTGTTCCTGAGTACCAAGGCCACGCCGGACGTGATTTCGGTTTTCTTTCTCATTTGTGCGCTCATCGCACTGGTTCATCTCTCAAGACCCGGGGCGCGAACATCGAATTTCGCCCTTCTCGGCACCGCCATGGCGCTGGCCATCCTGGCCAAACTGACAGCCCTGTGTCTGTGGTTTTTCGTCTTGTTGACGCTCCCGTTTGTCATCCCGGACAGACGAAATCGCGTGTGGGGGTATCTCTCGCTGTTACTGGCGCTCCTGCCCGTGGTCGCCATGATCATCGCAGCCAAGTGGAACGGCAGTCCCATCCATTTTTTCGAGGAAGAGAGACAGCGGGCCCAATTCGGTTTTAGTCTGGACCGCACCGTATCTCAAGTCGGTCTATTTTGGCGTTTTTATGCGGACGTGGCGGTTTTGGCCGGAGTGGGCGTCTGGATCGCGATACGAAAGCGTCGTGAATTGCCCGCATTGTTGCTTCCGTTATGTCTGGCGACGCTGGCGTTGGTGTTTGTGGCGCCCTACTTTCGAAGCCACATCCGGGATGTGATATTCCTCGTCCCCAGCCTGTGGCCACTCCTGGGATTATCAGTCGCGTTTTTCACCGGTTCCTTTCTGCGAACGCTGACGCTTGTGGTCGTGGTGGCCGCAAACCTGGTGCTGACGCTGATCGGAGTGCCCGGACGCAACTACAATGACTCTTCATGGTCCGGCCGTTCCATCGCCGTTCTCGACCGTCCCGCCGGGTGGCCTTCCCATGCCATTTCAACCTGGGTCGCGAATCACCTGGCGCCCGACGAGGGACTGCTCGTGACAGGACTGGGCTACACGGACGCATTTGTGATTTCACTCAAACAGATGGGTATCCGCTATCACAGTGCCATCTCCGACTGTGAACTTCTCCGTGACCCGGCCAATAAGATCACGTATCTGGTGTTTGTGGACGATCCCACCGTGTACGCCGCCGTGCTGTACCACTATGCTGGCACTCACTTTTCCCTGGTTCATGAACCGGCGTTCCCCGGCTATGTGATTTTCGACTGCCGCAAGAACGGCCAATTCGTCGCCTACCCAGACGCCTTGAACGGCGCGAAAACCTATGCCAACCAAGGGGCTCGCCTGGCCCGACAGGGCGACTACCCGAACGCGATCAGGTGCTTCCAGACCGCTCTCCAACAAGAGCCGGAGCTACTGGACGTAAAGAAACTGCTCATGACCAGCTATCTCAATACGGGCCAGAAAATCGAGGCCCTCCATCTCGGTCGCGAGATAGCGGAAGCAGACCCGCGCGACCCGGAGAGCAACCTGAACCTGGCGATTCTCTACCATGAATTGGGGATGACCCAGGAGGCCCGCGCCCAATGTGAGCACAACATCCAGCACGGCATCGCACCCGCCATCAGCTATGGCATCCTGGCACAGACGTTGGAGCAAAGCGGCGATCTTGGCGCCGCCCGTGATGCCTACGAGATGTCTCTCCGGCAGGATCCTCGCAACCCCGTCACCCTGGAATTACTCCGAAGCTTCGACGATAGGCACCCGCGCGTGGCCCCATCGTCGCCCAACCCGTCTACGGGCTCCTCCCGAAGATAGTGAAAGCGCGGCGGCCCGTGAAGTGACCAAACAGACGGCCGGTTGGCACAAAAAGTGCCGATAAACTTTGACAGACCCGGTGGTCACGACGTATGCGGCTGACGGAGCACGTGTGTTGAGATTGGTTCCTGAGCAGGCGGCTTAGACCAGGATGGCAATCCCAAGGCCGTCTTGGAGCGAAGGCACAAGCTCAGAATCGGCTTGTCCACATTGTCACAGGTGATACTATGAGCGCTCGTCAGACTTAATTGTCCGCGATGGTCGCGGGGCGTAAGTCGTATGGGAAATGTCAGGTATGACGCATCTTGAGGTAATGAAGGGGTCGCTTGCTCGGCGGCATGTCGTTGGGTGCCACGGCTTGTTGATTTTCTTGTTGCTGATCGGCGGTTTCGTGGCGTGGGCACCGGGGGCGCACGGGGCTGATCATCCACGGTTCAGCAAAAAAGGCAACCTGCTCATCGTTGACCAGTACAACAACCGCGTGATCGAGTTGGATACAAACACGCAGACCATCGTCTGGGAATACGAAGTTAGCGTGACAAAGGATTCCGTAACGAATGCGATCGTCGGGCCGCGAGATGCGGAACGCGTGGGCGACCTGACGCTGATCGTCGGCGGAGGTTTGCCGACGAACGTTTGCTCCACCGATTGTTCCGACAATCGCGTCATTCAGGTCAACCGCAAGGGCAAGATTGTCTGGCAGTACGGCCAGAAGGGCGTTACCGGCGCGGGCGACAACGAGTTGAACGATCCCGTCGCGGCGATGATGTTGCCCGGTAAAAAGGTGTTGATCACCGACCAAGGGAACAATCGGGTCATACTCGTGTCCCGCAAAGGCGAAATCACCTGGCAATGCACCACGGTCGTCAGCGGCACCGACACCAACCAACTCAGCAGTCCGTCCTGCGCCCAGTGCTTGGGTGGCGGTCATTATCTGATTGCCGATACAGGCAACAACCGCGTCATCGAGGTCAACAAAAAGTGTGAGATTCTCTGGCAGTATGGCGACCCGGCTGACACCAACATCCTTAGCGGTCCGACGTACGCCTGCCGACTGCCCCACGGCAAAAAGCACACGTTGATCACGGATTCGTTGAACAACCGCATCGTTGAGATCACCGAACCAAGCAGCAACGTTGTCAGCAACGTCTTCACGTACGTCACCGCCGACCGCTCCGGTAGCGTCGAGCAACCGCATCCGAACCGCGCCGTGCGCCTGAAGATGGGCAACACGCTGATCACCGACCAGTTCAACCAGCAGGTCATCGAAGTGGATCCCACCGGCACCGTAGTTTTCGTCCATGGAACGATGGGCGTCGCCGGCGATGCCGACACACAGCTCAACGCGCCTTGCGACGCGAAAGTTGTGGGCGACTACACCGGCCTTACCTCGCCCAAGGGCAGCGGTGGCGGCTTCGACTACAGCAGCCTCCTGTACTGACGCGAGGCGGGACAGGCGGCACGGCGGAAACCGCCAATCCGCGGCTTACCCCGGAGGCATTCGGGGCTGATGAACGCTGATGCCGTAACCCGCTTTCCGCGTGGCAACCCGCAAACGCCGCTGCTTGATCGCAGCCGACGGCTTTTACGAATGACAAAAGCTGGGCAAGGTGAAACAACCGGTTCGCATCGTGTTGAAAACAAGAGAGCCGATTGGATTTGCCGGGCTGTGGGAGACGTGGAAACCGCCATGCAAGAAATCGCGGCACTGATCGTGGCCCAAGCCGTAATGGCCCGGATCCGATTGGAGGTCGGTCGAGCGCGGCCCGGGCCGGTACTGCAAATCAGCTTTGCCCAAGTGCGGGAGCACGTGAACGCGTTCTGGTGGATGTGCCAATGGTTTGGCGACTCGACTCCCGAAGCCAACATCCGGCGCGCCGCGACGATGCTGAACTTCTTGGCCGAGCACGCCGGTGCGCCGCGCCGCGCCCGCTCCTGTCCGCGAGCGGTGCGTCAACCGATTCCGAACGTCGTGCACAGGAGTTGCGTCCGTCCCGAAATCCACGCCACCGACTCCGCCTGAAACGGATGAATCGCGAACGCCACCGCGACACAGACGGCCATCGTGAGGCGCTCGCCGGTCGTCAGCGACGCTGCGCCCAGCAACGTCCACAGGAAGCCGAACACGAGTGCCGCATTGAGCGCATGCACAACGATGCTGGTCGCATGATGTCCCGCCGCATTCTTGCCCCAAATCTGGTAGTCGAGAACGTGCGACAACCGCGGCAACGGATGGTAGTAAGGTTGGGTGGTTGTAAACGCCCATCTCACGGCATTCCACGTCAGCCCATTCAGTCGCACTGCTTGCCGGAGGTATTCGTCGTCGTCCATGCGGGTGAGAAACCCATTGTGGACGCTCGGCCAAAAGAGCCAGACAGTGACCGCAAAAATCACCAGAGCTATTCCCACCAACTTTGTCCGGCTGACAGTCATGCACCCGAATCCAACCACACGTCCCACCCACACGCAATCGAGAACGCTTTCCGTGTTTCGGGGCAATCCATCGCCCACTGTCGGCCTCGAAGTCGGGGCCGCGTTTGCGACCTGGGATACGACATGGTCGCGTTTGCGAGCTGGGCACGAAATGCTCGCGTCTCAGCGGCTAGTGCCGCTTTCGGCTCCGTCGGACTCGACTACGACTCGGGGCGGTTGCGCGATTTTTCGCCGAGGTTGGAGGACATGAATTGCTTGTGGAAGATCTCGCGGTGGGTGCGTTTGGAGGCGCGACGGACGAGGAGCATGTCCCAGAAGGCGATGATGATGGCGGCGAGGGTGAGCAGGGTGCACCAGGTCCAGTAGAGGAGGAACTGCGGGCCCTGGAGTTGTGGGGCGAGGATGGTTGAGCCGAGAACGACCATGAGCGCGCACACGGTGAGCAGGATCGCGCCGACGATGCGGAGCGCGATTTGCCAGCGGGAGAGGGGCAACTTGTCGCGATTGGCGTTCATGTTCCTGCGAGTTCGTTGGGGCAAGCGCGCCGGATTCTATCAGAACCCCTCACCTTAATCCTCTCCCCCGGAGGGGAGAGGACAGCGCTTCATAGAGGCGCTGCTACAACCCTCCGACCGCCGCGACAACAGCGCAGGCTAAAGCCTGCGGCTACCGCGGCAATTATACGATGACCTGCTCGGTCTGGGAATCGAAGAAATGGCACTTGCGCATGTCGAACGCCATGTCGAGCTTCTGCCCGACCTCGGCCTTTTCATGCGGATTGACGCGCGCGACGAAGCTGTGCCGGCCGGTGTTGAGGTAGAGGTAGATCTCCGCGCCCATCGGCTCGACGACTTCGACGGTGGCCGGCCGCGGTCTGGTCGGGATTGGCGAACGACGCGTGCTGCTGGTCGTTGATGTCCTCGGGACGCGAGCCGAACACGACGCTCTTGCCGGCGTAGCCTCCGGCGGCGAGTTTCTTCGCCATGTCGTCGTTGACCCGGATGGCAAAACCCTTGCCGTCGCCCGACGCCTGCTCGACGAACCAGAGTCCGCCCTGGTCGCTGCTCGATGGCGCCCTTGAAGAAATTCATCGGCGGCGATCCGATGAAGCCGGCGACGAACATGTTCCTGGGATTGTCGTAGAGGGCGATGGGATCCGCGACCTGCTGGATGACGCCGTCCTTCATGACCACGATGCGGTCGCCCATGGTCATGGCTTCGACCTGATCGTGGGTGACGTAGATCATGGTGGACTTGAGGCGGTCGTGGAGCTTGGAAATTTCGGCGCGCATCTGCACGCGCATTTTGGCGTCGAGGTTCGAGAGCGGTTCGTCGAAGAGGAAGGCCTTCGGTTTGCGGACGATGGCGCGGCCGACGGCGACGCGCTGGCGTTGGCCGCCGGAGAGCGCCTTGGGTTTGCGCTGGAGCTGTTCGTCGGTGATGCCGAGGATTTGGGCGGCTTCGCGGACGCGCTGGTCGATCTCGGTTTTCGGGTACTTGCGCAACATCAGGCCGAACGCCATGTTTTTGTAGACGGTCATGTGCGGATAGAGCGCGTAGTTTTGGAAGACCATGGCGATGTCGCGATCTTTGGGCGGAACGTCGTTGACGCGCTTGCCGTCGATGAAAATGTTGCCGCTGGAGATTTCCTCGAGGCCCGCGACCATGCGGAGCGTGGTGGATTTGCCGCAGCCGGACGGGCCGACGAGCACGACGAATTCCTGGTCGCCGATTTCGAGGTTGGCGGCATCGACGGCTGTGACGCCGCCGGGGTAGACCTTGGACACGTTTTCGAGGAGAACCTTTGCCATAGTGAGTCGTTTTCGATTCGGATTCGGACTGAAGCTCGGTGGGGCAGTTTGTAGCAAAGCCCGCGCGGTGGTGTCAATAACGCGAATGATATGAGTTCGGGTGCGCAGGCACACAGAAGACCGAATTCTTCACCACGAAGGGCACGAAGAGCACGAAGCCGGATTAACCTTGGAAGCTGCCTTTCAATTGACTAATCGGTAGGTGGCGCTATTCTTGTGCAATCGGCAGCGGATGCTGATGAATCAGCTAAAACCAATTGTGGCAAGTCTCAGCTTTGCGGGGTTCTTTCTTGCTGTCGTCATGGCCCTTGAAGCTGCCATTTTCGGTGATTCCGGGCGGTGGGTCGCAGTCGCCGGCATGGGGATGATTGCACTGTATTTCTTGTTGTGCTTTTTGAGTTGCCTCTCGTTTGTCCGCAGCTCCGCAATGATTTCGATGGCTGTGTTGGCCCATGTCGTTTTTGCGGGGTTGCTCGTTTATGATTTGAAGAATTTTGCGAGGCACAACATCCATGTCGAATTGGTTCTGGCACCGGTTTGGCTGGTGTTCGTAATCCTCTATGTCCTCATGGTGGGAGCTCGGCTCCGAGAGAGATGATCCCGTGCGACGTAACAGCATCATTCCGCCTGGTGCTTTAGCGGCAATCTAGTGTGACACAACCCCGCAGGGCGGTCTGTTATTCGTGGTTCACCCGTGCAAGGGCGGGTGGTATACTGGACGGTTGATGGACAAATCGCGGGATAATTGGGCGCTGTACAAGCGGCTGTTTGTATACGTGAAACCGTACCGCGCGCGTCTCATTGGCGGTATTGTTTTTGGCGTGTTGTACGGGCCGGCGAACGGGGCGGTGCTGCAGGTGGTGCGAAAGGCATGGGCCTGGGCGTTTGAGAGCAACTGGTCGTACCCGTGGTGGCAGATGGTGGGGATCGCGGTGTTGTTGCCCGTGGCGATGATCGCGCGCGGAACGTTCGATTTTCTGGGGACGTACCTGCTGAACTGGGTGGGCCTGCGCGTGGTGATGGACATGCGGGTGCGCCTGTTCGAGCATTTGGAATCGATGTCGCTGGATTTTTTCACCGACGCGCAGACAGGCGAATTGATTTCGCGGGTCACCAACGACGTCGGGCTCGTGCAACAATCCATTTCCACGGTGGTGGAGGACGTTGTCAAGCAGCCCGTGGCACTGATCTCGGTGCTGGCGTGGTTGGTGTACACCGATTGGAGGCTGACGGCGGCAGCGCTGGTTCTGTTCCCGATTTGCCTGATACCGATCACGATTTTTGGGCGCAAAACGCGCAAGGCCAGCCGCGCGTCGCAGGAAGACCAAGCGTCGCTGTTGGCGGTGTTGCACGAAGCGATCGTCGGCTTGCGGGTCATCAAAGCGTTCAGCATGGAGGAACGCGAGGCGGCCGATTTTCGGAAGCTCTGCCGCGACGTGTTTACCGAGCGGATGCGAGTGATTCGGGCACGGGCGTTATCGTCCCCGATGATTGAGGTGGTGTCGGGATTTGGGGGTATGGCGGCGTTCTTGTACGCGTACCATGTGCAGGTGAAGGGCAGCGAGCTGGTGAGCATGGGGCTGGGCCTGTTCATGTTGTACGAACCCGTGAAGAAGCTCAGCCGCGTGCATTTGCAAATCGAGGAAAGCATGGGGGGAACGGAACGGATATTCCAGTTGCTGGACACGAAGCCGACGGTGGTCGAATCGCCCCGGGCGCGGGCGTTGCCGCCGTTGCGGCAGTCGATCCGGTTCGAGAACGTGAGTTTCAGCTACGGGGAGAACGGCGTGGCGCTGGAGTCGGTGAACGTGGAGGTGCTGGCGGGCACGGTGGTGGCGGTGGTGGGCGCGAGCGGCGCGGGCAAGACCACGTTGTTCAATTTGGTGCCGCGATTTTACGATCCGACGAGCGGCGCGGTGAAGATCGATGGGGTGGACATTCGGGAGGGGACGTTCAAATCGTTGCGGGACCAGATCGGGCTGGTGACGCAGGAGACGTTTTTGTTCAATGACACCGTGGGCGTCAATATTGCGTACGGGAAACCCGGTGCGTCGCGCGAGGAGATCATCAACGCGGCCAAGCGGGCGCACGCGCACGAGTTCATCATGCAAACGCCGCACGGGTACGACACGGTGATCGGCGAGGCGGGGATGAGGTTGTCGGGCGGGCAGCGTCAGCGGCTGGCGATTGCGCGGGCGGTTCTGAAGAATCCGCCGATTTTGCTGCTGGATGAGGCGACGAGCGCGCTGGACACCGAGAGCGAGCGGGTGGTGCAGGCGGCGCTGGATGAATTGATGTGGGGAGCGGTCAGACGCGTAAGGCGCACACGATGCTGGTGATTGCGCATCGGCTGTCGACGGTGCAACACGCGGACCGGATTATCGTGCTGGAGAAGGGGCGCGTGGTGGAAGAAGGGACGCACGACCATCTTCTGGCGCGGGGACATGTGTATAAACGGCTGTACGAGCTGCAGTTCAGTGCGTGAGGCGGGAAGCGTTAAGACGGGAAAAGCCGTTAGAACCGGTGAAACCGTAGAAGCCGACAAGACCGCACGTCGCGTCCCCTACCGGTTCGGGTCATACTTGGGGGAGCGCGGTTAATGTACTGACCGCAGTTTCCTGTGTCGGTTCGCGAAAAACAGTGCGAGGATGCCCATGCAGGCCAAGGCATCAGAAGCCCGGCTCGGGGACGACGGTGCTGTAGGCGTCGAATCCGTCCGAATCCACGGAAGTCGAATTGTCATTAAATCCAGCTGTATAGGGCACGTTTTCTCCGTACCAGCCTCCAGGGTCCGGCTTTGTGCCTTGGACCGCAAAACCGCTTAACGATCCTCCGGGCGCAATGGCGGCACCCGCATTGTTGATGGAGAACGTGGCGGTGTAGAAGCAGAGACCGGTCAACATCGCCGTACCTGACCACCCGGCCGGTAAGGAACTAAAGCTGGGGGCTGAGATGGAATAAAAGTTCGCAATCGAGAAGCTCGTGAGATTCGGCCCTGGTTCAGGGCTGGTATTGAAAATTTGGAAAGAGAGCGTCAAAGTATCGCCTGGATAGTCAATTCCTAGATTGTAGTCGAATGAACTGCCACCGAACACCTGCGACCCGGCGCCCAACGACCAGGCGATAATCACCGCAAGAAAAAGAACCCTCGTGATCGACTTCACGTCTGCTCCTGAGGAACTGCCCTGAATGCCTTCGCTTCCCATTTCCTCGTTTACGTTTCAGATGGAGATTAAGTTTCTGTAGAAACCAAAACATAATTCTGCTCTTGAAGACTTATTCTGTCCAGAGCAAAAAAGCACTTGGGGAACCTCTGCTGAGGGTGTGGGCCGTCGTGGCCCGATGTTCTCGGTGGGGGTGGGTAAAGCCGCTTGGACGCGCGGGCCTTGCTCTCACCGGTAGATGCAGTCGAGAGCTTGTGAAGGATTTCACTTGCAATTGCGAAGCCAAAATTTGTAGAATCCGCCTGCTGGGTTAGGGTTTATTTGACGTTGCTAGGAGTACACCAATATCGGAGTCCAAGGATGAAAAGGATGAATACCACGCTTGCAGTCAGCACCGCCTCGTTTGCCCTGAGCCTGCTCCTGCTCGCGGCCCCCGCAACGAGCCGTGCCGATACTATCTATGTGTCAAACTTCGCCAACTACACGATCGAGATGTTCAATTCGGCCAGTGGGGCCAATCTTGGCGACCTACCTATCAACGGATTGGATGGTCCAACTGGGGTGGCTGTTGATAGTGCGGGTAACGTATATGTAGCAAACTTCTGGAACGGCACGATCGATAAGATCACGCCCGGCGGGGTCAGTTCCGTTTTCGCCACCGGCTTGAACGTCCCAATGGGTCTGGCCTTTGACAGCAACGGCAATCTGTACGTGGCGAATGAGAACGGCAACACGATCGAGAAATTCACGCCAAAAGGCGTCGGCTCGGTCTTTGCCAGCACCGGCTTGAATGCGCCATACGGCTTGGCGTTTGACAGCGCGGGCAACCTCTACGTGGCGAACAGCGGCGGCGGCTTCCCCGCCAAAATCGAGAAGTTCACCCCTGGCGGTCTCGGCTCCGTCTTCGCCAGCAGCGGCTTGGTGCAGCCAATTGGCCTGTCCTTTGACAGCGCGGGCAACCTCTATGTGGCGGACGGAGGCAACGGCGGCTGCATCGATAAGTTCACGCCCGGCGGCGTCGGCTCCCAGTTCGCCACGAGCGTCGCGGGTGGCCCGTGGGGGCTGGCCTTTGATAGCTCCGGCAACCTCTATATGGCAAATTACACGGGGGGCACGATCGAGAAGTTCACGCCAAGCGGTAGCGCCTCCGTGTTCGGCACCGGCTTGGACAACCCAATGTTTATCGCGACCCAGGTTCCCGAGCCCTCGACTTGGGCTATAGTGGCGATGGGCATTGGGGCAATCCTCGGCGGTCTGCGATTACGCCGCCGCTCGGCCTAATTCGCTGGATGGGTGGGACGCCTCGGAAGTTCAAGCCGCAAGGTTCGCAAATCGTCCAAAGCGGGGAGCCAATTTCCCGCCGGCGCAGCGGTTCCGGCCTGCCTGTCATTCTGAGCGAAGCGAAGAATCTCTCCCTGCGTCGATTGCCTGCCCAAATGGGGAACCTCTGCTGAGGGTGTGGGCTGGCGAGGCCCACAATTCTAGGTGGGGGTGGGGCTCGGGGTGCTGCTGCCCGAGTGTATGCTGTGGGGTTATTTCTTGAAAGAAGAACTGTAGGTTAGTGTTCGCTGCGTGGAGAGGATAGCGAAAGAGGGAGTTTAAAGATGGTGCTGCCGTATGCGTTCAAGCCGTGTTCGTTTCCTCCAATACTAGTCGTCCCGTAAAAGAAGTGGTCGCTGCCCTGGACAAGGCCCACCAATGGGTAAGCGCCGCCACCCTTGAAGCCGTCGAACTGCCAGAGGGTGGTCAGCGTGCCCGTCGGAGTAATTCTGAACACGGTACCTTGACCGTTTCCCCCTTTGTAGGTTGTGCCGTAAAAGGTGCCGTCGCTGCCTTGGACGAGGCCATTCGGGTTCTCGCCGTCCGGACCGCTAAATTGAAACAGTGTGGTGAAGGTACCGGGAGAACTGATCTTGAACACGGCGCCCAACCCCTTCGCGCCTCCTGTGTACGTGGTTCCGTAGAAACTGCCGTCACTGGCTTGAAGAAGGGCGGCGTTTGGTCTTGGCTGGTAGCCGTCCGCAAGCCCAAATTGATACAGGGTGGTCAAGGTACCAGCAGGACTGATCTTGAAGATGGTGCCTAGGAGATTGGTCCCGCCCGCGCCGGTCATCCTGTAGAGATTGCCGTCAGTGCCCTGCACGAGACGAGCAGACGGGCAAGCACCGTCAGGTTGGGTGCCGGGTGTGCCGTCAAAGCCGCTAAAATGCCACAGGGTGGTCAAAGTACCGGTGGAAGTAATCTTGAAGACAGTGCCCAAGTCTTTCCTTCCTCCGCGTGGAGTAATTCCGTAGAAGCAGCCGTCATTGGCTTGTAGGAGTTCAGCTCTAGGTTCGCTGCCATCAGAGGCGCCGCAAAAGTGATGGAGAGTGGTTAAGTTGCCAGCAGGACTGATCTTGAAGATGGTGCCGAAATGATTCGTGCCTCCTGCGGCGGTGATGCCGTAGAAATTTCCGTCGTCGGCCAGGGTAAGTCCGTCAGCTGGGTCAGTACCACCGCTGAACCGGTGAAGGGTGGTCAACTTGCCTGTGGGGGTGAGGCGGAAGATAGTGCCGCCAGTGTGATTTGTCTCCCACGGCTCGTGCTTTGTCGTACCGTAAAAATTGCCGTCGCTGCCTTGCACAAGTACGCCATTGGGGACACCGAAGTCCGCATCCTGGCCGAAGTGGTACAATGTAGTCAGCGTCTGCCCAATTGTTGTATCAAATGGGGTGGCCGCAGCTAGGAAGACCATCGGGAGTAAGATGTGGGAAGCTTTCACGGCACGTTGCTACTCCTAGTTGGGATTCATTAGAACACAGCTCCGTTGGCAATGTCGAGCAGTGTTTGTCAGTGGTCACTGCGAGGTGCTTCGCGGGACTTCAAACCTCAATGTTCGCAAAGCGTCCAAAGCGGGGAGCCATCTTGAGGGGGTGGCTGTGGTTGTGGTTCGGCGCTACTCGCAACCGGACCGCGTCCGTGACAGGAGTCCATTGTGGCAGTCGTACGCCGGCGGGACCGAAGTGGCATGTAGGCGGTCGGTCTTGCTTATCGCCAGTGGCGGTGCGATTCTGGGTCTCACGACAATCAACGTAAGCAACCGCTGTGGAGCCAATATGAATGATCCCGTCTATAAACTAATCGAACTAACCGGCACCTCCACCACATCCATTGAGGACGCAGTCGCCAAGGCCATAAAACGCGCACACCGAACCGTCAAGGACCTGTGCTGGTTTCAGGTGGTCGAAACGCGCGGCAACATCATCAAGGGAAAAGTGCATCACTGGCAGGTGACCCTCAAGATCGGATTCGCCGTCAAAGACTGAAGGCCGTCGAGCAAGATTGAGCTCACTTTTGCAGGCGTCCCCGCCCGCCCGGCGCCGCGAACGGAATGCGGCGCGACGGCGTCGATTGCTCATTATGACGGCGGTTCTGAAGAATCCGCTTCAGCGGAGGCAAGCGGAGCGCGTGCCCGACAATTCGGAGCGGAGCCGGCGAGAGTTTCCGGGTGGAGGTTGTTGGGGTACGTGTGGTAAAACGCACGTGATGATGACGGGCGACCATTTAGGAATCGGGCGATGATCGGGTGGGTGCTGCGCATTTTGGTGTCGTGTATCGGCAGCACGTTGCGCTGGCGGGTGGAGGACCCGTCGGGGTTGCTGCAGAACACGCCGCAGCGGTCGTGCATTTTTGCGTTCTGGCATAATCGGATTTTTCTGATGCCGTACTTGTTTCGGAAATACTGGCATACGCGGCGGCGGGACCGGGTGGCGGTGTTGGTGAGCGCGAGCAAGGACGGGGAGTTTTTGACGGGGGTGCTGGACAAATTTCATTTGATTTGCGTGCGGGGGTCGAGCAGTCGGCGGGGGAGGGAGGCGCTGCGGGAGATGACGGAGATGGTGAACTGCGGGTACGACGCGGGGATCACGCCGGACGGTCCGCGGGGCCCAAAGTATGTGTGCCAGACCGGGGTGATCAGCCTGGCGCAATTGACGCAGGCGCCGATCATTCCGGTGTCGTGGGACGTGACGCGGAAGGTGGTGGTGAAGAGCTGGGACAATTTCATGGTGCCGCTGCCGTTTGCGCGGGCGACGTTCCGGATCGGGGCGCCGATGACGGTGGCGGCGGGGTTGAGCGATGAGGAGTTTGAGAGGAAGCGGGTGGAGTTGGAGAATGTGTTGAAGGGGATGAACGCGGCGGAGTAAGGGGAGAGCACCTAAGTGTCTAAGTGTCTGGGCATCTAAGTGGCGGTACGAGTGAGGCCGGAGAAACGTGATGAGTCTTATTGGAAGTTTGGAGAGGCGATCCCGGCGGTTTTTGGTTGTGGGCGTACTGGTGATTGTCGCGGTGGTGGGCGTGGCGGATTACTTGAGCGGCTATGAGATTTTCTTTTCGGCGTTTTATCTCGTGGCCGTGGCGCTGGCGGCATGGTTCGTCGGCAAATGGTTCGGGGTGATTATTTCGGTGTTGAGCGTGGCCATCTGGCTGGCGGGAGACGTGGCGGCGGGCGCGCATTACTCCAGTTCGTTTGTACCGATTTGGAACGTGGCGGTTTTGACAGCGGTTTACGTCATCGTGGTCTGGCTGTGGACAGGTTGCTACCGAACTTTTGCAGAATTCCTCTGCAAGCCATCATTTTTTGAGCCACTCGTCGGTAAAGCGTTCGCGAAAATCGCCCATGACCTCTTCGAACCGAATAAATCCCGCCTTACGAAGCTGAGCGGCAAAAGCGATACTCCGGTCAGTCCCAACAATGGCTGAATAATAAAATTCAATCATTCCAGCCGCATCACGCTCCCACATTCTGGCGATGGTCAACCGTACGCCTTGCTTGAGACTCTGCGGTGCATCCGGGGATTTCAAGATGGGGTCGAAAACCCGCTCATGCAAAAAGACCATAATCTCGTCTTCTTTGGTCATCCGTAAATCCTCTACACGTGCCAGGTTCGGCTGGTAACGCGGCAGACAAAGTCTTTCGTTTCCAAGGACGGTACACCAAGAGGGGACGCTTTCAAGTCGAAGCGGCAATTTGAACACTCGGGTTCAAGGCTGGTGACAATCAACAAGCCCCTGAAAACAACGGGGAGGGCACGATTTGGCAAAGGTTGGCGCAAGTTGTCAGTTTGAAGATTCGGTGCTCCCCGTTGTAGGAATGGTTCGTACAGAAGTCCTCGTACATGTTCAACAACACGACCTCCTGGCGGCCCTTTGCGGTGACTTCCCCAGCCAGAATACGAACGAGGACTTTAAGCTGTCGAGTCTGCAACTGCCACAGGAATTGCCGGTGAGCCTTCCGTCGCAGCTCGTGGAGCAGTGCGGAACTCACCAAGAAGTAGTCCGGAGGACCGGTCCTGATGGCAGAAGAATGACGCCCGACGCGGACAGCTAGAAACGAAGAGAGCGTATATGAATGAACACGCGTGCTCCATTATATGCTATAACTACCGCCAGAAGACGCGGTGGTGAGTGAAGATGCGCGCAACAATCGCGGGGGCATTGCTGATGGCGGCGGTGACATCCGCGCGGGCGGAGGTCACCAACCGGCAGGATTTTGTGTTCACGGCCAACGAGGAAAACGATTTCTTCTCGATCCCGGAGACGGACAAACACTACACGCAGGGCATCCACTTCAACCTGCTGTGGCCGGACGACGAGGTGCCGTGGCTGGCGCGCCCGCTGGCGTTGACACCGCCGTTGGGGTTCCAGGAGCCAATACAGAAATTCGGATTCGAGTTGGGCCAGGACCTCTACACGCCCATCAACCTTACGACCTCCGCCCTCGTCACGAACGATCGGCCGTACGCGGGGTGGTTGTATCTCGGCGCCCTCCGCGAAGATCGCGGGCTGACGGCGAATCAGATTCCGACGCTCGACCGTTACGAGGTCGAACTGGGCGTCGTCGGCCCGTGGGCGCTCGGCGCAAACGAGCAGGACTGGTGGCATGGCGTCATCGGCAACAGCCTGGCAAACGGCTGGAGCCACCAACTCAAGAACGAGCCGGGCCTGCTGTTGCGGCTGGATCGCACGTGGCGCCTCGTGGACCGGGGCGAGGCCGATGGCGTGCATGTGCAATTGTTGCCCCGCGCCGGCGTCGCGCTCGGCAACATCCAGACCTCGGCGCGCATCGGTGCGACGGTGCGCTTTGGCTACCACATTCCGGACGAATTCGCGGCGACGATTCCGCCCCGGCAGGGCTGGTATGTTTTCTCCGACGTGGGCGGTCGCGGAGTGCTGTACAACGAGTTTCTCAACGGCAGTGTGTTTCATGCCGGCCACGGCGTCGACCCGGAACCCGGCGTGCTCGAACTTCGGGCGGGTGTCGTGTTCGAGTTGGGCCACAGCGAAATCAGTTACACCTACGTGTACCTCAACAAGGAATTCAAAGAGCAGGGTCTCTACGACGCCTACGGCTCACTGACGTACACGTATCGGTTCTAGCCGGAAACGAGGTCCTCTCGGCTTGGGTCGAGGAAACGGCGGCGATCCGCGCTTATCAAGTGCGGCTCAGGAATATTTCCTATACGCAGATCGGGTTCTTAACCTCTTGCGGCGGTCCGTTACCAGACCGAAATTACAGCGAACAACGGGAGACTTGCGGGTTGACTGTTGGCGTCGGCAAATCGGTTGGCTGGCGCGACAGTGGGCCGCGGTCACGATTGTTGCGATGGGAATCAAGAGAATGGAGGTACACAAATGAAGACGATCCGTGTAGCAGGTTTGATGGTGACGCTGGTGCTGGCAGGGGCAGTCGCGGCACTGGCCGCCGGGGCAGACCGGCTGGACGCCGATGTTGCTGATGCCATCCAGACGTTGCGGGCATCCGGACACAGAATACAGCGGTTGTTCGATACGGCGTATGGTTATGCCGTCTTTCCGTCCGTGGACAAGGGTGCGGCCGGCATCGGGGCGGCGGAAGGCCGGGGCCAGGTATATGAAAGGGGGGTGTTGGTGGGCACGGCGAAGTTGACCCAGGTCACGGTCGGCGCGCAGTTGGGGGGTCAGTCGTACGCCGAGGTGATCTTCTTCGAAACGCAGAGGGCGCTCGATGAGTTCAAGGACGGCAAGACCGCGATCAGCGCCGGGGTCAGCGCGGCGGTCGCGGCGGATGGTGCGGGGGCCGAGGCGAAATACCAGCATGGTGTGCTTGTGTACACGGTGGACAGGTCGGGGTTGATGTTTGAGGCGAGCATTGGCGGACAGCACTTCTCCTTCAGGCCCATAGACAGTGGCCGTATGGAGCCAGCGGCCGTGCAAGCGGCACCGGCAGGAGCGGCGACGCCACCGGTGTCGCCCCCTCCACCGGCGCAATAGCAAGCCGGATCTAACGGCAGATGCCAAGCGAGGGCCGGGTTCGAGGAGCCCGGCCCTCTTTTCAGTCCGCTGGCACTCCGGGCTTGTCGAGGAATCTCCGCCTGCCTAGACTGCTGGGCATGAAACGACTTCGGCAATTTCTTATCATCCTGTTGATTGGATTTACGGTTTGCGCTCGCGTTGACGGGCAAACCAATTCGACCGCGACGTCCACGCAAACCGTGGAAACAATTGTGTCCATTCGGCATGGTGAAAAGCCGCCCGGTGGTCTTGGGCAATTGACGTGCCGCGGCCTCAATCGGGCGCTGGCGTTACCCACGGTATTGCTTGCAAAATATGGCGCGCCCCAGTTTGTGTTTGCGCCCAATTCCACCCAAAAGGTGGATGGCAAAGATCACAAGGAGTACTTTTATGTGCGCCCCTTGGCGACCATCGAGCCGACGGCGATCCGGTGCGGCCTGCCGGTCAACACGCAATTCGGTTACTTGGAAATCAAGGGTCTTGAAAGGGAACTAGGGAGACCGAAATACCAGAACGCCACCATTTTTGTCGCTTGGGAGCATTATCTGCTCGATGATTTTGTGAAGGATTTGATCAAATCTCACGGCGGAGACGCGAGGCAAGTTCCTCCCTGGCCACACGAGGATTTTGACAGCATCTTTGTTGTGAAGATCACCCGGAGCGCGGGACGGGAATCGGTGGCGTTTACAATTGATCACGAGAATCTGAACAATTTGAGCGATAGCTGCCCGTGAGTCGCCAAGTGCCCAAGTGTCTAAGTCTCCGAGTGCCTGAGTGCCTGGGTGCGAAGTGTCGAAGTGTCTAGGTGGCGGGGACGGGTTTCAGTTGGATTGTGGTTTCGCGGAGTAGATGGCGTCGAGCATTTGGCGGGCTAGTTGGAGGAGGGATTGGTGGCGGGGACGGATTCTTTGACGATGGCGTAGAAGTGGTTGAAGGCTTCGATGGCTTTGGGATTGTCTTTGATCTCGTTGTAGAGAGCTTTGAGGGCGAGGTTGGTCGTGTTTTCGGTGACGAGGTCGAGGCGTTTGGAGGCGAGGGAGGTTTGGTTGACGCGGGCCCAGGCGTGGGCGAGACGGGAGAGGTCGGCGGGATTGGGGTTTTCGCCCTTGGAGGTTTTGCCGAGGGCATCAAGCAGGAGAGAATTCACGAGGTGCTGCGCGCCGGTGTTGGCCTCGGGCGGGGGGTCGGTTTTGCCGAGGGTGGTGGCGAGTTCGTCGGCGGATCTGACGACGAGGAGGCAGCCTTCGCGGTTGCGTTTGTTCTGTTCCTCGCGCCATTGTTGGAAGTGGGTGTGATACCAGCCGGAGAGGGCGATGCCGAAGCTGCGGATGAGTTTTTCCTCGTCGGGATTGGTGCGGGTCCAGGCGAGGGAATAGGGGTCGCCGGTTTTCAGGTTGAGCGCGGGGATATCGCGGTCGGCTTTCTGTTCAAAGAGCCAGTGGCGGATTTGTTCGTACTGCCAGCCGTCGTCGAGTTTGCGGTTGAGTTCCTCGCGGAGGTGTTGGGGGAGGAGGGCGAAACGGCTGCGAGATTTGCGCGGGGGAAGATTCTTAGTGGGGGGATCCGCCTTCGTCAAGACTTCGGCGCGACGCGTGGGTTCTGGGGTGGGGGTGGGCATCATGGATTGGGGTTCTCCGATTGACGGTTTGGGCCCCGACCTCGGAGTCGGGGTAAAGTTCAGGCTGCATCGTTTTGTGTACTATGCATCATATTGCGGGAGGATAGCATAAAGGGGGGCGGGAGGAAAGGGGAAAAAGTGCGAAGAGGGAGAAGGGATGAGGGATGAGTGTTCGAGTGCCGGAGTGCCCAAGTGCCTACGTGCGGAAGGGGTGGGAGGAAAGAAGGAAAACAGTAGCCAAGTAACCAAGTAGCCAAAGCAGCCGGAGGCCAGTAGCCAAGTATCCATGCAAATCGCAACGAGCTTCCCCCAATCTTGCCATTTCGCCTCAGTTGTGCTGGCAGTACCGTTTGCGTTCAGTGAGCGAACATACACCTGATTTTCTTTGATCTGAGTTCCGTCTGGTGCCCTGAGAGCCGATTTCGCCGCGATAGGTGTGCGAATCCCACTTGGCACGCATATCACTGGGAAATCCTGTCCGTCGCGGCTGCCAAACTTCACCGCGACTTCGAAGACTTCAGATGCGAATCTCGAGACAATCGCCTGAATCTTGTCGAAGTGAAACGACCCCTGAACGTCGGCGGGGCGGTTCTGGTCCGGCTGTCTGGTCTCGTTGTCAAAACCGATCACGACGAAACCACCGTTGTTATTTCGCATCGCCATGCACGCCTTTGCGATTTTAGCGATTCCCTCGTCTGTCGTCGGGTCAATCCACCTCTTCAGTTCAACGCCGAGACTCTCCCCCGGATTATTTACGAGACTTTGTACCTCGTCGCTTTTGAGCTCCATAATTGACTCCCTAAAAGGTATTCCTCCAGCATCGGCAGCGCTGTTCGCGTCTGAACGGTCAAAATCTCCGCTCCCAGTTGTTCACGTATTTTATTGCCTTTGGTAAGGCGAGAGCGGCTGCCGGGAGCATGAGCCAGCGAGCCGCCGGTTCGGCAAAATCCTGATTGACCACCACAATTCCCAACCAAACTGGAATCATCCCCAGATAAAACAGGATGAACCAGCCCATGAATGGGAAGGCGCCGACAAGACACTTGAACAGGAACCATTCTACCGCAGCTCGAAAGTCAGAGTTCATAATGTGGTTGACTTTATACCACAGTGTGGTGTAATGTCAACCACACAAAGAGAGGGATTGAAGATGACCTTTGGTGAACTCGTGAAGGATTTGCGCATTGCGCAGGAAAAGACGCTCCGGCAGTTTTGCCTCGATCACGGGCATGACCCGAGCAACTGGAGCAAGTTGGAGCGGGGGATCAATCCGCCGCCGGGGGATGAGAAGACGCTGCAGCGGTGGGCGAAGCAGTTGGGGGTAGAGGCCGGTACGGATGAGTGGCAGACGTTTATGGATTTGGCGTCGGTGGCGCGGGGAGAGATCCCGCAGGACATCATTGACGACGAGGAACTTGTGAAGAAGTTGCCGGTATTTTTTCGGAGCGTTCGGGGCGCTGAGTTGGGCGAGAAGGAACTGGACGATCTGATTCAGAAGGTCAAGGAGGCTCATACGCCCGGTGAACGAAAGCGTAAGGTATAGGGACAAGGCGGCGCTGTGGCAGGCCGCCGATGACTTTCGCGAGTCGGTCGAGCTTCGGGGGCATCATCTCCCGCCGATCGATGTGATCTACATCGCGGAAGTGATTCTGAAGCTGGATGTTATTCCGCTGGAGAACCTGTTTGCCGAGCAAAGGATAGATGCGGCGCTGTTGCCGGACTTGAGCGGTTTCTACATTGATGAGGACGCTTACATGTCGTGGGAGCGCGGTGTCCGCTGGATTGAGCAGCGATTGAGGTTTTCCTTCGCGCACGAGCTTGGTCATTTCGTATTGCACGGCAAGGAGATCGAGGAACGGCGGTTTGGGAGCGTGGAAGAGTTCAAGCGATGGGCTGCCAGTCCGTCGGAATATGGGAGCGCCGAGTACCAGGCGAACGAGTTTGCGGGACGTTTTCTTGTTCCCCGTGAGATTTTGCTGAGCGAGTACGATCAGGCATGCAAGAACCTGGCGAGCGCGGAGCCGGGGTGGCGTGAGATTGAGGGGTCTCGTGAGTTTATCGCGAAGAAGATTGCGCCGCGATTTGGCGTGAATCATCAGGTGATCGAAACGCGGTTCGACCACGAAGGCATCTGGCCGGCGGGGTAGGGGGACGCAGGCTGAAGTTGCGACCTGGGATACGGCGTGGTCGCGTGTCGTCGGACTCCGCTTGCGGCTACGGGGGAAAGAGCGGCGATCCGCCTGCGCGTAAAGCTTCGGCGCGACAGGGGGGCGGGCTACTTGGGGCCGTACTTCGGGCGGGGGGAGGAAGGCAGTAGCCGAGTAACCGAGGAGCCGAGTAGCCGGGGGGAAGGCGGGGGCAACGGCAAACGACCGGCGGTCCCTTCGGTCAGGCTCAGGGCAGGCTCCGACCGCCGCTACAGCGGAGACGGCGGGGCGGACGGCGCGCCCGGCGGTCGCGCCCTACCCCGAAACGGATTCGGGGCAGGCCAACGGCGTGGGGAGCGGCGGCAGGCGGAGCGCCTGCCCTACCATGCGAAGGCGGCGACGGGGGAGCGTGTCAGAAATCGACGCGGGCGGGGGTGGTGACTTTGAGGACGGCTTCTTGGTGGAAGCGTTGGCGGTATTCGCGGCGGATGGTGTCGATTTTGGCTTGGATGTCGGCGCCGGGTGGGTGGAGGATGATGAGGACTTTGCTGGGTTCGTGGTCGATGTGGCCGGTGGCGTTGCGCCACTGGCCGGAGGCGTCGACGATGGTGAGGCCGGCGGGGAATTGCGGGGTGATGACGTCGTCGACGAACTTTTGGAAGTCGGCGGCGCTGACGAGTGAGCCGTCGGGGGCGGAGAGGCCGAAATAGACTTCTGTGCGGTCCCAATGATTGGCGGGGGCGGGGCATTGGCAGCCGAGGAGGGCGAGGCTCAGGAGCAGGAAAGCCGAGGCGATCGGGCTTCGCTTCATAGGCATGGTTTATAGGGGATTGGGGGCGGGTTTGCGAGGGGGAATTTCCAGCACCCACCCCTGCCCCTCCAGGGAGGGGAGTGGGGAGGAAGCGGCAGCGGTGTTGGGGAGAATTGGTTGAGTTTTGGGGCGGATTTTTGGGGCGCCCCGACCTCGAAGTCGGGGTAAACGTGGTGGTAGTGTCCACGCGGTGATGATGGGCAACCATTTGAGGAGGAATTTTGGTTATGAGCAAGACGGATAAAATTCTTGTTGGCGTGTTGATGGGGAGTGATACGGATTGGCCGGTGATGAGGTTGGCGGGGGAGGTTTTAAGCGAGTTTGGGGTGGGGTGGGAGGCGCGGGTGTTGTCGGCGCATCGGACGCCGGGGGATGTGGGGGAGTATGCGCGGGGGGCGGAGGGTCGGGGGTTGCGGGTGTTGATCGCGGGGGCGGACGGGGCGGCGCATTTGGCGGGGATGGTGGCGGCGTGGACGGTGGTGCCGGTGATTGGGGTGCCGATCGAGTCGCGGTCGTTGCGGGGGCTGGATTCGTTGTTGTCGATTGTGCAGATGCCGCCGGGGGTGCCGGTGGCGAGCGTGGGGATCGGGGCGGGGCGGAATGCGGGGTTGTTGGCGGTGCAGATTTTGGCGGTGGGGGATGAGCGGCTGCGGGGGAAGTATGGGGAGTTTAAGGCGCGGCTGGCGGAGGAGTCGCGGGGGAAGGATGGGAAGCTGCGGGCGGAGGGGGGATGATTTTTTTGTGGTGGCGGGGGAGGCAGGGGTTTTGACGGTTGGAGGGGAAAATGTTTTTTGAACGAAACGAAACGGGGCGGTGTCTCATCATATGAGAGGAGAGATAGGAATTAGGTGGGTGCCCGTGAACATCCACAATGGTGGCTGCGCTTCTCCTAGCCTCACCTGGCCTCACCCAGGACACCACCGTTAGTTTGCGGGCACCCGCCAGTTTTTAGAGGTGGCCGCGCGCTTTGTAGAATTGGTAATCCTCCATCACGTCCGTAACGTAATCGCGCACTGACGGATACGTGATCGCTTGGATGAATTCATCTGCGGTCGTCTGCTGGGCGTGGGGGAGCCAGCGCAAGACATTGGCGTAACCAGCGTTGTATTCTGCCAATGCGAACGGGATTCGGTCCTCGGGGTCCTTGTCCGGCCACCGATTCAGCGCCCGCGCGATATACCAGGTTCCGGCTTCAATGTTTGCGCGGGGGTCCCACAGCAAGCTTCGTCCGTAATCGCGCCGCTTGACCGCACGCGCCCATTGTTGACCAGCGCCATCCGTTACCTGCATCAGCCCGATTTCCCCGTGGCTGCCAAAGACAAAGGGATCGAATTTGCTTTCCCGTCGGATCACCGCTTTCACCAAAAATTCATCCACACCGTACTGGGGAGCGATTTCTTCGATGAGACGGTCAAACCGTTCCTCGCGGTATGCCCATCGCCAATAGACAAACGCTGCTGACCCGACCGCCCCCAGCACCAATATCAGGGCCAGCCAGTTCCCAACCCGCTCCAGCCTCTTTGCTCTTCGCCGGGACATGCGCGGAGTATAACGCAAGCGTGGCGATGGAGAAGTGGAGTTTTCGAAAAGAATTCCGATCCCAACGGCGAGTCAGGCGAACTCTTCGACGGCGGCGGGCACCTCTCGGAGAAACCGGACCGACAGAATCGAGAGCGGTCCTGAATAATTCTCCTGCTTCCAGTTGAACCAAATCGCGCGAATCCCGACACGCATCGGCCCGAGGACATCCTGCTCCAATGAGTCACCGATCATGACCAACTCGTTCTTCTGCGCGCCGAGCCGGGTGAGCACCGCGTCCCAAAACTCTGGCTCGCTTTTCTTATGCCCCAACTCGGTAAAGCAAAAAATCTCGTCGATGAACGCGTTCAGCCCGACCCGCTCCAGCGCCCGCACAACGTCGGGCCTTTTCGACACGGTCGCATTCGTGGCGATCGCGATGCGGTAGGTTTTCGATAAGAGTGAAAGAACGTCGCTGGCATCGTCGAGGGCGCGAACCCCCGGCCAATCAGCCATGGGGATATCCAGTGGTCCGGCCTCGGACATCAACGTGTCACCCCAGTCAAATAGTACGAATCGCAGCTTCGCGTTCACTGTAATTGCGGATCCAGCCGACGAACGGGTTTGTCCCCAACCCGTCTGTTCCGCCATCTCACGACAATAACCAACCACAAGTACGCACCCAGACCAATGGAAAAGTGAAGTCCCCGTCCAAGTCCGCGGCACATGTCCCTCATGCGACCACAAACGCCTGACAGTTCACAATCTGATGTAGTATGCTGTCGTTGTGACCAACTCCGTCGCCAAAATCGTGGTCGATCTCGCGTTGGATCGCGAATTCGATTACCGCATCCCGTCACAATTGACGGGCGCGGTGCAGATCGGTTCGCGCGTCGCGGTGCCTTTCGGCAAAACGACCGCGCAAGGCTACGTGGTCGGTCTGGCTGATAGCTCGACGTATCCGCATTTGAAAGAGATCGCGGAGGTCATCGGCAAGAAGCCGCTGCTCGGCGACAAGATTCTCGAACTCACCCGCTGGATGGGCAAGTACTACTGTTGTCCCGTCGAGTTGTGCATGAAGTGCGCGCTGCCCGAGGTCGTGCGCAAGGCGAAGATCAGTTGGAAGGAACGCCAGTACGTCAAGCCGGGCAAGATTTCCGCGGAAGATCTCGCCAAACTCAGGAAACGTGCGCCGAAACAGGCCCGAGCGCTCGACATTCTGCAGAAATCCGAAGGCATGTTCGTGTTCAAGTTGTTGAAGCTCGCGGATACGGATGCCGCCACGGTCAAGAAACTTGCCGGGAAGGGTTACGTTCAAGTCAGTGAGCAGATCGATGATCGCGATCCGTTTGGCGGCGAGGTCTTCCTTCCCACGACGCCGTTGACTCTCACGCCCGATCAACAGAAGGCGTTGGAACTCTGCAACGCGGCGATTGATCAGCCTTCCTCCACATCACCCATATTGATTCACGGCGTCACCGGCAGCGGCAAGACGGAAATTTATCTCCAAGCCATCGAGCACGCACTGCATCAGGGTAAAGATTCAATCGTGCTGGTGCCCGAGATTTCGCTCACGCCGCAGACCGTCGAGCGGTTCCGTGCGCGGTTTCAGAATCAGCAGATCACTGTGTTGCACAGCAACCTTGGCGCAGGCGAGCGGCACGATCAATGGCACAAGATTCGCGATGGCCAATCGCACATCGTGATCGGGGCGCGCTCGGCGGTGTTCGCGCCCGTGCAAGCGCTCGGGCTGATCGTCATCGACGAGGAACACGAGACCAGCTACAAGCAGGACGAAGCGCCGCGCTACAATGCCCGCGACATCGCGGTGATGCGCGCCAAGATCGAGCGCGCCGCGGTCGTGCTCGGTTCGGCAACGCCTTCGCTGGAATCGTTCTACAACGCCAAGCGTGGACGCTACGCCCTGACCACCATGCCGTCGCGTGTCGATAACAAAAAGATGCCGGTCATGCGCATTGTCGACATGCGACAGGAGGCGATTCGCCAAAAGGGTCTGCACGTTCTCTCCAGCAAATTGCGCGACGCCATTCAGAAGCGGCTCGACAAACACGAACAGGTCATTCTTTTCCTCAATCGTCGCGGGTACGCAACGCACATGTTCTGTCCGAAGTGCGGACACATTGCCAAGTGCCCGAACTGCAGCGTGTCGCTGACCTATCACCGCAAAGCTGGGCAGCTTCTATGTCATCTCTGCGGGTACGTCGGCGGCGTGCCGAAAACCTGTCCCGAATGCCGCGACCCCGCCATCCGGTACGCCGGCATGGGAACGGAGAAGGTCGAGTCGGCCATTCAACTCGCCTTTCCGAAAGCCCGCGTGCAGCGGATGGATTCGGACATGATGACGCGTAAGACACTGTACCGCGAAATCCTCGGCGCGTTCCGCGTAGGCAAGATCGACATTCTGGTTGGCACGCAAATGATCGCGAAGGGACTGCACTTTCCGAACGTGACGCTCGTGGGTATCATCTACGCGGACATGGCATTGCATCTACCAGATTTCCGGGCCGGGGAGCGAACGTTTCAACTGCTTGTGCAGGTCGCGGGCCGCGCCGGCCGCGGCGACGTCGAGGGCGAGGTCGTCGTGCAAAGCTTTACGCCGTTTCATTCCGCCGTCCAATACGCGCGCCAGCACGATTTCCTCGGCTTCTACGAGGAGGAAATCGAATTTCGCGAGCAATTGAAGTATCCGCCCGTGTCGCGCCTCATCTGCATCACGGCACGTAGCCGCAGTGAGACGAAGGCGAGCTTTTATGCTCAGGCTTTGACGCGCGAACTGCAGAAGCGTGTCCCCGACACACTGGGTGTCGTCGCCGGCCCGACACCCGCGCCGCTGGCGAAGGTGCAAAATCAATATCGTTTCCAACTCATGCTGCGCACGCAACACATCATGCAGGTCGTCGAATCTCTCAATCAGGTTCTTGCATCCCTCAAGCCTCCGGACGACGTCAACGTCGCCGTGGACGTCGATCCAATTTCGCTTCTATGAGCCATCGTACCAAAACGTGCATCGCGGTTTTCGGCGTGGCGGTGGTGGTGCGACTCCTCTGCCTCGCGTATTGGATGCCGAAGCTAAACCCCGATGTCGACATGGACTCGTACCGTTCTCTGGCGCGCAACGTGATTGCGGGAAAGGGCTTCGTCGCCGCCGGTCCGGATGGACGGGAAATGCCCGACGTGGGGCGTACACCCCTGTATCCCTTATTTTTGGCGGGCTTGATCAAATTGGGCGGGGACCGCTTGGGCGTTTTTCTGACGGTTCAATGCGTCCTGTGGGGGGCGATTTCCTGGCTGACGATAGGGCTCGCGGCGCGGTGGTTGCCATGGAACCGTGCGATCGCCGCCGGATTGCTGGTCGCTCTTGATCCCAACGCAGTCATGCGCGGACTGGATTTGCGCACGGAGACGTTGTTCACACTCGTGCTGCTGGGCGGTGTGTATGTGCTGGCGCGGAGCAGCGAGCGGCCATGGGACTGGTTTTGGACCGGTCTATTTTCGTCGCTGGCGAGTCTGTGCCGGCCCATTGCAGTGTGGTTGTGGGGCGTTGCGTTGATCCTGACAATTGTTTGGCATCGGCGAGTGGCATGCTTCGCCATGTTTCTCATTGGGTTTCTGCCGCTCATCGGGATTTGGGCGGCGCGAAACGCGTCCGTAACGGGGAGCTTCTTCTTTTCAAGCAACCCGACGGAGAATTTGCTGGCCTCGTGGGCCGCGGGCGTTGAGGCCGACCGGAGAGGGGTCGATGTCGCCACTGTTCAAAACGAATTGAGACATGAAGTCGGCACAGTTGAATTCTTCGATGATCGTGCGTCGTTCGCGCGCCGACTGCAGATCTCCCTGCATAGGTCCCGGCAGATCTTATTGTCGGCCCCGCTGATCACGTTGAAAGAAGCGGCGTTGGGATGGGGCAAACTCCTGCTCGGCCCCGGGCAACGGACCTTGGAACCTTCATTGCTCAAGCCGGAGCCGCCATCACGCTGGTGGCCACCGCTGTATTGTGGCGCGTTGCTGGTGGTGCTTGTTCTGAGCGTGGTTGGAATTTGGAAGCTGGGGCGGTCGGCATTGCTGCCGGGAATTCTGCTATTGTATTTCGTCGCGCTGGCTGGAGGCCCGGTGTCCTACAGCCGGTATCGCGTCCCAATCACACCCTTCCTGGCGGTCCTGGCCGTGGCAGGCGCGTGCAGATCAGAAAAGAAGACGTGAACGCAGGACTTTTCATCACCGGGACCGACACCGGCGTCGGCAAAACGTACGTCACGGCGGCGTTGCTGACCGAGCTGCGGCGACGCGGCGTGCGGGCAGCAGCTTTCAAGCCGATTGCTTGCGGCACTGGTGGAAGACATGACGCCGAAATTTACGCGGCGATCATGAAGCACGAGCAACCCCTCGACATGATCAATCCGATCTATCTCCGTCGCCCGCTCGCGCCGAGCGTTGCGGCGCGGCTGGAACACAAACGCATCGATCTCCGCCGGATTCGCGATTGTTACCGGCAATTGGCATCCGCCTACTCCGTCGTGCTGGTGGAAGGCGCGGGCGGTCTGTTGGTCCCGATTCGCGACAATTATTTCGTGGCTGACCTGGCCAGATCGTTGAAGTTACCCCTGCTCGTGGTCGCGCGGCTGGGTCTGGGCACGATCAATCACAGTTTGCTGACGGTTCGTCAGGCGCGAGCCAACGGCTTGACGGTGCGCGGAATCGTTCTGAACGATACAGTCGGCGGGAAACGCAATCAGGCGGCAATGACCAACGTCAAGACCGTGCCCGAATTGTGCGACACGCCACTTCTGGGAGTCATGCCGCACGGAACGAAAGGTCGTGCGATGGCTGCCCGCCGGATCTGCGACCGACTTTTCGGCAGGGCGTGATCGGGTGCTTGGGGCTCAGGGCACGGGCGGCAAAAACCGTTTCAAGAATTCTACTGGATCGTAGGATCGCCCGTCCGCATCCCGCACTTCAAAGTGCAGGTGGGGGGCGATGGCCATCCAGTTGCGCGCGTCGGCGCTGCGGCTCGTCTGTCCCATCCGACCGACCTTGGCGCCTTGCAGAATCCGTGATGATACGCGAGAAGCGAGCACTTCCGAAAGGTGCCCGTAGAGCGTAAAGAACTTCGCACCACCCAGTGGCCAAACATGTTCGATGACGACGATGTTTTCCGAAATCGGAGACGCTTTCTTCCGCGACGACCTCCGCGACGATGCCATCGAGGACGCAGAAGACGTCGTCGTGCGGGACGAACGTGGGTTCCTCGCTCTCGAAATCTTTATTGGTTGCACAATCGGTGAAAATGACGCGCGTGAGCCGGCCCGTCGCCGTGACCTTGACGGGCGCGATGTCGCAACCGCGATGGAAACGTTTCCCGCAGTCCCGCGTCCAACCGGGTTTGCCGTAATCCGGATTGACACGGGTGCGGGCAAAGAATTTTTCAGGCGCCTCGAATAGAAAATGGTTCGCGGTCGGCCAGGCGATGCGCAGGCGTTCGTCATCCGGCAGGGTGAGAAACTGGTTAGTCATGGCCGCTGTTCGAGGACGGCGAGGTTGTGTTGCGCCTCGGTCAGGTGCGGATTCAACGCGAGCGCCCGCTCCAGATGCTCGCGCGCGTCGGCGTTCTTTCCCTCCAGCAGACACACCGCGCCGAGCCGGGCCTGCGCTTCGGCGAAGTTGGGTTTCAGGTCGATGCACTTCCGCAGTTGCCCCTCGGCCGTGGGCCAATCCTTTTCGCCAATGGCGCAACCGGCGAGACTGTAGTAGCCGACGGCTGACCGCGGGTTCTTCCTGACGCAATCGGTCCACAAGGTTTTTGGATCACGCCAGTCGGGAATCCGCGCGAGCGTTAGTCCGACCAGGCAGGCCCCCGAGAGCGGGCCAACGGTCGCGAACACGGCGCGGTTCTTGTGCAGCAGCAACGCGACCAGCACGAAGATCCCGAGCGCCGACACGTACAGGTACCGATCCGCGCGCACGGTTGGATGCGGCACGAGTTGCAGCACGGGCGCAAGACAGATGAGAAACCAGGCCAGTGCGAACACCGACCACCGGCGGGTCGACCGTGCCCGCCACAGGATCGCCGCCCACGCAACGAACCACAACACGGTCACCGCCACACCTTTGTTCATCAGGCTGTTGGCGGTGACGACGGTGTAATGATTGCTCAGTTGGGTCGGCCAGAACGAGGTGTTGAGGTACTGCCCCACGACCTTGGTCATCGTCAGGATTCCCTCGGTCACGCTGCGAAAGGGCCGGACGAGCTGTCCCGACTGCGCGTGACCGAGCACGCGCAGGACCGCCGCGAACGCCGTCGGCACGAAAAACAGCCACGTTCGGCGAAGCGCCTCGGTGAATCGCGTGCGGCGCAGGCAGAGTTCGTAGGCGACCAGAAGGGCGGGCAACACGATGACCAGCGCATGGGTCAACGCCGCCAGCAGGAACAATCCCAGTGCCGCCAACCGCCACCTTTTGCCGCGCTTCGAGTCGCCCGCGTTGAGGTAGGCCAGCCATGCGAGGAGAAAAAAGAACGCGCCGAGTACGCTCTTACGCTCGGCGATCCAGGCGACGGTTTCGACCTGCACGGGGTGCCAGCCGAACCACGCTCCCGCCAACAGCGCCACGCCGAGCGTTTCCGTCCACCGCCACACGAGCAGCACCACGAGGAACACGTTGGCGCCATGCAACAGGGTTTGTGTCACGTGATAGCCGAAGAACTGGCCGCGCCACACGGCGTCGTCGATGGCGAGGCTGATATAGGTCAGCGGATAGTAGTCCGTCGAGAACGGAGCGGTGAAAATCTGTTTCAGTCCCGCCGCCGGGGACATGACCACAAGCGGGTTATGCAACACGTTCTCGTCGTCGTCCCAACCCAGCATCTGGTCTTTCCACGTGGGCGCGAAGAGCGCGACGGTGAGCAGCCCAAGCACCACTGCGGCGACGATCACGCGCCGGGGAATTGGCCCGGCCTCGCTGGCGGGTCGATCGTCTGGCAGTGGTGCCGACTTCACGGTCAGCGAGTGTAGCAATTGCCATGAACGATGAGCAATTGAAACAGTTGCCGCCATTACAATATCGGCGACGATCGCGTTCGCGACTTATGTTGCACAAGGGGGCGTCAGAGCGCGGAGACGACGTTGAGTTCGACGTAGTCGTCGTTGACGGTGGTGCAGGGGCAGAGTTCGAGGCGGTAGCGGATTTCGTCGCGGAGGGAATCGAGGGCGTTGGTGGGGCTGAGGCCCGTCGCGCTGCACTGCATGCTTTCGCATTCGGCGACAAAGCCGTCGCTGCTGGACTCCACTGTTACATCAAATCTCACGCCAACAGAAGCTTACGCCTCGGAGTCGACGCGGTCAACTATGCCAATAATAATGGAGCGCAGCGGCGCATCCTTGTTTTTCACGACCTGCCGGGCGGAATTCCCTTCGTCGATGACCAGCACGCGTTCGCCAACGCCCGCGCCCACGCCGCTATCGATGGCAATGAGATAGCCGCCGGGTTTGCCGGCGAAATCTTCCTTCTCGACGATGAGCAGCTTCTTGCCGTCGTAGAACGGATGATTGATCGTCGAGACGATGTTACCCCTGACAGTTCCGAGGATCATGATTCGTGATAGAGTTCGTCGACGATGCCGATAATGGTGTGATCGACCGGCACAAACCAGGGTTCCAACGCGAGCGCGGCTTCGCGTCCGCCTTCAAAATAGATCAGTTCACCGGGGCCGGCCATCCGCGTCGAGTCGCACGCGACCAATGGCTCGCCCTTGGGATTGCCCTGTTTGTCGAGTGGCTGAATCCAGAGCATCGGGACGCCTTCGAGTCCCTGATACACGCGGCACGGCGTCAGCGTTCCCATGACCTTGCCGAGCAGCATTACGACGCCTCCTCGCCTTCGAGTTCGTGCACCTTCGCGTCGTTGTAGCGCGTCGTCTGGTCGAGTTGCTGGGAAATGACCTCGTGCGGACGCGCAATGATGCGGTAGTGCGTGAACGCCTGGCGACCGCGCAGGAAATCGTTGGCGATGGTCATGGCGGCTTCGATCTCGTGCAACTCGCCCGCGTACACGCTGATGGCCTTGCCCGACATTTCGTATTCCGCGAGCCGCAATTCCACCAACTCCACTTCAGTGCCTTTCACGGCGACCTCGGCGGCGCGGACGTTGGCAGCAATCGTGTCAGTTTCCAGAATCGCCACCGTCTGCTGGTCGCTCTTGGCTGCGCTGACCAAGCACGGCATCGTGCACTTTCGGATGAACGTCCGGCAGGAATGCGTGGTCGAGCACGCTGCCCGCGCCGATGGTGAGGGCTTCCGTGAGCGATTCGCTGACGCTACCCGTGGTGCCGCCGAAAATGATCAGGTAGCGGCCGCCGCTGACCGTGCCGCCCTTGATCATCGCAATGGGTGCCTTCTTCAGGATCGCGTCGGTGGTGAAGATGCCGTCGGCAATGCTGCGGAATTCGACAACCGCGATGGCGGAATATTTCTTCACGACGATTGGAAGTGCTTTGTAGCCGCACCCTTTAGGGTGCGTGAATTGCGTAACCAGCGCAGGCTAAAGCCTGCGGCTACAGGAATTCGATGCACGCTCATTTGTATTACACGATTCGAAATGCCCCAACCAGCGTGCAGCGGCGCCAGCGGGAGAAGCTCTTGGGCGTTGTCATGCCTTCGCCCGTCGGACTGGCGATAGTGAACGACGTGGGACCTTCGCCCTTGAAGCCGAGCCCCGCCTGTGAGGGGCCGTTCTTGACGAAGATGCTGGCATTGCACTCCCGCGCCATGCGGCTGAGGTTCGAGAGATTGTCCGAGTGCATGACGAACGTGTGCCGTCGCGGATGTTCCAACTGGATCGCAAAGTCGATGCCTTCATCCGCGTCGCGCACACGCGTGACCGGAAGAATCGGCATCATCTGCTCGGTCCACAGCAACGGGTGATCGTGGTCCACTTCGCAAATACCAAGGCGGATGCTGTCGTCGCAACGGATTCCCGCCTTCTGCAGAATGACGCTGGCGTTCTTGCCGATCAGCGATCGATCGATGATCCGCTTCCTGTCGCGGGCCGTAGGTCTTCGTGAACACGACCTTCTCGACGGCGGGCAACTGCTCCTTGGTGATCAAGTACGCGCCGTTGTAGGTCATCGCCTTGATCAATTTGTCGGCAACGCTCGAAACGACCAGGCACTCCTTTTCGTCGGCGCAGATGATGTTGTTGTCGAATGACGCGCCGAAGACGACGTCGCGCGCCGCCTTGTCGATGTCGGCGCTCTCATCCACCACGACCGGCGGATTGCCCGGCCCGGCGCAGATTGCCCGCTTCCCGCTGGCCATGGCGACTTTCACGACCGCACCACCGCCGGTAACGACGACCAGGCGCACGCCGGGATGCTTCATCAACGCCTGGGCGCTTTCCACCGTCGGGTTGGCGACGCACGTGATGAGGTTGCGTGGTCCGCCAGCCGCGAGAATCGCCTTGTTGATGAGCGCGACGTTGTGGCAGGAAACGCGTTTGGCGTTCGGGTGAACGTTGAACACGATCGCGTTGCCCGCGGCGAGCATCGCAATCGTGTTGTTGATGATTGTCGAGGTCGGATTGGTTGTCGGCGTAATCGCGGCGATGACACCGAACGGCGCAGCTTCGGTCAGCATCAGGCCGTCGTCGCCCGTGATGGCGTTTGACAACAGATCTTCCGTGCCCGGCGTCTTTTCGGTGACGAGTTGATTCTTGAGGATCTTATCTTCATACCGGCCCAAGCCGGTTTCCTCATGGGCCATGCGCGCCAGCGTGTTGCCGTGCTCGCGCATCGATTGGCGGATGGACGCGATGATGTCGTTGCGCTTCTTCAATCCCAACTGGTCGAACTGGCAGAAGGCGGTACTGGCGGCCTTCACCGCTTCGTCGATGGTATCGAAGATGCCGATGTCGCGCAGCGGAGCGGGGGAAGACCCCGACGACGATGATGCCGGCGCGGACGCCCCGCCGCGTCCCGTCAGGTCAGCAACGATACGCTGCGAGATGAGTTCGATTTCTTGATCGCTGAGGGCCATGGCGTCAATCCTTTCGATACTTCTCGGTGCCGCCGATTTCCCACGTGTCCACGATCGCCATGATGACGGCGTCGCAGGGGCGGTCCTTGGTGGCGAGGGTCTGGCGGGCCGAACTGCCCGTGGCGACCAACACCAGCTCGCCCGGGCCGACGCCCACGGCGTCGACCGCCACGACCTGGCCGCCGGTTTCCTTGCCCTCGGTGTCCACGTGCTTGACGAGCATGAACTTCAGGCCGTCCATGCTGGATTCCTTGCGCGTGGCGACGACGGTGCCGACAACTTTGCCAAGATTCATAAACAGAACCTCCCGTCAGGGGCGGAGCATGAGCCCCGCCCCTGCGGCTAATTGTTCAATTTACTTCTTGGCAGCTTTGGCGCCGCGTCCCAGCGGGATGACGTCGTCAACGTTCTGGTGCGGACGCGCGATGACGTGGACCGCCACAACTTCGCCCACGCGGCTGGCGGCGGTGCGGCCGGCATCCGTCGCGGCCTTGACCGCGGCGACGTCGCCACGAACGACGGCGGTAACGTAACCGCCGCCCGTCTTCTCGTAGCTGACGAGCTCGACTTTTGCCGCTTTGACCATTGCGTCAGCCCCTTCCACCATCGCGGCGAAGGAACGCGCTTCCAATAGACCTAATGCATCTGCCATGTCTGTGTCTCCTTACGTTATTGTGATCGTTTTAAAATCGCTGCTCTAACTGCCGCCGCCACCCTTCATCTCGCGGCCGGTGACGCTGTTGATCGCTGCCTCGGCGGCCTTGGCAGCCACGTCGATGTCCTTCTCCTCACCGCCGAGGTAAATGCGGCCGAAACTGCCGAACGCGCGGATTTCGAGAATGTTGATCTCGGCGGACTTTTCCGCTTCGTTCGCGGCGAACGCGGCATACGCGGCGGGGGCAACTTCCAGGGTGAACAATGTGTGGCCGGGCAGGATCATGTTGCCGTGGCGCGTGCGATTGATGAGCATCGTATGATAGTCATCGATGCGGCGGATGACGCTGCTGCTGAAAATCTGGGGCTTGTAACGCCCCTCTTCCTTTAGATCGAGCGCCTGGAGAATGGCGGCGCCAGCCTGGCGCACATCCGCCTGTGATTCGGAATGGATTTCGAGCATTCCGTACAAACGCTCGATGATCTGCATGCCGGGCGTGACTTTGGTGGACTTGAGCGCGACGTCGGTGACGCGATTGATTTCCATCCCCGGCGAAATCTCGACGAAGAGGGAGGCCTGGCCGGCGATCGGCAAAAAGCCCTGCGAGACCGTGGCAAAAAACGACGCCACCTGCGGCTGCAAACTATCGAGAAAAATATACGAGCGTAAATCGGCCATGATGCATTCCTTTCTTCTTCAATTAATACTTCGCGCCTTCGCCGGAAATCACTTCGCCGGCAGCTTCCTTCAAAATTTTCAGGCCGCCGGACGTGCCAATGCGCGTGGCACCCGCAGCGACCATTTTCAGCAAATCCGCCAGCGATCGTACACCACCCGACGCTTTCACGCCGAGTCCCTTGTCGCGAACGATGCGGCTCATCAAGGACACGTCTTCCACCGTCGCGCCGCCCGAACTAAAGCCGGTGGAAGTTTTCACGAAATCAGCATGGGCTTTCACGGACAATTCGCACGCGCGCGCCTTCTCTTCATTGGTGAGGAGTGACGTTTCGAGGATTACCTTGGTTTTGGCGCTGCCGTCGCGGCAGGCCTCGACCACGCCCCGGATATCACGCAGCACGAGTTCGTCGTCGCCGCTCTTGAGGGCGCCGACATTGATGACCATGTCGATTTCCTTCGCGCCCTGGCGGATCGCGGCGCGCGCCTCCATGGCCTTCGTTTCGGGCGGCTGCGCGCCGAGCGGGAAACCGACGACACAGCAGACCTTCACGTTGGTACCGTCGAGCGCCTGACGGGCGAACGAAACCCAGGTCGGGTTCACGCAGACCGAGTAGAACTTGCTCTGACGCGCCTCGCGGCAGAGCTGCTCGATGTCGGCGCGAGTCGTGTCGGGCCGCAACACGGTGTGATCGATCAGTTGCGCAATCTGCGACGGCGACAGCCGTGATCTGGGCGTGGTGGCCGCGATGGGCGGATTGCCCTGCGCGGTGAGCAGTTCCTGGACGCGTTTGGCGATGCGTTCGAGGTCGGTCTGGGAGGCATTCACGCGCGGGTCTCCAATCGCGGCCAGCAACGTTGCCTGGTGCGCTCCCACCCCAATGGGTCCATCCTCGATTTCATTGATCAGTTGTACACGCTTTCGGTGCCGCTCTTCAACACATTCGCCCGCTAAAAAAGTTTCAACGATTTGTTTCGCCGCTTCCACGTCGGTCTGGCCTGCGCCGAGAGTAAGCACGTTGGCATCGTTGTGTTCCCGCGAATTCTTTGCGAGGGCGACACTGTAACATGCCGCGGCGCGCGCGCCACGGACTTTATTGGCGGCCATGGCCGAACCGATGCCGGCGCCATCCACGATTATGCCGCGGTTGCAGGAGCCACTGGCCACCAGCCGCGCGACGGTGTAGGCGATGCGCGGATAATCGACCGCGTCCTTGCCATGCGTGCCGCAATCCTGCACGAAATAGCCGCGACTCTGCAAGTAATTGAGAAGCTGATTCTTCAGATCGAGCCCGCCATGATCCGAACCGACAGCAATCTTGAGATTTTTACCCATCTGGATGTCAACTTTTTTTCATATTCGCCGGACAAAAGCAAGAGATGATTTCATTCGGGTCTTTTTGAATCAAATACGGTACAGCCACCTCCGCACTTGCGAACGTTGTATTCCACGTAATATGGCCCCGGACCCGTCGTGGCCGCGAGCGTAAATCGCTGCGAGCAGTGGCGCGGGATTAATTGCGGCCGGGCGCCCATACGATCCAGCGGCGCATCGGGAAGCCAGAACCTGAATGTGTAATAGCCAGGAGGGGCTATCTCATCGACGAAGGTCAAGCGAAATGGCTTGCCGGGCAACAATGATTTGAGTTAAACAGATGATCACCGCACCAGAATTTCAGGCGATGTCTTCTGAACAACAGGCCAGTTCGATTTTTCCCCGAACCGATTGGACTGAGTTGAGCAAGGCAGCGGAGGGTGATGAAGCCCGCCTTGATCGACTCATCCGCCAGTATTGGGGGCCGTTGAAAATATTCCTCGTGACGACTTTTCCTGGACTGAGGGATGAGGCGGATGTTGTGCTACAGGAATTTGCCGAGGACAAAATCCTCCGGGACGGTTGGTTGAAGCGAGCGGACCGAAGCCGCGGGCGGTTCCGCCACTTTCTGAAGACGAGTTTGCGTAATTTCGTTTTGGACCGCTTGAATCGGGCCGAAGTGAAGCACCCACCGGTCTCACTGGAAGAGTTGGAACAGGAACTGCCCGGCGCGGAGGCCCCGTCGGAAGAATTCGACCTCATCTGGGTCCGGACGGTCTTGGCGGAAACGTTGCGGCGGATGGAAGCCGATTGCCAGAACCCGACAGCCGACCAGCCACGGCGCGCGCACACCTGGGAGATGTTCCGCATCCGGTTGCTGGAGCCGATCTTCAACGATGCCGACCCGGTACCCTATGAGCAGTTGATTGAGCGATTCGGACTCCGGTCGCCCATGGACGCCTCGAACATGCTCCTGAGTGCCAAACGGGCTTTTAAGATGCACCTCAACAATGTAATCAAGGAATACGCGGAGCAGGATTCCGCAACGGCGGCAGAAGTCCAAGCGCTGGAAGAGTTTGTATCGCGAATGGCGAACCGGGGCTGAAGATCGCAAGCTGTGCAAGATGCGCCATCGAAACCCGTATAGGTGGTAGAATCATTATGTCCGAACTTGACTCATCGGAAGCCGTATTCAAGAGCCGGCCCAAACGTCTCGCCGCGTTGATGGGAGCTGGGGCCGAAGGCGCCAGGCTCTGGCTTCCGGAAGAATTGGCCGCCGTCTTCCGACACCAAATGCAGGCGCCCGTACTCCTGGATTTGGGCGGGTTTGATCCCGGGACCGCCGTGAGGCTAAAGACCCTGAGTGAAGCCCAAGGGTTGATCCTCAAGAGCTTCTCGGATCTTTTCCATCATCCGTCCCCGCCTCTCGAACTACTGAGGCTAACCAAGGATTTCGCCAAGGCAAACCTAGATCACTCTGAGAGTGGGTTGCCGTCGGAAATCGTTAGCGTGCTTTACTACACCAGCATCGCCGTCGCGCTCGTCCGACTCGACACCCGGATTTCACAACTCAAGGACGCGGACCTGCGGCGCGGCCTGCTTTGGGCCAGGGATCAGGCATGGGTCGATGAAGAAACCAAGGCCTTGCTGATCGAGGCCACGGAAAAAATTCCGAAGGAACCCGACCGGTGATTGGCTGTCATGAGCGAGGATAAAACACAACAGCAACCTGACCGAAGTGAGGACGCAACACAGCAGCGCGACGAGTTGGCTCGTCCGGCTTCGGCATTAGTGGGGCCGATTGCCGAGTTGGTGGGGCGGAGGATGGTTTCTCCACCTTCACGGCCTGGCGTACTGGCCCGGGTGGACCGATTCGAGGTTCTGCGGGTTTTGGGGCGTGGTGGAATGGGCGTGGTACTGCAGGCGCGGGATCCAAACAGCGGATTGGATGTTGCGGTCAAAATGGTTCGAGCCGATTTGGCGGAGAATTCGCGTGCCATGCACCTGTTTGTGAAAGAGGCCGGGCATATGCGGCGCTTGAGGCATACCAATGTGATGCCGGTGCTGGAGGTTTCAGACCGAGCCGAAGGTCCTTATATGGTCATGCCCTATTTCGAGCGGGGGAGCCTGGCCAGGCGAATCCAGGTTGGACAGGGATTGGAGCCGTCGCTGATTCTTGACATCGCTTTACAGATTGCCGAGGGCTTGCGGTTTGCCCACCAGCGCGGGATCATCCATCGCGACCTCAAGCCGGCCAACATTCTACTGGCGGCCAATGACAAGGCTTGTCTGGCCGACTTCGGCCTGGCGCGGACCCTGTTCAACGACTCGATCATGGACGTAGGGAGCAAGCAATGCGAGGGTACGGCGGCCTACATGTCGCCCGCAGTTGCGGCCGGAGATGCCGAGGACACGCGTTGCGACATCTACGCGTTCGGCGCGTTGCTGTACGAAATGTTGACAGGGCAGCCTCCCTACAGCGGCCAAACCACAAAAGAAATCCTGGAGCAAATCCTGTCCGGTCCGCCGAAATCGATTGCTCTCCTGAATCCCAATGCCGATCAACGGCTTGTCACGGTGGCCGAAGGGGCCATGGCGCGCGAACTCCGGGACCGATATGCCGACATGACGGACGTCTTGGTCGATCTGGAGCGGATCAAAGAAGGCAAGGCACCCGTGGGACCTCGGGACATGGGCCGCAAGGTGCGTCATACCATGGAAGGGGTTCGACGGATTCCGAAAGCTGTTTGGATTACCGTGTGCCTGGCGGGCCTCGTCGCGCTGGTCTTGCTACTGCGACGACCGACCGTGCCAATCGTGCCCGTGGCACCGACCGTATCGACGGCCCCGACTGTACCGGCCATGCCAACCGAGCCAATGCAGCCGTTGATGTTTCAAGACCTTCGAGCGGTTGCTGTGGACAGCTTCGGCAATATTTATGTGGCGGACGAGGACAACAACACCATCTCCAAGATCACGCCCGCGGGTGTTGTGACAGACCTGGCTGGAAAGCGTGGCACTTCCGGCACCCTCGATGGCAGCCGTGGCGACGCGCGGTTTAGCATTCTTCGGGGCATCACCGTCGACAGGGCGGGCAATCTCTACGTGGCTGATTCGTACACGATACGAAAGATTACACCAGCGGGCGATGTAAACACCTTGGCCGGAAAGGCTGGAACTCCCGGGACCGTTGATGGCGCCGGCGGCGAGGCTAGATTTAGCATCCCGTCAGGAGTCGCCGTGGATGATAGCGGTAATGTTTATGTCGCCGACACGTACACGATTCGCAAGATCACGCCCGCGGGGGTGGTTAGCACGCTGGCGGGAGCGCTTCGGCACGCTGGCAGCGCCGACGGCACGGGTGCCGGCGCCCGATTCAGTGACCAAGCCAAAGGCGTGGCGGTGGATAAGGACGGGAATGTCTACGTGGCGGACACGTACAACAACACGATCCGCAAAATCACGCCGTCGGGTGTCGTGAGCACGGTGGTGGGGATGGCCGGGCAAATGGGAGCCGCCGATGGTACGGGGGCCGGCGCGTCGTTTGGTCGTCCGCAGGGAATCGGGGTGGACAGGGACGGGGATATCTATGTGGCGGACACGTATAATAACACGATACGCAAGATCACGCCGTCGGGTGTCGTGAGCACGTTGGCCGGGGCGGTTGGACAACGTGGCCATGGTGATGGCCCGGGTGGCAACGCGCGGTTTAATGATCCACAAGGGATCGCGGTGGATGGTCGGGGCAACATTTGTGTGGCGGACAGAGGGAATCAAGTAATACGTAGGGTGACACCGAACGGCGTGGTAAGTACTCTGACCTTGCGGTCGATTAGTGTCAACGGTTCCCGCTAGAACCGTGGGTTCCAGTCCAGTCTTGACCTTAATGGTGGTGGCGACATATGGTGATCGTGGTCGCAGGTTGATAGTTTTCTGCAAGATCGGGTGAGTGAAACCGTATTGGCGATGAGGGCGCAATGAAATCCGCCCTGGAAACCAAATGATAGCGGAATCAGAACCAATTCAGGAGATACTATGAAAGCACCAAGACTGGCAGATATGACGGTAACACTTGCGATTGGGGTGGCCTGCATCGCCTTGAGCGGACCGTTCGGGATGCTGGCGACGGTGGCGAGGGCGCAGGACGCAACGGTCGATGTCCCGGCGGGAGTGCAAGACGTTGTCAAACTCACCAAGGCCGGAATGAGCGAAGACATCATCTTGGCCAAGGTGAAAAGGGCTGCCGTGTCGTACGACCTGTCAACCGATCAAATGATTTACCTCAAGAATCAGGGGGTTTCCCAGAACGTGATTACGGCGTTGTTGCAAGCCGGACCCGCGAGTGCCCCGGCCGCTCCCGCCAGTCCTTCTTCGTCGTCATCCCTGCCACCTCCTCCGTCTTCGGGCGCACCGGCTCCTGACAGTGGTGGGGGACAGCCATTGGCCGCTGCCGCTCCGGCCTCGTCCGCAGAACCTGTGATCAACTTCGACTATTTTCAAGGGCAGCTTTCTCCCTACGGCTCGTGGGTCGATGTGCCGGGATATGGCCAGTGCTGGCAACCGTCCGTCGAGTCCGGCTGGCGCCCGTATTACGATGCCGGGCACTGGGTGTATAGCGACGCGGGTCTGTATTGGCAGTCGGACAATCCCTGGGGGGCGCTCGTGTTTCATTATGGCTCTTGGACCTATGCTGGCGCGTACGGTTGGGTCTGGGTGCCGGGTTACGAGTACGCACCGTCATGGGTTTTCTGGAGGCATTCGGAAGGATACCAGGGCTGGGCACCGCTGCCGCCCGGCGCGGTGTTTGTTGACGGCGGCTGGACATGGGGCGGCCGTCGATTTGCGGCTGACTACGACTTTGGTTATGGCGCTTCGTTTTATGTATTCGTTGGCTACGACCACTTTTGGGAGCGTGATTACCACCGCTTTATCTTGCGGGGCGACGAGTTTCGTCGCGTCTATGGCCGAAGTGAAATCAACCGGTTTCGCAGGGATGAACACGGTCGGTTCATGCCCGAAGGATTGGACCGGGAACATCTGGAGCGGTTGACGGGCCGCAAAGTGGAAGAAGTGCGGCATGAAGAACTCCGGAATCATGATCGTGCCGCGCTGCGAGCAGATCATCAACGGGTAGCGGCCGAGCACGAGAGAACCCGTGCGGCAGAAGCTCGTAATGAGAAGCGTGAGGGCGAAAAGGGTGCAGCCGGATCCCATCCGGGCGAAAAGAGTGCCGCCGGATCTCGTCCAGGCGAAAAGGGTGCGGCCGGATCCCGTCCGGGCGAACATCCTGACGCGAGCGAGCGCGGAAAGACAGGGACGCAACCGGGCAAGCCCGGAGGAAATGATAAGGGCAAACCCGAAGGAAACGAGAAGGACGAAAAGAAGGATCAGAAGCAATCCGGCGCGGACAGTGACCAGCGTGTGGCCCAGGCGAAAGGCACGGTCCGGTCCTAGGTCGCGCACCGATATAAACTTCAACAACGGAGGAGAGAGCAGCCATGAAAAGGATGTTTTGCAGGAGAGCGATTGCATGCGGGTTCGCGGCGGCGTTGGCGTCGGTCCCATGCTCAGTACCCAACGCCACCGCGGCGGGCCTGAAAAAAATCGTCGCGGTTTCGCGGTTTGAAAACAAGAGCGGCGACACCAGTCAGACCGCGCTTGGTGATAACATGGCCGACCAATTGAGCGATGCTCTTGTCCAGAGCGGGGAGTTCATCGTTGTGGAACGCAAGACGCTTGATGATGTCCAGGACGAGCAGAAGCTCAGCGCCAGCGGGCAGACGTCTGCCTCCAAAACCGCGAAAGCCGGAAAACTGATTGCCGCGCAAGCGCTCGTGAAGGGCAGCATCACCGAATTTGAGAGCAAGAGTGCTGGGAACAGCACTGGCTTTGGGTTTGGCCCTGTCAACCTCGGCAATAAGCACGAGGAGGCACATGTCGGGCTGATCATTCAGTTGGTCGATACGAGCACCGGTGTGGTGCTGGACTCACAGCGCGTCGAGGGCAAAGTCGCCTCGGGCGGCACGAGTGTCGGTGTGAACGTTGGCGTAGCCAGCTTTGGCCAGAAAGGTTTCTCCAAAACGCCCATGGGCAAGGCGGTGCAAATGGCCATCGACAATGCAGTACAAAAGATCTCGGATCGGCTGAAGAGCGTGCCGTTCGAGGCGCGCGTCATCAAGGTCAGCATGGATGGGGTCTTTGTGAACGCGGGAGCCCGCTCCGGGACGGCCGTCGGCGACCGATTTGCGCTGTTCAGCGTGGGGGATGCCTTGACGGATCCGGACACCGGCGAGTCACTCGGCGTAGACGAGAAACGAGTCGGCTCGGTCACAGTCACCGATGTTCAGGAGAAATACGCCAAAGCCAGACTCGACGGCACATTTCAGGTGAAGGCGGGCGACATCGTCAAGGTTGATACTTCCCTGGGGGCTGCCGATGCGTCAAGTCCTTCGCCAACCTCTGCCAGCACCGGCTCCAGCCCATCGGCGAGCCCTTCAGCCCCACCCAGCAATGTTCCCCCCGAGGCGCAGTAGCGGGGACATTCCAGGGCATGAGGTTGTTTGTGCACGCAGTCTGATCCGCCTTCGCGGGGGTGCCCCCGGCGAAGGCGTGGTCGTTCGGTTGTGAGAAAAGAGAGGCGCTTGAAAAAGCGCCTCTTTTCTGTGGTGTTCGCCCGTGGCCGGACGGTTAGCTCAGACGGTGGACGATGCAAGCTTTACTGAAGTCGCAGGGGTCATTTCCGATTTCACCCGGTCACCTCTCGGGCATTGCGCGCAGAAGTTGTGAGCGCGACAATCGGTTCGGTCTGCGGCGGTGGAAACTGTGGTGGAATCGCGGTGTTTATGTATTTTGAACGAGAAAGCCAAGGAAAGTCTCAAAAGAATACAGCACATGAAAACGAGAAGACTATCAGAGAGGAATGTGGCGGTTGTTTTTGCGGTTGTCTGCATCACTATCGCGGGGGTTTTCTGGAACGCGAGCAACGCGTTCGCCAGCGACGCCGCACCTCCGGCAAATTTGTCACCCGCATTGCAGGAGGTTGTGAAACTCGCCCAAGCCCACCTGGGTGACGATGTCATTCTGGCGTACATCAGGAATTCGGGGGCGTCGTACACGTTGAGCGCTGATGACATCCTGTATCTCAAAGGGCAGGGGGTATCCCAAAATGTCATCACGACGTTGCTCCAAAAGGGATCGGCCGGCACTCCAGCGGCTCCCGCCGGCATGGCTGCGGCACTGCCTCCGCCGCCGTCTCAGCCAGAGATGCCCGCGCCCAGCGCCGGTCCGGCCACGACTTCGACACCGGCACCTCCGTCTTCGGCTGAGCCACCAGAGGTAGGCAGTTCCGCGCCGGCGACCGCGCCCGTTTCGGCACCGGCTCCCGAACCTGCAGTGAGTTTTGATTATTTCCAACAGCAACTTTCGCCCTACGGCTCGTGGATTAACGTGCCGGGATATGGCGAATGCTGGCAACCGTACGAAATTCCGTACGGCTGGCGTCCGTACTATGACAATGGATACTGGGTGTACACGGACGCGGGTTTGTACTGGCAGTCGGGTTATGCTTGGGGCGCCATCCCGTTTCACTATGGCCGATGGACGTATGTGGGAGGTTACGGCTGGATTTGGGCACCGGCTTATGAATACGGGCCCGCGTGGGTTGTCTGGCGCAGCACCGGGGATTGTGCGGGCTGGGCACCGTTACCGTACGGCGCGGTGTTTGTGGACGGAGGTTGGGCATGGCGTGGCCATCGATATGGCGCGGACTTCGATTTCGGTTTCGGCGCGTCGTTCTTCATCTTCGTCGGCTACGGTCATTTGTGGGACCATGATTACCGCCATTACACCTTGCGTGGCGACGAATTGCGCCATGCGTTTCGGGCGAGTGTGGTCGATGGGTTTCATCGTGATGCCCATGGCCGGTTCACCTACGCGGGACTGGATCGCGAACACTTGGAGCATCTGACGGGTCGGTCGGTTACCGTGGCACGACATGAAGAAGTCCGGGCTCGCGAGCGCGAGGCGCTACGGGTTGACCGTGAGCGAGTCACGCATGGCGGGTCGCGGGGCGAACCGCGACGGGAAGAGCCCTCTGGCCGGGACCATGAGCGCGACCATGAGAGGCAAGGGCCGTAGTCCTGTCGTCCCGGTGGGATGACCTGCGAAGATTGGACCGTTAGCTCAGGCGATAGACAATGCGGGCTTTGCTGAGGTCGTAGGGTGTCATTTCCAGTTTCACCCGGTCACCGACGGACAAGCGAATGAATCGTTTGCGCATTTTGCCCGAAATATGCGCGAGAACCTCGTGCTTGTTTATCAACTCGACGCGGAACATCGTGCCGGGCAGGACCTTGGTCACCGTGCCTTCCACATCTACCAATTGATCCATGATCGTTTCCTTTCGGTTTTTCTGCCTGTCACGGTTTCCACGTAAAGCGTGGTGAACTTCGGGTGTCAAAGGACAGGCTTTGACTCCGGCTACGAGAATTCCCCCGATATCGGAAGTCCTTTATCATGACAGGTTTCGCCAACAATGCAAGTAGGGAATGCGCAAGACCAGTCGGAGGGTCAAACGCGGCATTCACGGCAAACCCATTTAGAGTGGCGACAACTGCGGAGTGAAAGAAGTGGCGCGCCCAGCAGGAGTTGAACCTGCAACCTTTGGTTCCGTAGACCAACGCTCTATCCAATTGAGCTATGGGCGCACCCGCCAAAGAGATAAGCACGAGACTATAGGCGCACGGCACGGACTCGGCAACGAAAAATCGGTGAGCCGAAGAATTCGACTTTTTCACCGAAAAATGATTGGGTAGATGTCCAACGTGAACCACCGACGCCCGGGCAACGCATCGTCTCCGCTTGTTTTGGCCATCGACATCGGCACGTCGTCGCTGCGAACGGCGCTGTTCGATGCGCGGGCACGGCGGATTGTCCAAACGACCGCGCAGGAAAAGTATCTGTTGCACGTGACGCCCAACGGCGGCGCGGAACTCGATCCGCAAACGCTGCGGCAAACGTTTCTCCGGTGCCTGATCAGGACGCTACGATCGTATCGGGCCGGCCGCTCGCTGCGGTCGCGTCAGATCATGGCGGTCGGCACGTCCTGCTTCTGGCACAGTTTGCTCGGCGCGGATGAGCGGGGACGGGCGTTGACCCCGATCTACACCTGGGCCGATTCGCGGTGTCACGCGGAGGCGGCGCGGTTGCGGAGGGAATTCTCCGAACGGACCATCCACGCGCGGACGGGGTGCATGTTGCGGTCGTCGTACTGGCCGGCCAAATTGCTGTGGTTGCGTCGCACGCGCCCGAAACTCTTCGCCCGCGTGACGAGATGGATGTCGCCCGCGGAATGGCTGCATCTCGAACTGTGCGGCGAGTCGGGATGCAGCTACGCCATGGCCAGTGGAACCGGGCTGTTCAATGTATCGACGCTGCGATGGGACGCGGAAATACTGCGGCGCTGTCGACTTTCGCCGCAGGCGCTCAACCCCCTGTCGGAAGAGCCACTGGTATTGTCGGGGCACGTTCGACGGAAGTTCCCCGAGCTGCGCGATGCGCTGGTATTTCCGGCGATTGGCGACGGTGCGGCGAGCAATCTTGGCTCGGGCACGACGAGCACGGACCTGGCGGCGCTCAATTTCGGGACGAGCGCGGCGATTCGCGTGATGCGGCGTACAAGGCGCGCACGGGCGCCGTTTGGATTGTTCTGTTATCGCGTGGACGCCGCGCGGGTGCTCATCGGTGGCGCGGTGAGCAATGCCGGCAACCTGCGCGCGTGGTGCCTGCGCGAACTGGATTTGCCGTACGATCCCGACGTGCTGGAGCGCGCACTGGCGGCGCATTCCGGCGCGGACCATGGACTTACCGTGTTGCCGTTTTGGACGAGTGAACGCGCGCCGACCTGGCCGGAAGATTTGCGCGGGGCGATTGCCGGGCTGACGCAGGCCACGTCCGCGCTGGACATTTTGCGGGCGACGCAAGAAGCCGTGTTTCAGCGGCTGGCGCAGATCGCGGAACAACTCCCGGCACAATGGTTCGTGGTTTCCGGCGGAATCGAGAAATCGCCCGCCGAGTTGCAGCTTCTGGCGGACGTGCTTGGTCGCCGCCTGATCGTGTGCAGCGAGGCGGAAGCATCGTTGCGCGGCGCGGCGGTGTTCGCGCTGGAGAAGCTGGGGGTTGTCGTCCCGGTGCCGTCAGCGGGGCGGGTGATTCGGCCCCGGTTGCGGTTTTCGCGACGTTATGCGGTGGCGAGGCGGCGGCAAGTGGAGTTGGAAAAGTTGGCAAGCGCTTTCGCCGTCGGTGTATAGGCGTGGGCGCTGGTTATGGGCGTTTCTTCGACTTGGCTTCGAGGGCGAGATAGAGCGCGTGGGTGCCGCTCTTGCCGTGGCCCTGGGCCTGGACGGCGCGGTAGAGTTCGTGCACCAATTTCAGGCCCGGAGGGTGAGTTTCATGCGTTCGGCTTCAGCGAGGGCGATCTCCATGTCCTTGACGAAATGGTCGACGAGGAAACCCGGCGCGAAGTTGCGCTGCAGAATGCGCGGCGCAAGATTGTCGAGCGTCCAGCAACCGGCCGCGCCGGGACGAACGGATTGGAGCATGGTTTCGAGGTTGAGCCCGGCTTTGGCGCCGTAGAGCAGGCTTTCGCACACGCCGATCATGGTGCCAGCGATGACGATCTGGTTGCACATCTTGGCGTGTTGACCCGCGCCGGCGCCGCCCTGGTGCACGATGGTTTTGCCGAGAACCTGGAGCAGGGGCAACGCGCGCCCAACGGCATCCACGTCGCCGCCGACCATGATCGAGAGCGTGGCGTTGCGCGCGCCGACATCGCCGCCGGAGACGGGAGCGTCAATCGCCTGGACTTCTTTGGCTTTGGCGGCAGCGTAAATCTGTTTCGAGAGGCTCGGGTTGGTGGTGGTCATGTCGATGACGACGCGGCCAGGCGTCATGCCCGCGAGCACGCCATCGTCGCTGAAGTAGACTTCGCGCACATCGCGCGGATAGCCGACCATGGTGAAGATGACGTCCGATTGCACGGCGACGGCGCGGGGCGAATCGCACCATTGTGCGCCGTTGTCCAGCAGCGGTTGCGCTTTGGGTTTGGTCCGGTTGTGAACGGTGACAGTGTAGCCTTTGCCGAGCAAATGCCCGCACATCGACAGTCCCATGACGCCGGTGCCAATCCAGCCGAGGCGGGCGGTGGACGGGGAGATCGGTGTTGGCGTTTTTGCTGGCATCGACCGGCACGCTAGGCGAACCCGCGCGAGGTTGTCAAACGGATTTGGGTCGGGAGAGCTGTGCGGGATCGGCTGTGGCATGAGGCCGACCAGGTGTGTTCACACGGTGCTCCCGCCTCGTCAGGGGAATGATAGTCGAACGCGATAGAAGCGACTGGGCCTGTTGGTGGCGCCGGTGACGTCCGTAAATGTCAACAAGGCGCCAGTGCCGGGTACCGACGGACCGGTGTTAACCCAGTTCGCGGGCGTAAGTGATTGCGTCACCTGGAGTTGGTATAGGCGGTTCACGACAGTGGTCACTTTGATGATCACGTCACTATGGGAAATCAGGATATTGGCGCCGTTTCGTATAGTTCCGTTGTTGATGAACGCACCATGAAAAATCGTCGGCCCCGCGTCGAACAGGTCAATGATCCCGTTGTTGACGAATGTTCCATAGGACTCCAGCACCGTGCCACTGAGCACCTGGATGTCGCCGTTGTTGGTAACAATTCCCGTGAACGTCAACTCTCCGCCGCAATTGGCCGCCACAACTCCACCCGGATAAACCGTCACATTGCCATTAATCGTTCCGCAGCCGGTCACGGCAGCATTAGACAGCACATTAAGTCCATCGACAAAGGTATGGGTGCCGCCATTCAACTGGAATGTCGCCGTCGACGTGCCGTCGCCGATGACCGCCGGTTGAGTATTCGAGATTTGCGTAGCACCACTGGCCAGGTATCCACCATTGAATGTAAATACGCTTTGAGCACCGTTGGTGACGGTGAAGCTGCCTACGGTTCCGGCACCGCCATTTAAAGTTAGCGTGCCACTTTGCACGTCGAGCATCGCCGTGCCGACACCTCCGCCATTTGTGAGAACGAGTTGGTTTCCAGGCCCGCCAGGGCCAATCGTTAGATTTCCAGAGAGAGTCCACGAGGTGCCGCTGTCCGTAACGAGCACGGTGTTGCTGCTGCCAACAACGCCAATTGTCCCATTGTTGCAAACGACACCCGCCGTGTCTCCGACCGTCAACAGATTCATTTGCCCGGCGCCACCGATCACAATATCGCCACTGACGCTCAACAACGAGTTGGTCCCAGTTACAGCAACCGTGTTGGTTCCTGCAGTAGAATTGCTGCCGATCGACAGCAATCCACAAGCAACATTCGCCCCATTCGTCACAACGAGCTGATTGCTGCTGCTGCTGTTTCCGACGACCAACACACCGGCAACATTCCACATCGAGTTGCTATCAGAAATCAGCGCCATGTTATTGTCGGCCCCGATTTCGTAACCGACGTAGCCATTGCCGTTGGACAGCGCGCCTCCGTTCTGAATCGACAACGCGTCGGCGAACGTGTTGGAGCCGATCAGGTAATCCCCTGTCCAATTACTGACCACACCGCTGATGATGTTGGTCTGAAAGTTGCCCGTGTATTGAGCGTGGACGGGAGTGGCGATGAGCAACAGGACAAGTGCGAGGGTTGCGTCGAAGGCCGCGAAACTATTGGAAATGGCTTCCAAGTGAAGCCATTTCCAAAGTACTCTCCCGCAAACTTTCACTGGCGCGGACCCAAGCATAAACCTGCGTCCTTTCCCAACCCCACCGCATGGGTATCACAAGCAGCCCCCGAAGGCTAGCAAAATCAGCCCTTGCCGTCGTGAGAGAATAGCGGAGTGGAATGGATTTGAACCACGGAATTGGTTCGATCTACCTACAGAATTCAGCCTAGCGCTTGGCCGCATCGGGCGCCATTGGTGTCGTACAGCAAGTGGAGGAGCGGAAATGGGATTGGCGCGGGCGTGGGCATCGCCCGGGACGCTAGGCGAACCCGCGCGCCGTTGTCAGACGGATTTGGATTCAAGATGCGAGAGGTTGAATTTCGATGGTAGTGTAATTCGCGTTCCCTTTTGTGCGGAAGAAACAGATCAAACGGACGTGTTAGGAATTGGCAGGTAGTTCTTCCGGATCTCTTGCTGGTTTGAATGGGGTATGTTTTACTTCGAGCAACCGAAATTGACGGGGTGAAGTCGAGACCATCCAATCTGCAGGCTGTGGTCCGAGGCGAGGCGCTGTTTTGCTATTCGCTGGTGGGCGCATTCGTGGTCCTGGGAGTGATCGGCGTCCTGCATCATGCGATGTGGCGCGATGAGGTTTATACATGGCTGAGGGCGAGATTCAGCGACTCCCTGGGCGATCTGTACCTGACGGCACGATACGACGTCCATTTTATGCTGTGGGACGTTGTGCTGTGGATTCTGACGAGATTCACCCACAACTGCCAGTCGATGCAATGGCTACATCTCGCGCTGGCGACCTGCAGCGTCTGGGTGCTGGTTCGGTTCAGCCCGTTTACCAAGGGGCAGAAGGCCCTCTATTGTTTTGGATACTTCGCGATGTTCGAGTACTGCTTGATTGCACGGGTATACGTCTGGATCGTGCTTTTAGTATTCAGTTTGTGCGCCGTGCGCGCGTGGCGGAAGGACAGCTTTGTCGCCCAAGCGGCCATCGTATTCCTACTCTCCAACATTAACGCGCTGGCGACGATCATCGCTTTCTCGTTTGTGGCGGCATCGGTGTTGGAGCATATCTGTCGCCGAGACGTGGGAGAGTTGGGGTCAACGAGGAAACGAGCGTTGATCCTCGGTTGCGCAATTCTATGCGCGGCCCTGATCAGTGACGGGCTTCAGTCGATCAAGCCCAAAGATGCGACGGCTTTCCAGGAATGGCCGCGCCCCATTACAGTTTCAAATTCTGCCGCGGCGCTCGGCGATGTTTGGCGCGGCTATGTCCCGATTCCCCGACCGTTCCCCCATTGGCGGAGGCTGATATGGGGATCGAATGTAGTGTTGGATTCTGGGCCGCAAACATTGGCATTGGGCGCGACCTTGTCTCTCGGCTTGCTGGCGATGTCGGTTTGGACACTTCGGCGAAGCCCAATGGCTGTCGCGTGGTACGTGTTCGGGACCGGCCTGATGCTGTTGTTTCATGTTGTGGGACCGGGGGCCGCGCTGCGGCATGACGGTCTATATTTTATATTGTATCTTGCGTGTTTATGGTGCGGGCTCACAGGGGGTCGCGATGAGAAGCCGCGGTCATCCCCCGCAAGTCTACCCGAGCAGATGGAGCGTTTTTTTCTCCCATCGGTCCTGGCCATTCAGGTGGTTGCCGGCGTGTATGCATGGGCGCTCCATCTTCGGACGCCTTTTTCCACCAGCAAACTGGCCGCGGACTTCATTCGACAACACGGTTATGCGAATCTACTGATTATTGGGAACCCGGAAGTGAAAGTTACTCCCGTGACGGCCTATCTCGATCGACCCATTTATTACCCCGACAGCGAGAGGTTTGGGACATACTCCTGCGAGAACAGCGCCCGACATAATCTTTCCACGGCGGAGGTCTTGCAGTCGGTGGCGCAGATGGCCATGAAAACCCACGGGGACACGCTTCTGGTCTGGTACGGCCTGTTAACAGTCTCAGACAACGGCATTACGCAGCCACTGACGAGTGCGTGGCTGAGCCTGGATGGCAGTAAGTATCCTCGGCCAAGGCGACCGACGGAGCAACGCATCAAGATATCGCAGCTTGTGGCTTTTCAAAAGGTGATCGTGGATGAGGACTATTCGCTCTACTTGATCAGTCAGCAGTGATGAAATCGGGTGTGGCCGTTGTGGGTCATCCTGGCCTGCACGCTCTGGACCCCGCTCTTCCCTGCCCCCACCGCTACGCCCGCCGCTTTTCGCCCCTGCCGACCAACTGCGCCTTACCCCGCCAACAACAACCCCAGCGAACCCATCAAGACGGCTCCCCACTTTGGACACGTTGCGAACCTTCCGCTTTCAACTTCGGGGCGTCCATGCCGCAACCACTATCAATACCTTCTGAAGAGTAGCATAATCAGGGGCCGCAGCATATCCATCCAGCCTCCCCCGCCTGGACGGATGTGCGAGGTAAATCCGCCGGGCGAATAGACTCTGGCAACAGGGATTTCCTTTGTTCGATAACCCAGACGGATCGCTTTCCAAGCCAGGTACTGCTCAAGCTCGTATTTGACGAACGCCGGTTGAAAGGGTTCGACTCGGCGGTCACGCAGAAAGGCCATCGAAAAGGCCCGGTAGCCATTGGTCGTGTCCGTCATCCACTTCAAGCTCGCCAGGGAGAACAGCGGCGCGTGCAGGAGTCGGATGCCCCAAAAACGAATCCATGGGGTATTCTCGTGTTTCCCGCCGGCACGAAACCGTGAGCCCTGAACGTAACCATAACCGGCGTCGAGCGCCCGAATGAATTCCGGCACGGTCGAGGGATCATCCCGGTTGTTTCCATTCATGAGGATGACACCCTTGTAATTCTGACCGTACAACCAGTGGAGGGCCACCTTGATGTTCTGGCTCAAGCCGCTGTTGCGCGTGAGGCGCGTGGCCCCGCGGATTGCGTAGTGCTCCAACAAATCCGACCCACCGGTGCCGTCCGTGGAACCATCATCACCCAGCATGATATCAAAGCCCCGCTCAGAATCCTTCGGGAAACGATCCAGCTGTTGGTCCAGAGGCGGGCGCTCATTGAACGCGAGAATGTAGACGACGTACGGATGCCGCGCCTCTGTTCTCAGCAACACCTCGTACTCCGGCACCTTGGCCTCCGTTGGCGGGGATGCAATGCGCACACCGTCATTTGATCCGACATTTCCCATATGACATGCGGCACGCGACTATCGCGAGCCATTCAGTCTCATTGACCGGGATAGCATGCTCTCTGACAGTGCCATCAAGCCTATTCGCGGCTTCAAGACCGTACCGTCTGCTCCCGTACACTCCTTGGGACCGATAACCGGTCTGACCGGGAGTTCCCCATCCTAAACCCCATGGCGTCTTGTCATGGAGCCTTGAAAGAAATGCAGCGACTCCCTCGCCACCCGCTTATTGACTGCCTTCCAGTCGCGCCAGCGCGTTTCTGGCCAGGGTAAAGTCTGGTCGGAGCTTCAGCGCCCGCTGGTAGTGCTCGATTGCCTCTGGCACTCTACCCACTTTCTCCAAGGCCGTCCCCAGATTGTAATGCGCCTCAGCGTAATCCGGCTTGATCCGCAGGGCCTGCTGGTAGTGGGTGATGGCTTGCTCGATCTTACCGGTTTCCGCCAAAGCGATCCCCAGATTGCTGTGCGCATCGACGCAATCGGGGTTGATCGCCAGCGCCCGCAGGAAGTGTTCCATGGCCTCTTCACGCCGGCCGGTCCGATACAACGCGGCCCCGAGGCTGTTGTGCGCCTCGACCAAATCGGGCCTGATCCGCAGGGCCTGCTGGTACTGGGCGATGGCTTCCTCGATCTTCCCCTCCTGCAAGAAGACATTTCCCAGATTGCAGTGTGCGTCGGCAAAATCGGGGTTGAGTAGCAACGCCTGTTTGAACTGTTCGATGGCCTCCGGAATCCTGCCGGATTGCAGCAGGGCGTTGCCGAGGTTGCTGTGCGCTTCGAAGAAGTCGGGCCTGATCCGCAGCGCCTGCTCATAATGCCCAATCGCCTCCTGAGTCCTGCCCGTTTGCATCAAGGCATTTCCCAAGTTTCGGTGCGCATCGGCAAAATCGGGGTTGAGGCGCAGTGCCTGCTCGTAGTGCCCAATCGCCTCCGGCACCCGGCCCGCCCCTTGTACGAGTATCCCCAGCTCGTTGTCCGCCTCGGCACATCGCTCAACGCTCGCGAACAGGTTAAATGCCACCGAGAAGGCCAGCAGGAGTCCGTAGCCCCAACGCGCCACACGCCGCCAGAACGGTTGACAAGCCAGGGCGCGCTCCAAACTCCAGATGCCAATCACCGCCAGCAGTACCAGTGCCGGCAGGATCTCCACCTCGTAGCGAAGGGCAACGAAGTAGTACAACCCCAGCGTCAACGCGCACATCCCAAACAGCACGGCGACCGTTATCACAAACCAGCGTAAGACCGACCCCGCCGGGCCCACCCGTCCCCGCCAGGCCAGCGGCACCGCCAACGCCAGCCATGCCAGCGGAATGTTGGTCAACACGCCGAAAGCGTGATTGTCTTCGGCGCGTTGCACAAAAGGAAAATGACCCCTCCACTGCGCCGTCTCAAGAAAATAGGCCCGAACATGCAACCAGAAATTATGCAAACTGAATAATTGCTCATGAATTTGTGACCGGACGGTTATCTGGTAGTGAATGCCAAATTCAAATGGATCATCGAAGCGTCCCACATTGTACAGCATCAGCCCGAACCCGATCAGTATGATCGGGCCCGTCGCCGCCAGCAGCAGCGCCCAGATCTTCCGTCGCTCTTGCCACGCTTGGGCGACCGGTACCACCAAGATAATCGCGCCAGACGCTAAAGAGGGGCGCGCTCCGACCGCCAGCCCGTACGCCGCGCTCGCCGCCGCCAGCCACCGCCACCCCCGTTCTGGCTCGTGGAACGTGCACCAAATCGCCCCCAGCGCCAGCATCGTCAGCATATACCCGCAACTGATCGGCACTTCCCAAACCTCGCACCGAGCCACGAGCGACGGTATGAATGTCGCCAAGCCAAGTGCCAGTCCGCCGGCGGCCACCACCGCCATGCTGACTTCGGCAAAGTAGCGCCGCCGCAGTCCCACCAGTATCCCCATGCTCGCCAAGAAGCCAACGGCGCAAAACATCGTCATGGCTTGACGATAGAACAGGTAGTGGCCCGTCAGCGCCACATACGGCCAGAACAGCACCACGGCGGGGCTAACCCCAAAATAGAGGTACAACTTGCCCCTGTAATAACTCAAATCCCAGGCCCCAAGGGCGTGAAGGGGAGTCGGGGTGTAGGGGTCGGCGAGTTGTGCGAGCCCGGGCGGCGCCTTTTTTTTCAGGTTAAGCTGGCCGTCGCGAAAGCCCTGCACCAATAAATTGTAGTAGTTGCTAGTCGCCGCATCCAGACTCGACTGTGTGACATGCCCGTCATGGGCCGTATACGCGTAGATCCCGACGACCACCGCGCACACTCCAAGCATTACTCTCCACTCATTTTTCATCGCGCTGGCAGCCGTTTCTGGTTCGAGAGCGGTAACTACCCCTTCTTGTAACAGGCGAAGTGGAGTCAAGCAAGATTTCGCATGAATCTTCGACGAAACCATACAGCCTCGCCCACATCAGCAATTCCTTCTTCATCAGGCTGGCGGGTGGTCCGGCGGTTCCGTATCCCGGCTCTCTCGCGCGACCTAGCAAATCGCTTCGCGCATCAATTCGTTGGCGTCGCGCAACCGCAGTTTGTCTTTGATACGCCCGTGGCACGCCTGAATCGTCTTCGGGCTGAGATGCAAGGTTGCGGGCTTACCGGCCAGCTTGCAGTCGCGCCAGCGCGTTTCGAGCCGCAGTGAGGTCTGGCCAGAGCTTCAACGCCTGCTTGTAGTGCAGTATTGCCTCCGGCACTCTGCCCGCTTGCTCCAAAGCGTTTCCCAGATTGCAGTGCGCCTCGGCGAAACCGGGCTTGATCCGCAGCGCCTGCTCGTAGTGGGCGATGGCTTGCTCGGTCTTACCCATTTCTGCCAAAGCGATCCCCAGATTGTTATGCGCGTCGGCCAAGTCGGGTTTGATCGCCAGCGCCCGCAGGAAATGTTCAATAGCCTCTTCGCGCCTGCCGGTCTGATACAAAGCGGCCCCGAGGCTGTTGTGCGCCTCGACCAAATCGGGCTTGATCCGCAGGGCCTGCTGGTAGTGGGCGATGGCTTCCTCGATCTTCCCCTCCTGCAAGAAGACATTCCCCAGATTGCAGTGTGCGTCGGCAAAATCGGGGTTGAGTAGCAACGCCGCTTTGTACTGTTCGATGGCCTCCTGAATCCTGCCCGATTGCAGCAGGGCGTTGCCGAGGTTGTTGTGCGGTTCGAAGAAGGTGGGCTCGATGCGCAGCGCCTGCTCATAATGCCCAATTGCCTCCTGAATCCTGCCTGATTGCAGCAGGGCGTTGCCGAGGTTATTGTGCGCTTCGAAGTAGGCGGGCTTGATGCGCAGCGCCTGCTCATAATGCCCAATTGCTTCCTGAATCCTGCCCGATTGCAGCATTGCGTTTCCCAGGTTCTTGTGCGCATCGTACAAATCGGGATAGAGGCGCAGTGCCTGCTCGTAGTGCCGAATCGCCTCCTGCATATGGCCCGACTCCTGTAGTTGCACCCCCAGGTCGCTGTCCGCCTCGGCACATCCCTGAACGCTCGCTAACAGGTTGAATGCCACCGAGAAAGCCAGCAGGAGTCCATAGCCCCAACGCGCCACACGCCGCCAGTGCGGCTGACAAGCCAGGGTGCGCTCCAAACTCAAGATGCCAATCACTGCCAGCAGTACCAGTGCCGGCAGGAACTCTACCCTATAGCGAAGGCCAACGTTGCCGTACAACCCAATCGTCAGCGCGCATATCCCAAACAGCAGGGCGACAGCTATCACAAACCCGCGTAAGGCCGACCCCGACGGTCCCACCCGTCCCCGCCATGCAAGCGGCACCGCCACCGCCAGCCATGTCAGCGGAATGTTGGTCAACACGCCGAAACCTTCTCTGCCACCAAAGACGCGATGCACGAAAGGAAAACGACTGTTCCAAGGTGCCGTCTCAAGAAAGTAAAACCGGAAGTTCGTCCAGAAATAATGCAAACTGAATAATTGCTCATGAAGGTGTGACCGTGTGGTCATCTGGTAGTGGATGCCAAACTCAAGCGGATCGTCGAAGCGTCGCACATTGTACAGCAGCAGCCCGAACCCGATTAGTGTGATCGGACCGGTCGCGGCTACCAGTGAGAGCCAAATCCGTTGCCGCTCACCCCAGGCCTGGATCACCGGTACGAACAGGATGACCGCGCCGAACAGCAAGGAAGGCCGCGCCCCCACCGCCAGCCCGTAGGCCAGACTCGCTGCGGCCAGCCACCAGCCTCGCTCGGACTGGTGGTGCAACGCCTTCCAAATCGCCGCCAAGGCCAGCATCGTCAGCATATACCCGCAACTGATCGGCACTTCCCAAACCTCGCACCGAGCCAGGAGCGACGGCATGAATGTCGCCAAGCCCAGTGCCAGCACGCCGGCGGCCACCACCGCGACGCTGACTTCGGCGAAGTAACGCCGCCACAGTCCGACGAGTATTCCCACGCTCGCCAAAAAGCCAACGGCGCAGAAGATCGTCACGGCGTAGCGATAGAACAGGTAGTGGCCGGTCAGCGCCACATACGGCCAGAAAAGCACCACGGCGGGGGTAACCCCAAAATAGAGGTACAACTTGCCCCTGTAATAACTCAGGTCCATCACCCCAAGGGGGCGAAGCGGAGTCGAGGTGTAGGGGTCGGCGAGCTGCGTGAGCTTGGGCGACACTTCTTTTTTCAGGTTGAGCTGGCCGGCGCGAAGACCCTGCACCAACAAATTGTAGTAGCTGCCAGCCGCATCGAGACTCGGCTGTGTGACAGCGCCTTCGTGGGCCGTATACACGTAGACCCCGACGACCAAAGCGCACACTACGGCCAGTGAAATCCACGCGTTTTTCATTGTGCCACACCGACCGGCCTCGTGTAACATTATCGCAGGAGCACCCTCTGCCGACAAGCCCGGAATGACGGGGCAAACCCTGTCATTTCAAAGTGCGGAAAATCGGTCCCCGGTTTGGACGATTTTCAAACCTCGGGGTTTGAACTTCCGAGAGTTGCCGTTGCACCATCGGCACATCTTCGGCGCGTTGCGACCTGGGCACGGCATGGGCGCGTCTCGCCTTCGGCTCCGACCGACACGGCTCACCCGGGGAATTGGGAGACCGCTTCCGGGGTCATCCGTAGCGGTAGCGTTGCTTTTGGGGAAGGCGTTCGTTAGACTGGTGGCGATGAAAGCGGTCACGACCGAGCAGATCCGACAACTTGACGAACAGACCGTCGCCGCAGGCACTCCCCGGGTGGAACTGATGGAGCGCGCGGGTTATGCGGTCGCCCGCACGACGATGGAACTGCTGCGGCGGAAGGACGCGCGGTCCGTGTTGCTTCTGGCCGGGAAGGGCCACAACGGCGGCGATGCGATCGTGGCGGCGCGGCATCTGTCGGGGGCCGGTTGCCAGCCCGTATTGGTGTTGCTTTGTCACCGCAACGAATTGCAGGGCGAGACGCTGCAGCATTTCCAGAAGCTTGTGAATGCGGTGCGGGTGTTGGAGCTGCCGACGCTCGACCAATTTGCCGAGATGGTCGGGGAGTTCGAACCGGCGGTCGTCGTGGACGGCCTGATGGGCACGGGGTTGAAGGGAGAGGTGCGCGAGCCGTACGTCACGGCGATCAAGGTGATCAACGGCCTGCATCGGCCGGTCGTGGCGATCGATATCCCGTCGGGGCTCGACAGCGATACGGGCGAAGTCCGTGGTGTGAGTGTGCGTGCCGACACGACGGTCACGATGGGGTTGCCGAAGGTCGGCTTGCTCAAACCCGCCGCGGCGGAATTTGTGGGACGGATCGAAACCGTGGACATCGGGTTCTCGCGGAAGCTCGTAGATGAGATTCAGACCGATGTGGAATCTGGTGACTGCGGGCGACGTGGCACCGCTATTTCCGAGGCGACCTCGGGCGGCAAACAAGGGAGATTTTGGCCACCTGCTCATCATTGCCGGTTCGGAAGGTTACACCGGTGCGCCGGTGCTGACGGCGCAGGCTGCGGCGCGGGCCGGGGCCGGGTTGGTGACACTGGCCGTGCCGCGGAGCATTTATCGGATCGTCGCGGCGAATTGTCCGCCGGAAGTGATGCCGCGCCCGGCGGATTTTGACAAACTCGATCCGACGGATTTTGCCGGGTTTACTGCTGTGGCCATCGGTCCGGGGTTGGGTCGGGAGGCGAGGACGCAGAAGCTGATTTGGAAGGTTGTGAGTGGGTGGTTCCCGCCGATGGTGGTGGACGCGGATGCGTTGAATGGGATTGCGCACGGGGTGGCCGGGTTGAAGAAGCTGCACAAGCCGATGGTGTTCACACCGCACCCGGGGGAGATGGGGCGGCTCATCGGCAAGACCAGCAAGGAAGTGCAGGCGAACCGGTGGGATGTTGCGCGCGGTTTTGCGGAGGAATACGACGTGGTGACGGTGTTGAAAGGGGCCGGGACGGTGATCACGGAGAAATCGGGACCGCTGTGGATTAATATGACGGGTAATCCGGGGATGGCCAAGGGCGGCATGGGCGACGCGCTGACGGGGATCATCGGCGCGTTTCTGGCGCAGGGCATGGCACCGGCGGATGCGGCGCGGGCGGCGGTATTCATTCATGGGCTGGCGGGCGATCTCGCGAGCCAGACGGTCGGCGAACGCGCCATGTTGACCTCGGATTTGATCGGGCATTTGGGCATGGCATTCGCCGCGCTGGACTAAGCGCGTGCGCGATGGCATATTTCTGTCCATCTTCACGCCGGCGTAGCTCAATTGGCAGAGCAGCTGATTTGTAATTACCGCCGACAGTTTTAGCCTGTGTTCGCTCTTGTTTGCTGGAGTCCACTAACCCAACAATCTCCTTGGTTTCCGTCATTTTTAGCGTTTGCTCTCCTTTGCCTGAAACCACTCAAATTCAGCCGCAGCATTGCAACAAAACATTGCAACACGGCATGGGGCATCTGTAATCTTGGCCAGCGACCTCCAAGTGGTATTGGCTGCCGACGAAGGCGAGCCCTTTGCCGAGTTTGACAAGGAAGTTCCGCAGGTGATCGATGAGCTTGGTTTCCGGTTCTCGTTCGCTGAGATCTACGTCGAATCTGTTTGACCCTACACGGAAGCCACGACGCTGGCCCATGCGGGAATCCGCACCCTGATCGACGCTCAGCATGCCATCACCCACAACAAGATTACGATCATTGATGACAACACGGTCATCACGGGAAGCTTCAATTTCACCAAGAATGTCGAGGATCGCAAGGCGGAGAACCTTCTGGTGATTCACGACAAGGCGATGGACGATAAGTACACGAAGAACTGGCACGAACACGAAGGTCATTCGGGGCCGTACAGCGGAAAGTGACCGTCACGAGATTGTGCAAACCGCTACCTTATCCATGTCTATTATCTGTGCTATCATAAAAAGCAACTCAACCTTTCATTTTGTTCTTGCATTCTTAACCACATCGCTGCTAGGAAGCATTCCAGTTTTTGGAGAAGCTGTTTCCGAGTTTTTGTTAAGTGCGACGAGCGCATGGCTACAGGCTATGCAGATATAGGAGAAGCTCTCGGTGTTGCCGACAGATATTTCGAGGCGTAACTTCCTAGCCAAAACGGGTGTTGTGCTTACCGGCCTGTTTCTCTTCTCCGTCAAACGCACGTGGGCCGTGTGCAGCGGCCGGCAGGACTGTCGAGCGTGTGGTGCCCGGATCAAGCCCGAAGTGGCCGACGGTGTAGTCTGTTGTCCCAACTGCGGGCGCGAATGGCAGACTGGCGGTTTTGCTCTGAAGGACGCGTTCGAGTACCGGTTCCCGCGCCGGCTCCCGCGACACCCACGGTTGCACTGGGACTATACCCAGGTGCCATTTCCCAATTTCGAATTGTTAGTTAAGTCAGATAAACCTGTTCTTTCGTTTAAGCAAATATCGGTTTCAGGGCGGCGAACGGCTTGATTTTAGCCTGTCCCCGCAAGGGGATGTGTCGTGTTACGCGACGCAAGCCGTTTACTTCGCACTGGTCGCTGCGGTCTGGGGGACAGGAAGGTGGGCACCCTTCTTCAGCCCGCAACGCGACCATTGGTGGGCGCAGTAAAGTAAAATCGCCGTTCCCGCCCTGTCTTCCTTATGAGTGGCAGATGCTATGAGTCGGGGCACGGAAACAACTGATCGCTATCTGTTCTTGCAGAACGCAGCCGAGTTGCAAAGGCAAGCCGGCGTGGAGCGGGATATAGCCGAGCTTGTCATCGCTCACGCTCGTCTGTGCGTTGACAGCCGAAAACCAGTGCAGTTCTACGGTAACGCCGATTCACCGATCCAGTGGGACTTTGCACTCCAGAAGTTACTTGATCGCGACCCCGACATAGATCCACGCACGCAGCAATTCTTCGTGGCGTACAACCGCGCCATGCATACGCGTCGACTCCCGACGATCTACAACAAAGAGCATCTCGCGGCGCGGCTGGACGTGACAACGAAGCAGCTAAACTGGCTGGCCTACAGTGCCGACCGTTACCGTACGTTTTACATACCGAAGGCCAACGGCGAGGCCCGGCGCGTGGATGAGCCTGTGGAAAAGCTCAAGACGGTGCAGCGCTGGATTCTTCGCCACATTCTGGACAAGCTGCCCGTGTCTCGAAACGTTCAGGGCTTCCGCCGGAATCGTTCGATTCTTACCAACGCCCGCAGGCACCTGCTCCGTCAAGTCGTGGTTCGGATTGACTTGAAAGATTTTTTCCCGACGTTAACCTTTCAACAAGCTCGACGGGTGTTTCTTCGGGCCGGGTATCCGTTCTCGGTGGCCCATGTCCTTGGCAAGCTCTGTAGCCGCGAGGACGTTTTGCCGATCGGCGCACCAACCAGCCCAGCATTAGCCAATCAGATTTGTCAAAAACTGGACAAACGCCTGTGGTTACTCGCGAAGAATGGCGGCTTCCACTACAGTCGATACGCGGACGACTTGGTCTTCTCGTCATCCGATCGCCGATTTGCTTCACTCGTACCGTTCCTCAAGGAGATCATCACCGATGAGGGCTTTTGCGTGAACGAAAGGAAGCTGGCGATCGTTCGACGCAATAGCTGCCAGAAGGTCACGGGAATTGTCGTGAATAGAAAGCCGAACCTGCCGCAGGCGGAATTCAAGCGGATCCGGGCGGTGGTTCATAACTGTCTCAGGAATGGAGTCGAAGCGGAATTTCAGAAGTGGCGCGATCTCATGGCCAAGGACGGAAAGGCAACGCCCGAAAGCATCGAAAAGTTCGGACAGCAACTGGCTGGACGAATTGCCTTTGCCCGCCACGTTCATCCGAAACGCGGCGAAAAGATTTGGGAGCAATTCCGTCGAATTGATTTTGCGTGAAATGGCTCTTTGTACTCGCCACAGTGACAGCGTCGTTGATGTTCTCCACCGGCGTGACGTCGGGTCACGAAGGGCGTGCTATTGCGGTATTGGCCGCCATGGAGAGCGACCTTAGCGCCGTTAGAAAGGAAGCGGATGCTGTTGGAGGCTCGTTCGAATTTAATGGCCGCCCCGTCTATCAGGCGCGGCTGGAGGGCCAGCCAATGCTGTTGGCCAAAACGGGCGCTACTCCGGAGGCGGCGCGGGCAATCACGCAATGGCTGGTTCAAGATCGAGATGTGTCGGCAGTCGTCTCGATTGGAACTGCGGGCAGTTTGACGAACGATTTACAGATTGGCGATATTGTGATTGCGCGAAGCGCATTGAGAGATGGGAACGGACAAAACCAGACCTCTTGGGAACTTCAGCCGGTGAAAAACTGCGACGCCAAGCTGGCAAATACAATTGTGACGGTGAACGCTTTCGTGGCGAGCGGAAGCGAACGCGCGCGACTACGCGAGGTGTACCGCGCGGATATGGTCGATATGAGTGCCGCCGAGATCGCGCAGATTTGTGCGACCCGACACAGGCCTTGTGTCATCATCCGCGAAATCTCCGATCGAGCGGATGAGGCGGCACCGCATGCATTCGCCGAATCGTGCCGGCGAAAACATCCAGAAACGATCCAAGTGACCATCTGCGCTGTGAGGCAATTGGTGATAGACAAGGCCAAAGATGAGAACTGATAACGTGCGTTGGAGAGACCGCTATCAACTTCTGCTATCGGTTAGCGTGACGGCCGTGGTGCTCGTTTTCACGTTACCGGCCGAGGCCGCACCTCGCAAGCCGAAATACCAGGAACCGGCGTCCGAGATCACGGCTCAGGTTCTGGAGCAGCAGCTCGCGAACGAAGTGTCGCTGGGTCTGGATGTTTCGCAAACTTCGCTTGCCCTGGCCAGAACGTATTACAAGCTGAGAGAATTTAACAGCGAAGCGGAGGTGCTGGAGGACGCGCTGGCCACTGGGATCGCCGACACCAATCTCGCCGGCCAAGCTCATTATTATCTGGGGCGGACATATCAAGCCCTTGGCACCGGAGATCAAGCCGAGACCGAATTCCTTACCGTTTGGAATCAATACCCCGGGTGCGAATTCCGTTTAAACGCAGCGATAGAGATCGGCAATCTCATGCTTCTGGCCAGCAACACCGTCGATGCCACGCAGTGGTATGAGACAGTTCGCGATCTGGAGCCCACGAGTCGAATCGCGTTCTTGGCGCGTGACAAACTCCGAGCGATGACCAAGGGAAAGTCACTCGCAGAGATTGCTGACGGATCGCCCAGCCGGGTTTTCAAGAGCGACCTGTTTATCCGCTTGGACCAGTGTCTCTACAGCCAGATGTACAGCAATGCGGATGCCGTCGCGCAACAATTGGTTAGCTCCGCGACAAACGCGCCGGAACTGGCCGCGATGAACTTTCGCTTGGCCCACGACTACTGGATGTACGGCAACGTCGAAGGAGCCAGTCAGTTTATTACGAATTCCTTGCAGACGACCGGGGAACGGCATGTGCAAGCCTTGATTCTGGCCGGGCACGTTGCGCGATCGTTGTGGCAAACGAACGCGGCACTCGGATACTACCAGCAAGCCATCGCGGCAGCGCCGAACAAGGAAATGACGATCACGGCGTATCAACAAGCCATTCGCCTTCTGTATCTGAGCGGGCAGCAAGGCAACGCCCTGGCTCTCGCGGCCAGCGGGAAGCAGGCGTTTTCGGGAAAGCCACAACTCGTTGCGTACCTTGACCGCATTAAAAGCACTCTGCGCGACCGCGCCGATCCGCACTGGAAAGATTATGCAGCGCAGGTAGCCGCCACATCCACGGCTGACATCGGTCGTCAGGCTTTGATGCAACTGGCAAACGATGCCCGACTGCACTCCGACTGGGCCGGCGCAGGGCAGCTGTACGGCCAACTGGTGTCTCGGCCGAGCAAGGGCTGGCGCAGCAACGTGGATATGGAGTTGCGACTGCTGGATGTTCAACTACGGCAAACCGACACAGTCGCCGCTGCGGCGTCGGTGAATACTCTCACGAATCGTATACCGCAGTTGTCAACCGACGATGCGAAGGCCTACACGCTGTACCGTCTCGGCAAGATCCAGGAATCGAATGGGCAGACGAATAATGCGCAAGCCGAATGGCAACAGGTTCTCAAGCAGTTTCCTCAAACAACCGTATACGGGATGGCTCAAGTTCACCTGGCCAAACTTTATGAATCGCAAGGCGACCTGACGAATGCTGTTTCCATGTACCAAGCCTACTTGCAGAATTCGGAAGTAGCATTGCGATACAGGTTGCGGGCATATGCCAGCCTCTTCCGCGTTGAGAACGCGCTTGGTGCTCCTGATTCCGCCATCTCAATGTTGCAGAATGCCCAAGCAACTGCCTTACAGACAAAAGACGCGGAACTTGAATTGAGTCTCGCCCAGTATTTCCTTCACAACAACGACACGAATGTCGCGAACCAGTTTTTGGATGCAGGAATTACGAACGCTGAAGCGGCGATCCAGGCCGAACCCTCTGCGCAAAAGCGTTTGTGGTGGGAATACCTGATTATTCGCCGGCTGGATGATTTTCAGCGGTATCAACAGCTGGGTGATCGGGCCGCGACGATTGATCCTGCCTTGTTGCAAAATCCGTTGCTCAATACCTCCATGCGGTTGGCCGCCCACTGCTACCTGATGCGCGCGTTGGAGGTCAGCGGACGGTGGACGAGCGCGGAGGCCCTCTGCCAACGGGCGGTCCAACTGGTACCGGAAGATTCTGTGCGACTGGGGCACGTGCTGTATCGCATGCAACAACAGGCGCAGCACCGGGGTGAAACGAACCTGGTGAGCCAGTTTGCCGTGCAGGCGTTTCATGAGGTGCCGACCAGTTACGTCAGCCAGTACATGTACTTGCATTCGGCCGTGGATGATTTCAACGCGGGACAATACGGGAGCACACTTAGGAAGATTGCGGAGTTGGAGCAGGCCGTGCCTGTCACCACCATCTCCTCCCCGGGGTGGGCGGCGTCCTACCGTTGGGATTGCCAGTACGTAAAAGGCTGGTGTCTCAAGGCGCTAGGAAACGCACCGGCGGGCCAGCCGTTAATCGCTCAGGCCTTGGCGCAGAAGCCGTCTGTCGTCGAGTTTTACAATTTGAGGAAACCTTCGGTGCGAGCGCTGAGTGCTCCGCCCCCCTCCTATTACAATGGCTCCGCAAGTGCGACCTCAACTCTACCATGAAACTGATTCGAAGACTCACATTTGTCGCCACTTTCTGCCTAGTTTATTATCTGGGGCAGTTGGGAGAAGCGGCCGGACCAGGAGGAGGGGGGCCACCAAGCTCACCACCCTCCTGTCCCGATTGCCAATCTTTAGTGGATGGAAATTGTGTGAACGACTGCACGGACCCGTGCCACGACGCCTGTTGCAATCCCTTGTGCGATCCGTGCGCTCCCTGTGATGGCAACGGAAACTGCATACCCATGGTTTGCACCGACCCGTGCCAGACCTGTCAGAATGGAAGTTGCACGCCCGCATGCGATCCGTGCTCGCCCTGCGATGGCAACGGAAACTGCGTACCAATAGATTGTGGTGACCCGTGCCTGGTTTGCAACGATGGAACCTGCACGGCCAAGTGCACCGATCCATGTGCTCCTTGCGATGGGTCTGGGAACTGCCAGCTCTCGTCTCAATGTGGCGCGTGTAGTCCTTGCAATGCCAGTGCTAATCCTCAATATCCATACTGCGCGGCCCTGTGTTCCGATCCGTGTGCTCCCTGCGTCAACGGAGTCTGCACAGCCCTGTGCACCGATCCGTGTGCTCCTTGCGTCAACGGAGTCTGTACGCCTTTGTACACCCCGACCGGGTGCATAAATGAGTGCGGCCAGCCTATTTGCACTAGCGATAATTGCCAAACCTGTGTCGACGGGGCGTGCCAGTCCACTTGCACCGATCCGTGTGCTCCCTGCGTCAACGGAGTCTGCACACCCCTGTGCACCGATCCGTGCGCTCCCTGCGACGGCAATGGAAACTGCACGCGTATCTCGTGCTCTGATGCATGCTCAATCTGTCAAGGTGGGACGTGCACAGTGCTTGCGGGTGCTCCAATCTCGGTGCCGATCCAGAACAGATATTTCGGGGTAAGCCGCCAGGGCGTGCCATTGCCGCAGCCAAGTCCGACTGGCCAGCCAGAAGATGACCGTCCGCGGGACCAAGCGCAGATTAATGCATTTGATCTGACGCCTTCCTACAGTGTCAGTGATGTCGCCGTGCCGGTCGAGGGCGGGGAACTGACCTTGGAGTTTCGCCGTACGGCGACGGTTACCTGTCAAAACGAGGATTTACTCCCTCCGTGTTCCAACGAAAACGTGCTGGGCCCGGGTTGGGTGACCAGTTTGGGCAGCCGCATTACGGTTGTCACGCCCGGATCTCTCGTTCTGCCGGGAAGCTCGCCGGTTCACCTGGAAACCTTTGCGACACTGGTCGATGAGGCCGGTAATACATTTCAATTCTCATCCTTCGGGGGTCCTTGGGTGCCCTTCACCCAGCTCAACCTGAACAGCGACACGCTGCGTGACCAGTTAACCGGGGCCGTTGGCGGCACGACCTTAACGGTGCGGCGCACGTACGGGACGGAACTGACCTACACGTTGATACCGACGCCTTATTCCTGCGTCGGGTCATTGTACTATTACCGGCTGTCACAAGTGCAGGATCGCAATGGCAACACCCTCGTCTACCAGTACGCCAGTAACTCCAGCCTGTCTCCGTCAAGCATCTACGTGAAGGCCCATCCCACCCAGGCGATCACATTTGCTTACAATAGCAGCGGACAGGTGACCCAAATCACCGACCCACTCGGACGGAACATCACTTACAGATACACGGGAGACAAGCTGACGCAAATCCTCTACCCACAAGTAGCGAATCCTGCGGGTGGGATGACAAATCCCACGGTCAACTACACCTATCTGGACAATGGCATCATTCAACCTGTGTATATGGACAATCAAGTACTGGGCTGCGCGCCGCCGCTTACGAATCGATGGGTGGCACCGGCGACCATTACGGACGCAAACGGCAACACGACCACCTTCAACTACGTCCTTGAGTCACAGATGCCGTTTGGATTCGCCCCCAATGTTAACGGCAGCCCGGGTTACTTGGAGATGGATCGATACCGCGTCCAATCCGTGACGACTGCCGACGGCACCGCGTATTTCAACACGGTATCGCGGTCGGGCACGGCCGTGACCACCGAAATCACGGACACACGCGGGAATACGACCACCTACGCGTTCACGGGTAGTATCGTTTCCGCGCCCAATCTTTACGGTAAGGCCGTCGCCTATACCACGCTCGTCCTGAGCTATAACAACGTCAACCTCAGCGCGCAATACAATTACAGCGCGGATACATACGGCAACCTAACGCAGGTCAAGGACCTGAGCGGCAATGTTGTTCAATATACCTACGGCTCGGGCAATTCCCCGAATCAAATATTCGATGAACCCGCCTCCCGGACGGTCGACCCTGGCGGCCTGAACATCGTAACCAGCTACCAGTATGACCCGACGTATAACAAATTGACGCAGATGACCGACGGTGAGGGCAAGGTGACCCAGTATACCTTGGACTCCTACGGAAATCGCACCCAAATGGTTGAAGCCTACGGCACAGCGGTGGCCCGCACCACCCAGTACTCCTACGACTCCGCAGGATTCATGAACCAGATTCTTGATCCGGACAACCGACGCACCGCGATGTCCAAGAATAGCTTTGGCGATCTGGCATACGTCACTGTGACAGGTTTCGGCGATGTCTATCTCTCAACGCAGTACTCGAAGGACGCGATGGGGCGAATCCTTTGGATGACCGATCCGAATAACAATGTGACCATCTATGCCTACGATAGCCTCGACCGCAAGACGAACGAAAACCATGCTGCGGTCGAAAACGTCACCGGCGACCTGATTGCCAGCAGCACCCAGTACTCCTACGATCTCAATGGCAATCCGATCGAAATCGTTGATGACAACGGCGTGGCAACCATCAAGACCTACGACGACATGAATCGCCTGACTTCAACGCGCATTCGCATGACGAATGCGTCCCAGAATAGCGCCAACGACATCGTGAATTCGATCGCCTACGACGCGGTGGGCAACGTTGCGACGCAGATCGATGCGAACGGCAATCACACCGTTTTTACCTACGACCAGATATTGCGGTTGACGATGAAGAAATATCCTCAGGTAACTCTGCCGGGCGGCAGCACGACCACGTACTCTGAGACCTACGGGTACAGCGGCGGGAACTTTGGATCGGGAGCTTTCACTCTCAGTGGGTGGCTACCAACGTCGGTCACTGACAAGCGCGGTTACGTCACGGAAAACACCTACGATAATGCCTACCGCCTGACGCAAACGGTTCAACTGGGCAACGGGTCCGGGCAACCGACCGTTCAGTACGTCTATAACAAGGTTAACCAAAAGATCAGCCAGACGAAAGTGAATCAGACGTCCGGCGGCAGTAGCGCAAACGAGACGACCTACTATTATTACGACGAATTGCACCGCCTGACCGCCCAGGTCGTGGACATGACCGGCACCGGTTCCGGACTGACACCGGGCGCTTATGTCGATAATTCCGCCAACCAGACGTTCAACTCGGGTGCTCTGACGACCACGATGGCCTACGACAATGCCGGGGACGAGGTCAGTCTAACAGACGCTGCGGGCAATACTACCGCTAAGACCTACGACGGCAACCGTCGGCTGACCTCCATCATTCCCCCGGCTGTGCAAGTGTGGGCTCCGGCCTGGGGGTTAAACCTTGTGTATCCCCTGACGATCTCATTTGGCTACGACTCGAATGGGAACAAGACCAGCATCACTGGTCCGCCTCCGTTTTACATCCAAACCACCATGAGCTACGATGCCCGCAATCGCCTCACGGAAACGATCGAGGGCTACGATCCCTATATCGTCGCGACCTACGATGTGTACGACCTGATGGGGCACGTCATTGAGACCCAGGATCCCAATGGCAACGTAACCCAGATCGGGTATGACAACGCTTACCGTCCGACCAGCCATATCGCCCCGTCCGTGTGGGACCAGCAAAACAACGATTACGCCAATCCCACCACGCTCACCAGATATGACCAAAACGGCAACGTGCTCACCGTCACCGATCCCCGTGGCGTTGTGACCGCCACCACCTACGACGAACTCAACCGCGCTCGCTACGTCACCCACGCCACGGGCCTGCCGGAAGCCGTCACCACGGAAACGCAGTATGACCCCAACAACAACGTCGCGGCCGTAGTGTTGTCCAATGTCGTCTACAACGTGTCCCAGCCGCAGACGACCACCTATACGTATGATCCGTTCAACCGTAAAACCAGCGAGACGCTCCCGAGCATTGGCGATGGCAAAACCCGACAGACAACGTGGGCGTATGACCGTATCGGCAATGTCCTCACGGTCCAAGATCCCAAGGGGCAGATCACGCAAAAGCAGTACGATCTCGACAGCCGGCTGACGACGGCGAGCTTCACACTTCCCGGCGGCACTGTGCAAGAGACTCAGACCTTCACCTACAACGGCGTGGGTAAGATCCTCACCGCGACCGACCTTAACGGCACCACTACCTACGGTTACGATGCCATGTATCGCCTATTGACGGAGATGCACGCGACCTTCAACCCGCCGGCAGCGTACACGGTCCAGAATCTCTACGACTTTGATGGGAACCTCTCGGAGACCGTTTATCCGGGGGGGACGGGCCGCATCGTGACGTATCAGTACGATGTGCTCGATCGGATGACGTTTGTCGGCGATACAGGCGACGGCTCGTATACGGGCACGGGATATTCCTACGACAATAATGGCAACATCTTGTCGTGTACCCTGCCGAATAACGAGGCCATCACCAACACCTACGACGCCCTTAATCGCGTGGTGAGCATTACCGCTACCAATATTGGCACCTCCGACCAAAATCACAAAGCCCCTTACACGGCGTACTACGGCTACGATCAGGTCGGCAATCGTGTGTTGGATTTCGAATACATGCATGACCAGGGCTCGCGCACCGGTAACTTCGCTTACGATGGCCAATACCGGCTCACCAGCCAGATGGAATCCAAGGGCAACACCACGGTGACGGATGGTTACACCTACGACGTGGCCGGCAACCGTCTCACCGAGACGATCCAGCCTGCGGGCATAACCGCGACCTACACGTATGACAACCTGAACGAATTGACCTCCCTGAACAATGGGAACAGCTTCAGCTATCTCTATGATCTCAACGGCAATCGCACCAATGTGACGGAGACCGGGTCGTTGTTGTCCAACGCCGGCACCTACGGTTGGGGTACCAGTACGAACTCCTACATCTACGACGCGCACAATCGCCTGACCAACTGCACCCTGTTTGTCCAGACCACCCCCTGCGTCCTGCATTCGGGCAAGAACTGCCAGACCAATACCACCGTCTCCCAGTTTTACGCCAGCTACGATTACCGGACACGGCGGCTGTCCAAGAATGAGGGCACGCCGATTTGCTTCACCTACAGCGGCGGGGATTGCATTCAGGAGTGGTCGGGGGAAGCTGTGAACCAGTTTACTGTGAACGCTGAGTACGTGAGGGGGCGCAGCCAGGGCGGCGGGATTGGCGGCATTCTGTACAGCGACCGCACGATGTCGTTTTGGTTCCCCGGGCCGCGGGAGACTTTCGCCTACGATGCGACGGGCAACCTGATGGCGCAGTCCGATCCGAAGGGCGAGGTGGATTATAGCAGCTACTACGATGCCTTCGGCAACATCACCAGCACCACCGGCTCGACCGACGACAATCGCTTCGCCCATACCAAGGAGCGCGATTTCTCGACGGGCCTGGACAACCACGGGATGCGCTATTACGACCCGACCATTGGCCGCTACCTCACCCGCGACCCCTTGGGCTATCAGGACGGTCTGAACGCCTACCTCTACGTCCACGATAACCCCGTCAATCACATCGATCCGCTGGGGTTGGAGGATGAAGTCCAGATGCAACTGCGGCTGCAAGCTGCTGCGGAGGCGGCCGAACGGGAAGGTGATCCCGGATTGACATCTCGGTTCGCACAGGATTTCCGCACTCCCGAACCATTGTCGCCTGCGATGACATTCCTCAGCGACAAGAGGGTGCAGCAGCAGATTGGCACCGCGTTAATGATGCTGCCCGGGGTTCCAGAAGGCTTGAGCCTGCAAACGCTGATGATGCCAGACGCGCCCAGAGACACGAAAGGCATGGCAGTTGCCATCTTGGCAGTGAGCGTCGTGGGCCATCTTGGCGAGCTGCCGGGCGGACAGTTCGGCACCGAGGCGACGGAGGCTTCCGCCACGAGCGAGCAACTCACCCCACAGGCGAGCAAGGACCTACCGGAGGCCACGACTGCTGCGGGCAGCGCTACCGCTCAAAAGACGCAAAGTGCTACCGGGACCAGTGGAAGGGGTGGGCCCTACGGTCATCTTGAAGATTCCACTACCGTGGGTCCGTACAAAGACTTTACGCAAACACAAAAGAAGAATATCCTATCGGAGAATGAGGCTCGCAATAACGGGGTGATCCTTGACGATAGGACAGGTGAGGTGTTGGTTCGTCCCGAGCAGAGTCAGAAAGGCGTGACACCGCCGCCAAACGAAGCTCAGATCGACCACGTTTACCCGAAGTCCCAAGGCGGGCCAAACAGTTATGCGAATGCTGAAGTGCGGTCCCGCGCGAACAACATAGACAAGAGCGACAGTGTGGAATGAAACCCGATGCACAAGACTGGCCATTTAATGACCCACCCAATGTGGCGGTTTTTACGAGCAAACGGATTCTCGACGGAGATGAATGGATTTACTACGTGACCCACGATCAAGACGATGGCGCATGGCAGTTTCACCCCAAGAGTGGTCCCACACCGGAGAACGAAGCGCGCGTGGTGAGTCTTCGGACGGTTCTGGATATGGATCCTACTATTGGGATGTTGGCCGACTTGCCACTCGGTTGGTGCGCTTGGCGAGAAGGAAGGAATAGCGATTGGCGAAGGAGTAAGAAGATTTAATGTGAGAATGGCTGCACCAAGTTCGACGATATTGTGTCAGCCAAGTAACGGGCTTGACACTTGCTCTCCCGAGCAGTAGCCCTATTACAGGTAGTGTCCAGAATTTTTCGCACGTTGGCTTGAGTTCCTGATCTGGTTCGTTGCTTGCCCTCCTCCGAGGAGGGAGGAGGGCGAAAAGTTTCACGCGGCGGCTGACCAAGAACGAGGGCACGCCGATTTCCTTCTTCTACAGCGGGGGGATTGTATTCAGGAATGGTCGTTCGCAACCCTGATGGTGGAGTACGTGCGGGGGCTGAGCCAGGACGACGGGATTGGCAGCGACGCGTCGCTTGCTTGGTTGACAGGCGCTGGGAAAGGAGAGAATATCGCGTTCGCGAAATGGCGATCCAATCGGTCACCCGACAACAGAAGGGGATAAGCATGAAGACGAAATTTGCGGCGCTATGCCTGTGCATCGGACTCTCCGGGGCACGAGCGGAAGCAGCGGGAACGCCCCGGATTCAGTTTAACAAAACTGTGTATGATTTTGGCGTTACCAGCGGTGTGCAGTCCGTAACGGGAACGTTTACCTTCAGCAACACGGGTGACGCCGAGTTAAGCATCGAAAACCCCAAGCCATCGTGTGGCTGCACGGTCGCCAGCGTGAAACCGGACAGATTGAAGCCGGGGGAATCGGGCGAACTGGTATTCACGCTGAATATGTACAACAACGCCGGGCTTCTTACCAAGACGATCGCCGTGCCGTCAAATGATCCCAACGGCTCGAACGCGGTGCTGACCGTACAGGTGGACAACAAGCCGAAGCATTTGCTCACGCCGACGTCGTTGACCTTGGGAGATTTGCATGCCGGTACCGTGACGAATGTCACCATTGAGCTCAAGCGCACCGATGGCAAGGCTCTGGCATTTGATCGCGCGGAAAGCGGCGGGGCGGTGGACGCACAGGTGGAACGAATCGACGATCAAACGGCGCACTTGAATCTCAAGGTTCTCGCTTTCGGATCACCTCGGCGATTCACCGAGCCGGTCCGCGTCTATGTCGTGGGCGAAACCGCGCCGGTCGGGACGGTGACGATCTACGGTCGCGTCGTGGGAGATCTGGCCGTCAGTCCCGAAATAATGTTTTGGGGCTTGGTCAATGCTGCGGGAATGAGTCCCGAGGCTATGACGCGGCGAGTGACAGTGACATCCACGAAGCCGGATCAAGCGTTGACGATCAGCAACCTCACGTGGGATGTGCCGGAGATGAAAGTGGACCTGTCCACGGTTGAAAAAGGAAAAAGCTATGCGATTGTGGCCAGGCTTGATCAACCTCCCAAGGAATCTGTCCATGGGTCGGTTAGTTTTAGCACCAACTTGAGTTCTCAACCTCGGGTGGTTGTCCCGGTGACAATCAACGTGAGCCCGTAAAGGGATGCTCGTTGACCTGTGGGTAGTGTCCAGCTTCTCTCGCGCTTTGGGTGTTGATTCTTGATCTGATGGGTCGCTTGGCCTCCTCCGCAGAGGAGGGTAAAAAGTTCAAGGCAGCGACCGCCGCGACCTCCTTCAGGCGCTCCCTGTCCAAGTACCGCCGTGTTCCTAGGCGCGTGCCGGCAATGTGGCGCAGTCGCGCCACCAACAGCACCAGGGCGGGTTGTCTGTCGGGAAACGCGCCGACCACGCGGGTGCGTCGTCGAATCTCTCGCATGATGTGTTCCAGCGGGTTCTTGACGCGCAGGCAGCGCTAGCGTCCGCTTGCGAAATCGGAATGCGACTGCGTTTCCTCGACGCCTCGCGCACGAGTTGGGCGGCTTGGGCCAGCGAACTTTCGCTTGCCCACCTTCGCTGAAGTTGCGGCGGGACGCACGATCCGCCCCCCTCAAGGCTGAAAAGATTTGCAGGCAGGCACGCGGGTTTGCGAGAAACGCCAGCGACTGGGTGAGCCGCTGGTGAGAGGATCGAGCAACCGTCACCAAGGTTACGTCGGCCTTCCCTTCGTCGCCAAGACAAGCCGGGCCGTTTGTATAACCGGGCGGCTGTGATCTCGCGGGCCACATAGCCCCCCTTGGTAGGGTATTCACCAAGCTACGCTCTACTTCGCTTCGTCGGATGCCACGCACACCCTGATTCCGGTTTTGCATCCCGGCTCGGGGGCGGTCAGTCTTTGGCAATCGGCGTGATGGTGATGGAAGCCACGAAGGGCTTCAGCCGGTCGAGATCGGTGTAACGTTTGGACAGCATGTGGATCGTAGCTAGGTTGTTTTCGCGGAGCAATTTGGCTAGCCGACCGAGACGCCAGCCCAAGATCACCACATCGGCACTGGAGAACGCGAGCGTGAGCTTTTGGCGCGGGGCGTTCTTATCCTCGCCAGTTTCCGGGTTGGGTTCTAGGGTGTAATCGATCAACTGACTGGTGTGGAAGCCACGGCGCCGCTCCTCGCCGAGATGGAACTCGATGCAAGCGCAATACTTGCCGGCGGTGGTGTAGCAATCATCTTTGATGGCGTGCATGGATTGATCCTTCGTTGATGGTCGAGGTTGAGAGTTCAGACACCAATGCCGCGAGAGTGGCCGATGCTTCCAGGCGAGGTGATGCCCCGACGCAGCTTGCGGCGGGTGGACTGCTCTTGCTGCAGAGCTTCCTTGACCGTGCGAGATCGTTTGAGGCTGCTGGTTCGTTTGACGGACTCAGCCAGTTCGACGGATTCAGCCCGTTTTATGGACTCAGCTTGTTTGATGGACTCGGTTTGCTCAAACTTGCTCGTGACAGTTTCCTTTTGCTCAACGTCGGAGCCTTCGCGAAGCCAGCGATGCACATCCTCGACCACCTGAGTGAGCCGTTGCACTGGAGACAAACGCGTGCCACGGAACACTCGCGGCGACTGACGCATCGGGCGCACCGTGCGGAAATCTTGGCGCACGGTGGACACCGGTGCGCTGGCATTTTGCTCTTGCTGGGGTTGTCGCAGGAAGCCGAGTTTCGCCAGGTCATCGCGCAGGCCTTGGAGTTCGATGGCAGCTTTACGTTCGTGCGAATCGGTCGACGCGACGCGCGAGCAGTTCGACATCATCGGTGAACACCTGGACACGCTTGCGTCCGCGCGAAATGGAAACATAGAACTGTTCACGGTTCACCGCGCCGAAGGAGCGTGACGATGCGACCAAGAGCACGTCATCGACGGTTTTGCTTTGTGATGAGTGCGAGGTGACGGCGTAGCCGTGGGTGAAGGTGTTGAAAGTGCTAGGTAGCGTCCGGCCGTCGGTGAGCGTGATGCGTCCGCCGCTGATCTCCCGCACCTGAACGCGCTCACCGTTGATAAACTCTTTGCCGTGATTGGCTTGCAGCAATAACCAATCGCCAGCAGCGACCTTCAACTCGCGGGACACGCCCGCATCGAACGAGGCTGCGGCACCGGCCGGGACAAAATTCACTTCCGTTCCATCGGGACGACGAACACGCAAACCATTCTCGACAACGGCTTTGATTTCGACTGTCTCGCCCCGATCAAAGTCGCGCGCTTTTCTCACAAAGCGTAGGCGTTGGCCGGGTTCGTACTGGCTCACGTTCTTCTTTTGGGCGGTCGTCCACGAGAGCGAATCAAAGACGCAAAGTGCCTGCTTATCTTGGCTGACGACACCCTCAGCTTTGAGAGCTTCGCGCACCTTCTCCGTGACCGCTTCAATCTCGTCCCATGTGGGCGAGACCAGCAATGCGGACCTGCCTTGTTTGGTCGCCGACAGGTATGCCTCAGCCGCCCGCTGGTAAAGTTGCCCATCCCCCGTCGCCGCCTCCGTGACCGCGCCAAGTTCCACGAGCTTGGCAAAGGCCTTGTCAGTCTGTTTTGCGGCAGCCAGTTCGACGACCTGACGGAAGACGGCGGGTTTCTGGCGACGGATGGTGGTCAGTTCGCTGAAGCGGTAGGAGGAATGCTGTTCGAGGATGCGTAGCGCGTCGCCGCGAGCAACAGAACTGTGCTGGCCGGTGTCGCCGGAGAGCACTACACGAGCGCCGTTACTAACGGCCAGATCGAATAGTTTCACCATGTCATCGAGGCCAACAGCGCCGGCTTCATCCAGGACAATCACGCTGCGGGCGGAAAGTGTTCGCCGCATGGCCCAATCCGTCAGCAGCCTGGCGAGCGTGACCGATTCCAGCTTGTCCTTGCGCAGCGTTTCGGCAGCGGCAGCAGTCGGAGCGCAGAACAGGGCCTCGAAACCTTCATTGTCGAGAATGCGGTTCAGTTCGACCAGAACCGTGCTTTTCCCAGTGCCGGCCAAGCCTCGAATCCCTGTGAAGCGGTCTGGGCTAGTGACAACATGTTTCAACGCCTTGCGCTGATCCGAACCGAGATGAGACGCCGGTTCATAACGGCTGGTGATCGGGGCGATACTGTCGATGGCGGCGTTGACAGTGCGAATCAACGAAAGCTCCTTGGTGAGGATGTCGCGGGTCGAGAACTCTGAACCGACGCGCACTAAGTCGGACCGTTCCGCCAGCGCATTCTTGAGCAGCAGCAGGTCCAGTTGGCCGCAGCCGTTGACCAGGGCGGCTTCCAGAATCTTGTGTTGCGGCGCGACCGAGGTGCGCTCGAAAACATGCGCCATGCCGTAGTCAACCGCCTCACGCATTGTGACCGAGTGGGTAAAATCCCCCGACTGAACATTAGCCGCTTTGACCACTTTGCCGAGCGCCCGCTTCTCGAAGAAACCGATTTCGCCAAGCTGCTGGCGGCGTACTTGATCGTCGGACGCGCCCTTGAGCTTCTTGGGGCGGGACTGGTGGACGACGTGAGCGATCTCCTGCTTGGTCAGTTTGCGACCGAGCTTCGCCTCCTGACGTTTCACCGCCAGATCCCGTTGCTGCGACCGTTTCGAGAACCGGTCGATCAACTCAGGTGCGACGCCCTCAATCTCGAACCCATTGGCGGCCTTCCGGGTGTGGTAGCCGAGCCGATGGAGCCGCTTGGCCAGTTCGTTTCGATAGACTGCCGTGCCGTAGTTGAGCGCGCCGAACATATCGCCGGTTTGCAGCGCCTTCCACCGCTTCTCGGTATTGTCCCAAGTGCAGTTGAACAGGACGAAATGCGTGTGTAGTTGCGGGTCTAGGGCGCGGGAAGACGTGTGCAGGAACGCTGCGCCAACCAAGTTGCCGGTGGTGCGATCCCGATCCTCGATGCCGGCCTTGCGAATGCGCGTGGCGGCAAACTGCTCCAGCTCGCGCAAGGCCATCGTGGAGGCCTCCCGGTGTGCTTCGGTGATACGATGGTCACTCATCGTGACCGCCAGAATCGACACGGACTTGGGTGGCGAGCAGACGAAGTCGAAGTAGAGCCGACGGTCCCGGAACTGCTGGGGCGTTAGTTGTTCACCGGTCATCGGGTGCCGGTTGTCGCAGAGGCGCAGGAACACATCGCGGGTGACAGCCTCACCTGGCTGCAAACCCAACCGTTCCGCGCCGATGCCAATCCAATGGCCACCTTGATCGTGGGCCAAGACTTCGCCCTGGGTGTAGTAATCGTTGTGCGACAGGTGCTCGTCGAAATATGTCGTGGCGGCGGCTCGATTCTTTTGTGGAATGGCGCTGAACATGGCCGGGGAGCTTACCGAAGCCGTCTTGTAATGTTGTTCCGAAATGGGAACAACATTCCGAGGGTCCGTGTGCTGATATAGGCGGTGATGAATGGATCATTTGTCATCGCTGGAGTCTGGCACGAAAGTCGGCGGGTGTTGTGTATCTGCTACACACGATAACGAGGTCGGCCAGGCTATAACGCTACCCATGTCAGCGAGTGTCATGCGACTCACTGTAAGCAGAAGCAGTGACTAGATTGTACGCAGGCGCGAACAAATTGAGTAGGCCAAGCGTGGCATAGAAAGGGGAAAAATGAGCAGGACACTTACCCCGCCTGGGTGCGGTGACGAAATTGCTCGGCGGATGCCGGTCTGGTCGCTTGGTGGACGGCGCATGACCGCATCGCGGATTGACAAGCGGATATCGCTCGGATGCCGGGCGGATAACGACATGACGCCGCGTGGCCGCACGAGTCGGCGAGTGTCTTGCCATTGGAATATCAGCCACAAACCAAACGAAGGAAATGACTATGAGGACAGCGACTGATTACACGAAACTGGCCGCGACGTTGGACTACGCGGCGGTGGAAAAGAAACTGGAGCAATTGACGCAGCGCGATCCGCCGAGAAAGCGCAAGACTGTCGCCGACGTGTTGAAGCCCCTGCGCGAACGGTTGCTGAACCTTCACAGCAAAGGATGGAGTGCAAGCCAACTGGCTGACGAATTGAAAACTGCCGGCGTGACGGTGAGTCCTGCACGGTTGCGCGAGTGCTTGAACTACTGGGCCGCTGGCGGTGATGGGACCACCAGGTCGCGCACCCGCCGCCAACCAAAACGCGACGCAGCAAACAGCCAACCGACCACTACATCAGGCCTGTCCGGCCGTGGTAACGAGCCTCAAACCGGCCAACGAGTTACGACACGGTGAACGAATCTACGAGGAATCTTCGCCGGTCATTCGCCGGCAGAATGCTGGCAGACCCGGCGCGGCGGTCGCTCATATCGCGTCCCGCTCGCCGCGTCTGCTGCGCTGTCAAGACGTACCGAATGTGCGTCGCTGTCCGTGGCTGCGCGGTGCTCGCCACCGACAGCCGGGATCTGACGCTGACTCGCAGGTCACCGTATTCAGGCACAGTCCGTAGTCGCGGCCATGCCCTGTCCACGCAGTATCCGCTCACAGACACCAATCATTGCACTCGCTGTCTACGGGGATTGCCGGGTGGCCCTTCAAACATCTTGTGTACTTGCTACACAATTACGCGACTTCCCTGTGCTACCGGGGGTCGAATGATTGCACCTTATCAGACACCGACTTTGCGTGACGTGCCGTTTCGATTGTACGGCTTGCGGCGCGCCGTCAAGGTTGTGCTTCCCCGTCGCCCTGACGCCTCCACCGTGACTGCGCTAGCTCCGCCGGTCGGCCCTGCTTCTATGGCTTCACGCTGGAACAATCACTGCCGAAAGGTTATTGAGACATGAATGATTGTAACGCAAAACAAGAACTCGCCATGCAGACGAAGAATAAGGAATTTCGACTCGCGCTTACGCGACATGAAACAGCAAAAGCCTTGGGGGTGACACCAATTACGATTGACCGGCTTGTTGCTCGCGGACTGCTGCGACCTTGCCGGGCACTGCGGCGACCGTTGTTTCCGATCCCCGAGATCGAGCGATTCCTTAGGGAAGCAGGCGCTGAATGAAAGCCCTCCGCCCGAGCCGCTCGTTGGACCTGCCCGCCTATTTCCGGGGAGTCATGGGCACCACGTTTTCGGGTTCCGTAGCCGTGGCGTCAAAGGTGATGCGCTTTGCCATTTCGCGGCTGTGAATGTCACGCAGATGTCCGTAGGTCTTGGCGACCAACACGCCGCCGTCAACGTGTCCGAGCCAGCTAGCAATGACCTTGAAATCCACACCGGATTCGATGGCGTTGGAACAGAAGAAGCGTCGCATGGTGTGGTGCGTGTATTGAGGCAGGCCGAGTTCCTTGCAGGCGTTAATAATGCTGGTCTTGGCCGACTCGATTTGAATAATCCTGTCCGTCGTTTCCGGTGGACGGGCCTGCTTGGCTTTGAATGCCAGGAGCAATCTCTCCAGTGGTGGGAACAGTGGCACGGTGCGGCTCTTACCGGTTTCGCCGCTGCCCTTTCCTGCAACGGTGAATGTCTTCAACTCGAAATTCACGTCGCTCCAGACCATCGGCGGCTTGCCAAATCCACTGTCGCCGACGACCTCGGAAAGTCGGCAGCCAGAGTAGGCGAGGAACTCCACCAGATCGGCGGAATCCCTGCCATTGTTCTTTCGCATGGTTTCAAGCAACTTGCGAAACTGCTCTTTGGTCGGAATGACCAACTTCTCTTTGCTCAGTTTGCGCCGGCTGATCTCCCTGGCAGGGTTCTCCAAGAGTAGACCGTGTTTGCAGGCATAGTCCAGGATGCGCCGCAACACATCAAGATCGGCGTTGTACGTGCGAGCCGAACACCCACCGCTGCGCTGCGCTGCCCATTGCTCTGTGTGCCGCAGGCCTATGCTACGGACCGTCAGACCGCCGAAGTGTCGAGCCAGCATTCTTACTGAGTTGAGATACATGCGGAGTGTTTTGGGTTTGATCGCGACGGCAACCGAATCCAACCACCGCTTCGCCAGCCCACCCGCCAACTCCCTGGGCCTCTTCTTGTCATACTCGGCAAAAGGCAGAGTCTTCGCATCGTCCGCGGTCAGACGTTCAACTTTACGCCGGTATTCTTCGCGGCGGCGTTTGGCGAGTTCGGGGTCTGTGGTTTTCAGACTTCGCTTGACTTGTCTGCCATCCCGTTCAAAAATAGCGTAGTAACGATCTGTGAGGCTCGAACGATAAAGACAATCGCCGACATGAATGAGTTTTTGCTGCTTGCGACCCTTGGTTTGGGTGGTTCTCATGATACGAATATCCTAAACCATGCAACAAAACATTGCAACAGCAAATTTGCGCCTCACAATATTGGCCCGTATGGCAGCAATTTACTAATATAAGCCGGCGTAGCTCAATTGGCAGAGCAGCTGATTTGTAATCAGCAGGTTATCAGTTCAAGTCTGATCGCCGGCTCCATCCTGATCTTGATTTGCAGGGACTCACGCAGACGACCAGACAGGCTGAAGACACCAACGATGGTCGTGGGCCAGGGTCAACGTAGCTTTATGAATAAAAACGAGAACAGACCGAATGCGGACAATCCATATCGAGATTCCCTGGCGGGGCTTGAGATCGCTGACCCGGTCAAGGCCTTCTTCGATTGGTGTATCGAACGGGAAGCCATACGTGTAAGACGCGAAGCTGGCGAGCCACCACCTTGGACCCAAGACCCCGTATTTCAGAAGGGTCGTTTCTTGAATGTATTTCGCGAAGATGACAAGGGCACCAAAGCGGTTCTGCGCTTTGCTGATCCGGTGAAGGAGTCGCACTCCGATCTGATTCACGCACTGTTCTTCGCCCGTTGGTGCAATCAGCACACCACCCTGACCGCGCTTAACCCGAGCATTCTGAAGACCCCCAAAGAACTCCGCGATGCCCTGTTGCACGAAGTAAGGCAGCCATGGTCCTCGGAAGTATATCCGGTGGTGGCAGCGCAGTGGGAAGGGCGTGAATACGGGCGCCTGGATGCCTGTGTCGAGATGTTCCCTCGCTGCCTTGACTTTCTGTTGGACTGCATACGGGGTTCGCAAGGCAACGTGATGTCCGCTAATGCTGCCATCAATGCCCGTTTCAAGATGAGCAATGATTTCCCCATCTTCATGGCTTTGGTGGATCTGGCCTTGTTCGCCCCCGATCTGATCAGGCCGGACAGTCCGGTTCCCACCGGCATCGGCGCAGCCCCGTACTTTGATCTGCTGCAACGGCACTTGAAATGCGCGAACCACCAAGCGACCGCCGAGAAGATGATCGCACTGCAAGCGACCTACTGGCCCGAGGCACGCAGGAAGTTTACCCCCATAGACATCGAATATCTCTCCTGCGAGTGCCGGAAGTACTTCAGCTATGTCAACGGCACCAAGAAGTTTGAGGGCAAGAACCTGTTCATCCCGAATTAGAGCAGGTGGCAATTGGCAGAATTCGGTTTTCGGGCGTTTCGCGGAGGCGGTGGATGTGACGGCGGTTCAGGTTTTTTTCGCGCTCTGTAATCAGCAGGTTATCGGCTCAAGTCCGATCGCCGGCTCCAAGCTTCTGTTCCATCCGCAATCCCCGTGATTCCCGACAAGGCAGAAAAGCCGTTGAAGGAATCGAGATGTGGGGCTAAGTTGCTTTAGCGATGAATGGAACCACGCAACCTCGACAAGTGATGCGCCGCGTGTTGGTGGTGGACGATGATTACGATCTGGCGCAACTGCTGCGCGAGGTGCTGACGTACGACAATTGCGAAGTCGACATCGCGACCAACGGCATGGAAGCGATGGACCGGCTGCACACGGGCGAATACGACGCGGTTATTTGCGATTTGATGATGCCGCGCGTCGACGGCGAGGTGCTCTACAACGACGTCGTCCGGGAATTCCCGTTTCTGGCGAACCGATTTATTTTCGTGACGGGACAGGCCTCGCGCAAGGCGGGTTTCAGTGATTTCGTGGGGCGGACCGGAAATTATCTGATTGAGAAGCCGTTCGACCTGCCGTCGTTTCGCGCGGCCGTGCAGGATACCATCCAGCGCTGAGGCGAGTGGTGGCTGGACGTTTTTGTGTCCGCGCTCCTTTTTGGACGGTTGCGTCCGACATTCCCGTCCAAATCTTTGAGCTAATAGGGCCGATTTCACGTGAGTTGACGAGTTGGCAAGGTCGATGCTTAACGGGATCGGCGTCGGGTTGGGGGATGCCCGGCGATTCAAGGAGGCAACCCTCGCCGTAACGCGGTTGTGGAACGATCTGCGACTGGCGCACGGATGAAAGGACCGCGCTGAGAAGCCGGTGTTGAACGATCGACGCCTGCGCGACACAGACAGCGGTTTGAGCAATATACGCGGGCCGATCCCGAATACGTTCGGGGTCGGCCAACGTGTTTTTAGGTCGTGACCGCGCCCGCGCCGCCGCTATAATCCAAACCGCGATGGCGAGTGACAAATCCCAGTCTCAAGCCCGGCGTGATGGCGAACCGGCGGGCGACGGCCTGACGCCGATGATGCAGCAGTATCGGCGCGTCAAACACCAGATTCCGCCGGATGCGCTGCTGTTGTTCCGGTTGGGCGATTTTTACGAGATGTTTTTCGATGACGCCAAGACCGGGTCACAACTGCTCAATCTCGCGCTGACCAATCGCAACGGTGTCCCGATGTGCGGGATTCCGCATCACGCGGCCGAAACGTACATCGGCAAACTCCTCCGACAGGGGCGCAAGGTTGCCATTTGCGATCAGCTGGAGGAGGCCAGGCCCGGCAAGCTGGTCGATCGCGATGTCACGCAAATCCTCAGCCCCGGCACGCACTTTGACGCCCATCTGCTGCACGCGGAACGAAACAACTTTCTCGCGGCGATTTGCGGCGGCGACAAATTCGGGCTCGCGCTTGTCGACCTGACGACCGGTGATTTCAAAGTCACCGAGTTGCTGTCCGCCGAGCAACTGCACAACGAACTCACGCGCACGCGGCCCGCGGAGATCATCGTGCCCGTCGAGTGGTTCGACGAAGCGAAATCGCTGCTGGCGCAGCTCGCGCTGCCGATCACGCCGCATGACGGCTGGACGTTCGAGCGCGAAACGGCGTTCTTCACGCTGCGCGACCATTTCAAGACGCAGTCGCTGGATGGCTTTGGCGCGGGCGCATTGAGCGTGGGCATCGGCGCGGCGGGCGCGGCGCTTCATTACCTGCAACAATCCCTGCGGCGGAGCACGTCGCATATTCACCGTCTCACGGTCTACAGCGTCAGCGATTTCATGGTTCTCGATGCGACGACGCAGCGGAACCTCGAATTGCTCGAATCGGGGCGCTCCGACCGCCGGCACACGTTGATCGGCTGCATAGACCGCACGCTAACGCCGATGGGCGCGCGGTTGTTGCGCGAATGGTTGACCCGTCCCTTGAAGGACGTCGAACAGATCCGCTTGCGGCAGGGTGTCATCGGGACGTTCTGCGATGCGCCGCAGTGTCCTGGCGGATTTTCGCGAGCAACTTCATGGCGTGCGGGACATGGAGCGGACATTGGCGCGGCTCAGCGTCGGCACCGGCAACGCGCGCGACCTTGTGGTGTTGAAGGAATCGCTCGTCGCCGTGCCGAAATTGAAGGGGACGTTGGACAGCTCTGCCGCAGGGACGCCCCTCCTACAGACGCTCGTTTCCCAAATCACCGAACTTCCCGATTTGGTGGATCTTATTGGCCGCGCAATCGCCGACGCGCCGCCGCTAGCGTTAAAGGAAGGCGGACTGATCAAGGCGGGCTACGACGCGGAATTGGACGAACTGCGGCGGGCGGGGACCGATGGCAAGGCGTGGATTGCGGCGCTGCAACAGACGGAAATCGAGCGGACGGGCATCGCGTCGCTGAAAGTGCGGTTCAATTCCGTGTTCGGTTACTACATCGAGGTCACCAAGGCGAATCTCGAAAAGGTTCCCGCCGATTACATCCGCAAACAGACCATCGCGAACGGCGAGCGGTTCTTCACGCCCGAGTTAAAGGAGATGGAGCAGAAGATTCTCGGGGCCGAGGAACGCGCGAACGCGCTTGAATACGAGATCTTCCAGCAAATCCGTGCGGCGGCGGTCGAGAAATCGGCCCCGATCCAGGAATCGGCGTCGGCCATCGCGGCGTTGGATGTGTTGGCGGGTTTGGCGGAGCTGGCCCGGCACCAGAACTACTGTCGACCAGCGGTCGATGACGGGGACCGGATTGAGATTGTGGACGGCCGGCATCCGGTGTTGGAGCAGACGCTGGTTGAGGAGCGGTTTGTGCCGAACGACACGTTGCTCGACAACCGCGAGCAACAACTGCTCATCATCACGGGCCCGAACATGGCGGGCAAGAGCACGTACATTCGGCAGGTGGCGCTGCTGGTGTTGATGGCGCAGACGGGCTCGTTCATCCCGGCGGCGCGGGCGACGGTCGGGTTGGTGGATCGGATTTTCACGCGCGTGGGCGCGACCGACGACCTTGCGCGCGGCCAGAGCACGTTCATGGTCGAGATGAACGAGACGGCGAACATCCTGAACAACGCCACGCCGAAAAGCCTGATCGTGCTGGATGAAATCGGGCGCGGCACGAGCACCTTCGACGGGTTGAGCATTGCGTGGGCGGTGGCCGAGCATCTGCACGGCGCGGTGGGCGCGAAGACGCTGTTCGCGACGCACTACCACGAACTCACCGAACTCGCCGTCACGCTGCCACGCGTAAAGAACTACAATGTCGCCGTCCGCGAGTGGCACGACCAGGTCATTTTTCTCCACAAGATTCTGCCCGGTGGCACCGACAAGAGTTACGGTATCCAGGTCGCGCGCCTCGCGGGTTTGCCGAAGGAAGTACTCGCCCGCGCGAAGGAAGTTCTCAACAACCTCGAAGAGGCCGAACTGTCCGCGGAAGGGAAACCGAAACTGGCGGAGCGGAAGAAGAAGGGAAACGGGCGAAGCGCCAAGGGCGATGTCAAGGAAGCACCGCAGATGTATTTGTTTGGGGGGAAGAAGGACGCGAAGTAATTGAGATTCTCTCAACGAAGCGGATCATATTCCCAGTCCAGCGTCATTAAGCATTCGGCGGGTCGGCGCAGCACCTTCCGGTATCGCGGCCTTCAACATTCTAGCTCTTCGGCCAGAGGAAGCCTTTGTAGACGAGGCCGGCGAGTGCGCCGCCGATCATCGGGCCGATCCAGTAGACGTAGTGCGCGTCCCAGAAGCTGACGGCGAGCGCGGGGCCGAACACGCGGGCGGGGTTGATCGCGCCGCCGGTGAGCGGACCGGCGAACAGGATGCCGATGGTGATGGTCAGGCCGATGGCGAGTCCGCCGATTTTCGGTGCGCGCGGGTCAACGGCGGTCCCGTACACGACGAACACGAGGAAGAACGTGGTGATCGCTTCGATCACGATGCCCGCCAGCGGAGTGGTGCCGCCGCTGAGTTGTGGCGTGCCGGCGATGACAACCCCGCGGCTGAATAATCCATAGCAAACGAACCCGGCCAGTGTCGCGCCGGCGAGTTGCGAGACCCAGTAACTGATCGCGCCCTTGAGGTCGATCTTGCCGCCGACGAGCAAGCCGAAGGTGACGGCGGGGTTGAGGTGGCCGCCCGAGATGGCCCCGGTCGCCGACACCATGACCGCAATGGTCAATCCATGGGCGAGAGCGACGCCGAGGAGTCCGGGATCGGCTTTGATGGCGCCGATGCCGACGAAAATGAGGGCGAACGTGCCGATGGCTTCCGCGATGCATGGCGATAGTTTATTCATAATCAGCCTCCTGCGATTGTATCCCGAACAAGGGTCGGGTTCGTGGCGCAAGTAACCAAACTGGGCGGGATGCGTCAAGGTTATTGTCGAAAAGTGAGGATATGCTATAATCGGCAGACGAGGAAAGCACTCTCATGGCGATCCAGAACCACATCATCAAAGTGCAGAAACGCAACCGGGCGCTGGTGACGTTCGATGAGGACCGGATTTGCAAGGCGGTATTGCGGGCGGCGGAAACGATCAACGGGTTTCGGCAGGATTATCTGCCGGGAATCAATGACAAGATTTTCGAGGCGTACGATTCGGACGAACGCATAGCGGGATTCATCGCGGACGCCGTGGTGTTATGTCTGAACTCGCAGCCGCACCATCTGATTGCCAACTTCCCGCCGACCATCGAGACGATCCAGGACTATGTGCTTGCACGCGCTGCGCAGTTACGGGTTCCAAAACACGGCGGATGCGTTTGAATGTTACCGCTGGGGCCGGCACTGGCTGCGCGAGGGCGCGATCAACGAGATGCAATTCGTCGGGAACGGTTTCCCGAAGAAGCGGATGGAGAAGACGCTGGAGTGGAACCGCCAGCGTGGCTGCGACACGGTGGCGGGGCTGAACGAGATCGTGCGCCGGGGCAAGTTGAGGCCGCTCGTCGACGACTCACTGGCGGCCTATGAAACGTCGCTGGACGAAGCGGCGCGAAAAGTGATGGCGCGTCTCAACGCCGGCGACAACCTGCGGATGATGTGGGTGAGCGGGCCGAGTTCGTCGGGCAAGACGACCACGACGGTCAAACTGACCGAGCGGCTCCAGAAGCACGGGTTGAAGTTTTTGATGTTGAACCTCGACGATTATTTCTGGGCGCTCATCGAGCATCCGTCCGACTGGATCAACGACCGCAATTTTGAGACACCCGAGGCGCTGGACATCCAATTGCTCAACCGTCATCTCCGCGAGTTGCTCGATGGCAAGACGATTGAGAAGCCCGTGTACAGTTTCAAGGAGGGTCGGCGCGTTTCGTCGAAGCCGGTGAAGCTGGAGAAGGGGCAGATTCTGTTGCTGGATTGCCTGCACGGTTTTTATCCGCCGATCACGGAGGGGATCGATCCGTCGACACAGTTCCGCCTGTATATCGAGACTCTCAATGTGATCTACGAGGGCGATGGCAGCACCAATCGCCTGACGAAGTTTACCGACGTGCGGCTGATCCGGCGGATGCTGCGCGACGTGCAGCATCGGAACCACAGTCCGCTATCGACAATCTTGCACTGGCATTACGTGCGGGCGGGGGAATTGTTCAGCATCATCCCGTTGATGGGGTTGGCCGATCACATCGTCAGCGGCGGATTGCCATTCGACCTGGCGGCGCTGAAACCGTTCTTTGTCGGGCCGGGCGGGTATTTGCCGAAGCCGGACGAGTTCGGGCCGTATCAGGGATTTCTCGATGCGCGGATCCGCTACGACCGGGTGAAGACGCTGCTCGAATCCGTCGAGGGTATCACGCGGGAACAAGCCGACTCGTACGACATCATCCCCGGCGACTCCGTCATCCGAGAATTCATCGGCAAGAGCACCGTGAAAATTCCGCATAACGAGTGAACAGTATGAAAACATGGGTGGTTGTATTGGTTGGCGCGGTCGTGACGCAGTTCGCGGCGTTCGCGGCGGACATGCCGAAGGTGGGGGACAAGGCGCCGGATTTTTCCGTGGCGGCGAGTGACGGGACGACGGTTCACCTGAAGGATTACGTTGGGAAGGGGAATATCATCCTGTATTTCTACCCGAAGGACGACACGACGGGGTGCACGAAGGAGGCTTGTGGTCTCCGCGACACGTTCGATGAGTTCAAGGGGTTGAACGCGACGATTTTGGGTGTGAGTTTCGATTCGGTGGCGTCACACAAGGCGTTCATTGCGAAATACAACCTGCCGTTTGTGCTGCTGGCGGACACGGACAAGTCGGTCGCGAAGTTGTACGGCGTGGCCGATGATAGCAGTCGTGTAGCCAGCCGCGTCACGTTCGTGATCGACAAGGCCGGCAAGATCACGTTCGTGGACCCGAAGGTAAACCCCGCGACGCATGCCGCGGAACTGCGCACGGTCCTGAACAGTTTAGCGCAGTAGGACGGTTTCTCCGTCGAACACCAGGTCCTACTGATGTCATGTGGGTCTAGCGGCTCGCTTGGCGATTCCACAACAATGGATGTCCACCCACAATGCGTTCGAAACACCTGACTTCTTTGTTACATCGCGCCGGTTTTGGCTCGGCAGGAGACGAGCACCCGAAGTAGAATCCAACTGCCATGAGTGAGCGGGAGAGATTGATCAGCGGACTGAGGCAGGCGTGGCGGGATGAGATGGCGAGCGCGCGGAATTACCGCGCGTTGGCGAAACGTGAACCCAATCCCGACAAGAGCGCGATCCTGTTGCGTCTGGCCGAGGCGGAGGACAAGCACGCAATCAATTGGGCGGCGCGATTGAAGGAATTGGGCGCGGACCCGGGCGAATACCGCGAGACGTTGGCGGAACAGGCGCGGCGGTGGGCGCTGGTGCAGAGCGGGACGGACACGGCGGTGGTGAAGCTGGAGGCGTTGGAGGACGGGGCGGACGCGATGTACGACGATTTGGCGAAGATCGCGCCGAGCGAGGATGTGCGGCGGCAATTGATCGAGGCGCAGACCGAAGAGCGGTCGCACAGCCGGGTGTTGAGCGAGTTCACCGAGGGAAGCGTTCCACCGGCGCAACGGAAGCTGAACAAGATCCTCGGCACCGAACGCTGGCACGTGACGGGCGCGGGATGGATCGGGCAGGCGATTTACGGGGTGAACGACGGGCTCGGTGCGGCGTTCGGGGTGGTCAGCGGCGTGGCGGGCGCGACGGACGTGAACGGGAAGTTCGTGTTGTTGAGCGGGCTGGCGACGGCGATCGCGTCGGCGTTGTCGATGGGCAGCGGCGCGTACCTGGCGACGAAATCCGAGCGCGAGGTGTACGAGGCGGAGATCGAGCGCGAGCGGATGGAGATCGAGACGGAGCCCGAGCAGGAACGCGAGGAGATGGAGTTGTTTTACCAGTTGAAGGGGTTTTCGCCCGAGGAAGCGAAGACGCTGGCGGCGAAACTGGCGGAGCAACCCGAGCAGTTGCTGAAGACGCTGGCGCATGAGGAATTGGGGTTGTCGGAGAAAGGGTTTCCGAATCCGTGGCGGTCGGCGACGAGCGCGATGTTGAGCACGGCGGCGGGGGCGATTGTGCCGGTGATCCCGTTTATCTTTTTCACCGGGATAACGGCACTGGTGTGGTCGTTTGCCATCAGCACGCTGGCGCATTTTGTGGTCGGGGCGTCGAAGACGCTCGTGACGGGTCGGTCGTGGTGGAAGAGCGGGACGGAGATGACGATTGTCGGCGTGGGCGAGGCAGTGGTGACGTATTGCATCGGGTTATTGATCGCGCCGGTGTTGAGGTGAAATCCGAAGGCGCAGAATTTGAGAAGAGGAAGCGATGAATAGCACCCAAAGAACCGTATTGGTGCTTGGTATACTGGCCCTTATTATCGCTTATAGCACGGCAATCCATCTCCCCTATGCACACCAGAAGCCTCACTTCTTGAATGTGGACTGGCTGAACTGGCAAGAGGCCGTCATTCGGTGCGGGGCAGTGATAGCAGTGACAACAGCCATATTTTTTATGGTCGGCAAGCGCAAGTAGGGAATGGTTTTCAAATTAGGACACTACCGAATTCGAGGCAAGCTTGAACGGGTGGGCGGCATGGGATAAGCTCGCGGTTCAATAATGCCCTTTATTCCCGGAAAAAAATCGGACGGGCCCGTAGAGTACAAGCCGATCTTTGAGCGGATCCAGGACCTGATTTTCAAGCTCGATGTCGGCATCGGGATCGGGCCGTTTCGGCTGGGGATGTTTTGCCTGGTGGTGCTGCTGCTGATCCTGCTGTACACGGGGACGCAGTTTTACGGGTTGCGCGACCCGGAGGCGATGGACGCGGGTCAACTGGCGCGGAACCTGTGGCGCGGGCGCGGGTACGCGACGCAGAACATCCGGCCGCTGGAGATCTGGTACCTGTCGTCGATTGGCCATCGGCCCATCGATCCCAACATGAACCTGCAACCCGAACTCTGGACGCCGCCGATGTATCCGATGGTGCTGGCGGCGGTGTTTCAGGTGTTGCCGCCGGATTTCACGGTGGAGAACGGCGCGTGGACGATCGAGGCGGACCGGGTGGTGATGTTAACAGGCTGGCTGTTTTATCTGGCGGGGATGTTTCTCATGTACGCGCTGGCGCGGGAGATGTTCGACCATCGGGTGGCGACGATGAGCGCGTTCCTGTACTTGTTTTGCAATCCGCTGATGGAATCGGCGATTGCGGGCCTGCCGTGGGGATTGATGTCGGATTTCTTTTTGCTGGCGGCATACGCGGTGTTCAAGGCGGAGAAATGGCAGGTGGAAGGGCGGACGGCGTCGTGGGTGTACGGCGCGCTGGCGGTGAGCGCGGGTGCGGTGGCGCTGGGGACGCTGACGCAGTACGCGTTCGTGTCGGTGCTGGTGCCGCTGTTGATCTACGTGGGGGTATCGTTCCCGAAGAACTGGCGGGCGAAGTGCGGTTTGTGCGTGGCGGTGTTTCTGCTGGTACTCACGCCGTGGATGGTGCGGAACTGGAAGGCGTCGGAGACGTTGTTCGGGCTGAGCCGGTACCAGTTGGTGGAAGGACTGGGGGCGGGGACGGAGAACGAGATCAAGGTGGGGCAGGTGCAGCGGATGTTTGGTGGCGCTTTGCCGGAAATCGGGTTGCGGTCGCAGGTGCGGCGGGCGCTGATCAATGGACGAGAGTTGTACGAGGTGGCTCTGAAAGACGTGGGGGCGAACTATCTGGTGGTCTTTTTTCTCGTGGGCCTGATGCACCGGTATCGGCAGGAGGAAGTGTTCCGGTTGCGGCGGTTCGTGTTCTGGTCGGTGCTGATGGCGATTGTGTGGATGAGCGTGGCCGGGCCACCCAAGCGTAATTTTCTCACGGTGTTCGAGCCGCTGATCATCGTGTACGGCGTGGCGTTTTTCTATGTGCTGTTCGAGCGGCTGCAATTTCGGACGCGGCTGGTGCGGACGGCGTTTGTCGGAGGGTTTGCGGTGTTCAATTCACTGCCGTTTGTGTTCATGCTGCTGCCGCCGGCGACAACGCTGCCGTATCCGCCGTATCGGGCGGACATGGTGACGCTGCTGGGGAAGGGGTTTACGGAACAGGAATTATTGTGCAGCGATATCCCGTGGGCGGTGGCGTGGTACGCGGACCGATCGGCGGTGTGGAACCCGTACGACGAACAGGATTTTTACGCGATCAACGACAACGTGAAAGTGATGTCGGGGATTTACCTGACGCAGGAGACGTTGAGCGCGCAGGACGTGCTGCAGATGATCACGGGGTACCAGCGGTTTTGGATCCAGATGTTTGATTTGAAGACGTTTCCGCCGCCGAAATTTCCGTTGCAGATCGCGCGACCGTGGACGCCGGATGGCCAGCAGGTGCTGATTACGAATCGGAAGATATGAGTTTACCGCAATCCGCCTTCGCCAAAGCTACGGCGGACAAGCGGACGCGGAGGGTGGGTTGTTGTCGATCACGTCCTGATTTCTCCAGCAAATGACCATACATTTCCATGACAACGGCCTCGGAGATGGCCAGAGCACAGGATCGTGCGGCTGAAGCCGTGAATTCGGATGTTGCAATCGGCGGGCGGATTTTGTAATGTTGAACAGGAGATTCGCTGTCCTGACGGTAATCAAGTCTGCAACGTTGGAGGTAGTGTCGATGAAGGCAAACTCTCTCGGTAGCTTGCGGGTGCGGCTGGTGCTTCTGGTTTTTCTGGCCATGGTTCCCTCGTTGGCGTTGATTCTATACACGGCCCGAGTGCAGCGGTCGATCGCCAGGGGGGCGGCGCGCGAAAACCTGTTCCGCATCGCCAGCCTGGGTGCCTCCGACACCTCGCAGGTGATGGAAGGGGCGCAGCAACTTCTCGGCGGGCTGGCGCAGTCTGAAGAAATCCGCAGCGGGGACTCCGCCGCCTGCGGGACGATGATGGCGAAGCTGCTGGCGATCTATCCATTCTACTCGACACTGGGCGTGGCGTCACCGGAGGGCAAGGTCATTTGCAGCGCCGTGCCCCTGACCAATTCCATCTCGGTTGCGGACCGAAGCTGGTTTCGACAGGTGCGTCAAACTCGGAGCTTCACCATGGGCGAGTATCAAGTCGACCACCCCTCCGGCAAAGCGTCGATCACGTTCGCGCACCCCATCGAGGAAGCCGGTCACCTCCAATCCGTCGTGTTTGCGGCGCTGAATCTAAAGTATCTGAACAGCCGCATTGGCCGCGTTCAACTATCCGATGGCGTGTCATTGGTGGTTGTGGATCGGCAGGGAACCGTTCTGGCCAGTTCGTCCACGGCCGAAGTGCCGGGGAGCCCGGCGCGCGAAGCGTCACTGCTCAAGAGCGTCATGGCCCAACGCGGGCGTGGAACGGAGGAGGTCACCGACAACGACGGTGTGCGGCGCGTGTACGCGTACTATCCGATCGGCGCGAAACGGGGCGCCGAAGCGTATGTCAGCGTCAGCATCCCCGCGACCATCGCGCTGGCGGAGGCGAACGAGGAACTGTCGCATAATCTTCTCGGGCTGACAGTGGTGTCGCTGTTGGCGTTGGCCGCGGCGTGGTTCGGCGGCCATGCGGTCGTGTTGCACAAGGCGAACGATGAACTCGAACAGCGCGTCCAGGAGCGCACCAAGGAACTGGCACACGAGCAGTTGTTGCTGAGAATGCTCATGGACAGCATGCCCGACACGATTTACTTCAAGGATCCGCAGTCGCGGTTCACGCGCGTCAACCGCGCCCAGGCGCTGGTACTCGGCGTGGAATCTCCCGATCAGGCTGTCGGCAAGACTGACGCGGACTTTTTCACGGCGGAACACGCCCAGGCAGCCCTGGCGGACGAGCGGCGGATCCTCGAATCCGGCAAGGGCTTGATCAGCAAGACGGAGCGGATCCGCCGGGCCGACGGACGGTTTCGCTGGGTGACGGCTACCAAAGTGCCGTTGCGCGACGCGGGCGGCACGGTGGTCGGGCTGGCCGGAATCAGCCGCGACGTGACCGAACGCATGATCGCGGAGAATCTGCTGCGCGTGCTCGTCGACAACCTGCCCGATCTCGTGTACATCAAGGATACTCAGGGCCATTACGTGGCGGACAACGCGGCCCATCGCAACTTCGTCGGTTTGCGGACCGTCGAGCAAATTGTCGGCAAGACCGCCTTCGATTTCTATCCCAAGGAACTGGCGGAGCGGATTCGCGCCGACGACCAGGCGGTACTGGAGTCCAAGATTGGCGTGATGAGCCGCGAAGAGCAGTTCACGAATTATCGTGGTGAGCAGACGTTGGTCTCGACGAGCAAGGTTCCGTATCGGGACGAGCAGGGCGAGATCGCGGGCCTGGTCTGCATCAGCCACATCATTGGCGGGCGGAAATAGGGGTTGGCGCCGCCGGTGTCGACCGGAGATTGCCGCCCTGTCCGACACATCCCTAGTCGAACAAGATTCCGGGATTCATCTCGGCCGGGGTCTTCCAGTCGATACCGTGCTTGTTTTTGAGAATTCGTTTCTGCGTGGCCCAAACGATATGACAGAAGCCGAGTCGTTCTGACTGGTTCGCAAGCTCCTCGGATAGGCACCGATGCGGCGGGCTGACGCCGCCGCATCCGCAAAGCGATGGTACCTTGCAGTGGAAGGTGTCAGCCTGATCCCGCGGTTCTGCGTGAATCTGTGGCCAAAGGCTGGCCACGGGTCCTCGGCGTCAACAGAACTGCTGGAGCGTCTTCGTCATCACCTCCAGCGGCGATGCGTTCCCGGTCTTTTGCTGCGTGTCGGCAATGAGCCTGGCTTCCAGCGCGTTCTTGGTGGGCACGGCTGTCTGGTAGAACACGCCGAAGTAGCCGGGGAACGGCGCCAGCGCGAGTTTGTAGGCGGCCAGTTCGTCCGTCACGTCGTGATCGGCGGGGACCGGTTCGAAGACGCCGCCTTTTCGCGGATTGGTCTTGTCGAACGCGCCCGGGTAAAACTGGGCGCACTCGCTGAGGCAGTGGATGACCGAGAACCCGTCGTGGTCGATGGCCTTATCCATCATCTCCAACACGTGGTTCGGCAGATGAGAGTTGGTCCGCGCGACGAAGGTCGCCCCGGCGGCGAGGAGCTTTTTCACCGGGTTGACCGGTCGATCAAGCGAGCCGGTCGGGTCGGTCTTGGAGCGGAATCCGACGGGCGACGTGGGCGAGGTCTGGTGCTTGGTCAGCCCGTACACGGAATTGTCCATGATCACGCAAGTCATCTTGATGTTCTTGCGCGCCGCGTGGTCGAGGTGGTTGCCGCCGATGGACAACGCATCGCCGTCACCGGTAAAGACGAACACATGCAGGTCCGGCCGCGACAGGGAGATGCCGCAGGCAAATGGCAGCGCCCGCCCGTGAAGAAAATGCGCGCCGTGCGCATTCACGAAGTACGGGAACCGCGACGAACACCCGATGCCGGACACACTGATGATTTTCTCCAGCGGGATTTGGCGTTTCTCCATCAACTTCAGGTAAATCGACAGGATGCTGTAGTCGCCGCAGCCGGGACACCACGTCGGCTGGTTGCCTGTCAGTTCCTTGCGGGTGTAACGAGCGCGGGAAACAGTTTCGGTCGAGGCGATCATCGTTGCTCCTTTCCGTTCCGGGCAAGTTTGGCGTCCATCTGCTGCAAAATTTCACGGACCCTGAACGACAGTCCATCGGTCTTGGTGATCCCGCGGAGGTCCGGATGAGAGAATGCCGACCGCAACCGCGCTCCGAGCTGGCCCCGGCCGTATTGATCCTGGTCGTTCATCTCGACCACGAACACATGCCCAAAGCCGTCGAGAATCTCTTGAATGCCCGGCTGGAACGGCATGATGTAGCGCAGATGCAGCGCGCTGATGCTCTGACCGGCGGCGCGCGCGCGCGCCACCGCTTCGCGAATCGGTCCCCGGGTCGATCCCCAGCCGACCAACAATACGTCGCCTTCGGACGGTCCATCGACGGTGGCCCTGGGCAGTCGCGACGCCAGCAATTCCAGTTTGCGGCGGCGTTTGGCGACCATCTTCGCGTGGTTCTCGGGTTGCGCGCTGGGCTGGCCGGCTTCGTCGTGCTCCAGGCCGGTGACGATCGGGAATCGGCCGTCCACCACCGGCGTTCCCGGCGGCGCGTGCCGCGGGATGCCTTCGTCGGTGATTCGGTACGGCTTGAAGTCCGGCCCGACGGGCTCGAATTTCGGCGTCAGATCGCACATCAACGCCTGCAGGTCCGGCATGTTCCACGCTTCGATCCGCGTGGCGAGCGCCTGGTCACTGAGGATGACCACCGGGCAACTGTACTGCCGGGCCAGATTCACCGCCTCGACCATTGTATGGAAGCAGTCTTCCACGGATGCCGGCGCGAGGACGATCCGCGGGGCATCGCCGTGAGTGCCGGTGCAGGCGAGGTTGAGATCCGATTGTTCGACCATCGTGGGCAACCCCGTGGCCGGACCACCGCGCTGGACGTCGACGATCAGGACCGGTATCTCGGCCATGACCGCCCAGCCCAGCGCTTCCGATTTGAGCGACAGCCCGGGGCCGGAGGTGCTGGTCAGCGCCGGTTGGCCCGCGTATGAAGCTCCGCAGGCCATCGCGATCGCCGCCAGTTCATCTTCCGCCTGAACGAGCGTCCCGCCATACTTGGGCAGTTCGGCCCGCAGAATTTCCATGACCGTCGTGGCCGGGGTGATGGGGTAACTCGCACCGAAGCGGATCCCAGCCGTTACCGCGCCATAGGCAATCGCCTGGTTGCCGTCCATGACGACGCGCGGGGTTGTCGACGGGGTCGTCGGGGAATCGAAGTGACAGATGTCCGTGAATTTGCCGATGTCGTATCCGTAGCCGGCGCTGAAGGCGTCAATGACACTGTGGACGACGGCGTCAGCTTTCTTGTCGAAATGTTTGCGGAGCATCTGCTCGAGTTTGGCGCTGTCCAGGTCGAACAACCGGGTCAGGAGACCGAGCACGAACATGTTCTTGCCCTTGTCCTTGGAGGTGCCGCCAATCGCTTCGACCGTCAGGTTCGTGATCGGCACACCGATGGCGCGATGCCGCGTATCGGTAGCGTCCGGTTGAACTTGATCCAAATCGTACAACAGGATGCCGCCTTCTCGGAGCGTGCCGATGTGGTCGTTGTAGGAGTGTTGGTAAAACGCAACCAGAACATCAACATCGTCGCCGGCGCTCAGGATCTCGCCGGTGCCCAGGCGCACCTGATAGATGCTCGCCCCGCCTGAAATCGTGGCGGGGATCGTCATGTACGTCATGACATCCTTCGCCGTCCGTCCCGCCAACCTCGCCAGAAAGCCGCCAATGACCTGAATCCCGTCCTGCGAATTGCCCGCCAGACGGATCACGGCGTCTTGAATGCGAGATTTCGGTCGCGCCTCCGCAGGAGTATGTTGTTGCGGTTGATTCTCAGTGCTCTTCTCAATCATAGAACCTCTCGATTGTATTGCCGTGACCAGCATCACCGGGCCGACGGGGAAGAGACGATTCTGAATCAACCCGATTTCTTGCTCTGCTACACAGGTTGACAGAATGCCTGCACCACGCCAGTCGAACGGAGCATCACTCAAAAAACCAGAACATAACTTTGGCCACGCTTGACAACGAGTGACTAGCAGCCCAAGTGCCATCAAACGAGATTGTCTCGCAATCTGCTGATAGCAAGGCGGTTGGGGTTTTCGACCACGGCGCGTTGACGAGTTGCAAAGTGTCACAATGTCAGAAAACTCAGGTTGCTCTGACACCATTGCAGACCTCGACCGAATGAAGTTCTGGGGCTCAGAATCGGCTGATCAGTCTTGTCAAAGGTGATACTATGAGTGCTCGCCTGCGTGAATGGCCCGCGATGGTCGGGAGACGTAAATCACATGGAAAATGTCGGGTGACATGTATGCTATGAATGATCGTCGAACAACTGAAAGGAATTCGAGATGAAGACTGTACTGGCGGGACGGATGGGGGCCGCATTGTCGGCCGGGGTGGTGGCAACATCGTCTCTCTTCGCCCAAGCGACAAATCAACTTCCAACGGGCAAGAACATCACGCAGCCGCCACTCGGGGTCCAGCAGGAGGTGGGCAGCCTGCCCATGAACATGGTCGCGAGCCCTGACGGAAAATTCGCGCTTGTCAGCGACATGGGGACTCATCAGGCGTTGTGGTCGATCCGCACGAGCGACGGCACGGGCGTGTCGCATATGGATTTCCCCAACGCAAAACCGAACAAGGAGGCCAACGGATTGTATTACGGCTTGGCGTTTGGCATGGACGGCACGCTGTACGCCGCGCAGGGAAATAACAGCATCATCATCGCCTTGTCTTTGTCAGCCGATGGGGTGTTGGCCACAAACCGGATTTTGACGGCGAAGAACGGCGATTTCACGTGTGGTTTGGCCACCGACGCGCATGGCCATCTCTACGTCGCCAACAATGATTCGGACGCATTTGCAACGCCGAGCAGCGTTGCCATTTACAATGTGGCCGACGGCGCCGAGGTCGGACGCTTTGTCTTCAGCAACGACGTCGCCAACACGCCCAATTTTCCCTTGGCCATCGCCGCGCTGTCGGATGGGAGCAAGGTGTTTGTTTCCAGCCAGCGGGACAGCGCAGTGTACGTGCTGAGCGCAACCAACCCTGCCGCGCCGGCGCTCCTGGCGTCCATTCCGACCGGATCGCATCCCGTGGCGCTGCTGTTGAACAAATCACAGTCCGTACTGTACGTTGCCAACGCGCACAGCGACACGATCTCGGTCATCAGCACTGCCGACGACAAGATCACGGACACATTGCTCCTGCGGCCTGATCGGTTGCAGAAAATCGCCGGCTCGACGCCATTAGGGCTGGCATTATCGCGCGACGAAAGAACCTTGTACGTCGCGCTGGCGGATATGAACGCGGTCGGCGTGGTTAGCGTGAACGACAAGGGCCGGAAGCTGGAATTGAAGGGCTACATTCCGGCCGGCTGGTATCCGACGAGCGTGGTGGTCAGCGGTGACGGTTCCAAGCTGCTGGTCGCGAATGCCAAGGGTACCAAGTCGCGCAATCCGAATCCCGGCTATATCCTGAGCCATACGCGGCGTGACGCGGGCTACAGCATCAATCTAATTTCGGGGAATGTTTCCACCATCGCGATTCCGACGGACGCGCAATTGCGCCGTTTCACGGATGAAGTGTTTGCCAACAATGGCGTGGGCAACGGTGGTCGTATGATGGCAGACCACGAACTCGACAAGATTGGCCTGAAAGCGGGCAAGATTAAGCATGTGATCTACATCATCAAGGAGAACCGCACGTATGACCAGGTGCTCGGCGATGTGACGGAGGGCAACGGCGACGCGTCCCTGACATTGTTCGGCGAAAAGATTACGCCCAACCAGCACGCCCTCGTTAAACGGTTTGTGCTCCTGGATAATTTCTACGATTGCGGCGAGGTCAGCGGCGATGGTTGGCCGTGGAGCACCCAGGGCATGGCCAACGAGTACGTCACCAGGAATGTGCCCTACCAGTACAGCCGCCGCGGGCGCAAGGTGGACTACGAAGGCCAGAACGATGATTATCTTACGGGCGGATTCCCGGCAAAAAGTCCCGACGGCGCCGCATTATCCGATGTATTGTCGAACGGAGCCCCGACGGTGCCGGATGTCGCGGAGGCGCCGGGAGGTCATATTTGGGACGCCGCACAAGGGGCGAAACTCACGTACCGCAACTACGGTTTCCATTATTCATTCGGGGTCGCCACCAACGGAGAAACGGTCGTGCCGGATAACTATCCGGCCAGCAAAGGTCTCCAGCCGGGCGGCCGTGATTTGGACGGCGCGAGCGACTACGATTTCCGCCGGTTCGATTTGGATTATCCCGACAGCGAAGCGCCCCGCAAATACGGGTGCTCATACAAAGTCACCGAGTACGGGAAATCCAAGATGCCCAGCCGGTTCTCAGAATGGAACCGCGAGTTCCAGATGATGCTGGCAAAGGATCCGACGGGTGGGTCCGTACCGGATTTCATGACGGTGCGGTTTCCGCACGATCATACGCAGGGCTTCGGCTCAGGCAAGTTCGCGCCGGAAGCCGAAGTGGCGGACAATGATTACGCGGTCGGCCAGCTTGTCGAAACTGTGAGCAAGAGCCCGATTTGGGAGAGCACGGCGATTTTTATCATCGAGGACGATGCACAGGATGGGCCCGATCATGTGGATTGTCATCGCTCGAGCTGTTACGTCGTCAGCCCGTGGATCAAGGAGCATTCCATCGATCATCGCTTCTACAATACCGACAGCGTGCTCAAGACGATGGAGTTGCTCATGGGATTGAGCCCACTCAGCCAGTATGACGCGATTGCGAACCCGATCCTTGATTTCGACACGCAGCCGCGCAATCGCGATCCGTACACGGCGATTCTGCCGGCCAAGGAGATCATTTGCAAGATGAACCCGGAAAGGAAAGCCGCGAGCCTCTTCGACCCGATCTCCGACCTGATGGCCCGGTCGGATAAGATGGACTTCGATCACCCGGACAAAGCTCCGGCGTACGAACTCAATGAGGTTTTGTGGAAGGGCATCAAGGGCGTCCATTCCACGATGCCCGAGCCGCGTCACATCTTGGCGCTCACAAAGGACGGCAAGAGACAAGCGCATGATGCTGACGATGATTAGCTGGTAGGCAGAGCAACGAAATCGATCGTCGGCGGTTGGTTGCCCGCGGCCGGGCTGCCGCCGACGTGTCCATTGTCGAGCGTGGTTTCCTGGTCGCCCTCACCGTCCTTTATCGATTGAGATGCGGCAGAGCCTCGGCACCCAAAAACACCGCTGCCTGAACGAGAGACACCAGCGACAGTTTGCCGTCCTTCTTGCGCTTGGGGGGCGCCAACTCTGCCAGTTTGCGAACGGGCAATTGGATCAGTTCGTATTCGGCTTGCAGCCAATCGTCGACTTCATGACCGGGTTGACAACCGCGATCCAGCCAGATTTGGTGGGCTCGGTCACGAATCTGTTCTTCTGTTGGGTAATTGACGTTCATCGTTCGCTAGATTTCCCCCACACAACCCGGCCGGAGGATTTCGATTCTCAATATCAGGCCACGACCTCCTGCTTTCGAGTCCGCTCAGTTCGACACGAACAGAACCAAGACGCTCAAAATCAAACCACTGGACTTTGTGGGGACACTTGTAGGCAACCCGCATGCCAGGGACATCCCATCTACCGGAGGGGCTTGCCCAAACGCTGCATCGTCAGGAAGTTAGAGCGAGGCGTTAAAAAACATGTCACGACCGCTGCGGAGTCTGTCCCTGCATGAATTTCACCATGCGGGCAAAACAATTACATGGGCTACTCGCCGCAGCACCCAAATCACCCGATCCCCGCCACGAGGACGATCACCGTCCTCCGCCGCCCCCGAAACCGCCACGGGGTTATTCTTTACGGGGCTTGGCTTCGTTGACTTTCAATGCCCGACCATCCAGTTCCTTGCCATTGCAATCCGTCATCGCTTTGGCGGCTTCCGCGTCCGAGCCCATCTCTACAAAGGCAAAACCTTTGGACTTGCCGGTGGCCTTGTCCATGATGAGGGTGCAGCTGACGACGTTGCCCGACGCCTTGAACAGGTCGTGAATCTGGGCTTCCGTCGTATTGAATGAGAGGTTGCCCACGTATAGTTTCGTTGCCATGATCTCTTTCTGCTGCGGTAGGAGGTCTCAGTGAAAGTTCCCGATGGTTCGAGTTTCAGATTGTCACCGAGCAAAAACCCGGCTGACAACCACCAATCTCACTGTGACTGGCTTCTACCGGCCAGCGGATTAAGAATATGCCAGGCAACCGTAATGGCAATGATAAAAGTGGACAATGTCCGCCGGGCTAGAATGAATGCGCAATGGAAAGGATTGCGTTCGCACCACAACGCTGCTACGCTGTCTAGGCCGGGCGAGTCATACAAAAACATTCAACATTCGGGAGGAACCATGTCCACAATGACCCAGGTTGTCCACCAGTTACATGCACAGCGAAAACGCGCCGAACTCGAACTCGAAAAGCTTAGTCTCGCCATCAAGGCGTTGACTTCCCTTGAAGGAGCATCAGAACCAGCAGTCAGACGCAAACCGGTATTCACCAAGGCGGGACTGGCTCGGATTGCGGCGGCCCAACGCGCGCGGTGGAAGAAGCTGAAGGCGGCGCAGAAGAAGTAGCAGACTGGCCAGTACAGTTCCAATTCTTCGCGATCACGGCGAAGAAGAGTTGAGCGGATGGACATCGGAAAACTCCCGGCTCCTTCGGAGCTTGCCGTTCACTGGTTGCTCGATCCTGCCGTGGTGTTTCTAAACCACGGTTCGTTCGGCGCCTGCCCGCGTGAGGTGCTGAAGTCGCAGGGCCGGTACCGCAGGCGAATGGAGGCGGAGCCAGTGCGGTTCCTGACCCGCGAATTGGACGCGCTGCTCGACGCCTCTCGCGAACGACTCGCCAGGCTGCTCCACACTGGCTCGGACAATCTCGCCTTCGTCCATAACGCCACGACCGGCGTGAACGCCGTTGCGCGTTCCATCCAGTTGGAGCCCGGCGACGAACTCCTGACGACCAGCCACGACTATAATGCCTGCCGGAACGCCCTGGAGGCCGCCGCGCGCCGCGTCGGTGCCCGGGTGGTGGTTGCTCAAGTGACCTTGCCACTGCGCGATGACGAGGAGGTCGTCAACGCCGTGCTTTCCCGAGTGACCCCGCGGACACGCCTTGCCATGATCGACCACGTCACCAGTCCGACGGCGGTCGTTTTTCCCATCGCCCGGATCATCCGTGCCCTTGAGGAACGCGGCATCGACACGCTGGTGGACGGCGCCCATTCGCCCGGGATGCTGCCCCTTGATCTCGATGCGTTGCGTCCCGCCTATTACACGGGCAACTGCCACAAGTGGCTTTGCGCTCCCAAGGGGTCCGGCTTCCTCTACGTCCGTCCGGACCGGCAGGAGCGGATCCAACCGACCACCATCAGTCACGGCTACAATACGCGCCGGCCGGGCCGCGTCGCGTTTCATGACCGCTTCGACTGGGTCGGGACCATCGACCCCACCGCTTGGATTTGCGTCGGCGACGCCATCCAGTGGTGCGACTCGTTGGTCCCGGGCGGCCATCAGGAGTTGATGCGGCGCAACCGCATGCTGGCTGTGCAGGGAAGAGAGATTCTCTGCGAGGCGCTGGCGGTTCAACCGCCCTGTCTGGACACGATGATTGGCTCAATGGCGACCATTCCATTGCCGCCGTCGCCGTTGCCTATGGACAAGACTGACCCGCTGCAGGCGCGACTGCTCGATGAATTCAGAATCGAAGTTCCGATTCTGCGATGGGGAGAGCCCGCGCGGCGGTGGGTTCGGATCTCGGCACACGCCTACAACGCGCTCGCACAATACAGGTATCTGGCCACGGCATTGAAATCGCTGATGGGTTGAGCCGTCGATCACCGAAATGTCACAGTCCGGCGACTTCCAGAGGCACCAGCCATTTCGCTTGCCGCATCCACCGACGAGTACGGTCGGGGACATTAAAAACCCACCAGCCAGCAGAAGGAACTCGGGCTGTGATATGGCCCATTCAGTTGACAGGCTGCTCACGGTCGCCCTATCGTCTGTTGCGATGAAGAGAATCGAATGGCCGCACGGCAGGGAGCATCAAGCCGAGACGTGGGGCGGGCTGCTTGAGGCCGTACGGCTTGACCAGCAGACCATCATGTCGCGGCTGCGGTTTCGTCTTGAACTACGGCGGCAAGCGCGGCAGTGGAGCGGAGTCAAGGTTCCGATTATCGTCAGCGACGAGTCGTTCGTGCGGTCACTCGCAAACGCAGGACTCTTCCGAATCGTTGAGGACAGTTGACGATGCTTGTAAAACCAGCCTCAACTTACGCGCAAGCCGGACGCCCCCAGACACCCACGATACGGAGCAGGCTTTAAGAAGTATTTTCAGAACAGAATGGTGAAAACCGCAGATTACTGCGACTTTCCAAGGAATTAAAGATGGCGACCCCAACGGGATTCGAACCAGTGTTACGTTAGCAGCCAGCAAGCACACATTTTGCTCAGTATTTCAACACAAACAGATAAGGCTGGACATCACCACACGTTACCACTACAGTTAGCACCAAGAAAGAGAGGCAACGACATGGCATCCATCCACCGCAAAGAAAAGTCCCCCTTCTGGCATTGCGCGTTCTATCTGCCCGATGGACGGCGCACACTGAGAAGCACCGGCACCCGCAACAAGCGCAAGGCTCAGGAAATCTGCAACGAGTATGAACGCACAGCCCGTGAAGGACGGGAAGGACGCCTCACGGAAGCGCGGGCGCGGGACACGATCTCCACGATCTATCAGATTGCCCACCAAGAGCAGCTTCCGCAGTCCACAACGAAGGACTTCATCGCCTCGTGGCTCAAAACGAAGGAACTCACGTTGGCGGAATCCAGTTTGGCAGAATACAACGCGGCGGCGGCATCCCTGCTCGCGCACCTGGGCGTGAAGGCACAGAAGCACATGGATGTGATTACCGTCCGCGATCTGAGCAGCTTCCGGGACTCACTGGCAGAGCGCGTGAGCGGGGCGACGGTGAACAAGACCGTGAAGATTCTCCGGGGGGCATGGCACAAGGCGATGAAGGACGGCATCATCCGCGACAACGTGTTTGCCCGGATTGATCTCGTGAAGGAATCCACCTCGAAGCGCAGAGCATTCACGATGGATGAACTCCGCGGCATCCTCGCAGCCTGTGACACGGAATGGCGCGGGATGGTGTTGTGTGGCGTCTATCTGGGGCAACGGCTGGGCGACATTGCCCGCCTCACATGGCGCAGCGTGGACGTGGAGCAGAAGGAAGTCCGCCTCATCACGCAAAAGACCGGCAAGGCGATGAAGATTCCCCTTCACCCCGTTCTGGAGACGTACTTCCTCAGCTTGTCCGCCCCCGATGATGTTGACGCCCCCGTATTTCCACGAGCGGCAGCGACAGCGACAGTCCGTGTCGGGACACTCTCGAATCAGTTTGCGGACATCCTCGCAACGGCGGGACTCCAGAAGGTACGCGATCACCAGAAGGCAGAGGACGGGCAAGGGCGCGACGTGGAGCGCAAGGTGGGCAGATTGTCCTTCCACTGCCTCAGACACACGGCCACGAGCCTGCTAAAGAACGCGGGCGTGAGCGACGTGATTGCCCGCGAAATCATCGGGCATGATTCCCCCGAAATCAGCCGCGTCTATACGCACATGGAAAAACCCGCGATGAAAGACGCGATGGACAGGCTGCCAGACATCACCACGATCACCAAGAAGGACGCGACGAAGGGCACGAAGTGAAACCGCAGAAGCGCACACGCCCCCGTGACACTCGTGACAATTGCGACCCGCGACCATCGAGCAAGCGTCCTATTCCTGAGCGGGTCCTCATCCCGCCGTTCATCATCAAAGACCCCGACCAGCAGGAGGCGATTTATTACAGCAAGCCGTGGGGCAGGCGTGGGAGTGTTTCAGTAAACGGCGTGGCGGATGGACTGGAGCGCATTGCCTCACTCGCGGCGGAGAATCCGAAGGACAAGCGACTATTACAGCAGGATTTTTTTCGACTGATTGTCACCGCAGTCAAACGGCTGAATTATCTCGCCCGAAGAAATCCTGAGCAGTGGCGTTGGCTTGCCGGGCGGTCCCCGACATGGCCGGTTCTGCTCTCCGACCATCCAAAAGACTGGGAAAAGGCGACGGAACGCATCAGAGAGCTTGGTGTGGCCAGCGACGTGTTGCCACGTCACTATCGCGGGGCGAGGTGGAATGGCGATAACGATCCGTTTATGCGCGTGGCAAGTCAACTCTTGGAACACGTTCAAATGGCGGGATGGCTCGTCACTCATGTTGAGTCACCAACCGGCTGGCGTAAGGATTCGGCCCGGCTCAAATACGAAGGCGTTACCGCAAAGGACTGGTGGGCGGTAGCGAAAAAGGCCTTCCTCGAAGCGTACCCACACCCCGAAGAAATCGCCCCGCTTGCCAAAGTCGCTACGAAGCGGATGGAAGTCAATCTTCGCTCACCGGGACGCATTCGACATCGTATCCTCGACATCCTCGAATCCCGCGTGAACACCGTTATCGGACAGCACCGCGTTACCAAAACTGCCCGCCCCAGCTAAGGTACGACACGTTGTGCGCCTGTGTGCGAGCATGGGTGGCACAATGAAACGGAAAACCTCAGCGGCAGTCAGCGGCCACACAACTGTTGACCCGGTATCGGTGACACCGGCCAGCGTCACCATCCAGCGCGACCCTGAGTTTATCAGACTTCCCCGGACCGGGACGCTCTGCCCGTACAGCGGACTCGCTCGCAGCAAGATGAATGAACTCGTCTTGCCCTGTCCCCAGAACGATCACAAGCCCCCGGTAAAATCTGTGGTACTCCGGCAGAAGGGCGCGATCAAAGGCGTCCGCCTTATCGTGTTCAAGTCCCTCATGGATTATCTCCACGGGCAGGAAGGACGGGCAGCGGCGTGACTGCTACACAACGAAGATGCCCACCGTTGCGAGCGGCGGGCATCGGGTACAAACAAACTGACTGGCGACACAATAGCAGCCCGTCCCCGCTGGAGCAAGCTAAGTCCATCATCACGATCTTCGATCTATGGCGACACTTCAGCTACCCCGGAAATCCTGAGAGACAGAATCCCGTCCGCAGTCCCTTCCGTCCTGACAGGAATCCATCCTTCAGCATCACCCGCGACGGACAAGCCTTCCGCGACTTCGCCACGGGCGACAAGGGCGACGTGGTGACATTCTGGGCGCGGGCGACGGGACTGCCTATAGCGGATGCCTGTAAATCCTTCATCACATACGCGGGGACGGGACATAGCAGCCTCAGCCCGATCACGCGCATCACCTCGCCAGCATCACCACCAGCGGAGCGACAGAAGCCCAGCCTGCCCCCGATACAGCGCGGGGACATCCGACACCTGCAAATCCTGGCATCGTTTCGCAAGCTCAGTGTCGGAGGACTCCAGCTTGCCGATGAACGCGGCCTGCTCCACTTCGCCACGCTCCACAATCTCAGCGCGTGGATTGTCACAGACAATGAGCGCGTGAACTGCCAAGCCCGGCGGATGGACGGCGGCCTGTGGCAGCATCTCGATAATCCAGCGAAGGCATGGACGTTGCCGGGATGCTGGGCATCGTGGCCGGTAGCGATTCAGGAAGCGCAGCCCTTCCCCGCGATTGCCCTCGTGGAAGGCGCACCCGATCTGCTGGCCGCGCATCACTTCATCATCGCAGAAGGACGCGAGCAGGATGTTGCAGCAGTGGCAATGCTGGGCGCATCCCAGCGGATTTTCGAGACTGCCCTGCCCCACTTCAGGGACAAGCGTGTGAGGATTTATCCTCACCTCGACAGCGCGGGACAGGATGCAGCCCGGCGATGGACGGAGCAACTCGAATCAGCAGGCGCGGACGTGGACTGCTTCGATCTCTCCGGCATCCCCACCGTGAGCAACGGGCGTGTGGGCGATCTGAATGACCTCACCCAACTCGACGCGGACATCTTCGAGAGCGAGCGGGAATTGTGGAGCGTGTTACCGTGAGCAGGATTTACAAGGCATCATCATCACCCGACCCCGACCCGAAAGACACCCCAGCGGGCAACGTGGCGCGAATCCAAGATGATTCTGCGGACGATCTCCCTCCGCAGCCCTTCCCGATTGAGTGTCTCCCAGCAGCGGCGGGCGACATGGCGCGGGGGATTGCGGCAGCGGAGCGTGTCCCCGAATCTCTCACCGGCTGCTGTGTGCTGGGCATCCTCAACGCGTCCATCGGCGCGGGACTCCAAGTCCGCAGCGGAGCGCAGCGGGTGACGCGGGGAAATCTTTTCATCCTCGCCAGCGCAGAATCCGGCACCGGCAAATCTGAAACGTTCCGCCATTCTGCCCGCCCGTTGTTCGAGTACGAGCGCGAAATCATCAAACAGTGGACGGCCAATACCCTGCCCGGATTGCAGGCGGAGAAGGAACTGCTGGAAAGCGAAGTCAACGCCTTGAAAAAGACCGTGGGGAAGAAGGATTCAGGAATTGACCGCGAAGCTACCCGGCGTGAACTGGAAGAAAAGAAGGCGCGACTGCTAGAACTCGAAAGCGCGATGCAGTCTCCAGTCCTCACGGTAGAGGACATCACGACTGAGCGGCTGGCGTCCCTGCTGTCCAAGCGCGGCGAAGTCCTCGCCAGCCTCAGCCCCGATGCCGGGAACGTCGTTAGCAATTTGCTGGGGCGATACAACAAACTCGACAGGACGGATGAAAGCATCTACCTGAAAGCCTACTCAGGCGACTACTGCCGCGTTGACCGCATCGGACGCGAACCCGTTGTGTTACATCACCCGTGTCTGTCTGTCCTGTGGCTCACCCAGCCCGACAAACTCGATACGTTGCTGGGAGAACGCAGCCTGACAGACGGCGGCATGATTCCGCGTCTGCTCACCTGTCACACCAACTGCCAGCCCGCCCACATCACCGGCGACCAGCAAGGCATCCCGTCCGCCACACTGCAAGGCTGGGATGCCCTCGTGCGGGAACTGTTGGCAGCCTACTGCCACAACAGCGAACCGTTCACGATTGAACCCGATCCGGCAGCGATGCAGCTTCTCACCGATCACTACAACGCGATTGTGGACAGGCGACTGACTGACCTGAAGGACATCACCAGCTATGCAGCCCGATGGACTGAGCAGGCATGGCGTCTGTCCGTAGTACTCCACGCTGCCCGGCATGGCGCGCAAGCTCACGAGCATTCCCTGTCGAAAGAAACAGCGATGGACGCGATCACGCTGGCGGACTGGTACGCTGCCCAGCAACTCGAAATCCTCAGTGGCGGCAGGATGAAGGCGCGGCTAGACAAACGCAACGAAATCCGGCTGCTACTGGCCCGATTCCCCGAAGGTGTCACCGCTCGTGAGGTACAACGAGCGCGGATTGTCAGCACCGCCGATGATGCACGCGAACAGCTTGAAGAGATGGAACGGGAGCGCATTCTCGATCACAAAGACAGCGACCCCAAACGCGGCGGGCACGCCGTCCGACTCTACAGGATGGTCAAATCGTAAACTCCCAAGGCCTTCGCCCCCGCCCGCTCAGGTCGTCAATGATTCATTTAACCCCCCCATGTGCCTTCAACACCTCAGCTACGCCGTCTTGACTGGAGTACCATGCTTGTTCCAATGGTGTCGTCCCGCCCTTATCTTTCGCGTTCACCGCAGCGCCTTTCGCGATCAGCAGTTCGGCCATGTCCTTGTTGCCCGCCTGTGCTGCCCAATGCAACGGCGTGGCTCCGGTGTGGTCTCTTGCGTTCACATCGGCCCCCCTTGCGATCAGCACTTCTGCCACATCCCTATTGCCCTTTAGCACTGCAATATACAACGGTGTGTCTCCGTGGTTGTTTTTTGCGTTCACATCGGCCCCTCTTGCGATTAGCACTTCTGCCGTGTCCCTGTCGCTTATCGCCGCGACGTGCAATGGGGTGTCCCCGTCTTTATCATCCTTCACGTTTACTTCTGCCCCGTGTGCTAGAAGGAATTCTACGAGCTTTTTTCCACCCGCTACCGCCCGATGCAGTGCGCTCAGGCCCTCGCTATCCGTAGCGTTAATCTCATTCGGGTTCAGCAGGATTAGGTTCTTAAATGTGCCGGTGAACAGGTTGTGTTGACTGAGTAGGAGTCGTCCTTCCCGCGAGTCGCTGGCCGCAACTACCCAAAGATATTTCTCTCTGTGGTCAAGAATCTGCCGCTCATCTCGAACAACCACAAAATACTCAGGTTTCAAACCTTTGATGACAGCTTTGCCGTCTGCGTCAGTAGCGATCCCCTCGAAGCTCTTGATAGGCATGAGACAATTTATGTCCGGCTGATACGCGGGATGCGGAGCAGCGACGTTCTTGCAGACTTCTACTATGGCACCGGACAATCGTACTGTTTCCCCGCCCTGTGTGCGGATGTATATCTCAACCGTGGTGGCCTTCGCGGATTGCCGGTAGTTCGTCACCGCAACCACAACAAGCGCCAACCCTAGCACCAATGCTACTGTGCCAATAAGACGCCACGCGAATGAACGAGGTAGGGCAATCTCATTCGGAAGCACCGGCGTTTTGAGCGGCGACTCGGTAGCCGCCTGTGGTACGGTGAGAGACTGACCACACTTCGGACACGGCACGGTTACTCCCGCACCCGCTTCATCTACGACAATATGCTGTCCGCAACTTCCGCAGTTGAATGTAATGTCCATAAGGCTCTCCATTGATCTCGCCGTCGCGCCCATATTGAGAAAGATTCGCAAGCCAAACGCCCAGACTCTAATCAGTGCAAAGACTGAAAAAATTCCTTACCTGGACCGAACCACACGCCGCGATAGCAACCGATGCTAACGACAACCTTTTTGCCAAAGACGCCAAGAACACCATCCGTGTCAAAAATGACAAACAGCGTTGCTTTTTCGTTTGAGTCGTCATAAAGAAGCATCCTGTAAGTTGTGCCCTCGCCAAATGCGTTCGTCTGGATTTTAATTTTGTATGGTTGGCCCAGACGCCGCACGACTTCTTGCTCAGTGATTCCGAGAAAAGTATTCGCCCGGTCTTGATTATAGGTCGGGTCTGCCTGGGCAAGACCTAGCAAGGTTTTTGGGGCGGAATCCAATAGTAGGATGTGGCGGACGCTGCGGGGATTAGAGAAGTCATTAAGGCACGCCTCCTCGTATTTTTCGACTGCCTCGGACGCCTTCGCCTCTGGGCTTGGGCTATTGATTAGCACCACCCCAATAGTGCACAAGGCCACAAAGATAATGGCACCTGTGGTTATCAGCAAAGCAACTCGCTTCTTCGACAAGCGCCGCGTGTCAGCGGTGGCGGGCGGGGTCGATTGCGAAATCACAGGTGGGGCTTCGACTGGGACGGGCGGCAACGGTGGTGCGGGGGCAACAGCCGCCGGAACCGTAAGACTCTGGCTGCATTTCGGACACTGTACGGCCACTCCAGCGGCCGCTTCCTCGATCACGATATGCTGTCACAAGCGTCACGAATGTCACAAGCTCGCCCCCCTCGAAAACGAGCGCATCCTGCCCCCCCCGACACCCTCACACACGACCGCAACCGTTAGCACCACACGTTAGCACTCAGGACGTAAAAACTGAAAACACGCCATTTCATTGAGTAAAATGAAATGGCGACCCCAACGGGATTCGAACCCGTGTTACCGCCGTGAAAGGGCGATGTCCTGGACCGGGCTAGACGATGGGGTCGTCGAAATTGCCGTGCGAGCGGGTTGACTATAGCGAAACGAACGCGATTCGCAACGGTGAAGTTTTCCCCCCAACGTCTGCGAGGAGGCTATCCGCACAATGCAAGTCCGCGGCGGCACCCATGGGCCGTGTGCCAGATTCGCGCCGGCAATTCACACCGCGAGAATATCCTTTTCCTTGTGGGACAGGACGGTGTCGATCTCTTTGATGTACTCGTCGGTCTTGTTCTGAATCTCCTTTTCGGAGTGCTTCAATTCATCCTCGGTGATGTCGCCGTCCTTTTGCAATTTCTTGGCAAGGTCGTGCGCGTGACGCCGTTCATTGCGGATGGCAATGCGGCCATCCTCGGCCATTTTCTTGCAGACCTTGTCGAGCTCGCGCCGACGTTCCTGATCGAGTTCGGGGATCGGGATGCGGATGATCTTGCCGTCGACACGCGGGTTGACGCCGAGTTCGGACTTCATGATCGCCTTCTCCACGGCTTGGACGAGCGTGGCGTCCCACGGCTGGACGACGATCAAGCGCGGTTCGGGCGTGGAAATGCCCGCCAGTTCCCGCAACCGCATGTGCGAGCCGTAGGCTTCCACCGGGATGTTTTCCACGAGGGACGTCGACGCTTTACCGGTGCGGACGGTGGCAAATTCGCTATGGACGAATTCGAGCGTCTTCATCATTTTTTCTTCCATCGAGTCGAGGACTTCTTGCAGAGTCATGGTGTCTCAGCTTAAAAACTCGCGTGAGGTCAAGCAAGGAAAAAGCAGCTATGTCCACAAATCGCACATTGTTGATCGATGCCGACGACACGCTCTGGGAGAACAACATCTACTTCGAGCGGGTCACGGCGGAGTTCGTCGCCACGCTCGGGCAGCAGGGTCATGCCGCCGATCGGGTCGACCAGTTGCTTTGGGAAACCGAACAGCGCAACGTCAAGGTCACCGGCTACGGCAGTCAGGCCTTTTGCCAGTCGCTACACGAGGTCGCCCGCCAACTGGGCGCCACCGACCTGGAATCGTGGATTCAACAGAAAGAGAACTGGATTCGGCGCCATCCAATTGATCTCATGCCCGGTGTGCGCGAAACACTTCCCCGACTCCGCGCGGCCAACCACCTGATCCTCTTGACCAAGGGCCGCGAAGAAGAACAGCTCGCCAAACTCGATCGCTCGGGCCTCGCGCCATTCTTCCACGTCACAGAGGTCGTCTTCGAGAAATCAGTCGAGACCTATCGCGATATGATTGCGAAACACCGCCTCGCGCCCGCGCAAACCTGGATGGTTGGCAATTCGCCGCGTTCCGATATCAACCCCGCCCGCGCCGCCGGGCTCGGCACCGTGTTCATCCCGTACCACACCACATGGCAGCACGAACTGGAAGAGATCACACCAGACGGTGGCACGCTCATGCTGGAGAATTTCGGCCAACTCATCCAACACTTCGCGTAGCGGCGGCGCTGGGCCGGGCCTCGTCCTCCCTTCCCACAGAACATGAGCTACTCGCTCACGAGCGTGCCGATCGCCTCGCCGAGAATGGCGCGGCGGACGTTGCCGTATTCGAAGAGGTTGAAGACCACGATGGGGATGCGGTTGTCCATGCACAGCGAGAACGCCGTGGAATCCATGACGTTGAGCCGTCCCTTCAACGCGTCCATGTAACTGAGTTTTTCGTACCGCTTGGCCGTCGGGTCCGTCTTCGGATCGGCGGAATAAACACCGTCCACCTTCGTCGCTTTTAGCAACACGTCGGCGCCAATTTCGCTCGCGCGCAACGCGGCGGTCGTGTCGGTCGAGAAATAGGGATTACCCGTCCCGGCCGCAAAAATGACCACGCGGCCCTTTTCGAGGTGGCGGATCGCACGGCGGCGGATGAACGGCTCGGCGACCGCGCGCATTTCGATGGCGGATTGCACGCGGGTCTCCACGTGGTTTTTTTCCAGGGCGTCCTGCAGCGCGAGGGCATTGATCACGGTCGCGAGCATCCCCATGTAATCCCCGGCCGTGCGGTCGAGGCCGTGTTTGCTTCCCGCCACACCACGAAAGATGTTGCCGCCGCCGATCACGATGGCCAGTTGAACGTCGAGATGCTTGATCTCTTTGATTTCCTTGGCGATGGCATCGCAGGTTTCCGGTGAGATGCCGTGTCCGCGGGGACCGAGCAACGCCTCGCCGCTCAGCTTCAACATCACGCGCTTGTATTTCGGAGTCGGGGCCGAGGTCTTCGACATGCTCACGGTTTTACACGGGAGCCGCTCTTGGCAAGCGTGGCGATGGCGCAGAAGTTGGGTTCTTTGAGATCACAAACTGTGATCTCAAAGGGGAAAGGCGTGAGCGGGTTCAAGTTTCCAATTTGGAACCCTGAACGCTACAGGTCGCCAGCGTTGTCATTCTGAGCGCAGCGAAGAATCTCGGTCGTTGTTGTCTGGTCACACCCGCGGAACGACAGAGACCCTTCGACAAGCTCAGGGTGACAGCCGGAGAAGAAAAAGAGGCCGGGGTGACCGGCCTCTCAGAGATGTCAGAACTGTAAACTCGTGACGAAGTGGACTACCCCGTCGATCAAGCCGCCGGCGTCGAACCCGGGATTTCCTCGCCGAGCTGCCAGCGGGTGAAGCGGCGGACCACGATGTTCTCGCCCAACTGCGCGATCTTGGCGGTAACGTGGTCGTTGATCGTGATCTCGGGGTTCTTCACAAACGGCTGCTCCAGCAGGCACACTTGGGAATAGAACTTTTCCAGCTTGCCCGCGACGATCTTCTCGATGGCTGGCGCCGGCTTGTCTTTCACCTGGGCGCGGTAGATTTCCTTTTCACCTTCGACGACGACCGCCGGGACTTCCTCGCGTCTCACATAGCTCGGATTGGCCGCGGCGATATGTTGGGTGATGTCCTTGACCAGCTCGCGGAAACCCTCGTTGCGGGCCACGAAGTCCGTCTCGCAGTTCACTTCCAGCAGCACGCCGAGCTTGCTGCCGTGGTGAATGTAGCTGGCGATGCAGCCTTCCTTCGCGACGCGCCCCGCCTTTTTGCCGGCCACGGCGATGCCTTTCTTGCGGAGGATTTTTTCCGCCTCGACGATGTCGCCGCCGGCTTCCACTAACGCCAGTTTGCAGTCCATCATGCCGGCGCCGGTCTTTTCGCGAAGGGCTTTGACGAGTTTGGGGTCGATTTGCATGGCTGTCGTAGTCATTGGAAATGGTTGCCTGCGGAATTGCCTAGGCCGACACCGCGGTTTGTTCCGGGGCGGGAGCGGGCTCCACCGGCGGTGGAGGCGTCGCCACTTCGGTCGCCACCGGCTCCGGGGGCGGAGCGGGATATTTCCGGCCCAATTCCGCCTGCGCTTCGGCGACGGTATTGGCGATCACGCTGGTGATGAGTTTGACGGCGCGAATCGCGTCGTCGTTGCCGGCAATCGGGTATGTGGCCTGATCGGGATCGCAATTGGTGTCGACGATGGCAATGATCGGAATATCGAGTCGTTGCGCCTCGTGGATGGCGATGGCTTCGCGCTGGATGTCGATCACGAACATCGCTGCGGGCGCCCGTTCCATGTTCACGATGCCGTCGAGATTGCGATGCAGTTTGCTTTGCTCGCGACGGAGGGAGGCGACTTCCTTCTTGGGCAGGTGTTCGCCCTCGGGCGATGTGAGAAGGCGGTCGATTTCCTGCATCCGCTTCACGCTGTTACGGATCGTGCGAAGGTTCGTGAGCGTGCCGCCGAGCCACCGATCCACGACGTACGGCATGTTCGTGCCGGATCGCGGCTTCTTTGACTTCCTGTTGCGCCTGCTTCTTGGTACCGACAAACAACACGGAGCCGCCGCTGGCGACCGTATCATGGAGAAATCCGCAGGCGACTTCGATTTGGGTGAGGGTCTTGTTGAGGTCGATGACGTGAATGCCGTTGCGGGCGGCGAAAATGAACTTTTTCATCTTGGGGTTCCACCGCTTGGTCTGGTGACCGAAATGAACCCCGGCTTCCAACAACTCTGCGACTGTTACGCTTGCCAATGTATCCTCCGCTGTTTCATCCCTCGCCGGCACAACGTGTTTCCGACGCGGGACATCCCGTCTAATAACGACTGGATTTTGGTTTAGTGTTTTTATGTCCCGAATCTCTTCGGAACGGTTACATACTGCCTCGACCGCTCGTGGCAGGACTAACCATCATAGCCCTATACCGGGGCATTGCAAGTGGAAAAAGGGGGTGTTTCTCGGGCACGAGTTGCCTCAAATCAAATGACACCGAAGGGGTGGGTTTTAGGGTGAGGAAAGCGAGTCGTTGCCTCATAAAGAAATGACACCGAGAATGGAGGCATGAAAATGATCGCTCTGAGCCGTGACCAACAACTCCAGCGCTGGCGCGAACGCTATGCGCGCCGCCACAAGGAAGGCAAAGCCCGACTGCTCGACGAGCTCTGCGAGCAGCACGAGTACAGCCGCAAGCACGCCATCAAACTGCTTGGGGACGGCTTGCCCAAGCCGACGGGCCAATTGCCCAGCGGCGCTCCGGCCCGTTACGATCCGATTCGAGAGGTCGTCGCGCAGATCTGGCGGGCCGCCGAACAACCATGCGGGAAACGCCTGGTCGCGGCGCTGCCGCTGTGGCTGCCGCACTATGCCAAACACTTCGGCAGCCTGTTGCCCGCTCAACGCAAGCTGCTGGGCGATGTCAGCGCCGCGACGCTGGATCGGTTGCTGCTGGCGCGTCGGGCCGGTGCGCGCCGGGGATTGGCCGGCACCAAACCCGGCAGTTTGTTGCGTACTCAGATTCCGCTGCAGGGTGCCGTCTGGGATGAACGCCGCGTCGGGTTTCTGGAAGCCGACAGCGTGGCGCACTGTGGCGACAGTCTGGCCGGCAACTTCGTCTGGAGTTTGACCTACACCGACCTCGCCAGCACGTGGACCGAAGGACGGGCGGTGTGGAACAAGGGCGCGGCCGGCGTGCTGGCCCAGACCCAGGACGTCGAAGCCTGCCTGCCGTTTGCCCTGTTGGGTTTCGACTTTGACAACGGCAGCGAGTGGCTGAATTGGCATCTGATTCGTCACCTCCAAGCCCGCCGCCAGCCCGTACAGATCAGCCGATCACGGCCCTACCACAAAGACGACAACGCCCACGTCGAACAGAAGAACTGGATGTGGCCCCGCCACCTGCTGGGCTACGGACGGTTGGGCCAAGAGCGCGTCGTCACCCCGATCAACACGCTGTACAAACAAGTCTGGGGGCCGCTGCACAACTTCTTCTTACCCTCGATGAAACTGCGCGACAAGTGGCGGGAGGGCAGCCGTTGGGTGCGTCGCCATGACCCCGCCCAGACCGCCTATCAACGATTGCTGGCCAGCGGCCAAATCAGTCCTCGCCAGCGACAACGGTTGCACGAGTACTACGAGTCCTTGGATCCGTTTGTGCTGGCGCAGCACCTGGAGCAACAACTCAACCCGATCCTGCGCCTCGCGACCTGACTCGACCGCACCGCCCGCCCCGTCTCCCCCCACGGAGCGGGCGGGCGCAACAACAACATCTAAAAACAGACTGGAATGAACCCCCCACTTCCCGCACAATCTACCGTCACCCCGGTGTCATTTCCTTTTGAGGCAACGACCATGACACCGTCGCTTCGCTCGGTGTCATTTCTTTATGAGGCAACAAGGGCAATTGGAACGGACGAGAAGCCTAGAATTTGACGGTCGATGGTCCCAATTCGGGCAGGAAGTTGCGCGTCGCCGCGTCATCATACGAAAACAGGACGAACCCGGGCGCCCCGAGTTGTCGCGTCATCATAATTTGCGCTGCCAACTGGCTCATGCGGTCGAATTTCCAGCTTCCGATCCCGACGACAACCTTGTTGCGCTGCGACGCCCACATCTGCTCCTTGCGGACTTTTGTCTCGAAATCACGCGTGTCGGGCGTGTAGGTCATGGTGCACACGTAATCGACGTAGCCGCGGTCCAGCCACAGTTTCCAGTCCTGCGCCTTTTCTTCTTTCGCGCGATCGAGGTCAGGAAAGACCGCTGCTGAAACCGCCAGACCGGGCCGGGCCAGGCGCGCGCGGCTGGACAAGTCTTCGATCCACTCAGTGATTTCGTGTTGACGCCATTGGTTGAACTTCGCGACGTACGGGCCCTCCAACACATCCGCGGGCCAATGGCGGACGCGGGTGCCGATGCTCTGCTCGAATTCGCGCCGGCAATTCTCACAGAAACAACATGGCTGTTCGGAGAAGCGGATGTAATCGAATTGAATGCCGTCCACAGGATACCGTTTCACCATCTCGGTCACCGACGACCCGATCAGCGCGCGGTTCGCCGGCACGGACGGGCACAGCCACGTAAAGCCGGACTGCAGGATGGGGTGGCCGTCCGGCCCGCGCATCACGCGGTTGGCGGCCAGAAGTTGGCGTTGGAACGACGGCGGGGCCTTGTACATGAACGTGACTATTTGCTTGGCATTAACGGCAAGCCCCCGCTCGTGGGCCAGATCGATCCCGCGCGCGACGGGGTCCGTGATGTCACGCACGACGCTCGGCAACGCGTGGCTGTTGGGGTAAAACGCCGCGCCGCCCGAGGCGAGATTGGCGAAGATCGTGTTGAAACCCGCGCGACGGAGGTTTTCCGTCGCGCTGTCCCAGTCGAGTTTCGTCGTATCGCTCACCCACACGCCGCGCAGTTCGCCGGCGCGCGCGATCCGGGGAGCGGGCGAAGGGGAGGGGACATAGGCCGGCGCGGGTGTGGGCTTCGACATGCTCTGGTCGTACGTCTGGCCGCGCCAGGTGCACGAGTTCACCAAACTGATAACGGCAACCACAGCGAGCGTTGCCGCCAAATAATTCCCCAACCTCCTCATGTTTCTCCTTGTGGCTTTGGAGGGCGGTGACTACGCGAAACGTGGCCAGCTGCCACCGCTCTGCATTCCCCAATGCACCGACGAATCGGCGTACTCCAACAGCCGCCGGCACTATAAGCAGAATCCCGTTATGTTGCCAAACGAAATGTTTGCTGTTACAAAGGAATTCGATGACGCTTCGCAAACTCTCCATCCTCGGCCCCGGCCTGCTGGGCGGCTCCATCGGTCTTGCGGCCCGACAACGCAAGGTTGCCAGACGGGTGTCGATGTGGGCGCGCCGGCCCGACGCGGCCGACCAGGCGTATCAACTCGGCGCGGCGGACGAAGCGACGAACGACCTCGCCAAGGTCGTCGCCGACGCCGAATTGGTCGTGCTGGCGACGCCGATTGGCGCGATGCGAGGGTTGGTCGAGAAAATCCTTCCTGTTCTGCCAGCAGGTTGTGTCGTAACCGATGTTGGCAGCGTCAAGTATCCGATTGTCACGGCATTGTCGGATGCGCTTGCGGGCAAAGCCCGTTTCGTTGGTTCGCATCCGATGGCCGGTTCGGAACAATCGGGCATCGAGGCGGCACGGCGCGATCTTTTCGACAACGCCGTGTGCATCGTCACGCCGCGCGAGGACACGGACAAGGCGGCCCTGCAATTGGTGTACGATTTTTGGAAGGCGATTGGTTGCACGGTGAAAACGCTCGCGCCGCTGGAGCATGACGAAATTGTGGCCCGCATCAGCCACCTGCCGCATCTCGTTGCCGCAACGGTTGTCAACGTGGTCTGCAGTGACGGGTCGCATCCGCTGAACTTTGTCGGGCCCGGGTTCAAGGATTTCACGCGCATCGCAGGTGGCCCGTTCGAGATGTGGACGGAGATTTGCCTGCAGAACCGCGAAGAAATCGGTCGTGCGCTCGATGCGCTGATTGAAGAACTCGTAAAAGTGCGCGCCGCGGTGGAGAACAGCGACGCGGTCGAACTCCGCACGATGCTCAAACGCGCGAAGCATTTCCGGGATGAGCTGAGGTTCAAGACGTGAAGCCTCTGCCCGACATTCTCGAAATTCAGCCGCTCACGAAACCGCCGAATTGCACGATTACAGTGCCCGGCTCAAAAAGCATCACCAACCGCGCGCTGATTCTCGCCGCGCTGGCGGACGGCAAGCGCACGCTTCGCGGCGCTCTCTGGGCCGACGATACACAGGTGATGGTGGATTCGCTACAAAAGCTCGGATTCGAAGTCACGGTCGAACCCGATCCTGCCGAGGAATGCAATCGAACCATCACAGTTGTCGGTCGAGGCGGTGAAATCCCGGCGAAGAAAGCGGAATTGTATGTTGGCAACGCCGGCACGGCGGCGAGATTCTTGACGGCACTCGTGTGTCTTGGTCACGGTGAATACACGATTCACGGCGACGAGCGGATGCATGAGCGTCCGATGAAGGAGCTATTCGAGGCGCTTCGCTCCCTTGGCGCAAGAATTGAGGCAAAGGACGACCGTCTACCGGCGAAGATCCGTGCAGAGGGATTGCGCGGAGGCGAAATTACTATCAGCGCAAAACGCAGCAGCCAATTTGCGAGCGCCTTGGTGCTAATCTCTAGGCGATGCGGCCCGTTGGGTCTGTCCGTAAAGATGACTGCGACGAAGAGCGAATACCGCGACGAAGACTACTATTTCATCATGACGTCTGATATGGCCAACGGTTTTTTTGGGGACAGGGCAATTGAGCCCGATCTTTCTAGTGCCTCATACTTTCTTGCAGCTGGCTGGATCGGACGGGGTGATGTCCGTATTGCACATTGCCCACAAAAGTCGCTGCAAATTGACGCACATTTTCCCGATTACCTGCCTCAGCTGAAAGACAGGAATCCCCTGAAAGCTTCAAGGGTCTTGCATTTAGGGGATAGCGTGATGACGCTTGCAGTTTGCTCCCTATTTGGAAAAGCCCCGCTTCACATTGAAGATGCATCACGACTACGGGTTCAAGAAACCGATCGGATCCAGGCGATGGTGACGGAGCTGCGGCGAGTCGGCGCGAAGGCGGCGGAGCATGAAGATGGGTTCACGGTATGGCCGGCGGAGCCTAGTCAGTTGCATGGCGCGGACATCGAAACGTACAATGATCACCGCATGGCGATGTGTTTTGCGGTGTTGGGATTGAAAGTTCCGGGGATTCGGATTAAGAATCCCGGTTGTGTGAGCAAGACATTCCCGAATTTTTTTGATAAGCTGGAGCAATTAAGAACTTGAACTCAGAGAGACTCGCGCAAGCGAGCCAGAAAACGGCGCGGCCACTCGGAAGCGCGATCCTCCAAACTATGAGCGAGAATGTAACGGTGGTGGCGGTGGACGGGCCGGCGGCCAGCGGCAAGAGCACGGTGTCACGGGCATTGGCCAAGATGCTGGGCTATCACTACGTAGACACAGGCGCGATGTACCGCGCGATTACGTGGAAGGCGCTCGAAGAGGGCGTGGACCCGGATGACACGATCGCCGTGATCGCGATGATGCATCGCATCAAACTCAGTTTCGAGGTGGTTGATGGACAGGTGCGCATGCTGATTGATGGGAAGTATCCCGGCAACGCGATCCGCGATCCGCGCGTGACGGACAAAGTGTCGACGATTGCGGCAATTCCCGAGGTGCGACAGGTGCTGGTGCAGCATCAGCGGTCGCTCACGAAATTCGGGAGTCTCGTGATGGAGGGACGCGACATCGGGTCGGTGGTGTTTCCCGACACGCCGCACAAGTTTTACCTCGAAGCCAGCCCCGAAGTGCGCGCACTGCGTCGGAAACGCGACTTGGAAGCGATGAAGATCCCGGCCAGCCAGGAAGGCGTGCAGGAATCGCTCCAGAGCCGCGACAAGAAGGATTCCGGACGCAGCACGTCGCCCTTGCAGATCGCCCTCGGGGCGACCGTCATCGAGAATTCGCATTTGTCGGTCGAAGAAAATGCCAGGGTAATTCTGGATCACATCCGGCAGCAATCGCCACGGCGCGGCAGTTTCGGCGTTGGCGGGGCCTGAGCGCGTTATGCGTCTGTGGTGGTATCGGTTCTGCCGGTTTTGGTTTCGCGCTTACTTTTATTTGTATCACCGGGGTCGCGTGTACAACGCCGAGAGGCTGCCGGACGACGGGGGGTTCATTCTGGCCGGCAATCATATCAGCTTTCTCGATCCGCCGTTCTTTGGTCTGGCGTGCCAGCGCGAGGCATTCTTCATGGCGCGGGACACGCTCTTCCGCAACCCGGTATCGAACTGGATCCTGCGTAGCTGGCACTGCGTGCCGATGAGCCGGGAGCGTGGCGATATCGGCGCGATGCGAACGGTGTTGCGGATGCTCGGCGAGGGGAAGGCGGTGCTGATGTTTCCAGAAGGAACGCGGAGCAAGGATGGCCAGTTGCAGGAACCGCGCGCGGGGATCGGAATGATTGCGGCACGTGCCAACGTGCCGATCCTGCCGATGCGCATTTTCGGCACGGAGCGGGCGCTGCCGAAAGGGGCAAGCCTGCCACGGCCGGCACGCGTGGAGATCAAGTTCGGCGAACCGTTCCTCTATCCGCTCCCGGAGAACTTCGAAGACCTCCGCGGCGACGCCTTGAAGGCCGTCTACTTCGACATCGGGCGCGAAATCATGAGACGTATCGCAGCGCTGGAGGCGAAAAGCGACTAGGGTTTGGAGGTGGAGGTTCAAGGTTGTTGGATTTGCGACCCAGCCCGCCCTACGTTTTCGGATGGTCCTTCACGTAGTAATCGATCTGCTGGCAAATCCGGTGCAGGACGTTGCAGTCGCGTTTCTCCAACGGAGCCCGGGCGATGACGCGGCGCAACGAACGCAGGAATGAATCCGGATCGCCCTGGTGCGGGCGAAAGCCAATCTTCGCCAAAGATTGCGCGAGATGGTTCAGCACCGACTCGACTTCGTGGACGGTGGCGAGATTGTAGCGCGGCTTCGGGATCTCACCCACACTCGCCAAATACACTTCGTACGCGAACAACATCACCGCCTGCGCAAGGTTTAAGGATGGATACTCCGCCGCTTGCGGGACGCTGACGATATCGTGACACCGGCGCAATTCCGTGTCGGATAGCCCCGCTTCCTCGCGTCCGAAGACGATTCCCACGCGATGTTTATGAGAAAGCTCGGCGACTTTTGCCGCGGCCTGTCGCGCTTCGACAATCTGCGGGAACTGCGCGCGGCGTTTGCGGTGTGTCGTGCCGACCAGCCAGTGCAAACCGTCCGTTGCTTCGTCCCATGTCGTGACCACGTGGGCCTTTTCCAACACATCACCCGCGCCGTGGCCCAACATGATTGCCTGCTGGTGCGTGGAGAAGTCCTTCGGGCCGTTGATCACGACGAGGTCCGTCAGCCCCATCGTCTTCATCGCCCGTGCCGCCGACCCGATATTTCCCGGCACCGCCGGCTCAACGAGAATGACCGTCACGTTGGCCAGATGGCGCGGCGCGCCAAACGTCAACGCCGGCTCCGGATGCTTTTCCGTGGGCTTACGCATGTGAGTCCAGCACAATTGTCACCGGGCCGTCGTTCACCAGCTCCACGTCCATCATCGCGGCGAATCTGCCTTCGGCGACTTGGAGCGACGTGGCGGCGCGCAGCTTCGCCATAAAATCGTTGTAAGCCCGTTCGGCCTCGGCCGGTGGCATGGCATTGGAGAAACTCGGGCGCGTGCCTTTGCGCGCATCGCCGTATAACGTGAACTGCGACACCACCAGAATCCCGCCGCCGATGTCCGTGACCGAGCGGTTCATGTTCTTGGCGTCGTCGGGGAAAATGCGCAGTGCAAGCACCTTCTTGATCATCCACTCCGTGTCCGCTGCGACGTCATCCTTGCCGACGCCCAGCAGTGCGAGCAGGCCCCGTCCGATTTCGCCGACAGTCTGGCCGTCAATCCGAACGGACGCGCGGGACACACGTTGCACGACAGCTTTCATCGGGCAGGTCAATACGCGAAGGCCGCGGGGTTGTCCAGTCTTGAACGGGTGCACGCTTGTGTTAGGCTTCTCCCGTGAAGATTCAGTTCTTGTGTCCCCACTGCAAGCACGAGTTGGAGTTTGAGGATTTGTCGCAGGACGAATCGCCATGCCCGCTGTGCCAGAAAACGATTCGGCTGCGCATCACCGAGCGAATGCGGCGCAACAACGTGGTGGACTGTTGTGCCGTGTGCGATTGCAACACCGTGTACGTCCAAAAAGACTTCAACCGCACCCTCGGCGTGAGCATTTTCGTGGCGGGTGCGATCCTGTTCCTGCTCTGCGCGTGGAAGAACCGGCTCGTCGAAGGCACGCTGGTGTGGGCCGCATTTGTGCTGGCAGACGGATTGCTCTACAAATTTCTGCCCGACGTGACGATTTGCTACAAGTGCTACGCGCAATACCGCGAAGTCGCGCCGAACCCGGACAATCAGCCCTTCGAGCTGGGTCTCGCCGAAAAGTATGACCCGCTCGATAAGCGCGCCGATGCCGACAATCCCGCCGCCGAATGGAAGGGGCGCTGACGTTTCATGTGGCGCGCGTTGATGATCGGCCTGTTCGCCGTGGCGCTCGCGCATGGTGTTTACGGCGAGGAAGACCCTCGCGACGCAGAACGCCAATTTCGTTTCCTTCTGTCGCGCGGCGACGAACTGCGGGCGCAACAGGACCGGTTTGACGCGCATACACCGCCCGCGGTCATCGAAGGCTGGAAGGCGCACCAGAAGCGCCTCAACCGCGACTACCAACATTTTCTCCACAATCATCCCGAACACGCCCGCGCGATGGTCGCGTACGGCGGTCTGCTCTACGATGAAGGGGACGAGGACGAAGGCGCTCGTTGGTGGGAGAAGGCCATCGCAGTCGATCCGCGCGAACCGTACGCGTACAACAACCTCGCAAATGTCTACGGTCACGATGGCCGGGCCGTCAAAGCGCTCCAGTATTACCAGACGGCCATCGACTTGGCGCCGAACGAACCGATTTTTCGCTTCAACTGGGCGACGACCTGTCAACTTTTCCGCAATGAGTCGCGCGCCGTCTATGGCTGGACCGTGGATGAGATTTTTCAACATAGCCTGGAGCAGTTTCGCGCGGCCCGTGACCTGGACCCGCAAAACTACGATCTCTCGAGCACGTACGCCGAGACCTTCTACCAGTTGCCCAAACCGGATTGGCCGGGCGCCTATGAGGCGTGGCAATTTTGTCTTCGCCAACCGCTTGACGACCGGCAGCGCGCATTTGTGTGCGGTCACCTGGCCCGCGTGTGCATCCGGCTCGGGACGCATCGACGAGGCCAAACAGTGGGTGTCAAAGCTTTCCAGTACCGAGCAGGCGTCCGTGCGCCACGCGATCGAGCGAAAGATCGCTGAACTGAGTCAGAAAACCGGTGCATCAACCACAACAAACCTCCCGCCCAATCCTGCGACGGATCCGGCCGAGAAACGCTGATTCTGCTCGCCACCACGCGTCTCCCGCTTACGGTTTCGCCACCCCGATGACGCCGCACGCCACCCGTGCGCCGGCGTTGCCGGTCGGTTGGGTCTTCAGATCGTCGGCCTTGGCGTGCACAATCACTGCGTGACCGATGATCGAATCCGCGCCCTCCAGCGCGATCACCGTGTCCACCCGCTCGTAATGCGCCTTGCCCGTCGCGTCCGCTTCGAGGTTGCCGAAATCACCCGCGTGCCACATCTCGGCATCGGGTCCGCCGTGTTGCATGTGATGCGGATTGAAGTGACCGCCCGCCGACGCGCCATCCGGCGCGCTGCAATCCCCAAATTCATGGATGTGAAACCCGTGCAGACCGGGCGTCAGACCCGTCACGTCCGCCACGATCTTCACGCCGCCATCGACCTTCGTGAACGTCACCACCCCCGAAACATCATTGCCCTTGGTCGACGACAGCACCGCCACCGCCTTGGTCACGGAGTCCGCTCGCGCGCCAACCACCGCCAAACTCATCATCGATACCGCCGCCAATATGCCAGCTTTCATCATTGCCTCCTGTCGTTTTGGTTGAACCTTTCGGAACCTACCATCCGTCCCACAAACACACAAATCTTTCGCGGGTCAGTTCGCGTTGACCATGTAGGTGACACCACCGCCACCTGATTCCACGCTCAAAGTGGTAACGTTCGAGGGTTGCCCCGACTCGGTGATTGTGGCCAACAACAAACCCATGGCTAGGCTATAGAAGGCCGCGTGCCCTCACGCTGGGTGTCGTCGATGTCTTTTAGCAGGGCGCTAACCCTCTACTCCGCGTCCTCGCCCAACTCGACGTTCCAGTAGGCGAGGTCTAGGAAATGTTTCCAGCTATCGTGCGCGACCATGGCGATGGTGACGTTGACGAACGGACGCCACTTCGGACGTTTCGGCTTCTTGATGAGGTGCATGCCCGCCTCGGTCGGCGTGCGGTTGGCTTTGTGCGTGTTGCACGGGATGCACGCACACACAATGTTCTCCCACGTGGTCGTCCCGCCGCGGTCGCGGGGAATGACGTGGTCGAGGTTCAACTCGCGGCGGTCGAAACGCTTCCCGCAATACTGGCACATATTGTGGTCGCGCTCGAAAATGTTGTGCCGCGTGAACTTCACTTCCTTGTGTGGCAGCCGGTCGAAAAACAGCAGCAGAATCACGCGCGGCACGCGGATCTTGAACGATACGGTGTGGACGACGTCCTCGCCATGGTGTCCCTGGCTGAATTCGCGCCACTCGTGGAAATCGAAGGTCTGGAAGTTGCCGCCATCCTCGATGACAACCTCGGCATGCCCCATGTACAGGAGCATAAACGCCCGCTCCACCGTGCAGACGTTGATCGCCTGCCACAGGCGGTTGAGCACCAACACATTCTCGTTTAACACGTTCCTCATGGTCGATTCCCAGAGGTCGCACCGCTCGCGGCGGTACGCTTGCAAAAGACTACCATTTCACCCCTGAAGCGTCAACGTTCCGATGATACTCCTTGCGGCCCACGAGTTGCCTCAAATCAAATGACACCGAAGGGGTGGGTTTTAGGGTGAGGAAAGCGAGTCGTTGCCTCATAAAGAAATGACACCGAGAATGGAGGCATGAAAATGATCGCTCTGAGCCGTGACCAACAACTCCAGCGCTGGCGCGAACGCTATGCGCGCCGCCACAAGGAAGGCAAAGCCCGACTGCTCGACGAGCTCTGCGAGCAGCACGAGTACAGCCGCAAGCACGCCATCAAACTGCTTGGGGACGGCTTGCCCAAGCCGACGGGCCAATTGCCCAGCGGCGCTCCGGCCCGTTACGATCCGATTCGAGAGGTCGTCGCGCAGATCTGGCGGGCCGCCGAACAACCATGCGGGAAACGCCTGGTCGCGGCGCTGCCGCTGTGGCTGCCGCACTATGCCAAACACTTCGGCAGCCTGTTGCCCGCTCAACGCAAGCTGCTGGGCGATGTCAGCGCCGCGACGCTGGATCGGTTGCTGCTGGCGCGTCGGGCCGGTGCGCGCCGGGGATTGGCCGGCACCAAACCCGGCAGTTTGTTGCGTACTCAGATTCCGCTGCAGGGTGCCGTCTGGGATGAACGCCGCGTCGGGTTTCTGGAAGCCGACAGCGTGGCGCACTGTGGCGACAGTCTGGCCGGCAACTTCGTCTGGAGTTTGACCTACACCGACCTCGCCAGCACGTGGACCGAAGGACGGGCGGTGTGGAACAAGGGCGCGGCCGGCGTGCTGGCCCAGACCCAGGACGTCGAAGCCTGCCTGCCGTTTGCCCTGTTGGGTTTCGACTTTGACAACGGCAGCGAGTGGCTGAATTGGCATCTGATTCGTCACCTCCAAGCCCGCCGCCAGCCCGTACAGATCAGCCGATCACGGCCCTACCACAAAGACGACAACGCCCACGTCGAACAGAAGAACTGGATGTGGCCCCGCCACCTGCTGGGCTACGGACGGTTGGGCCAAGAGCGCGTCGTCACCCCGATCAACACGCTGTACAAACAAGTCTGGGGGCCGCTGCACAACTTCTTCTTACCCTCGATGAAACTGCGCGACAAGTGGCGGGAGGGCAGCCGTTGGGTGCGTCGCCATGACCCCGCCCAGACCGCCTATCAACGATTGCTGGCCAGCGGCCAAATCAGTCCTCGCCAGCGACAACGGTTGCACGAGTACTACGAGTCCTTGGATCCGTTTGTGCTGGCGCAGCACCTGGAGCAACAACTCAACCCGATCCTGCGCCTCGCGACCTGACTCGACCGCACCGCCCGCCCCGTCTCCCCCCACGGAGCGGGCGGGCGCAACAACAACATCTAAAAACAGACTGGAATGAACCCCCCACTTCCCGCACAATCTACCGTCACCCCGGTGTCATTTCCTTTTGAGGCAACGACCATGACACCGTCGCTTCGCTCGGTGTCATTTCTTTATGAGGCAACAAGCCCAAGCGGTTCCCGTGCCGCCGGCCTGCCCTAATTCATCTCGCCTTGGCGGCTTCTTTCATTACAATGCGCGAGATGCCACAGCGGACCAAGATCGCGTTTTTGATCGGGATCATGTGTCTCGGTTTCCTGCTCCGATTGGTCGGTCTGTATTGGGGCCAGGCTTACCATTACGCGGCCATGGGAGACGAAATGCTGGCATATCGGGTCGCAATCGATCTGGATGCCGGCCAGGAGCGGGCCCTGTACATCGGGCAGCCCAATTTCAAGACCGGGAAGCTCCCGGGGCCAATGTGGGCGTTGTTTTGGCTGGTCGGCCTCAAAATCGGCAGTTCCCCCGAAACGGTCTGCCTGATGATGATCATCCTGCAGACGTGCGTCATCTACTTCGTGTACCGCCTGGCGGAAAACATCTTCGGACCAGAGTATTCACTCTGGGCGGCCGTGTTCTTTGCCACGTCTCCCTGGCCGGTCCACTATTCCGCCACCGCTTGGAATCCCATCCCCATGGCGTTTTTCGGGGCGTTGTTGTACCTGGCGCTTTGGAACGTGGTGACGCAGCCGAACTCGCGAAACATTTTTTGGGTCTGCCTGCTGCTGGCCATCATGCCACAGTTTCACATGGTGGCGGTATTTATCGCGCCGGTGGTGATGCTCCTGCTGTGGTGGAGTCCGTCGCGATTGAATACGAGGTGGCTCGCCGCCGGAGTGGCGACGTCGGTGTTGTTCTACATTCCGTATCTCGTCGGCGAAATGAAACATGGCTGGGAAAATACACGCCGAATCCTCGGGGGTCCGCTCCCCCCGTCCTTTTCGGTGCTGAAGATACTCACCCTCCCGTTTACCGACCTGTCCAACCTGATGAGCAGCGTTACCGGGCGCGACTTCTCCGAATACCGTGTCTTCGGCGACGCGTGTTTTGGTTCCTTTTGGATTCTCGCCGCCTTCAACGCGCTGTCTCTGGTCCTGAGCGTCGTGATCATCGGTACTTTTCTCGTCCACCTGGTTCAATCATTGCGCGGGAAGTGGCGTTCGCCCAGGCAGGCTTTTGCGGACGCGCCCGCCGAGGTGTTCGTCGGGTCACTGCTGGTTCTGCCATTGGTACTGTTCATTTCCTCCTTCAGCAATTTCAACAGCCGCTACCTGATCGTGCAGTACCCGCTGCTCTTTCTCCTGCCCGCCGTTTTCATGGTGCGCGGATTGGCTGGCAGCCGCTGGCGGCGTCCGCTGCGCGACGGGATGCTCCTGATGATCGGCTTCGGCATCATCCTCAGCCTGGCCTATTTCAACTATCAGGGTACGCGCATCGCCACCGCGGGTTACTTCGTGCCCACCTTCCGCAAAATGGAGGTGGTCCGCCAGCGGCTCAAGGCGGACGCCGGCGCCAACTATCGGGTTCGCATCGACGATGCCTCGTTCCTCAAGACCATGACCAAACAATACACCGAAGGCGTGGTGGACCTGGCAGAATACGTCGACCTGCGCGAACGATGTGACCCGCTCTCCATGCATGCGCCCCAGGTCAAAACCTATCACGTGCGGGCCGCGACCGACCCGGCCGAAATCAACGAACGCGTCGTCTGCGCCACCAACGGCATCGCTCTTGTCGCTGACGACTAGGGGCACGCGAAGGAGAAGCGGCAGCCACACACCCATTCTCGTGTCTTTCTGCTCGACATCGCCCGCGCTTTTCTCAATAACCAACGCGAACCCAACTCAAACTCCAGGATACCCATGAATCGCAAAGTGACAGTCTTCGGCGCGGGATTTGTCGGCTCGACCACCGCGCAACGCATCGCGGAAAAACAGCTCGCCGACGTGGTGATGGTCGACATCATCGAAGGCATGCCCCAGGGCAAGGCGCTGGACATGATGGAGTCGGCCTGCCTCGAAGGATTCGACGCCAAGATCACCGGCGCGAACGATCCCGCCGCCTGCGCCGGTAGCGACCTGATCGTCGTCACCAGCGGCATTGCCCGCAAACCCGGCATGAGCCGCGACGATTTGCTCAAAACCAACGCGGGCATCGTTGGCAGCGTGTGCGACACGATCAAGAAGAACGCTCCGAACGCAACGGTGATCATCGTCAGCAATCCGCTCGATGTGATGACCTATCTCGCGGGCGTGAAGCTCGGTTTCGCCAAGAACAAGGTGATCGGCATGGCGGGCGTGCTCGACAGCGCCCGGTTCCGCTGTTTCATTGCGATGGAACTCGGCGTGTCGATGCGCGACGTGGATGCGATGGTGCTCGGCGGTCACGGTGACGATATGGTTCCCCTCGTGCGCTACGCGACGGTCGCGGGCATTCGGGTGGAAGACCTCATTGCCAAGGACAGACTCGATGCGCTCGTCACCCGTACCCGCAACGGCGGCGCGGAGATCGTGGCGCTGCTCAAGACCGGCTCGGCGTATTATGCGCCGTCGGCGTCGGTTGTCGAAATGGTCGCCTCCATCTTGAATGACGAGAAACGCGTGCTACCTTGTGCAGCGTGGTGCACCGGCCAGTACGGCGTGAAAGACATGTTCGTTGGCGTCCCGTGCGTGCTCGGCAAGAACGGCGTCGAGAAGATTATCGAGTTGAAGCTGGGCAATGACGAACTCGCGCAGTTGAAGAAGTCCGCCGACCACGTGCTGGAAAACGTGAAGCGGCTGAATTTGTAACACCGACGAAGTTCACCACAGAAACCACAGAGTTTCGGAAGCATAGCGGTATGAAATTGGTTGTTTTGAAGCCCATCATGTGGAACGACCAGAGGTACGTCCGGCCGGCCGGCTACCAGAGCACGTCGGGTTATTCACGGGATTACGGATACGGCCACGAAGAATGGAATAACAATCCGGACTGGGTCTGGCGTGGATTCAAAGTATTTCACACTGAGGGCAAACCGAGTCTTGTTCACGCTGCGTCAACCGGCGACTTGGGCTTGGTGATGATCGCTGCTCATGATAGGAGAACCTACGCGGTCGGAATCGCGACCTCTGTTTTTGCGAACGACGAGGAAGATCGCAAACTGATCGCCGACAACCTGAATGTCGTGGCCGAAGCTTCCACCGTCTTGGTTTTGCCGACTGTGAGAGCAGCCTTCAGCGACGACCGTGCGAAGTTCATGGCTCACTGGAAAAGGCAGTACACGTGGATCCGTTGGAAGTGCCCGCCTAACCATTACTACTGGTTTCCGAAACCAATTCCGCTTGATGCCAGAAAGATCACTGGGAAGACCAAGCTTTCCTTACATCACGGAACGTACACGCTAACGACTCCGGAAGTCGTTCTCGAAATTATCGCACCCTACGTTCCCACCAACCGGAAAGCCATCTTGCAGTGGCTTTCATTCGGTGACTTCGAGAGGCCAAAACGGGTCGGCACGGTTCAGCCGCGCGGGGAAAGACGGCGCACGAAACTTCAAAGGCGATACGGAAATGCGCCCACTGACCGACGCTTCCAATACTGGGTCGAGGGCAACCGTGCCGTCGAACCACTTCATTACCGGCTCCAAGAGAAATTCGTCAAATTCCTTACCGGCCGAAGCATCGAGTATGTCGAGAATGAAAACCACATAGATGTCCAATATCACTCAGAAGGTAAGAAAGTTTTCTGTGAGGTAAAACCCACGGAGAACATCGAGACTCATTATGCAATTCGGGCTGCGATAGGCCAACTGTTGGAATACCGTTTCAGACGCGATCCCACAGCCCGCCTTGAGATCGTTCTGGGCAAGAAACCCAAGCATGAAGAGGTGGAGTTCGTCAAGTCAGTCGGCATGACCGTGACCTACTTCGACCGGGGCCAACGGATTTTTGTCGTGGGTTAGACGGCCTGTGCCGCCAGCCTGCCACGTTCCAATTGGTCGTGCCCTACTGGCCGCTCCTTGCGTTGCCAATTTACGCTGAACGCAGCAGGCCGGAAACGGAGAGATCCTCATCGAGCAGCGGCCAGTGGATGCCGTAGCCGCCCGGGGCGCTGGTGGCCCTTGAAAAGGAGGGCTCGTCAGGGTATACTTCCTTCGCCATGAGCAAGGCCGAAATCCTCACAGCATTACCGAACCTCGCGCCGCAGGAGCGGCGGGAGATCGTGCGGCGCATCTTCGAATTGGAAGAAGGCGCGCAAATCCTGGCCGATGCCGACCGTCGTGCCGACGAGCGGTTCCAGATGTTGGACGCGATGGAGAACGAGGATGGCAAAACCGGCCACCGGTGAGGTCTGGCAGGTGGATTTGGGATTGGCGGCCAAGGTGCGTCCCTGCTTGGTATTGAGCGACTACCCTCGTGACGATGAATTGGCGTTGGTGTTGATTGTTCCGCATACCACCGCCATCCGGGGTAATCGTTGGGAGTTTCCAATTGCCAAGCCGTTCCTGAAGGTCGGGGTGTTCCATCTGCAACAACTCCAACCAGTCTCGCTGTCGAAGTTGGTGAGCAGGCTGGGCAATTTGTCGGCGGAAGAGTTTCGTGCTGTCGGGAAGGCGATCATCCAGGTGCTGAATTTGCCTGCTGGCTAACGATTTGTGAGTCAAAACGGGCTGTTCGAGGCAGCGCTGGGGTCTCCGCTGATACCCCCTATCCAACGGAGGCTCAAGGCGGGGGATTTTTTGTCTCTAAATTCCGTGGCCGACGCTGCCAAACCCTTCGCCGCCTCCTTGCTCTCTCAAATCGCGAACTGTCCAATCCTGCTCGTGACGGATGGATTGAAATCACAGGAAGCGTTCTTCAACGATCTGCAAACCCTGCTTCCCGGCGTTCAGTTTTACCCCGCTTGGGAAACGCTGCCGCACGAAGACGTTCTCCCGCACGCCGACACGATTGCCGACCGGCTCAAGGTACTCACCAACCTGAACGCGCCGGTCACGATCGCGTCGGTTCAGGCGCTCATGCAACGCACGTTTGCGCCCGAATACTTTATGTCGCTGCGGACGGAACTTCGCCTCGGCCAGACGCTGGAGCTTCAGCAATTCCTCGACACGCTGACCGAACTCGGTTATCACGCCGAGTATCAGGTGAGCGATCCCGGCGACATGGCGATGCGCGGCGGGATTGTCGATTTCTTCCCCATCGACCGTGAGGAGCCGGTGCGCGTCGAGTTTTCCGGTGACGAGATTGAGTCGATTCGCACCTTCGATCCCGTCACGCAACAATCGCGGGAGAAACGGGACCGGCTCGTCGTCACGCCGGCCGGTGAGCTTGGTCTGCTGAAACTGGCCACCGACAAGACCGCGCCATTGGTCGATCTCCTGCCGCGCAACACGCTGTTGTTGCTGGATGAGCCGGACAGACTCGCCGAAGCGGCGGAAACCTACGCCCGTCAAATTCCCGAGGGGGACAAGTTTTTCGTCGACTGGCGGCACACGCTGGAGTCGGGCCTGACTATCGTGCAACTGACCGAAGCGCTGGCCATCGATCCGCCGCAATCGCACGTCAATTTGCGGCTCGCGTCGCTCGACGCGTTTCGCCCGCTCGACACACGCTCGCCCGAACCCGAGGTGGCCGAGCAAATGCGGCACGTGTTCTTCGAGCAGATGCAACGCTGGGTCGAGGAAGGCTGCGCGCTGCACGTTTTCTGCAGCACCGACGGCGAGAAACAACGGTTTGAAGAATTGTGGCGCGAACAGTTCAAATCTCTCCCGCCAACGCTCACGCTTCATCCCTCGTCGTTTCTGTCGCGCGGTTTTTTGTGGTCGGATGCCAAACTGGCGGTGGTGACCGACTCGGAGATTTTCGGGCGCTACAAGCTGGTGCGTCCGCGCCGGAAGTTTCATCAACTGGCGCAACCGGCGGATTGGACGGAATTGCAGGAGGGCGATTTCGTCGTCCACGTCCAGCACGGCATCGGGAAGTATCTCGGGTTGAAGTCGCTCGACTTCAACGGCACGAAACAGGAAGTGCTGTCCATTGAATACGCCGACGAGGCGCGGCTGTACGTCCCCATCGACCAGGCGCACTTGGTTTCGAAATACATCGGGGCAGGGAAACGCCAGCCGCCGCTGCATCAACTGGGCGGCATGCTCTGGCAACGGCAGAAACTCACCGCCGAGCGCGCGATCATGGATCTCGCGGCGAACCTGCTGGAAATCCAGGCCGCGCGCAACATCCTCGAAGGTCATGCGTTCTCGCCGGACACGGCGTGGCAACACGAGTTCGAGGCAGCGTTCATTTATGATGAGACACCCGACCAAATCACCGCCATCGAGGAAGTTAAACGTGACATGGAATCGAGACGGCCGATGGACCGGCTCATCTGCGGGGATGTCGGGTACGGCAAGACGGAGGTGGCGATTCGCGCGGCGTTCAAGGCAGTGATGGACGGGTATCAGGTCGCGGTGCTGTGCCCGACGACGGTGCTGGCCGAACAACATTGGAACACGTTTCGCGAACGGATGTCGGGTTACCCGATTTCCATCGAAATGCTGTCGCGGTTCCGCACGGGCCGCGAACAGAAGAAGGTTGCGCAGTTGTTGCGCAAAGGCGGCGTGGATATCGTGATCGGCACGCACCGGCTATTGAGCGGCGACATCTTGTTCAAGAACCTCGGGCTGGTGGTCGTCGATGAGGAGCAGCGCTTCGGCGTGCTTCACAAGGAACGATTCAAACAATTGCGCAAGCTGGTGGATGTGGTCACGCTCAGCGCGACGCCGATTCCGCGGACGTTGTATCTCTCGCTCACGGGCGCGCGCGACATGAGCAATATCCAGACACCGCCGCAGGATCGGTTGCCTGTCGAGACCATCATTGCCGGCTATGACGAGCGGCTGATCAAGCAGGCGATCCAGCGCGAACTCAACCGTGGCGGCCAGGTGTATTTCCTGCACAACCGCGTGCAGACCATCGAAGGCGTGGCGGCGCGACTGCGGACGCTGCTGGAAGGAACGAAGATCCAGATCGATGTCGGGCATGGTCAGATGAGCGATGATGAACTCGAAGATGTCATGCGCCGGTTCGTCAAGGGCGATATCGACGTGCTGGTGTGCACGACAATCATCGAGAGCGGGCTCGATATTCCGAATGCGAACACGATCATCATCGATCGCGCGGACCGGTTTGGGTTGAGCGATTTGTATCAACTGCGGGGTCGAGTCGGACGCTACAAGCACCAGGCGTACGCGTACATTCTGTTGCCGCGACACATGAACCTGGTCCAGAGCGCGCGGAAACGCATCGGCGCGATCAAACAATATTCATCGCTCGGCAGCGGATTCAAGATTGCGATGCGGGACCTGGAGATTCGCGGAGCGGGCAATATTCTCGGTTCGGAACAAAGCGGGCACATCACGGCGATCGGGTTCGATTTGTACTGCCAGTTGCTCAAGGAGAGCATCGCCCGGATGAAGGGCGAAAAGCCCAGGCATCGGACGCTGGTCACGCTCAAGCTGGATTTCCTGAATGATGAACTGGGCGAATCCTATGCGCGGATTCCGAACAATTACATCTCCGATACGCGCTTGCGCATCCAGGCGTATCGCAAGATTGCGTTGGCATTGGAGCAGGCCGACGTCAAGGCGCTCCACCGTGAGTTCCGCGACCGGTTTGGCAAGATTCCCCGCAAAGTGGAAGTCCTGATGCAATGCGCCGAGGTGCGAATCCAGGCGGGCGAGGCGCACGTCGACACTGTCGAAACCCGCGAAGACCGGATCATGCTGTCCCAGCGCGGCGTGTTGTTCCAGGTCGGCGGCAAGTTTCCCCGCATGACCGGCACCACGCCCGAAGAAAAGTTGGCAGAAATCAAGAAGTTGCTAGAATCATTACCCGATGACACTCGTCGAACCAGCAAAGCCACGCGCCCTAATCAATGATACAGGGAGTGGCTTACAAATCGTAATTCCTGCGAAGCGGAACTGGGGCCAGAGCGGTTTCCTTGGCTTCTGGCTCGCAGCCTGGACTGTGGGTGGTGGCTTCGCGTGGTTTACGCTCTTCCATAAAAAGACACCGATTCCCGGTCGCGTGTTTTTGGCCGTGTGGCTTTGTGGCTGGCTCTTTGGGGAGTTGGCGGCCATTTATACTGTTTCTCCCAGTTGAACTACCCATCTGCGGAGTGTGGACACTTTCAAACAAGTGCGTTAGCGTAAACATTCATCTCTTAAGAATAAGGAGTTGTTACAAAATTCGTCCGTCAACGGTTGCCACATTTGCACTACGAATTCCTGGCTGGATTCTTATCCCGTTAGGGGTAGCGGCACTTACTGGATTTCTTCGTGTAACACCTTAAGCCAGAACTACGCGATTGGTTCTGGCGATGCCGTTGGGAAGCTGGACGCGCCTTGCGGGCTGGACTGGCTGCGGTACGACACGTTAACGTGAATTGGAGCGGAGTCATATCAGTGTAAATGCTCTAGCAGGATAACGGCGTACGTGGCAGAGGCTGCTGCGAACCTTAAGTAGTCCTCATGGCTTAAACGGAGCTTGCTGTTGGTAATGGCTACAGCAACTGTCTGCGTTCGCCTGATCCTCGGCCCTCGGAAAAATTGCCGTCCTTTAACGGGCTGCTAGGCCGGGTACGGGAATGGCGGCACGGGGGTGCATGGGTTCAGAAGCGATGTCACGATGGCTGTCGATACCGATTGCACGGTGAGCCCAGTGCCGTCGGAGAATGATGACCATGGTGTTGCCGGCGGCGGCGAGTAGGGGTGGCGCTCGAACTGCATCCACCACGCCGCAAACCCCGTTGAATTGAAGGGTGCCCCGAGAAATGAGAACTGCGTGAGTTCGGAGGGGAGGCGGAAATCCGTGGAGGGGAGGAAGGAAGGACTGAACCCGGCCGCGTTCTGGTATTGGCACATGAGGTCCCGGACCGTCAATTTCGCATTGCGCAGGCTCTCGAAAGTGTCACCGTTATCGCTCGGGGTCAGGGTCTGACCGGGGGGAGGAGGAGGATTGGTCTGGTGATCCACGATAAAATCGTATTGTTCTGCGGCGAATGCCTGATTCTCCAGCGACCAGCACGTGAGCCGGGCCTGAATTATTTGGTCCGACAGCGGAGAGAGCGGGTTGTTTAAGGACCCGAACGCCAGGATCTCGGCAGCACGCATATAGCCGTAGGCCATTGAAATGGAGATTAAGCCCGGATCAACCATGAAAGGACTGTGGACATCGAACGAAGGCTGGATGAGCCAGACACCCTCCGGTGGCGGGTCAATGAGGTACTGTTGGAGGGCGTTCGGCATAATCTCCAAGACAGCCCGCCCGATGATGGAGACGATCCCCTGCGAGATAAAGCTCGGGGCCGGGTCTACGGCGGGCTTGCTGGCCACGACGACATAGACGGTATACGCGCCAAGTTGGAGTGCCGCATCCAAGGGGGTGGCATTCCTCACCCCGCCGTCCACCCAACTTTTGTTGAACATCGCCACCGGGGGGAAGATCGCCGGTATCGAGGACGACGCGAGGACTGCGGTCGCAAGCGGGATGGGCGTTACCGTCGGATCATCCACCAGCACTCCGGCCTCGGTGACGTAGTGCAGCCCGCCATCCTCGAGGCAAGTGCTGCCCAGACGCAGTTTGATCCCGGATTGGGCAATCGCTGTCGTGTTCAGATACTGCTGCTGCTGGAGCTTCGTCATGATGGGGTTGAGGTTGTAGACCGAATTGCAAGACGCGGTTCCTAGTTCTTCGATCGCCTTGTTGATGTCGCCAACTGCGACGTTGAGAGCCACGTCCCCAGCGATGGGTAGTGCCAGCAGAAAATTCTGCCAGAAGGACAGCGTAATGGCGGGCCCTGACCCTATAGACCCGCTGGAGCTACTAGAGTTCGATAGTGACAGGATCACGGGGCCCAGGGGCGAGGTCAAGACCCAGTCCTGTACCAATAACAGATCCTGATTCTGCATCAGTTGTAACCAGAACTGCGTGAGTTCCGTGAGGGAGGTCGGACTGCCCTCGGCGAGCTTCGCGGCATTGATAGCCCCAACCGATGTACCGCAGATGATGGATGGGCTGATGTTCTGCTGCGTGTATAGGTACGTCAGGGCCCCGACCTCAAAGTCGCCTTTTGCCCCACCTCCGCTAAGCACGAGTGCTGTTGGCACTACCAAGGGAAGAGTCGCGCCATCGGCGTCGAAGTTGGCGCCGGTGGTCTGCATGTAAATCTCGGCGCGCAGGCTGGTGTGACCGGGGTTCTGCACGTCGAGAGGAGCGGTGACCAGCGTCCACTCCTGGCCGACGGTGAAGGAGGTAGAGCCGTTCTCTTGTGTGCCGCCAAGGCCCCACAAGGCAACCGATCCCGAGACCGAATTCACGCCGGGCGCAGCGCGCAACCACACCGAGAACGAGTAGCTCTGCCCGGGCTGAGGGGCGATCGTCACGTCCTGAGCGACCGACCCCCCGGCCTGGCTCGTGTTCATCTCCAGGAACCCATACCCGTCATAGCAGGCGAAGGGGGGGGGATAGTGCGAGGAGCCATACTGCTGGAGGTTCACCGCGCTCGCCAGGTTGTTCGCGCGCCAGCCGGCCGATGACGACTCGAACGACGCATTCTGCAGGCCTGCGTTGATCAACTGCGCGCCATCGGCGTCGAAGTTGGCGCCGGTGGTCTGCATGTAAATCTCGGCGCGCAGGCTGGTGTGACCGGGGTTCTGCACGTCGAGAGGAGCGGTGACCAGCGTCCACTCCTGGCCGACGGTGAAGGAGGTAGAGCCGTTCTCTTGTGTGCCGCCAAGGCCCCACAAGGCAACCGATCCCGAGACCGAATTCACGCCGGGCGCAGCGCGCAACCACACCGAGAACGAGTAGCTCTGCCCGGGCTGAGGGGCGATCGTCACGTCCTGAGCGACCGACCCCCCGGCCTGGCTCGTGTTCATCTCCAGGAACCCATACCCGTCATAGCAGGCGAAGGGGGGGGATAGTGCGAGGAGCCATACTGCTGGAGGTTCACCGCGCTCGCCAGGTTGTTCGCGCGCCAGCCGGCCGATGACGACTCGAACGACGCATTCTGCAGGCCTGCGTTGATCAACTGCGCGCCATCGGCGTCGAAGTTGGCGCCGGTGGTCTGCATGTAAATCTCGGCGCGCAGGCTGGTGTGACCGGGGTTCTGCACGTCGAGAGGAGCGGTGACCAGCGTCCACTCCTGGCCGACGGTGAAGGAGGTAGAGCCGTTCTCTTGTGTGCCGCCAAGGCCCCACAAGGCAACCGATCCCGAGACCGAATTCACGCCGGGCGCAGCGCGCAACCACACCGAGAACGAGTAGCTCTGCCCGGGCTGAGGGGCGATCGTCACGTCCTGAGCGACCGACCCCCCGGCCTGGCTCGTGTTCATCTCCAGGAACCCATACCCGTCATAGCAGGCGAAGGGGGGAGGATAGTGCGAGGAGCCATACTGCTGGAGGTTCACCGCGCTCGCCAGGTTGTTCGCGCGCCAGCCGGCCGATGACGACTCGAACGACGCATTCTGCAGCAGATTCGCCTTGATCATAATTGAACTGACATTTCCCATGTGGTTTCTTGTCCACGACCCGCGTGAGTCTTTTTCGTGATTTTCTTCCTGCTCCACAGATTTGCAAGTGCTTTCTTCGGTTCGCCCTCGGCTTTTCTCGGGCACGGGGGGGTGTATCGATGATGTTTTTGGCTCGCAAGCCCTGTTTCTCCCGGATGCGAAGACACCGCCTCCGTGGTTTCCAGCATTCCCCTGCGATGGCTGAGTCGCTTCCTTCATCCTGGCGGTGCGGTTGCCAATCTCAGGCGGTCAATTGACCTCAGGATGTCGCGGAACAAATCGCGCGGCACCGCCGCCTCCGCCATCTGGAAGATCACCTGCCGCGCATGGCGCACGATCTTCGCTCCGATCTTGATCAGTTTCTCTCGCAACGCGGCGTGCTGTTCCAGGTCGGCGGTAAATTCCCGCGCATGACCGGCGTCACTCCCGAAGAAAAGTTGGCAGAAATCAAGGGCGTGATAGAATCCGTGGCGAAAGTGGTGAACTCCAAATGAACGGCAAAAGTATGAGCGACATTCAAGTAACACCCAATCCACAATCCAAGGAACTGGAACAGCGAGGGATAACCAGTTGGCCCATCTGGGAGAAAGAAGTGTCGGAGTTTCCGTGGCATTATGACGAACAGGAGGTTTGTTACTTTCTGGAGGGCGAGGTGACGGTCACGCCCGAGGGCGGGAAACCGGTGAAGATGGGCAAGGGCGATCTCGTGACGTTTCCGGCTGGCATGTCGTGCGTCTGGAAGGTCCACAAGCCGGTGCGGAAGCACTACAAGTTCGGGTGATCTGATTTCAAACTGAGCCACCACCGGCGCCTCTTGCGCTTTGACACCCCGGAGGTTCGGGGATAATATTCTGTTTGTGGCCTCGAAGTTGGATCAACTCAAGGCTGTGCTGCGCTCGGGTGGACGCACGCTGGTGGCGTACTCGGGCGGGGTGGACAGCGTGCTGCTGGCGAAGGTGGCGCATGACGCGCTGGGTGGCGACGCGCTGGCGGTCATTGCGGATTCGCCAAGCCTGCCCCGGCGCGAATTGGACGAGGCGCTGGAAATCGGAAAACGGTTTGGGTTTCCCGTGCGCGTGATCAAGACCAACGAGATGGCCGACGCGAATTACACCAGCAATCCGTCGAACCGCTGCTATTTTTGCAAGAGCGAGTTGTTTGAGAAATTGATGGAGACGGCGCAGCGCGAACGCTGGCAGACGATCGTCTATGGCGAGAACGCCAGTGATGCGGGCGATTTTCGGCCGGGCGCCATGGCGGCCAGGGAATACGAGGTGCGCGCGCCATTGAAGGACGTGGGAATGACGAAGCAGGAGATTCGCGAACTGTCGGCGGAACTGGGCCTGCCGACGGCGACCAAAGCGCAGATGGCCTGTCTGTCGTCGCGGATCCCGTATGGTGAGCCGGTGACGGACGAGGCGCTGCAGATGATCGAGGCGGCGGAGAACATATTGCGGGATGCGGGGTTTTATGAAGTACGCGTCCGCCACCACAAGAACGTGGCGCGCATTGAGGTGGGTGCGGACGAATTTGCGCGGTTTCTGGAAGGGGAGGTGCGCGAGTCTGTGACCCGCGCCCTGAAACAGATCGGGTATGCGTATGTCACCTTGGACCTGCAAGGGTACCGGCGTGGCAGCGCGAACGAAGTCGTTGCCAAACTAAAGGAGGACTGAGTGATGAGAATCAACGTTGTCGCCATGGGGATTGGTGTCGCCGGTGCGGTCATACTGCTGGCGGGTTGCGGTCGGGACGAGAAACTGCAAGAGACACAGCAACAGTTGACGAACGCGACGAATGAGCTCGCGGCAGCGCGGGCCGAGGCGGTCGAGGTCAAAACGCAGATGCAGGTGAAAGTCGATGAACTGCAACAAAACATCTCGAAGTTGGCCCAACAGAAAGCCGATACCGAAAAGCAGATGGAATCGCTGAAGGCCGACCTGGAGCAAAAGCTGGCGGAGCAGCAGTCAAAGGTTCACTCCCTCGAAACGGACAAGGCGAACCTGACGACGGACGTGAAGTCCTTGAGCGACCAGATTGCGGACGTCAACCAGAAGCTGGCGGAGTTGACAACGACGCACGCGCAGACGGTTTCGCACTTGCAAGCGATGCGCGAGGAATACGTAAAGCTCACGGCGGAAAAGGCCGTCCTGGAAGCCAAACTGCATGATTTGAAGGCGTTGAGGGAGCAGATCACCGTCGTAAAAAACGAACTGCATCAGAAGAAGGTTGAGGAACTCAAGCGTCTCGACCGCGCAGAGTTCGCCATGGGCAACCACGGTTATTTGCTGAGGGATGGTTCGTGGGTCGCGGAACGCGCGCCCGGCAGTTATCCGCTGAATCAGAATCTGTACCGCGTACAATGACCGACAAACCGCAAAAGCTGCGTATCGCCAACCGCGATTTCAACTCGCGCCTGATCCTGGGCACGGGCAAGTTCGCTTCGGGGGAGATCATGGCGTCGGCCCTCGAGGCGAGCGGGGCGGAACTGGTGACCGTGGCGTTGCGGCGGGCGGACTTGTCCGGCCAGGGCGACAAGTTCGCCAATATCCTGACGTTCATCGATGCGAAGAAATACGTGCTGTTGCCGAACACCAGCGGCGCGCGCAACGCCGAGGAAGCCTGCCGGCTCGCGCGTCTGGGCCGGGAGGCGACAGGTTCGACATGGCTGAAACTCGAGATCCATCCTGACCCGCGCTACTTGTTGCCGGATGCGCGTGGAGACGTTGAAGGCGGCGGAGGTCCTGGTGAAAGAAGGCTTCACGGTGCTGCCGTATATCAATGCCGACCCCGTCCTCGCCAAGCGGCTCGAAGACGCTGGTTGCGCAACGGTGATGCCGCTCGGTTCGCCCATCGGCAGCGCCCGCGGCATCGAGACGCGGGCGAGCATCGAGATCATGATTGAACAGGCAACGGTGCCCGTCGTGGTCGATGCGGGGCTGGGCGCTCCGTCGCATGCCGCCGAGGCCATGGAAATGGGCGCCGATGCGGTTCTGGTAAATACGGCGATTGCGGTCGCCAGCCGACCCCGACCGGATGGCGGAAGCGTTCAAGGCGGCCGTGACGGCCGGTCGCGCCGCATACGAGATTGGCTTGGCCGTGAAACGCAAGGAGGCGGACGCCACGAGCCCGTTGACGGGGTTTTTGGAGTGAGGGATTTCAGTTGAACTGCGGAATATGAAGAGATTGGTGGCCGCGCGATTTCTCATAGGCAAGCTTACGAACTTCTAATGAGCCACCTCAATCGCGGCGTAATGAATATAAGAACGCTCTCTGCGATTGCTGCGACGGTCGGATGTGTGGGTGCGGCGTTAGGTGCATATGAGTGGTATGTAGTAGAAGCCATTCAGGTAATTCCGTTTTCAGATATAACAGCCGACGACCGATACTTCAGTTGGCCACTTTACGTCGCCGCCACCCTTTTGGCATTAGCGTGCTTTGGATATGTTTGGCAGAGGAACCATCGTCTGGTTCTTGCCGTCAACTGCATGCTTGTCGTGCTTCTTCCCGCTTGGTGGTTCGTGTTCGGCCTGCGCGCGAAATTACGGTACGACGGGCTGGTGGGAAGATTGACGGTGGTGAAATTTGCCGTGACTCCCATGGATCCACAGACCAAGACATTCCTGTCCGAGGTGCAAAGCAATTGGACGTGCAAGACGGACAGAATCAATGGGCCGATTGCAGAGGCGGTAAAGTTGGCTGGCTTGGATCCCTCTGTGCGAGGTGTGATTCAAATGTTCAATTACCAAATACCCTCATTCTGTTGGGTGTCACGAGGGCGGAATATCAAGGTTGCCGCTGTCGGAATGTTCAAAGAGAGCTTTTGCAAACGGTTCACGGATCGCACGTTCTACGTATCTGACGATGGACACCATGCTTTCGTTTGGTCCCCAACAAATGTGCTGTTCCTTGTCGAAGATCACACCAATGGGTTGCGCGACGCGTTGTATCTCAACAGCAGAATGAGCATTAAGTGAGAAAGCGCTCCGTAGCAATTATGATGAAGCGGGTATGGAACACGTCGGAGTGCGGTTTGACGTTTCTGCCTTGATCCTCTAAACTGGATGTGTGGCGAGTTTTGCATCCAGTCTTGATCAGCTTGCGCTTGGCGAGTTGGGGCGGTTTGCCCAGCACGCGAGGGCGGGCGATGTGGAAGGGGCGCTGCGGCGCGCCGAAGGTGGGCCCGCCTTCGCCAAGGCTTCGGCGGGCGCTCGCCTAGGGGCGAGCGATTTTGCGGCCTTGATTTCGCCGGTCGCGTCTCAACCGACGTACCTCGAAGCGATGGCGCGGCGGTCGCACGATCTGACCGTGAAACATTTCGGGCGGGTGATGCGTTTTTTTGCGCCACTGTATCTCAGCAACGAATGCATCAACGTGTGCAAGTACTGCGGTTTCTCGCGCGACAACCCGATTCTGCGGGTGACGCTCACGGTGGACCAGGTGGTGACGGAAGCGCGGTATTTGCGCGAGCAGGGCTTTCGTCACATTCTGCTCGTGGCGGGGGAACATCCACATTTTGTCTCGGACAATTATCTGCGCGATTGCGTGGCGCGGTTGCACGCCGAATGGCCGAGTATTTCGCTGGAGGTCGGGCCACTGGAGACCGAGCAGTACGTGCCGATTGTGCAGGCGGGCGGCGAAGGACTCGTGGTGTATCAGGAGACGTATGACCGGGCGGTGTATGACGCCATGCACGTCAGCGGGCCGAAGAGGGATTTCGATTGGCGGGTGGAAACTCCCGAGCGCGCGTATGCCGCGGGGTTCAAGCGACTCGGCATCGGGGCGCTGCTCGGTTTGGCTCCGTGGCGCAACGAAGCCATCGCGCTGGCGGCGCATGCGAGGTATCTGCTGAAGAAATGCTGGATGGCGCAATTGACGATCAGTGCGCCCCGGTTGAGGCCGGCGGCCGGCGATTTTGAGCCATTGGTGAATATGAACGACCGCGAGCTGGTGCAGTTTATCTGTGCGCTGCGGATTGCGTTTCCCGAGGTGGGTTTGGTGTTGAGCACCCGCGAGTCGGCGAAGTTGCGCGATCACTTGATTCCGCTCGGGATTACCATGATGAGCGCCGGCAGCCACACGGAACCGGGCGGATACACAGGGCAGGGTAGGGAGAAGCTGCACGTGACCAAGGGCGGGCGGATGGTGCGGCCAGACTTGCCGATGATCCAATCGGAGGGGGAACACGCGACGGTGCAATTCCAGATCGCGGACGAGCGTTCACCAGCGGAGGTGGCGGCGCGGCTGGAACAACTGAAATATGAGCCGGTTTGGAAGGATTGGGAGGGCGCTTTGAATGAAGGCTGATCCCATCACAATTACTGCGAATGGGAAACGAAAGCATCTGGATTCCGCCTGTTCCGTGGCGGAATTCATTCAAGCGCACGGGTGGAAAACAACCCAGGTTGTTGTTGAAAGAAATGGAAGTGTACTGGCCCGGAACGAGTTACGCACGCTCATGCTGGCGGATGGTGACTGCCTCGAAGTGATTGTGCCAGTGGCGGGTGGTTAGACCTTTTGGACCTGAAATCCACTCCCGCTAGCGGTTATCAAATTCCTCCCCAGCTACCTCGGTGATGTGATACCAAATTGCGTGTGTAGTATTCTCTTTATCAACATCTTGCTTCTTTACGACCCGCACAACGGGACGCTTCTGGTTCCAGTAGTCGTTACTGGTGACCTCAAGCAGCGCCTTATTAATTCGCAGGCTAACTATTTCCAGCACACCAAGTTCCGAAGAATGGCGATCTCCCCATTTGACTTCATCGGAAAGCGTTTTCAACTCGCTGCGACCCTCGCGTGTGTTCTGATCGAGTATCTCAACCTTCAAGACATAGGGGCATTCTATGCCACTTAATGGCTTAATAATTAGGGAGATACGGCTGTAATTCCAGTCCTTATCTGAATAATTCAGGAGGGCCTTATTCACTTGTTCTACAAGATTTGGCTCCTGTGGCGTCCCCATGTGTCTGCCTTCTGGTTTCCCGGTGTCGGTCATGGTCGTGCAAAAAATAGTTGCAATCTAATCGGACAAACTATATTCTGTACTAGAAATACTAACTTGAGGATTCAGGAGTTTGCACGTTCTTCAGAGGGGTTCCCCACCCCCACCTCCTTGGCGTGCAACTCCTGAATCTCATTTTTGGCCTTTTTGCTCATGGCTTTTCTCTACCAAACTAGCCGATGGATCGCGAACATTTGTCGCCAGCGACAAAAATGGACATGGTCGCATAGTCAGATGACGGCATGAGTAATGCGGGGTCTCCGATCACTACATCGGTGCCCTCTGGTTTCAAGCGGCTGTGATGCGTCAGGTACATTCTTGTGCTTCTGAGTCCGAGTGACGAAGCGTTCACACAAGACGGTCTCATCCTAGGTCCGCCGATTGTCTTTTCGCGGAGGCACGGCGACCCTTGCCGGCTGAATTTGCTCCGCCCTTTCCGTTCCGCTTTCAAGCTTGCGTTTGCCATCCTGTTCACCTACAAGGTTCAACCAGAGTAGTGGAAAGCAGCCGATTCTCAACTGCGAATTCTATCCCGGAGGACAAAAGTATGGGCCAGATTTTCGGCGACATCACCAAGACGATTGGGCGCACACCGCTGGTGCGACTCAACCGCATCACTTCCGGTCTCCACGCCGAGATCGTCGTCAAGTGCGAGTTCTTCAACCCGCTCAGCTCCGTCAAGGACCGAATCGGCGTGGCGATGATTGAAGCGGCCGAGCGGGACGGGTTGATCGGCAAAGAATCCACGATCATCGAGCCAACGTCGGGCAACACGGGCATCGCACTGGCGTTTGTCTGCGCCGCAAAGGGGTATCGATTGATCCTGACGATGCCGGACACCATGAGTGTCGAGCGCCGCGTGCTGTTGCGCATGCTCGGATCCGACTTGATTCTCACGCCGGGCGCCGAGGGAATGCCCGGAGCGATTCGCAAGGCGGAACAGTTGCTCAAGGAGATCAAGGGCTCCTTCATGCCGCAACAATTCAACAACCCGGCCAACCCGGAAATCCACCGTCGCACGACCGCCGTCGAGATTTGGGACGACACCAACGGGCGCGTTGACGCCATTGTGGCGGGAGTGGGCACGGGGGGCACGATCACGGGCGTCGGCGAAGTAATCAAGTCAAAGAAGCCGTCGTTCAAGGCGGTCGCGGTCGAGCCAACGGATTCTCCCGTGATCGGCGGCGGCAAACCCGGGCCGCACAAGATTCAGGGCATCGGCGCGGGCTTCATTCCCAAAAACCTCAACACCTCGATCATCGACGAAGTCATCACCGTCTCCAACGACGACGCGTTTGCGATGGCGCGCCGGCTCGCGAAGGAGGAGGGACTCCTCTGCGGGATTTCGTCCGGCGCCAACGTGTGGTCGGCGATTCAATATGCCCGGCGTCCGGAAAACAAAGGCAAACTCATCTGCACCGTGGCGGCATCCACTGGCGAACGTTACCTCAGCACCCCACTCGCCGCGGAAGCGCGTGCCGAAGTTGTCAAGAGCACGTAATCGCTGCGGCATAAGTGATGATAAAGACCGCTCTCCTTTTTGCCGGGCAGGGCAGCCAGAGCGTCGGCATGGGGCGCGACCTTTGCGAGAGGCACGATGTCTGCCGTCAACTCTTCGCGCGGGCCAACGCCGTTCTCGGCCGCGACCTCCAGACGATCTGTTTTGAAGGGCCCGAGGCGGTCTTGACCAAGACCGACAACGCGCAGCCAGCGATTTTTCTCACGAGTCTCGCTTGCCTGGAAGCATTGAAATCCCACGTCCCGGGGCTGCAGTTCGACGCCACCGCCGGGTTGTCCCTCGGCGAATTCACCGCGCTGACCGCCGCGGACGCCGTGAGCTTTCGAGGATGGTTTGCGCATGGTGCAAATGCGCGGACGTTTCATGCAGGAAGCCTGCGATTCGACCAACGGCGGTATGGCGTCCGTCCTGAATCTGGACGATGCCATACTGGCCGAAGTCTGCCGCGAAGCCGATGTCGATATCGCCAATATCAATTGTCCCGGCCAGACCGTGATTTCCGGCGACAAGGACAAAATCGCCAAAGCGGTCGAACTGGCCAAAGCGCGCGGCGCGAAGCGAGCCATCCCGCTGGTCGTCGCGGGCGCGTACCATTCGCGTTTGATGGAGGGCGCCAGGGTCAAGGTGGCCGACGCTCTCGCGGGTCTCTCGATGCAACTCCCGAAGGTTCCCGTCGTTTCCAACGTCACGGCGCGCCCGGCGGGAGGCGTCGCCGAGATCAAGGAACTGCTGGTGCGTCAGGTAACATCGCCGGTTCGTTGGAGCGAATCCATGCAATGGCTCGTCTCCCAGGGGTTCACGCGCTTCATCGAACTCGGCCCCGGCAACGTCCTCAGCGGCCTGATGAAGCGCATCAATAAAGACGTAGAAATGCTGTCCTTCAGCAATGGCGCCACATTGGAGGCAACGGCGGCCAAGTTGCGCGGTTGACATCACCTCCCACTCGCCAGTAAGAAAGCGACGTTATGCAAAGACTGCTCGAAAACAAAGTGGTGGTGGTGACCGGGGCGGGGCGGGGGATTGGCAAGGCGATTGCGTTGCGGCTGGCGGGCGAAGGCGCTGTCATTGCCGCGTGCGGCCGGACGCTGGCCAACGTCGAGGCAACGGCCTCCGAGGTCGCCAAAGCGGGCGGCAAGGCGACCGCGTACTCGGTGGATGTGGCCAACGGCGCCCAGGTCGCCGAGACGTGCGAGAAGATTCTGAGGGAATTCGGGCGCGTGGACGTGCTCGTCAACAATGCGGGCGTCACCCGCGACCAATTGCTTCTGCGGATGACCGACGAGGAGTGGGATACGGTGCTGGACACGAACCTCAAAGGCGCATTCCATTTCACCAAGAGCGTCAGCCGGGCGATGCTGAAACAGCGCAGCGGGCGCATCATCAACATCACGTCAATTATAGGCTTGACGGGTAATGCGGGCCAATCTAACTATGCCGCGTCCAAAGCAGGTCTCATTGGATTCACGAAATCGGTGGCCCGCGAACTGGCGTCGCGCAACATCACCGCCAACGCCGTGGCGCCGGGCTTTATTGTGACCGAAATGACGGAGGCGCTGGGAGAGCCGGCGCGGGAGATGTTGAAGACGCGGATTGCGCTGGGACGGTTGGGTGCCGCCGAGGACGTGGCCAACGTGGTGCTGTTCCTGGCGAGCGACCTGGCGGCGTACGTGACGGGACAGGTGATTACGGTGGACGGCGGTTTGGCGATGTGATCGCCAGCCGTGCGAGAGTGGCCGAAACAAAACTTTGACAAGCGAGCGAGTTTTCGCATAAAGAAACGAACGTTTTTGAAGGAGGAGAAGCCAATGGCAGATAAATCCGTAGCAGACCGTGTGAAGGAGATCATTGTCGAACAGCTCGGCGTGAATCCCGATCAAGTGACACCCGAGGCGAAGTTCATCGAGGATTTGGGCGCAGACTCCCTTGATACGGTGGAATTGGTCATGGCATTTGAAGAGGAGTTTGGCGCGGAAATCCCCGACGAAGACGCCGAGAAGCTGCAGACCGTCGGCGACGTGGTCAAGTACATCGAGGATCGCGGCGACAAATAACCCGAACACCACCATCCCGGTCCTGCCCGACGCTTGGGGCGAATGCCGGGATCGAAAAATTGTGGGGCATAAAGTGAGTTGCAATTTCACGCTTTATGCCCCAATTTTTCACGACTTTCAGAAACGATGAGCGAACGACGGGTTGTCATCACAGGGATTGGAGTCCTCACGCCTCTCGGCAGTGAGTTGGAGGTCTTTTGGCAAAATCTCCTCGCGGGCAAGAGCGGCATCGGCCCCGTCACCCGATTCGACACCACCGCCTACGACTGCAAGATCGGCGGTGAAGTCAGGGACTTCAAGCCCGAGGAGTTCATGCCGATCAAGGAAACCCGCCGCACGGATCGGTTCACGCAATATGCCATCGCGGCTGCCAAAAAGGCGATCGCGGATGCCGGTATCGAGGTGGCGAAAAGTGACCCCAACCGCATTGGCGTGCTGATCGGTTCGGGCATCGGCGGCATGGAAACCATCGAAGACCAGGTGGGCACCCTCATCCGAAAAGGACCGGGCCGCGTCTCGCCGTTCATGATTCCCATGCTCATCGTCAACATGGCCAGCGGCTACGTGTCGATGTTGGTGGGGGCGAAGGGCCCGAACCTGGCGGTCGTTTCCGCCTGTGCGACCGCGACCCATGCGCTGGGGGAAGCGGCGCGGGCGATCGTTCACAACGATGCCGACATCATGATCGCCGGCGGCACCGAAGCGGCGATCACCCAGATGGGCTATGCCGGCTTTTGCGCGATGAAAGCCCTGAGCACCCGCAATAGCGAACCCGAACGCGCCAGTCGTCCGTTTGACGCGCAGCGCGATGGATTCGTCATGGGCGAGGGCGCCGGCGTCTGCATTCTCGAATCGCTCGAGCACGCCCGCAAGCGACACGCGAAGATTTACGCCGAAGTCGCCGGCTACGGCATCACCGGCGACGCCTACCACATGAGCGCGCCCGCTCCCGAAGGCGAAGGCGCCGCGCGGTCCATGGCGATGGCGTTGAAACACGCCGGGCTCAATCCGGAAGATATCGATTACATCAACGCCCACGGCACCTCGACCCCGGTGGGCGACAAGTGTGAAACCCAGGCGATCAAGACGGTGTTTGGCGCTCATGCGAAAAAACTTGCCGTCAGTTCCACCAAATCCATGACCGGCCATTTGCTTGGCGCGGCCGGTGCAGTGGAAACCGCCGTCTGCGCGCTGGCGATCCGCGACGGGATGATTCCGCCGACGATCAATTACGAGAATCCCGATCCCGAATGTGATCTCGACTACGTGCCCAACAAGGCCCGCCAGACGAACGTCCGCGCCTGTATGAACAACTCCCTCGGCTTCGGCGGCCACAACGCCACCCTCATCGTCAAGCGGCACGAGTAATCGCGGTAGAATCCATGGCCGGCTGATCGTGTGCGCCTCAGGGCAGTAGTGTTGGAGTGCAGGAAGTTTTGATTGGTCGGCTATCGTATTCGGCGATATGATTGGCGACACATACGAGATATTCGATGCGTACTGTTTCTGATTTCGGCGATGATTCTTGGAGAAGATTGTTATGACACTACGACTTGCCGTCTGGGTGAGTAGCGTGACCTTGGCAGTTGCCTGTTCCGTCCAGGGTGACATTGTCCCTGTGTATTTCGTTGGAACCAACAGTCAAGCTCCTGCCCAAATGGCGCTGGACGTGGTGACGGGAGACTACCGACCGGGAACAAGTTCTGGCCGACTATCCTCCTCCGATCGATATGACAAATGCGGAAAGTGTCGTCGCTGGAGCGGTTCGCCTTTACATGACGAATGATTTTAGTGCGTTTGTGGATCTGTATGACCCAAACGAACGATCACAAATGACTCCCGGGTCATATACCAGCATTCAAGCAGCGTTTTCAAACTGTGTTGGTATAACGTTCAGCCAGTTCTACTGGTTCGGTAACCAGGAGTGGGTCACGTATCGGATCAACTACAACGGCGGGGTGGGATTCTTCGGGAAGAATCCAACATGGGGAAACAAGCTGCATTACATAAATGGCAGGTTTTATCTGAGTACGGATCTTGATGATGTCTCCTTGCTTGTCAGTCGCCGCATTTACGACGCCGCGCACGGTTTTACTGCGCCGTTGGCCAGCTCCTATCGCTACGCGTTCACGTACCCTCCCTCGGGCGGCCTGCATCCGCTCCGAGTGCTGTTTAACGGGACAGCGATGAAGCTGCGTATCGACACAAACACGGTTGCCAACGACGAGATGGAGGCCTTCATGGCGAATGTCGTGGCAACGTACCGCTCCGGAGACGTTGGCTCCAGCATCGCACTGTGGAGCGCCCCTGAGCGAGATCGCCTGTTGCAACCCGGGACCTTAGATTATCAAGTATTCAGAGGAAAAGGGGGGCGTATGTCCCAGTTTAACGTTCCGAACGTCTACCTGATTTTCAAACTTGATTTCGGTCCGACGGCGGTTTTGTACTGTCAAACCACGGACACGAACGATAACCCAATCGGAACAGACAACGGCGTGCATCTTATGACGGTATTCAAGGACACGAACGGCCGTTACTCGCTGACCGAGCAGAATGTGGGGAACCAAGTCATGTTCGACGACAATGTGAGACCGCTTATTTCGAGCCCCCTGTTGGTCGATTTCATCTTTCAACAAATCCCCCGCCAACCACCGCCCGCGCGCAAATAACAAGAGAAACGTAGGTGGCGACGGGATTACAAAACACTCGCGTCCCGCGCGCCGGTTTTGTTATGAGCGCCTGCACCATGAGCACGAAGATTAACGTCACGATTTGGAACGAGTTTCGCCACGAACGCAAGAATGAGGCGGTGAAGAAGATTTATCCCGACGGCATGCACGCGGCGATTGCCAAAGGATTGTCCGCGTCGAAAGATCTGGCGTGTCGGACGGCGACGCTGGATGAGCCGGAACATGGTTTGCCCGAGAGCGTGTTGAAGGAGACGGATGTCCTGGTCTGGTGGGGCCACCTTGCCCATGGCGATGTGATGGACGAAATTGTGAAACGCGTTCAGCAGCAGGTGCTTTCCGGCATGGGCCTGATCGTGCTGCATTCGGGACATTATTCGAAGATTTTTCGCGCGTTGATGGGGACGAATTGTTCCCTGAAATGGCGTGAGGCCGACGAGACGGAACGCATCTGGAACCTCGCGCCCGGTCATCCGATCACGGAAGGGTTGGGCGAATACTTCGAGCTGCCGTATGAAGAGATGTACGGTGAGCGCTTCGACATTCCCGAACCGGACAAGCTCGTGTTCATCTCGTGGTTCGAAGGCGGCGAGGTGTTTCGCAGCGGCTGTTGCTGGGAGCGCGGGAATGGCCGCATTTTCTACTTCCGACCCGGCCACGAAGCGTATCCAACCTATCACGATGCGAACGTCATCCGCGTAATTGGCAACGCCTGCCGTTGGGCGCGCCGTCGCGTGACGCTGCCAACCGACAAAGCGCCGAACGCCCCGGCCATCGAGTCGATCAAGAAGAAGAACGTGCATTTCGGTCGCGCCGGAGTTCAACAGTGACAAAACTTCGGGTCGGCGTCATCGGTTTGGGCATCGGACGATCGCACATCCGCGGCTATCAGTCGCATCCGGGCGCCGAGGTCGTGGCGGTCGCCGACCTCGATGAGACACGGTTGAAGGTGTCGGGCGACGAGTTCAAGATTCCCCACCGGTATCGCGACGCGCAGGAGATGCTCACGAAAGAGAAGCTCGACATCGTGAGCGTGTGCACGCCGAACAAGTTCCACAAGCCGCTCACGCTCGCGGCCCTGAAGGCCGGTTGCCACGTGCTCTGCGAGAAGCCAATGGCAATGAACACCGCGGAAGCGCGCGAGATGTTGGCCGCGGCGAAGAACGCCCAAAAACGGTTGATGATCAATTTCTCGTATCGCTTCCTCCTGCAATCGTGGGCGCTCAAGGCGCAAGTCGATGCGGGTGCGCTCGGGGAGATTTACTACGCGCGCACGATTTGGCTTCGCCGTCGCGGCCTGCCGGGCTTTGGCGGTTGGTTCGGGCAGAAGGAACTGTCCGGCGGCGGTCCAATCATCGATCTCGGCGTGCATCGGCTCGACCTCGCGTTGTGGTTGATGGGATACCCGAAACCGGTCTGGGTGCTGGCGAGCACCTACAACGCCATTGGGTCGCGCGTCGCGGAAGAAAAGGGCGCGAAATTCGATGTGGAAGACTTCGGTGTGGCGCTGATCAAATTCCAGAACGGCGCGACGCTGGAACTCGAGGCCTCGTGGACGTCGTACATCGCCGAGCAGGAATTGATGGAGACGCGGTTGTTCGGCACGCTCGGCGGCGCCGTGCAACGCAACGTCGGCGAAGGCTACAAATTTGAATCGGAACTCTTCGTCGAGCGCAACGGCGTGCACTACGATATGAAACTGCATCATCCGCCGGGGCCGGACGTGCCGAACCAGTACCAGCACTTCATCGACGGCATCGTGCACGACAAACCGCATATCGCCACGGGCGAAGAGGGGCTGGTTGTGATGGAATTGCTCGACGCGATCTACGAAAGCGCGGCCACCGGCAAGCCGGTACAAATCAAAGAGTAGCGGTCACGCGCCGCTGGGTCCAGACCACCATCATTTGCAGCCCGACGAGCGCGACCTGCATGACCGCACAGAAGAAATAGGGGACGCGCAGGCCGTGGCTGTTCCCGACCCAGCCGGCGAGCATCGGCCCGAAAAACATTCCGCTGCCGACGACGGCCTCGTGGAACCCGCTACCCTTGCCCTTCTCGGACATTTCTTCTAGTGTAAAATAAATGCTCGCCTGATACGTATATCCGGATGCCGCGCCGCCGATGATCCACGCCGCGGCAAACATCCACGTCGCGTGGGCGAAGCCAATCCAGACGATGCTGGCCGCGCAACCCAGCTGCGCAATCCACAGCGGCCAGAGACGTGTTCGCCAGAACATGAGGAATTGCAATCCGGCGAAAGCCACCAACGCCGCCGCGCGTCCGGCCGCGAGCAACCCGCCATGCACGTCGGCGCCGATCCCGAGATGGGTCGCCAGTTGCGGGAACAGCGCCGCGGTGCCGGCGAGCGCAAAGTTTGTCGCAAAATTCGCCAGCCAAGCCGTCTTGCGAAACCCGCGGCCCTTGGGAATCTCCAGGGTTTCATCCCGTTGTGAGCCGCCGGTTGGGGCGACGGACGCTTGTCGCGCGGGTAACAACAGCAGAACCGCGATCAGCAAGATCACGCCGGCCGAGCCATAGAATGGCAGCCTCGGCCCAATCTCGAACAGAATCCCTGAAAGGGAATAGCCGAGCAACAGGCCGATGTTCCACGCCACACCGAAGGTCGTCAACCGCGCGGCAAGGGCATGGCCGCTGAGGCCTTCCCCAAGCCACGCAATAATCGACGGCCAGAAACACGACAGGCCGGCGCCGAACATGGCGCTGAACACCAGTAGCAGGCCGATCTGCGTCGTCAGCGAACACGCCAGTGTCATGATCGCCGCGATGACACATCCGGCGAAAGCGAGCTTCCGACGTCCGACCCGATCGGACACGCGCCCTGTCACCAGCGCCAGCACCGCGTACAGGCCGATCCAGACCGCCCCCAACCAACCAAGGTCCGACGCGCTCGCCCCCAGTTCGGCCGCCCGACGGCTGATCGCAAAGATCACCGCCGCCACGCTCATGTCCATCAGCAGTGAGACGAGATACAGAATAGCAAGCTGGCTCATTTAAGAACGCGCACTATAGCGGCTTCCGGGACAGCTTGTCGACAAGAGGAATAGACGGCAGGAATGTCCTCTGCCGGCAGCGAAAATGCCAAAGTCTACTCTGTCCTTCATTTTTTTGGCGGCAGTCGGTATAATACGCGGCCATGCAACTACTTCTCGCGTCGCGCAACCGGGACAAGCTCAAGGAACTGACCGCCATGCTGCAGGATTTGCAGCTCGATGTGCTTTCGTTGGCGGACTTGCCCAATCTGCCGGGAGTCGTCGAGGACGGTGCGACGATCCGCGACAACGCGGTCAAGAAAGCGGTGCAGATAGCGCGGATGGCAAACAAATTGACGCTGGCCGACGACACGGGGCTGGAAGTGGATATGTTGAAAGGCGAGCCCGGAGTGCGGTCGGCGCGGTTCGCCGGCGACGAGGCGACATATCACGAGAACAACAAGAAGCTGCTCAAGATGCTCGAAGGTGTGGCCTACGAAAAACGGACAGCCCGGTTTCGCTGCGTGGTCGCGATCGCGGATGAGAACGGGTTGTACGATTGCGCCGAGGGGATCTGCAACGGGACGATCCTTGAGGCCGAACGCGGCGGCAGCGGGTTCGGGTATGATCCGCTCTTCCTTGCGGACGGCCAGACAAAGACGTTTGCGGAACTTTCGCTCGAGGTGAAAAACCGTATCAGTCATCGCGCCAAGGCGATGCAAAAAGCCTGGGCGTTATTGTCACGGTACCTGAGGGAGAAGGGCGGGGGAACGAGTGATTCGCCGGTTCCGCCGCGCCGCGAGCGGGCATGAAAGCCTTTATCCTCGCCGCGGGCCTCGGCACGCGGCTGCGCTCCCTGGGGCTGGAGGTGCCGAAGGTGATGGTGCCGATTGGCGGCAAACCCTTGCTGGAGCACCATCTGGAGTTGTTCAAGCGGCAGGGAATCCGCGAGTTCATCGTCAATCTGCACTACCTTCCTGAGAAGATCACCGATTACTTCGGTGACGGCAGGAAGTTCGGCGTGTCCATCATCTACTCACATGAGCCGGAATTGCTGGGCACCGCCGGCGCGGTCAAGAAGATGGAGACGGATCTACGCGGCGGGTCATTCATTGTATTTTACGGCGACAATCTGGTGCGGGTCGATTTCGCACCGCTCGTAGAGTTCCATCGCGCGCGTCAGGCCGAGGTGACGGTGGCGTTGTTCGCCTCACCTGAACCGTGGACGGGCGGGGTGGTGGAAACGGATTCGAACGGCCGGGTGCTTCGATTTGTCGAAAAACCTGACCGAAAACAGGTTTCGACAAATCTGATCAGCGCTGGTATCTTGATGGTCGAGCCGCAAGTTCTGGATGTGATTCCAGCCGGTCAGTTTTATGATTTCGGGCGGGATGTATTCCCGAAGTTGCTGGCGGAACGTCGGCCGGTATACGCGATGGAGCCCAAGGCGTACATCCAGGACGTGGGAACGCCCGAACGATTGGCCAAAGCACAGCGTGACTTTGAAAAGGGAGCGTTGAAGTGATTATTACCCAGACACCGTTGCGCATCTCACTTGCCGGCGGGGGAACGGATTTTGCCGAGTTCTATGAGAAGAATGGTGGATGCGTGGTCAGCACGGCCATCGACAAGTACGTCTATTGCATCGCCAAGGAACGGTTCGACGACAAGATTTACGTGAACTGGACAAAGAAGGAGATTGTCGAGTCCATCGATCAGATCGAGCATGAATTGGTGCGGGAGGCCCTCCGCAAGGTCGGTGTGGCCAAGGGCATCGAAATTTCCTTTCTTTCGGACATCCCGGCGGAAGGGTCGGGCTTGGGGTCATCGAGCAGCGTGACCGTCGGCGTGCTCAACGCCCTGTACCACTACGTCGGAGCCATCCCGACGCCGGAACGGCTGGCTCGCGAGGCTTGTGACATCGAAATTCGGATTCTGGGCAAGCCCATTGGCGTGCAGGACCAGTACATCGCCGCGTACGGGGGATTGCGCTGCTTCGAGTTTGGGCCGGGGCCGGCGGTGACCGTTTCATCGGTCGAGACGACGCGTACGGCGCTGGAGGACCTGGATAACATGCTCATGTTGTTCTACACCGGCAAGACCCGGCAGGCGTCCTCTATTCTGTCAGAGCAGAAATCCAATATCGGTGGAAAGGTGGAAATCCTGAAACAGATGACCCGCCAGGCACATCAAGTGCGGCGTCTGGTGGAACTGGGGGACATTGATGGCTTGGGTGCCGTACTGCACCAAGGTTGGGAGGCGAAACGAAAGCTCGCCCAAGGCGTCAGTAGTGGCGAGTTGGATGAGATTTACGAGCGCGCGGTAAAGGCCGGGGCGATTGGCGGGAAGATTTCCGGTGCCGGCGGGGGCGGGTTTTTCCTGCTGTGTGTCCCCAGCGACAAGCGCCAATCGGTCCGCCACGCGTTGGCCAACCTGCGCGAAATGCCGTTCCGACTGGAGCGGGGGGGGAGCCGGATCGTATTGAATTTGCAACGGTACTAAACCATGAAAACAGCCAGCGAGTTTGCAAAAGATTACCTCAGTGGATTGAAAGGCGTCCTGGATCGTCTTCCACTCAAACCCATCGACGAGATCATCCGTGTGATCGAACAGGCGCGGGACGAGGGGCGGCAGATCTTCGTCATCGGCAACGGCGGCAGCGCAGCGACCGCATCGCACATGATGAACGATTTATGCAAGGGCACGCTTGGCCACAAGGGCGACGCGCCCTGGCCGCGGTTGCGCGTGATTGCGTTGACCGACAACGTATCGTTGATGACCGCTTGGGCAAACGATACTGACTTCAACCACATTTTCAGCGAGCCGCTCAAAAACCTGGCGCAGCGCGGGGATGTTCTCGTGGCGATATCGGCGTCGGGGAACTCGCCCAATATCATCGCGGCCGTCGAAGCAGCGAAGCAAATCGGTGTGACCGTACTCGGTTTGGCGGGATTCACCGGTGGCAAACTTTCCAAGCTGGCGGATGTATCGCTGGTTGTTCCTTCCGATGGTTATGGCCCGGTGGAAGACATCCACATGATTCTCGACCATATCATCACCAGCTATCTCTACGAGAAATTGAAGGCCACGCACTCCCGGTAAGCGCATGAGCAAAGGTCGAGCGCTGATTACGGGCGGGGCGGGATTCATCGGATCGCATACCGCGGTGGAACTGTTGGGTGCCGGCTATGACGTGCGCGCGCTCGACAACCTGGCACCGCCGGTGCATCTCGGCGACGGGACGTGGCCCGACTGGCTGTCCAAGGACGTCGATCGCGTCGCCGGGGACGTGCGCAACCGTGATGATTGGGCAAAGGCACTGCGCGGGATCGACGTCGTGATCCATCTGGCAGCCTATCAGGATTTGAGGCCGAATTTTTCGCAGTTCTTCCACGTGAACTCGGTCGGGACGGCGTTGTTATATGAGCTAATCTACGCGGAGAAGCTGCCGGTGCGCAAAGTGGTCGTGGCCAGCAGCCAGTTCGTCTACGGGGAAGGCCGATACCAGTGCCCGAAGGACGGTGAAGTGTTTCCGGACGGTCGCGAACCAGAGCGATTGGACAAGAGATTGTGGGAGCCGATTTGTCCGAAATGCGGCGGCCCCATCAAGCCGTTGCCGCTGCTTGAGACGCACGCCCACCCGGAAGAATCAGTATTCCATCGCGAAATACTCCCAGGAACTCATGGCCATCGCGCTGGGTCGTAACTACGGCATCCCCAGCACAGCGCTACGCTACTCGATCGTGCAGGGACCTCACCAGTCCTTCCGCAACGCCTACTCGGGCGTGCTGCGTATTTTCACTCTACAGATGATGAAGGGGCAGCCACCGTCGGTGTTCGAGGACGGTCAGCAGTTGCGGGACTACGTCAACGTGGGTGACGTGGCGCGAGCCAATCGACTCGTGCTCGAGAGTGACGAGGCCAACTATCAGGTATTCAACGTTGGTGGCGGCCGCGGCTACACGGTTATCGAATTTGCCGGTATCGTCGCGGAAGCGCTGGGGGCGAAGATCGAGCCGAACATGAGCGGCGAATATCGCGTCGGCGATACGCGCCACAGCGTTTCGGACATCACGAAACTCCAACGACTCGGCTGGCAGCCGACCCGGACGCCACGCGACAGCGTGCGCGATTATATCGAATGGATCCGACGCCAGAAGTTGGAGAAGGATTACGCCGCCGAGGCGCTCGCCAAGCTCCGCGAGATGGGGGCGTTGCGGAAGGCCGGTTGAACGAACGATGGAAGCCCGCCCGCACCTCTCGGTCGTCATCCCCGCGTACAACGAGGAGGAGAGACTCAAACGGTACGTGCCGGGAATGGTCGAGTTCTTGCAATCGAAGGGACGCCCATTCGAGATTGTCGTGGTCAATGATGGCAGCCGGGACCACACGGCGCAGGTGGCGCGTGAGTTGTCCCAGACATTTCCGATGTTGCGGTTGATCGACCTGAATCCGAATCGCGGCAAGGGTGGGGCCGTGAAAGCCGGCATGCTCGACGCGCGGGGCGAGTACGTCCTGTTCACCGACGCGGACCAGAGCACGCCCATCTCCGAAGTGGACAAGCTGCTCCAGAAGATGGAAGTGGATGGATACGACATGGCGATTGGCTCGCGGTCGATGCCCGGGTGCCCGCGTAGAACAACCGCAGGCGTGGCATCGCGCACTGGCCGGCAAGTTGTTTGGGCTGGGGACCCGGTTGTTGTGCGTTCATGGGATCCACGACACCCAGTGCGGCTTCAAGGCGATGAAGCACGTGGTGGCGCAGAAAGTGTTCCCCCAGGTCACATCGGACACCGCCATCTTCGACATTGAAATGTTGGTGGTCGCGACCCGCGAGGGATACCGCATCGCCGAGGTCGCGGTACAGTGGGTGCACGACCCCGATACGCGCATCCCGTACAACCTGCGCCGCGCGGTGAAGATCTGGATAGAGTTGTTTCGAATCAATCGTGCGCAGAAGGTCGTTTGGTCACTGAAAGCGCGAACACAGTGAGCGCACAACCTGCCAAGCGCGGTGCCCAACTCCCGTTAAGCATCGAATGGCTGATCCTGGCAGGGATTGTCGCGGTGGGTGCCTGGTTGCGCTTTCAGCACCCGGAACTGCTGGAGTTCAAGAGCGACGAGGCGTTTGCGGCCAATCAGGCCTTGGAATTTGTCCGGGGCGGCAAATTGCCGACCTCCGGTTTGATGTCGAGTGTGGGGGTGTCGAATCCGCCACTGTTCGTATGGCTGTTGATCCCCATGTTTTTCCTGACCTCGAACATCGCCATCGTGTGCGGCATGATTTCCGCGTTGGGACTGGCCACGGTGGTCGCGACCTGGTGGATCGGGCGAAGGTACTACGGTTCTGTGAGCGGTCTGGTGGCGGCAGCGTTGTTCGCGTCGGGTCCGTGGGCGGTGGTGTATTCGCGGAAAATCTGGGCTCAGGACTTCGTGCCGGTGCTTGCCACCGGGGCGATGTGGGCGGCGCACTCGCTGATCCTCGGCAAGAACCCGAAGGCGATTTTTTGGCTGCTGTGCCTGCCGCTGTGTGTGATCCAGATTCACTACAGCGGGTTTGCGCTGACGGCGAGCGCCATCGCCGTTGTCGTGTTCCTCCGCCCGAGAATCGACTGGCGATTTGCGGTGGCCGGCGTCGCGCTGGCGGTTCTGCTGGCGCTGCCGTATGTGATCGCGCAACAGAAGACCGGCTGGGCCGAGTGGAAGCGCATGTCCGAAGAAGGCAGCAGTCGCCACTGGGAACAGCTCCCGCGAGAGATGACGATCAATCCGCAAAGCGGGTATCCGTTTCCACGTCGCCCGACCGAGGCGTGGCGTCACGCGCTGGCCATCATGAACGCCGGCGAAATCGAGGACATACTGGGCTTGAGCACGAGTGAGGCAATTGACCCAAATCATATCTGGTCGAGCAAACACGCGGGGCAGAACCGATATTTCGATACCACGCTTACATTGGGAGACTGGCTGCCTTGGTTGCAGCAACTGGCATTCTCCATCGCGCTGGTGTGGTTTGGCGTGAAGGCCTTGAGATCGGGGGAGACCTTGTTTCACCGTCAGGTGACAGCGGACGAGGAATCTAAGAAGGCGTGGATACTGGTTCTGTGGGTTGTGGTCCCACTCGCTGTATATCTTGTGGCCGGGCTCTGGACATATCTATCGTACTACGTCATTCTGTACCCCGTCTATTTCGTGGCCCTTGGGGCGCTCGCTCAACGGGCTGTTCCGCCAAAGATCCTGGTTGCGGGAATCGGAGCCTTCGTCGTCGGTAACATTGTGTTCATGCTCGATGTGAACCGGTATTTGGTTCAGTACGGCGGGGCCCAGGGGACGTATGGATCGGGACTCGGGTTCAAGCAGGCAGCGGCGGAGTATGTCGCGGCGCGCGCGGATGCGCGGGAACTGGTTAAGGAGGACCGCCTGCTCCAGATGGATCAATGGAACCGGCTCGAGCGGGCGCAACTGGATTTGCCGTTCCTTGCGATATTGCGCGGGCAGGGGAAGAACCAGTTGGCGACAAATTCGATCATGCTCGTGGTGGATGACAATCGGACCAGCTACGATGCCAGCCGGGTGAATTTTGGCGGAACGGGGACGAACTTCGGCCCGGTGCGCGTTTACGTTATCAACCGACAATGAAATTACCGTTCGAACCGAAGTGGGAACGTGTGTTTGCCATCGCATTAGTGGTGGCGTGGGCGGCACTCTTCCTGCCGAACCTGCGCACGAACCCGAACTGGTACGGGGACGAAGGCGAGTGGATGGAGAAAAGTTGGACCTTCATTCATGGCACGCCGCGGGTCGGCCCAATCATCGACGACTTTGTCTTTCCGTATCCGTATCCACCGCTCTACATGGTGGTGACCGGCACGCTGCTGCGGGTATTTGGCAACGACATCGTCGTGGCGCGTGCGTTGGGGGCGGTGACGGCGCTGGCGGCGGGGGCGATTCTATTTTGGATCGGGACCCGTCTGCGCGACAAACGCTTTGGACTCCTTTGTGCCGCGGCGTTCCTGGCGTATTCCGAGACCAACGTCAATTTCCGTTGGGTGCGTTCTCATCCGATGGCCGGGACACTGGCGTTGGCATCGGTCGGATTCCTGATTCGCTACGTCCAGGAGAAGCGCCTCCACGACGCCATTTGGGCGGGGCTGTTTTGTTCATTGGCGACGGCCACGAACTATTTCACTTATCCGTTGGTCGGGGCGGTTATCGTGACGGTGGCGGTGGTGAACGGGCGAGAGTGGAAATCACCGCGCGTCTGGCGGGACGTCGGGGTGGCAGCAGCCGTGGCCGGGGCGTACGGCGGGTTGTTTCTGTTGTGGTACAGCGCGGCGCACGGTTGGGGGCAATTGATGACGCAGGTCGGGCGACTGACCAGTGTGGCCAGCAACGAGGTTCGCCCGACGGTTGGCGGCGAGGTCGAACGGTTCATCGAGAACGTATGGACTCTTGGCTTCAAGACGCCGACGCAAGGCCCGCCGTTGCTGTGGTCGGGGCATGATTGGTGGCTCACGGTAGCGACCATCGGGTTTGTGTTCCTGCCGACTCGGGATTGGCGGTTGCGATTGTGGATGCCAGTGTGGTTGCTGGTGTTGATGTATGGCGTGTTCCAGAAGCTGAACAATGTGCCGCTGTTTTTCTACCCCGCGACGATCTTTCTTCCGTTGATGGCTGTCGGCTTTGCCGGCGTGCTCACGTGGGCCGGTGAACTGACCAAACGACTGGCGGTCAAATCCGGTAAAGAGGCAGCGGCGACCATTGCGGTGGTCGTGCTGGCGGGGTTTGCCTGGGTGTCGGCGACGGGGGCGTGGGGGCATTTCCACACCCGCATCGATATGTGGACGCAGCAATCCGTACCGGACGCCGAAGCGGCGATGGCCTTCGTCAACGCGCACACGACGAAGGACGACTTTGTGATTGTGCCGAAGCAGATTTATTGGCTGGCGCATTGCGACCGGCGCAGCATGCTGACATTCTGTGCCCGATACGAGGGCGTGGACAACGATATGCCCGTGCCAGCCCACATTCCCCGCGAGTTGTTTTGGTTCGACTGCCGCCTGGAGCAGGCGAAGTATCTGGTGATGGAATATGGGGTGGAGCAGCAAATGTTTCCGGACGGACGGGAAGCACGGTTGCCAATCGGCATTGATGCAGTGTATACGTTGGCCCTACGTGGTGTGCGGGAGATTGTCCAACGCACCCAGGACGAGAAGTGGCCCATCGTGTTTCATCAGGGCGTGTACCTGGTCTTGGCGAACCCGCGGTTGGTGAAGGAGACGCAATAGCGTGGCACAAACCGAACGAACGCTGGTCATTATTCCGACGTACAACGAGAAGGAGAATGTCCGGTCGGTGATCGAATTGGTGTTGGCACAGGCTCCCAGCCTCGATGTACTGGTGGTGGATGATAATTCTCCGGATGGCACGGCGAGCATCGTCACCGAGATCGCCCGGGCCAATCCTCGGGTGCAGTTGATAAGCCGCGCCGGCAAGCTCGGATTGGGCACGGCGTACATTGCGGGGTTTAAATGGGGCCTGTCGCGAGGCTATGCCTGCCTGGTCGAGATGGACGCCGATTTCTCGCACGACCCGCGCGAGGTCCCCAATATGCAAAAGGCGATGGAGAATGCCGATCTCGTTTTGGGTTCGCGGTACATTGACGGCATACGCGTCGTGAATTGGCCGTTGTCCCGTTTGTTCCTGAGCAAGGGTGCGTCCTATTACGTGCGAATTATCACGGGATTGCCCGTGAACGATCCCACGGCCGGCTTCAAGTGCTTCCGTCGTAGCGTATTGGAAGCGATTGACCTCGACGCGGTTCGCAGCAACGGCTACGCTTTCCAAATCGAAATGACCTACGAGACGTGGATGAAAGGTTTCCGCGTTCGTGAGATACCGATTACGTTTACGGACCGGTATGCCGGCCAGTCCAAAATGTCAGGACACATCGTTCGGGAGGCCCTGTGGATGGTCTGGGTGTTGGCGGTCAAACATGGATTTCGGCGAAGGCCCCGTGTTTCACGGAAGTCCGATGGATGAGCCGGGCCATCCCTGCACGCGCATAAGACAATCTCCGCAACCATGAGCGATTCCCCAGTGCCGATCGGGACGACGGAATCCGCGCCATCAATGCCGCAGGTTCACGGGCGGTTCTTCAGTGCCCGCGACTCGATCGCGTTCTTGCTGGCGAGCGTCGTGAGCTTTGCCGTGTATTTGTGCACGCTGGCTCCGGGGGTGACCCTGGAGAACGCAGGCGAGTTACTGACCGCATCGCATAGTCTTGGCGTGCCGCATCCGCCGGGGTACGCGGCATGGACACTTCTCGCCGCGATTTGGCAGCGGATCATTCCCCTCCACAACATCGCGTGGCGTGTCAACCTGATGTGCGCCCTCCTGGGCGCCCTGGCTGTCGGCCTGCTGGCGCTGCTGATCTCGAAGAGTGGACGTGTCATGGCGTCCCGCTGCGGATTCTTGCAAGGGCGCGAAACCGGCGCAGGGCTGGATTGGATCATTCTGGCGAGTTCCGTCTCGGCCGCATGGATGCTGGCGTTTTCCCCGGCGATGTGGTCCCAATCGGTGATCACCGAGGCGTGGACTCTAAACGTGTTCTTGCTCATGGCGATCCTTGTGCTCCTCTATCGATGGAGTCTCGAGCCGGAACGCTGCTGGCAGCTGTATCTGGCGGGCTTCCTGTGGGGCGTCAGCCTCACGAACCACCAGACGCTGGCGTTGCTGGCGGTGGCGTTTCCGACGTTCCTATGGTTCGTCGACCGCGAGTTGGGTCGCGATGTATTGGCGCCGATTCTCGTGGTCATTGTACTCGCCGTGGCGAAGATGATCGCCACCCCCGGCAGCTTGTTCTGGCAGGGAGCGTTTGCCGCTGCCTGGGTTCTCGGACATGGAGTCGGCGCCGGCGTGTGGCTGCGCTATTTGTGGAAACAGGGCCCCGGGCTGATGAGAATGTGGCGACGGGCGCTCGCGACCTATGCGACGGTCGTTCTCGGGATGTCGCTGTACGCCTATGTCCCCCTCTCATCGGCGACCAACCCGCCCATCAACGGGACTTACGGGCATGGTCTGATCTCCGCGGTCCATCAGGTCGTAATCGGCCAGTACGAGAGCGTTCATGCCGAACGCAACCCGCTCCAGTTCTGGGGTCAGATCAATATGTTCTTTGACGACCTCAAATCCCAGTTCACCATCGTCTACGCGTTGATCGCGCTGCTGGCGTTGTTGTTCTACCGGGATCTGGTCCGTGAAGACCGCCGCTGGTTGCTCTTTCTGCTGGTCGCGTTTCTGTTTCTGGCGCTGGATTTGATTTTTTTCTCGAACCCGAGCTTCGAACGACGAAGACAATATCCCGCACTCGTCAGTTTTCTGCCGTGCCACTGTTTGTACGCGCTGTGGATCGGCTACGGGTTGATTCTCGGATGCGGCAACCTTGTTACGGAGAGGCCGTCGCTGCGGAAAATAACAGTCCCGTTGGCGGCCCTCGTTGCGGCGTTGCCATTGGCATCGCTCGCCCTCCACTGGGCTGGATCCGAGCAACACGCCCACGATTTCGGATACCAGTTCGGTTATCTGGTCTTTGAGCCCGGCGGTGGTTATCCCGACATGGACAAAGGCGCGATCCTGCTCGGGGGCGCGGATCAGGGCCGATTCCTGCCGACGTACATGACCGTTGTCGAAAGCCAGATGCCGCCATCCGCAAAAACTCAACTGGCGAAGTATCCCGGGAGCGAATCGTTCGACCGCCATGATGTTTACATCATCACGCAAAACGCATTGGCCGACGGACGCTACCTGAGAAGCATTCGCGATCACTATGGCGCCGATCGTCCCGATCCACGGAACCCGAAAACCGTGACCGATCTTTCCGCTTGGGAACGCGCCGTGTTCGAGTTCGGCTGGCGCCATCTGGGGCGCGACACAGCGTATCCGAGGGATCCGATTTGGTTGCCCAATGACGACGATGTCCAGGCCGCCATTCGTCAATACGTGGACGAACTCCGAACGCGGCACCCTCTCCCTGGCGAGGAGGTGAAGATCGAAGGCGGCCGCGTCAGCCTCCAAGGCGTCACCAGTGTGATGGCCGTCAACGGTTATCTGGCGAAGGCGCTCTTCGATCACAATAAAGACCAGCACACGTTCTATGTGGAAGAGAGCTACACGATCCCTTGGATGTATCCGTATCTGGAGCCATTCGGCCTCATCTTCCGAATCAACAGGGATCCCATCCCGAAGATTACGCCAAACATGATCGCCCGCGATCGTGCCTGGTGGGATGCTCTGTTCGAGGATCTCCACAACGATCCACGGTTCCAACGCGACGAAGTCGCGCAACGGACCTTCTCCAAACTGCGGTCAACTGTCGGCGGGCTGTATGCCTTCCGTCTCATCTTTCCCGAGGCGGAGTACGCGCTTCGCCAGGCGATCGCGCTTTGTCCGGAAAGTCCCGATGCCAACTTCCGTCTCACCCAACTCTATGTCGAATTGGGCCGATTCGACGACGCCCTCGCCGTCCTCAAGGACTTTGCGAAGCATGACCCGTATAACCCGCGGATTCCCGACTTCATCGATACCGTCCTCACCCTCAAGCAACAGTCCATCAATCCGGCGCCGGACCACACTCTCGCGCCCTAAGAACCCCGACGCAAACCCGTAGCGGCAAGCTTTGTTAGGCGGTTTTGGCCAGCGCGGCAACCCTTGGAAGCTCAAACCGCAAGGTTCGCCAAACGTCCAAAGCGGGGGCTCCTTTTTGCTTTCCTCGCGGCTCCATCAGAGGTGTAATGGGCCTCGCACACTTGACCTGCCGCGTCAGGACGCGGAGCACCAAGCGCAGAGTGAACTGAGACTTGAGCACGTCGCCTAACGGGGCGCTGTAGTCAACACGGTTCACCGAGGGAATGAAACGAGTCGCTCAGATTCTTATCGCACTCTCTCCAGACTCTGCCATGCAGCCGACGCAAGAGGTTCTGGCCGTTCCCGGCAGGGGTCTGGTGGGAGACCGGTATTTTTCCGGTGACGGGACCTTTTCCCCGCATCCGCAGAAGCCGGACTACGAAATCACATTCATCGAACGCGAGAAGATTGAGGCGTTCGCCCGCGACTCGGGCCTCGCGTTTACAGCAGCGCTCGCGAGACGGAACATCGTGACGGAAGGGGTTGACCTGAATGAACTGGCCGGCAAGGAGTTCCTGGTCGGGGAGGTGCGCATCCGAGGCATTCGCCTCTGCGAACCCTGCAATTATCTGGCCAAAATCACCTTTCCAGAAATCTTGAAAGGGCTCGTCAATAAGGGCGGCTTACGAGCTCAAATCCTTTCGGAAGGCGTCATCCACGTGGGCGACTGCATCAAGGAAGTGGAGCGTTAGACGACAATGAAAGCCGCCAAACACTTGCCGCCGACGCACCTCGGGTATGGATGGTTCGCTTTACTGCTCCGGTTTGGCGTCGTCGCGTTCGTTGCCATTGTCGGCGCTGCCAAAGTCAACTTCCACGACCCGGCATGGGCTACCGCATTTCTTGTCGCGCTCGCCATCGCGGTTGTCGGCATCGGCATTCTGGCTTGGCAGAGTTGGACGTTTTCGGAATCCGTCGTGTGTCGCTACTGCGGATATGGTCTTTTGATTCTTGGCATCGTCGGGTTACTCGTCATATCCTTTTTCGCACAGTGGTTCAGGAGCGTGTAACAATTCGACCCAGCCAACCGCTACCCGATGCGCGGACGGCGGCGGACCCCAGACGATGGACTTATGACACCACGCGAGTGGAAAGACTTTATAATTGGAACTATTGACGGTGTGGAGCGGCAATTGCGTTCCTCCACACCGAAGTCGGCCAGATTGCAATTGGCAGAGCTTCGAGAGTGCGCAAGGAAAGCCACCACTGCAAAGGCGCGCAAGTCGTGTGAGCGAAGGCTGGATAGGCTTGGCGAAAGCACGCCTTTCTTCAGAGGGGCCGTTCGGCGTCATATCGGCGAGGCAGCAGACATCGTGGTTGACGAAACCGAGCGCGCAATAGAGGCAATGGCGAAACTCGCACATGCGCGAGGCAACAAAAAAGCGGAACGAGGAATCCACAAGGTTCTTGCGGACTTTCGGAAGAAGCGGAGCAAACCCATCTACAAGTCTATCCATTCTGCCCGGCGAGCGCGGGCTTCTAGTGAGGCCACGCGGCGCGTGATGCTCCCGGATGCCGCGCCGCGAAGCGGCTGAAAGCAGTCAGACGGGTGGGCGAGCTCTCGCTGGAACTCCTAGCCTTTGTAATGCTGAAAGGCGCTGGCCAGCAGGATCAGTTCGGGATGCGCGGCCTGTAGTTTGGGCAGGACCAGCCGAATCTGGGAACGATACACCGCGAGTTTTTCGGCCAGCGGCTTCAGATTATCCACCTTGTCCCAATGGAGCTTGTTCAGATCCAGCACCAGCCGGCTCTTGCTCCGCGCCAGCGAATCATGGATGCGTTGGCCCAGCTTTTCCGCCTGAGCGCCCGACAGGGCGCCGCTCAACCGCAGCCACACCTGTTTCTTGGCGTGTTGCAGTTCGACCTGGATCGACAGGTCGGGCATCGCGATCTTGTCCGGGATTTCTTCCCAGAGACGGAATTCGCTCCAGCGTTTCGCCGGCATACGGTAGGCCGTCCGGATTAGCTTGGGATGCTGGAACAGCTCGAACTTCAATGTCACCCACGTCCACAGCGCCGCCCCGACCGCGAGCGGGGACTGGAGCCGTTGGGCCAGCGTGGGACGACCGAGTTCGTCGCAAATCTGTCGTCGCAAATCACCAATCCAGCGCCGGATGGTGGCGTTGGGACCGAGCAACCGGCCGGCGAGGAAGATCGGGAGCGCGACGCGCAAATCGGCGGCGTAGTGCGCGGCCTTCCGGCGCAGGATCAGATTCGGTGAGTTCTTGAGCGTCTGGTAGCCGAGAAACCGCGATTCGAGGACGCGGAAGATGCTCGGACCAAGTCGTTGGAAATCCTCGTCAAAACACCACTGCTGCAGGCCCTCGATCTCGGCCGCCGAGAGCGTCGGATGCTTCATCGTGGTGGTAAACCCGTCCGCCTGATGGTAGAGCCGGTCGGGATGCTCGACGTACTCTTCGAGCATGAGGTTGTCGCGCACGACCCGCGCATTGAACGGCGTGCCGGGCACGGGACCGTAAATCAGGTACTGGCCCAGTGATGGCTTGAGCTTCATCAGCCCGTCCAATTCCTGCGCGATCACCTCGGGCGTCTGGTAATCAAACCCGAGGATCATCGAACTCAGGATCGTAATGCCATGCGCGCGAAACTCGTTGAAAATGTCTTCCACGGGCCGGCCCTGCTGCTTGGCATAATTCGACCGCGTGCCTTCGTAGCCGATCCAGAACCCGTCGATCCCCATTTCGAGGATCTCTTCGACGGTGTACTGGCTGAGGGCCTTGATGCTGGAGAAGGCGAAGATCGAGAGTTGTTTGCCGCTCTTGATCACGCAATCGCGGAACTCCATTGCCCGTTTCTTGTTGAGCAGGAAATCCTCGTCGATGATCAGGAACACGAGGCTCGGGTCCATGTCGTGATAGCGCTGGGTGACGTCGAAGATGTCCTTGCCCGTGGGCAGCAGCTTGATGTGCTTGCGCTTGAAGAAATGCGACGTGCAACAGAAATCGCAGCCGTTGGGGCAACCCAGCCCGGCGAAAATCTTGCCCGTGCCCGACACCTTCCAGCCAAACACTCTCAGCCAGCTCACGATCAACGGCTGCTTGTAGGGCATCGGGATTTGGGGTTCGCCCAGCAGCCGGCGCATGTAGCCGACACCTTCCTCGCGGCAAATGAAGTCGGCGTACGGCGCGAGTTCTTCATCGGTCAGCACCGTGCCGTAACCGCCGAGGATGATCTTGGTGTGGGGCGCGTGTTCGCGGATCAACGCGACCATGTCCTTGACCTTGTGGAAAATCGCCATCAGGAAGGAAATACCGACGTAGTCGTAGCCCTTCTCGAGTTCCTTGATCAACTCGCGCTTCGACGGGTATTGCAGCACGACCGTCGGCGTATCGAGGTTCTCCGCGATGTATTCGATGGAAAACTGGACGTTCACCGTGCGCGGGCTGAAAATGCCCTGGGCCCGGGTCACCTGGCGGTAGAGCAATTCATAACCCACCGATGTCGCATCCCCGCATTGGGGCCCCATCGGGCGACACACAGTCGTTAGCAAGACTTTTTTGTTCACGGCTTTCGTTTACTCCTTCCCAAGATACGCTACGGCACGGACAAACCGTATGCCATAGGGCAAAACCCTACCATGACCCCAAACAGTTGCGGCGTGTTCCTTATTCCAGCGCGGCAAGCACGTCGGCGAGCGACAAGCGCACATGATGTATCACCCCGTGACAATGCTCACAAGACGATTCTGAGCGTTCGCCGTCGCCCGTCAGCGCGTAAAATCTGTCTCGTTGTCAGGGCGAGAACGTCACGTATTGCGTCACGCCGTCGACGAACTCGGGCTGGTAATAAATCCCATTGAATTGGTATGCCATGCCGCCGTTGTACGATACCTCGACCGCCCCTGGCGGCAGTTCGGGGACCGTCACGCCGATCGGGGGAGGGGCAATGACGTATCCGTCACCCTGTTGCACGTAAAACGCGCCGCCGGCGTAATAGTAGGCGATGTTCCCCGCGTCGATTTCAATGGCGCCATCGGGCAGGTCCTGGACATCCGCGCCGACGGGCGGGTAAACCTCCTGATAGTCATCGCCCGCCTGTTGGTAAAAGATCCCGTCATCATAGAAGTAGGGCGCTCCACCCACGTAGATCTGCAAATATCCCGGCCGCAGGCCGTGTATCCGCGCGCCAAACACAAAGCCGTGCCAGAACCGTGGGCGACCGATGTCCGCATCCACGTCGTGATGCGCGATGACATGCTGGTGTTGATCAATACCCCCGCGCGGCGCTTCGACACCGCGCGGCGCTACGACAGGTCGCTGAACGACATGCGTGTCCACGTGGCGGATGCTTCCATGATTGGTGCGCTGCACGACGGCGGGCTGTCGTTGCACCGCCGGCCGCGGAGTTTCACGTGGAGGTTCCGATACTCGCGGAGCCGGGGCGCCCCGCGGTTCCTGCCGTTGGGCATGACTCGGTGTCACGGCGGCCAATAGCGCCAGAAGGCCGATCCCGGTTACCTTACGCAAAGCAGTTGTCGCAAGGTTCGTGGTCATTTGCCCCCGCCTTTCTGCGTCTGGTTCTCGGCTTTAAACTCCGCCACGCTGATTTTCGCGGCTCCCGACGGTGGCTCGAAGTTGAACAGGAAGTCCGGTAGTTTCATTTCGAAATCCCAGTTGGAGAAAATTGCGGTGTACTGCGGGGCTCCGTCTTCGTCCTCGTACGTAATGACGATCTTCCGTGGCACCGGCTTGGCGCCAGCCTCGATCCAAATCTGCCAATCCACCATCCCTAGCGAAAAGGCCAGGTGCTCGCACGGAACGCCGAGGACCGTTACCGGTCCAAGGTCTGTTCCGGAAACGGCCTTGTGAATTGCGTTCTGGTAGGGGTCGCTGACGATCAGGTCCTCCAGTGGCATCGTGATGCCGAAGCGCTCACAGGCCACGTCCAACGCCTCATCGAGCGCGCCGGGCGCGGGAATACTGCCGTAGAAATTCTCGACGCGGTTGAGCAGGGTGATCGTTTTGCCGTCGTAATACAGCCCGCGATTACGGCGTGTGGAACGCACCTCCGCGTGAAAACGATTGGGTCGGCGCACCTGCAAGTCAACAGTCCGGCCGGCCTGGACCCTCTGTCCCGAGGCGAGCTGCACGTCTTGCCAGATTTCGGCGTTGACCGAGAAAAACTGTGCTTGCGCCAGGTAATCACCCATGCGCCGCAGGAGTTCATCCGCATGCGCATCAATCGCCGGCTTCCGATCCGCTGCCGCCGGCTTCACGTCCGTCGCCGGCGCTGACGCAACCGCGAGGCCCAGCAGAGCGGCCGCGGTCAAAACCCGCCGCCCCCATGCGGTAGCGAGGCTACTACTTCGGCTGTGCTCCTTCATGAAGTCCCCCTTTGCTGATGAACGAGAATTTGCCAGAACCAACCCACAGTTTACCGGACCACGATTACCGAGTCCAGTCCGCGTTTGACCAGTAATTGTATCACCATTTACAGGGCTGACAAACCGATTCTGGGGCTTTGCCTTCTCTCCAAGGTCGGATTCCGTGCCACCGGGAGAATCATCGTGGCCCGACCGCATTCTTTATCGCTTCGCCGCGCAAACTTGGCGCGGTCTTTGCTCTTGGCAAAAATGGAATGAAAACAGCCAGGTGCAGCCAGCCCACCCAGTTGAGTCTGGCCTTGCGCGCGCTGAAAGAAGCCATCCTCAAGGGCGCCACCTGGCAGTACGAGAAGTTGGTCACACTGGCCATAAATGCTGGGGCAACCGACGAGCAGATCGATCTGGTGGCGCACGAAGCCATTGAGGCGCTGTTCGCTCGAGCCGAACGACCGATCACCCCGCGGAGCCTCACCCAATTGATCGGCCTGAATCACTTTCGTCGCTAAGGTTGTCCATTTTTGAGCGGACCTCCGCCAGAAAACCTCATATTTGTGCCGTTTTCTGCGTTTTCGTCTCCCCGAATGGTACTTGACGCGGTAGGAACCGCGTGGTAGCGTCGCCCGCACTTTGCTCGAAAGACAATCACATCACCCAAGAAGGAACTCATGAAGATTCGTGTCGTTCTCACCGTTTTCGCCGTTGCCGCAACGTATGCCGGTCCGGCGTTTTCTGCCGACTCGACGGCAGCGCCTGCTGCTTCCACCAATAAATCCGCCTCGATTGCAGCCTCTGCCGCCGCAGGCGACGAAGTCGTGGCCCGGGTGAACGGGGTGAACATTACCCGCAAGGATCTCGACACCGAGGTCCAGGGATATATCGACCAGATGGCGCGTCAGGGTCGTCGCATTCCCCCCGGACAAACTGCGGCGCTCCAGCAAAGGGTGTTGGAGCAGATGATTGGTCGCCAACTCATCCTCCAGCAGGGCCTCAAGAACATCCCCGCGGACGTCGACAAAAAGGTCCAGGAACAAATCGACCAGGCGAAAGCGAGCAAGGGTGGCGACACTGAGTTCAAGAAGGCGCTCGCCGACAACGGCGTGACTCTCGAACAGTTTACCCGCGACATTCGCGACGGTATGATCATCCGCGAGACGATTCAGTCCGTCGTTGACAAGCAGGCCAAGATTTCGACGGAGGACGCCCGGGCATTCTACGAGGGCAATCCCGACCAATTCAAGCAGCCCGAGCTCGTTCGCGCCAGTCACATCCTGATCCGGTGCTCGCCGGACGCGACCGACGAGGTGAAGAAGGAAAAACGAGCCCAGATCGACGCCGCGCTCTCGCTGGTCAAGGGCGGCTCAAAATTCGCCGACGTGGCCAAGAAGGTTTCCGAAGATCCTGGCAGCGCCGAGAACGGTGGCGACCTCGGGTACTTCCCGCGCGGTCGCATGGTGCCGGAGTTTGACACCGTCGCGTTTTCATTGAAAACGAACGAAATCAGCGGCGTCGTCACCACCCAGTTTGGCTACCATATCCTGCAGGTCACGGGCCGGAAGCCGGCGCAAGTTATGCCGTTTGACGAGGTGAAGGATAAACTCGTCGATTATCTCAAGCAACGCAAGAGCAGCGATGTCACCCGCACGTATGTGGCGGACCTGCGCAAGTCGGCCAAGGTCGAGGTGCTCTTGCCCGCGCTCGCTCCGGCTCCGTCGGCCGTGACCGACCCGACCGTCCAGACGGCCCCCGTCCAGGCGCCGAGCCCGAGCAAGTAACACGGTTTGGCTGGCCGGATTTGTCGCGTTGTCGTGTCATTGACGCGGCCTGCGGAAGTTTCATAGACTTGCCGCAGCGCTCATGTTGACCATCACGCTGATTCTGGAACTGCTCGCGCTGGGAGGGCTGCTGGTTCTGTCGGCCTTTTTCTCGGGGACGGAAATCGCGCTGTTCTCGTTAAGCAAGCTGCAGCTCCGCCGTCTTCGACAGGAACACCCGACCCGGGGCCAGATCATCAGTGAGTTGCTCGACCAACCCCACCGTCTCCTCTCGACCATCCTCTTCGGCAACACCGTCGTCAACGTCACCGCCGCCATCCTCGGCTACACGATTCTGCAGACGCTCATTCCGCAGCGGGCGGAAACGTTCGCGGTGCCCGTGATGACGGTCCTCATTCTGTTGTGCGGCGAGGTCGTGCCGAAGACACTGGTGATTCGCAGCGCCGAATTTTTTGCGATGCACCTCGCCCGGCCGATCCAGTGGACGGTCGCCTCCACGTCCCAACTGCGCCGCGCCGCCGAGGCGTTGTCGGCGGCGGTCGTCCGGGGCTTCGACCGGTTGCCGTACTTCGCCGACCAAAAAGTGCGGTCGGCGGCCCCGACCGAAGACGAATACCGCACGTTGCTCACCGTCAGCGAGCGGGCCGGGGTGGTGCGCAAAGAGGAACGCTACATGGTCAACCAGATCCTCGCGCTGGAAAAAATGCAGGTCAAGGAGGTCATGACCCCGCGCGTGGACATGCAGTGCGTGGACGACTCGCTGAGTCCGCCGGAGATGGTCGAGGTGTTGCGGCGCATCAAGCACCGCCGGGTACCCATCATCCACGACACACCGGACACCGTCGAAGGCATGCTCAAGGTCAAAGACTTCCTCGTCAACCCCGGCCGCGACCTCGATGAGGTTGTGGAATTGCCGAATTTCGTTCCCGAGACGATGTCCGTGGCTAGGTTGTTGAAGAGCTTTCGCAAACAGGAGCACCCCGTCGCCATCGTGGTCGACGAATACGGCGGGACCCAGGGGATGGTCACGCTTGAAGATATCCTCGAGGAGATCGTGGGCGAAATCGAAGACGAGTTCGACAAGAGCGAGATCATGGTGCAGAAGACTCGACGATCGCCGGTACCTCATCAACGGCAAAGCGCGGTTGGAACTCGTCAACGAGCAATGCGGTCTCACGCTGCGCGCGCCGCACGTCGAAACCATCGCGGGCTGGGTGATCGCCCAGCTCGGTGCGCTCCCCAAGGAGGGCGAACAGGTGCGCGTCGGCAACATCGGCGCCACGGCGCGCAAGGTCGTAAAGAATCGCGTTGGCGAAGTCCTGTTGGAGATTGTTCCGGAGACGTTCGCCGAGGGAGAGAACTGACGTGGACGCCCTCCATTATGTTCTCATCATCCTGATCGGCGTGTTGGTGTCCGCCTTCTTCGCCGGGGCGGAGACCGGATTGATTTCGCTGAACCGCGTCCGCCTGCGCCACGAGGTCGAACGCAAGAACCGCCGCGCGATCATTTTGAACGGGTTCGTCGAGAACTCGGAACGACTGCTGGGCACGACGTTGTTCGGCACGAACCTCGCCAACGTGCTCGTGGGCGTGTACGCGTCCGCGCTCGCGACACTCGTCTTTCACACCGATAATTTCTGGGTCGAGTTTGGCGCGGCATTTGTTGGCTCGGGGCTGTTGCTGGTCTTTGGCGAAATCGTTCCCAAGTCGCTCTTCCGCCATTACGCGCACCGGCTGTGCATGACCATCGCTGACGCGCTGAACGCGATGGCCTGGTTGTGCGCCCCGGTGGTGTTGTTCGTGGGGTTTATCATGCGGATGTTCGTCCGTCTGAGCGGCGACGCGGAGGCGCCGAAGAGTTTCTTCGTCACTCGCGAGGAACTCAAACATCTGGCAAAAGAGGGCGAAGCCGGCGGGGCGCTCACCGCCGAGGAACGCGAGATGATCGATGGCGTGTTCGATTTCCCCTACAAAACGGTCTACGACGTCATGGTGCCGATGTCGCGCGTGGTTGCGGTCACGCGCGATATCCTCGTGGCGGAACTCTTCGTGTTGTCGCAGCGGACCGGCTTCGCCCGTTTTCCCGTGCAAGAGGGCGAGAAGATCGTCGGGGTCGTCAACGTGTACGAAATCCTGTTTGAAAACACCGGTCGGGCCGGCACGACGGCGGGACAACTCATGCAGAAGCCGCAGTTCGTGGCGTCGACGGAACGCATCAATCGCGTGCTGCCCGTCCTGCGGGCGGGCCGTCATCCCATCAGCATTGTCGTCAGCCCCGAAGGCAAACACGTCGGCATTCTGACCATCGAGGACATCGTCGAGGAAATCGTCGGCGACGTGGAAGGGTAACGCTTGGGGTGAGGTTCCGACTGGATTCTGTGGTTTTACTGTCGTATTGTTGCCGTCCCATGCTCGCCAAACGCATCATACCGTGTCTGGACGTGGATCGCGGACGCGTGGTGAAGGGGACGAAGTTCCTGAACCTGCGCGACGCGGGCGATCCCGTCGAGTGCGCCAAGGAATACGACCGCCAGGGCGCGGATGAACTCGTGTTTCTCGACATCACGGCGAGTTCCGACAACCGCGCGACGATGATCGACGTGGTGGAGCGGACGGCGAACGAATGTTTCATGCCGTTAACGGTTGGCGGCGGCATTCGGACGGTGGACGATATTCGCGCGATGCTCAAGGCGGGCGCGGACAAGACGAGTTTGAACACGGCGGCGGTGCAAAAGCCCGACGTGGTCCGGGCGGGCGCGGAGCGGTTCGGTTCGCAATGCATCGTGGTGGCGATCGACGCCAAGCGGAGCGTGGGGCGTGGCGCGGGAAGCGCTGGGCCGCGTTGGGAGGTGTACACGCACGGCGGCCGCAACCCGGCGGGCATCGACGCGGTGAGGTGGGCGCGTCAAGTCGAGGCGCTCGGGGCCGGCGAAATCCTGTTGACCAGCATGGATGCGGATGGGACAAAGGCGGGATACGATGTGGAGTTGACGCGGGCGATCAGCGAGGCGGTGCATATTCCGGTCATTGCCAGCGGCGGCGCGGGCAACCTCAAACACATGGCCGAGGTATTGACTGAGGGGAAGGCCGACGCGGTGTTGGCGGCGTCAATTTTCCATTTTGGCGAATACAAGGTGGCCGACGTGAAGAGATTTTTGAAAGAGAAGGGCATTTGCGTGCGATTATGAGCATACTCGATGAACTGAAATACGATGCGAACGGGTTGATCCCCGCCATTGTCCAGGAACAATCCTCGGGCCGCGTGTTGATGGTGGCGTGGATGAACAAGGAGTCGCTGAAACGAACGCTCGACATCGGCGAGACGGTGTTTTGGAGCCGGTCGCGCAAGGAATACTGGCACAAGGGCGCGACGAGCGGCCACACGCAGAAGGTGAAAGACGTGGCGTTTGATTGCGACAAGGACGCGTTGCTGATCCAGGTCGAGCAGAGCGGCGCGGCCTGTCACGAAGGCTACCAATCGTGCTTCTTCCGCAGCATCGTGAAGGGCGAGGTCAAGGTGACCGAGCCGCGGATCGTCGATCCCGAGAAGGTGTACGGCAAGAAATAGAGACGATGTTCACGCCGACAAAAGCGGAGTTTTTGGAACTGGCCAAGCACGGCAACCTGATACCCGTGTATCGGGAGATCATCGCCGATGCGGAGACGCCGGTCTCGGCGTACCAGAAGATGGCCAAGAGCGGCGGTTCGTTCCTGTTCGAATCGGTCGAGGGCGGCGAGCACATTGGGCGGTATTCGTTCATCGGGTCCCATCCGCGCAAGATGATTCGGGTCGATAAGGCGGATCACAGCGACCCGCTGCAGGCGGTCGAAAAGGAGATGGCGCAGTACACGCCGGTGGCGGTACCCGGCCTGCCACGATTTACCGGCGGAGCGGTCGGTTTTCTCGGGTACGAATACATTCATCAGATTGAGCCGAGCGTTCCCAAACCCGAGCACGACGATCTGCGCACGCCCGTGCTGTGTTTCATGATCACGGACACAATCCTGATCTTCGATCGCGTCAGCCAGACCCTCAAGGTCGTGGCGAACGCGCACATCGACGGCAAACCGGATGTGGCGTATGGCTCCGCGTGTGCGCGCATCGACGAGATCATCCGCGAATTGCAGGAACCGCTGGCCGCGCGGGCGTTGGAATTTCGCAACGAAGCCCCTGAGATGCACGTCGATTCGAATATGACGCCGGAACGCCACGCGGAGATGGTCACCACGGCCAAGGAATACATCCGGGCGGGCGACATCATTCAGGTCGTGCTGGCGCAGCGGTTCCGGACGAAGACGCATCGGGCGGCATTGGATATCTATCGCGCGTTGCGTTCGGTGAACCCGTCGCCGTACATGTTCCTGCTGGATTTCGGCGGGTTTCAACTCGTGGGCGCGTCGCCGGAGGTGCACGTGCGTTGCGAAGAGGGCAAGGTCGAGATTCGGCCGATTGCCGGCACGCGATGGAGAGGGAAGACGCCCGAGGAAGATGTCCGGCTCGAAAAAGAGTTGTTGGCCGACGAAAAAGAGCGGGCCGAACATTTGATGCTCGTGGACCTCGCGCGCAATGATATCGGACGCGTGTGCGACTTCGGCAGCGTGCGCGTGCCGGAATTCATGGTGATCGAGAAATACTCGCACGTGATGCACATCGTCAGCGGCGTCGAGGGCACATTGCAGCAGGGTCGTTCGGCGTACGATCTCATGCGGGCGACGTTCCCGGCGGGGACGGTGAGCGGCGCGCCGAAGATTCGGGCGATGCAGGTCATCAGCGAATTGGAGCAAAGCCAGCGCGGGCCGTATGCCGGGGCGGTGGGTTATTTCAGCTTCAACGGGAACGTCGATAGCTGCATCACGCTGCGCACGGCGTTGTTGAAAGACGGGTTCGCGTACGTCCAGGCCGGTGGCGGCATCGTGGCCGATAGCGATCCCCAGTACGAGTTTCAGGAGACCGTCAACAAAGCGAAGGCCATGCTCAAGGCCATCGCGTTGGCCGAGACGTTTCGGTGAGGGCTCCCGCCACAGCTCACTTGGCGCCGTGTTGCAGGAGCAATTCCACCACGGCCTTGTTGCCGCCTTGTGTCGCAAAACTCAGCGGAGTTTCGCCTTTGCTATTCTTGACGTTTACATCCGCTCCCTGGGACAAAAGCAATTCTACCACGCCCTTGAAATCGCCATGTCTCCGCCAGTCACCGCACGCCGCAGAGAGCAAGGGCGTCCAGCCGTTTTTGGCTTTGGCGTTCACGTCCGCTTTGTGAGCCAAAAGCAATTGTACCACGTCCTTATAGCCCTCCCCAGCCGCCATATCCAACGGCGTGTCGCCGAATCTGTCCTCGGCGTTTACGTCCGCCCCGTGCGCCAGAAGCAATTCCACTGCGCCTTTTTTGCCACTTTGCGCCGCCAAGTATAACGGCGTCCTGCCGTGGTTGTCCTTCTGATTCACGTCGGCTTTGTGAGCCAAAAGCAATTCGGCCGCGTCCTTGTTGCCTTCAAACGCCGCCATATCCAACGGCGTCTGGCCGACTGCGTCCTTGGTGTTTACGTCCGCCCCGTGCGCCACTAGCAATTCGACCACATCGTTGTGGCCTTGTTGAATCGCCATGACCAACGGCGTCTCGCCTTCGACTTTGGTCTTGGCGTCCACATCGGCTTTGTGAGCCAAAAGCAATTCGGCCACGTCCTTGTGGCCATCCCACGCTGCAGCGTGCAATGGTGTCAAGCCGCTGTCGGCGTTGGCGGTCACATCCGCTCCGTGGGCCAGAAGCAATTCGGCCACGTCTCTATTTGCCGCCCGGAACAACGGCGTGTCGCCCTCGTCGTCCTTGGAGTTAACTAAGTCGGGGTTGGTTGTTAGCAGTGCCTTGACTTTTTCCACATTGCTCGCTTTCGCCGCGTCGTGGATTTCGCCGCAGAAGCCGGAGCGACAGAAAAACATCAGCATCAGAAAAACGGTTAAGGTCTTCATGGCCCCGATTCTCTGGCTGCGACTCAGCGATGGCAAGGGGGAAATAGTAGCGTGTAATGGCGTCTGCACTCTAGAGCGGTTTAAATAAAACTGTAGCCACACGAGGCAAACCAATTCCTGGCATCTTGGCGTGTCACGCCCTCCAAAGCGACCGCCATCGCTTGAACCAGCGTTGGCTGCGTTCGTGCTTCGGCTGTCCGCAGGCTGGCTTTGACTTTGCTCCACAGTTTCTCGATCGGGTTGAGGTCCGGCGAGTAGGCCGGCAGAAAACGAATCGCGGCGCCCGCCGCTTCGATCAAAGAGAGGGTCGGCTGGCTCTTGTGCGGGGCGAGGTTGTCCAAGATCACCACGTCGCCCGGGTGCAGCGTGGGGCACAGGACGTGGCGGACATAGGCCCGAAACACCTCCGTATCGGCGGTTCCCTCGATTGCCATGCAGGCGGTTGAGCCATCCAGTCGCAACGCCCCGATCAGGGTGGTGGTTTGCCAATGACCTTGGGGAGCGCTGGCGTGGACGCGCAGACCCCGCGGCGCACGGCCGCACAAGCGGGTCAGGTTGGTCGTGGCACCCGACTCGTCAAGGAAGATCAACTTGGCGGGATCGAAGCCCGTTTGGTAGCGCCGCCACGTGCGGCGCGCGCGGGCGATATCCAGGCGGTCTTGCTCGCTGGCGCGGAGCGTCTTTTTTTATATGTCAGCCCCATCTTCGCCAAGGCGTAGTGGATGGCCGGCAGTGAGCACTTCAGGGCCACGGCCTGGCGCAGCTCGCGCAAGGTCAGGTCCGGCTTGTGGCTCAGCAGCGCTCGCAACTGGCGATGATGGATGTCCAGAATCATCGGCTTGCGTCCCGAGAAATGGTGGCGCGGGCCGATCTGGCCGGTGCGCCGACGCTGCTGCAAGAGTTTCTTGACCATCCCGAACGAAACCTGGTAGCGAGCCGCAACCTTGTCGCGGGTGCCCTCGCCGTGGTCGTAAGACGCCACGATCCGTTCCCGCAGATCCAGTGATAGGGTTCGCGTGAACGCACCCTACCAGGGACCAAGCGTTGTGGCTACAGTTTTATTTAAACCGCTCTAGGCGGGCGGTGCGCCGGCGTTATTGGCGAATTTGGATTTGACACAGGTATCGGAAGTACGATTTCGGACAGGAATCGGGGGCGGGATCGCGGTAAGACAACCGAAGCGGCGGGATACCTAAACGATCCACCTTCGCCAAGGCTACGGCGGACGAGCAGGCCCCGACCTCGGAGTCGGGGTAAACATCGCCGCCCTACGAAACAACGACGGTCACGGGTTTTGGTCGAGCCAGCGGTGGATGTCGCGGGCGAGGGGAGAGTTCGGGGCCAGTTTCAGGAAGGATTGATAGTGGTCGCGGGCTTCGGGGTAAGTGGCGCGGTCGCGGGCGTACAGGGTGCCGAGCGACAGGTGCGCGGAAGCGTCGGTCGGATTGGCGGCGAGGATTTTCTTGAATTGCGCGATGGCGTCGTCGGTGAACCCTTGCGATTGGAGCAGGAGGGCGTAGTTGAATCGGGCGTCCGCGTAAATGGGGTCCGCCATGAGCGCGAGTTCGTAGTTGTCCAGGGCGCGCTCGGTCTGGCCGATGCTGCCATAGGCGATGGCCAGATTGTAGTACGCCTTGGGATACGACGGATCGGCGGCGATGACTTTCGCGTACTCGGAGATCGCGTCGGCGGCCTTGTTCTGGTGTTGCAAATCGGCGGCGTTCTTGAACAGAGCCAGCGCTTTAGTTCGATTCCCCGGCTTCAGCGTCCGAACGGCGATGGGCGTGCGCACCTTTTTGGGCGGTGGCGGCGGCGGAGGGGGCGCAGGCGGTGTCGCAGAAACCACCGTCGCGGTGACAATCGTTGCCGGAGGCGGCGGGGCCGGCGGGGCTGGTTTGGGCGCGGCGACCTGCGGTGGCGGCGCGACGGGTTTGGGCGCTGTCGGGGCCGGGGTCGGTGCTGGTGGTGGTGGTTCGGGCGCGCGCGGGGCTTGTTTGCCGGTCGCGGCCAATTCCTGGCGGACCTGGAGCATGGCGAGGTGGACGTCCTCGCGCGGTTCGGTCTTGGAAAACAGGTCGATATACTTCTCGTAATTTGCGAGCGCTTCCTTCTTCAGGCCGAGTTGCTGGTTTTCGAGATTGGCGAGGTTCAGATAGGCCGTGGCGAATCCCGGCTCGGCGGTGATGCACTGCTCGAACCAATGTTTGGCCGCGACGAAATCGTGTTTGCGGGCGGCGACGATGCCGAGGCAGTTGAGCGTCTCGGCGGGATTCGTGTTGCCCGGCAGATGATGTTTGAGGGCTTCCTCGGCCTGACCCCACGCGGAGACGCGCATGTAGGCCAGACCGAGTTGGTAGTAGGAATCGGCCGGAGCGGCGCTGTTCTGGACGACCTGTCGAAGGTTGGCCACGGCGTCCGGACCTTGTCCGCGCTCGAGTTGCGCGAGGGCGAGATTGTAACGTGCGGGCATGTAACCGGGGTCAAGGCGGACCGCGTCCTGAAGGTTTCGGAGTCCGGCGTCGGTCTCGCCCTGTTGGAGGCGGCACACGCCGAGGAAATTGAGGGCGAGGGCGTTGGTTTGCATGGACGATAGAGCGCGCTCGAAGTCGGCGGCCGCTTTGTCGTATTTGCCGTCTTTGTATTCGGCGAGGCCCCGGGCAAACTCGTGTTCACCCGTGGCTTTGCGGCCGCAACCAAAGGCCAGCGCGGCGAGCAACGCGAACCAGAAAAATCCCCTCCTCATTAAGAAATCCATCCGACACGTGACAAACGATCTCGTGCATCTTATAATCACGGGCAGATTACGCAACAAAAATGACGGAATGGGACATCCAATCTCGTGGGGACGCGTGCACCGCCTGTCAACAGCCGTTCGCGGACAAGGAGGCGTACCACACGCTGCTGAACATGGACGCGGCCGGGTACGCGCGGCGCGATTTGTGCGCCGCGTGCTTTGCGGGCGCGGGGCGGGACGGCGTCATTTCGTACTGGCAGGGGGAATACAAGGTGCCGCCGCCACCTCCGCCCGAAGCAATTCAGAAGGAGACCGCGGAAACGCTGCTGAGGAAACTGGTCGAATCCACCGATCCATCCCACGCGTCAGCCCGGTATATTCTGGCGGTGATGCTGGAGCGAAAACGGATTTTGAAACACCGCGACACGGTGCATGAAGACAGCGGCGCGGAGGTGCTCGTGTACGAGCACGCGCGCACGGGCGAATCGTTCACCATTCCCGATCCAAAACTGCGGTTGGATCAACTCGCGCAGGTGCAGCAAGAAGTGTCCGCGTTGCTCCATCCGTCCGCCGAAAGCGCAAAGGCTGAGCCCGTCAACGGGCCTGACCCGCGACCTTGACACTCTTTCGCGTGTGCGATAGACATAAAGGCCGCTTCGGCCAGAAAAATTCCGGTGGCTAGGTAGCTCAGTTGGTAGAGCACTGCACTGAAAATTCAACCAAGCCCGTTGCCGTGGAAGGCATAAAAATAGGGTAATGCGCGGCAGGTGAGCGATTTGCGTCCAGAGTCGAGTTGACTGATTTCGACTGCTTTCGACCGTTTCCAACTGCGGAGTTACTGCAAAAGTTACGACACCGCCCGTCAAAGGAATCTATTAGAAAACGATTCCGATGCGCCACAGGTTCGGCGCGGTCTGCCCTCTCGATTCTAAATTTTCAAAAAGTCGTGTTACTGTATTTTTTGCAGGTGGAGAGTGGTGGAAGCATCCATCCCCCCTTGGCCGATTCCGAAACGCTTGCCTGTGTCGGGGTGGCGGAATACACTCGCCCGCGTAGTGAAAGGAACGAAACACTGATCGAACAAAAACACCTAAACAACCATTTTGCGTAGCTAGGCTACGGTCTCACGATAAAACCGCGAATTTTCATTGTGCAGAGACCGACCGAGTACGCGCCCGCAAGGGCGCGGCTTGGCGTATCTCTCTGCACAGGCGCTTCGCGGTGCCTCTCGTGGGGGGTGCGTTGGGTCCGCGCCCCTTTTTGTTCCGTCGCCCCTGGCTGCGTCAATTGCAGCGTGACAAACAAACGGAGGCGACAGGATGAAGATTTCACGATTCGTTTTGCTGGTTGGAGCGATGTTTGGACTTGCTTCTGCCACCAGTGCCCGCACTGGCGAGAGCGTGAGCCAAGTAATCGCCCGTTACGGGAACCCCAAACAGTTCAAAGGCCCAGCCGTTGAGAATCCCACAGCGATGAAGGGAACCCCCAAAACACCGGATGTGGCGAACCCGAATGCGTTCAAATGGGCCGAGTTTGAGTACAACGGCTTCAGTGTAACGGTTCAGTTCATCCAAGGGAAGTCAGTGCAGGAGGAATACCGACGATCCGCCAGCGGAAAACTGCACGACAAAGACATTGAGGCACTGCTTCAAGCCAACAGCGACGGTAAGAAGTGGACGCAGGCGGATAAACGTCATTGGACGCGAGAAGATGGAGCAGACGCCGGTCGCACGGACGACGGTGCGTTTTTTGTCCGGGACAGTAAACTAGCGGCTGCCGGACGGGCAGAAAGGGAGAACGCGGCGAAGGCTCCAACGGGTTTTTGAGGAGAGCAGCCTATGGACATCACGTTTCGTTGTGACCGATGCTCGCAGCATATCGTGATTGACGAAGCGGGAGCCGGGTTGACTGTGCAGTGTCCAGAGTGCGGCCAGACTCTTACCGTACCGCAGGCACAGCCGCGCCCGTCAAAGCCAAGCGGATGGTTGCCTGTCAGTATTCGTTTCTCCGAACCGCACGCACAGTCGGGCCCGTCAAAACCGCCGACTCCTACGACCCCGAACGATGTTGCCACTAAGGAGCCGCTACCGCCAGCGTGGACGCTTGAGTCAGTTCCGAAGGCTGTTGCCTCGACGCCGCCCGGTGATATGCCGCCGGTGACCCCGGCTCCTGCGCCGCCAACAGACAAACAATGCCCGTTTTGCGCCGAGACGATCAAGAGAGAAGCGCGGGTGTGCCGGTTCTGTGGCTACAATTTGTTGACAGGGCAACCCCAACAGACAAGTCATCCCAAGAGTGTCTCACCGCCAACAGTGAAGGCGGAGAGTAGCGTCGTGAGTGGCGTGAAACTTGGCGTAGGGATGTTTATAGTTCTGCCGCTGATGATAATCTGCGGGATTGTGCTCCTTGTAGGCTTTTTGCTAGGTGGGCTGATGGATTTCGTCGGGTATGTATTGATTTGCGTGTTCGTCTTTTTTGTCGTGTTCGCATGTGTGCGCAAGAGGGGCCGCGGCCATACGCATTTGGACGGTGAGGACAAGACTAATTGAATCATTGTCAACGTGTGCGGGCGGGGGCGACGGCCAGATCAAAGGAGCAAATCATGGACATTACATTTAACTGCGGAAGTTGCGGCCAATCTCTCTCAATTGACGAGGCCGGGGCCGGACAACTTGTTGACTGCCCGAAATGCGCGAAGCCCCTTGAAGTGCCTTACAAGTCCGAATCTCTGAATGGGGTGGCACGGGCGAATCTGCGCGTGGCGACTCTTGCTGTGCCGCAACCTTCCGCCGCGGTACCGTCTAAAAGGCCAACGCGACTAAATGAAACCGCGCGACCCGGTGCGCTTGCGTGGCGTCGGATAATTGTTATAGCGTCAGGGGTTGCGGTGTTGGTGGCAGTTGCAGTTGCGTTGAAGTATTGGCAAACAGGACGGCAACCAACGGCTAGCGAATCAGGCGTTGCGAGTGATCTTCGCCAACAAGGTGAGGAGATCAAGGCACTGGAACAACGGGTTACGGCACTAGAAGCAAGCCAATCGGCTATGCACTCCGAGGTTGAGAGCGCGGAACAAACGGCTGCGGGGGCGGTCGGTTTGACGCGCCGCAATGAGAAACGTATGGAAGATCAGAGACGTGAAGATCGGAACCGTGAAAACCAGAACCGTCTAAACCAGCACCTTCCTGTGCTTCCGGGGCCGGGGGATCAATAGTAAATCAATCATTGACAACGTGAGCGGGCGCGGGCGACGGCCTGCATGGGGCGGGGCTGCCTTTTCCAGCCCCGCCTACCGCTTCACCGTGAAAAGGACGGTGACGGATGAAACAAGAGCCGCAACTCGATGCCGACTTGCTCCATGACTGGAGCGGCCCCACTCTTTTGGTCGAGGATTGGAACTTCCGTGCTTGCTCTAATTGGCAACAGCCTTTCTGTCTTGAATACGAGTGCCACCGAGAGTTTGAGATCGTACGACGCAGGGTCGCAGATTATCGACAGGCAATCGGAAAGCATAACGCATGGGACTGGGACAGCGGCAGGCTTTGCGTGGAAGGTCTTTTTGCTCCCTTGGCGTTCATGCCTGACTTCCCGGAGAAGCCTTGGTTGAGCATTCAGGAGCAACAGCGAAAAAAGTGGGTCTTGAGGTTTGGTGGCGTGTGGCTTCCCGAAGATGAGAAAAAACGCACTCGGATGATTGTCACCGGCGAACTGAAGCGACCAACCAGCTTCGTGCGCGATGTTGATATTGAAAGCCTGAATGACGGCGGAGTTTACCAAGACAGTAGGCAGTTCTGGGATGACACGGGGCTTCGTTCTCTCCACGTCTTCTGCGTGGATTGGAGCGCACCAGACACAAAACTGACTGACGACTTCGCCCGCTGGTTGCAGGACCATCGGCCCACAGGGGCGAAACCGCTCAAGGGCAGTGGACAGACTTCTGAGAAAGACGTTCTCAAAATGCTTGGCGCGCGAAGGCTACTTGTGGCCTACGGCCTTGAGAAAGCTGATGAGGTATCCCGAACAGTGCTTGGTGACTCTCTCTACTCTGATGAGAGAGCGTGGCGTCGAGCGAAAGCAAAAGCGGAAGCCTACCTGAAGAAGTTTCCCCGTTTCTTTGTATACTTTGTCGCTGACCGCTAAAGAAAAGTTTTTGCGGTCATTCCTGCGTTTCGTCTTCCCTGCTAAGTATTCCCCCGCGGCAGATTGTGGGCCGTAAAAATTTTGCCGTGAATTACCAAGATAAAGACATGAACAAAAAGGCAGGGAGTTGGGGGTGGCGCAGTGCTGTGGGGGGCTTTCTATCCATCCCGCATTCGGTGCAAATCCGAACACCTCCACTCCGCCACCGGCCAGACTGTATCACGCAGCCGATGGCAAAGCCAGACTCAAATTACGCCAATGCCGATTGGAGGCAGACATGGAAACAGACGGCGAAAGATTACTCATAGCACGTCGGCGGCGTGGGCTTCCCGCTTGGAAGCTCGCGGCGGCTGCCGAGATTGACCCTACAACGTACAGTCGCATCGAACGCGGTGAGCGCGTTGCCACGCTTGACCAGCGGCTACGGCTGGCGCGGGCGCTTGGCGTGGAACCGGAAACGATTTTTCAGCGGGTGACGCCGTGAGCTTTGACGCAAGCAATCTTCCTGAGCGCACGCGGCACTTCTTGGAACACGGCGCACCTGAAGGCGAGCGCCAGAAGGAAGCGTTTGAAGCAGCCTGCCAGTTACGCGACGCGGGCGCAACGGAAGCCGAAGCGACTCAACTTGTGGAAGCTGGCGCCGCCAAGTGTGGGCTGCCGTTGTCAGAGGCGCGGGCGGCTGTGAAGTCCGCTTTCAAGAGATCCCGGCGCGAACCGATACACAAGGGCAAGAGCCAACGGCAAACGGGACCGGGCAAACGCAAGATTGTGGCTGAGTACAATTACGCCGACGAAAACGGCACGCTGCTTTTCCAGTGTGTGCGGTACGAGCCGAAGGACTTCAAGCAACGTCGGCCCGATGGCAAGGGCGGTTGGGTGTGGAATCTGGACGGTGTGCGGCTGGTGCTGTATCGGCTGCCCGAAGTAGTGAAGGCAAGCGAAGTGTGGATTGTCGAAGGTGAAAAGGATTGCGACACGTTGGCGGCGCTGGGCTTGTGTGTAACGTGCAACCCGCTGGGCGCTGAGAAGTGGCGCGACGAATACAACGAAGCCTTGCGCGGCAAATCGGTTGTGATCGTACCGGACAACGACGCACCGGGCCGCAGGCACGTCGAGCAAGTGGCGCGGGCGTTGCATGGCGTGGCCGCGAGCGTGAAAGTGCTGACATTGCCCGGCGAAATCAACGGCGCGAAGATCAAAGACGCCACTGACTTCGTTGCCACGTTCACAGACAAAGTGGAAGCTGCTGAGAGGCTGGGTGTCATGGCCGATAGCGCGGCGGAGTGGACACCGGCGAAACCTGACGCGAACCCGACGACCGACCAAGCCACCGGCGACACCTCAGCCAAGATCGAAACGGCGCTGGTGTCCACTGTGGAACTGGCGGGGATGGAACTGACGTTGCGTGAGTTTGTCTTGCGGCCATTTTTCAAGGCTGGCGACTTGGGTTTCATCTTCGCCAAGCGCGGCGACGGCAAGACCTGGCTGGCAATGTTGGCAGCGAAGGCAATTGCGACCAACGGCAGTGCCGGACCGTGGACTGCGGAAAAGCCTTGGCCCGTCCTCTACGTTGACGGCGAAATGCCCGCAGAGGAAACGCAGCGGCGTATCGTGGCGCTAGGTGGGGCAGGCGAAAATCTCCTGTGGCTTCACCATGAGATAGTTTTTGAGCGAACCGGCAAGACCTTGAACCTTGCCGACGCTGCCGCGCAACAGGAATTGACGGCGCTCATGCAAGCTCGTGGTGTCCGTGTGCTCGTGCTGGACAATCTCTCCTGCCTTTTCAGCGGCATGAAGGAAAACGACGCCGACAGTTGGGAGCTTGTCCTACCGTGGTTGCTTCAATTGCGACGGTTGAAAATCGCGGTGGTGATCGTGGCGCACGCTGGCAGAAGCGGCCAAAACATGCGTGGCACTTCCCGACGCGAGGACGCGGCGTTTTGGGTGTTGAAGTTGGAGCGGCAAGGACTCTGACGATCCTCTATTCCGTGGCATCCGTTTCACCAGCTTGTTCACCAAAAACCGCAATGCGCTCGAAGACGATTGCCCACCGTTGGAGTGGACGTTCACCAGCGAGCAAGACAACAAGACCACTGTGACGGCAAAGCCGATTAGCGGCGTCGAGTTGCTGGTGTCATGGGTGCGGGCTGGACTGGACAGCGCAACCGACATTGCGGCGGAAATGGAGATTAGCAAAGGGCAAGTTTCAAAGCTCGCTCAGAAGGCAAAGCGTCTCGGTTTAATTGTGATCGAGGGGCGTAACTATCGGCCAACGAAGGATGCGAAGTGAAGCCCCGTTTCCAAATGTAAGACCACGTTGAGGAAACGGGAAACGGCACGGAAACGAAGGTGGAAACGGGCGTCAAAAACCAGCGACTTTATTCGGAAAACGTGGAAACGGTGAGGAAACGGATTTTCAGAAAAACAGTGGAAACGACAGGGCGGAAAATGGGCTTCGTTTCCAGCCTTCCCTTCGTCAGAGCATGACCGCTATCACCACAACGACCGCGAGGCGCTATTTGGACGTAGCCGGGGCGGCTGTGTACCTGAGCATGACCGAGGGGGCGGTGTATGCGGCAGTGGCGCGGCGTCAGATTCCGTTTCGACGGTTGGGGCGAAAGTTGGTGTTTGACGCGGTGGAACTGGATGCCTATATGCACGGGCTGGAAGGGGTGGACGTATCGGAAGCCGTGGCGCGGCGGTTGCACAACGGGACGGTGAGCACATATTCAAAATGAGGGGTTGACATGAATAGTATCTGTGATACCATACGGCTTGTGAAGGCTTGGACACCGAACAAGATACGCCGACTTCGGGCGGCGGTGGGTTTGAGTCAAGCGCAGTTGGCCGAGTGGTTGGGAGTTGACCAGAAGCATGTCAGCCATTTGGAAACTGGCTTTCGGCCTGCTGGCCCGCAAACGGTGCGGCTGCTGACGATGTTGGAGAAGATGCACAGGGGCGAATGGAAGGCCGTCCAGCCTCACAGAAAGCGAGTCAAACCATGAGTGACGTTCAGAAACCAGAGGCGGAGACACCAAAGCGGGAGAAGCGTAGGACGCGGGGCGCACACCATATCTACCAGCGCGGCGACAGTTGGTATTACCAATTCACGGTGAAGGGCAAGCGGTTTCAGGGCGCGATTGGCGCGGTGTCCAAGGCGATTGCGACCGAGGTTGCCTCAAAGAAGCGGGTCGAGGCGTTGGAAGGTAGATTGGTCGAGCGACCGCTAAAAGCGCCCTTGTTCGGGCATTACGACGCGGAGAAGGGGCAATTCACCGATGCAGTCGAGCAGTACCACAAATTCTACCGGGAGAATCACAAGGCGCGGTCGGCGGAGCGCATGACGTATGCCCTGCACGCGTTGTGCAGCGCGTTCGGCTCCAAGCGGCTAGACGAGATCAGTCCCTTTGGCGTCGAGCAGTACAAGGCACAGCGCAAGGCGGCGGGTTATGCGGACGCCACGACAAACCGCGAATTGGCTTGCCTGAAAAATCTTTTCAACATGGCGATCAAATGGGGTTGGACAGTGGACAATCCAGTGCGACAGGTGCGATTCTACCGCGAGAATAATTCCCGGCTGCGATGGTTGACGATGGAGGAAGAAGCGGAGTTGCTAAAGCACTGCGATCAGCGGTTGAAAACTTTGGTGTTGGCCGGGGTGGACACGGGCTTTCGGGCGGGTGAGCTTCGGTCGTTGCGCTGGCAGGCCGTGGACTTCAAGCGCGGCACGGTGTCGGTTGCCAGTTATTACACCAAGAACGGCGACCCGCGATGCAATCCGATGACCAAGCGGCTGGAGCAGGCGTTGCGGGAGTACAAGAGCGCGGCGGGGAATAGGGCGGACGGGCTGGTGTTCGGGCCGCAACAGTGGCGCAAGGCGTTTGAGAGCGCGAAAAAACTTGCGGGACTGGGCAAGGACGTTGTATTTCACTCCCTGCGGCACACGTATATTAGCCGGTTGGTAATGGCGGGAGTGGACATTCGCACCGTGCAAGAGTTGGCAGGACACAGGACGATCACAATGACGATGCGTTACGCGCACCTTGGGCCGGAGCAAAAGAAGCGGGCGGTGGCCAGATTGGACGCTGAAGTTACTGCAAATGTTACGACAGTGGACTTTGGCGCTGTACCGGTGGCCGCTGTAAGTCCCTCACTTTGAACATGGTGGCTAGGTAGCTCAGTTGGTAGAGCACTGCACTGAAAATGCAGGTGTCGTCAGTTCGATTCTGACCCTAGCCACCAGATTTACCTCACCGGGCCGGCGCGGCAGAGGAGGCAACGGGATTTGTTGAGCTACTTCAATTTCCTCGCGGGAATTGCGTTGATGCTATTCGGCATCCGCAGTTTGCGCAAGGGCACGGATCGGGTGTTTGGCGCCCGGTTTCGCAAGCTCGTCCAAACATCCACCCGGGGAAGTGTTCGCGCGATGTTGGCCGGCTTTCTCATTTCCATCCTGGCCCCGAGCAGCACGGCCATGGCGTTGCTGTCGGTCGACGCGGTCAACGGCGGCTACGCGACCTTGCGGCAGATTCTGGCCTTGATGCTGGGCGCGAACGTGGGGTTTACGGTCACGGTGCAGCTTCTGGCATTCAAGTTCTACCTCTACAACGCCATTTTTATCGCGATCGGGGTTCCGCTTTACCTGTTCAGCAAACGGCAGAATGTTTTGGGGGCGGGCCAGGCCATCTTCGGGATTGGGTTCCTGTTGTTGGCGATTCAGGTGCTTTCCATGGCGGTGGCTCCGATCAAGAATAGCGCGGACGTGCTCGAATTGATCCGGGTTCTGGAAAACCATCCGGTCTGGCTGGTGTTGCTGGGAATCCTTTTGCAAGTGGCGACGCAAAGTTCCACCACGACCATCGGCATTGGAATTGCGCTGTGCTCGCAACAGGTGATTCATCTCGGAGCCGCGTTGGCGATCGTCATTGGGGCCAACATTGGCATTGGCGTCACCTCTCTTCTCGCGGGACTTGCCCAGGGCGATACGCGGCGCATGGCGGTGGGCATTTTGTTCGTGAAGTTGGTGGGCGCGGCGGCGGTCGCGTGTTGGCTGCCGGAAGTCATTCGCTGGCTGGAGCCGCTCAGTTTTGCCGGGGAGACACACGACACGCAATTGATCGCCAATTTCCACACCGCGTTTAACATCGGTCTTGCGCTGGTATTCCTGCCGCTGGTCCCCCTGCTTTCGAACGTCCTGGAGAGGGTAATCCCGGCGGGACCCTCCACCGAGGACAAAGACGGGGCCCGTTATCTCGACCTGACGGCACTGGAAAGCCCGCCACTCGCCTTGGGGCAGGCAACGCGGGAAATCCTGCACATGGCGGACATCGTGCGGGAAATGTTGCGGAGCGTCTATCGCTGTTTTCAGGGGGGAAGTGAGGCGCTGTGCGAGCAGGTCCGGAAAGAGGATGACAAGGTCGACTCGCTTAACAACGAGATCAAAGCCTACGTCACGCGGATTTCCGAGCAGGCCCTGAACACCGAGGATTCGCGCCGTGAAATCGCGTTGCTCACGTTTGCGACCGAGTTGGAAACCATCGGCGATATCATCGACAAGAACCTGGTGGAATTGGCCGAAAAGAAGATTACGTTGCACGTCGATTTCTCGAAGGAAGGGTGGGGGGAACTGGATGGCTACTTCCAGAAGGTGCTGGGGAACTTCGAGATTGCCGTCTCGGCATTTGCGAGTCAGGACAAGAATCTCGCGGAGCAGTTGCTTCGGCACAAGCAACACATCAACGAACTCGAGCGCGATCTGCGCAACCGCCATTTCCACCGTTTGCGGGAGGGCCTCCAGGAGTCATTCGAGACGAGCGCGATCCATCTGGATGTGTTGACCAATCTGAAGGCGATTAATTCCCATCTCACCGCCGTGGCCTACCCGATTTTGGAGAATGGGCGGGCGACCTGAGCGGATCGCTTCGGGTTCGTCGAGGGGAAACGAGCCGCTTGTCACGCGGGCGTTCGGCCAATAAACTGAGGTCGCGATGAAACCCACGGGCCAAACTTTCGGCGCGGCAGAGCCCGCGTCGCCAAGCCGCCCCGTCCGGGGCAATGCCAGCTCCTCGGTCATTTACAAACCAGCCAATTGGTTTGAACCACTCGATTGGCGGGCGGTGTTTGAGCGGGAGCAGCCCATTGAGATCGATCTGGGCTGTGGCAAGGGTTCGTTTCTGCTCTGGGCGGCGACGACGGATCCGACGCGGAATTTCCTGGGAGTGGAGCGGTTGCTTCGTCGGGTGCGTCGAGTGGATCGGAAAGCGGTGCGGGGCGGCTTGAACAACGTGCGGCTCGTTCGCTTGGAAGCGACGTACCTTGTGTCGAAGCTCATCCCTGAGGCGTCGGTTTCGATCTACCATATTCTGTTCCCTGATCCCTGGCCGAAGCGGCGACATCATGCGCGGCGGCTGATTTCTGCGGACTTCCTGGCCGACGTGCATCGCACGATGACACCCGACAGCGCAGTCAATTGCGCCACCGACCACGAGGAATACTTCGAGTGGATTCAACGAGCGTTCGCAAGTAGTGCACGGTTTGCAGAAGCGAGCCCCGTCGTCTTGCCGCCGGAAGCGCGGACTGATTTCGAGAAGGAGTTTGTGGCGGCAGGGAAACAGGTGTATCGGTGCCGGTGGCTGAAGCGGTGACGGACTGAGAATGTTTCGCCGGAATGATAGGGATTCTTGCGGGTTTGCAACACCCGCGTTGTTCAGCGGGGTTTACAATATTTGGTCATTTCTGTTCAGCGGTTGGACAGACGAGCGGCTTTCGGACCGGGGCAAGTCGTTGGGGCGGGAGTAGTAGTATCGACGGCTTTCTCAGCTAGGTCTTGGCATGCAGGGTGGCAGCACTTGCTGGTAGATGGCAAGTCTTTCGGTATCAAGGTGAACCGGCACGAAAAATGCATAAAATCGACGGTGGACATTGGCAACAGGCGTGATATGGTCAAACGAGGTCGCACAATCAAGGAGAAGAGTTGTGAAACTGCTTAGCATGATCGCCGTCAAGTTCGGCAGGCTGGTTCGCGCTCGAAGCGGAAACTCGATGGTGGAGTTTGCGCTGATTTTGCCACTGTTCTTACTGCTCACTCTTGGAGTCTTGGATTTCGGACGGCTTTTCTGGACACAAGAGACGTTGTCGTACGCGCTTCGTGAAGCCGGTCGATACGCGGTGACCGGTCAGCACATGACTTCCACGAACGGCACAGTTGAGTCGCGTGTCCAGTCGATCATTAACGTTGCCCAGCAGTACTCGGCTGGCATAAACGTTTCCCAAATCACGGTCAACACGCTCAATCCGGCTACTGGCGGGGTGACGAGCAATTACGCCGGCGGCGGTGGAGAAACGGTTGTTATATCCTTAACGACCGGACTGAAACTGCTGACGCCGGTGGGGGTGTATTTCCCGAACAACACGTACACGTTCACGACCAGTACGGAGTTCCGAAACGAACCGTTCAACCCCGCCATGGCTAATTAGGTTCCGGCGATGAGATTGATACGCAAATGGATGTCGATGGGGCGAAACCAGTCCGGCCAGGCATTGGTTGAGTTCATGTTCGTTGGGTTCATCGTTTTATTCCTGTTGTTTGGGATGATCGATTTCTGTCGTTCGATCTCCACCCATCAGGTGATCATCAACCTGTCTCGCGAGGGAGCCAATCTCGCGGCGCGTGGGTCGGTTGCGAGTAGCACGGACGCCGCGATTTCCAATGCCATCGCGGGCGTCATCGCCGAGGCGAGTCCCCTTAGCATCACGTCGAACGGGGAAGTGATCATTTCGGCGGTGGTCAACACCGGTAAGAGCTATGTGATCTCGAATCAGGTTTCGGAGGGAAAGCTAACGCTCCCCAGCAAGATCGGGGTCCTGAATGGCACCGCCACGATGCCCAATGTTGGCGCGGCGACTGCGGCCAATGCAATCCCGCAATCCAATCAAACCACGTTTGTGGCCGAGGTGTTCTACAACTTTACGCCGGTGAGTCCTCTGGGCAATGTTCTGGTTGGCAATCTCCACGGCTTCACGGTAACGAACCAGCTGTACGATGCCGCTTACTTTTAGGGTTTCAATATGGGTGCTACGCGAAGAATAACGGATCGCTTCCGACGGCGCGAACACGGACAGACGTTGATTATGTTCGTTCTCATGCTGGTCGTAATGCTTGGCTTTGTTGGATTGGGAGTTGACCTTGGTTTTGCTTACATCACCAAGGCCCGGCTGTCCAAAGCGGTGGATTCCGCCTGTCTGAACGGCATGCGCAACTTTTGGCGGGGAACGACCCAAGCCAGCTTGATTGCCAGCAATACATTCGCCCTCAATTACGGCACCTCCGGGCGTGATGTCGCCCCGCCGTCGCTCGCCATCAGTTTCGTCACTTCCAACAACAATACGGTTCTCAATGTCCAGGCCAGTGTTGTCATCAACACCTTTTTCATTGGCGTGTTACCGGCGATTGGCGGGACTTCATGGAAAACGCTGACGGTCGGTGAATCTGCTCAGGCGACACGAACGAAGGTTATTATGTCCCTCGCGCTCGACCGGTCGGGATCCATGGCTCCGGCCCCCAATGGCACAAGCCATGGCGGCAGCTATCTCCCCCTCGCGGTTACCACGTTCGTCAATTATTTCAGCGACACCATTGACGAAGCGTCCATGGCCAGTTTTGCGTCCACGGCGACATTGGACATTCCTATGCAACAGCCGTTCATATCAGCCGTCTCGACGGCTGCCAGCAACCTGAATTGGTGCGGCGGCACGTATTCCGTGGGGGGCATGACCAATGCCCTCATTCAGGAGACCGGTGTCACCATTCCTGCGAACGAGGTGGCGCTTCAGGTCGTCGTCTTCTTCACCGACGGCTTGGCCAACATGATCCAGCAAACGCTGAATTGTCCCACGCCGACCTTGTGGAATTTTGGCGGTCAAGATGCGCCGAACACTGGCGTGGATTTTTGGATCCCGGCCACGACTACAACGTCCTGTCCTGATCAAAACAATGGATGCTCTGTCTCTGATGGCGGCAATCCGAGCGGCTGTTCTCCTACCTGTAGCGCGACTCAGTTTCATTCGAACCAATACAATGCCATGGAGAGTTTTACTCGCGCCAACGTAACCGCCGAGGCCCAGTATCAGTGCATTCAGATTGCTAACACCATGCGAAACAACAATATCTTGGTTTACTCGATCGGGCTGTCGGCCAACACGGACGTTGATATGAACTTCTTATCTCAAGTGGCCAACGCGACCAACAGTCCAGCATACGATCAGACAAAGCCCACTGGACTGGCCCTGCTCGCCACCGATCCGAGCCAACTCCAAGCTTACTTCACGCAGATAGCCAACGACATTCTCTTCCGGCTCACCCAGTAAAGCCACGCCGGTTATTCACAACGTGTTCCTTAGATCAAGATAGAGTCTGCGGCGTGCACGCCCAACCACGGACCTTTCGCGTCGTCAGCCTGCCAGGAGAAATCCTTCTGTGGTTGTAAACCGTACGCCGCGTAGTAACACATCAATCTGCTGAAGCGAAAGACGCCTAGCGAGCGCCATTAGAAAGTTATCGGGCCGAACAAGGAATGAACTCGAAGCGGAAACGCGGACTCGTTTTTGCCCGCCGCTACGAGCGTCGCGTGGGCTCGTGGAACACGTCCCGAAGGCCGCTGGTGACTTCGTGGCCGAGATCGATGGGAATCCGGGAATCGCCCCGCGCCCGATCCAGGATCGTACCGATTTGTTTCACCGCCCGGGCGGAATAGAAACGCACCAGGCCCAGCGTTGTCTTCGGTCCGAAGACCGTCAGCAACATCGCTTCGTCCTGGATGGAGCAAATGAGAATCTGGGAATTCTTGCCCTGCTGGTGCAATGCGGAAAACTCGGCTTCTCCCACGCGCAAGGCCAGCTCGCGCGTCGCCGCAAAGCTTCCCGCCGCCAACGCGGAAAGAGTCGTCACGTCCACCGACGGAGGAATCTCCCCGAGTTGGCTGAGGATGGCGCCGCCCCGATCGATGATCAGCGCATAGGACGCCTCGGAATGGTCGAGGTATTCTTCAAGCGCTTTGAGGAGGCGCTCAGCCGATTCAACCGTCAGGATTGCCAGTGCCTGCATATGTGTCGCCTACGAACTGATTGCGTTGGTCGCGTGGTTCAACGGCGCGCTGCGGCGGCCGCAATCCCCGACAGCGCGGTCGATGCCAGTGCGGTCGCGGTCTGGGATGACTGCTGCTTCGCGGACGCGGTTTCGTTCTCATGCGCGAACTTCTGCAACAAGAGCCGCGAGATGGCGTTGAGCGTGGCGAACACGCCCTGACCCGAAGTGGCGATGCCCACGAAGCTCGGCACGCGCACGCTGCGGTTGTTCAGCACGAAATCAAGGTAATGCACGGGCGCGGGATTCGACAGGTCGCGCTTGTTGTACTGGAGCACGTACGGGATTTGATCGAGGCTCGTGCCCTGGCGCACAAGGTTTTCCTCGAGGTTCTTGAAACTCTCGATGTTCTCTTCCATCTTGTCCCACTGCGAATCGGCGACAAACACGACGCCGTCGACGCTGCGCAGCACGAGTTGGCGCGTGGCATTGTAGATGACCTGGCCAGGCACCGTGTACAGTTGGAATTTCGTTTTGAACCCCCTGACGACGACCGCGTTCAGCGGCAGGAAATCAAAGAACAGCGTGCGGTCCGCGGCGGTGGCCAGTGACACCAGTTCGCCTTTGTGCGCTTCGGCCACCTGGCTGTGGATGTAGGTCAGGTTGGTCGTCTTGCCGCACAACGCGGGACCGTAATAGACGATCTTGAATTGGATTTCTTTGTTGACGTAGTTGATGATCGACATGATGTGGCTCCCTTACTCGGCGGTCCGCTGACGGCACAGCCGGGCGAGTTCCTGGCTGATGCGCTCGCAACGTCGCAGCAACGCTTTGCTGAAGTGACGGTTATCGTGCAGGACGATGAGGAAGATATCGCCCGCGCGCAGAATGCTGATCGGTTGCTGGTCGGTGAACACGGACAACCGCGTGACCTGTCCGGCGCGCAGTTCTTTCATGTACCGCCCGACCTTGCGGAACAATTGGGGCGCGAACACGCTGATCGTTTCGCGATCCAAGTGCGGCGGCAATTCACCGGTCAGGAACACGCCATCGGACATGGCCAGAATGCAGCCGGCCACACCCTTGAGCTGGCTGGTGAGCCGCACGATTTCCTGCAGCGTAAGCTCTTCGTTGTGCTCGACCCCGAGCAGTCGGTTGAGGCCACGGCGCGACGGGCTGGCCAACGTCCGAAACAGCCGGCGACCGACACCGGGAATCTGGTGCAAGTCTTCGATGGACTTGAATCCACCGTGGGTATTGCGAAATTCGATGATCCGCTGGGCGAGGACAGGACCAATCCCTTCGATCCGCGCGAGGTCCGCAAGGCTCCAGCGGTTGAGGTTCGCGAGGACCTGATCGGGAGTCGACCCGACAGTCGACGCGGGCGCTGCTGGCTCTGAAATCTGGGCTTCCTGCCCGGCTTCCGACGTCGTCACCTCGGCCGGCTGGGACGGTGCCGCCGCCTGCTCGGTCGTCTGCTGCGTTTCAGCAGGTACCGGTTGCTCGGCGGCGACAGGTGCGGGCGTGGCGACCTCCGCCGCAGCTTCCGCCAATTCTGGTTCAGCCTGTGCGGCCGGTTCCGTTACGGTCGGGGTCGGCGAGACGACTTCGGCAATCGGTTCAGAGAACGCTGGCTCGACCACAGGCTGCTCGGTGGACGCGGGCTCGGCGGCTTCGGTTTCTGTGGCGATCGCAATAGGTTCTACCACCTCCGGGGCTTCGGTGAATATTGGTTCTTCCGTCGCCTCGGCGAGAGGAGCAGCAGGCTCGGCAACGGGTTCGACGGTCGTCGGTTCCACCGATGTCGGTGATTCGACATTCGCTTCCACGGTGGCAGATGGTTGCTCAACCACCGGCTCGTCGTCGGCCGATTTCTCCGCGAAAATTGATACAGCCTCGTCTTCCAGCGCGCCGGAAGACACTTCGACAGTCTCCACTGGTCGTTCGGGTTGGACGGGCGCATGAGGGGGCGGCAGTAGTACGGACTCGGGAGCGCGAATTTCGACAGTGGCTGGCGTGAAGTTCTTCTCGGCGAAGGGGGTTGGAATCTCACTGTCGCTGAAATCGATCTCGTGGAGGTCCGACTGCTTCGTTTGACTGGCAAAGAGATTCAACGGCAATTGCGGTACGATCTCCTGCAACGCAATCGGGATGGTCTCATCGGAGATGGACGGTAGCGGCGAAGCGAGGATCGAGCGCGGTATCAGGCCGACGGCAACCGCCAGCGGAAGGCGTACGCGCGCAATCTTCAATTGCGGCACAACCAGGTCCGCCGGGAGCGCGATGCGGGTATCCAAATCGATGCGCCGCCACAGGTCGGTCCGTGGGCAGATGAAATATTGGTCCGGCATGACGGCGACAAGACTTCGCAGGCTGACGGTGATCCCCTCGACACCATCGGACGAGGGCTGCGCCGCGGCGGATCGTGCCGGGGCTTCGTTGGCAGCGGGAATGGGCTTGGCCATGTTCCAAGCCAGAGCGCGCGGGGCTGGTTGATCTTCTTGGTCAGGGGCAGGAGCCGGTGCCTCGGGCACCAGTGTCTCTTCCGGTGACCGTGCACTGACGTCTGGTGCGGGAGTCTGCAACTCCTCAGCAGCGGCGGAGTCTTGAATGGCGGGCTTCTCCTCAGTGGCAGTTTTGTCGGCGACATCGTCGATGAGATTTGGGAATTGCGCAAATTCGGGAGTGTCGAGGTCAACCTCGGTCTGGTTCTGAGGCTGCATCAGGTCAACCGGCAGCGCGCTCACGATGTCCGCCAGAGGCAGCACGATGGCATGTTGGCTGTTGCCCGCAGGAAACGGCCGGCGTTGGAGGTCCTCGGGCAGCAACGGCATCAGGTCGGCCAACGTGATGGTAACGCGGCCCCTCGCCAACTGCGGTAACACCCAGTCAGCGGGTATATTCACGACGACGCGGCGGAGGTTCTCCGTTCCCACCGTGGCAAGGAAATTTCCGGGCAATTGCTGAGAAATGGAGTTCAGCGACAGGGCAATCGTCTGGCCATTTGTCGAAGCTGCAGGCCGACTCTCACCAGTGGGGGTCGCCGGCGACTCCGGATCTGCTTTCGTCGCATTCACATTCACTGGATGTCTCATCAATTGAGTCTCGGCCAAGTGAAGGTTTGTACGTGACGTCGGAGTCGGTGGCGGATTGGGGCTCGGCGGCGTAAAACGCGGCGTCGAGGGACGCGGCGGGGCGGCCACGGTTACCTTGGTAGTCTCGACCTTCGAACTGCGAAAAAACGGCAATCTCATGTTGGCTAATCCCTGTTTGTTACCCAAACGTCTTTCGCTAAGTTACTGAGCACCCGGTATGCCACGGCCAACTTTCCGGGCTGAAAAGCACAATCCTGTTATCGGAGACGCCAAAATCTCAGGTTTGCGACGGGATGGACGGCGGGGAACGTCACGGCGCATGGTTTCTAGACCTCGCTGCCCGAAACCCGGAGCACTTCGTCCAAGGACGTGAGGCCCGCTTTGGCCTTTTCAAGACCCGCCAAACGAAGCGTCTTCAGGCCTTCCTTAAGTGCCAGATCCTTAAGAACTTTGGCGCTGGTGTCGTGAAGGATTTGCTCGCGGATGGCGTTGGTAATGGAGAGAACCTCCAAAATCGCCAGACGTCCCAGGAAGCCGGTTTCTTTGCAGCGTGAGCAGCCGCGGCCACGATAATAGGTGTTGGCAGACACGTCTTCATTGCTGAGGCCGAGCCGGGAGGTCACGTCCGTCGGGACTTTGAAAGCCTCCTTGCAATGCGGACAAATCTTACGGAGCAGACGCTGGGCGCATATCATGAGCAGGGAGGAACTGACCAGAAACGGCTCGATTCCCATGTCCACCAGCCGCGCGATGGCACCGGGCGAGTCGTTGGTATGCAAGGTGGACAATACCAAATGTCCCGTGAGCGCGGCCTTCACCGCGATGTCGGCGGTCTCCGAGTCGCGGATTTCGCCGACCATGACGATATCCGGGTCCTGGCGCAGGATCGAACGCAGCCCGCTGGCAAACGTCAGCCCGATCTCGGGCTTTACCTGAACCTGGTTGACCCCGACCATTTGGTATTCAACCGGGTCCTCGACGGTCACGATGTTCACGTCACTGGTGTTCAACTGCGTCAGCACGGCGTACAGTGTGGACGTTTTTCCGGAGCCGGTGGGGCCGGTCATCAGGATCATCCCGTGCGGCGCGTCGATGGCGTTCTTGAATTTCTCAAGGTTGTCGGGGGGGAGCCCCAAGCCATCCAGGTTGAGGCTGAGGGTGCCCTTGTCGAGCACGCGCATGACGATCTTTTCGCCGTGGACGGTCGGCAGCACCGAGACGCGCAAATCGACTTCGCGCCCGGCCAGTTTGATGCGGAAGCGGCCATCTTGCGGCAGACGGCGCTCGGCAATGTCGAGATTCGCCATGATCTTGATGCGTGACGCGATGGCGGACTGTAATCCCTTCGGCGGTGCGGTCGAGTCATACAGCACGCCGTCCACGCGGTAGCGGAGACGGAGTTGTTTCTCGAATGGTTCGATGTGAATGTCGCTGGCCCGGTCTTTGATGGCTTGGACGAGCATGAGGTTGACCAGTTTGATGACCGGGCCTTCCTCGCCGCTTTCCACCAGTTTGTCGAGGTTGATCTCGTCCACCTTGTCCTTCGCCAACTCGATCTCGGAGTCATCGACTTCTTTGAGGATCGCGTCGATCCCCCCACCGACTTGTGTTTGGGCGTTGTTGAGGAAATCGGTGACCGCTTTCTCGGTGCTGATCAGCGGGACGATCTGTACGTTCGGCCGAACACGGCGCAGATCGTCCAATGCGAGCACGTTCAACGGGTCGGCCATGGCCACGAACAGCCTCCGCCCCAGGCGGGCGACGGCGACCATCTTGTAGGTTTGGCCAAGATCTTTCGGGATGAGGTCGATGACGTCCTGGGGAACGCGCATCTTGGCGAGCGTGACCGGGTGCGCGCCCAGACAGCGGCCCATGCTGACCATCATGTCCTGCTCGGTGACCAGTTGCTTTTCCAAAAGCAACTTCAGCAGCCGGCCGCCCTGTTTCTTCTGAACGTCGAGGACTTCGTTGAGTTGCTCTTCGGTAAGCAACCCATCCGCCAGCAATGTGTCGGCGATTCTTTCTCCGAATGATTTCATGGTTTACCAGGAGCGCGGGCGCCCGCGGGATGTTTGGAATCGAGCCCATGGGCGCGCCGCAGTGCCGCATGGATTTCCTCGGGCGAGGTCACGTACCAGAACACGTTATAGGCCAACATGACCTCCGCCTGGCTGCGCGCTGCCGTGTCGAGCGGGTTCGCGGTGGCAATCAATACCGAGCGGCTGATCAGGTCGAACGGGACGATGCACTTTTCGAAGCAGATGTCCCGTGGCAGCAGGCAGACGGCGTCGCGATCCACGTCGTATGTCGACAACGGCAGGTACGGCAAACCACTACGGTCGACCAGTACCGTCAGGATATCGTCCGGCTTCACCAGTTGTTCTTCGATCAGCAACTGGGCCAGCACGAAAGGCGTCGGACTCTCGCCGGAGTTGGCGGGGCCTGATGTGAGGCGTTTCACCAGCGGTTCGACCGCTTGTGGCGTGAGCAGTTTCTCCGCGATCAACACATCAATCAGCGCCTTGTTGCCGTCTTCGTGTGTGAGCGGTGGCGGAGGAGAAGAGGGGGGCGCCGCTGTCCCGGCGGCCAGCGCCGGGGCAAGTGGTGTCGGCTTGGAGTCCTCACGCAGTGACGGCGCCCCAGAGGGTTGTCGATTTGCAGCCAGTTGGGAAGTCTTCGCCTCGAGTTCCTTCAGGGCTTTGAGCACCTCCGGATCATTCGGGTGCTCTTGAAGGATACCCTCGTACTCGAGGATGGCTTGAGAGATTTGACCGAGAGAGATGTGGGCTTTGGCCAGCTTCTTGGAGGCGGCCAGGCTTTCGTCGAGGCGGCCCAATTTGGCGTACGCCTCCTTCAGAATCTCCCAGGATTGATAATCCTCGGGCTGAGATTCCGTAATCGCTTCGAACATCTCCACGGTTCGGAGCAACTGCTGGATTTCGTCTTCTGAAATACTGGCCATGCTTTACGAGCACTCCAAGCTCCAGAACCATGGAAGCACTCAACATGCCATGCCAGAAGGCGGCGGTCAGGTGAGGATTGGCTGCCCGGCCTGGACTCGAACCAGGAAACTGTGGCTCGTGGAATTTTCGACTTACTAGATTTCGAAAAGCCCCTCTATAAGCCCCTCTATTTGCAACAGCTTGGCCACTTTGGGCCAAAATTCTATTTCACGAGTTTTCACTCTGTTTCATCCCCAGCAAGCATAGAAGAGCGCGATCTTCTAGCCGGTGGCGGTGTTAGGGGAAGGGGAGTTTGCGGGGTTGATTCTACTGGGACAAAAATGTTAGCCTTCGGATCGTCCTTTTTGGCCGGTGGTGAAGGAGGACGGGGCGGCAAATCAACTGGCACCCATTCCTGGGCTCGATGGTCCCACCTGATCTTCCCATCGCGGTGATCTGTGTAGTTGTCGATCCAACGCTTCTTTTCGGTATAGGCAGACGTGAACCGCGCCTCATCTTGGAATGCGTAAAGGATGCGAAAATCCCGGCGGTCAGGTTGCCGCTTCCCTAATAATACCCCGGCGGCGACCAGTTTTTTTAGCGCCCGCTTGACTTGGCTCGCGCTGAGGAACGGCATAACCGTTGCGAGCTCTGAGGCCGGAGCGTAGCGCCAATACCGACCGTCTTCCGCCGGTGGCTCACCAAGTCGACGGTTTCGCCGTATCCAATAGCCCATGTTGGCGACCAGTACCGCCGCGATGATGCCGTGGTCTACCGCATCCGTGACCCTGAGCCGAATCATGTTGCCGGTGGGATAGTCTTTAACCCCGTCGCCGACTGAGTACCATCGGGTTTGGTCTAGCGCCAGCGTGTTGTAGATGCCGACACGGATGAATCCTTCCGTTTGCAGAGAGCGGAGGTGGCTGTATATCGTGGCCCGGCACAAGTACGGAAACCGCTCTGCCCACCCGTCGATGGTGTCATAGGTCCAGTACCTTCCGGCCTCGAAATTGTGCTCCTGCTTGAGCTTAGCGTTCCGCGTAACCCACCACCAGATGTGATGAAAAAGGACTGCCCGCGCGATGCCGAGCTTGACGGCTAAGTCAGCGGAGAATACGTGGACTTCAGGCGGAGTCGGGTCAGACATTTTGCTCGTGGGAGGGAGCCTCTTGGACTGTCAGCATTTTTTCGAAATCGCCCAGTGATTTGCCCTGGGCTTTCAACTTGGCGAGTCTGGCCTTGAATTGTTCGTGCTGAATTTGGTTGCTCATCACGTGGATATAACGGAAAATGTCCGCCTGCATCTCTGCTACGGTCATGCCCTGCGCACGTGCCAATTCCGAAATGCACCAGCCTATGTGGGACACCACGTTCTTGTAGTCTTGGCTCTTCTTTTTCATATGCGATTACGGGACGCGGACGAAACGTAACCAGCGCGTGTACGTGCAGGCCACCGTTCACCGACGACTACATCCGTTGCAGAAGTTCCTTCGTTTCATAATACGCCGTAGACTCAACGTAGCGTGGACGGTAGCCATCCTTGTCGCTCGACATGTAAAACATCATTATGCCGACACATTTGTGGGCCAGCTCGCGGTTTTTAACCGCGATTCCGTCACGGAACAGGCGGGCGGCGAACGCCAATTTGTAGAACACGGAACGAGGCATCGGGAAAGCCAGAATGAAGATCGTGGATGGGTCTACGCCATTAACGACCTGGGCGCATGCGTCAATTCCTCGGTAGTATGCTTCGGGGTCGATGATGCGCGCCTTGGCCATGCATAACGCATTTGTATCGTCCCAGTCAGACCTTGCTTTGCTGTTGGCAAAGGTGGTCCCATTCGCAATGCGGAGAGATTTTTCCCACTGCTCGGTACTTGTCTGTAACGACATGGGAAAGGCAACGATCACCTCGCCGCGTTTAAGCGTTTTCACGTTTTCACCGGTGTGGTTCCCTTGCCGCAGGCCTCTCGCCAGGCCGTATATCGGAAATCAGTTCGTTGCGCTTTGCTCAATTTGGCGTATGCGAGTTTAGTGATTTCCATTCTCGCTTCTTCGACTGTGATCTCTTTTTCGTCGGCTATGGCGAGAACTAGAGCAGTTCCATAAATCATATAGCGTAACGGGCATGTAAAAAGAAGCCGCGGCAGTCGGCGCTCGAAATGGCCTTGAAGGCCGTGTGTACGGCTTCAATGAGTTGGTCTTGGGTCCGTGGGGCAGCGCTACGCAGGACTTGCTTGATCTTGCTCCACATGTTTTCGATGGGATTGAAATCCGGCGAATAGGGCGGCAGATACAGGAGCCGGGCCCCCGCCGTTTCGATGGCCTGGCCGACGCCGGCAATCTTGTGCGTGGCCAGATTGTCCATGATCACCAGGTCGTGCTTTTGCAGTGTCGGCACCAATCCCTGCCGGACCCACGCCAGAAACATGTCCCCATTCATGGCACCATCAAAGAGCCACGGGGCGTAGGCCCCCGTCAGCCGGATCGCCGCGACCAGAGTGCTGGTTTGATAGTGTCCGTGCGGGATCGGCGCAACGAGCCGTTGGCCGCCCGGGCAGCGTCCGCGCCAGCGGGTCATTTTGGTGTTGGCCCCGCTTTCATCCACAAACACCAGCCGGGCCGGGCTGCCTACGGCAAGCCGCTCATGCCAGTGCGCCCTTTTTCGGCTACGTCGGGCCGGTCTTGCTCGGCGGCGTGCAGCGTTTTTTTTATAGGTCAACCCCAGCTTGCGCAGCCACAAATCCACCGTCGAAGTCCCAACCGGGCGGTCCAAGCGCGCGCCCAACTCGGCCAGCGTCGCATCGGGCTGCGCGGCGACCAGTCGTTGCAGGCGGGCCTTGCGCCCGGCACTCAACAGCGTCTTGCGCCCGCACAAATGGGTTTGTGGCTGGAGGGTGCCGCGTTGCTTGAACTGCTGCCGAACCCGGCGCACGGCCGCCACGCAAAACCCAACAAACTCCGAGATGTCGCGGGTGCTTTTGCCCTGTTCGTAGAGTTGGATGACTCGTTGGCGTACCGGCAAAGGGATGGCTCGCATGCCCCCCACTTTGCCATATCGCTCCGCCCTAGTAAAGCTACATCATTAGTGGAAATGCTCTAAGACCCTAAACAGGGCTTGAAGTTCTGATTTTGATATTAGTTTTTCCTTCGGCATGTTTTTCTCCCTATGTTTGTTTACTGTTCGATTTCAGTCGGTTCGACAGTGACTTTTACAGCCGGCTGGCCGCCGGGTTTTTCCGCCCGCCAGATCCTGTACGTGCCGTCTTTTTGCACCCTGGTAATAAGTGGGATTTCGGAATGCCATGCCAGCATCTTGACTTTGTTTCGTTCCCTCGAAGTCCGTACCGTGAACGACTGCCCAACCTTAAGCTCCTCAATCTGGCGCCGCCGCTTTCCACGAATTGGGCCATCGAGCGTTGGTGGCAGCGGCACATCGTTTTCGATTTTGTACATGTCTCCCGAATCGACATTCGTTTCCGTGATCTCCGACTCCACCGTCGGTGGGGCAGTTATGCGATCCACCACGCGATGCAATTCCTCACGAATCTCGGAAATTCTAGTTGCTCCGTTGTTCATTCGCTGCTTTCCTTTCTTTCGTTTTTGAAATGCTACCCGGCTCTACGCGGTTCCCAGGTACGGTTCCTGGATAACCAGCCACTCATGAATGGCCGCCGCAATTCGTGGGGTAGGTTTCCCCCGCCCCGCAGTTTTCTCTATTAAATTTCAATGTCGCTTTCCTCAACGCCGACCTTGACTGATGTGTTCGGCTTCCGGTCCGGATGGAGATAATGTTGGCCGCTTTCCAACAGCGCTGCACGTTTCGCTTCACAGTTCTCGATCTTGATTTCTGCTTCCCGTAATGCCTTGGCAATCGGATCACCGGGTTTCAGCATCCCATGAAGCAGCGCCCTGAATCCCTTGCGCTGCCGGTCGGACAGGTTCATATAAAACTGAGCCATGTAATTGCCGTATTCCTCGGCAGTCGTGATTCCCTTCTTCTTTGCAACTTCATCAGTCAATCCAGCAAGGACCATCAACGCATCTTCTAACTCCATGCCTTCCAACATTTCATTACGCTTCTCTTTCACGGCTTTTTCCTTTTGTTTACGTTTCGATTTGGTGCCCTCTCGACGGAGTTCCTACCCAGCCCGGGCATACGCGCCGAACCCTGCTGATAATTTTCTCAGCGCGCGTCGGAGTCTCACACTGTCCTACTATCCTGTCTAACGAGAGCATGCACCCGAGGCAGAGAGTGAGCCGAATAGTGTAAATCTCTCCCTTGGGATACGCACACGCGATCGGCAGATCGTATTCGTGCAGGCGGAACGGTAATCCATCCCCGTCACAGTTCTTGCATCGATGTTCCATGGAGCGAGACAATCTGAAATTTCTCAGAGAGATGCAAACCACAGAATCAAGCGGGATCAATCAGTCCAGCGCACAGTATCGCAGACCGATACTTTTTGAGGGAAAACACATACAATCACCGCTGCATCTCGCTAACGCTTCGCTGCTCCGCCGATTGTATGGAACAAAAACGCGGTTGTCAACCACCAACTGAGCACCGTGGCTGATACGAGTTGCCTCAAATCAAATGACACCGAAGGGGTGGGTTTTAGGGTGAGGAAAGCGAGTCGTTGCCTCATAAAGAAATGACACCGAGAATGGAGGCATGAAAATGATCGCTCTGAGCCGTGACCAACAACTCCAGCGCTGGCGCGAACGCTATGCGCGCCGCCACAAGGAAGGCAAAGCCCGACTGCTCGACGAGCTCTGCGAGCAGCACGAGTACAGCCGCAAGCACGCCATCAAACTGCTTGGGGACGGCTTGCCCAAGCCGACGGGCCAATTGCCCAGCGGCGCTCCGGCCCGTTACGATCCGATTCGAGAGGTCGTCGCGCAGATCTGGCGGGCCGCCGAACAACCATGCGGGAAACGCCTGGTCGCGGCGCTGCCGCTGTGGCTGCCGCACTATGCCAAACACTTCGGCAGCCTGTTGCCCGCTCAACGCAAGCTGCTGGGCGATGTCAGCGCCGCGACGCTGGATCGGTTGCTGCTGGCGCGTCGGGCCGGTGCGCGCCGGGGATTGGCCGGCACCAAACCCGGCAGTTTGTTGCGTACTCAGATTCCGCTGCAGGGTGCCGTCTGGGATGAACGCCGCGTCGGGTTTCTGGAAGCCGACAGCGTGGCGCACTGTGGCGACAGTCTGGCCGGCAACTTCGTCTGGAGTTTGACCTACACCGACCTCGCCAGCACGTGGACCGAAGGACGGGCGGTGTGGAACAAGGGCGCGGCCGGCGTGCTGGCCCAGACCCAGGACGTCGAAGCCTGCCTGCCGTTTGCCCTGTTGGGTTTCGACTTTGACAACGGCAGCGAGTGGCTGAATTGGCATCTGATTCGTCACCTCCAAGCCCGCCGCCAGCCCGTACAGATCAGCCGATCACGGCCCTACCACAAAGACGACAACGCCCACGTCGAACAGAAGAACTGGATGTGGCCCCGCCACCTGCTGGGCTACGGACGGTTGGGCCAAGAGCGCGTCGTCACCCCGATCAACACGCTGTACAAACAAGTCTGGGGGCCGCTGCACAACTTCTTCTTACCCTCGATGAAACTGCGCGACAAGTGGCGGGAGGGCAGCCGTTGGGTGCGTCGCCATGACCCCGCCCAGACCGCCTATCAACGATTGCTGGCCAGCGGCCAAATCAGTCCTCGCCAGCGACAACGGTTGCACGAGTACTACGAGTCCTTGGATCCGTTTGTGCTGGCGCAGCACCTGGAGCAACAACTCAACCCGATCCTGCGCCTCGCGACCTGACTCGACCGCACCGCCCGCCCCGTCTCCCCCCACGGAGCGGGCGGGCGCAACAACAACATCTAAAAACAGACTGGAATGAACCCCCCACTTCCCGCACAATCTACCGTCACCCCGGTGTCATTTCCTTTTGAGGCAACGACCATGACACCGTCGCTTCGCTCGGTGTCATTTCTTTATGAGGCAACAAGGATAGGTAATGCTATTTTGCATTCGGCGTTCTGACCGACCCGTTTGCTGAAGCCGTCTGAATTGGACTTAATCCGCAAAGAGGAAGAGAATCTGAGCGATCTGCCAGAGCTGACCCGCGCCCTCAACGACCTCTCGCGGACTGCCCGGAGGCACCAGCGCGATGAAGTCTTCGACGGTAACAACGTTGAACTGGTTGCGTGCGATGGGCGGCGCCACCGGTACCCAAGCCACGTTGAACCGCCGCCCAAGATCAACTGGCCTCAAATTCAGCTATTTGTTCTGGCTACGACGAGGGTCGCCGCAAGTTTTTGGATCGCTACCCAGATGCGGTTGCTGTCCTTGGAAAACCTTTCGATGTGGAACATCTGGTAGATGTAGTCCGAAAAGCGTTGCTTCCCCGTCACGCTGGCTCGGTTGAGCGGTGATCTTCAACTCGCCCTGACGCACGACTTCGATGACGACGTGACTGCCCGGTTGGAATCCAGCCCGTTGCAGCCACCGACCGCGCAATCGAATGAAGGGTTTGGTCGACAACCCTGAGTAGAGGCCAGTCTCCTCGACCTTCAGCGTCCGTCGAATCGGGATGACGGACACCTCGTAGTCGTTCCACAGGAGAATCTGGCCCGTTTCCGTCATGATTCGTCGCGCGAAATGGTCCAGCCTTCGTCGACGACGAGTTCAGCGATGCAATTGCCACAAAGCCCTAGACCCACTTTGGTGATTGAGTCTAGGGCTTGCTGCCTCGTCTCCGATATGACGAACATCCGGTCGGTCAAGTACAAGCAACCTCCACACTGAACTTCGTCTCTTCCGTGAAAGATCGCCGGCAGTTCCGGCCCGCTGAACTCGTAGAGATGAGCCACGGGGTCAGCTGTGTTTCTTGGTGGCCGCGAATTGCAGCGTGACGAGACCGCCGTCGATCAGAGCCCGCTTGTAGTAACTGAGTAGCCGCCCGGCTTGTTCGCCGGTCAAGGGTTTCCTCGATTTCGTTCGGATGCCGCGGCACATCCTCAGGCTCAACGACTCCGTACATGTGTGATGCCGCCAAAATCTCACCGTGTACTTAGCGCGACGATGAACGCGACCTTGACAGAAAAGTTGCTTGGGCGATTCGATGTCTCGACGCTGGTTTCGCCAACGGAGGAGGGGATAGCGCATCCCGACGACGGCGCTGGCGACTATCGGCCCCTTGGTGGCGTGGTGCGCATGGACGAGCCTTCAAAGCCTGCGACCGCCCACGCCAAAACGGACTCGCCCAGCACGTTGCCAAGCACGACCAGAAAGCCGCTCCGCTTGTTTCCGAGACGGAAGCGAACTGCTACGCCGCCAGACGCATACCGCGAGTGACGATTCATGAATGGATCGAGCTGGTCAAGCTGTATGCGCTGAGAATCTGTAGACAACCCTGATGGCTACTTGAAGCATAGGCTGAGAAGCTCTGCTTCCTGACCAGAACTGGCGAAGCGTCGAAGCCCTGCCGAAGGCAGGCGAGACTGATTCAATTGCTTTTTCCCTCTGGGATACTACTGCTGCTTTAAGTGGTATTGTCGTACCAAAACCGTCCCTCCGATATTACAAATATGACCCGCCCATGTGCTAAAAGTGTCCCTCCGATATGCTAAATCTGAACTGGACGCGTTCAGCACATCCACAGCTTTCACGCTGCTTCCATAGTGGTCACGGCATCTGTTCTTATGTGCATGAAAACCGAACACTTGGCAGATGACATGAAGTTGGTCTCGGCAGAAGAATTGAGAGAGGCATGGGGCATGAGCAATGCCACCTTCTGGCGGATGGAAAAGAGCGGCAAGCTCAAGCCACTGAGGATTGGCGGCAGGAAATACTACCGCCTCAGCGACGTGAAGGCGTTCATGAAAGCGGCCAGCGATGCAAAGCCATTTCCAGTACCGTGGTCTGATCAAGTCACTGCACCGGAATCGAGTCCAGCTGAGCCTTCAGTCGCTGAAGGTCCGCATGTCGATACAGCTGCGTAGTTCCGAGCCGCTTCTCGGCTTCGGACTGATGCCCTAACAGATAATGACTTTCTGGCCCAGTGAGCCAACTCGCCACCGTGTGCCGCCAAGAATGGAAGGCGTAACAGTAGCTTGTTCGCCCTTTGCCTGAGCGTTCCACCTTTTCAACCACTGGCATGTCCGCCAGCGACGGAAGATTGGCTTTGTTGATCAACGTCCGCCAAGCCAGATTCATTTGTCGGTGACGCCTGTCCAAGTAAGCAACCGCGACCTCGCCAAGCAAGTAGCCATGCCGCTCGGATTGAGGCACTGTCTTCAGTGCCGCTCGCAACGGCTCGGCAACTGGTATCACCAACTGGTTGCCAGTCTTCTCCTGAGTCAGCGAGATCGTAGGCAACGGACCGTCAAAATCTTTCAGGCCTTCCCACGTCATCTTGCAGATGTCCCCGATCCGCTGGCCAGTGTACAGACCGAGCATTCCCGATAGCTTGACCCACTTCTTGGGCAGGTTGTCAGCAGCAGCAAAAATGGCGGCAATCTGCCTGGTATTGAATGGTTTGCGTATGGAGTCCGCATCGAACTTGAGGCGTCCAAGCCGCTTGGCACCCGCCGGATTGGACATCAGCAAGCCCTGATCGACTGCCTTGCCAAATGCCCCGCGAATTCTCGCCAACGCGAAAAGTCTCGTCTTTCCGCTGAACCCCTCCGCTTTGAGGCCAGCCAAGAAACCCTTCACTTCATCAGGCCCGATTCGGTTGATGGTCGCGCCTGCCATCGGCATCGGCAAGCCGGACAAGTGCTTGAGCCAGCCATCGTGCACGGCCTTTATCCGGTCGATGCTGGACTGCTTCACTTGGCGGTCGTCTCCATTCCTGCCGCCAGTCAACTCGTCCAGATTCTGTTCGAACCACTGCCGCACCGTGGGAAGGTTCTTCTCCATGATGCTTGAGCTTTCCAATTCGCGGATGCCCTTGATCAGTCCTTCGCAAATCTCAAGCAGCTTCCGCTTTTCTTCGATGTCGTCGCTGGTGGCCAAGCCGACCATACGGGCCACGTTGGCAGCATAGATTCTTGCTCTTGACTCCTCACGATGTCCGGTGCTGCACCGCTTTTGAAGCCCGCCTTGCGTGTACCTGATCCACCAGACCTTGGATTTTGGTGGCAGGAACACGTGAACCCCACCGTTGCTTCCGCGTCTTTGTCTTTTCATCTGATCTCCTCTCCAGTGTATAGAATTGAAAACTGGTGAGCAGACATGTCGTGAAATCGCGTAAAAGCGGAATCAATTGTGGTCGCAGGGTGGGGAACTTGGCTCAAGTGCCAGCAGCCCTAGGAAAAATAAAATTGGCTGCCCGGCCTGGACTCGAACCAGGAAATACGGCTCCAAAGGCCGCTGTGTTACCAATTACACTACCGGGCAGACCGAACGACGCTGGTCAGGGCTGGCTGTTAACAGTTGCACGCGGATGCGAACCGCGTCACCTTTGTCCACATGCTTGGCCCAAATTGTTCACGGACTCTTAGAGCTGATTTTTCCGCAGCTTTCGGGTCGGCAAACAAACCGAAAACCGTGGCGCCGCTGCCGCTCATGAGCGCGCCGCTGGCCCCGTTGTCGCGCATTGCGTTCTTGATCAATTCCAGAACGGGGAACTTGCGGATCGACGGCGCCTCCAACGAGTTGAAGAGGCATCGTGAAACCACGGCCAGGTCGTCCTCCGCCAAAGCGCGCAGCAGCAGACTAACTTGTGGCGGGGACACTGTCAACCGTGACTCGGCCGCCGCTTTGGCCCAGGTCTCATAAGCCCATTTGGTCGAGATGCCGAACCCCGGATTGACCAGCAAGACGGACGCCGAAAGCTTGCAGGGGATTGCCTCGATTCGTTCGCCACGACCGCGGCACAGCCCGGCTCCACCCGCCATAAAGAAATTAATGTCCGACCCCATGCCAGCGGCCAGTTCGTGGAGAATCGAGTCGTCGGCTTGCAGTCCCCACAATTGCTTAAGACCGAGCAACACAGCTGCGGCGTTACTGCTCCCGCCGCCGAGCCCGGCCGCCAGCGGTGTGCGTTTCGTCAAGGCGATCTTCGCTCCCCGCTTCACGCCGCATCGCTCCGCCAATTGTCTTGCTGCGCGCAACGCCAGATTCGAATCGTCCGTCGGCAGGCTCGGGTTGTCGCACTCGAGCATCAGACCGTCTTTGTGGGGTCGCAACGTGATCTCGTCGCCGAAACCAAGAGGCAGCATCAGGGTTTCGATCTCGTGATAGCCATCCGGTCGCTTTCCCAGGATGCGCAGATACAAATTGATTTTTGCGGGAGAGAACACCGTCAACGGAGCTGTCCCTTGCCGTGGTTGCGCTGGTGCGGTCACGAAGTTTTCCCTACCATGCGGGTTGGATGAAATCAAAGCTTATCGTGGCGCTGGACGATTTGAAGTTCCGTGACATTCTCAGCACGGTGGAGCTCCCCTCAGCGTCCCGCGAAGACCGAATTGGATGATCAACGGCGCGCGATGACGCCCGCCGAAACCATCATCGCGGGCGCCGACTACGTCGTCGTGGGAAGGCCCATAATTGCGGCAAAGAATCCCGCCCACGCAGCGCGGAGAATCGCTGGGGAAATCGTATTCGCGGCTGGCGCAGGCTAGCTTGTGCGGACACGCAACTGAAACACGCCTTTCTTGATTTCAGTGATGTCGTTCATCATCTGCTCTTGATTCTTCAGGATCTGGTCCTGGTTCTTCAAGATCTGATCGTTCGTGTCCAGAAGTTTCTGGATGCGCGAGTCAGGTGGCATTGGTTTGGTGTCGGTTTGCGCCTGGACCATGAGAAGACTGCCTGCGACAAGTCCCACCGCGAGTGCCAGGATGGCGACGAATTTTGTATTCATCGGTGACGTTCCTCCGCTGTTTGTTTCGTTCGGTTACTGCAACAGTTCCAACAACTTGTGTTCCCGTACAAAATGGCGGGCAATCTCCTTGCCGTCAAGCAGGATGACGGGGATATCATTGCGGTAGCGCTCGAAAAGCTCTGGATTCTGTGAAATGTCGATTACCTCCAGCGTGAAATCGATCTTCTTCCGACAACGCTCGACGACGTCCTTGGCGAGGTCACACAAATGGCAAGCGGGTTTGGAATAGATAGTGATCGTCATGAAGTTCTGCGCAAGAGCCCACGCGACTGCCGTGCCCGGCAGGCCTCCCAACGACAATCACCCGTTGCGAACAGGGGAACCCGGAACGATTCAGTACCGGTAGTGTTCCGGCTTGTAGGGTCCTTCGACCGGCACGCCGAGATACTCAGCCTGCTTCTTCGTGAGTTTCGTGAGCTTGACGCCAATTTTTTCCAGATGCAGACGAGCGACTTCCTCGTCGAGTTTCTTCGGAAGACGGTAGACGCCAATTTTGTTCGCGTCCTTCTTCTTCCACAAATCCAACTGGGCCAGGCACTGATTGGTAAAACTGTTGGACATCACGAAACTGGGATGGCCGGTGGCGCAACCGAGGTTCACGAGACGGCCTTCGGCCAGCAGGTAGATGCTATGGCCGTCGGCGAAGGTGTACTTGTCCACCTGTGGTTTGATGTTGAGCTTCGTGACATCCTTCGCGGTGTTGAGGCGGTTCACCTGAATTTCATTGTCGAAGTGGCCGATGTTGCAAACGATGGCCTGGTCTTTCATCTTCGCCATGTGTTCGAAGGTGATGATGTCGCAGTTGCCGGTTGTTGTGACGTAAATATCGCCCTCGCCGAGAGTGTCCTCGACGGTCGTGACCTGAAAACCTTCCATCGCCGCCTGCAAGGCGTTGATCGGGTCGATCTCGGTGACAATCACGCGGGCGCCAAAACCCCGCAATGAATGCGCGCTGCCCTTGCCCACGTCGCCGTAGCCGCACACCACGGCGACCTTGCCGGCGACCATCACGTCGGTCGCGCGTTTGATGCCATCGGCCAGTGATTCGCGGCAGCCGTAGAGGTTGTCGAACTTCGATTTCGTGACCGAATCGTTGACGTTGATCGCCGGCACGAGCAGCTTGCCGGCTTCGAGCATCTGGTAGAGGCGATGCACGCCGGTGGTGGTCTCTTCGGAGACACCCTTCCAATCCTTCACAATCGTATGCCAGAAACCCGGTCGCTCCTTGTGCACGCGCTTGAGGAGGTTTTTGATGACCTGCTCCTCGTGGCTCGCGCTGGTGGTGTTGACCCAATCGCTGCCGTCTTCCAGTTCGTAGCCTTTGTGAATCAACAAGGTCGCGTCGCCACCGTCGTCCACGACGAGTTGCGGGCCGAGATTGCCGGGATGCGTGAGCGCGTCGAGCGTGCAGTCCCAATACTGCTCCAGTGTCTCGCCCTTCCACGCGAAGACGGGAATGCCCGCCTTCGCAATCGCGGCGGCCGCGTGATCCTGCGTGGAAAAAATGTTGCAGCTGGCCCAGCGCACCGACGCGCCGAGTTCGCCCAGCGTTTCAATGAGGATCGCCGTCTCGATGGTCATGTGCAACGAGCCGGTGATGCGCACGCCGTTGAGCGGCTTCGACGGGCCGTATTTGGCGCGGATGGCCATGAGGCCGGGCATCTCGTGTTCGGAGACCTGAATGGTCTTCCGTCCCCAATCGGCCAGCGAGAGATCGCGCACCTTGAAGTCGCCCTTGGTGCCGTTGCCGGTGGCCTTGGTGAGTTTCGTACGCGAGGGAGGAAGTTTGATGGTTGCCATGGCTGCTTTGTCGTCGCAATTGTTAGTTCACGTAACTCTGAGAGTCAGGAAACATACAGGCCGAAGGGCACCAAATCAACGAAATACCCGTCGATTTTGTTGATCGATTGGTGTGCCAAAATAACCCTCCCACGCCATGGCCAGGATGTCGTCGGTCAACGTAAGGTTTTGGTGCTCAAAGCGACACAAGTCCGCTGCCCGAAGGATCAGATCGCGCGGATCGCAGGCGTTTGGCGAACGTCCCTCAGCTTTGTATCGCTTCACAAGCTGCTCGATGGATCGCTCCTCCACAGACAACCCGAAGTCGGCAGCGGTGCGGCGGAAGATCTCCGTATAGACTGGCCAAGTCGGACGGGAAATTGTCATCCGATACCCCATGCGTCGCATAAATGCTTCGTCCACCAAATCGGCATCCGCCAGGTTGGTAGCGAACACGATGATCTGCTCGAAGGGAATGTCGATTTTCTTGCCGGTGGTCAGGGTCAGCGAATCGACCCGGTTCTCCAGTGGAATGATCCAGCGGTTCAACAATTGTTGCGCGGAGCAACGTTGCCGCCCGAAATCATCGACCAACAGCACGCCACCATTGGCCTTGAGCTGGAATGGCGCTTCATAAAACCGCGGGGTCTCCGTCGCCGTCAGGTCCAGGCTCTCGATGGTCAACTCGCCGCCCACGACCAACAACGGCGGTCGAATTTTCACCCAACGGCGGTCAGAGCTGTCTTCCCCATGTTGGATTGCATGATGCACAAGCTTGTCGAACACGCGGATGACCTGCCCGTCCACTTCGATGGCGTAGGGGATCCAGAGCGGCTCGGCGATTGCGTCGACCAACGCACGGGCCATGGCGGTTTTCCCGTTGCCCGGCGGTCCGCTCAGAAACAGGCTGCGCCCGGAGCTAACCACGACGCCAAGCGTCCGTTTGACCTGGTTGGGTAGCACCAAGTGCGACAACGTTTTTTCCAGCGCCTCCTTGGCGACTGGGGCGCGGCTGCGCATCTGATCCACGATCATCTTGCTATACAGTTCCAGCGTGACGGGGGACGGACCGACGTAGCTGCAAATGGCCATCAATTGGGAAACCCTGGCCCAGCCTCGCTCCAACATCGCATATCGATTGTTGTGCAGCGCGATGCTGCCCTTCACCTCGATCAGGTGTTCGCGATACAATTGCTGAAGAACGGTGTCGGTGATCAGTAATCCAAGTTTGATGCGTTCGCTGACGCTGGCGGTCGTCCCGGTTGCGTCGATTGACAAGGCCTTCAATGCCAGATCGGTTACAAACCGAAGACTCAAATCCAATTGGTCGGGCGTCTCGGGAAACGGCAGGGTGATCCGTCGGCCCAATGGCGCGACTTCTGTAACACCCGACAATCCGGCCTGCGTTTGTTCCCGTATGTTCGGCACCAGCCCTTCTTATCACAGGGCCAGCCTGCGTGCGAGCAGTTTTGCTGGTGGGGAGATTGACCGTGAACGCTACTGAACCAACCACACCCGGTAGAAAAGGAGCGAATTGTTGGTGGCGGCGCCCGGATCGGTCTGGGTGGCGGGTGAGCCGGTGCCGAGGGTGATGGAGCCGACATTGTTCCAGGTGCTGTTGGTGCCGGGCGCACTGCTGCTCTGGAGTTGATTGGTCTTGTTCGGCTCCGTCGTCCACGTGACCTGGACATCCGTATTATTTGTAATGGTGATATTCGTGATGCGGAAGGCGGTGCTCGGATTGAGCGGGTCGGTGCCCGCCAGGTAGTCCTGCAGATTGGAAAAGCCAGACCCATCCGCGTCATCGCTGGCCAGCGAATTGTCGTTGGACTGGCCGGTGGGGTGATTGAAGTAGCCGAGCATCCACCAATCCGGTATGCCGTCGCCATCGCTGTCGAGATCGCCAATCTTGCGAACCTGGATACCGGAGGCGCGAGCATTGTCGGCGGCGCCGGGCACAAAGTCCATATCAACTTGCGCGTTGTTGACGGCGGCGGTGAACACAAGTGTGATGGGGATATTCATGCCACCGGCGGCGGCAAAGATATCGAAGTTGGTGAGCACCTGTTGGCCCTGGATGAACAAATTAAACTCACGCTTGCTGTTGGTGGTCCAGTACGTCTCGGCTTCGAGCAACTGGATTTCATACATGCCCTCGGGGCAGTTGAAGATGTAGCTGAAGCTGCCGCCCGAACTGTAGCGTTCCCATTGATACAGCCGGTACGCATTTGAACAAATGCCCGTGATCGCGTTGTTGACGAAGCCGGTAGCGCTGTCGCCCGTATAACCAAAGGAATTGAAGTTGTAGGTTTGATCCTTCACCCACACGTTGGCGGTGCAGTCGGTGACGGTGTACGGGTCGCCGGGGCTGATGCGCGTGAGGTAAGCGCCCGGCACATTGAAGACGTTGACCGTGACCGACGGGATGGTCGACACGTTGCCCGACGTGTCGGTCGCCTGAGCATAAATGGTGTGCAGACCGTTGAGCATGTTCTGTGTGTTGAGTGAGAAGGACCAACTGGTGGTGCCCGAGGCGGTGATCCAAGCGCCATTGTCGATACTGAACTGCACGCTGGCGACAGCGACATTGTCGGACGCAGTGCCCGAAATCACGAGTGTCCCCACGACCGTGGCCCCATTCGTGGGTGTGTCAATTGCCACCGTCGGTGGCGTCAGATCCGCCACCGTGTTGGTAGAGGTCACGAAATAGGTATCGAACGCCCCATACAGTGTATTACTGGTGACGGAGTCCATCGCGTTCGTGCCCAGATGGACCAGGTTTGTCGTCGAAGGTGACCAGCCGCCGCTCGGCGTGAACGTCATGGTGTCCTGCAACGCGTCCCACGTGAACGAGCCGTCTATCGGCGGTGTGCTCGGGGAGGCTTGCGCCGAGCATACGGTGAGCGACCCGGCGCTGATGCACACACACGTCGCGGGCGTGACCGAGAACGCCGCCTGCACTGAGTTGGTATTCATCGGTTTGCTGAAGCGCAGGACGACGGACGCCGCAATGGACACGTTGGTCGCCGCATGTGACGGGATCTGGTTGGTGATCACGGGATCAAGCGGCAGCACCAGCGACTGGGCGATATAGATCTTGGCGGTCATGCTCGGCACGGTGATGGTCGGCGTCTCGTTCGTGCCGGCGCCGGAGATGACGGTGATGGTGTCGTTGGTGTTGAGCAGATTGACGAGGACGGTACCGGTGGCATAGGTGGTCGGGCGATTCGTCAACGTCTGGCTGGAGCTGGCTGTGTTGAAGCAGACGAAGACCTCCTCGTTGCTGAGCACGCGAGAGTAGGCAAACAGACCCGGACCGCTCGGGTTGTTCCACAGATTGTTGTGCACACCCGTACACATTGCGGGATAGAGACGCCGAAAGTTGTTAAGTTTGGCCACTTGCTGGAACAACGGATGCGTCTCGTTGAAGTTGTCGCCCACGGAGGGCGTATCTGGTTGCCATCCCCCAGCGAACATGTCTTCGCGGTCGTCGTTGTTGTTGCCGTCGCCGCTGAAGGCCTGCTCGGTGCCGTAGTACAGGCACGGAATCCCGCGCGACGTATAGAGGAACTGCAACGCGACGGTGAGGCGGTTCGTGGTGGCGCCACTGTTGCTAAGGAAGCGCGGCTGGTCGTGATTGTCGAGGAACGTGACCAATCGATACCACGAGTTGGAATCGTAGTACGTGGCGATGTTATCGTAGTGGGACTCGATCTGCTGCGTGTTTCCCGACGCTGTGGCAAAGACCGAGTTGATGCAGTTGTAATACAACGCGTAGTCCAGTGTCGCATCGAACTTGAAAGTCCCCCCGCCTTCGGTCCCCGTGTAGGAGCCGATCTGTTGCTCGTTGCCGCTATCGGCCTCGCAAAACATGAAGAAATTCGATTTGCCAATCGAGGTGCCGAACTGGTGGAGTTGCGGACACCAGTACTGCCAGAAGCCGTAGTCTACTTCGATCGCCGTGTCCACGCGGAACGCATCGAAGTCGGCAATCCCAACCCAGTTGGTATAAATGTTCATCAGGTTCGTTTGGACGTAGGTGGTCTCGGTGCGCAAATCGTCCAGGCCGTCGAGTTCCCCTAACACGTCCTCATTGGTGTCTGTGGGATAATTGAAACACGTACCGCAGATGTCGCCATTCGTGTGGAAGATGGCCGAAAGATTCGCTGTTGGCGAAATGTTCGTCGGGTTAAACGGGAACGCATGCTGGTTGGTGATGCTGATGTACTGTAGTTGATAGCCGCCGGGCGGAGCCACGTAATTCGGCCAACCCGCATCGGCGCTGGTGTGATTGGTGGTGATCAGTGTGCCCGTGTGATTGCACACGAGATCGAGAATGACCTTGATCCCCCGGGCGTGTGCGGCCTCGACCATGTTTGACAGATCGGTCATCGTGCCCCAGTGCGGCGCCAACTGGTAGAAATCCTGTGCGCCGTAGCCATGGTAGGCGGAAGTTCCGCCGACATTGAATACAATCGGCGAGATCCAGATGGCGCTTGCGCCGAGCGACTTGATGTAATCGAGCTTCATCTGGATGCCTTCGAAGTCGCCTCCATTGATGCCGTTGTTGGCTGTCGGCGCGTACGGCGAGCCGTGACTGGCCTCCACATTATCGTTCGATGGATTGCCGTCGTAAAAACGATCGGTGAGGATTTGGTAGATGTTCTCGTTTCGCCAGTCAGTGGGCGACGGGTAATGCTGGGCTTGCGCCGTGGCGGCGATGCCGAATAGGAGCGTGATGAGAACGATCTTCATGACGACCGGCGCGCTCCGCTGAGGCCGAGTTTTTTGCGGGCTACGAATGGGAACGATGACAGCAAAGCCCGCGCGGGCCCAGTTGCGGACACGACAACTTGGTGATACAAACCCATTCATCCCGATTTTGTACAACATACGCTCTTACCCATGCTTCCGTCGATGAAGCACGCAGGTCAACCGCTTTACATATTCGGCCAATCCAGTCGCCCAATTCTTGATTCGGGTATCGACGGGAACTAGCGAGCGGCCTTTTTCAGCGCTTCAGCCTTGTCGGTGCGCTCCCACGTGAGCGCCTCCAGATCATCGGTCTTCCCAAAATGGCCGTAGTTGGTCGTCTTGCCATAGATCGGCCGCAACAAATTCAACTGCTTGATGATATTCGCGGGCTTGAAGCTGAAAATCTCGCGCACGGCCTTCTCGATCTTCTCCGCGGAAACCTTGCCTGTGCCAAACGTCTCCACCAGCATGCTCACAGGCTCGGGATAGCCGATGGCGTACGCGAATTGGATTTCGCACCGCTCCGCCAGCCCGGCCGCGACGATGTTCTTGGCGACGTAACGGCCCATATACGCGGCGCTCCGGTCAACTTTGCTCGGGTCCTTGCCGCTGAACGCGCCGCCGCCATGACGGCCCATGCCGCCGTAGGTGTCCACGATGATCTTGCGTCCCGTCAGACCGCTGTCGCCCTCGGGACCGCCAATCACAAAGCGCCCCGTCGGATTGATCAAATAGCGCGTGTCCTTGTCGATCAGTTTCTTCGGGATCGTCTTCCTGATGATCTCCTCAATCAGGATCTCGGAAATCTCTTTGTGTTTCACATCGGCCGCGTGCTGGTTGGAAATCACCACCGTGTGCACGCGGACCGGTTGGTATCCCTCGTACTCCACCGTGACCTGTGTCTTGCCGTCCGGTCGCAGCCAGGGAATCTTGCCGTTCTTCCGCGCATCGCGCAGGGCTTTGCCAAGATTATGCGCGAACATGATCGGCGCCGGCATCAACTCGGGCGTCTCCGTGCACGCGAACCCAAACATCAACCCCTGGTCGCCCGCGCCCTGTTCGGCGGTCGCTTTGCCTTCGGCGGCCTTCTCATCAACGCCCTGGGAAATGTCGGGACTCTGTTTGACGATGGCCGTGAGAACCTGGCAGTCCTCATCGTTGAACACCGTGCTGACATCCTTCCTGTACCCGATTTCACGGATCGCATCGCGCACGATCTGGCAATAATCGAGGTGCGCCTTGGTCGTGATCTCACCGGCGAGCACCACGAGGTTGGACTTGGCCAGCGTCTCACACGCCACGCGGCTCTTCGGGTCCTGCTTCAAACAGGCGTCCAGCACCGCGTCCGAAATCGTGTCGCACACCTTGTCCGGGTGACCCTCGGTCACCGATTCCGATGAGAACAAATACCGTCTCTTATCCATACATTCCTTCGTGTTCAGGGGGAGGCGCGTCTGTGGTAGTAACCTCGCCGACTTGACGGAGAATTTACTGGAAACAGCCCCAAGTCACAAGAAATTTTCAGGTCATCCAGAACCCGCCTCATGACCCTTTCTCCGTGCCCCGGACCCCAAACGAAGCCATGTGACAAAATGACACACTTGGACTTCTAACACCTTGTCCCTCAAGCCAATCCAAATCCTCTAACACGCCAAAAACATTGGCTTCGTTTGGTAATTTTAATGTTTGTGCGGGGTAGCCCCTCTTGTAGCCACGGCGCTCTGTCGCCGTGTATCGGGCCCTTCGGAGGGCAAGGTTCACCCCGACTTCGAGGTCGGGGCTACCGGCGAGCCGCATCCCCGGCCTCCGCCCATCAGCCATTTCCCATTAACCATTTTCCCCTATGTCAAAGAACAGCGCTGAGTCACACTACTTCATCACCCAAGAGCATATCAGCACACGATACCGTAGTCAACTGTAAAATCGCTTAACGATTACGCGTCCCGCCGTAGGCGCGGCTTGCCCGCCGAACGACCTGCCAGCCTGACGACGACGGAACTGCGGTGGTGGGCGAGATCACGATGGTTCCGCTTGATTATTAGGAAGACCACGCAATGTGGATCCGGTAAAACCTGTTCGCCGGCAGTCACTGACTCGGCCGCAATCGCGCCAGGGCGTTGCGGGCGGCGGCCAAATCCGGATTGAGGCGGAGCGCCTGCGCGTACTGCTCGATGGCCTCCGACACCCGGCCGGCTTGCTCCAACGCAACCCCCAGATTGAGATGGGCTTCCATCGAATGGGGATCGATCCGCAACGCCGTTTCGTAGTCTCCAATGGCCTCGGATAGGTGGCCCTGAAGCAACCAGACGTTTCCGAGGTTGATGCGCGCCCGGACATCACCGGGTTGGATCCGCAACGCTTCCTCGTATTGCTGGGCGGCCTCGGATGGTTTCCCCTGTCGCGCCAGCGCGTTCCCCAGGTTCACGTGCGCCTTGACGTCGTCGGGGAATAGCTGCAAGGCCAACCGGTAGTGCGCTTCGGCCTCGGCCACCCGGTCCCGGTGTTCCAGCACCAGCCCCAGATTGTTATGCGCCAGCCAGCAATCCGGGTTTTTCGACAACGTGTCGCGCCAGAGCGTCTCGGCATTTCGGTAGATGCCGGTCTGTTGCCATGTCAGCGCGCTCAACACCAAAACCAATACGGCCCCGACCACGGCTCCCGCACATCTCGCGCCTCGTCCGATCCTCTCACAGACGAGGGTTCCTCCGCTCGCCACGCAAGCAATCAACCCCACACTGGCCAGGTATTGAAAATGATCGGCAACATACGAGTACCGGAAATAATACACATCGACGAACCCCAGCACCGGCAACAGCGCGACGACAAAGAACCCGCATCCAAACCATGCCGCCCGGCACCAAGGCGGCCTCCGAAACCTCCCGAGGATCACCCCCGCCACCGCCAGCGCCGCCAGTGGCGCCCAGGACAACGGCGATCTCACGTCCACCTTCCAGTGTGGATAGACAAACAACAAGTGCGCGGGCCACAGGATCTTCATCGCATAGAACCAGATTGCTTTCCCCGCGATGATCAATCGCCCCGCCATCCCGAGATTCCACTGGGCCGTGCCCGCCCTCAGCACCTGCCCATGCTGTTCCACGATGGTGAGCGCCGACATCCCGCACGCCAACCCGAAGAACGGCGCGGCGCGCACGATGTCCCCGCGCTGCCAGCCTCCGCGCTCCCACCTCACGCACAACAGCAGGACCAGCGGCAGCACGACCGTCGACGGCTTGCTCAGCATGGCAGCCAACCCGCAGACCAGCGCTAGCGCGTACCACCGACGGTTCCTCTCCGCGTCGAACCGGAGAAAACATAGCAACGACAGGAAAAAGAAGAATCCGGACTGGATGTTCTTGAGTTCGGTGATCCACGCCACGGATTCCACGTTGACCGGGTGCAGTACCCACAGACACGCGGCAACCCACGCCCCCGGCACTCGCAGTCGCCGCAAAATCAGAAACACGAGGATGCCATTGATCGCCTGAAGCGCGACATTGACCACGTGATAGGGCATCGGGTTCAGTCCCCAAACCCGCCGCTCGACCCAGAAGGTTGTCAGCGTCAATGGGTAATACCGCGAGAAGGTCAATGACGACCAGATCATCCGCAGCCCATCGGGGACCGTCATCGTCGGATTGGCCGTCAGATGATCATCGTCATCCCAAATGAATCCCGCGTGCCAGACCCGCTGGTACGCCAGAAAAGTGAGAACCACCAGCAGGACGGCCCAGAGCCACGGCTGGTCGCTCCGGCACGGGGTTCCCGGGCATGGGAGCGATCGTGGTTTCGTCTGGCGGATCGTTACGTCGCGTCATCATGCTTCGTTGCGTTACCGGCCGCCAGAACCAACAGTTTCATCCTGTTTCCTCCCGGAAGGCTCGCCGTCCGCGTTCACCCGAGCAGATCGGGATCGACGCGTTGCAACAGCGCATTCAGCATCGCCAGCACTTCGCGTCCCGAATTGGCGTGTAACGATGCCGCAGCCAGTTCCTGGGCTTCGCGCAGCGTGAGGCGGCGGATCACTTCCTTCACCCGCGGCAGGCTCGAGGACGCCGCGCTCAACTCGTCGATCCCCATCCCGAGCAGCAGCGGAGCGAACAGCGGCTCGCCCGCCATCTCGCCGCAGACGCCCACCCAAATCTCGTTGTTGTGCGCCGCCTCGACGACCGAGCGGATCAGCCGCAGGATCGCCGGGTGCGTCGGTTCGTACAGGTTGGCGACCTTCTCGTTCACGCGATCGACGGCCATGGTGTACTGGATCAAATCGTTGGAACCGATGCTGAAAAAATCCACCTCGGGCGCGATCATCTCCGCCGTCAGCGCCGCGGACGGAATCTCGATCATCGCGCCGACCTGGATCTGCTCGTCGAAGGGAATCCCGTCCTTCTTCAGGTCATGCATCACCTGACGCAGGATGTCGTTGGCCTGCACGACCTCGGCCACGCCGCTGATCATCGGGTACATGATCTTCACGTTGCCCTCGGCGCTGGCCCGCAGGATCGCCCGAAGTTGCGCCTCGAAAATGTCCACATTGGCCAGACAAAACCGGATCGCGCGAAAACCCAGAAATGGGTTGACCTCCTGCGGCGTCGTGTCCTCGCTGCGAAATTTGTCGCCGCCAATGTCGAGGGTGCGAATGATGACCGAGTGGGGCTTTACCAGACGGGCGACTTCGAGGTATTGCTCGTATTGTTCGTCTTCGCTGGGAAATTCCGAGCGGTTGAGATAGAGGAACTCGGTCCGGAACAACCCGATGCCCTCCGCGCCGGCGGCGATCACCACCGGGGCGTCCGCCGGCAGTTCGATGTTGCCCGACAGGATCATCCGATGCCCGTCGAGCGTCTGCGCCGGCAAATCGTGCAGCGCGTCGAGGCGTTCCTGGACGCTGTGGCGTTTGACCTCGAGTTGCCCGTAGATGAACAGCGTCTGCTCGCTCGGCTCGACAATCAACGTGCCGCTGTAGCCATCGAGGATCGCCGGCTGGCCGTCATGGACGAATTTACTGAGATTGCGCAGGCCGACGACGGCGGGCAGGTTCATCGACCGCGCGACGATCGCGCTGTGCGACGTGTGGCTGCCCACGTCCGTCGCAAAACCGCTGACATGCTGACGGTCCAGCGACGTGGTGTCGGACGGCGAAAGCTCGTGCGCCACGACAATCGTGCCGGCCGGGAGATTGGTCAGCGCGCGATGGTCGTGCCCGAGCAGGTTGCGCATGATCCGCCGCGTCACGTCCTGCACGTCCGCCGCGCGCTCGCGAAACAGTTCGTCCTGTAATTCGGAAAGTGTCGCGACATACTTGCGGGCGACGTCGTTAAACACAAACTCGACGTTCTTGCGTTCCTGCTGGAGGCGGTTGATGACCGAATCGATCAGCGCGGGGTCTTCGGTGATCGACAGATGCACGTCGAGGATGGTTGACGGCGAACTGGAGCCGATGCCCGAGGCGATGCGGCTCTGCAGTTCATGCAGTTGTTCGCGCGTCTTGATCAGCGCCGCCTCGAACCGCGCCACCTCTTTGGCAACATCCTCAGCCGCGACGTCGTATTCGGGGACGACCTCTTCGGCCACGCTGTACACGTAGATCTTGCCCCGGGCCACGCCCGGGGATACGCCAATTCCTTGAAAACTGCGTTCTGCCATACGGCTATCGTCCGGCTATTCTTCGTCGAACTTGTGTTGAAACAATGCTTCCAGCTCTCGCACCGCCGCCTCGGCGTCCGATCCCTCGGCGATGATGACGAGTTTGGCGCCCTGGCCCGCCGCCAGCATCATTAGTCCCATGATGCTCTTGCCATTGACCTGTTCGCCGTCCTTCTCGACGGTGATGTCGCTGGCATATTTGTTGGCGATCCTGACGAACAGCGCCGCCGGTCGCGCGTGGACGCCGAGCTTGTTGGTCACCGTGACCTCCCGGCTCGCCGTTTTGGCTTCCGATTCACCGCTGCTCTTGCGTGACAAAATCATTGTCCGTTGTTGCCCTCCGTTACGATCCCGAGGGCGTGCGCATCCGCTCGATAAGCCGCTCGTTGAACTCGCGCGCCGCGTTGTGGCCCAGGCTCTTCAACTTCTGGTCCAGCGCCGCCACCTCGATCAACCGCGCGATATCGCGTCCCGGTCGCACGGGAATGGTCACATGCGGCACCTCGATCCCGAGAATCTTGTAGGCTTGTCGCTCGATACCGATGCGGTCAACCTCTTCCATCTTCTCCCAATCCATGAGCGTGACCACCAAGTTCAGGTTTTTTTCGGGGCGGACGCTCGCGACGCCGAAGACCGCGGGGACGTTGATGATGCCCAGGCCGCGGATCTCCATGTGGTAGCGCGTCGTCTCGGACGAGGTTCCCACCAACTCGCGGCCTTCCAGCAGGCGAATGCGCGTGATGTCGTCGCTGACGAGGCTGTAGCCGCGTTCCAACAGGGCCAGCACGCTCTCGCTCTTGCCGATGCCGCTCTCCCCACGAATTAACACACCGATGCCCAGGATGTCCACCATCGACCCGTGCTCGCTGATCTGCGGCGCAAACTCCATTTCCAGCGCGATGGTCGAGGCGTTGATGAATTTCATCGTGACCATCTTGGTCTTGAACAACGGCACCTGGTACTCGTCGCATTTCTGCTGCACCAGCGCGGGAGGATTGACGTTGCGCGCGAACACGAGGCACGGAATCTTCGACTTGAGCATCCGCTCGATGCGCTTGGCGCCTTCCTGTTCACCCAGCGATTTAAGGAACGCCCACTCCGCGCCGCCGATCACCTGCACCCGTTTCATCGCGAAATACCGAAGGAACTTCGCCAGGGCCAGCCCCGGACGGTTCACCGAACCTTCCTGGATCTTGCGCGACAGCCCGGCGCCGCCGGCGATGAGCTTAAGGTGCAGCTTCTCCGCGTGGTTCAGGTAGAACCGCTCAACGGTGACGGTCGGGATGGAAGCGGTGGTCATGGTCAACTCAGCGTGGGTTCGATCAGGCCGAAATCGCCCCTCTTGCGCCGGTACATGACGTTCACTTTTTCCGTCTCGGCGTTGAGGAACACCAGAAACTGGCGGTCCGAAAGCTCCAACTGCAGCACCGCTTCGTCCACGAACATCGGTTTGATCGCGAATTTCTCCGTGTGGACGATCCGCGTCGTGCCCTCGTCCTCATGCAGGTCGTGCGTCATGACCTGTTCGTCGACGTGGTACAGTACCGCTTTGCGCGGGCGATGGCGTTGGATCTTGGCCTTGTACTTGTGCAGCTGGCGCGCGACCTTGTCCACCACGCGGTCGATGGACGCATACAGGTCTTCGCTGACCTCGCGCGCCTCGATGGTGATGTGGTTGCCGCATTGCAGCACGAGTTCCGCAATGTGGCGGAACTTGTCCACTTCCAAAATGTAATGCGCGCTCAGAATGCGCGGGAAATCGATCTCGATGTGATCGAGTTTCTTCTCCGCGTATTCCCGAATGGCCGGCGTGATGTCCACGTGCCGGCCCGTCACTGTCATGTCCATGAAATCCGTCTCCTCTCGCTTCGCGCGACCCGACTCACATCGTGAAATCAGGCCCCAAATAAATCTCCCGACTATGCGGGTCGTTGGTCAAAAATTCGCTCGTGCCCTCGCGCACAACCTTGCCGTGATGAATCAGGTACGCGCGATCGACGATGCGCAACGTCTGCTGGGCGTTGTGATCGGTCAGGAGGATGCCGAGTCCCTTGTGCTTCAACTCGACGATGATCTTTTGCACCTCGTGCACCGCAATCGGGTCCACGCCGCTGAACGGCTCGTCCAGCAGCATCAATTTCGGCCCGGTGACGAGCGCCCGCGTGATCTCCAGCCGTCGCCGCTCCCCGCCGCTCAGGGTGTACGCCTTGTTCTTCGCCAACGACTTAATATCCAGTTCCTCCAACAAATAAGCCAGACGAAACTTCCGCTCCTCCAACGACAACGGCAGCGTCTCCAAAATCGCCATGATGTTGTCTTCGACCGTCAGCTTGCGGAACACGCTCGGTTCCTGGGACAGATAACTGATGCCGCGCCGGGCCCGTTTGTGCATCGGCAGGCGCGTCACGTCCTTGCCGTCAAAGAAAACCTTGCCCGCGTTCGGCTTGATCAGCCCGACCGCCATGTAAAACGAGGTGGTTTTCCCGGCGCCGTTCGGCCCCAGCAGGCCGACAATCTCTCCCGCGCGGACGTTGATGTCCACGCCGTCCACGACGCGCCGATGCCCGTAAATCTTGACCAGCCCCTGCGTACGCAGCAGAACGTTGTTGTCCGACGCCTCGCTCAATGCCATTGCCCCCAAACGACATCCATCGCCATTTTTAACGGCCGTTCCCCGTGATTCATTGACCGCAGTGTAGCAGAACCGCGGCGGCTTACAAGCGCCGCAACCGGTCAGATACAGCGCATGCTACGCCGCTACCGCGTCGGATTGGTGAATCCCTGAGAGCCGGAATACCAGCGCGGTGCGGTCGAGAGGGCCGGGCTATTGGGCCGGGCTCTTGCCACTCCCGACTGCGCCTTCGTTTTCGTTCTGTTTTCGTTGCTCTTCGGGATAGATGAGCAGGCGGGGGCGGTTGGTCTCGGTCTGGGTGCTTTCGACATCCATTTGCTGGGAGTCGCGCCGGAAGGTGATCTTGTCGCCGGTGACGACGCCATCGGCGGACTCGGCGCGGGGGTGGCCGCCTGTCAACACGACCCGGCCGTCGGCGGCGGTGTACTCCCCATGTTCGCTGTTGGTTTTCTTGTTGTCGGGCGTGGTCATGACCACGGCGCCATCGGCAATGATTTTCTGCACCGCGCGCGTCGCGTTCGTGGTCGTCGTTGTGCCCGTGGTCGTCACAATGTTGGTGGCGCCGAAAAACACGACCATCTTGTCCGCGCGCACCGTGATGCGCGGGTCGACGACGAGCACGTTGCCTTCAAACGTGCCCAGGTTGTGCGCGTAATCGCCATGCAAAACGTCCGCGGTGATGATCGTGGGCTCATTGGTCGAACTGGCGACCGGAAGCGGAGGTTTCGCAACGGCGGGTGGAGGTGACGTGGCGCCCGGTGTGGTCGTTTGTTCCACTGAGTTGGTCGCCGACAAGGCGGCTCCTGCACCAATAACCAGGGCGGCAATGCTGGCCGCCGCAACGACGAGGATTTTCTTCATGGCTGTTTCAATGGCCCCCCGACAGATTGTTGTCCGTTGGTGATGATCACGCAGACGTTGCTGCGGATCACCATCGACGAGGTGTTGCCGTCCCACTCGCCGCCAATGCCCGTCAACACCATGTTCTCACGGTCGATGCGCACGGGATCGGTGGTCGTGGCGTGGTTGTTCGCGCGATCCAACAGGCATGTCGGCGAACTGAACACCATGTCCACCTTGTTGCTCGTGTAAAATTCCGCGCGCGCGTTTTGGATGTCCATCAACCCATCCGGCCGAATCACGGCGCGCTCTCCCAACAATTTCCACTTCAGATTGCCGTCCTCATCGCGTTGAGGAACCTCAAACTTCTCAATGAACCCGTTCCCGGTGTCCGCCGTCGGTTTCGCATTGTCCTTGGCCGGCCTGGCATCGCCATCCGCGAACAGGCGCGGGGAGGCGAACAAGAAGGCCGCCACGAGCAGCGTCAGGTATTTCGCAATCGCCTTCTTCCACGTGCCGCGCGCTTTCAGGATCATCTCTATGACCTCGCGCACCGCGCCGTCGCCGCCGCGATGCCGCGTGACGTAATGCGCGGCGCGCCGGACTTCGTCCACCGCGTTCGGCACGGCGACTGCCAGCCCGACGCGCCGCAGCGCGGGCAGGTCCACCAACTCATCACCCATGAACGCGATTTCCTCGTTGGCAAACCCGTGCTGGCGTTTGACGGCTTCGACCATCTCCATTTTGTCGACGGGTTTCTGCAATACTATTTTGACACCCAAATCGGCGGCGCGTTGAGTCGTGGCCTTCGAGGGCCGACCTGAAATGAAACCGACCGTCAATCCCATCCGCTGTGCCATCGCGATACCATGTCCATCCTGTACGTCGAAAGTCTTGGATTCGATCCCGTCGGTGGTGAAATGCAGTTTGCCATCGGTCAGCACACCATCCACGTCCATCAACAGGCACCGGATTTTGCGCAGCTGCCTCGAATCCGATTCGAGTGACGACGGTTCAGCGCCCCCTTGGCGGTCTTCATTACCTCCGAGTGTAACAGAATGCACTCGCGTGACAAGTCCCCGGCGGTTGCGACCGGCACGATAAAAACAAAAACCTCCCCCGTGGCTAGCCGGGGGAGGTCTCGTGACTAGAGAACAACAAAAGACTATTTTGAGTCCTTCAGCACAACGAAGGTCGTGGCCTTCCCGCGCTTGACGTACACCAGCAGTCCCTTGTCTTGATTGGCCTTGGCGACGGCGGACTTGAAATCTTCGACCGAATGGGACGGCGCGCGGTTGACGGAGGTAATGACATCCCCGCGTTGCAGTCCCTTTTGCTGCGCGACGCTGCCGTCGGCAACATCGGTGACCACCACGCCATCGGACGCCTCAATTTTCAACCGCTCGGCGAGGTCCTTGGTCAGTGTTTGCACGGTGAGACCGAACGCGCTCTCCGCCTTTGGCGTCACATGCCGTTCCAGCGAGACCGTCTGGAATTGATCGGGCATCTCGTCCGTCTGGATGTCGACCTGGACGTTCTGGTCGCCGCGCACCACGGTGAGCACGACCTTCTGGCCGATGGTCTTGTGCAGGATCTGTTGCTGCAACTCGCGGGGCGTCTTCACCGGCGTGCCGTCCACCGCCACAATCACGTCGGCGGGTTGCAGATCACTCTTCGCCGCCGGAGTGCCGTCGCGAATCTCGTTGACCACGATGCCGTCCTTCACGTCCTCCTGGAGTTCAGCGAAATCCTTGTCATCGTCGACGCCTTCGATGCCGATCCCGATCCACGGACGCTTGACCTTGCCCTCCTTGATGATCTTGTCGGCGGAATCCATCGCCATGTTGATCGGGATGGCGAAACCGATGCCGCGGTTCAGGCCGCGAATCAAGGTGTTGATGCCGATGACGCGGCCTTCGATGTCGCACAGCGGGCCGCCCGAATTGCCCGGGTTGATCGCCGCGTCGGTCTGGATGTAATCTTCATAGGCGTTGCCGCCACCGCGGCTGCCGACGCCGCTGCGGCTTTTTGCGCTGACGAATCCGACCGTGAAACTGTAATCGAGTTCATACGGCGCGCCGATGGCGATCGCCCATTGCCCGACCTTGACACCGTCGCTGTCGCCGAGCCTGGCGGCGGGAAGGTTCTTTCCGTCGACTTTGATGACCGCCACGTCGATGCGATCATCGACGCCGACCACCGTCGCGTTGGTGAACTTGGTGCCGTCCTTCAACAGCACCGTGATCTGCCCGCCTCCGTCAATGACATGCTGATTGGTGAGGATGTACCCGTCCTTGCGCAGAATGACGCCCGATCCCTGGCTCTCGACGTCGGGTTCGTGTTGCTGCGGCATGTGGCGGAAGAAAAATTCAAAGGGCGAGCCCTGAAACTGCTGGCCCGGGCCATTCTCTTCGTCTTCACCGCCCTGGGATTCCGGCTCCGCGGCCTTGTGCTTGGTGGTGATGACGACCACCGACGGGCTGGTCTGTTCGGCGACCCGCTCGAACGCGCCTTCGAGATGCCGGGCGAGATCGATGTCACCGTTCGACGCCGGGGTTGTCGCGCCTTCCGCGAAAGATGCGGGCAGCGAGGCTGCCAAAATGAGAGAAAACCCGATGGTCAACCATCGGGCCACTGGGAAACGGCTGCGAAACGTATGTTTGTCCATATGTATGCCTTTTGACCCGCGTCACACGGGCGTGTTCAATCAGTGCTGACCAGTCATGCAATTGGTGTGCCACCAACGCCGCGCCCAATATCGCCGAAATTGTGTGAATCGGCAAGTGCTGAGGGATTGGGTGTGCCTTTGGCGGCCCGCTGCAGCTGCTTCTCGTTACACTTGTCCGGCGGCTGGATTGGCGTCAGAATATGGGAATGCGACTCTTTGCAGACGCCCTCTTTCCGCTCGTGTATTACGTGGTTCCAGTGTACGGGCTGTGCCTCGTTTGTTTTGCTTTCACCACGGAGTTCTTGGTGTTTTACCTGATCCAAGGTCGCGCCGCGTCCTTATGGTACGCGCTTGTGTCGGACGGCTTGGCGAACCTCTGTTCCGCGGCTGCCGGTTTGGTGGCGCTGCGGCTGACTCCTGAGCTTGTATTTATTCTGGAACCCAGGCGTTCGACTCTTCTTCTCGCGGGATTTACCGCGGCTTGGGCTTTGAGTGTCCTCGTCGAGTACGGAGTGATCGTGGCATTTCCCCGATGGCGTAAGTCCAGGAGGTCGTTGGCCGCTGTCGCCCTCTCGAACCTCATGAGTTATGCGTTCTAGCCTTCGGACTGCGTGACAACGCGGGTGATTCGGATAAGGCTTGGGGCAGGTGTTAATGGGATTGCGTTGACAAGTGGGTGATTCGTAATCGCAGGCTTTAGCCTGCGCACGCCAAAGGGTGCGGCTACGAGCGACGATGGCTACGACGATTACCACGGCAGATACGGTGGAACTCCAGGAACGGGTTCGGGAGCTGAAGAAGCTCAAGAACGCCGTCATTCTCGCGCACAATTACCAGGTGCCGGAGCTGCAGGACGTGGCGGATTTCGTTGGCGATTCGTTGGGATTGTCGTTCAAGGCGAAGGAGACCGATGCCGACGTGATTCTGTTCTGCGGCGTGCATTTCATGGCCGAGACGGCGAAGATCGTCAACCCGAGCAAGACGGTGATTCTGCCCGACCTCGACGCCGGGTGTTCGCTGGCGGATTCGTGCGACGCCAACGCGCTGGCGAAATGGAAGGAAGCACATCCCGACGTATATATTGTCGCCTACATCAATTGCACCGCAGCGGTGAAGGCGCTGGTGGACATCATTTGCACCTCGGGCAACGCCGTCAAGGTTGTGAACTCGATTCCGCCCGACAAGAAGATCCTGTTCGTGCCCGACCAGAACCTCGGTCAATGGGTGATGGCGCAGACGGGCCGGCAGATGATTCTCTGGCCGGGCGCGTGTTCGACGCACGTGTTGTTCACGCACAAGGCGATTTTCCGGTTGCGTCAGGAACATCCCGAGGCGGAGATCGTCGCGCATCCGGAATGTCTGCCCGCTGTCCGCATGATGGCCGATGAAGTGTGCTCTACCGAGAAGATGGTGGGCTACTGCAAGAATTCGCCCGCGCCGGAGTTTATTATCGTGACCGAAGCCGGCATGTTGCACCGGCTCCAGAAGGAAGTGCCCGGCAAGGTCTTCATCCCCGGTCCGACGGACTCGTGTCACTGCAACGAATGCAGTTTCATGAAGAAGAACACGCTGGAGAAAGCCGTCGCCGCGCTGGAAAATCTCTCGCCCGAAATCACTCTCGACGAAGATATCCACCGCCGCGCGCTCGTGCCGATTGAACGGATGCTGGCGCTGGGGAAATAGCTTGTCCGCCTGAGCGCAACTCGCTAGCATCCGACTTCACGAACGAGGTGGTTCGGTGATCGATCCGAATAAATTGATCAACGTAATGGAAGGGGTGTTGATTGTTTCGGCGATTCTCGCGGTGCCCGTAAACATCTCTGCCAAACTGCTCAAGACCAACCTGAACGGCTTCGGATTTGCATTTATAGCATCACTCCTCGTAGTGGCGCTCCAGGCAGCCCTTGGTTTCTTCGTCCCCACACCATGGATTGGGTTGCCCCTATCCATTGTCGGAAGCATTTTCATTTTCTCGGTCGCACTGGGCACTTCGTGGCCCAAAGCCGCCGTTGTGTTCCTAATCGTGTTTTTCACTTTCGTCATTCTCGGAATAGCGGTCGTCATGGTCTTGGGCGGTAAGTGTGCCGTGACAATTTACGGGCACGATTTCTGGTTCCAGCGCTGACCACTCCTTGAAACGAATGCGCATTCTGCGGTGACCCATTGAGCGCTTAGTGGCGCTGGGACGGTAGGGTCATGTGCCGCTCCACTCTTTCCTGCGCTTGAGTCATAGGTAACAGTTTGGTATTCCTGCGCGGGATGAAGACCGCGAGGATTCCGCAACGAGCTTACGGCAGCACCGGCTTGTGGGTTTCCCTTCTGGGGCTTGGGGCGGGGCAGATTGGGGATGGCCAACTGGACGAGGCGCAGGTCGGTCGGTTGCTCAACGAAGCGCTCGATCTCGGGATCACGCTGATCGACACGGCGCGGGGGTACGGATTGTCCGAGGAACGCATCGGGCGTCACATCGCGCATCGGCGAAGAGAGTTTGTGTTGTCCACGAAGGTCGGCTACGGCATCGACGGCGTGCCGGATTGGACGTTCGGCTGCATTTTGGCGGGCGTGGACCGCGCGTTGAAGTTGATGAAGACGGACCATCTCGACATCGCTCATCTGCATTCGTGTCCACGGGAAACACTGGAACGCGGCGAGGTGATCGACGCGTTGGATCGGTGCGTGAGCGACGGCAAGATTCGTTTCGCGGCCTATTCAGGCGACAACGAACCGTTGGACTGGGCGCTCGCATCGGGGCGGTTTCGTGGACTGATGTGCTCGGTGAATGTGTTCGACCAGCGCGCGATTGACCGGGTCGTCACGCTGGCGGGCAAGCACAGCATCGGCCTGATCGCCAAGCGCCCCATCGGCAACGCGCCGTGGTTGCACGCGAACCAACCCAGCGGCCAATACTGCGAGCAATACTGGCTGCGCATGAAAGCGATGGGGCTCGATTTTGGTGCGGATTGGGCGGATACCGCGTTGCGGTTCACGGCGTTCACGGACGGCGTCACCAGTTGCATCGTCGGTGGGAAGAATACCGACCACATTCGCGGTAACATCGCCTCGATTGCGCGCGGGCCGCTGTCGCCGGATGTCGTCTCCCAGATCCGCTCGGCGTTCGCGCAGCACGATGACAACTGGACCGGACAGGTCTAAGAGCCATCTCATCAATCGTGCAAGAGGATGATCGGGGTGACGGTGTCGCGAATCGGCTTGACCGACGCAAGTGTTTGACCTGCCAGCGCCCTGCGGTAATAATGGCGGTAATGAGCTATCGGGCTATCGACTTCACGGCGGATACCAACGGCGACTGAGACCATCATGTTCAGGATTACAGAACTCCCCAGCGGCGTGCGCATCGCCACGGCGGAAATGGCGCACATGGAAAGCGTCTCGCTCGGCGTGTGGGTCGGCGTCGGCGGCCGGTACGAGCCCGCGCGGCTGAGCGGCGCGTCGCATTTCATCGAGCATTTGCTGTTCAAGGGCACGCCGCGCCGCAGCGCGAAACAGATCAGCCAGACTGTGGAAGGCATTGGCGGCTATCTCAACGCGTTCACGAGCGAGGAGAACACCTGTTACTACGCCAAGGCGAGCCACGAACACATCGACACGCTTCTCGACGTGTTGACGGACATGTACCTGCATCCGCGATTCGCCGCCGCCGACATCGACAAGGAGCGGGGCGTCATCAAGGAAGAGTTGCTCATGTACCATGATCAGCCCGACCACTACGTGCACGAGCTGCTGACCGAAACGCTCTGGCCCGAACATCCGCTGGGTCGTTCGCTCACGGGCACCGCGAAAACCCTAGACGGGATGGACCGCCGGGCGCTTCTCGATTTCAAGCACAGGAAATACGTGGCGGCCAACACCGTCGTCGCCGTCGCCGGACATTGTCGACACGACGACATCGTGCCGCGTGTGGAACGGATGCTGACGCTGCCGCGCAACGGTCGCTCGCCGACGTATGCGCCGGTCCACGAACAGCAGCGTTCGGCGCGACTCCGGTTCTTCAACAAGAATTGCGAGCAATCGCATCTGGCGATCGGCGTGCGCGGGTATTCACGGCACGATTCGCGCCGCTACGCGCTGAAGGCCTTGAGCGTGATCCTCGGCGAGAACATGAGTTCCCGCCTGTTTCAGGTGATCCGCGAGCGGCATGGCCTGGCGTATTCGATCCAGTCTTCCACGAGTTATTTTGCGGACACGGGCGCGTTGCTGATTTCGGCGGGGTTGGACACCAAGCGGTTGCACCGCGCGCTGGCATTGATTCTTGTGGAGCTGTGCAAGCTTTCGAAGCAGCCGCCGTCGATGGTGGAACTGCAGCGCGCGAAAGATTACGCCATCGGCCAGATGCGGCTCGGTTTGGAAAGCACGGCGAACCGCATGATGTGGCTTGGGGAACATTTGTTGGCGTACGGGACGATCCAGTCTCCGGCCGAAGTCGAGCGGCAGATCGCCGCGGTCACGCCGGCGGACGTGCAGACCACGGCCACGGATTTGTTCCAGAACAACCGCCTCAACGTCGCCGTCATCACACCGAGCAAGGACGAGCGCGGCATCAATGCGCTCTTGTCATTCTGAAGATCTCCCAGACCAGTGCGGGGAGCGTCCAAGCCCACGGCGCGGGAAACTGGCGAAGTTCGTCCAGTATCCTGGTGACCGCGTAGAGATGGCGGATCCGCTCGGGCCGATCGTGGTAATACGTGATGAAGTCGTACAGCCAGACGCCCCAGAGCGGACAGATAATCGCGGAGGGTACTCGCGAAAAGGCGACGCAGGCGAGGAAACCGTAGACCATCAACTCGATCTTCCGACGAGCCGGCAATTCGCGTAACACGGCCCGACGTTCCGCCACGGCCATCTTGAACCGAAGCTCGAATATCTTCACCGTCAATCCCAACGGCACCCCCGCGGCGATCAGCAATACCGCACCCAGCCAGGTGCATCCGTGCGGGTCGCCCCAATGAAGTTGCACGAGGGTCGCGAGCAGAATCGCCACGAAGGCCACATTCATCAGACGCCGACGCGTCCGGTCGTGCGCCGCTTCGCTCGGATCGTGCATGCGCGTCGCGCCGCGCATGCCGCCGGGCGCCGCGTCGTTGGGTCGGGTTGACAATGTCATGGGATTCCTGCGCTATGGTAAGATGCGGGGCGAGCGTGAGCAATCATCCTTTGACTGAGCTTCGGCCGTGGCGCGATCCATGCGACGTATTCGCGGAGTACGCAACGCGTCCGCATTGCGTGTGGCTGGACACGGCCGTCGGCAAAGGGATTTCCATCCTGGCGGCTGAGCCCACGAAAGTTATCTCCACGAGCGGCGATCCATTTTCTCTGCTCGCTGACGAACTTGCCGCACGGCAGGTCGTATCCGAGCAACCCTATCCTGTGGGCGCGGCCATCGGTTACTTCGGCTACGACCTGAAGAATGTCGTGGAGCGCCTGCCGTCGAACGCCGTGGACGATCTGAGACTGCCGCGCTGTTGGTTCGGTTTCTACGACAATCTGTTGGTGTTCGATCATGCGAAGAAAGCAGTCTGGGAAGTTGGGAACACACAGATCGGACGCAGATTCCCTGCGAGTTCACACCTGCGCGGGTCTGCCTCCGGTTTGGTATCCAACTTCACGCGGGATTCCTATCGCGCGACAGTTCTCCGCGCCAAACAGTACATCGCGGCGGGTGACATCTATCAGGTCAACCTTTCCCAGCGATTTCAATGCGGGGTGGATGCCCCGGCCACCGATGTGTATCTGGCGTTGCGCAAGTCAAACCCTGCGCCGTACAGCACTTATCTCGACATCGGGGATGCGCAGATTCTTTCCACGTCGCCGGAGTGTTTCCTGAATATTCACGACCGCGACGTGATTACGCGTCCGATCAAGGGCACGCGGGCGCGCGGCGCGACGCCTCAAGAAGACGCGCGGATTGCGGCGGAGTTGCTCGCTTCGCCAAAGGACAATGCCGAGTTGATAATGATTACCGACTTGGAGCGCAACGATCTGGGGCGCGTGTGCGGATTCGGCAGTGTGCGCGTGAGTGAATTGGTGCGGGTCGAAACGTACGCAACCGTTCATCACCTCGTGTCGACCGTCGAAGGAGTCCTGCGAAGCAATGTAAGCCATGTGGATTGCGTGCGGGCGTGTTTTCCCGGTGGCTCGATCACCGGCGCGCCGAAAATCCGGGCGATGGAAATCATTGATGAACTGGAACCGCACGCGCGTGGCGTGTACACGGGCGCGATCGGGTTTCTCGGATTCAACGGGCTCACGCACCTCAACATCGCCATCCGCACGGTGGTGTATCAGAACGGCCGATTGACTTTCCACTCCGGCGGGGGCATCGTGTCCGACAGCGAGCCGGACGCGGAATACGACGAGACATTCGCCAAAGCTGGGGGGATTCTCAATGCAATCGAACAACTACGCGTACGTTAACGGGCGGTTTGTGCCCGAATCCGAAGCCACCATTTCCATTTTTGATCGCGGCTTTCTCTATGGCCACGGCGTTTTCGAGACGATGCGCGTATACGGCGGACTGATTTTTCGCGCCCAAGACCATATTGAGCGGCTGCTTGCGGGGCTCCGGGCGCTGAGTATCGAGTCCGTATTCTCGCGGGAAGAACTTCGCGCCGTGTGTCGTGTGCTCACCGAGAAGAATGATGTGGTTGAGGGCGTAGCTCGTGTCTACCGCACCTGCGATTCCACCATCGTTACCGTACGCCCCAGTTCGCTGGAACCACGAGACTTGACGGCGATCGTCTCCACTGTGCGGATCGACTCCACCCTGTCACAGTATAAGACCGCAAACCGTCTCCCCTACATTCTGGCGCAGGAGCAAGCGGCCATCGAAGGGGCGAAGGAAGCTGTTCTGCTGAACGCGGCGGGCCGTGTCGTCGAATTTGCGACCGGCAATCTTTTTGTCGTGAGAGATGGGCACTTGTTCACCCCGCCGTTGGATGACGGACCACTGCCCGGCGTGACGCGCCACGCCGTGCTGACCTTGGCGCGTGAATTACAGATACCGACAAACGAAACAGGTTTCAGCCCCGAGTTTCTGGAAACAGCCGATGAAGTTTTCGCCACGAACAGTCTTATCGAGATTGCGCCCGTGACGAATTGGGGGCGAACGCAAAAGGTAACGAACCGACTTCGAGAAGCCTACCGCGATCTGGTTCGTGAAGAATTGGGGTTGTAGCCGCAAACCTCATTCGCGGCCACAAATTGACTTAATACGCCCGGGCCATCAAGACGCGCTGGCTCGATGGCGCGCCGGTGAGGATACATTTGCCTTCGCCCCTGGCGTCATCGGGAATCTGGTCGGAGAAGGGGATGCAGCGGATCGAGGTCTCGAAGCGCTTGGACATTTCGTCTTCTTGGTCGTGGTCGCCAGCCCAATGGACCCACGCGAACCCGCCGTCCTCTTTTGTGAAGAAGTTTTCAAACTCCTCCAACGTATTGATGATCCGTGTGCGCTTGGTACGAAAAGCCCGGGCGCGTTCGAACAACTCGCGCTGCATGGCGTCGAGTGTGGGTTTGATGGACGCGATGGCTTCCGCGCGCGGCAGGAATGTCTTGCGGCGCTTGCGGAGTTCCTGCTCGGTTTCGCCTTCTTTCTCCAACACGAACCGGCGGACTAGGCACAGACTGCCTTTCTCCAGATCTTTCGGCCCAATTTCGACGCGGATCGGCACGCCTTTGGCCTCCCACTCGTAATACTTGGCGCCGGGCATGATACCGTCGCGGTCGTCGAGTTTGACAGCGAGCCCCTGTGATTTTAATTCCGCAACGACCTTTGTCGCCTCGGCAATCGTGAGCGCTTTCTCGGCATCATTTTTGAAGATGGGAATCACGACGACATGAATGGGCGCGAGCTTCGGCGGCAACACGAGACCGCTGTCGTCGGAATGGGTCATGATGAGCGCGCCGACAAGACGAGTGGAGACACCCCAGCTTGTGGCATACACGTACTCGCGTTTCCCCTCCTTGCTGAGGAACGTCACGTCGGAACTCTTCGCGAAATTCTGGCCAAGGTAGTGGCTGGTGCCCATCTGGAGCGCCTTGCCGTCCTGCATCATGCTTTCGATGCAAAGCGTGTCCAGCGCACCCGCGAAGCGTTCGCCGGGCGTCTTGCGTCCTTTGATGACCGGAACCGCGGCGACATTCTCGGCGAAATCGGCATAGACATCGAGCATGCGGTTGGTTTCCTCGACGGCCTCGGCTTCCGTGGCGTGCGCGGTGTGACCTTCCTGCCACAGGAACTCGGCGGTGCGCAGAAACAGACGCGTGCGCATTTCCCAGCGGACGACATTGGCCCACTGGTTGATGAGGAGCGGCAGGTCGCGATAGCTCTGAATCCAATTCTTGTACTGCGCCCAAATGATCGTCTCGCTGGTGGGACGAATAACCAGCGGCTCATCGAGTTTGGACTCGGGATCAACGACCACCACGCCGTCGATGGATTTGAGGCGGTGATGGGTGACAACGGCGCATTCCTTGGCGAAGCCGGCGGCGTGTTCCTCTTCCTTGGTGAGGAAGGACAGGGGAATGAATAGCGGGAAATAGGCATTGACGTGGCCCGTGGCCTTGAAACGGTCGTCCAGTTCGCGCTGCATCTTTTCCCAGATCGCGTAGCCGTGGGGTTTGATGACCATGCAACCGCGCACGGGCGAATGCTCGGCGAGGTCGGCGCGTTTGATCACGTCGAGATACCACTGCGCGTAGTCGGTCGCGCGCGGCGTCACGCTGGCGGTGTCGGCTGTCGGTGTCTTACCGGCTTTTTGCTGGTTCATTCGAGATCGTCCTTAGTGCGAACCCTGATGTCTGTAGCGCAGAGTCGGCGGGAATTCGAGAGGAAAAAACGGAATCGGACAGCCCCAGCATCACGCCGGGGCTTGGATCCGTGATGTTCTTCCTGGCTTACTTGGCCGGCGGGTTCGTCGCGTCGATCTTGTCAGCGGTCTTCCCGCCATGGCTTACCGAAAGGATGACGCGCATGCCGCGGCGCAAATCCGACAATTTGCCAGGCTGCCCATTGACCGTGACCGTCGTTACCTGCATCACGGCGACAGTAGTGATATTGCCGTTGGGATCGGAGACGGTGATCTTGTTGTTGGGTACGTCAATCGAAACGAGCTTCATTTCACTGCCAGGCTTTCCCTGCTTGGCAAAAGTCGCCGGGCATAGGGAAATCACCACAATCCCCGCTGCAATGGCCAGATACGAAATGCGTCGGTTCATCGAGTTCCCTTTGGCAAGCTCAATCTATCGGGTACCGTGGCGCGATGCAACCAAAGAGAGATTCGGGTGTTGAATAAATGAGAATAGTTTTGACGGAGCGGCGTAAAGCTGTATAAGAGGGAGTGCCCCGAAGGCCTTTCGGGGCAAACAAGGAGGTTTGGGGATGAATGCCGTACTTGCAGCCGGAGGTATCTTGTCGATTTACGCGCAAGCGGACCTGCCCGGCAAAGTGATTGTGGGTTTGTTGTGTCTTGGCTCGGCCTTTACGTGGTCGGTCATGCTCACCAAGTCGCAACAACTCAACCGCGCCCGTCGCACGGGGGAATCTTTCCTGGCGCAATTTCGTCGCGAGCGCGATCCGCTTCACCTGTTCATCAATAATTATGAGGTGGCGGATTGCCCGTTGTACAACATCTATCGACTCGGCGCGGAAGAAGTGTCGGCGCAATTCGGCAACGGGAGTTCCCCGCGCAAAGTGGCCGGCGGTTACAAGGCCTTCGGCGGCAGCGGCCCGGCCACGCTCGCAGCGGTCGATTCGGACGTGAGCGTCACGGAGCGGACGGTGGTCAATCTGGACACCCTTCGCGGCGCGGTCGGTCGCGCGATCGATACCGAGGTCATGAAGCTGGAATCACAGGTCAGTGTGCTTTCCACGGCCGTGACAGGCGGCCCGTTCCTCGGGTTGCTCGGCAGCGCGTGGGGTGTGATGAGCGTGTTCGCGGCGATGGGCGAATACGGCACGGTGCGCCTCGGCGCGGTGGCGCCGGGCATCTCGGCGGCGCTGCTGGCGACGGTCGTGGGCCTGCTGGTGGCGGTACCGTCGTTGTTCGCCTACAACTGGCTGGCGCAGCGAATCCGCCACTCGACGATGGAGATGGAGAGCTTCGCGGAAGAGTTTGTAAACGCCATTGAACACAACTACATGACGAACTGATCCATGAACCGTGGATCGAGAAGGAGCAAACGGTACGGACATCTGCCCGAGTTGGGCGAGATCAATGTCATGCCGCTGGTGGACCTGTTTATGCAACTGTTCATCGCGGTGATCATTGTTTTCCCCGCGGTCGAGTACGGGATGAAGATCAATTTGCCGAAGGGCACCACCGACCAGATCAAGCGCGAACAGACGCGCACGCTGTCGGTGGACCGGCGGGGGAAAATCTACCTCAACGACGTGGCGATCTCGCCGGAGCAATTGCGCGCGGATTTGGCGAGGTTGTCCAAGTCGGCCCCGCCGATCACCATCCTCGTCAAGGCGGATGAAGCAAACAACTACGGCGCGGTCATGGAAGTCCTGAAAGAGCTTCACGCGGCAAAGATCCAATTCGCACTGATGACGCAGGAGGAATCGCCGCCGAAACTTGCCCGGAGATGAGCACGATTGAGAAAAGGTTTCGTCGAAATTTCGTTGTCGCGTGTCTCGTGCATGCGGCGCTCATCGGGGGAATCATTTTTTTCGAAGGCGCGTTTCACCGGGCGCAGTCCAACGCGCCGATTGCGGTGGAACTGATTACGCCCGCGGATATTTTGGGCGATCTGCCTACGGGAACAGGAAACGGAAGGGGCGCTTACACGGCGCCACCACCCGAGCCGGCTCACCAGTCCGAAGCGGCCCCAGCCGGCCCGGCGGAAGCACCAGCCACTACGGAACCGCCAGTCGCGCCAAAGGCGAAAGTAGTGCCACCTGAAATAACCGGCCCAAACGAAATCGCGATTCCGAGAAAGCAAGCGGTCAAGGAATCGAAAAAGACGGCGGAAACACCAGCGAAGACAGCCCAAAAGCCGGCATCGACAACCAAGAAGGTGGTTGCGACAACGAAATCGTCAACGCAGAGCGGATCCGGCAGCACCGCGGAAAACGCTGCGTCGATTCGACGACGGTTTGCCAGCGCGCTGGCTTCCGCGGATGGTGGTTCTGAAGGCGGCGACAACCGTCCGGCGGGTGGCGGCACTGGGGAATCGAAGTACGGCCGCCTGGGGTCTCCCGACGGAGCCGCCGATGGCATTGCCGGTGGCGTCGGCAAGGGGTCGCCATTTTGGTCCTACTACATGCACGTTCACGATGTGATGTATGAGGCATGGGACCAGCCGGGCAAGGTCGTCGACATCGACAAGAAGCTGGTTGTGACGGTTTTGTTACGGGTGGCCCGGGATGGGCGGATCGACGGCGTGCGGTTGGCGCATTCGTCGGGCAACCAATTGATGGATGATTCCGCGCTGGCCGCGGCGCATAGCGTGCCGCGCCTGGATCCGCTGCCGGAGGGACTCGGCGGCGACTTCGCCGAGATTTCGGTCAATTTCCGATTGGAGGGATAGGGCATGGAGCAGTTTTGGAGAACGTTTACTCGCGTGACCATTCGCACGACGCGGGCGATCACTGTGAGCTTGTTGATGTGCGGCGGCGCGCTGCGCGCGAATGCGCAAGTGGAGGTGATCAAGGGGAAACATTCCTTTGGCGTGTCCGGCTTCACGGGGGACGCGGCCATCGCGGGGCAGGTGACAGACGTGTTGAAGAATGATTTGCGGTTGTCGGGCTACTTCTCGTTGGCGCCGGTCAGCAGCGCGGAGTACGTGCAATCGGGGGCGGTGCACGGCGATCACAATGGCATCGTGGTGGAATGCATTGTGATGGAGCAGGCGACGAAGAAGGTGGCCCTGTCCAAGGCCTATCAGGGAAGCGCGCAGGACCTGCGGCGCGTGGTGCACAAACTCTCCGACGACATCGTGCAGACCCTGAGCGGGCAGCGAGGCATCGCCCAGACGAAAGTCGCTTTTGTGTGGTCGCACAGCGGCGCGAAGGAACTGGCGGTGATGGATTACGATGGTTACAACGTGCACCAGCTGACGTACGACCGGTCGATCAGCGTACGCCCGCGCTGGTCGCCCGACGGACGCAAGATTGTGTACACGAGTTACAAGAACGTGTTTCCCGACGTGCTGGAGGTGGATTTGTATACCGGCCAGCGGCGTCGGCTGGCGGCGTATCCGGGCTTGAACACCGGCGCGGTGTTTTCGCCGGATGGGTTGAGCATTGCCCTGACGCTGAGCAAGGACGGCAATCCCGAGTTGTACACGATGAACGTACAGGGAGGAGATTTGCGGCGGCTGACACATACGCGCGCGGGAGAATCGTCGCCCACCTGGTCGCCGGACGGCCAGGCCATCGCCTATGTCAGTGATGAGAGCGGGGTGCCGCAGATTTGGGAGATTAGCAAGGACGGGGGAGCCGCGTCGAGATTGACGGTGTCGCCCAGCTACAACACGGAGCCGGACTGGTCGCGACCGCCAGCCAATTCGGACATGAAGCCGATGCTGGCGGTAACGTCGCGAGTCGGCGGCAAATTCCAAATTGGCGTGTATGAGAAAGGCTCCGGCGTTGTCAGTCCCGTGGCGGCGGACGGCGCGGACAACGAGGACCCGTCGTGGGCGCCGGACGGAAGACATTTGGTATTTACGAAAACGCAGCACTGGCGCTCGCAATTGTATCTGCTTGACGTTGTCACCGGCGAGCAAGTACAGTTGCCAACTGTTGAAGGGGGCGCGTCCGAACCCGCGTGGGGACCGTAATGTTGTGGACGCGAAGAAACGAATTGTTACAAGGAGAAAGCCGCATATGAGTCAGAAGCTTCTAGCCCGAACCATCTTGATTGGTATCATCACTGCCACTTTATCGACCGGTTGCCACCACGGAAACGGGGCCGGCGGCGCCAATCCATCGGCAGGACCTGGCAGCGAGTCCGCAGTTCCGGGAATCGGCCCGGGCGGCGAAAACGGGATTAGTGACCGGCCGGCGGTCGGTCCGGGGGGATTACCCGGCGTGGGTCAGTTTGCCGCGGTGTTGTTCGACTACGACAGTGCCCGGATCCGCCCGAGTGAACAATCGAAATTGGAAGCCGTGGCGGCGTACATGAAGGCCAATCCCGGCAAGCTGGTGGTCGAAGGGCATTGCGACGAGCGTGGCACGGCCGAGTACAACCGCGCGCTCGGCGAACGGCGGGCGATCGCGGCCCGTGATGAACTGGTGAAGCTGGGGGTTGACACGAGTCGGATGTCGACGATCAGCTATGGCAAGGACCGTCCCGCGGACCCGGGGCATGACGAGATGGCCTGGGGGAAGAACCGCCGGTGCGAATTTGTCGTTGTCAACCAGTAGCCGACAAGACGCGGGCGCGTTGACAAAGGTTGGCCGCGCGTGTAGTGTCGGGTGCGATAGGAGCGAATGCACAGTATGTCACTACCCTTGGCAGTGTTTAACGAAACGCACCTGATCCTATTGCTCATCATTCTGCTGCTGCTGTTCGGCGGCAAGAAACTTCCGGAATTGGCGCGCGGACTGGGCGAGGCCATGCGGGAATTCAAGAAGGCGTCCCGGGATATCGCCGATGAGCACCACGGCCACACCGGCCAAGCCCGAGGCGCCAACGTCAACGGCCTCCACAACGGCGAACAACCAGCCGCCAAAATCGTCTTAACTCCTCCACCCATGGTGGACGCGCTTGCGTAGATGGTTCCGCAAGGAATCGGCGACCCCGGAGGATGAGATTACTCCGTTGGAGATCGCGGAGGACGGCCCCGTCAAGCCGTTCATCGAGCACCTCGAAGACCTGCGCGGGGCGTTATTCAAAATACTCGGCGCGCTGTTTGTGGGATTCAACATCGCGCTGTTGTCGGCCAACCATATTCTGGCCTTTCTGACCCGACCGCTACGACCGGGTCACGGATCATCCCGAGAACTTTCTCCAGAGCCTGAATGTGACCGACTCGTTTGTGCTGTCGATGAAAATTGCCCTGTACGTCGGGTTGATCATTGCGGCGCCGGCGATCTGCTATTTTCTCGGACAATTCATTTTCCCGGCGCTTCGGCCAAAGGAGAAACGATTGTTGTGGCCGGCCTTCGCGTGGGGAACGCTGCTGTTTCTCGCGGGGTGCGCCACCTGTTTTTTTCTGATGATCCCGCAGACGCTATGGGCATTCATCCAGGCGAGCCGCTGGTTGGGAATCGAACCGCGGTGGACCATCGAAAGTTACATTAGCTTCGTCACGCAGTTCATGCTGATGTGCGGGCTGACATTCGAGATCCCGCTGGTGATTGTGATCCTGGTGCGGATGGGGCTCTTGAGTTACGAAACCGTGCGCAAGGGCCGAAAGATCTTCGTCGCGATTGCCTTCGCCATCGCGGCGTTTCTGGCGCCACCCGACCCGCTCTCGATGATACTCATGGCCGCACCGTTGGTGCTGTTGTTCGAGATTGCGATCTGGCTGTCGTGGTTTTCGGATCGCCGCAGGAAAGCGGCTCGACTCGTAAGTCTTGCGAAACTTTACCTTCGGGTCTTCCGCCGTGCCTTCCGTCGGCTTGGCGGGCTCCTGGGGTGGCGGGGTTGTCTGCGGCGCCTTGGATTCCTCGACGAACATCAGGCGTAAATCGGTAAGCGTTGCCTGGAGAACTTTTGTCTCGTCCGAATTGAGGTTGCCGCGGGTCTTGTGCTCCAGCATTTCGAGGGTGTCGATGAACAGGCGGGCGGCGGCCATGTTCTTGTCCGCTTTTCCCGTGGCGGGGTTGGCGAGTTTGCCAAGGGCGATCATCGCCTGCGTGCCGAACAGGCCGACCATATCGAGGAAGCGCAACGTGTCCTCTGTCGAGCCGAGCGTGTCTTGTTGAACTTCCGCCATGATTACTCCTTCTCCTCGGACGGCGTCACGATCACCACGGCGTGTGGTTTGCCGTTGAAGTACTGGTTGGCGACCCGCTTGATGTCATCGAGCGTCACCGCCCGGTACTTGTCATCCGCCGTCTTGAAGAAATCGTACCCGAGTCCCGTCAGTTCGTCCAGCCCAACCATCATGCCCAGTTCGGAATTGTCCTGCATCCGGACGCGGCGCTGTCCGATGACGCCGGCTTTGGCGCGCGTAAGTTCCTCATCGCTCAGGCCGTCGGCCTTCAGTTTTTCCAACTCGGCGAAGATTTCCTTTTCGCACTGGCCCACGTTCTGCGGCGTGGTCCCGACGTAAAACACGAAGTAGCCCGGGTCGAGTCCGACCAATTGAAACGCGCCGACGTAATAGCACAACCCGAGTGCGTCGCGAATGCGTTGGAAGACCCGCGAGCCGAGCCCCGAGTAGGCTTCGTTGAGCAGTTCCATGGCGAAACGGTCTTTACTGAACATATCGACGCCGCTGTAGCCGATCAACAGGACGGCCTGCTGCTTCGGCACGATCTCGACCTTGCGGGCATCGGCGGCCAATGTTTCCGGTCCCGAACGCGGAAATTCGAGCTTCACCGAGTTCATTCCGCCAAACCTGGCTTCGATCTTTTGCCGCACGTCATCGGCTTTCACATTGCCAAAAACGGTGAGGACCATGTTATTGGGGACGACGAAGCGGCGGTGAAAGTCCACCAGGTCGGCCCGAGTGAGTTTCGCCACGGTCTCGGGTTTCCCGAGGATGTTCAAATGGTACGGATGTCGCGCGAACATCGCCTCGCGCAGAAGCTGCTGGCCCTGGCGCAGAATCTGGTCCTGCTCCTGTTTGAATTCAGCGATCTGCACCGCCCGCTCGCGCGCCAGCAGCGTGTCGGGGAACGTCGGGTTCTGCAGCACGTCGGCCAGCACGTCGAGGGTGCGGTCCAAATCCTCGCTCAACGATTCCGCGGCGATGTCGAAACTGTTGTTACCGGCGATATAGCTGATCGCGCCACCCGCCGACTCCATCGTTTCCGCGATTTGGTCAGCGGTTCGTGTCGTCGTGCCCTTCAACAGCATTCGGGCCGTCAATTTGCAAACGCCGTTATTCGTGTCGGTTTCGGCGATGACGCCGCCCTTCATCAGCGCGTGAATGTTGACCATGGGCAGCTTCGGATCTTCCCGCACCAGCAAGCGCAGCCCGTTGGGAAACTCGAACTTCTTGATTTCGATTTCCGACCTGGCAACCGCAGCCGATGGCGGTTGGGGCAGCGCACCCGGCGGATCGAGAGACGTGATGGTCAGGTTATTGTCCGTGAAATACTTTACGGATCACGCGTTGCAAATCGTCGAGCGTCACCTTGCGCAGGTTCTCGAGATAGATCCTGGAATAATTCGGATCCCCGAGGAGGAACTCGTTGTTGGCGATGTCCGAAGCCTGGCCCGCCATGGTCTTGAGCCCATCCAGGTAATGGCTGGTGCTCAACTTGATGGCCTTTTGCAGTTCCTGTTCTGTGACGGGCTGATCGATCAACAGTTTGACCTGTTCGCGAATGGCCGCGATTGCCGCGTCGCGTTTGTCGGGATCGGTGCTGGCGCTGATCGTGAAAATGCCCGGATAGCCGGGGGTGTAGCTGCCTGCATCGATGCTGTGGACCAGACCGCGTTTCTGCTGGAGTTCGCGGTAGAGACGCGAGCTCTGGCCCTGGCCCAGCACAATGGCCAGCACGTCGAGTGGGCAAACATCCGGCTGGGTGGCCGACGGCCCGTGCCACGCGAGACCAATCCTCGAAACCTGCGTCGGCGTTTCCTCGTGTCGTTCGCGCAAGCTGAGTTGGGGCGGCTCGGACGGGACGAACGCCGGTTCGACCGCGCCCATGGCAAAGTCTTTCGTCGCGTCGCGGAGTTCCTGCTCGACCTTCGCGGCGTCCACGTCCCCGACGACGACGAAGACAATGTTGTTCGGGACGTAATGTTTTTTGTAGTACGCGACCACGTCATCGCGGGTGATGCGGTTGTAGATGTCCGGGTATCCGATGACGGGGAACCGGTAGGGATGCGTGGTGTAGGCGGTGGCCCAGAGCATGAGGTTCTCGCGCCGGGCCGGGTCATCGTTGTTCATGGCCATTTCCCGAAGGATGACCTGTTTTTCTTTGACGAGTTCCTGCGGAGAAATGGTGGCGTGCTGCATGCAATCGGCGAGAATATCGACGGCGGTCTGCCAGTGTTCGGACGGGATGTTGATATGGAAAACGGTTTGCTCGAAGGAAGTGTACGCGTTCATCGAACCGCCGTTACGCTGGATTTCATGGGCGATTTGCGACACGCCACGCGTGGCCGTGCCTTTGAACAGCATATGCTCGAGAACGTGGGAGATGCCGGCGCCCGTCCATTGGCCTTCGGTGATGTTGCCGGCCCGGACCCAGGCCTGGGCACTCACGACGGGGGCGCTGTGGTCTTCGCGCACGAGCAAGGTGAGGCCGTTATCAAAGACAACTTTGTGGGCCGGTGCGACGTTGAAGGTTTGAGCGCGGGTCACAATGACTCCTGCCAGAAAAAGAAGCGACACTGCCAGCGGGCGCTGCAGGCCATGAAATCGCATGCCGTTTCCGACACCTAATTCGCGCCGCCGCTCAATTTCCGTGTGTCGGAGGAGCGGGTTGGGACGGAATGATAGCGGTCGGTTCCGGCGGCAGCGCCCTTGGCCGGGCGGCGGCTGCGGGCACCGGGCGCCGGCTGGTAGGGTTTGACGAAGGCCTCGTCGAAGTCGTAACCGCCTTTGAAATCCTCGCGCGTGTCCTGTTCCGTCTTGCCGAGGATGCCTTTATCCACCATCTGGAAGACAATCTCGCCGAAATCCTCACAGCGCTTGATCCCCCAGTAACCGAACACGGTCTTGGACATCGGGCCGAATTGATCGAGCGCATAGCGCCGCAGGCCATCGAGCAGTTCCTGGCCGCTGACGTGCCGTCCCGCGCCTCGCGAATCCTTCTTGAGCATCTTGATGGTGAAATCCAGTCCCTCGCGGACGAAGTAGTAGGCGTCGCAGTCGTATCGCCCATCTCCACGGACGATTTCGTCGACAGCCTCGGCGAAATTCAACTTTTGCATTAGTGGCCCTTTATCTCCAATGCGACGCCGGCAACTCTCGGATGCCGCGCGTGCCATTCCCTGACCGCCATACCCAGGAGGAGCGCAAACAACAGGAACGCGACGATCAATTGTTCCTCTCTAGTCAACTTGAACATATATGGTACCAACCAACCTCACAATGACAATATAACGGAGTTTGGCCGCGGCTCAACTATAAATTGGCACCTGTGTCTGGCGCCCCGGGCCGCACACGATCCTGATACGTTGCGAGAATATCGCGGCGACCGAGGATGCCGACGACCTTTCGGGAGCCTTTCTGCTCGACCACGACCAATTCCACTTGCATGGACTGTCGAAGCTTTTGCAGCGCTGAGGCGAGATCATCATCCGGAGTGACGGTCACGAGGTTTTGCGCCAAGAGGTCTTGCGCGATGACGACGTGCCTGGGAAAGTTGCGTTCGGTGAAGAACAGGCGGATGTCGTCGAATAGAATCACCCCATGTAGTTCCCCTTGCGCGTCCAACACAGGAAACACATGCTGCTTGCTGTCGGCAACCGCATCAAGGATCTCGAGCAAGGGCGCGTCCAGGCGCAGCACGGCCAGTTTCTCGAGCTTCGGCATGGCCTCCCGCACGCGTATGCGCTCCAGCAGGTCCACCACATATTCGCCTTCATGAGCCGGGGAATCTGCCCGTGCGTCAAGCTGCTTTTCGTAAATCGAGATGCGACGCGGGGTGAGGAGGTAAGCCACGGCCGTTGTAAGCATCAGAGGCACCAACAGGCCGTAGCCAGTGGCCATCTCGGAGACCATGATCAGCGTGGCGACGGGGGCTTTCGACACGCCGGCAAAAAAGCCCGCCATGCCGACCAGAACGAACGCCGCTGGTTGCGCCACCACGCCCGGCATCCATGCGTGCAACAATGTGCCCACCGTCGCACCCAGGCATGCTCCAATTGTCATGGACGGCGCGAATACACCGCCGCTGCCACCCGAACCAATCGTAACGCCGGTGGCGACGATTTTCAGCACGACGATCATCAGTGCCAGACGCAGCGGGAGCTGGCCGTCAATCGCCAGTTGTGTCCAGCCGTAGCCCATTCCGAGCACTTGGGGAACGAAGAATCCAATCGCCCCGACGATCATTCCGCCAATTGCGGGCTTGATGTGATTGGGGACTGGCAAACGCCGAAAAACCTGATTGCGTACACCATAGAAAAATTTTACGTGAACAACCCCCACCAAAGCACAGAGCCCCCCCAAGGCCACGTAGAGCAACAATTCGAGCGGGTGATTGAACTTGAGTTCCGGCACGGTGAAGATCGCGCCCCAGTGACGCGAGACGGCACAATACACTGAATAGGCGACGATGGAGGCCACAAATGACGGGATCAGCGCAGCCGCTTCGAATTCGACGTCGCGGTACAACACTTCCGCGACAAAGAACGCCGCGCCCAGTGGCGCGCGGAACACAGCGCCCAACCCGCCGGCTGCTCCCGCAAGCATCAGCAGTCGCCGCTCGCGGTCGCCGGCCCTCAGCCATGTTGCCAGCGAGGAGCCGAACCCCGCGCCGATCTGCGCGATCGGGCCCTCGCGCCCAGCCGAGCCACCGCTCCCGATGGTCAGGGCCGACGCAACCGTCTTGACTAATGGCACGCGCGCACGGACGAACCCGCGCATCCGGTGGAATGCGTCCACCATGGCGTCGGTTCCGTGGCCTTCCGCTTCGGGAGCGAAGGTGTAAACGAGCAGACCCGACAGCAGGCCGCCAACGGTCGGCACGAGCAACAACACCCACCGCCGGGATGGCTCGGTGGCGACCACCGTGGCGGCCTCGCCGCCCGCTTGCGGCATGCGATAGCCGGCGGCGTGCACCATGAAACCCTCGTCGGCCCATCCGAGAAGCACATTGAACAGGAGCGCTCCGCAACCGGCGACAATCCCAACCAGCAGACTCAACGGCACAAGACGGCCCGGCAGCAACTGCTTCCGGTTCCCAAATCGATTGAACAGATTCATGCGCAGCATGTAACACCTACCCCGTTGTGGTCGCGGCCGACCACGGTCCGCCGTCCCCGCGACTAGACATGTTGGTCGTGGTACGCAGCCAGCACGTCGCGGCGATTCAATACACCCACAAGCCGGACCGAATCCTTCGATTCAACGACCGGCAATTCTTCCAGTCGTTCGGTACGGAACTTCCGCAATGCCGCCGCCAGATCGTCATCAAGATTCACAACCGCAAATGTCGGGGAAAGCAAGTCTTGCGCAACCACGGCGTCGGAGGGCGGGCAATCCTTGGAATAGAATACGCGGATATTGTGGAACTCAATCACGCCCTGCAGGGCGCCGTCCCCATCGATCACGGGAAACACCAGTTGTTTCGACTTGGAAACCTCCTCGAGGATTTCCGGTAATGGTGTCCCGCGACGGAATGTGACCGTTTTCTGGTTCTTGGGGAGCGCCTCCTTCACGCGGATACGCTCGAGAGCGGCATTTACGTACTCGCCCTCGTGAGCGGGTGAATCGATTCGCTGGCCGACCTGGCTCCGATACAGTGTTACTTTCCGCAGCGACAACACGTACGCCGTCGCCGTGGCCAACATCAGTGGTACGAGCAGCCCGTACCCCATGGTCATCTCCGAAACCATGATCAGGGCCGAGAGGGGAGTCTTGGCGGTGCCAGCCAAAAAGCCGGCCATACCTACCAGGGCAAATGCCGGTAGATTGGGTGCAATTCCCGGCCATAAACCGCGCAGCACCAGACCCAGCGCCGTGCCCAACATGCCACCGATGACAACCGTGGGCGCAAACGACCCGCCGCTGCCGCCGGAGCCGATGGTGAACGACGTTGCCACGATTTTTGCCAGCGCGATGGTGAGCACGAGGCCGAGTGACAGGCTGCCCGGCCATTGCGAGTTGAGACCAGCCGTATCCCTGGCCCAGGACTTGTGGCACGAAGAAACCGATGGCGCCCACCACGAGTCCTCCCAAGGCGGGCTTTATGTAGGCCGGGGTACGAAGCTTTTTGAAGATGTGCTCTTCCACTCCGTGCAGCGTGTACAAGTAAACAATACCGACCAAGGCGCAAAGCATGCCGAGCAAGATGTAAAATGGCAGTTGAAGGACATGCTCGAACTTTAGAGAGGGGACCGTAAAAATCGCACCCCACGTTCCCCTAATTCCACAGTAGATAGAATAGGCGGTGATCGAAGCGACGAACGAGGGCACCAACGCCGCTGTCTCGAAGTCCATGTCCCGGTACAATACTTCCGATGCAAACAGCGCACCGCCAAGGGGGGAACGGAAAATTGCGCCCAAACCGGCTCCGGCGCCAGCCAGAACCAGAAGGCGGCGCTCCCGGTCTCCCGACTTGAAAACTCCGGCCAGAAGTGAAGCGAGACCGGCCCCAACCTGCATGATGGGACCTTCTCGTCCCGCCGAGCCACCGGTTCCAAGTGTAAACGCGGTGGCGAAGGTTTTCACCAGCGGGATTCGCTTTCGTATCTGTCCACGTTTCCGGTGGAACGCGTCGATCACCGAGTCGGTGCCGTGTCCGCCCGCATCTGGCGCCAGCCAGTAGACGGTCAGACCGGCCAACAAACCGCCCACAGCGGGCATCAGGAAAAGCAGCCAGCGATGCGTGGCTTCGCCTGGCATCACCGTGGGACCTTCGGCGCCCGGCAATGGCAAGGTATACCCCACCAGACGTGTCAAGAAGAAGGCGCTTGCGACATCGAGGATCCGCATGAACAGAAGAGCGCCCAGCGCCACGATCACACCGACCAAGGCGCTGAGGAGCATGAGTCGCGCCTGATAGTGACGACGCAAGAAATTAACGTATTTGACAAGCAGAGAAATCATCGCGGGCCAAGCGTATCATCCGGCGGTGGCTCCGGCGGCTGGTTAAGTACTCTTATCTCCTGCCTGCTTGGCTTCTGTCGCACCCGCTATTTTGTTGTAGAGCCATGCAAATATTGCACCGCCGATCAAACCATCGAAAAACGCATATACCAACCCCAATACGCTGCCGATTGGAGAAATCGTGTAACCGCGATACAGTTTGCCGATGAGTGTGGGCTCTCCGGTAGGCCCATCAAATGCGATGATCCACCATGTAAGAAAAAACAACCCCAGTCCCCAGAGTATGCCGCATGTCAACGCGAATGCCTTAATGTTAAGTTTCATCTTCAATTCTCCATCTCCTACGGTATATGTTTGTGACGAAATGTTGCCCAACACGTATTAGCCGACATTTCCCATATGACGGGTTCCTGCGACCATCGTGGGCCATTCAGCCCGACGAACATTTACAGTATCACCTCTGACGATGCTGACAAAGCCGATTCTGAGCCTTTGCCGTCGCGCCCAATGCCGGTGTGCGTATTCACTTACGATGCGGCGATGTTGACCAATTTTCCGGGAACGACGATTACCTTTTTCACCTGTTTGCCGGCGAGATGCTCTTTTACGCGGTCGTTCGCGAGGGCGAGCTTTTCGAGATCGGCCGGCGAGATTTGCGCGGGGACTTCGACCCGGTCACGGATTTTGCCGTTGACTTGCAGGATGACGGTGACCTTGTCCTCTTTGAGCAAGGCGTCGTCGTGCTTTGGCCAGGGCGCGTAAGCCAGCGATTGTTTGTGGCCGAGTTTTTCCCACAATTCTTCGGCGAGATGCGGTGCGTAGGGCGCCAACAACAGCACGAACGGCTCAAGGAGCTTGCGCGGACGTTTCTCCTGTGCCGTCACCTCGTTGACGAAGATCATCATCTGGGAAATGGCGGTATTGAACGCCAGGGTGTCCGTGTCCTCCCCAACCTTCTTGATGGTCTGATGCAGGACCTTGAGAAGTGCTGCCGCCGGTTCACTGTCGTCGAGGAGGAGTTTACCCTCTTCATCGCAAAACAACCGCCAGACGCGACCGAGAAAGCGATACACTCCCTCTGCACCTCGCGTACTCCACGGCTTGACCATGTCCAGCGGGCCCATGAACATTTCAAACACCCGAAGCGTATCCGCGCCAAACTCCGCAACGGGTACATCGATGGGAATCACGTTCCCGCGCGACTTGGACATTTTCTGGCTATCTTCGCCGAGGATCATGCCCTGGTTGACGAGGCGCATGAACGGTTCGGGCGTCGAGACGTGGCCGAGGTCGAAGAGCACCTTGTGCCAGAAGCGCGAGTAGAGGAGGTGAAGGACCGCGTGTTCGGCGCCGCCGATGTAGAGATCGACGGGCATCCAGTACTTTTCTTTGTCCCTCGCGACGAACGCGGTGTCGTTGTGTGGATCGATGTAGCGCAGGTAGTACCAGCACGAGCCGGCCCATTGCGGCATCGTGTTCATCTCGCGCTTGGCCGGTCCGCCGCATTGCGGACATTTCGTATTGACCCAATCGGTCGCTTTCGCCAACGGCGGCTCCGCGCTGCCCGATGGTGAGTAATCCTTCATCTCTGGCAGTTTGAGGGGCAATTCGTTTTCCGGCAACGGAACCGCGCCGTGCTTGTCGCAATGGACGATCGGGATCGGTTCACCCCAATAGCGCTGCCGCGAGAACAACCAGTCGCGGAGCTTGTATTGGACCGTCGCTTTGCCAAGGCCTTTTTCTTGGAGCCACTGTGTGATTACCTTACGCGCTTCCGAGGAGTGCAGGCCGTTGAGGAGTCCTGAGAAAATCATCCTGCCCTCAAGTGCAAGCTGAACATCGACTTTTGTAATCTTGCCGTTTACAGGAATGTGTTGGACTTCATTGTAACCCTTGCCTCCCACGACGTTCGCATCGATGACTTTAATGATGGGAAGATTGAAATTGCGGGCAAACTCGTGGTCACGAAAATCATGCGCCGGCACCGCCATGATAGCGCCTGTGCCGTAGCTCATCATCACATAATCAGCTATCCAGATTGGGATTGGTTGTCCGTTGACCGGGTTGAGCGCGAATAGCCCGGTCGGCACCCCTGTCTTTGTTTTTTCTAGGGACGTACGCTCTAGTTCGCTTTTTCTCGCGGCAGCTTCGACGTACTGGGCGACCTCCTTCTTGTGTATCACCGTGCGTACTAGTGGATGTTCAGGAGCAACAACCATGTATGTTGCCCCGAATAATGTGTCCGGCCGGGTAGTGAATACTTTCAGAGGCGAAAAGTCCCCTGACGGAAAATGGGGGAATCCCCCTTTGGCCCAAAACGAGGGATCGTTTTGGAATTGGGTGTAAAATACATCAAGAGCCTTTTTATCTTGGGCCAATCCAGCCGGCAGGACGAGAAACGTTACTTCCGCGCCTTCGCTGCGGCCGATCCAATTGCGTTGTTGCTCCTTGATCGAGTCGGGCCAGTTGACCAGGTCCAAGTCTTTCAAGAGTCGTTCGGCGTAGGCGGTGATCTTGAGAACCCACTGGCGGAGCGGACGGCGGACGACACCCGGATGGCCCTTCTCTTTGCATGTGCCGTCGGCGTTGACCTCTTCGTTGGCGAGGACGGTCTTGCAGCCGTCGCACCACCACACCGGCACGTGGGATTCGTACGCGAGGCCTTTCTTGAATAGCTGCAGGAAAATCCATTGCGTCCATTTGAAGTATTCGGGATCGGTGGTATCGACTTCGCGGTCCCAGTCGTACGAGAACCCGAGCATCTGGACCTGGCGACGGAAGGTTTCGACGTTTTGCCTGGTCGTGATGGCAGGGTGAGTACCCGTCTTGATAGCGTATTGCTCGGCGGGAAGGCCGAACGCGTCCCAGCCCATCGGATGGAGGACGTTGAGCCCGCGCATGCGTTGGAAGCGGCAATAGATGTCCGTGGCGGTGTAGCCTTCGGGATGGCCGACGTGGAGGCCCGCGCCGCTGGGGTAGGGGAACATGTCGAGGACGTACAACTTGGGTGCCGGAGTGCCGGAGTGTTTAAGTGCCGGGGTGCTTGAGGCGTGACTTGGGGACTCAGGTACTTGGCCACTGAGAAACTCTGGTTCCCTCGCGGCGAACGTTTTGTGTTCGGCCCAGTAGCGTTGCCACTTCGGCTCGATTCTGTCGAACGGATATTTTTTGCGTAATTCAGGCATGGGAGACGTCGCGACTATATCGGTAACATCCCGACGCCGCAAGCCTTACACGTGAAGGTGGCAGAGCAGGTGTTCGAGTGCCTGCGTGCCACAGTGCGTGAGTGAGTGGGACAGGAACAGAAGGCGGACTTCACCACCTTTCGACAAGCTCAGGGCAGGCGGGCGGTCCGCCTTCGCCGAGGCTACGGCGCGACTGGTGGGAGCTTGGGTGGAAATGGATCGGTGATTGGGGCTGAGCCGAGTTGCCTTCGTCCGTGCGCGGGTCAGTGACGGCATCGGGCGGTGAACTCAGGCCGCATGCGATCCGTCGCAGAAGGGCTTGTTCGCTGACCGGCCACATCGGCACAAGGTTACGCGATTCCGGATCTCGTACGTCTTGCCGTCGGCGGAAACCACCGGAATGCCTCCGCGCACCCAGATCGGGCCGCTGACCTGCTTGGCTGTGTCCTCGATCAATCCAAGGGACGGCTCAAACTTCGGCTCGATGGGTTTGCCTGTTTCTCGATCCCAGGCGACCAACCGCCCGGCGGGACAATGGCCCGCTTCGTGTTTCACCAGTTGCCGGGTTTCGGGGTTGTCGGTCTCCTTGACCAGGTTCCAGACACGGCCTTTCGGATCGCAGAACCGGGCGAACGCGCAGAGGTTTTCCTGGTCGGTGAGCCGCATCGTGGGGCCTTCGATGGTCTCGACCTGTTCCAGATACGGCTGATGGCTGGCGGTTTCCGTGCCGTCGAATCGGACCTTGTTGTGGGAGCCATCGCAGAAGGGTTTGGTGGCGGACTGGCCGCAGCGGCAGAGGGCACATTGGGGTTGGGCCGGGTACTTTTTTCCTTCGCGGTACTCGAGGGATTCGCCCTCGGCATTGGTGACAATCCACTGCTCGCTCAGGGGCAAACTTCCGTCGACGAGATACGGGCCGTCCTTGGTGACTTGAATCTTCACATCGGGTTGCTGGCTCTTTTTCATGGTGATTATAACGGACGATAGCACGTTTACTGGATTTGTCACGGGTCTGCGAAGACAGGTCAGCCGCAGAGAAGGTGCAAAGGCGGGTAGCGCGTTGCGAGAATGTTGCAAGCGCTGTCGTGCGAGCACCTAGGGCGGTCGCGGCGAAGCGCGACCCTCGGGGCGGAGATGGGGCCACGTGATGGCCGAAAGGTTCGGCCAAACGTGGGCTGCGCCGGGAGGGGAGGTGCTGGGAAAGGGATAAATGGCGGTATCGGTGGGGGATGGATTTTGCTGGATGGGGGGTGGGAGGTGTGGTAGGATCGGGGATGGTTCTTTGAAAACATGGTTAATGGGAAATGGGTGAGAAGAGATGGTCAATGGCTGATGGAAGATGGAAAGTCGTAGGGAAGGGCTATCGGCTGATGACAGCCGACGCTACACCGACAACGGCAGGCAGGGCGGACGGACCGCACTACGAACGGCCGGGTAAACACCACAAGGGCAGGGGGGGTGCAAAAAAAGTATTTTTGCAAACGAACCCAAGTTTATTCAAGCCGGCGTGGAAATTTCCAAAAAACGAAGCCAAAACGAACCCAAGTTGAAGCGGGATAATGGCCTCTGAATTGTGGTGTTTGGGGGGGATTAAGGGTTAATGGTCGATGGTTGATGGTTGAGGAAGGGGAGAGCGGCGGGATACCTAGACCCTTCGACTTCGCTCAGGGCAGGCTCTCGGCATCGCGCCCTACAATTCGGGGAGGCGCGGGCGTCAAACGGCGGCGGAAAGCCTGTTCTTGAGGGCGTGGTGGTAGACGGAGACGTATTGGCGGGCGGAGGTGGCCCAGTCGAAGTTTTGGGCCATGGCCTGTTGGCGGAGGGAGGTGATGTGGTGGGGTCGGTCGAACCAGGTGGAGACGGCCCAGCCGATGCACCAGTAGAGGGCGAGGCCGGAGGGTTCCCAGAATTTGAAGCCGGTGCCGGTGCCGGTGGTTTCGGAGTAGTTGGCGACGGTGTCGTCGAGTCCGCCGGTGGCGCGGACGACGGGGAGGGTGGCGTATTTGAGGGAGTAGATCTGGTTGAGGCCGCAGGGTTCGTAGAGCGAGGGCATGAGAAAGAAGTCGCTGCCGGCTTCGATGAGGTGGCTGAGGTCGTCGGAGTAGCCGATGTGGGAGCCGACGCGGCCGGGATGGGCGGCAGTGAGCCAGTGGACGAAGTTTTCGGTGTCGGCGTCGCCGTTGCCGAGGATGACGCATTGGAGGAGCATGTTGTTGAGGGCGGGCGGGAGGGCTTCGCGGAGGAGGTTGAAGCCTTTCTGGTGGGCGAAGCGGCTGACGATGCCGAAGACGGGGAGGTCGGGGCGGACTTCGAGGTTGAAGCGGCGCTGGAGGGCGGTTTTGCAGGCGGCTTTGCCGGTGAGGTCCTGCGGCGAAAATTGCGCGGGGATGAGCGGGTCGGTGGCCGGGTTCCAGCGGGAGTAATCGGCGCCGTTGAGGATGCCGAAGAGGTCGGCGCGGCGATTGTTGAGGAACATCGCGAGACCCTGACCGCCGATGGGGCCTAGGATTTCCGTGGCGTGCGTGGGCGAGACGGTGGTGAGCGCATCGGCGAACGCGATGCCGCCTTTGAGGAGGTTGGTTTTGCCGAAGTCCTCGAATTTGTCCGGGGTGAAATGCTCGGGGCCGAGGCCGAGATAGGGCATGACGTTGGCGTCGTACTTACCCTGATAGCCGATGTTGTGGATGGTGAGGACGCTGGCGGTGTTGGAGAGCGGGGAGAGAATGCGGTCCCAGGTTTTGAGGAGGGCGGGCAGGATCGCCGTGGGCCAATCGTGGGCGTGCATGATGTGAGGGATGAACTGGAAATCTTTGCAGATTTGCAGCGCGGCTTTGGAGAGGAAGCCGAAACGGAAGGCGTTGTCCATATGATGACCGAGCGGGCCATCGTAAATGCCCGGGCGACCGAAGTAGGCGTCGTAGTCGAGGAACCAGACCGGCACCTCGTCGTCGAGGAGTGTGCGGTGGACGGCGACCCAGTGTTCGATGCCCGCGCCCATGTGGACGCAGGCGGTGCCGGCGGTGTGGATGGCGTACTTCGCGCGGTCGATGGACGAGTACAGGGGGATCAGGATGCGCGCGTCGTGACCGAGCCGGCGCAAGGCTTTGGACAGTCCCGCGACGACGTCGGCGAGGCCGCCGGTCTTGGCGAACGGCACGCACTCGGAGGAGACGAACAGGATTCGCAGACCTTCGGGTTGCGGCGCCGCGGGCGATTGGCTGGCCGAGGGGCGAGATGTTGGCGCGCTGGCGGTTGTGGAAATGGGGGACATGCGGGGCGGAAGTCTAGCAGCGGGTCATTACGTCCGCAAGCGTTTCACAGGGGCGTGGGGAAGGGGTTGGAGCAGCGCACGTTACGGGCTGGGGAAGAGCCGTTTGGGCGGCTCGACGGGAGCGGGTGCTTGGTTGGTCTGGTCGAAGGTGTTCGTCGGAGCGGCGGGAGACGACGATGCGACCGGACCGAGTTGCGGACGGTTGTTGTCGAGCCATTGCGCGGCGCTGATGTGGATGGTCAACAGCGACGTGCACAGCTCCGGTTTTTCCGAAGTGTAGTAGATGCTCGCGTCGGCACGGGTCTGATCATCCGACCAGGAAACGTCCACGCGGTAGGGAAACGCGGCGAGTCGTTTCTCCCGGTCCGCGCCGGCCTTGATGCCATCGGCGGCCGTGAACAATCCGAGGCCGAGGCTGTCATCGCCAGGTTTGCCGGACTTGAGCGCGCGATCCTTCGGTTCGCCGAATTTCTCCCGCAAGTCGCGCTCGATTCTGTCGGGCATGACACGACGTTCGCGCGTATCGACCCAGAATTCCTTGAGGAGGTTGTTGTAGAAATGCATCGTGACGGAATCGACATCGCCGGCCTGGGTCGCTTCATAAATCTCGGGAACCATCCCGCGGGTGTTTTGCAGGCGCAGGGTGAACCGCCGCTGGAGCTCGCCGAGATTGGCGTCAAGGCGGACACCGAGGAACTCGTCGATCACGTTGGTCAAATCCGCGCGGGGTTCTTCGATGGCGGTCGGCGCGAGAGTGGTCTCGGTTGCGGCGGGGACCGGAATCGAGATGGCATCGTCGCTCAGGATCGGGGGACGCCTGTCGAGCCGCTCTTTGAGGAGGTAGATCCAGAACGGCGCGAGCACCAGCAGCACCAGCGATGCGCCAACGAGGTACGTGAACGGTCGGGGGATGGGTTCGAAGATGCGGCGCAATCGCCGCTGCTGGCTCGACGGCGGCAGACGGTCTTCTGGATTAGCGCGGCGATGGGCGGGCGAATCCGTCGGTGGTTGCGGAACGTTTGTCAACAGACCGCAGGCAGAGCATTCGACCTCGGGCGTCAGCGGGAGCCCGGTGAGGACGATGCGTTGGCCGCAATGTTGGCATCGGAACTCCATCAGCGGCGGTAGTCTATCCATGAGGGCGACGAATATCCACACTGAAAAACTGTGGGCTCGCGGGCGCGCTATGGTATTATGAGGGTCGGGACATGTACCGATTGCTTTTCCAAGACCGTCTCGCATCACGGGAGCCGCTGGCGATCGACCGTCCATCGGTGATCATCGGTCGGCATGTGGATTGCCACGTGCAACTGGCCGAACCGGGCGTGCGCGACCATCATGCGACCATCGAACGGCGTTTGGACGGTTATTACCTGCGCGGCTTGGACAGCCCGAACGGCGTTTACGTCAACGGCCAGGCCATTACGGAACGACGGCTGGCGTCCGGGGACGAATTGGAAATCGGCCCGGTGCATCTCCGGTTTGAGATCGTGCACGATGGTGGCGCCAAGCGGCAACGTCGTCCCATCGATCTGCTGCAGGTCCTGGCGGTCGCCGTCGTCGGTGGTCTGATTGTTGGCGAAATCGTGTTGCTGGGTCGGATATTCTCCGAAAGCCGCCCGAAGAGGGTGAGATTGGACGTGGTTCGCAGCACGTCGTCGGACCCGACGGGCGCAGCGGGATCGGGTTTCTCGTCGCCATCCGCTTCCGGTTTCGGCGAGCTTGTCTGGGGCGGGCGATCATGTCGCGCCGGCGCCGACAATTGTCGAGCCGCCCTTGCTGAACCATGTGATTCGTCTGGCGCGTGTGGAGCGCACCGACAATGGCGATGTGGCCACCGTGACCATTCAGGCGAAGGCGCAGGCGGGCGAACGCGAACTCAATACGGCGGCGGTGGCCATTGGCGTGCAATTCGCCACGGTCGACGGCGCGGGGCTGGGCGTCGATTGGCGCAAACCGGTCTGGCTGTCCATCCCGTCGTGGGAGAACTTTTCAACCAAGACGTTCACGGTCCGATTTCCAGGGAGCGGCGCATGAGCTGGTTGGGTTCGTGGTGCGGACGTACTACCATCGCGCGATGCAGGACGTCGCCGCCGTGCCGCCGTCGATGCGGTCGCAGGCGCCGATCCCGTCGCCGGAGGGATCGCCATGACCGGGCCAGCATCGACCTCCGACCCGCTTGTCGGCAGGATGTTGCGCGCCTATAAGATTCAGGAACCAATCGGCGTCAGCCGCTGGGGCAAGGTCTACCGCGCGGTTCAGACGACGATGGACCGTACGGTTGCGGTGCGGGTTCTGTCGCCGGGAATTGCCGCGCTGCCGGGCAAGATCGAGCATTTTCTGGAGGAAACCCGCGCCGATGCCTCGCTGATGCATCCCCATCTCGTCACCGTGTACGAAGCCGGGCAATCCGACGGCACCTACTTCTGCGCGATGGAATATATGGACGGCCCCCCGCTCGCGCGCTTCTTGCGCCACGGTGACGGAGTGGACGAACACCGCCTGTTGCAGGCCATTGCGGGCGTGGCGCGCGCGCTGGACTTTCTCTGGCAACGCGATGTTCCGCACCAACCGCCCGCCGACAAAAACGTTCTCACGGCGACCGATGGCACGGTCAAACTCATCAACGTCGCTCCCGTCGACATGCCCGCCAGTCCGTCCGCGCAAGAGGACGTGGTCAATCTGGCCGTGATGGTGGCCACGCTCACCAACGACATCGGACCGGTCACCAAACCCGTCAGCGAGTTTGTCGAGGGAATGCTCGGCGCGGAAGGTCGCAAACAGTTCACGTCGCTGTCCGAAGTGGCCAGCACGGCGGAGGCGCTGGATCGCGACTTGTCCTCGGCGGTGCGGGTCGCCACGCCGGGCGATACGCGCGGCGGCCCGAAACGGGACGGACTCTTGCGGGTCATCGTGATGGCGGCGGTTGGGATCGCGGTCGTCGCCTTCGTGACCTGGTTGTGGTCGCGCGGCCACGCTCCTCACTGAGTCTGTCACCCCGGTTCTCACGGCGAGACCGAACCCCAGCGACTCACGAGATCCGGGAACTGGCAGTGGCGGCACCCCGACTTGTCGTTCACGCAAAAGTCGTGAAAAATCTGCATCAGGCCCTGTTGTTGGCGCATCGTCTTGATGGAACGGCGCGTGAGCGGCGAGTTCTCGAACAATTGGCTCGCGGCCAGGCGGAGGATGCTGTTGGACGGGGCGGCGGGCAATCGTGCATAGCCGGCCTTCGCGGCCTCGTACAGTTTGGCGTCGCCACTGTGTTCCCCGTATGCCGCGACGAACGGCAGCACGATGTTGGCCACGATTTCCTGCGCGCGGCTGAGTCCGATCAACTCGCTTGCCCGCGACTGCGTCTTGCCGCCCAACGTGAAATGGTGGCTCCAGTAATCGTCGCGAATCTCGGAAAAAAACGTGGCCGGGTCACCGCCGCTCTCAACCGCGCCCACGACCTTCTCCATCAACTTCGGGTGCTTCTTCAGCAACGCGACCGCCGCGCCGAGCCGCCGGTGCGGATGATTGGCCGGACGCACCCCGTGAAATCGCCATGCGCTGGCTGGTAGGATGCGGTCTTCCCAATCCGGCCGCAATTTCCACCACGCGTTCCACAGCCGTCTCACATAAGCGGCCGCCGCCGTGTTTCGCGTCGCCGGCGCGCCCGTCGGCAGAAAATTGGCGACGCCGAACAGCATCGGCCCGAGATACGACCGATGGTCGTTGATCTCGGATATGGGGACGCGCTGGGCGAGCGCGCGAAACGCCGCCTTGTTGGCTTTGTACCCCAGCGCTTCCATCCAGCCCTCGTAAAACGCCTGCTCGGGACCGACCCGGTGAATCCAGCGCAGGAACCGGCGCACTTTGGCCGCGAACCGTTCTTCGCCGGCCGTATCCAGCAGCGCGGCGAGCGATTGGGGAGGCAGCGCCTTCAATATATGCGCGCATTGCCCGTGATGGTTGCCGACGTTGTGCGGATACGAGTCGAGATCCATTTCGTCGTAGAGTTGCTCCAACGGACTGTCCAAATGATGCTGGATCACCAGTTGCGGGATGATCTGGCCCGCGCGGGTCCGCGGGATGTGCCGGCTGCCCGCTTCCCACAACACGACGTGCAGGATCACATCATTGAACTGGCCGTCGCGTTCGTGGCCGTGATGGTCCCAATCCTCCGCCCGCAGATGAATCTCGACGTCGCCCGTGCGCTCAACCTCGTCGCCGATCTGCAGTGTCGCATGCCGAAAATCGGGGCCGGCCTCCAAATTCCACCAGCCCTGGAACACCACGCGGACGCCACGGCCATCCGTCGTCTGCAACGCGCCGGGGTTCAGCCGTTGGTCGTACCAGATGCATTGCACCAGCCGTTCGCTGACGGGGATCGGGACGTAATTGCTGTCGGCATCACGAAGGACGGCGGGCGCATAGATGTTCGGAAAACTCCGACGCATGAGTTCGTTGCGCAGTTCGCCGTAGCGGGTTAGTGCCATCGCGTGCTTCTCCAAACAATGTCGCAATATACTCCGGCAAAACGAAAATGCGAACGGCATTTTCCCCCGACATCCGATGTCGGGGTGAATCGCCGTGCCGCCGTTCGCCCCGTTCCGGTGCGATTGGCAAAGCCGTTGTCATGGGACTCTTATCAATGAGGCTGGTAGTCACGAGAGGCCACCGACAGGGCCGGGGGAAACGGAAGAAGCCCGCAAGCGCCACATGAGACACAAACGGTTTGGCGGGTTCGGATGGAATCCGCTACCCTCGTAAAACAGAAGGACACCCAGTATGCAAAGCGCAATCGTGTTTATCAGTCAGCCTTCTGACCAAAGCATTTTACAACATGACCGAGAACGATCTTGGCGCGGCATCGACAATACGATTCCGAGAATACTAGAAAAAGCCAAGCATGGTGAGCGGCTTTCCGAAGGTTCTTGGCTGATTCCCTTAGGTGGTGAACCGGGAGGGTTGGATAACCAATTCGTAGTTGTATGGCGGAGATGACCGCAAACGGTCTAGTCGTATGCCACGGATACGATTTCTTGATTCGGGCAGTTGCAGTCGGATGCAGTCAGGGGTTAGATTGTCTAGCGCAGCCATTACAAAATCCAAGTGTGCGGGGGAAAGGCGTGAGTGCTTCCGGCCCCTCTTCATTTCATCAAGCAACGGCCCTTCGATGAGACCTTGAAGTGCCTCCAAATGGTTGAGCAAATCGCGTAGACAAAACTCAATCATGTCCCAGAGACTAACAGGTTTTTGATTATCATGGAATAGTGACATAAAAACAAATCCAATTCACTGCGTCAAGTATATAATCCCCATTATAATTGGCTTCGTTTGGCAAAATTACACATGTGGAGCCCTTCCCTCCCCGGTAGGGATGCGCTGCCGCGCGTCCTTGCCAAATTGTAGGGCAGCCGGCCCGGTTTACCCCGGATCCCTTTCGGGGCTGCCGTCGTTGTACCGTCGGCCCCCAGCCCCGACATCCGCCCGCCCCGACCCGTCCCGATTCCTACATAGGGATTCTCTATCGGGGTTGTCGGGGTTGCCACACCCCCCAACCCCAAATACCGAGCTATCCATGGGCCGGACGCTATCACAGAAGGATAATCAATTCAAGTCCGGATTCGATACCACCCCTGCGCCTGGGACAGCTGGCCTACTACTCACGAAACCTGAGTGATGACGCGCTGCAATTCTGGTGAAAACTAGCAGCCAAGCCTCCTGATTGTCAGATGGGTATTCTTGGAGCACGTACTGCAGAAAGCCGGATAGAACGCGATTGCTGTCGACCCCCGATCTGTAGAAATAAAGGTACTCTACCGGGTTTCTGAACGTAAGAATTGCGCCAATTAGATGACGGATGCAAATTACATTGCTTCGAGTCGACTGCATGGCAAGTTGCTTCGCAAGGTCCGCTGCTTCTGTCATCTCGTGGTATACGGGTGCTTCCGCAGGAGACAAAGGGGCCTGTCGCGTGAGTTCCTCCGCCAACAACGCTCGGATGGAATCCGAGCGCAACCCAGTCAGGCGCAGAATGGCGTTGGTGTCATGGTGCGAGAAATCTTTGTCGCCGACAAGGTATAGGGCCATAAAGAGAAACGCACGAGGAGAAACCTGTCCGCTGGCTGACGCATAACCGGATTTAAATCGACCTGGCTGGCGTTGAATCTCATCGAAAATCTTGATAATTGCAGGCTCGAACTTGTAACGGGATACAAATTCCCCATACCCTGAAGGAGGCTCAGATCCAGGTTGTGGCATATCGCTTCCTCACTTCATTCTTATCTCTCGCGCTGCCTCAGCGTCGCGCCATTATGTACGCCAGTAACCTCGGCGTCAACGCCAACCCCACTCCCTGACACCATCCTCACGCCGCCAGCCTCAACGCCTTGCCTGCATCCACCTGATACATTGCACTACAACGTATCAGTTCGCTTGACCCCATCGCTCCGCCCCCGACGGTTTGACTAACCCTCTGGCGATTTCCACCCTGCCGACACCCACGCGATACATGACACTGCCATGTATCATGTCTCGGGCTGACGCCTCATACTACCAGGTATCAGTGATCAGGGCGATCAGCGCTCCGCAACCTCCACTCCGCCGTGAATCCCTGGCGCAGTTATGAGTGCCATCCGTAATCCGACCAACTGTTCCTTCCGTCGCCCATTCGCGTGTGTTCGTGGCTAACCCCTTCGCGTGATTCGTGCCCGGAGCTTGTCCTGCGCGGAGTCGAAGGGTGGTGAGATTACGACGATAGCCCCGCTCCCCTCCACTCCTCACAATTCCCTCCAAACACGCGGATTTCTCCAATCTTTTGAAGGCGGCAACCGCGAATCCCGGCTGACGCCGAGACGTAGCAAAAAGGCCGCACCGGCGGCCCTTTTGGCACATCCGCTGCTCTATATAATGGGGATGAGCCCGCATACCACGAAATGGGTGTCTCTGTGTGTCGCGCTGTGCGCCTTCGGTTGCGTCCAGCAGAAGGTCGAAGAATTCAGCGGACCAGTCGAAATCACGCTCCGATCACCCGACGGACCAGCTGGCGGTGTCCCGGTCAAAATCGTCGACGAAGCCTCGGTCGCCAAAGCGCTCGGCACGCTGGCCGTGGAACAGGACCTCAAGAGCAACATCTCGGAGGCGGCGTACAGCGAGTTCTTCAACACTCTCACGCTGTCCAAAGGGATGAGCATGTTGAAAACCAAAACAGATGGCCGGGTCCTCGTCAAGCATGTGGGCGCCCCGCACTTTGTCGTGGCCCAACAGGGGCCATATCTGTGGGTTGCTGACGCGGCGGAAGTCCACGATCAGAGATTGCCCATGGGTCCCGACACCATGGGCGGTCAACACGCGCTGAACCTCCTCATCGCCCAACCGGGCGTCTTGCGCGAATTGACCGCCGCCACGATGGAGATGGTTCGTGCAGGAAAAATCGACCAGGCCCGCGCGATTGCCCGCTGCGCACGCTCCCGGGCGTTGATGAACGAAATCGATTGGGAAGAGGCCGCGCCGTTGCTCGCCGGCGCCGAGCGCGCGCTAAAACACAAGGATTACGATAACGCCCGGCAGTTGGCCACTCGCGTGGACGACCTGATCCCGAATCAGGAACGAACGAAGAAGTTGCTCGACCAGATTTCCGCCGAGTATGGCGGCGAAGTGCGTTCGCTCGCGGGACACAAGGGCGCGGTGACGAGCGTCGCGTACAGTCCGGACGGCACCTATGTACTTAGCGGCGGAGAAGACGGCACATTGAGGTTGTGGGAGACGGCCACCGGCCGGGAAGTGCGCACATTTACCGGACACAAAGCCGGCGTCACGAGCGTCGCGTTTAGTCCCGACGGGGCCACCGCCGTGAGCGGCAGCAACGATAGCACCCTGCGGTTGTGGGACGTGGCGTCGGGACGCGAATTGCGCGCGACGGACGGTCTCGGTTGGAAGATCGCCGGCGTCGCTTTCAGTGCGGATGGAAAATTTGTTGCGAGCGCCGCCGACGACAATCAGGTGAAACTCTGGAGCGTGCCCAAACTGGAATTGGTCCGCGCGTTGGCCGGACACGGTTGGCGCGTGACGAGCGTCGCGTTCAGTCCGACGGGCGATTCTCCTCTGAGCGGAAGCGAGGATGATTCCCTGAAATTGTGGGACGTCGCGAAGGGACAGGAAACGCGGACGTTCCGCAACGGGTTTGTGGCGGTAACCTGCGTCGCGTTCAGTCCCGATGGACAATTTGGGTTGAGTGGCGGCAAGGACAGGTTGGTTCGCATCTGGAATTTGGACAATGGCCGTGAAGTGGCACAGCTCAAGGGACACAGCCGAATCGTGCGGAGCGTGGCGTTCACGCGCGACGGACGGTATGTCGTCAGCGGCGGCGACGACGGGACGGTCGAAGTTTGGGACGTGACCACCGGGACGGAAATCCGTTCGTTCGACGGCCACGCGGGCGCGGTGACGGGCGTTTCTGTAAGCCCCAACGGCCGGTATGTGGCCAGTTCCAGCGCCGACGGCACCGTGAAGATTTGGCAGTTCCCGCAGCCTGTCTGGTCCCGCGCCGAAGAAGTACAGAAGTGATCGACTCTTCAGTGTAATGCCCGCCGCGCAGGGACGGTCACCGTACCCGTCCTTGCTTTGTTTGTGCCCGGTCCGGCCACTCTGCAGTTGAACATTCCGCCCCTTGCCAATGTCTATGCCGTTGTGCTAGAAACACACGCACTTTCCCGTTGGACGACGTAAAGGAGGAAGTTGCAATAAGGGTGTCGAGCTGCTGTCTCGTGCTGTCATGCAACCGATGATCAAAGTAGAAAACCTGACGAAGCGTTACGCGGGCGTCACCGCGCTCAACGGCGTTTCGTTTGAAGTGCAGCGCGGCGAAATCGTCGGCTTTCTCGGGCCCAACGGCGCGGGCAAGAGCACGACGATGCGGATCCTGACGGGATTCATTCCCGCGTCATCCGGGCGGGTCCAGGTCGCGGGACTGGACGTCATCGAGCATTCACTGGAAGTGCGGGAACGCGTCGGGTACATGCCGGAAAATAACCCGTTGTACACGGACATGCGGGTCAGCGAGTACCTGAAGTTCCGCGCGAAGCTCAAAGGACTGCCGCGCTCCGAGCGCCAGGAGCGCATCCCGGAAGTCATGGAGCTCACCGGGATCAAGGACGTGTCCCATCGGATCATCGGACATCTTTCCAAGGGCTATCGGCAACGCGTCGGCTTGGCGGACGCGCTGCTGGCCGAGCCCGATTTGTTGATTCTGGACGAGCCGACCATTGGTCTCGACCCCGTGCAAATCCGCCAGGTCCGCCAGCTCATCAAGGACCTCGGCAAACGCCATACCATTCTGCTCTCGACGCATATCCTGCCCGAAGTGGAAATGACCTGTAACCGCGTCATCATCATTCACCATGGCCGCATTCTCGCTTCGGACACGCCCGATAGCCTGACGAAAACGCTGAATGCGGGCGGGTTGATCCAAGTGGAAGTCCGCGGGCCCGGCTCGGAAGTGCAGGCCAAACTGCGTGCGGTCGAGAATGTGGAGTCGATCGACGCAAAGTTGATCGAGGACGGTTACCTGCGGGTGATGTTGACGCCCAAGCCGGGCACCGACCCACGCGAGAAGGTTTACCAGGCGGTGGCGAGCAATGGATGGACGCTGCGCGAGTTGACACGCTCGCGGACGACGTTGGAGGACATCTTCGTGCAAATCACCCGCGAGGAGGACGAGGCCGAAGAGGAGCGGCGCGAACAGCGCCGGAGCGTGCTGCGATGACGAACGTGCCGCCACTCTTGCGACGGGAGCTGAACGCGTATTTCGCGTCCGTCCTGGGATACGTGGCGCTGATGTTTTTCCTGTTGGTGATGGGGGTGACATTTGCGGTGGTGATCCGCTACCTCAATACTGGCCCGACCCAAATGACGGCGATGAAGATCCTGTTCAGCATGTTCTGGCTCCCATCGCTCGTCGTCGTACCAATGATCACCATGCGATTGCTGGCCGAGGAAAAGCGCGCGGGTACGCTGGAGATGCTGATGACCGCGCCGGTGACGGATTTTGAAGTCGTGCTGGCCAAGTATCTCGGCGCGGTTCTGCTGTATGCAATGATGTGGGCGCTGACGGGTTTCTACGTCCTGATTGTCCGGCATTTTTCCGGCAGTGAGGCGATGCTCGATTTGGGCCCGATCTTCAGCGGGTATCTCGGCGTCATTGTGATCGGGCAATTCTTCATCGCCGTCGGCTTGTTGGCGTCCTCGATGACCAAAAGCCAGGTCGCCGCCGCACTAATGTCCTTTGCGGTCGTGTTTATGCTGCTGATCGTATTGAACTGGCTGACGTACCTTTTTCCCGCCGGTCCGCTCGGCAAAGTTTTTCATGCCGTGTCGGCGTTCGATCAAATGGAAGATTTCGAGCGCGGGATTGTGGACGTCCGTCCGGTGGTCTTGTATCTGACCGGGACCGTGTGGGTGCTGTTCATCACGACCCGCGTGGTTGAATCGAGGAAATGGAGATGACAGCGGTGACCAGCGACTCCTCACAATCCGGCCAGAAACCCCCAACGTCGCGGCGACGGCGGCTGGTCATCGGCGCGAACGTGCTCGTACAAATCGTGGCGGTGCTGGCGCTGGTGGTGATGGTCAACTGGTTGACCTCGCGACATTACCTGCGCTTCGACTGGACAAAGTCGGGCTACTACAAGCTGTCGGAGAAGACCAAGCAACTGGTCGGGAGCTTGAAGGAGCCTCTGGATGTGGTCGTGTTCCTGCCGGAGTCCGGTCGTCAGGAATACGTGCAGAAGGTCCTTGAGGACGTGCGCAACCTGCTGAAGGAATTTCAGTTTTATGGCAAGGACAAGTTGCGGGTGGAATACGTCGATCCGCAACGCGACCTGGCGCGCGCGCAGCAACTCGTGACGCAATACAATTTGGATTCGCCCGACGTTGTCATCTTCGCCAGCGGCAGCCATCACAAGTACGTTCGTCTCGATGAAATGGTCGATCTCGACCGCGGTCAGGAGATGGGAGACGAGCCACGGGTGAAGGCATTCAAGGGAGAAGGGATGTTCCTGGCGGCGATCCAGACCGTGACCGAAGAAGCATCACCCAAGGTGTACTTCCTCACCGGGCACGGCGAACGCGACCCGGAGGATTTCGACCAAGCGAACGGCTATTCGGAGATCGCGCGCTATATCAAGCGCGACAATATCACGGTTGAGAAGTGGAACCTGCAGGAAAAACAGGCGCTGCCCGCCGACGCGGGCGCGATCGTCATCGCGGGGCCGCGCAAGGCATTTTCCCAAATGGAACTGGACGCGTTGGAGCAGCATTTGAAGAACAAAGGGCGGCTGTTCATCATGCTCGACCCGCGAAGCCAGAGCGGTTTGGAAGCGTTCCTACGGCCCTGGGGCGTGCAGGTGGACGACGACCTGGCGATGAGCAAGGCGGGCGTGCTGCTCGGGACGGAATTGTTGAATGTCAACGCCGTGGGCGCCGACTACGCGGCGCATCCGATTACGGCAAAGCTGGCCGACACAAACACGGAATTTCCGTATGCGCGTTCGATTCGTCGCGTGCCACAACCCGAGGGCGGAACAATAGACCGACCACGGGTCACCGAGTTGGTCAAGGCGGGCGCCGAATACTGGGGAGAGACGAACCCGGACACGGAACACGCCAGGTTTAATCCCGCGACGGACATCGCGGGGCCGCTGCCGTTGGCGGTGGCGGTGGAAACCAGCAAGCCGCAGGGGGTGGATGTGGATATCGGGGTGACGCGCATGGTCGTGGTGGGCACGTCGCGGTTTGTCGACAACAGCGATCTCGCGGGTGGCAACCTGGACTTTTTCATGAACTCGTTGAACTGGCTGCTCCAGCGCGAGCAGTTGGTGGCCGTCAGTCCCAAGACACCGGAAGAATTTCGCCTCGACATGTCACTGCACCAGCAGATGTCCGTGTACATTCTGGTGATGGGCGCCATGCCGCTGGCCGTGGCGATCATCGGGCTGATGGTCTGGTTGGGGCGACGGAAGTGACGACCGCTGGCGATTGGCGATATCACCGATGGCAGATGCATTGATATGAAACCGCGTACGACACTGGTTCTGGTCGCGATGGCGTTGGTGTTTGGCAGTTTTGTCGCGCTGGATTATTTTCGCGGCACATCCACGGACGAATCACAGACGAAGAGCCAGCGTGTCCTCGATTTCCAGTCGAAGGACATCAGCGGCGTGACGATCGAATTGACCAACCAGGTCTATGCGCTGGAGAAGGTTGGCGATCAATGGCAGATCAAGCAACCTCTGAATGTTCGCGCGAACTACAGCACGGTCAGCTCGATTCTCGACGAACTGGAGTTTGCCGAGCGCAGCCGGACGATCAGCGGCAAAGAATTAAAGGGCGGGGCCCCGTCGGGTTTCGGTCTGCAGAACCCTCGCATCCGCCTCACTCTACAGGGTAAGAAACAGCCCATGGTGCTGCTCGTCGGCAACGAGACGCCGACGAAGGACGCCGTGTACGTTCAGGCACAAGGCAGCGGGGACGTGCTCATCGCGCCCAGTTCGATCTACGACCGCCTGAATCGGTCCCTCGATGATTTGCGTGACCGCACCGTGATCGATTTTCTTCCCGCCTCGGCCACGCGTATCGAGATCAAGAGTGCCGACCGCGACATCGAGTTGGCAAAATCAAGCGCGGCAACCAACGCGGAACCGCGTTGGGCGTTGACCCGTCCGGTGGCGGCACGCGCGGATCAACGCAAAACCAGTGAATTGCTCGCCGATTTGAACGAACTGCGTGTTGCGGATTTTGTCAGCGAAGATCCGCGGGACGTTCACACGTACCAGCTCGACGAGCCGGAACGGGAGGTCACCATCTGGACCGGTGAATCGGGCAAGACGCTTGTGCTCGGACGTGCGCTGACGAACGACGCCAGTAAGGTGTATGCGAAACTCAAGAGCACGGATTCGATTTACACCGTGCCATCGACGACCGCGCAGAAATTCGCGGTGCAGGCAAATGATTTGCGCGACCCCCAGGTGCTCGCGTTTTCCGGAGATGATGTCCGCGGGATCGAGTTGCTACACGGTACGGACAAGATCTCTCTCATGCAGACCAATTCGGCCTGGACAATCACGGCTCCCGTGGCCGTGGCGGCGGAGGAAACAGTTGTGGAACAGTTGTTGAGCCATCTCAGCGATCTCACGGCCAGGCAATTCGCTGCGGATGTTGCCACCGATCTGGACAAGTACGGACTGGCTGCGCCGGTGGCCACCGTTAGCCTGCGCGGCCGAGAGACCAACACGATTGCCCAATTGCTCGTGGGCGCGCTGGACGCATCCAATACGGTTCGCTTCGTGAAACGCGCCGACGAGCCATTTGTCTATGGGGTTGATACCAACATCATCTCGTGGCTGCCGTCAAACTACCTCGCACTGCGTTCCCATCGTCTGACCGACGGGGCGTCTGGGGAGATCACGAAGCTGATGATCGAAGGAACGGCGGGGAAAGTGGTTGTCGAGCGCGGGGCGGACAAGAAATGGAGGCTCGTGGAGCCGTCGCAGGGGGTTCTCGACAACGACGCGCTGCAGCATCTATTGGACGAGTGGCGTGCGTTGCGGGCGGAACAGTTCATCCGCGAGGGTCGGGACAATCTGGCGGAGTACGGACTCGACCAGCCCGAGGTGACGATTACCGCCACGGCTGGCGATAAGACGTACTCTCTGGCGCTGGGTAAGTTGCAGGGCCCCGACAGCCGGTTCGCGCTGTGGAGCGAGCCGGCATTGGTCTTCACGATCTGGACCAGCGGCGCCAATACGCTGACGAGAAGCATTGTCACACCCTCCAAACAGGCGACAGCGACGGTTCCAACAACCAACGCGCCACCAGCCGCGAGTTCCCCCGCAGCGGAGCCGATTTCGCCGCCTCCGCCGAATACCCCACCGAAACTGTGACGGTCACGAAAGTCCTCGTCAATTGGCCACTGGTTCCGGAGGCCTATGGTACAAAAGAGGACGTTGACGGCTTGAGTTTCGGGGGGAATCGCGTTGACGGGCCGAGATCGTGAGCTTAAGAATCCGTGAAGTGAAAGTTCTGTTCCGTTTGCTGGTCCGCTTCATAATCGTGCTGGTAGTGCTCTCGGTGCTATCGCTGGGCTACCTGCACTTCTATGGATTCCCGGGCTTTCTGAAAGAAGCCCTGATCGGAGAACTCCGTAAAGCAGGTTACGCGGCGCAATTCGGCTCCATCCGGCTGGACCTGTTTCGCGGGTTCGTCGCTTCGGAAGCCACGTTCGCGGATGCCAGAGCCCCCGAACAACCGCTGGCGCAAATCGATGAACTCGAACTGCGGTTCAACCTGCGGCGTCTGATCCACAAACAGAACCCCATCCAGGCGATTCATATCGCCAACGCCGTGGTCGCGGTGCCGACGCCTCCCGATGAAAATGGCCCGGCCAAGTTTACGGCATCAGACGCGTATGCCACCTTTGAACTGGGTGACGACGGCTCGGTCCGGGTGGACAGACTCACGGGTGTCTACTGCGGCATTCGTTTGAACGTATCGGGTTTGATCCTGCGCGGTGCGCCGCCACCACCGACATCGACTTCAGCGGCCCCGCCGCCGTCCGCCAATCGTGGACAGTTTCTGTTTTTGACGAAAGCGGTGCGCGAACTGAACCGCATTCAGGTGACGGGACCGCCGGAACTGAATTTGGATTTCAATCTCGATTTGAGCCAGCCTCTGGCCAGCCAGGTGACCGCAAGGTTTCATGGCAGCCACCTTCAATACCGTGACCTGCTCGTCGATTCGGTCGCCGTCGACGTCGAAATGCGCGACGGGGCGATTGTCGTCCGTCACTGCGACGCCACTCTCTACGGTGGCGATGTTGCCATCCAGGGCCGCTACGACGTTGCCATGGGCCAATTCGACGTGACGTTCTCCAGTAGCACCGATCCCGCGGCCATCGTTCCGATGTTCATTGAGAATGCCAGACCGATCCTCCGCGACTTGCGCGTGGAAAAAAATCCGACGATCACGGCCCACTATCGTCTCAGCCCGGAAACAGGCAGCGTGCCCGAATTGACCGGTACCGTCGACTCCGCAGGGCTGAATTTCCGTGGAGTCGAATTCCGTTCGATCAAGTTCGGCTTCGAGGATCGTGGACCGCAGATCAAGTTGAACGACGTGCAGGTCGTGACGCCCGAAGGCCGCGTCGTCGGTCACGGCGAGTACAATATTGAGAGCAGCGATTTTGATTACGAACTCGATAGCACGGTGGACCCAACCCGGCTTCTGCCTCTGATGATGGGTAATGTGCGGCAGATTGTCGAGCCGGCCTGGTTCGCCACGCCGCCGCACATCGTGGCGAAGGTGAGCGGAGACTTTGTCGACCCGGACGCGTTCGCCTATGACGCCCGTGTCACGGCGGACCGATGCAGTTACCGTGGCGTCGGCTTGGAAGGCGCCTCGGGGAGGCTTCGACTCCGGCGAAGTCAGCTGGACGTGCAGGATTTGGTGTTGAAGCGCCGTGAGGGAGATGTTCGGGGGACGATCCTTACCGATTTCAACGCGCACCGCGTCCGCTTCGACATCGCTGCCAGGGCCAACGTTTCGGAAATGGCGGGTCTCCTCGGGGAACAGGCCGCCAAAGTCATGGCGCCGTATCGGTTTGGACCGCGCACCGACGCCACCGCCCGCGGTCTGATCGACTTCGACAATCCCTATGCGACCGCGTGGTCTGCGCAAGTAATCAACGAAGGGTTCTCGTATTGGAAGTTTACCGCCGCCCGCGCCCAAGCGGCGCTTGTCTTCACGAACAACACGTTGCAGATCAACGACTTCGACGCCGATTTCTATGGCGGGAAACTCCGCGGTCGCGCGGACTTCGCCTTCTCGCGGGCGGACCCGACATACAACTTTGATTTTTCACTCGACACTGCCGATGTCAACTCGGTTCTCAGCGCCATCGAGGACCGCCAGAGCAGAGTCACAGGATTACTCAGTGGACAGGCGACGATCAACGGGCGTGGAGCGGATTTCAGCGCCTTGCAAGGGAAGGGCAGTCTCTCCATCACGAACGGGGTCCTCTGGCAGGCGCCCCTGTTCGGGATTTTCTCGGAGGCCTTGGGAAACACGAAGGCGACCCGCTGCCAATGCACCTTCAACATTGCCGATGAGTCGGTTCGCACCGAGGATATGGACGTCTCCGCCGGTGCATTCACAGCCAATGCCCGCGGCCAGCTCGGGTTTGACGGCAAGATGGACTTCCACGTGCAGGCGCAGTTCCTGAAATCGTGGCCGGGCCTCAACCTGCTAACGTGGCCTCTCGCAAAAATCCTCGAATATAAGGTCGGCGGCGCAATTGGTGAACCGAACTATCGCCCCGTGAATTTCCCCAAAGAATTGCTTCCGAGCAAATGATGCGCCCTGCCTTGGCTCCCCGCCCTCCCTTGGCTACTCGGTTGCTCGGCTACTCGGCTACCAACTGTATCTCCCCGTCTTCCCTTGGCTACTCGGTTGCTCGACTCCCCCGTAGCCGCACGGCTTCAGCCTGCGTCCGTCCCCGCCGTCCGTTCCCTTCGCGTACCCCCCTCCGCTCTGAAATCTCCAATCTCAAATCTGCTATGCCCCCGTTCCCCCCGTTTACCCTGCACCGAGCGGGGCCGCCCCCCTTTCCCCCTCGCAAACCCACCCCCAATTCCCTATAAACAATGCCCATGAAGCGCGCCCTCATCACGCTTACCCTCATGTTCTTCGCCCTCACCGGTTGCCTCACCTCCTCCGACCTCCAACGCGGAGCCGGCGCCATCGTTGCGCCCAGCATGCTCTCGTCGCTCTTCTATTCGGACAACAACCGCTGGCCCACCTCTCGCGTCGAACTCGCCGACTACGCCACCAATCACCTCGATCTCGTGGCATTCACCAACAGTCTCTACTCCACTCTCACCTTCGACGTCCAAACCAACGGCTCGCTCATCATCCATGGCGCCCTCGTCCCACCCGTCAAAGTCGATTGGACCGAGCACCTCGACAAACCCAGTGTCACCCGCCCGCCCCCGTGACCGAGCCTGCCCGCATTCCCCCCGCGTTGTAGGGCTCGATGCCCGAATCCGATGAGGGTATCCAGCCGATTGCCTCTTTCCGCTCTGAAACGGAGTCCGACGACACGCGACCACGTAGTATCCTTGGTCGCAATCCAAACGACTTCACCACCCTACCCTGGGCGACAACCTGTTCGATCACGGCCTCCACGGCATGGCGTTCACCTCCTCCCGTTGGCGTTGCATGGCCCGGCGTACCGCCCGACGCAGTCGAGCCAGCAGATTCATGGCTTTGCGATTGTCTTTCAGCTCTTCCGCCAGCGCCCGAAACCCGATCTTGACCGCTTTCGGCGTAGGCGGCCGCACGAACGGTTTGGGTTGCAGCGCCAGCCAGTCCCGATACGGACCGCGCCACCACCGCCCGATCACTGTCCGACAATTCACCCGGGCCACCCGTTCGTCGCGAGCCTTCCGCAGCCAAATCAACGCGTACCGCTCTCCCTTCTTCAGCCGATGCTCGGGAACGTCCCGATCCGCCATCTGACCGAACAGCCAGTCGACGATCGCATCCTGCCGCCAGCCGTCCCGCAACATGCAATTGATCTCCACCCGAACCGGCTCCGGCAACGCCGCCACAAAATCCCGCCGTTTCAGGCCGACCTGCCCCATCGCTCCACCCGCTCCTTCCAGTTTCTGATCACCGTTTGTCGTCATCATGCATTTGAGTATATCACATCCGCGATCCACTTCCAGTCGCGTCCATCATTTGACTTCGCCTCCGTCCTTGGCTAGGCTCGCCGTCGTGAGGGTGGAACTGATCAATACCGGCAGCGAACTCATGCTGGGCTTCACGGTCAACACGCACCTCACGTACATCGCCCGCCAACTGGCCGGCATCGGGTTGCGGCTCGACCGCCAGGTGACCGTCGCCGATGACCGCGCGGAAATGCGCGCGGCGGTCAAGGAAGCGTTGGCGCATAGCGATGTCCTCATGATCACGGGCGGACTCGGCCCGACTTCCGATGATTTCACGCGCGATGTTGTTGCCGAATTGCTCGGGCGGAAACTCGTTCGCGATGAGACCGTGGCCGATCACATCCGGGAGCGCATTCGCAAACGGGGGATCCGTCTTCCGGAATCGATTTATGTCCAGGCGCTGGTGCCGACCGGCGCGCAGGTGCTGCCCAACCGCAATGGCACCGCCCCGGGCTTGGCGCTGGATCATGACGGCAAACTGGTTCTCTTGTTGCCCGGCCCGCCACGGGAATTGAAACCGATGTTCGACGAATATGTCCTGCCCGGTGCTGCAGAAACATTTTGGCGCGCAAGCCCGTTTCGATTGCCGCACGTTCAAGGTCGTCGGCTTGGCTGAGTCCGTCGTCGAAGAGCAGGTCGCCCCAACGCTGGCCGATTTGAAAGACATCGAACTCGGCTACAGCGCCAAGATGGGCGAGGTCGAAGTGCGAATCATCTTGCATCTCAAGTCGACTGCCGATGACGCGGAGAAACGAATCCGGGCCGTCCTGGGCAATCATATCTACGGGAGTGACGACGACCGCCTCGAAGAAGTGGTGGTCAAGATGCTGGCCGCCGCGCGCAAGACCATCGCCGTCGCCGAGTCCTGCACGGGCGGGACGATTGCCAATCGAATCACGAACGTCAGCGGCTCCAGCGACGTGTTCATCAATGGTTGTGTCACCTATTCGAACGAATCGAAAGTGCGGTTACTCGGTGTGCGAGACGAAACATTGAAGGCCCACGGCGCGGTGAGCGAGGAAGTCGCCCGCGAGATGGCCGAAGGCGTTCGCACGAGCAGCGGGGCGGATTTTGGTATCAGCACGACGGGTATTGCGGGCCCGACCGGCGGCACGCCGGACAAACCGGTTGGGCTCGTCTACATCGGCTTCGCGACGCCCGAACGCACCGATGTCCGCCGCCACATCCTCACCTTCGACCGCGAGACCTTCAAATTTTTCGTGTCCCAATACGCCCTCGATGCCGTCAGGCGTGAACTGCTCAAACCATGATCCGCGCGTTCATTGCCATCGAGATACCGGACGATGTTCGCGCCGCCATCGAGGAGGCGCAGGCGCGGTTGAAACGGGCGCATGTCGGTGTGAAAATCTCGTGGACGAAGGTCGATAATCTCCATCTGACGCTGCAGTTCCTCGGTTACATCGAGGAGCCGCTCGTAGATAAGATCAAAGCCGGGTTGCAATCCGTGGCCGGGGAGCATCCGCCGTTTGACCTGTCGGTGCATGGCGCGGGAGCATTTCCCAACGAGGCGCGGCCGCGTGTTGTTTGGGTCGGCTGCGATGATGGTGGTGGCCGACTGAAAGCACTCGCAGGGTCGGTGCAGGCGGCTATGCAGCCGCTTGGCTTCGAGCCCGAACACCGCGAGTTTGCGGCCCATCTGACGCTCGGACGCATCAAGGTCCCACGCCCGGACGTTGCGTTGACAAGGGCCGTCGAATCCCTTAAGAATACGGCGTTCGGGACGTTGCGGGTAGAGGCCATCCATTTATTTGAGAGCCAGCTTCATCCCGAAGGTTCGATTTACAGTAAACTTTCGACGCACACACTGGGAGTGCCAAACTAACAGGAGATTTCGTTATGCCCGCAAAAGGTGATGATACAAAAGTGGAAACCAAGGAAAAAGATGCCGCCAGCAAGGCCAGCGCGCTGAAGGACAAGAACCTGCAGGCGGCGCTCGCCGCCATCGAGAAGCAGTACGGCTCGGGCTCGATCATGCGTTTCGGTGACGAGACGGCGCGGGTGAACATTCCCGTGATTCCCACAGGCGCGTTGTCGCTCGACCTCGCGCTCGGCGTGGGTGGTATTCCGCGGGGACGCGTCACGGAAGTGTTCGGCCCCGAGAGCAGCGGTAAAACGACGCTCATGCTGAGCGTGATCGCCAACGCGCAGCGGGCGGGTGGTCTGGCGGCGTTTGTCGATGTCGAGCACGCGGTCGATCCCTCATACGCCAAGCGTATCGGCGTGAATCTCGATGATTTGCTGATCAGCCAACCGGATAGCGGCGAGGAAGCGCTGACGATCACGGAGACGCTCATCCGCAGCAATGCGGTGGACGTGATCGTAGTCGATTCGGTTGCGGCGCTCGTGCCGCGAGCCGGAATTGGAAGGCCAGATGGGCGATGCGACGGTCGGCGCGCAGGCGCGTTTGATGAGCCAGGCGATGCGCAAATTGACCTCCTGCATTCACAAGGCCAAGACGGCGTGCATTTTCACCAACCAGATTCGCGAGAAGATTGGCGTGATGTTCGGCAATCCCGAGACGACACCCGGCGGGCGCGCCTTGAAGTTTTATTCCAGCGTCCGTATCGATATGCGCCGGGTCAATGTGATCAAGGACCCCGCGGGCAAGGTCGTCGGCAGCCATGTGCGGGCCAAGGTCGTGAAAAACAAGGTGGCCCCGCCGTTCTGCGAGTCCGAGTTCGACATCATGTACGATGTCGGCATCGCCCGCGAAGGCTCGGTCATCGACGTGGCGACCGATCTCGGCGTGATTGAGAAGAAAGGCTCCTGGCTGGCCTACGACGGCCAGCAAATCGGCCAGGGACGCGAATCCGCCAAGGATTACCTTCGCGAGAACGGGAAGATGTTGGATGCGATCATCGCCTCGGTACGACAGAAACTCAGCGACGGCGCCAGCCTCGGCAAGCGCATTGGCGGCACCGAGTAACCGATTCGTCCGCGGCGAGCCGCACGATTTATGACCTCGGCCGAGATACGCCAGAGCTTTCTGGATTTTTTCCGCGAGAAACAGCACACCATCGTGCCGTCGAGTTCGCTGTTGCCCGACGCGCCGAATTTGCTGTTCACCAATGCGGGCATGAACCAGTTCGTGCCGATCTTTCTCGGCCAGCGCGCACCCGACGTGGACAAATGGCCCCGCGCTGAGCGGGGTTCGCCCACGCGAGCGGCGGACACGCAGAAATGCATCCGCGCCGGCGGCAAGCACAACGATTTGGAAGACGTTGGCCTCGACACGTATCACCACACGTTTTTCGAGATGCTCGGGAATTGGAGTTTTGGCGATTATTTCAAGAAAGAAGCCATCGATTGGGCCTGGGAACTCCTCGTCGGCCGCTGGCATTTCCCCAAAGAGCGCCTCTACGCGACGTACTTTCAGGGTGACGACAAAACGCCCGCCGATACCGAATCGCGCGATTTGTGGAAACAACATCTTCCTGCCGATCACGTCCTTCCCGGCAATCGCAAAGACAATTTCTGGATGATGGGCGACACCGGCCCGTGTGGCCCGTGCAGCGAAATCCACATTGACCTGACTCCCAACGGCGATGGCGCCGCGAAGCTCGTCAATGCCGGTGACGCTCGATGCATCGAGATCTGGAATCTCGTCTTTATCCAATACAACGCCAATCCCGACGGTACGCTCACGCCGCTCCCCGCCAGGCACGTTGATACGGGCATGGGTTTCGAGCGCGTGTGTTCGATGATCCAGTGCACGAAGGGGTTCAAGGATTTCACACGACCCGTTTCCAACTATGAGGTCGACGCGTTTTCACCGATCTTCCGTGAACTCGAGAAGCTCAGCGGTCAAAGATACACGAGCACATTGCCAGAGCCTGGTGTCTTGCCTCACGGCCAAGTTGCAGTCGACATTGCGTTCCGCGTCGTTGCCGACCACATCCGTTGCCTGAGTTTCGCCATCGCCGACGGAATCCAGCCTTCCAATGAAGGCCGCGGGTACGTCCTCCGCCGCATCCTGCGCCGCGCCGTGCGCTACGGGCGTAACTTGGGATTCAGAGAACCGTTCTTCTACAAACTCGTGGACGTGGTCGCGGCGAACTTCGGCGATGTCTTCCCGGAATTGAGACGAAACAAAGCCAAGATTCAATCCAACCTCAAAGCGGAGGAAGAGAGTTTTAATAGGACGTTGGATCGGGGGATCGAACATTTTAACAAGTACGTGGATGTCTCATACGGCCTGAAATCACCAGGCGTGGATCGACCGAAACGGCCAATCACCAACGTCATTGCCGGCGACGAAGCCTTTGTACTCTACGACACATTTGGTTTTCCCCTCGATCTAACGGAATTGATGGCACGCGAGCACGGATTCACGGTGGACGTTGCTGGTTTCGATAAACTGATGGATGAGCAGCGCGAGCGGGCACGAGCAGACCACGATAAGAAGAAATCGGTGGTTACGGTTGCGACGGAAAATTTGCAGGTTGAGCCGACGAAGTTTCTCGGCTACGACAATCTCGAAATCGAAGCCGTGGTTGAGGTCGTGTCGCCCGGTGCGGAAAAGTACTTCGATGTCATCCTCGACAAGACGCCGTTCTACGCCGAGATGGGCGGACAGGTGGGCGATACGGGGCTGATCGGTTCGGCGAAGGTATTGGATACGCAGAAGCAGGGGAATGTGTTTGTGCATCGTAGCGTCGCGCCGCTCGAAAAGGGTCAGCGGGTGCGCGCTGCGGTGGATGTGCTGCGGCGGTCCAATATCCAGCGGCATCACACGGTGACGCATTTGTTTCACTGGGCGTTGCACGAGGTGGTGAGTCGGGAGGCACGGCAGAAGGGGTCGCTGGTCGCGCCGGACCGGTTGCGGTTCGATTTCAATCACCCGGAACATTTGTCCGACCAACAGATCGCCGACATCGAGAAGCTGGTGAACGAGCGAATTCGGGAAAACGCAGCGGTGTATTGGTTCGAGATGCCGTATGCGGATGTGCGCGGCAAACCAAACATCATGCAGTTTTTCGGCGACAAGTATGGCGATGTCGTCCGCATCGTGCAGATCGGCGGACACAACAAGGCGCTGGACGGCTATTCGATGGAACTGTGCGGCGGAACGCACACGAGGACGACCGGCGAACTCGGATTGTTCAAGATCATGCGGGAGTCGGCGGTCGCGGCGGGGATTCGGCGCATCGAGGCGGTGTGCGGCCAATTTGCAACAGAGTTCATCGCGAAACAGGGCGAACAGGAGAAAGCCGAGGAAGCGAAGGCCAAGGCACGCGAGCAGGAAAAAGAACTGGCCAAACAGCGCCAGGCCGCGATGCAATCCCAGGCACCGGCGATTGCCGAGCAGTTGCTCGCAAAACAGCAGGGTAATTTGCTCGTCAGCGAAGTGCCCGGCGCGGATGCGAGTCTACTGCGCGCAGTGGTCGATGTATTGAAAACGAAAGTGACCAGCGGCGTGGTCGTGTTGGGCGGCGTCGCGGAAGGCAAAGTGTCGCTGATTTGTTACGTGACGCCTGATCTCGTGAAGCAAGGGAAGCACGCAGGCAAGATTGTTGGGGAACTCGCCAAGATTTGCGGCGGCGGCGGTGGTGGCCGCCCGGATACGGCCCAAGCGGGCGGCAAACAGCCTGAAAAGTTGGCGGAAGCCTTGGCGGCGGTGCCGCGTATTGTCGGTTCGTGACGCGCTTGCTCTCGCGGGCGCATCGCCTTATCATCCGCTCCCATGCTCGACATCAAACTCATTCGGGAAAAACCGGATTTCGTGCGCGAACGCTTGGCCACACGCGGACGCGGCGACGACGCGCGTATCGCCGAGATCGCCGCATTGGATGAACACCGGCGGAAGCTTGGGGCTGAGAGCGACAATCTCAAGGCCGAGCGCAACAAGGTCAGCAAAGAAATCGGCGCGCTGAAGTCGAAGGGGCAGGATACGAGCGCGCAGATGTCGGCAATGAAACAGGTGGGCGGGCGGGTCGCGGCGATCGATGCCGAGGTGGCGAATCTCGACGGGAAATTACAAGAAATCCTCCTTATGACTCCGAACCTGCCGCACGAAAGCGTGGCAGTCGGGAAGGATCCCGCCGACAATCCCGAGATCCGCAAGTGGGGTGATGCGCCGAAGTTCGCGTTTCCGCCGAAAGCGCACTGGGACATCGGGGAGCAACTCGGCATTCTGGATTTCGCCCGTGCGGCGAAGATCTCTGGTAGCGGATTCATTCTCTACAAGGGCGCGGGCGCGCGGCTGGAGCGGGCATTGATCAACTGGATGCTCGATTTGCACACGCGCGAGCACGGGTTTACGGAAGTGTCCCCGCCGTTTCTGATCAACCGTAACGCGATGATTGGTACGGGACAGTTGCCGAAGTTCGAGGAGGACATGTATCGGTTACGGGACGAGGAGATGTATCTCGCGCCGACCGCCGAAGTGCCGGTGGCGAACATCCACCGCGAAGAGATTTTGAAGGAAGACCAGTTACCGATTTATTATTGCGCGTACACACCGTGTTTCCGGCGCGAAGCAGGCGCGGCGGGCAAACAGACGCGCGGGATGATTCGCGTCCATCAGTTCGACAAGGTCGAAATGATCAAGTTCGTCAAGCCCGAGACCAGCTACGATGAACTCGAGACAATGACGGCCAATGCCGAGCGCGTGCTGCAGTTGCTCGGGCTGCATTATCGCGTCGTGCTGCTGTGCACGGGCGACATGGGATTTGCCAGCGCGAAGACGTACGACATCGAAGTGTGGGCGCCGGGCCAGAACGCGTACCTCGAAGTGTCGAGCTGCTCGAACTGCGAAGATTACCAAGCGCGACGGGCCAACATCCGGTTCAAAGGCGCGGACGGCAAGAATCGGTTCGTGCATATTCTCAACGGCAGCGGCACGGCGCTGGCGCGGTTGTACGTGGCGGTGCTGGAGACGTATCAGCAGGCCGACGGCAGCGTGAAAATCCCCGAGGTGTTACTGCCGTACATGGGCGGGTTGAAAGAAATCCGGCCTTCCTAAAGAGAAGTCATGCTCTTGAAAGTTCAAGCGGCTCTGGCGAAAATGCTCGAGCCGGGCGAAACACTCCTCGTTGGTGTGTCCGGTGGACCGGATTCCGTGGCCCTTCTGGACGCACTCGTCAAATCCGGCTGGCGACCGCACGTGTGCCACTTGAATCATCAACTACGCGGGCCGGCGAGCGACGCGGACGCGGAGTTTGTACGCGACCTGGCCACGCGATACGGGCTAACGAATACGATTGAGTGGCGAAAAGTGGCCGGCGATGAAGACGGTGCCCGTCGTGCGCGCCATGAATTCTTCGCCAACGTCGCGGCGCAAACGGGCATCCAGAAGCTGGCCCTGGCGCATACGGCGGACGATCAAGCGGAAACGTTTCTGCTGCGATTGTTGCGGGGCGCGGGCGTGCCGGGACTGGTCGGCATCTGGCCCGAACGCCAGTTTGGCCCGCTCCGTGTGATTCGGCCCCTGTTGAAAGTGCGGCGGGCCGAAATTTTGGAATATCTGGCCGCCGAGAAACTGTCGTACCGGGAAGACGCGTCCAACGCCGACACGCGGTTTACCCGCAATCGCATCCGGCACAAGCTGTTGCCGTTGCTGGAACGCGACTTCAATCCCGCGATCCGCGAGGTGCTGCTTCATACCGCGGAAATCTTGCGCGACGAGGATTTCTATCTCCTGCATCACGTCGCCCAGCGGTTTTACATGACGGTTTGCCAGAACGACGCGGTGAACGTGAAAGCGCTGGTGAACTGTCCGGTGGCCATCCAGCGGCGGGTGTTGCGCTTTTGGCTGGGTGGCGACGCCGAGAGCGGGCCGAGGTTTACCTTCGATCAAATCGAGGCGGTCCGGCACGCGGCACTGGGGGATTCGCCAAGCGCGGAGGTCGATCTGCCGTACGAACTGGTGGTGTACCGCGAATACGAGTGGCTGCAAAAAGCCAGCCGGCGGGAGCTGGAGCCGGTGCGGGGCCACTGGCCGTTGAGCTTGTCCGATGAAACGACGATCGATGAACTCGGCGTGAAGTTTGTGATCGGCGAGGCGGGTGAGCAGTTCGACGCCGACGCGCTCGGGGACGGGTTGTTCGTGCGCACATGGGAGAACGGCGACCGGTTCCAACCGCTGGGCATGAGGGAGGCGAAGAAGCTACAGGACTTCTTTGTGGACGAGAAAGTGCCGCGGCGGCGCCGTGGCCGGGTGCCGTTGGTGTGCGCAGCGGACGGTCGCATCGCGTGGGTCGTGGGACATCGAATGGCCGATCCGTTCAAGGTGACAGGGCGCACGCGGCGTGTTGTGCGGGTGAGGGCCGAGTCGATTCAAGGTTGACAAGCCCTGGGGGGCGGGTTGTAATCCCGCAAATCCATGGAATCCAAAGCCAAAGGCGCCTCCCAGCGGGTGCGCGTCGACCTGGGTGAGCGCAGCTATGATATTCTGATCGGCAGCGGATTGCTGTCGCAAGCGGCGGAGCATCTGCAGTCACTCAAGCTGGGCAAGCATGGCGTAATCATCACCGACACCAATGTCGAGCCTCGTTACGCCGGTCCCCTGCGCGAGGCGCTTGGCAAAGGTGGGTTCACAGTCAAAGTGCTCAGCGTGCCGGCGGGTGAGTCTTCGAAATCGCTGCGCCAGGCCAATCGGCTTTTCGAAAAGATGCCGTCGCTGGGGTTGGACCGTCAATCGTTCGTCATCGCCCTCGGAGGCGGCGTGGTGGGAGATTTGGCCGGTTTTGTGGCGGCGAGCTATTTGCGCGGTCTGGCGCTCGTGCAAATGCCGACGAGTCTGCTTGCGCAAGTCGACAGCTCGGTCGGCGGGAAGGTGGGCGTGAACCTGCCGCAGGGCAAAAACCTTGTGGGCGCGTTTTATCAACCCAAACTTGTTCTCGCGGACACCGACACGCTCGCGACGTTGCCCGGGCGCGAATTGCGTTCGGGCTTTGCGGAAGTGATCAAGCACGGGGCAATACGGGACGCAGAATTCTTTGAATGGTTGGAACGGGAATACAAACAGGTGCTGGCGCTCCAGCCGGAGGCGGTGACCCACGTGGTGCGGCGGTGCTGTGAGATCAAGGCCGAGGTGGTCAGCGCGGACGAGCGCGAGGCGGGGCTGCGGGCGATTTTGAATTTTGGCCACACGCTGGGCCATGCGATGGAGGCGCTGTCGGAATACGTGGGGCTGTTGCACGGCGAAGGCGTCTGCATGGGGATGTGCTGTGGGGTGCGGATGTCGGTCAAGCGGGCCGGCTTGACCGAGGCGGAAGCCAAACGGCTGAAGCGATTTGATTGCCGCCAGCGGATTGCCGACCCGGCTCGGGGGCAGTTTCAAGCTGGAGGAGTTGCTCGCCGCGGCGCGGCTCGACAAGAAGGCGCGCAACGGCAAATTGCGGTTCGTGCTGTTGAAGCGGCTCGGCGAGGCCGTGGTTTCGGATGCGGTCACGGACGCGGACCTTGTGGAGGCTGTGGATGTCTGCCGTTGACGAGGGCATTGTCCGCGAATTCTTCGAGTTGCACGGATTTCTCGTTTGCCAGCGGCGCAAATACATCGTGCAGGCGCGGCACAAGAGCGCCGATGAGGAAGTGGATTTGATTGTGCTGAACCCGCGGGCGGCGCCGGGGGCGATGCCGCCGGAATTTGAAATTACGTCGAAGACACTGTCGCAGGTTTCGCGGGCAATCGTGGCTGTGAAAGGCTGGCACACGGAGATCTTCGCGCCGGGCGTGCTGGCGCATCAGCCGAAGATTTTCCGGTTTGTGGAGAAGCGGGCCGTCGACGAAGCGCAACGGCTGGTGGGGAGCGAAGGCCTCGTAAAACTGCTGGTCGTGCCGGGACTGCCACGGGACAACAAGACCCGACAGCGGAGCATCGAGTTGTTGCGGTCGAAAGGGGTCGATGGCGTGATCGCGTTTCGGTCGATCCTGCAGGAGTTGATTGCGAGCGTGGCGACGAATCGCAACTACCAGAAATCGGATCTCCTGCAAACGTTGCGACTGCTGAAGAATTACGAGTTGCTGAAAGAGCCGCAGATGGAATTCGGGTGGAAGCGCCGCGCCAAGAAGGCGGCGGCATAAAGAGGTCGCGGTCTTGTCCGCAGTGGAAGCGCGTATGACTTCGCGCGAAGCCTACATCGCACTCAACATGGTTGACGGCGTCGGACCGATTCGTGTCCGCGCGTTGCTGGACCGGTTTAACGAGCCGCAGGCGATCCTCTCGGCGACGAAAGCTGACCTGATGCAGGTTGAAGGCGTGGGAGACGAAGTCGCGCGAAGCATTATCAGTTGGCGTGAAAAAGTCGATCTCGATGGGGAGTTGGCACGAATCGAAAAGGCGGCGGTGCACGTCGTGACCCGGGACGAACCGGAGTATCCCAAGAACCTGCGGGAAGTTTACGATCCGCCAATCATCTTATATGTGAAGGGAACGCTCTCGGAGCGCGATGCACTGGCGATTGCGGTTGTCGGTTCGCGCCGGACAACGTTGTACGGGCAGGACATGGCGCGAAAACTGGCGTATCAATTGGGTCGCGTTGGCGTGACGGTGGTGAGCGGCTTGGCGCGAGGAATCGATACGGCGGCACACCACGGGGCGCTGCAAGCGAAGGGGCGGACGGTGGCGGTGATCGGGTGCGGAATCGACATCGTGTATCCGGCGGAGAACGAGAAGCTGGCGAACGAGATTATCGAGAAAGGCGGCGCGGTGGTGACGGAGTTCCCGTTCGGCGTGAAACCGGATCGGCAGAACTTTCCGATGCGAAACCGCATCATAAGCGGTTGGTCGCTGGGCACGGTGGTGGTCGAGGCGAACCTGAAGAGCGGGGCGCTGATTACAGCCAATCAGGCGGCGGAGCAGGGGCGACAGGTGTTCGCGGTGCCGGGGCGGGCCGATTCAATTTTGTCCAGAGGAACGAACAAATTGATCAAGGATGGCGCAAAATTGACCGAGGATGCGGAGGACATACTGGGCGAATTTGAGTACCTATTGCCAAAAAGGGCCACCGAACAGGCTGAGGCGGCATCCGAAGGCGGAGGAACCAAACCTGCTTTGGTGTTGAGCGACATGGAGACAAAAGTGATGGCGCAGGTGGGCCAGGAGGAAACGGCCATCGACGAGATCATTCGGGCCAGCGGTTTGACAACGGCGTGTGTTTCCGCAACCTTGTTATCGTTGGAGATGAAACGGCTGGTGCGGCAACTGCCGGGAAAGTTGTACGTGCGTAACTCGGCCTTCAAGCCGTGATGGCAACAGAATAGAAATGTATGGCGAAAAAACTGGTCATAGTTGAGTCCCCCGCGAAAGCGAAGACGATCAACAAGTATTTGGGATCGGACTTCAGCGTGAAGGCGTCCATGGGACACGTGCGCGATCTGCCCGGAGCGCAAGTTTGGCGTGGAGATCGAAAACAATTTCGAGCCGACGTATCAGGTTTCCAAGAAGAAGGCGCCAGGTCGTCAACGATCTCAAACAGGCGGCGAAGGACGCCGAGACGATTTACCTGGCATCCGACCCCGACCGTGAGGGCGAAGCGATTGCCTGGCATCTGCAGGAACTTTTGAAGAGCAAGCGGAACGGCCCGGAGTTTTTCCGCGTGCAGTTCAACGAAATTACCAAGAATGCGGTGCGAGCAGCCTTCGACCACCCCGGGCAGGTGGACATGAAGCTGGTCGATTCGCAGCAGGCGCGGCGAATTCTCGATCGCATCGTCGGATACAAGATTTCGCCGTTGCTGAACAAGCGGGTCGCCCGTGGGCTGAGCGCCGGGCGGGTGCAATCCGTCGCGGTGCGGCTGGTGGTGGATCGCGAACGCGAAATCCGCGCGTTCAAGCCGCAGGAGTATTGGTCGGTCGAGGCCGAGTTGCGGAAGCTGGTTGATCCGAAGGACCATTTCCTGGCGCGGCTGATCCAGGTGGGGGACAAAAAGGTCAAGTCACCCAACGGCGAGGCGAAGGCTGACACGGTCATTATTGGAAGCAAAGAGCAAGCGGACGGGATTCTGTCCGACCTGCAGCAGTGCGAATACAAGGTCGCCAAGATCGACATCAAGCCGAAGAAGCGGAACGCGCCGCCGCCGTTCACGACGAGCACCCTGCAACAATCCGCGTCGAAGGCGCTGGGCATGGGCACATCGAAGACGATGATGGTCGCACAGCAGCTCTACGAAGGCATGGATGTCGGCGACGAAGGCTCGGTCGGGTTGATCACGTACATGCGTACCGACTCGTTCAACGTATCGAAAGAAGCGCAGGCGGAGGCGCTGGCGTTTATCCGTGATACCATCGGGCCGGACTACGCGCCGGAGACGCCGAATTTTTACAGATCGAAGAAGGACGCGCAAGGAGCGCACGAGGCAGTCCGTCCGACCTCGGTGCGGCGGACGCCGGACAGCGTGCGGGCGTACCTCGATCACGACCAATTTCGGCTTTACAAGCTGATTTGGGAACGGTTTGTCGCCAGCCAGATGACGCCCGCCGAGATGAAGGTGACGAGCATCGATATCGACGCGCGCCGAGAAACGAAGTTCTTCCTGTTTCGCGCGACGGCAACCGAGGTGGTGTTCGCGGGGTGGTTGAAGATTTACGGTGTCGAGGAAGAGGCGGAGAAGAAGGCCGAGCGCGAGAAGCCATCGGAGGAGGAGGAAAACAAGAAGCTGCCGCCGCTGAGCGAGAACGAGCGATTGCATCTGATCAAGCTCCACCCCGAGCAACATTTTACGGAACCCCCGCCGCGGTTCAGCGAAGCGACGCTGGTAAAGGCCCTGGAGGAACTTGGCATCGGCCGGCCGAGCACGTACGCGCCGACGATCGCGACGATCCAGAAGCGGCACTACGTCTTGAAGGAGAAGGGCCGTCTTACGCCGACGCAACTCGGCGAGGTCACGACCGACGTTCTCGTCAAACACTTCGCGAAATTGCTCGATGTGCAGTTCACGGCGCAGATGGAAGAGCTGCTCGACGAGATCGAGGAAGGCAAGGTCGAGTGGCACCACATGCTCGGCGACTTCTACAAGGATTTCGAGCCGACGTTGAAAGCCGCCACGGACAACATGGAGGACGTGCGGCCCAAGCCGATCCCGACGGACATCAAGTGCGAGTTGTGCGGCGAGATGTTGAATATCCGGGGCGGCAAGAACGGCGAATTTCTGGCTTGCTCGGCGTACCCAAAGTGCAAGAATACGAAGAACTTCAAACGCGGCGAAGACGGGAGCATTCAGGTCGTGGAAAAGGAAGAAACCGGCATCAAGTGCGAGAAATGCGGTTCGCCGATGGTCATCAAAGCCGGCAAACGCGGCGAGTTTCTCGCCTGTTCCGGCTATCCGGAGTGCAAGAACGCGAAATCGTTCGCGCGAGATGCCGAGGGTAAGATCACCGTCATCGAGAAGCCGCAGCCAGTGGCGACCGACATCAAGTGCGAGAAGTGCGGTTCGCCGATGTTGATCCGCAACAGCCGACGCGGGCCGTTCCTGGCGTGCTCGGGGTACCCCAAATGCCGTAATGCGAAGCCGTTGCCGGATGACTTGAAAGACAAGGCGCCGCCGGCTCCGCCCAAGGAGGAGCCGGTGATGACCGATGAGAAGTGCGAGAAGTGCGGCTCGCCGATGGTGAAGCGCCACGGACGCTTCGGTGACTTTCTCGGCTGCTCGGCTTATCCGAAGTGCAAGAACATCAAAAAACTGGCGCCGTTGGCCGCGTAACGGACGCGCTGACCGAAGAGTTTCTCAATTACCTCCGCATCGAGCGCGACGCCTCGACGCTGACCCTCCGCAATTACTCTGCCGACATCGCGGCGTTCGCCAACTGGTTCGGGGAGAAGTATAAACTGGCGTGCGATTGGCAGAGGGTCGATCCGTTTCATCTCCGCGGATACCTGGTTTACCTCAACGAGCGGAAATTCGATCGCGCGACAATCCATCTCAAGATGTCGGCGTTGCGAAGTTTGTTCAAATGGCTGGTGCGCACCGAGCGGGTGAAGCAAAACCCGGTAGTGGGGCTGACCCTTCCGAAGAAAACGCGGAAACTGCCGAAGTTCCTGACGATCCAGCAGGTGGAAGCGCTGTTGGAAGCGCCGTTGAAGGGCGATGCGAAGGACGGGCTTTCTGCGTGGCGCGACAAGGCGATTTTGGAAACACTCTACAGCGCCGGGATGCGGATTCACGAACTCGTCCAGCTCAACGATGACGATGTGGATGTGCTTGGCGAAGTCGTGCGGGTTCGCGGCAAGGGCAAGAAGGAGCGGCTGGCCGCGCTCGGTGGGCCGTCGATCGACGCGCTGCAAAAATATCTCCAATTACGGGCGCGGAGCACGCGGGGGCCGCTGTTTGTGAACAGGTTCGGGGATCGTCTGACCGCGCGGAGCATCCAGCGAATGTTGAAGAAATACCTGATCGCTGCGGGACTCGATCCGTCACTGACGCCGCACAAGCTGCGTCATAGTTTCGCCACGCACATGCTCGATGCCGGGGCTGATCTGCGCAGCGTGCAGGAACTCCTCGGCCACGCCAATCTCTCCACGACGCAAATCTACACGCACATCACGCCGGAACGTTTGAAAAAGGTATACGAGAAGGCACACCCACGGGCGTGAGATGAAGGCGAAATGAAACGACTGCCCTTTTGGCTGATTTGTATACTGGTTCTTGTCGGCGCACCGGTGGTCGGCGGCTACAGTGGTTCTCTCTTTGTTCGATTGCTTAAGGACGGGCGGAAATGGAAAGAGCTTCCCGGCCCACCGGGTGAGAGGGTTATGGCGATCCTGGATGCCACTATCACTTATACCAAGGAACTCCGTCTTTGCGTGAATACACGGAGCGGTGCTGTTTACCTTTGGCGGAAACATTACGCGACGGGTAAAAGATTCGATCCCGATGGTGCCCAATACTGGCATTTGCTGACGCGACTTCCAGATGGACAGGGAATAAGGTACCTGAGGATTCTGGGCTTCGGTTCTGGCGATGAGGAACCGTTGATGGTCGTCAAGAGCACAACTGGTCAGATCTTCGCCTGGCAGAGCAATGATTGGCATCTCATCGAGAACTTGACCAGATTAGGACACGATTGGGCTCTTGAATGGCCGTCAGAAGGCGAAACGACACCACGATTGTTGCTTCAAACCAACAACGTCATCAACGCAAACGCTGCGTTGCCGTTGGCAGCCCGGGTCAGCCACGGAGAATTTCGTTCGTGGTTTACGGTTCCGAAACCGCCGGGCAAGGTTGTCGATGAGGTCAAACTGTCGTTTGAAGGAGCACTCTCTGATTGGGTTAGTTGCTATGCCTTGTTGGAAGACGGCCGATTGTTTCTTCTTGCGACGGAGAGAGATTTAGTCGATGCAATTGTGGCGTTGTCCGGTGCGGCTGTTGCTTTCGTAGCGGGGGTCATACTAATCATCATCCTCGGAATCCGTCGGAAGCGCGCAAATGCCAGAGGAGTGATCCCGCAACAGGCAGGGTAGTTTTGGAGTGCGGCGATTTGTCGCCGCTTTGTTGTTTGGTGTTCACACCTTGGCGGTCAACTGCTTAACGGCAAAGCGCTGACAAGTCAGCGCACTCCATACCGGAAACGACATTACGACAAGGCGGTGATGATCCGTCGCACTCCATACCCGAAATCGGGGCTACGCCCGGCTCAAATATTTGCCGGTGCGGGTGTCGACGCGGATGGTGTCGCCGGGGTTGATGAAGATGGGGACGCCGACTTCGATGCCGGTTTCGACCTTGGCGGGCTTGGTGACGTTGGTGGCGGTGTCGCCGCGGATGCCGGGGGGCGCGTCGATGACCTTGAGGTCAACGGCGGGCGGAAGTTCGAGTTCGGCGACCTTGCCTTCGACCTCGGTCAGGCTGCAGCGCAGGTTTTCGGTGAGGTAATTCTTGGAGGTGCCGAGGAATTCCTCGTTGAGCGTGATCGTCTCGTACGTTTCCGGGTCCATGAAATGATAGCCGGCCTGGTCCTTGAAGCTGAAGTCCACGGGTTTGGTGGTCTTGGAAACGACCTCGATGGATTCGGTGGAGGTGAAGCGGACGACGGAGGACTTGCCCGTTTTCAGGCTGCGCAGGGTGGCCTGGACGAAGGCGCGCAGATTGCCCGGGGTGCGGTGCTGCATGTCGAGCACGACGCAGACGTCGTTGTTGTACTTGATGGCCATTCCTTTTCGAAGATCGTTGGCTGACGGCATTGTTGACTGCTCCTATTGTTAAAACCGTTAAAGGCGATAAACCGTTACAAGGTTGTTGGCGTCACATTATCTTAAATTTCGGCAGGTCTTGTGAATCGACGATGCCGACAGGCTGCTTATTCTCGTTGACCACAATCAAATCGTCAATCTGTCGTTGCTCGAAAATCTTGAGGGCCTCGACGGCAAGCGCGTCCTGGCGAATGGTGATCGGGTTGGGCGTCATCACGGTGCGGATCGCGGCTTGAAGCGACCTCGGGGCCGCGGGCGATGTGGCGGCGAAAATCGCCGTCGGTAAAGACGCCGGCGATGCGCCCCTGTTTGTTCACGACGCTGATCGTGCCCGATTTGGCCTTGGTCATGGCGAGGAGCGCGTCCTTGACGCTGCGGTAGTCGGCGATGACGGCGTTGCGGTTGCCGGTGCGCATGATGTCCTTGATCTGAAGGAGCATGGTGCGACCGATGGCGCCGGCGGGATGCAGCCGTGCGTAATCCGATTTCTTTAAGCCGCGCGCTTCCAGGACGCACATGGCGAGAGCGTCGCCGAGCGCGAGCATCGCGGTGGTGCTGGAGGTCGGCGCGAGATTGAACGGGCAGGCTTCCTTCTTCACGTGCACGCGCAGGACGATGTCGCTGTGGCGCGCGAGACTGGATTTGGCGTGCGAGGTCATGGAGATGACGGTGACATGGAAGCGTTTGATCGCCGGCAAAATGCGGGACAACTCCTCCGTCTCGCCCGAATAGCTGAGGGCCAGGACGCAATCCCCATCGTTGATCACGCCGAGGTCGCCGTGCAGCGCGTCCACGGAATTGAGCAGGACGCTGGTGGCGCCCGTGCTGGTGAGCGTGGCGGCGATTTTCTGGCCGATATTGCCGGACTTGCCGATGCCGGTGACCACGACCTTGCCGCGATTGCCGAGGCATTTGACGATGGCATCGACGGCCTTGGAAAAGCTCGCGTCGAGACAGGCGCGCGTCCGGCGCAGGCCGTCGATCTCGATGTCGAAGACAGTTTTCGCTAGCGTGACGTAATTCATGGGAGCACGAGAAGGTCTAGGATAGTGGATACGGCGGCGTTTGGCAAGGCGCGCCTTACTAACGTCGCGTCACGCCTTCTTCACATTGTCTTCGTACCACTGGATGGTGGCGCGGAGGCCGTCTTCAAAGGTCATCTTGGCGCGGAACCCAAATTCGCGAGCCGCTTTCTGGACGTCGAGACAACAGCGGGGCTGTCCGTCGGGTTTGGTCGCGTCCCAACGGATCTCTCCCGAGAACCGGGTAAGTTTGGCGATCATGTTGACCAGATCCCGAATCGAAATCTCCTGCCCGTTTCCGAGATTAACGGGATCGGGTTTATTGTAGCGTTCGGCGGCGAGAAGGATGCCTTCGGCGGCGTCAGTCACGTAGAGGAACTCGCGGGAGGCGCTTCCCGTGCCCCAGCACTCGATGAATTTGTCGCCTCGGTCGCGGGCGTCGACGCACTTCTTCACGAGCGCCGGGATCACGTTCGAGGATTGCGGGTCGAAACTGTTGCGAGGTCCGTAGAGATTCGCGGGCATAAGGTATACGGCGTTCAGGCCGTATTCCTGACGGTAGGCCTGACATTGGACGAGGAGCGCCTTCTTGGCCATGGCGTAGGGCGCCATGGTGGTTTCGGGGCAGCCACTCCACAGGTTTTCCTCGAGGAACGGGACGGGCGTGGATTTCGGATACGCGGTGCTCGTGCCGACGATCACGAGTTTGGGCAACTGAAACTGTCGGGCCTGCTCGATCAACTCGATGCCCATGATGGCGTTGTCGTAGAAGAATTTTCCGGGATGATCGCGATTGGCGCCGATGCCGCCGGCCGCCGCCGCCAGGTGCAGGACCATCGTTGGCCGCGCGTCTTTGAAGAGGCGGGCGATGGCGGCGCGATCACGCAGGTCGCAGTCCCGCGTCCGGGGAATGACAATGTTGGGGCAGGCCCGCGCCTTGAGACCGTCGACGACGAAGGAGCCGAGAAAGCCGGCGCCGCCGGTGACGATCACGCGTTGGTCTTGCCAGAAGTTCATGGTGTTAGGATTGTCCCCGCTGTGTCGGCACTAAGAGGTGTTGACGAGTTGCGACCGGCTGACGATTAGGCGAGCCTGGCAGCCGAGCGTGGAGAGCAACACGGCGACGCGGTCGCGGTCACTCATCTCCTGCAGGACAATGGCTTGGAGGCCGCGGAGCGGACCGTCGGAAATTTCGACGAGATCGCCGGCACGAAGTCCCGGGCGCACGGTGACGACATCGACCGTTTCGCCCGCCCATTGTTGGAGTTGGTGGATGATGGCGTCATCGACGACGGTGGGGCGTCCGCCGAAGCCGACGACGCCGAGGACCTGGGGGGCGTATTGCACGGCGCGAAAGTTTCTCGTCAGGTTCAGGCGGCAGAAGAAATAGCGTGGGAAAAGCGGGCCGATCACCGAACGTTTCACGCGGCGGATGATTTTGAGGCGCTTTAACTTGGGGTAGTAGGTGTCGAGCCCGAGCACGTCGCGGCAGTATTGTTCGGCGCCGGCTTCTTTGCGCGGGCGCGTGTGGACGCAGAGCCAGCGGGTGACATTCGGCAGGGGCGAGTCTTCGGGTCCGCCCTGATGCGCAGTGGCTTTGCGGTTCACGGAAAGCATCATCACTCAAACGGCGGCGTTTGTACAGTGCGGGGGCCGGTACCAACCGATTGTCGCTGGCCGTCAGGACGTCTGATTCGTTTCGGGGACGATTGCCACTTCGATGGCCTTGCGTGGGGAATCGATGGGCGGGATTCCCAAGACGGCGACATAACACATTTTCCCACTTGGCAGCCAGCGACCCCAGGCATAGCATCGGGTGGCCTTCGGGTGACCGGTGATTTGAAACACCGCGACAATGCCTCTCCAAACGGTCTGACCTTTGGAAGTCTCGAGGGTGTTCACACTCTCCAGGTACGTTGCCTCGCAGCCGTGCTGTTGGAGGATGGCCTGCTTGAGCTTGTCCAGATACTCAGGGTTGGCAGTCGGCTTCTTCAATTGACTCCTGCACTGGTCGATTGCGGCCAAGGTAGCACAAAACGAGGAGCGTTCAACCGGCCTCGGGACTGAGCGCGGGCGTTCTGCGGATGGGGGAATGGGGAGGGGCGGCGTGGATGGGAACTGGTGAGGAAATGGGAGGCACGAAATAGAGGCCAAGAGCCAGAAGGCGGGAAACAGGAAACGAAGGGCGGAAGGGCGAGCCACGGATTGCCGCGAAAGAGGGGGAGCGGTGTCTCGTCCGACCCGGCTCACACGGATGGGCAGGGATGTTCGCCACCCTTCGACTTCGCTCAGGGCGAGAGCGAATTCACACGAATTGGGCACGGATGATCGGCTATGTTCATTAGATATGAGTTGTTTTGCACCCGGTCGCGCCCGCTCGGTTGGCAGCGTGACCCTACCGCGAATGAGATTCGCGGCTACAACCGGACGGCGCTGGGTGTGGGTTCTGGCTTGACCGGTGGCGGGGATTCGGGATACGAGTCGCCGTGAGGTGGGAGGGGAGTCAAGGAAGGTGGAGAATTGTGGCTAAGTACGGCCTTGGGTTATGCGTGGTGTATGTGGTGTTGAAGACGTGCGCGCGGTATTTGCTGTTTCGGGCGATACCGGAGCGGCCGGTCGTGCTGCGCAACAACGAGGTGCTGCGGTTTTTCGATCTGGGGGCGATGGTGGCGTTGATCGGGGCGTTCTTCCTGTTGGCGAACGAGGTGCCGGTGGTAAACGCCTTGGTCGTGGTCGTGGTGTTGCTCCTGTACGATCTGCTGGTGCGACGGGTTTGCCTGGAGATCGAAGTGCGGCGTCTGATGGCGAGGTCGAAGGACTGGAGCCATGAGGAAGCGGTGCGGCACGTGCGGCGTCGGGCGTTGTCGCCGATGTTTCATTGACGGTGACGGCGCGGGGAACGCAGGTTAAAGCCTGCGGCTACATGGCCTTGGAGTATTTTTGGAGGAGGAGTCGGAGCTTCTTGCGCGCGGCCGGGGGAATGGTTTTGGGGCTGGTCATGATGGCGGAGGCGAGCGCGTGACGGCAGGTGCAATCGGCGTCGGGGTCGAGCGCGGCGACGGCAAGGCGGATGATCTCCTGGGCGGTCGCGGAATTTTTGGCGAGGTTGGCGACGACCATTTCCACGGTGACGGCGTCGTGATCTTCGTGCCAGCAATCGTAGTCGGTGACCATGGCGAGGGTGGCGTAACAGATCTCGGCTTCGCGGGCGCAGCGGGCTTCGCCGTAGTTGGTCATGCCGACGACGTCCCATTGCATGCGGCGGTGGAAGTGGGATTCGGCGCGGGTGGAGAAGGCCGGGCCTTCCATGTTCACGTAGGTGCCGCCATCGTGGATGGTGGCGCCGGCGCGTCGGGCGCAGTCGACAAGGATGTGGCGGAGACGGTTGCAGATCGGGTCGGCGAAGGCAATGTGGGCGACGACGCCGTTGCCGAAGAAGGTGAAGTCGGCGCTGCGTTTGGTGCGGTCGATGAACTGGTCGATGGCGACGATGTCGGTGGGTTTGTATTGTTCTTTGAGCGAGCCGACGGCGCTGACGCTGATGATGTGGCTGACGCCGAGCTGTTTCATGCCGTGGATGTTGGCGCGGTGGTTGAGCTCGCTGGGGAGGATTTTGTGGCCGCAGCCGTGACGGGGGAGGAACACGATGTTGCGGTCGGCGATGCGGCCGGTGAGAAAGTGATCGGAGGGTTTGCCGAACGGGGTGGTGACGCGAACCCAGCGTTTGTGCTGGATGGATTCCATCTCGTAAAGGCCGCTGCCGCCGATGACGCCGATTTTCATGTGTGCCGTGGGACGTGGACGGGACGATGAATGTGGTGCATGGCTTTCCGAATAGAGAATTCGCGGGCGAAGGGCAAGAGGATTCACATCAGGCGCGCCGATGTGATGGGGGCGGGAGGGCGTGCGTCAGGGGCAAAAAATGGAAGGACGTTGCGACGCTGCGAATTCGATGTATTCGCGCGCGCCGCAACGTCCCCACTATCCGTGCAAGGACGGAGGTTTAGTAGACACCCCAGTCGATGCCGACACCGGCGAGGGAACTCTTGGTCGCCGTGCTGATTTGAATCTGGCCCGTGCCGGTCCCACTCAATTGGTACGTGTTGCCGAGCAGGTCGACAACGAACCAGGCCTGCTTCAGGTAGGTACCAGCAGCCACGGTATCGACGGTGGTGCCATCGGCGATGCCGCTGTTGACGGACCACTGGTCGATGGCGGCGTCCATTTGGCGGCAGTCATTCATGATGCGTCGGCCTTGGGATTGTTTGCGGGCCTTGACGAAGCCCGGAACTGCCAGCGCGGCCAACAGTCCCACAATTGCGACGACGATCATGATTTCAACCAAGGTGAAGCCCCGGTTATCATATTTGAGAATATTGCGATTCATACTTCTTGTATCCCCTTATGATTATGGTTGGGTATTACTGCTTTTCATGCATCTCCCGTAGGGAGCACTGAAAATGCCAACCTTGGGTTACGGAATCGGGTGGAACGACGTAGCGTTCCGAGACCCGCTAGACCAATTCGGCCCGGGGCGGACCAATGATCTCGTAGGCAACGATGATGTTGCGGATATTCTGCCGGTCGCGGAGTGCTTCGGTCCACTGTGACGCGCGCGATGATTGCGCGGGCGCCGGAGCATCCGCCTTCGCCAAGGCTGCGGCGGACAAGTCCGCAATCGTTTGCTTCTGGACGGGTGCCTCCAGAGGTGTGGGAAGCGGCGGTGGGAGAGGTGGTTCGGCCCTGGCAACGGGTGAGGCTGGCACCGAATGCGATGGCAGAGGCGGTGGCGCCGTGGGCTGCGGTTTCCGGCCCATTTTTTCTACAACCCGACGAATGTCGTCCGCGCTGACTTTTCGCGCGGCTGGTGTTGGTGCCGGAGCGGACTGTCGCGTGGGACGCCGAATCGCGGGCGGGACGGCGCGAGGCACGCGAGGCATTGGCACAGTCACCGGGCGTGGTAGTGGCCGCGGAACCGGCGGCTTCGGCGGGGCCGGGGTGGGAGCATCATCCGATTCCGGTGAATTGCTCTCTTTGGACTGTTGCAGCTTGCTCCAACCCTTGGCCAAGCTGACCATCACGATGATGATCAGCCAAATGACGCCACTGCTGTCGGCGAATCTTACCATGCTAGCTGGCCGGTCCCGACTTGCTGACATCTTCTCCGGAGATTGACTGGCGCATACGGGTGTCGGACTGGATGTTTTGCATGCGGTAGTAATCCATCACACCGAGGTGTCCGCTACGGAACGCCTCGGCCAACGCAAGCGGAACCTGCGCTTCGGCTTCGACGACTTTCGCGCGCATTTCCTGCGTTCGGGCCTTCATTTCCTGTTCGTTGGCGACGGCGAGCGCGCGGCGTGTCTCCGCGGCCGCTTGCGCGATTTGTTTGTTGGCGTCGGCCTGCTCGGCCTGCAACCGCGCGCCGATGTTGTCGCCGACGTCCACATCCGCGATATCAATGGACATGATCCCGAACGCGGTGCTGGCGTCGAGGCCCTTTTCCAACACGCGTTTGGAGATCGTGTCGGGGTTTTCGAGAACGTCCTTGTACGATTCCGCCGAGCCGATGGCGGTGACGATGCCTTCGCCCACGCGGGCAATGATGGTTTCTTCCGTGGCGCCGCCGACGAACCGATCGAGATGGGTGCGGACAGTCACGCGGGCCTTGACCTGAAGTTGAATGCCGTCCTTGGCAACGGCGGCGATGGTCTGTTTGCCGCTGGCGGGATTGGGGCAATCGATGACTTTGGGATTCACGGAGGTCATGACCGCTTCGAACACGCTCTTGCCGGACTGGTGTGTCGCCAAGTCGATCGCGGCGGCCTGGTTGAAGCCGAGGTTGAGATTCGCTTTCTCGGCGGCAATGAGCGCGCGCACGACCTGGTTCACGTCGCCGCCGGCGAGGTAATGCGCTTCCAGTTGGTCGGTGGTGAGCGGCAACCCCGCTTTCACCGCGGTGATACGGCTTTGGACGACCAGCCCGATTGGTACGCGGCGCAGCCTCATGCTGAGCAGCGTGAGGAACGATACCGGCGCGCCCGTCATGCGGGCCTGAATCCAGGTATTGACGAACGAGATGACCACGAAAAAGACGATCAGAAAGATGACCGCAACGACCAATCCGAGCACTGTCAGAATAATTGAACCAACGTCCATGATTTTTTCTCCTTGTTAGCCAAGTTTCTTTACCACGAGTCGATTTTCATTTACCGCAATGATCTTGATGCGGCTGCCACTCTCGATCACGCCTGATTCGGCGACGACATCCAGTCGCTGGCCGTCAATCAAAGCGGCTCCCGCTGGTCGCAGTGGGGTATGCGCCACGCCTTCATGTCCAATCCAATCGCTGGCCTGCGGCGACTGGGCCCGCCCGCCCGTTTGCGTCTCCGCCAAAATCATTTTCCGCCCGGTGCGGGTCCGTGGAAAATACTTGATGGACACGTAGCCCGCGCCGAAGCCGAGCGCGACTTCGGTGCAGAACAGCAGGATCGTCTTGTTCGCGCTGCCGGTCACGCCGTAGCCGATCAACGTCGCGGCCAGCAGGAGCACCACGCCGACGCCGGCCAGCACGAAGCTCGGCAGATAGAAATCGACGGAGATGAGCATGAGCCCCACCACGGTAAAAATGATAATTGTCGTCCAGCCCATACACACCGGTTACGCCGTTCGTTTCACCACCACCCGACTGCCCTGCACCTCCACAATCGTGATGGGGTTGCCCCGCTCGATCAAGTCGCCTTCGGTCACGACATCGACCAGTTGATCGCCAAACCGTGCTTTGCCCGGAGGGGCGCAGGTTCGTTTCGGCGATGCCCGTCGAGCCGAGGAGCGCCCGGGCGTCGCCCGAACTGGTTGTATACCCTTCGGCGGCGCTCGTGGCCGCGGACAGTTCCATTTTCTTGAACAAGGTGCTCTTTGGCAGCCAGCGGGCGAGCAGCATGGCGCCGATCATCGCGCCGATCATCGCGCCGAAGACCTTCGCGAGCGGGATTTGCACCTGCCCCCAGGTCGGCATGATCGGGTCGCTTGGAAGCCGGCCGGTCATCGCCAGGACCAACGCGGCCAGCACGGCGATCGTGCCCAGGGCCGCCGAGACAAAATGGCCGGGAAACAGGAAGAACTCCAGCGCCAGCAGCGCCAGTCCGAAGACAAACAGCGCGATCTCCTCCCAGCCCGCAAATCCCGCCACGAAATAGCCGAGGAAATAAATGGCGAAACAAATCACCGCGACGATAGCCGGCACCGCCATGCCCGGGTGGGACAATTCGATGTACAGCGCCAGGAACCCGACAAGAATGAGCAGGGGAGAAATCGCCGTAATCCAGCGGGCCAGTTGCTCGAACCCGTACGGCGAGACCACAAACGTACTGGCGTCCTTCAGGCCGACTTTCTCCAGCAATTCGTCGACCGACTTCACCGTGCCCGACGAGAGCAACGGTTTCAGCGGGTTGCCATACTTGTGGGCCGCTTCCTCATTGGTCAGCGTGAGCAGTTTGCCCTTCGGGGTGATCTCTTTGTTGTCGATGGTCAATCCGCGGTCGGCGTCCACCATGGCCTCGAACACGTCCGGGTTGTAGCCTTTCTCCTGCGCCGTGGCGCGGATGCGGGCGCGCATGGCGGAGGTCAGCTTTTCCTCGTAGCTCTTGGGTAACTCTTGCACGCCGGATTCACCGAGCATGACCGGTGTGGCCGCGCCAATGACGCTGCCGGGCGACATGAAGATTTTGTCGGTGGCGGCGGCAATGTAGGCGCCGGCGGAGTACGCCTTGTCGTTGACGAACGTGTAGGTTTTCATCGGCGCGTTTTCGAGCAGCCGGATGATGTCCTCAGTCGCATCGACGCGGCCGCCGTTGGTCTGCATGTCGAGCACCAGCGCCGCGGCCTTCTTTTCCTCGGCATCGCGCAGGCCGCGCCGCACCAGGTACACCGTGTTGCGCGTGATGTCCTCGTGAATGGTCAGCACGCAGACGGATTTGGAAGAGGTCTCGTCCGCCCACGCTGTCGTTCCCGCCACACCGAAAACGACGAACGCCAGCGCAGCCGACACCGCTGCACCTATCGCGATCTTGCAATTCCGACAATTCGCCTGCCTCACAGACATCGCATGTTCTCCTCGGGCTATCGTGCTACAACCGGCCACTCAGTGCCACTACAAAAACGCAGACCGTTTGTAACGCACCTTGGATTCCAGCGGGTCGGTCAGGGACGAGAAGGGACGACACGCCGGTGACGCGCCTTTGTGTCGCCATCGTGTGAAAATGGAATTGCCGGTTTCTTTTTCACTTGTGCGGATGTTGTGTTCAGGCTTAAGACTGGCGGCCATGCTTCTCTTGGACCGTACAAGGATCACAGGGGCGGTTGGCTTTTTCAAACGCAGGCGATTCCACTTTCGTAGCTGTGGAGTGGCAGGGGTACTGGTTTTCGTAGTTGGCTTGGCAGTCCCTCACGTTGCAGCCCAGACCGCCGGCGCGGAAGTCACTTCGGACAAGAAATTGGCTACGGGCGCGCCCACCGCCGAGAGTACGAACTCGAACGCCGTTGAGAACGCCGTGGTGAAGGTGTTTGCCGCGGTGCGCTACCCGGACCCCTACAAGCCCTGGACCAAGCAGGCCCCGGTCGACGTTACGGGCAGCGGCGTCGTTATCGATGGCAAACGCATCCTCACCTGTGCCCACGTCGTCCAGTATGCCAGCCAAATCCAGGTGCAAGCGAACCAGGCTGGCGACAAGTTGTCCGCGACAGTGCAGGCGATTGCGCCCGGCATTGACCTTGCCATGCTCAAGGTCGATGACGAGAGTTTTTTTGATTCACACCCTGCGCTGCCGCGCGTCGATACGCTGCCCCAAGTTCGGGACACCGTCCTGGCCTATGGCTATCCCACGGGAGGAACAAGCCTTTCGATTACCAAGGGAATTGTTTCCCGGATCGAGTTCTCTCCATACAACGGCGCGGTGGCCGGACTGCGGGTTCAGATTGATGCGGCCATCAACGCTGGCAACAGCGGCGGACCAGCGGTGATCAATGATAAGATGATCGGTCTGGCGTTCAGTCGTCTCGGCGGCGGTGCGGAAAACATCGGCTATATTATTCCGTGCGAGGAAATCGAGTTGTTCCTTCAAGACGTCGCCGGTGGCCATTATGATGGCAAGCCGGCCATGTACGATTCCGGCCAAACGCTGGAGAATCCGGCCTTGCGCGCGTATCTCAAGCTCGACAAATCGGTCGAAGGCGCTGTGGTGCATAATCCCTACAGTACCGACCCCGCCTATCCTCTGAAGGAATGGGATGTAATCACGAGAATTGGCGATACACCTGTGGACGATCAGGGCATGATCAAGGTGGGCGCAGGGTTGCGCGTGCACTTCAAGTATCTGATTCAGAAGATTGCGAAGAACGGGATGGTGCCTCTGACGGTAATTCGAGGCGGGAACACTATTCACGTGGAACTACCGGTGTTATCAAGGTATCCGCTGGTTATCCCGGATCTGCAAGGTGATTACCCGTCCTATTTCGTGTGCGGACCGGTGGTGTTCTCCACGGCGACGACACTGTTTGTCAGCGGCCTCGAGAGAGGTAGGGTGGGCATGAACTGGCTGAACTATCTTGGCGCCATTGGCAGCCCGCTGCTCGGACGCTTGGGCGACAAGCCGCGCTTTGAAGGGGAAGGCTTGGTCGTCGTCTCCTCCCCATTTTTCCCCCACAAACTGTCGAAGGGATATGCGAACCCGCTCGCCCAGGTCGTAAAGGCTGTCAATGGGATTCCCATCCGGAATCTTCATCACCTGGTGGAAGTCCTCCGTGATTCCAAGGACGAGTTCATCGTCATCGAGTTCGACAGCCGCGCCGGTGAGACACTGGTATTTCCCCGCAAGGAAATGATTGCCGCCACCGATGAAATCCTCACGGACAACGACGTCCGCAGCCAGGGTTCGGCGGACACGCTGGCCATTTGGAACGCCAAGCCGTCCCCGTAAACGTGATTCCAGCCGGTCAGTTTCCATTCTCTCAGTCCGCCTGGCGATGGAGCATCGATGATGGGAGTGTGCCAACGGCCTGGCATTGGATGGGGTGACGCCTGACGCAGAACCAAAAGCCGCGGGAAACCGTAGAGTATTCCAACCGTTTTGTCTGTGTTGCCCTTCCGTTTCGCAGTCGCCTTCCGTGGGCCGTGCGGGTATAAAATGCAGCGGATATGGAACGAGCGGAACTTCTGGATTTGGCGGGGCGGGTATTGCGGCTGCCGACGGCGCCGTACCACGAGCATGCGGTGCGGGACTTTGTCCTGCGCTATTGCCGCGAGCTTGGGGCGCGGGTGGAAACTGATCGGGTGGGGAATCTGATTGTGAAGCATCAACGGCCACGGGCAGGGACCCGTTCGACAAGCTCAGGGCAAGCGCGCGCGCCACTTGTGTTTGTGGCGCACATGGATCATCCGGGGTTCGAGATGCTGGACGGTAAGCGGGCGGAGTTTCTGGGTGGCGTGCCGAAGGAGATGTTGGCGAAGGGGGGCCGGGTGCGGTTTTACACCGCGCGCGACCGGGTCCAGCGGAGGTTTCCCACCGTGAAGGCCACGATTCGGCGGTTGGACGAGTACGGATGGCCGAAGCGGAAGATTGTGGAGTTGACGGTGGACGGCGTGGTGCGCAAAGGCGATTTGGGGATGTGGGATGTGCCGGCGTTTCGGGTGTTGGGCGGTCGATTATATGCGACGGCGATTGACGACGTGCTGGGATCGGTCGTGATGCTGGCGACATTGACGGACGCCGCGTGGCGGAAGCTGGTGACGAATTTGTGGTGCGTGTTCACGCGCGCGGAGGAAGTCGGTTTTCCCGGAGTGATGGCGGTCATTCAATCGAAGAGAATTCCAAAGAGCGCGCTGGTGGTGTCGATCGAGATGAGCCAGGAGCGTCCGTGGGCGCGCATCGGCGACGGCCCGGTGGTGCGGGTGGGGGACCGCGCGTCGATTTTCGATCCGGCGGCATCGGCGTTTCTGTGGCGGGCGGCGGAGCGATGTCGCGCCGGCGAATCAACATTTCGCGCCCAACGTTGTCTCATGGATGGCGGGACGTGCGAGGCTACGGCGTTCGTTGGGTTCGGGTATCGGGCGGGCGGGCTGTGTCTGCCGCTGGGCAACTATCACAACATCGGCCCGAAACGGCGACCCCGAGCGGAGTACGTGAGCGTGGACGACCTGGAGCAATTGGTGAAGCTGACCGTGGCCGCCACGGCGGAGTGGCCGGGGTCCGGCGCGACGAATGCGATGTTGCGGCGTCAGGTGGCCTTGATCGCCCGAACCGCACCGCGGAAATTGACGAGGCTATGAGTCGACAGGCAATCTGTCTGGGGCTGGTTCTGCTCGCCGTTGTCGCGGGCGCGGGGGCGGGCACGGAACAGGCCCTGTCGAAACAGGTTCCATCAACCCAAGCCATGGTACAAGCCACGACACCGGCGACGCCGCTGACGCCCGACCAAGTGGCGCAAGGCCAGTTCAATCTCGGAGTGGAGTTGATGCGCGAGCACAAGTTCGCCGGGGCCGCGCAATCGTTTGAGCGGGCGACCGGCGCACGCACGAATTTCCCCGAGGCGTACAATAATTGGGGCATCTCGCTTGTGCAACTCGGCAAACAGGCGTTCAACGAAGCGCAGCAGTTGCAGGATTTCCAGGCGGCAGCGGAAAAATTCAGCCAGGGCGCCGAACAGAAGCCCGACGCGAAACTCACGTACATCCTGTGGAGCGAAACGCTGCTGCTCATCGGCGATTTGCCCGTGGACTCGCGGACGCGGTTGGCGTGTTACCAGGGCGCGGTGGAGAAATGCCGCAAGGCGGCGGAACTCGCCCCTAACGATTGGGATTCGTACAACAAGTGGGCGGTGATTCTCTCGACGAAGCTGCCCGAGTACGCGGTGAACGACCAGGCGCGGTTCGCACTCTACGAGGAAGCGGCGGCGTTGTACGCGAAAGCCGCCGAGCGCGCGCGGTTCAGCAGCGAAGTCGGTCCGGTGTGCGCGAATTGGGCGAGCGTCCTGGTCCAGGCAGCGCATATCTCGTCGAATCGGGAAGCGAAGGTGACGCTGTTGCGGCAATCGCTTGAAAAATTTGAGCGGTCGGTGAAGGTGCAGCCCAACGCGGCCGGCACGTACGCCATGTGGGGAAGCGCATTGATCGACCTGGGCAAGATGAGCCACATGCGCAACGATTTCCGCGACGCCGTGGAGAAACTCAACACGAGTCTGGATCTTCGACCCGATGACCCGGGGGCACTGTACAATCTCGCGCGAGTATACGCGTTGCTGGAACAGCCGGTGTTGGCGGTGGAGAATTTGAAAAAGTGTTTTGCCGCCGACCCGGCACAAGCCTATCGACAAACGGCGATGCAGGACGCCGACTTCGCCGGGTTGCGCGGGGACACGGATTTCGACGAGCTGGTTGGACGGACGGCTGCGCACGGCGTACCGACGTACAACCCCCACCTGAGCGACTCGCCGCAATGAGAATGAGCCAGACATGGTTTTTTACTTTGCGGGCGAAGATTGCGCGCTTTTTTGCAGCAACGCATGTGGGGTGGTTTCCAGCAGAGGTGGTTACCACTTATAACACTCATCATCAGGGACTTAACATGCCGTGGGAGCCAAGGATTTATGAGCTGGTGGTGATGGGGTTTCTGGGGTGGCGACTGAAATGGCGCTGGGCGCTTGACAAAAGACGGGTTCGGCTACAAAATACAGTCCAATGTGTGTGAGGGTGGGAGTCGTGTAGGTGGCAGAAGAGTAGTCACTCAAGGCTGGTGACTCTTCTCAGAACCAGTAACAATCGGTAGCGTGTAACCTCAAGGGAGAAAGGGAAAAGATGAGGGGCTGCGACTGGAGTGGTAGGGGTATTTCTATCAGAGCCAGAAGGGTCAACGGCTAGCCGTTCAATTACAGAGTACATCTGGTCCTTGCGGGGGCTGGTGTTTCTTTTTCAGCCGATCCCAGTCAGCAAGGCGTGAGGTGTTTTGGTCGAAGGACGTAAACGGGCGCGAGAACATGCAAACGATTATTCCATCTTGGTATTGTGCACGGACCAAACCGAAGCACGACCACATCGCGGCTGCCAACGTCAGGAAAAACCTAGGTTTGGAGGTGTTTCACCCGCAGTTGCGAGTGGAACGGGCGACCAAGCGCGGCGTGGTGCGGGTCGTCGAGCCACTTTTCCCTTGCTACATCTTCGTGCGTTGCGTGCTCGAAGAGAGCCTGAACGATATTCAGTACACCGCCGGAGTGAGTTCTCTGGTGCGATTTGGGATTGGGATACCCGCGGTGGCCGATTCGGTGGTCGAGGAGTTGCAGGAATGCTTCGAGTCGACCGAGCCGATGACAGTCCAGGATCACCTTTCGCCAGGATCGGAAGTGGTGATGGCCGATGGCGCCTTCGCGGGCATGAGCGCGGTGGTGTTGCGGTTGTTGCCAGCGAGGCGGCGTGTGCAGGTCCTGTTGGATTTCCTGGGACGGCCGACGCCGGTGGAGATTCCTCGTGCGTCGATTGCGATCGAGAGGGATTCGATGGCCGACCGTGTGCCTTTGTTGGCCGCGTCGTATTAGTTGATTTGAGTCGGGTTAGCAAAGCCGCATTTACTTGGATCATGGGCGCAGAGAGTGGGACGTGCGGCATAACAATAAACGTCCGGCTTTGTCAGTGGGCCGGAGTGAGTTGCGAGAGTTGGCGGGAATAAGTGGATCGCCAACAAATGCGGAGCCTTGTCGGAACAATTGGGGTAGAGGGAACAGAAGGGTGAAAGGGTATATGGGATTGCTGTACGGATTGTTGCACGGCGCAAGAGCCTCGACGGAATGGGCCTACGGGTTCATGCGTTCCGCGGGGCTGGCATTGCGTTTATTGAATTTCGGGACCCGGCAACTTGATGCCGTACCTGTCAGGCAACGGGATTTCCATCCACGCGCATGAACCTCCTGCAAGTACATCCTCTGGTTCGGAAATCACCGAGCAGTGACGCGGCGCGGATTCCCCGCTGGAAGCGAGTACTGGATATTGCGTGCATCCTGATCGCGTCGCCGGTGCTGGTCCCGGTCATGGTGGTGATCTCGGTGCTAATCAAGCTTGGGTCCAAGGGGCCCATTTTGTTTTACCAACAACGGATTGGCCACCTTGGCCAGCGGTTCACGTGCTTGAAGTTCCGGACGATGGTGACCGACGCGGATACCACCGTTCACGAGGGGCACTGCGCGCGATTGATCGACTCTGATCTTCCGATGGTCAAGATGGATTCGCACGGGGACTCGCGGGTTGTTCCGTTTGGGCGGCAACTGCGGGCGACCGGGCTGGATGAATTGCCGCAAGTCATCAACGTACTTCGAGGGGACATGAGCCTGGTTGGGCCGCGTCCCTGCCTGCCCTGCGAGTACGACCGGCACCTCGACTGGCAGAAACAGCGGTACAACACCCCGCCCGGCCTGACAGGTCTCTGGCAGGTGTCCGGAAAGAATACCACCACCTTCAATCAAATGATTCGTCTTGATCTGGAATACGGTCGAAACAAATCCCTGTGGTTGGACCTGACCATCATGCTGCGGACCATTCCCGCCGTGATCACTCAGGTCCGTGAAATCATGTCGAATCGAAACAACAACAAGTCATCGGGACGGCCCATGCTGAGTATGGGCGGTCCTCTGAAACCGATCAGCCAACCGATCGCCTTCACTGAACGGATTCCCAGCGGTACCCCCGTACCGACTGCGGAATCCATCACTGTCCGGGGGGAATTATGGCGAAGCAAATAAAAGTTGGTGTTGTCGGATGTGGATACTGGGGGCCGAATTTGGTTCGTAACTTCCGGTCACTCTCCGATTGTCGTTTGCAGATGATGTGTGACATCAACAAGGAACGGTTGGCACACGTTCGTTCCTTGTACCCCGATGTGCAGGGGGAAACGGATTACCGGCACATGCTCAATGGCGCGGGGCTCGACGCGGTCGTCGTCGCGACTGCGGTGAGCCTGCATTATCCGATGGCCAAAGCGAGCCTGCTCGCCGGAAAGCATACGCTCATCGAAAAACCCATGGCGTGCTCTTCCGGACAGTGCCAAGAGTTGATCGATATTGCCAAGAAGAAGGGCCTGATCCTCATGGTGGGCCACACGTTCCTGTATTCGCCCGCCGTGCGGAAGATCAAGGAAATCATCGACACCGGGGAAGCCGGGGAAATCCGCTACATTTGCGCCCGCCGGTTGAACCTGGGTCTCTTCCAGCGAGACATTAACGTGGCCTGGGATCTGGCGCCGCACGACATCGCCATCATCTTGCACATTTTGCAGGAGCAGCCGGTGAGCATCAATTGCCGCGGGACCGCACACATCACGCCGGGCGTCGAAGACGTGACCGCGATGTGCCTGCACTTTGGCCATGAGCGGTCTGCGATCATTCATAATAGTTGGATCGATCCGCGGAAGATCCGGGAAATGACGATCGTCGGCAGTAAACGCATGATCGTGTACGATGACGTCGCCCAGCAGGAGAAAATCAAGGTGTTTGACACGCGCGTCGAGCGTCCGCCGCACTACGACACGTTTGCCGAGTTCCATTACGCGTACCATTACGGCGACATGTACGTCCCCTACGTCAAACAGGAGGAGCCGCTCAAGGCCGAATGTCAGCATTTCATCGACTGCATTCGTTCGGGTGCAGCGCCGCTGACCAACGGCGACCGGGGTCTGGAACTCGTTCGGATTCTGGAAGCGGCCTCCCAATCCATCAAGAACAGCGGGGCGCCCGTAGATCTCACCCGCCAACCTGCCAAGGCCGGCACCAACGGCAATGGCAACGGGCATGGGAATGGCCACAACCGCGGTCTTTCCAAGAAACGCGGGCCGGCTTCTCCGCTGGGCCGCACCAAGAAGAAGCCCGCGTCAGCCAGGCGGGTCGCAAACCTCCCAGCCGGATTGATGTAGGTTTCGTAGACCGGTCATGAGTGGATTTCCGCCGTCTGTTCAATTGATTGCGCCGGATGTGAAGCTCGGCAAGGGCGTTCGCATTTACGGTTTTGTCAACCTGTATGGCTGCGAGATCGGGGACGACGTGAGAATCGGCTCGTTTGTCGAGATTCAAAAAGGGGTCCGCGTCGGGAACCGTTGCAAGATCTCCAGTCACACCTTCGTCTGTGAAGGCGTCACGTTGGAAGACGAGGTGTTCGTCGGGCACAACGTGACGTTCATCAATGACCGGTATCCCCGGGCGACCAACGGGGAGGGGACCTTGCAGACCGAAGCGGATTGGGAGTGCCTTCCAACCGTGGTGAAACGGGGCGCCTCGATTGGATCCGGGGCGACCTTACTCTGCGGAATTACCATTGGGGAACGCGCGATTGTGGGTGCGGGCAGCGTCGTCACCAAGGATGTACCACCCGGCGTGGTGGTCGCGGGCAATCCGGCACGGGTCATGCGGTCCAACGCGAAAAGGGTAACGTATGCGGGTACCATTCCTTGATTTAAACGCCCATCACCGCGCCATCCAGGACGAGATTCTGGCCGCCATTCGGGAGGTTATCGAGAGCGGCGCCTTTGCCAGCGGGCCGTTCGTCGCGAAATTCGAAGAGGATTTCGCGGCCTACTGTCACACGCGCTTTGCCGCGGGAGTGGGCAGCGGCACCGATGCGCTGTGGCTGGCGTTGGTGGCCTGCGGGATTGGCGCCGGCGACGAGGTGATCACGGTCCCCAATTCGTTCCTGGCGACGGCCGAAGCCATCAGCTTTAGCGGAGCCGCACCAGTATTTGTCGACGTTACTCCGCGGACGTACACAATGGACCCGGAGTTATTGGAAGCGGCCATCACACCGCGCACCAAGGCGATCATCCCCGTACACCTGTTTGGCCAGATGGCCGACATGGATCGGATCATGGAGATTGCACGTCGGCGCAAACTGGTGGTGATCGAGGACGCCTGCCAGGCCCATGGTGCTGAATACAAAGCGCGGCGGGCGGGTTCCATTGGGCACGCCGGCTGTTTCAGTTTTTATCCCGGGAAAAATCTCGGGGCCATGGGCGAAGCGGGAGCGGTGGTCACCAACGACCCGGCGATCCAGGAGAAAATCCAGTTGCTGCGCGATCACGGTCAGCGGGCGAAGTACCATCATTCACACATTGGCTGGAACGCGCGGATGGACGGGATACAGGGAGCGGTTCTGCGGGTGAAACTGAAAGCGTTGGATGGAAACAACGCGGCCCGCCGGTCGCACGCCCGGCTCTACGAGAACCATCTGGGCAACCGCGGAGACTTGATCACGCCCAAGGAAGCCGAGTACGGGACGCATGTGTATCACGTGTACGCGGTGCGAGTCAAAGGTCGGGATCAGCTTCAGCGTGCGCTGACGGATCGAGGCATCGCCAGCGGAATTCATTACCCGATTCCGATCCATCTCCAGGAAGCCTACGGACATCTGAAGTTGGGACGCGGCTCATTTCCGGTTGCGGAACGTTGTGCGGAAGAATTTCTTTCGCTCCCGATGTTTCCGGAATTGACGCCGGAGCAGATCGAGACTGTCGTGCGGGAGGTCAACTCGCACCTGTCGCTTGTCAAAAGCGCGCATGCGTGTGCTGTCTGAGTGTGCGGCGGTCGCCCGCGACCCGCATTCACCAGCGGAGACATGCCCGAACAGTGGTCTTGTGCACCTCGTAAATCCCCTCGAAGATTCCAGTTGGGATGACAGGCTGATAGACGACCTCCATCCATCCTTTTTCCACAGCTCCGCTTGGGCCAGAGTTCTGCATGAGGTGTATGGCTACACCCCTGTGTATTTCGTCATCCGTGACGCCGACCGTCTCCAGTGCCTGCTACCGATCATGGAGGTTGACAGTTGGCTCACGGGAAGACGCGGGGTTTCGCTCCCCTTCACGGATGAGTGTGACCCCTTGTGTGCGGACCCCGCAACGTTCCATGGCCTCTTTGAAGAAGCCAGGCGGCACGCCGAGGCGCGGGACTGGAAATACGTGGAATGCCGTGGCGGGAAAGCGCTCTGGCCCGGCGCAACGGCTTCGACCTGTTACTACGGCCACCGACTTGGCCTTGTCGATAACGAGGATGCCCTGTTCGCGAACGTCGATGGAGCCGTGCGGCGCGCCATCCGGAAGGGCCACAGGAGTGGGGTCACTGTGGCAATCTCACAAGATCTGGATGCCGTACGCGCGTTCTACGGCCTGCAATGCAAGACGCGAAAGAAGCATGGCCTTCCGCCCCAGCCGTTTCGTTTCTTCGAAAGCATCCAGCGGCATATCCTGTCCCGTGATCGAGGGTTTGTCGTGTTGGCCCGGAACGGGCGGACGCCCGTGGCCGGCGCGGTGTTCTTCCATATGGGGAAACGGGCGATCTATAAGTTCGGCGCGTCCGATGATCGATTTCGGCACTTGCGGGTCAACAATCTGGTAATGTGGGAAGCGATCCGCTGGTATGCAACGCACGGGTTTGACGAGTTGGATTTTGGCCGGACGTCGCTGGACAACGAAGGTTTGCGGAGCTTCAAGCTGGGGTGGGGCACCCAGGAGCGCCGCATCGAGTATGTGCGGTACGACCGTCGGAGCGGCGGTTTTGTGACCGTGAAAGATGAAGCCTTCGGCTGGCATAATCGCGTGTTCCGGGCGCTCCCCGGTCCGGTTTCGCGGTGCATTGGAGCCGGGCTTTACAGACACGTGGCGTAGGCGCTATGGTGTGAGAGGTGATGTGAATGAATGATCGACAGACAATGAACCAACGGTCGCGGCTAACCCTTGATGACGTGTATTACGTGCTCTTCAAGCACAAGTGGAAGATCATCATCTGCTCGACCGCGGGTCTGTTGGGAGCCGTCGCGTTGGTGGCGTTCCGAGCGCCGATGTATGAGTCGGAAGCCAAGCTGTTCATCCGCTACGTGCTCGATAGCAAGTCTCCCTCGCCAACGCCGGACGGTTCGAGAATGATCTCATCCTATGACGGGCAGAGCGTCATCAACTCGGAGATCGAAATCCTGAACAGTCTGGACCTGGCCGAGCAGGTCGTGGACAACATTGGGCCGGATAAGATCCTGGCCAAAGCCGGTGGAGGCAAGGACCGCATTCGGGCCGCCGATGTTGTGCGCAGGGGGTTGGTGGTCGAGGTGCCCAACAAGAGCAACGTAATGCGAATTCTGTTTCAGCATCCGGACCCCGACATCGTGCAACCGGTATTGACGGGGTTGATCGACAGCTACTTCAAGAAGCACGCGGAAATCCACCAGGCATTTGGCGTGGTGGACGATTTCCTGTCGCAGGAGACGGACCAGTTGCGCGCCCAATTGGCCCAGACGGAAGAGGAACTTCACCAGGCGCGAAACAAGGCCGGAGTGATTTCTCTCGAAGACAGCAAAAAGGACTATACCGACCAGATTGCCAAGATACGCCAGGAGATTTTTGATGCCGAGGCGGAGTTGGCCGAGCACCAGGCGACGTTGAAGGCGATCACGGCCACGGCGCCCGTCAGTACGGAACCGACCAACGCCGAGCCCGCCGTGGCCTCGCTGCCTGTCGACGAATACAAGAGCATCTCGACGCGTGTCGATGAGTTATGGAAGAGACAACAGGAGTTGGCGGCCCAATTCACCGATGAGAACACGCTCGTCAAGGGCATACGCCAGCAGATCGCCGAAGCGGAACAGTCCAAGAGGACGCTGGAAGAAAAATATCCCGCGTTGACCCGGCTCGGCGCCTCGGTCTCGAACCCGAGCACCCAGCGCGCCGGGAACTCGGTTGACGTCGGGACGGAAACAACCCAGGTATTGGCCATCCAGACGAAGATCAAGGTCCTGAACGGTCAGCTCGACGAGATTCGCAAGGAAGCCGGCACCATGGACCAGATGGACTCAACCATCTCGGAACTACAGCGCAAGAAGAAACTGGACGAATCCAACTATCAATATTTCTCCTCGAGTTTGGAACAAGCCCGCATCGACGAAGCCGTGAATCATGGAAAGATCTCCAACATCAGCAAGATCCAGGCGCCGTCACCTCCGTTCCGCGCGCCGTCCGGCTCGCCCAAGAAAATCGCAATGATCGTCGCCGGTGGCGTGGCGCTGGGTTTGGGATGGGCATTTCTGATCGAGTTGTTCCTCGATCGCTCGGTGAAACGGCCGATTGACGTGCAGACGAAGTTGCGATTGCCACTGTTTCTGGCCATTCCCGACGTCAACCGGAACGGACACCGGCGACTTGCGAAGGTGGACAAGGACAAGATGCGCGCGCTGAAGCCGGTCGACAGCGGTGCGGCGCTTGCACCGGCCGTCGGCGGCCCAACCCCTGACGCCGAGAGTCACGGGATTGAGACGTGGAGTCCGAAGCTGCCATTGCGTCCGTTCTACGAAGCGCTGCGGGACCGGTTGGTCATGTATTTCGAGGTGCGCGGCATCACGCACAAGCCCAAGCTCATCGCTGTCACGAGTGCCGGCCATGGCGCGGGTGTCACCACCACCGCGGCAGGCCTGGCAGCCACGCTCTCGGAGACCGGGGACGGCAACGTCCTGCTGGTGGACATGAACCAGGAACAGGGAGCGGCCCAACAGTTCTGCCAGGGACGGCCCGTGGCGAAGCTGGAGGAAGCGTTGTACAAGAAGGACAGCGCCCTGGTGCAGGACAAGCTGTATGTCGTGACCGAGACCGAGGCGGCGAACGGCAGCAAGCTCCCCCGTATTCTACCAAAGCGGTTCACAAACCTGGTGCCGAAGCTCAAGGTTAGCGATTACGACTACATCATTTTTGACATGCCGGCGATTTCCCAGACGAGCGTGACACCGCGCCTGGCCGGATTCATGGACATGGTGTTGCTCGTTATCGAATCCGAGAAGACGGATCGCCAACTCGTTCAACAGAGTTGCGCGTTGCTGGCGGAATCGAAAGCCAACGTCTCCGCGGTGTTGAACAAGACCCGCACCTACGTACCGCCGCGACTGCACCAGGAATTCCTGAGCGACTCCTGAGGAGCTGATCGCGTGCGCCGCCGCGTCCATCGGGCCGGACGGCTTCCGGTAGGACGCATGCAGAATTCGTTCACCGAATTCTGGTTGGGCAACAGGCAATGCTGAAGAACCGCATTTACTACCAGATCAAGCCCTATCTCCCGTGGCGTTTCCGGATGGGGCTGCGCCGGATCTTTGCCCGGCGAACATTGCGGACCTACAAGGATGTGTGGCCCATCAACCGCGCCGCAGCCCAACCACCCAAGAACTGGCCCGGCTGGCCGGGCGGCAAGAAATTCGCCCTTACAATCACGCACGACGTGGAAGGCGCCGAGGGGCTCGGCAAGATCGACCAGTTGGTGGCGCTGGAGACGAAACTCGGGTTCCGGTCGTCGTTCAATTTCATTCCGGAAGGCGAAATCAATATTCCGCGAGAAATGCGCGCCGAGCTGGCTCGGAAGGGTTTTGAGGTGGGGGTGCACGATCTTCACCACGACGGGAAACTGTTTCAGGATCGTACGGAGTTTGCCCGGAAGGCTAAACGCATCAACTCCTACCTGAGCGAGTGGGGCTCCAGCGGGTTCCGCTCGGCGTTCATGCACCACAATCTCGATTGGGTCCAGCGACCTGGAAATCCTGTATGACGCATCCACGTTCGATACCGACCCGTTTGAACCCCAGCCCGATGGCGTCAACACGATCTTTCCGTTCTGGGTGCCGGGGGCGACGGGACGGGGATATGTGGAGTTGCCCTACACCTTGCCGCAGGACTCCACGCTGTTCCTGCTGCTGAAGGAATCGTCACCCGAGATCTGGAAGAGGAAACTCGACTGGATCGTCGAGTGCGGTGGCATGGCACTGGTGAACGTGCATCCCGATTACCTCAACTTCGACGAGTCCACGAAGACGAGCCGGAGCTATTCCGTACAAGCATTATCAGGAGTTCCTGGAATACATCCAGGAGAAGTACGCGAATCTCTGCTGGCCTGCGCTGCCCCGCGACGTGGCGAAGTTCTGCGAGGTTCACCGACCCGAGAGACGGATGGCATCCGGCCGGCGGGTGTGCATGCTCACCCACTCGATTTATGAGACTGACAACCGCGTGATGCGCTATGCGGAGGCGTTGGCGGAGCGGGGTGACGAGGTCGACGTGTTGTGCGTGAAGCTGGGATCGCAACCAACCGGACACCGAGACCATCAATCAGGTACACGTATCACCGTGTCCTGCGACGATCCAGCAAGCGTGCCAAGGGCCAGACGGCCTATTTGCTGCCGCTACTCCGGTTCTGGTTCAACTCCACCGTGTTGTTGACCTGCAAGAATCTGAAACATCGGTACGACCTGATCCATGTTCATAACGTGCCCGATTTCCTGGTGTTTGCCGCCTGGGGGCCCAAGCTGACGGGGGCGAAGGTGATTCTGGATATTCACGATATCGTGCCGGAGTTTTATGGCAGCAAGTTCGGCAAGCGGGAGGACACGACGGTCGTCCACCTGCTGAAATGGATGGAGCGACTGTCGGCCCGGTACGCCGACCACGTGATCATCGCCAACCACCTGTGGCGCGACAAGTACGCGCAGCGGACCGGTGCCAACGGCAAATGTTCCGTTCTGATCAACTACGTAGACACGCGGATCTTTCGGCCTCGTCCTCGGACGCGGAACGAGGGACAAGCAGGTTATTCTGTTTCCCGGCAGCCTGCAATGGCACCAGGGATTGGATATCGCCATCCGCGCCATGCCCAAAATCAGCGCGCGGATACCCGAGGCCGAACTGCACATTTACGGCGATGGCAATATGAAGGACGGCTTGATGGCGCTGGCCCAGGAGTTGGGATTGAACGGGCGTGTCCGCTTTTTCAATCTGTTGCCGTTGCGCCAGATCGCCGAGATCATGGCCAACGCCGACATCGGCGTGGTCCCCAAACGAGCGGATTCGTTCGGCAACGAAGCCTACAGCACAAAGATCATGGAGTTCATGTCCCTGCAAGTGCCCATGGTGGTGTCGAACACCAAGATCGATCAGTATTATTTTGATAACTCGGGAGTGCGTTTTTTCGAATCCGGCAATCCGGACGCGCTCGCCGACGCCGTGTGCGAAGTGTTGCGCAACCAGGAATTGCGTCAGCAAATGGTGGAGCGGGCGTCCGAATACGTGACCCGCAACGACTGGGTAACCGCGAAGGTGAAATACCTGAAGCTGGTGGACGGCTTGTGTGCTGAGAAGTAGGGCAAGCGTTCCATCGGTCAGTGGAATGGACAGCGGTGAGGCAGCGTGGCCACAACCTCAGGGCCGGGTGGTACCGCCAGCGCGGGTGAACCGGTCGGGCGGTTCGACAGTCAATCCCTCAGAGTTCCTCATGCGCCGGTAGTATGCGCCTTGACCGTCTCATAACCCTGGGTTTGGTCCGGCCGATTCGTCGGGCGGTTTCGGGGCCGAAGCGCGCCCAATTGCCGATCCTCATGTATCACAGCATTTCCGACGGAACGGAAGACGCCGCATCGCCCTACTATCGCACCGCCACCCGCCCGGCGATTTTCGCGCAACACATGGCCCTGTTGCGCGCCGAGGGTTACCGGGTGGTAAGTGTGCGGGACGGGTTGCAGGAGTTTCATTCCGGGGGCAGCGACAACGGGAAAACGGTGGTCCTGACGTTCGACGACGGTCTGCGCGATTTCTACACCAACGCCTTTCCCATCTTGCGGGAACACGAACAGAGTGCCTCGGTCTTTTTGCCGACCGCGTTTATTGGGGATCAGCCGGGTCATTTCAAGGGCCAGGAATGCATGACCTGGAGTGAGGCCCGGGAACTGCACGAGGCGGGAATCGAAATCGGGTCCCACACGGTGAATCATCCCCAACTCTACAAACTTGGGTTTGATGAAATCCGCGCGGAACTGGCGAATTCGAAAGCGGTGATTGAGGACAAGCTTGGCAGCGTGGTTGTCTCGTTCGCCTACCCGTACGCGTTTCCCGACGCGGACCGGTCGTTTGTGCGGGCGTTCGGTGATGTGGTCGCGCAGGCGGGCTACCGCTACTGTGTGACCACGGCACTGGGGTGCGTGAAACCCGGTGACAACGCCTATTGTTTGAAGCGGCTGCCAGCCAATTCCTCCGACGACGCGGCATTGTTCCGGGCCAAACTGGAAGGCTGTTACGATTGGCTGGAGCTACCACAGCGCGCATTCAAGAGCTGGAAACTGCGGTTCCTTGATTCCGGGAAGCGGGGCAACGGTTCCGCGGACTCCACAGGAGCCTCGCTGAATTAGGACCGGGTGATCGGCGTGACCCCCAGCTATATCGTCATTACTCCCGTGCGCAACGAAGGCCAGTATCTTCAGACCACGATCGATTCGGTGGTCGCGCAGACCCTGAGACCGCGACTGTGGGTCATCGTCGATGACGGGTCCACGGACGACACGGGCAAACTCATCGACGCGGCGGCACAGCAGCATTCCTGGATCAAGGTCGTCCACCGGCCGGACCGCGGGTTTCGGAAACAGGGGGGCGGGGTCATTGAAGCCTTCGACGACGGCTTCAAGCTGGTGGCGGGAGAGTCGTGGGATTTTCTGGTCAAACTGGATGGGGACCTTTCGTTCGAACGTGATTATTTCGAGAACTGTCTGGGCCAATTCGCCGCTGACCCAAAACTGGGGGTTGGGGGAGGGAGCATCTATTCCAAGGTCGACGGGATCACGGTGGAGGATTCGCCGGGCGATCCATCGTTCCACGTCCGGGGCGCCACGAAGATTTATCGACGGGCAACGTGGGATGCCATTGGCGGTCTGATCCAGGCGCCTGGGTGGGACAGCCTCGATGAACTCAAGGCGAACATGCTCGGGTGGAACACGCGGTCGTTCCGTGACCTCCGGCTATTCCAACATCGGGGAACCGGGGCGGTGGACGGAACCTGGAAGACCTCGGTCAAGAACGGACGCGCCAATTACGTGGTCGGTTATCACCCGCTGTTCATGGTTTGCAAGTGCGCGCGACGGCTGCTCGGATGGCCGTACGGCGTGGTCGCGGCAGGCCTCTTGTACGGCTACCTGTCGGGGTATTTCTCCAGTACGGAGCGGATTCGCGAGCCGGACGTGATCAGTTATGTCCGACGCGAGCAGCTGCGCCGACTGTTTTTTCGCGAAAGCATCTGGGCGCAAAAATAGGTGATGGCTTGTATGTGCGGCATTTCGGGAAAATTTATTTATCGCGAGGACGCCAGCGTTGACGCCGGGTTGATGCAGCGCATGACTCGTCTTCTCGCCCATCGGGGCCCGGACGGGGACGGGCATTACGTCCAGGGAAGCGTCGGTCTGGGACATCGTCGGCTCTCCATCATTGACCTGAGTACGGGAGGCCAGCCCCTGGCGAACGAGGACGACACGGTCTGGATTGTTTTCAACGGGCGAGATTTACAACTTTCAGGAACTCCGGGAGCGGTTGGTCAAGCGGGGGCACGTGTTTCGCACGAAGTCCGACACGGAAGTCATCGTGCATCTGTACGAGGACCAGGGTCCCGAGTGCGTCCAGCAGCTCCGCGGGATGTTTGCGTTCGCCATTTGGGACACGAAGCGACGCCGACTGTTCGTGGCGCGCGACCGCGTGGGCATCAAGCCGCTGTACTATTTCGACGACGGCCGCGCCTTGTGGTTCGCCTCGGAGTTGAAAGCCATCCTTGCCGATCCATCCGTTCGCCGGGAGGTGAACGTGACGGCGATTCGAAAGTTTCTGGCGTTCAACTACCTGCCGGGGGAAGAAACGCTGTTTCAGGGAATGCGCAAACTCCTGCCCGGCCATTATCTGATCGCCGAGGCGTCGGGTGTCACCACGCATCGGTATTGGGATCTTCGTTTTCCCGAGCAACGCCCGTCGATGTCCTTCGACGAGGCTGTCCACCAGCTTCACGACCTGCTGGGCGCGACCGTGCGCGAGCACATGATTGCGGACGTGCCGGTGGGAGTCCTGCTGAGCGGCGGGGTTGATTCGTCGGCCATCTGCAGCCTGGCGGTTCAGGCGACGGGCAAACAGATCAAGACGTTCACCATCGGCTTTGATGGCACCCAGGTCGTTGATGAACGGCCATTCGCCCGAATGGTCGCCCAGAGGTTTGGCACCGACCATTACGACATCAGCATCTCGGCGGACGATTTCTGGGATTTTCTACCCTCGTATGTGTGGCACATGGAAGACCCCGTGTGTGAGCCGCCGGCCGTGGCGCTGTATTACGTTTCCAAACTCGCTCGCAATCACGTCAAAGTATTGTTGTCGGGCGAGGGTGGCGATGAGGCCTTCGCGGGGTACCCGAACTATCCCAACATGTTGAAGCTGGACCGCATCCGCGCGGCTCTGGGGCCACTGGCCCGGCCGGTCGGCGGGATGGCCGCCCGCGCGGGCATGTGGCTGGGAAACGGGCGCGCGCACCGATACGGGAACGCACTGGGACGTCCGTTGGCCGACTGCTACTACAGCCGCACATCGGGTCCGACGGCCTTTTTCCAACAGCAGGCAAACGAGTTCTTCACGCCGGAGTTCCTGACAGCCAGCCGGTCACGCTCCGGCCCGGGAGATTGCGGAGTTGTTGAAGCCCGCAGGGAAATGGGGCCTGCTCGACCAGATGTTGTACGTCGACACCAAGACGTGGCTGCCGGACGATCTGCTGGTGAAAGCGGACAAGATGACCATGGCCAATTCCGTCGAATTGCGCGTGCCGCTGCTGGATCATGTGGTGATGGAATTTGCGGCGTCTCTGCCACCCCATTTCAAGGTGGGCGGGGGGGATACGAAACGCGTGCTCAAGGCCACATTTGCCAAATTGCTGCCGGAAGAAGTTTTGAAGCGCAAGAAGGCGGGGTTTCCGGTGCCGTATGGACCGTGGTTGCGCAACGGACTCAAGGGACGGGTGGAGGACATTCTGCTTTCCAATCGGGCGGCATCCCGAGGTTACTTTCAAAAGCGCGAGGTCAACCGCTTGTTGCAGGCGGATTCGCGGTCCGGCCGTTTCAGCAAAGAGATCTTTTCGCTGTTGGTGGTGGAGTTGTGGCATCAGGCATTTGTGGACGACAACCAGCGCAGATTGATCGTTCAGCCTGCGAGAGAACAAGGGCCGTGCGTTGATTCGATGTCTCCACGTCGAAACAAGCCGCTTGACGGTCTTTAAGCCCACATTTCCCGGATTCGCTTCACAAGTCAATGTTGGTAACATACAATGGAGCCGCATAAATAAAGGCTCTGGTCGATGTTGACGCGACAAAAAGCGGTGAATCCAATGGGTGCAACTAATAAATCGGCTCAGCGGGTAACTTTTGATGGTCGCGTGAAGCTGGAGTTTCACGGTTCCAAGGTCGCCTCCGATGCGGGCCTGCTGGCGTACCGGGAGCTTGATGGGGCGCTGGAATTGACCGCAAGGAGTGGCGGCTTGCTGGATGATTGGCGAACGGGAAAGAGCGCGCAGCACTCGCTGGTGGCGCTGCTGCGGCAGTCGATCTTCCGGATGACAGAGGTGGCGGCCCACGGGAACTGTTCCGGGCTATTCTGGAGTCGATCGGAAAGCCGAGGTTGCTCACCCCGGCGCCAGGTTGCCCAGCATCGAATTCACGCAGGAGGATGGGCATGCGTTCGCGGGAGCATTCTGTCTTGACTCGATCGGAGAGCCACTCGTCGGGCGGCAACTGCCCGAAAGCCAGCCCGGCGCGGGGCAGATTCTGTTTCGTCAGGCGGCCAATTCGCTTGAAATCCCTGGCCGACGTGGCAAACTGGCGACGGGTCGAGATAAAACAAAGTGGCTGGATCGTAAATCTAGGCCATATGGGAAAGTTCGGTTTATGAGCACGAGTAGCGCCAACTCCAACGATACCAGTGGTCTGACGGCGTCGCCCGATACACCAGCGAGCGGGTGGAGCAATCGCTTCCTCCCCGCCGTGGCACTTGCCTTCTGCGTCATTCTGACCTACGCACCGGTGTTCGCAATCACTTACGCGTTTTCTGACGACTACTGTTTTCTGCAAGAGGCCTCGAAGCAGAAAGCTGGGATATGGGCTGAGAACGCCTCCCGTGGACGTCCCGTGTACGCCGGGCTGGTCGTGCTTTACTTTGGCCACGCGAGAACCCTGGCTGATTTGTGCTGGGTGCGGGCTTCGGGCGTCGTATGTTTGGCCGCGCTGGCCGTAATGGTCTATGTCGCCTTTCGTCGGGCCCGGTTCTCGGCTGCGCTTTCGGCGGCATTTGCCTTCATTGTGAGCACTATGCCTGCCTTTCAGGTGGATTCGGCCTGGGCCACGGACACCGGTCATATAGTTGCTTCCGTAATGGCCGCGGCCTGTGCCCTGCTTCTACTCAATAGCGATGTACCGGACCGCAGCGTTGGTAAGATTTGGCGGCTGGCCCTTGCCTGCCTGGTTCTCGTGGTGGCGATGCTGACTTATCAACCCAGCGCCATGTTCGTGTGGTTTTTTGCTGCTCTCGCGGCCGCTACATCCAAGGAGGACCCCGGCGTCCTGATCAAGCGACTGGTTCCGATAACTCTGGTAGCGGTCTTGTGCTGCGCCGTCGGTTATGTCGCTTACAAGATCGGTGTTTCCGGCTATCGGGCCCCGAGCGAGGCACAGAATGTTGTCACCAAGCACCCGGTGGGCAAGGTCACCTGGTTTCTGACAGAGCCGCTGATGAACGCCTTGAACCTGAACTGGATAGAACCACACGCTTGGCGTGCCGTCTTGTCCGGTGCATTGATCATCGCGGGATTGCCGCTGTTCATCGAAGGTTCGCTCAGGAAAAGGTTGGTGGTACTCGGCATCCTGATTCTTCTCGTGCCGCTGTCCTATCTGCCGAACTTGATGGGACAAGCGAGTCAGGCATGCTATCGAACGCAGGTCACGCTCACGCCGCTGGTCGCGCTCTACCTGTTTCTGGCGTTGCACGGCTTGGTGAACAAACTCATCACCGGGTCTGCCGGCCTGCGCGGTTGCGCGATGGGCATCATCGTGTTTGCCTGGGCCCTGATGTCGGGCCTCCTGGCGGCTCACAACGTCGTCAGCTATTTCGTCGAGCCTCAATCGGTCGAGTACCGCCTAGTGAAAGACCAGTTGAGCAAGCTCGGCCCGAATCCGCAAACCATCTGGTACATCCGCAGCCACACGGACGATGGTCTCACCCTGGTGCGCTACGACGAATTTGGCACCCCGTCTTCGTCCACGCCCTGGGTCGCGGACGGCATGGTGAACTGCGCCCTTCGTGAACTCGGTCGCGCGTCGGATGATGCGGTGAAGGTGACCCAAGTCGACCCCGACGCGGCCGGGGAGCTGCCGGCGAACGCGGCGGTGGTGGACATGCGACTGCTCAAGCGGTTCCGCTGATTGGCGCTGAACACGCTGGCTGAGGGGCGGACGTGACGGAAAGCGAGTGGGAGATACTGTTCGGAATAAAAGTCGGCTTACGAGAGGGACTCTGGTGATTGATTTCAGGGGAAGCGTAAAACGCTGTTGCCAAATTCTCGCTGGATCCAAGCGGGTGCGCCGGGAGGTCAGGGCCATCAGCGCCTTCGCTCGTATCGTTCAGACCAGAGAGGTGTTCACCCAATGCGGCATTGATCTCGTAGTGGATGTTGGGGCAAATATCGGGCAGTTTGCCCAGGAACTTCGGGCCTTCTACAAGGGTGAGATTGTTTCGTTCGAGCCTGTCTCAACGGCTTTTGGTGAACTGGCGAGGCATGCGTCGGGAGATCCACACTGGAGGTGTTACCCGTGGGCGCTGGGCAGTCAGACTGAGAGTCGCGTCATCCATGTGCGTCGTCTGACGCATCTGAGTTCCCTTTTGAAGGCAAACGAGTATGCCCCGCGACGCTTCGGGGGTGCGGCGGCAGAAACCGGACAGGAAATGGTTTCGGTCCGCCGACTGGATGAGGTTCTGGATGAGATCGCTCCCGACTACCGTGCGCGCCGCATCTTTCTGAAGACGGATACGCAAGGCTTCGATGCCGAAGTATTCAAGGGACTCGGAACGAAAGTCGAGTACATTGCCGCGCTCCAATCGGAGGTGTCGGTCATCCCAATCTACGAAGGAATGCCTCACTGGATGGAAAGCGTTGCGTTGTATGAGCGGGCGGGCTTTGGAGTCGTCGGCCTGTTCCCGGTATCGTTCGATTCATCCCGAGTGATTGAATTCGATTGTTTGATGGTCCGAACCAAATCATTATTCCCGCCCCACGGAACACAAACCGACATCGATCTGGCAGACGTGACGCTGATTACTCGCACGTAGCGGGGGCGTTTGCGCGACGGACAAGGCCAAGCAGATGTTGGACGAGGTAACCAAATGAAAGAGTGGGTTCTGACACCGGACCGTTTTTGTCGAAGGAGGAGCTGGGCAAGTTGCTTTTATGGGAGTAGGCCTAATTTTTCGGGGCTGTGCGACGTCTAGGGGGACTCTCTTGCGTTTCTCGTGTGCGATGGAAGTGAGTAGATGAACGCGATCGGTGCATCCATGTTGGCGGGAGTGGTTCTCGTAGTGCTGTCCGGGTCACGGCGCTGGGCGATCATGGCCTTGCTGGCGGGCGTATTGTACATCCCGGAAGCCCAGACGATTGAGGTAATGAACTTCAATTTGTTTTCGGCGCGGTTTCTGGAACTTGCGGGATTCGTTCGTGTCATGTCCCGTCGGGAGTTTTCACTTTCGAAGTTGAACAAGATCGATTGGGCGCTGCTGCTACTGTACGCTTTCACGGTCATTGTATATTCGCTGCGCTCCACGGAAGGCCAGGCCTATGTGATCGGCGGCGCGGTGGATGCCTGTATATGCTACTTCATATTCCGAGGGTTGATTGTGGACACGGAGGACTTCGTGCACTTCTTGCATTCATTTCTGCTGCTACTGGCGCCGTATACGGTGCTTATCGTCAGTGAAGCGCTGACACACCGCAACTCGTTCGCCTTTATCGGGGGGGGCATGTTCGATTGGGTGCGGAACGGCAGATTTCGCTGCGTGGGTAGCTTCCGTCATCCGGATCTATTGGGAACATTGGGCGCGAGTTTTCTTCCCCTGTACATCGGGCTCGCCTGCGGAAAGACGGGCCGGATGCGGGCCGTTGTAGCCATCGGGCTTTGTTTGGTGATCGTGTGGTGCTCGAATTCTGGTGGGCCGGTGTGTGCGGCTGCCGTAGGCGTGGCGGGCTGGATGCTCTGGAAGGTCCGCACCAACATGCGGTTGGTACGATGGGGAATTGCCGGTGTGATTGTGCTGGCGGCGGTGCTGATGAAGGCCCCGGTGTGGTATTTGCTGGCGCATGTCAGCGACATTACCGGGGGCGACGGCTACCACCGGGCGTATCTGATGGATTTGTCGTACCGACACCTCAGCGGGTGGTGGTTTGACGGCCTCCCCCTCCGCGAAACCATGGATTGGTTTCCCTACAGTCTGCCGACCGCGGCGGATATTACCAATCAATTCGTGTCGTTCGGGCTCACGGCCGGCTTGGGAGCCGTGGTCTTGTTTATCGTTCTTTTGACGCGTGGTTTCAGTGGCGTGGGGAAAGCCCTGGCGAGCCTTCGATCCCATGACGGCGAATCAGATGGGACCGAATTTCTGGTTTGGGGTTTGGGAGTGATGTTGGCCGTGCACATCATCAACTGGTTTGGAATCGCATACTTTGATCAGTTTTACGTCATCTGGTTCATGCAACTGGCGGCGGTCTCGAGTGTCACAGAGAGTTGTCTGCAAGCCAGCCCGGCTGTTGAGATGGATGAGGCGGGAGCATGGCCTGAACACGAAGAGGCCCTCCGAATCTGAAACACGGTCGGTGACTCGAAGTGCGGGCCGTAGGCGCCCCCCGAGACATTCGCCGCGTTGGCTCTTGCGACATGTTGGTTAGTGCCATAATCCCGACGTACAATCGGGCCAGAACCATCGAGCGCGCGGTGAATAGTGTGCTCGGCCAGTCCTGGCAGCCAATTGAAGTCATTGTTGTCGATGACGGTTCCACGGATCAAACCACGGACGTATTGGCGCGATACGGCGACCGGATCCGGTTGATTCGCCAGAAGAACCAGGGGCCAGGTGCCGCTCGAAACGCCGGTATCAAGGCCGCACGGGGAGAGATCATCTCCTTTCTGGACTCGGACGACTCGTGGTTGCTGGACAAGATCGAACGTCAGGTAAAGTTGCTCCGGGCCACCGAGTCACAGGGGGTCGTATGCTGCGTGTGCAACGCGCGGATGGAGTTCTTGTCCGGGACGAGGTATTCGTTCGCGGTGGCTGCGCTCCATCCCAGACACGAGGAAGGGATCTGGAACAACCCGGCGGAGATACTCGTCACGCGGTTTCTGTTATTCAATCAGGTGGTTGCTGTCCGGCGCACGGCGTTGGAGGAGACAGGCTATTTTCGTCCCGGGATCATGGAGGACTACGATCTGGCGTTGCGGCTGTCGCTGGTGGGCCCATGGGCGTTTATCGCCGAACCGTTGGTGGTGTGGTATGAGGAGAAGGGGGACAACCTTTCTCGTACGCACAGCCTACGCGAGATGAATGAACGTGCCTTGACGATTCTTCAGGACATACGCGGTTCGTCCCGTTGGGGCCCGCTCCTGCCCGACCGGCTCTTTCGTCAGCGAATCCGGGAGTTGGAACGACAGCTTTTCGCTCAACGACTGTCCGGTCAACACGATCTGTTGGCCAATTGCCTGGCGAAATGTCTCTTTGGGTACTTGCGCGTTCAGAAGCGCCTCCAGTTGGATCTGCGACTTTGTCCGTCCATGGTAACCCAGAAGGCATGAGCCAATGCTTGCGTCATAACGAAGTAACGATGACAGCTTTCGATGCGACGGTCGCACGGTCGGTTCATAAATTTGCAATGAGCGTAGCCGAATGGGCGACAAACTTGAGAGGAGGGATGAGCAGTGTTGCGACATGTCCTGCGTATGTGCTTGGAAACGAGCCGTGGCACCGATACTGCTGTTCAAGTCGCCCACATGAGTATTGTTGTACCGACACTGGAAAGCGTGTCGACCCGGGATCGCTCTCCTTTTATCCGTCACCCGGTCACTCTCTGCCTCGCTATTTTCCTCATGGCATGTGTCAATGTCTTCGGGACCAGCTACTATGTGGACTATTCGAGCGGTGCCGACGGCAACTCCGGCACGAGCACATCGTCACCTTGGCAGCACTGCCCGGGCGACCCACACGCCGCTGGCACGGCGAGCAACACGACGCTGACGGCGGGCACAACGATTTGGTTCAAGAGCGGCGTGACGTACACGTTGACAGCGTCGAACGCGGCTGCCTATGGCGCTGGCGGTGGCAACGGGCAGGCGGGCATCGGACTGAGATGGGGGGGGAGCAGTGGTGCGCCAATCGTGTATACATCGTCCCCTTCTTGGGGGAGCTCAACCAACCGGCCACAGTTCGTTGATGGCTACAGTAGCAACGATATTGTCGCCTTCGTGGGGTATGGCGGCCAGCATGATCTGGTGTTTAGCAACCTGTCATTCGGGCCGATTGGTGGCGCGGCTTCGGTTCCGACTGACCTCGGTTCCCCTGTGACCGCCAGGAACGGCGGTGGGATTGCGTTGTACGGTTCCTGTGCCAATATCACGGTGGCCAACTGCTACTTCGGCCAACTCGGCTACTGGTTCAACGTCAAGCCGATGAATTACGCCAGCATCGGCGGCGTCGGGTTCACGGCGCAGAACGCAACCCACGTGCTGCTCACCAACGACGAGTTCACGTCAGCCTATTGGGGCGCGGAGTTTGAAGGCAACGCGAATATGTCTGGTGGCGTCGAGGTCGCCTACTGTAATTTCCACAACTCATTGGTCTGGTGTATTCGATTCAGCCCTTCAACCAGTGGCCTGATCGTTGACAACTTCTCGATTCACAACTGCCTGATCCACGATTACGAGGAGTTCGATACCGGCAACTGGACGGCCTACAACCCGGTGCCACATACGGACGGCATCATTGAAGACGTGGATTACGCCGCAACCTACGGCACCAACATCAACATCTACAACAATCAGTTTTGGAGCACGAATGCTAACGGCGGCGGCACGGCAGCGATCTTTCTGGACGGAAACAACAATGGCGCCAGCGCGAACATTTACAACAACACCTTCGAGCATACGAACAAGGGGCGGTCAATCTACGTCTACACCTGCACTTCCGGTCAGGTGGTAAGGGTTTACAACAATACTGCTGTTGAGGCGTGGCAGAACATCCTGGACATCGAGAACTTCGGCGTAGGCGGTATTTCCGTCACTACCAATCAGGCGACCATCGACGTAAGAAACAATATCTGGTACGGGACGTGGAACGGGCCGGATGTCTATCTGACGGATGCCAACCAGATACCTACGGCCAAACCGGGGCCGTTGTGGGCAATGAATTATGATGCTTTGATGGCGTTGGAAACCGATAAGCAGTTCACATGGCTTGGTCTGGCCATTGGTGGGAAAACGGGAATGCAGGGCGTGGGATGGGAGACCAACGGTGTGTGGACAGACCCGATGCTGGCGAATCTGGCGGGGACGAATGCGTGGCAGGGAGTCGGACTGCCTACGAACACCTACACGCAAATCAATCTGGCCCTTCAAGTCGGTTCGCCCTGCATTGGCGCGGGAACGAATCTTTCCAGCTTGAACCTGCCGGGGTTGAACGCCGACAAAGACGGCAACCCTCGTCCTGCCTCGGCCCCATGGGACATCGGGGCGTATGAGTACAACACCAACAGCATACTGGTCACACCCGTACCGGTGGCCTCGTTCAGCGCCGCACCGACCAGTGGGACGGTTCCTTTGACGGTGACGTTCACGGACACGTCCACCGGCACCATCACCAGCCGGTCCTGGCAGTTTGGCGACGGGAATGTCACAAACACAATAGCGACGAGCATGGTTTACCAATACGCAACACCTGGGACGGACACGGTCCAGTTGGTCGTGAGCGGCCCGGGCGGCTCGAGTACAAACGTGCAGGCCAACCTGATAACAGTCGGAAACACGAACAGCGTGCCGCCGTCGCCGCCCGTGGCCTCGTTCAGCGCGACGCCAACGAGTGGGACGGCTCCACTGACGGTCACGTTCACGGACACATCGACCGGCTCGATCACGAACTGTCTGTGGCATTTTGGCGACGGGACTTCGACGAACACGGTGGGCACCACAATGGTGCACCAGTACACGGCACCGGGCACCAATACCGTGCGGTTGAATGTCTATGGTCCTGGCGGTTCGAGCAGTGCCACGGAGACCAAATTGATAACGGTCGGAAACACGAACAGCGTTCCACCACCCGTGGCCGCGTTCAGTGCCGCGCCGACCAGCGGGACGGCTCCATTCACGGTGACGTTCACGGACACATCGACCGGCTCGATCACGAACCGTCTGTGGCAATTCGGTGACGGGACTTCGGCCAACGCGCCGGGCACCACGATGGTGCACCAGTACACGAGCGCGGGTACCAATTCCGTGCGACTGGCTGTCAGTAGTTCCGGAGGCACCGGGGTCGACATGCAGCCCAACCTGATCATTGTCAACCCGAGTTCACAGTCCGGCGGCGGCGGGACCAACGGCGTTCCGCAGGTCGGCAACAATAGTCACCGGCGGTTCCTGATTGCGTATTAATTGACCCGACCGAGCCACGGAGTTGGCTCGCGGAGGACTGCAATAAACTTATTCAACGAATCGGTGTAGTGCTCCGGCAGCGAGTTGGACGTCGATGCAAGAGCGGGATTGTGAAGGCAGGCGATCATCCAAGGCAGTACGGAGCACGCGACTTGATTACGGCCATGAAGGATCGGGTGCGGACTCCACTCGACCCCAGACCTTTGGCCAAGGAAAAAGTTGAGTTGAAAACAAGAAATGTGTTGACAATTCGGGCGAGAAGTCTAACTCTATGCCAGCTTCTTGGGCTGCAAGCGCCCGGGAATGCGGGGGGATGTTAAGCAGGAATGTTTGTTGGGATAACATAGTACAAGGAGAAGGGGTATCATACCCTCAGTGGCCACGTCGCCGCTGCTGTTTTGTTGCCACCGCCGTTGTTCTCTTCACCCCGGACGAGCGGTCACGATGCAGTCGTGTGTTAGCGTCTTGTCCAGGGAATGATCCTCTCGATAGCCGCGAGATGGAAGGAACAACGACACAATGAAGTATCGCCAGGGTTTTTCGACACGTAGACCGGCCACAATCGCCGTCCTGCTCGCCCTGTGTCTGCCAGTCACCGCCAGCCGAGCCCAGAATTTCACGACCACGAACAATGAACGCAACGCATCGATAGAGGTGGGTGCCTCCATCATTACGACATCGTCCTGGGATACGGCTGTTTGGCAGCCGGGATCAGTATCGCCAGCGCCGGGCAACACGTACGAGATTCAGGACGGCGGCTTTATTTGGAATCCGACCGACGCGGGGGTCCAAACATTTCCCGGTGATTCTCTGACGGTGGATTCAGGCGGCGCACTCGGTGTCACGGGCTCGTCGGGTACAATTGTGAACTTTCCCGGTGTGGACGGGCAACCCGGCTTGATCCTCAACGGCGGAAGGCTATACGCGGCCGAGCGGTTCAGTGGCCGGTCCTTGACGGTTGCGGGCCAGATATACGTAGCGGCCCACTCCGAGATCGATTTTCTCTGGGCACCCAGTGACTTCATCATCACGGCGCAAATCACCGGTAACGCTAACCTGACCGTGGTCAATCAAGGACTTTCGAGTTCGTTGGACATCCAAAGCACAAATAATCCCTACACCGGCAACTGGGGGTGCTCCGAGGGGTTTTGAGAGGTAGTGGTGATGGATCACTGGGCTCAGGCAGTATCATAGTGGGCATCGGTGCTGCGTTCGAAGTCGACTACGACATCCAGACGCCGGGCGCACTCGAGTTGCTGGGAAACACCAGCGTGATGGTCCTGCATCAGGATTGCCAGTTCGGCGCGGTGTGGATCAACGGCGTGACCTTGGCGCCGGGCACGTACACGTTCAACGATCTGCTGGCCCAGTTCCCCGGCAACTTTACGCCGGGCGGGTCGGGCAGCATCACGGTGATCCCGGCTCCGACGGTCTCGGGTACTCCTCCTCCCGCGTTGCCGGGCTACTACGTGGATTACGCTGAAGGCGCGGACTCCAATGCCGGCACGGACACTTCGTCAGCGTGGCAGCATTGCCCCGGCGATCCGGCCGCGACCGGCACGGCGGCCAGCACCTCGCTCAAGCCCGGCGATACCGTGTTCTTCAAGGGCGGGGTGCAGTATACGCTAACGCCATCGAACTCGACAGGCTATGGCACGGAGCAGGCTGGCATCGGACTGAGATGGTCGGGGAGCAACGGCTTGCCAATCGTGTACACGTCGTCCCCTTCTTGGGGGAGCTCGACCAACCAGCCGCAGTTCATCGACAACTACACCAGCAACGACATCGTGGCCTTCATCGGCTTCGGGGGACAACATGACCTGGTATTCAGCAACCTTGCGTTCGGGCCGATTGGGGGCAGCGCCTCGCCCCCACCAGACCTCGGTTCTGCTGTGCCGCCAAAGAACGGCGGGGGGATTGCGATGTACGGTTCCTGTACCAATATCACGGTGGCCAACTGCTACTTCGGCCAACTCGGCTACTGGTTCAACGTCAAGCCGATGGATGCCAATAGCATCGGCGGTGTCGGGTTCACGGCGCAGAACCCGTTCCATGTGCTGCTCACCCATGATGAGTTTACTGCCGCATCGTGGGGTGCAGAGTTTGAAGGCGCTTCGTCCTTGTCGGGCGGCATCGAGGTCGCCTACTGCAGTTTCCACAACTCACTGGTCTGGTGTATGCGATTTGCAGGCACCGCCGATGGTGTGCTTGTTGATAATGTCTCGATTCACAACTGCCTGATTCACGACTATGAGGAGTTCGATGCCAATAATTGGACTGGATACGGTTCATGGCCACATACGGACGGGATTATGAACGAGCAGGACTACAACGACGTGTACGGCACAAACATCAACATCTACAACAACCAGTTCTGGAGCACAAACGCCAACGGCGGCGGCACCGCCGCTATCTTCCTTTGCGATACCTACAACCAGAACCCGGGCCCGAACGCGAACATTTACAACAATACGTTTGAGCACTGCCAGAAGGGCCGGGACATCTACGTCTTTGGCGTCACTTCCGGTCAGGTGGTGAGGGTCTACAACAACACCGGCGTCGAAACTTGGGACAACCTGCTGGACATCGAGAATTTTGGGGACTCGAACAATAACGCCGTCACCAACTCGACGGCAACCATCGACGTGAAAAATAACATCTGGTACATGACCTGGCGCGGGGGTGATGGATTCGATGTCTACCTGACGGACGCTAACCAGATTCCTACGGCCAAACCGGGGCCGCTGTGGGCGATGGATTACGATGACTTGATGACGTTCAATTCATCCGGCCCGTTCGCGTGGGTGGGGCTGGCGGTAGGCGGGATGACGGGAATGCTGGGTGTGGGCTGGGAAACCAACGGCATATCGCTAGACCCGCTGCTGGTGAATCTGGCGGGGACAAATGCGTGGCAGGGAGCCGGACTGCCGACGAACACCTACACGCAAATAGATTTGCATCTTCAAACCAACTCGCCCTGCATCGGCGCGGGAACGAACTTGACAGCGCTGGGGTTGCCGGGGTTGAATGTCAGCCGGACAGGAACGAACCGACCCGCGACCGGCGCGTGGTCAATGGGAAGCGAACAGTGACAACGCCTTCGCACACTGATTATTCTGGCCTTGCTATTCTGCACCGGCTGCGCGGCCGGTTCACAAAACTTGCAAAGACCGTAGCAGAATAAGCGACAAACTTGAGAGGGGATGAGCAGTGCCGCGACACGTCCTGCGTATGTGCTTGGAAACCAGCGGTGGCACCGTTACTGCTCTCCGGGGTGCTCAAATGAGTATTATTGTGCCGACACCGGAAAGCGAGTCGACCCGGGATCCCCCTCCTCGTATCCGCCATCCAGTCACTCTCTCCCTCGCTATTTTCCTCATGGCATGTGTCAATGCCTTCGGGACCAGCTACTATGTGGACTATTCGAGCGGTACCGACGGCAACTCCGGCACGAGCACATCGTCACCTTGGCAGCACTGCCCTGGCGATCCATCGGCCACTGGCAACGCCACGGCAACGGTATTGAACCCCGGCGACACGGTCTATTTCAAAGGCGGTGTCACATACGTGTTGACGGCGCCATATAACGGCTACTTCTCGGGCACGGCGGGCATCGGGCTGAATTGGAGCGGGGCAGCCGGGCAGCCGATCACCTACGACGGCAACAGCGCCGGGACCTGGGGAACCGGACGAGCCATCTTGACGGACAACTACAGCACCAACCAGATGGTCGCATTTCTGACGGGTTCGGGCGTGAGCAACGTCAATTTCACGAGCTTGGAAATCGGGCCCATTGGCGGTTCGGCGGCCTTGCCTGCGGATCCGGGTTATGCCGTTCCCAACAGTCCCGGCTGGGGCATTGTGATTGACGGCTCGGCGCAGAACATTACGCTGGCGAACTGCTATTTTCACCAGTTGGGGTATTGGTTCAACCAAAAGCCGATGTCGGATGCGGACATTGACGGGACCGGGTTTCAGGCAATCAATCCCGTGAACGTGACCGTCACCAATTGCGAGTTCACCCAGATGAGCATTGGCTGTGAGATTGTAGGCGGCACCATTATCAGCAACGTGACCATCGCCGGTTGCAACTTCCACAACTACCTGCGCTGGTGTATCGACCTGGCCCCGACCGCGAATGGAACGCGGATCGACGCGATCTCGATCCACGACAGCCAGCTCCACGATTACGATGAATATGACGCTGGTTTGTGGGCAGGCTACGGCAGCTGTCCGCACACGGATGGCATCTTCGACCGGGGCGATTCTTACTCGGGTGTCTACGGCACGAACATCAACATCTACGACAACTTTTTCTTTAGCACCGAATATGGCCAGGGAGGCACCGCCGCGATTTACCTGGAAGGCGCCGCGTCCGCGCCCAACGCCAACATCTACAACAACGTCTTCAGCCATCCCGACAAGTCGCGGGTCATTTATATCTATGGTGCGCCGGCGTCCGGCGGCAACCAGGTGGTGCGCATCTACAACAACACCTTCCTCGAAAGCTATTTGCTGGCCCTCAACGTCGGTGGGATCACCGATACGAACATGCTGTTGGACCTGAAAAACAATATCTATTACGACACCTACCGCGGTTCCTACGGGAATCCGGCGGTGTATATCACCGATGCGACGCCCCCGATGCCGCGGTGGACGATGGATGATGACGACTTCGAGACCTTCAACCTGGCTGGCGCACTGGTTCAGTGGTTCAATGTTAATATCTGGACGCTGGGCGGGTTGCAGGCGGATCTCGGGTGGGAGTTGCATGGCCAGTTCGCCGACCCGGACTTCGTGAGCATTGCCACGCAAACCAACGGTTGGCAGAGCGACAACTTTACCGGCGCAGATGTGGTCGATGTCCACCTACAGAGCAGTTCGCCCTGCATCGGCGCGGGAGTTAACCTGAGCAGCTTGAATCTGCCGGGGTTGAACGCCGACAAGGACGGCAATCCTCGTCCGTCGGGTATGTGGGACCTCGGCGCGTATGAGTACAACACGAACTACGTGCCGCCGCCGCAGGGAGAACCCGGTCCAGCTTCTGTTTCAGTGGTGTTTTCGAATGTCGTGCAGACCTGCACGACCAAGGCGACGATCAACCACGTGACGATGACGACCAACACTGTTACCACGTGCAAGGTCAAATTTTCCTTGGTTGCCAGCAATAACGGGGCGACAAATTTCCCCGCGTTCCATGTCCTGCTTTGGATGGGCCAGGGCAGTGTCTTTGATCCGAGTGTAAACCCGAGGCCCGTGGCGAGAAAGGTGAAAGCCCTCAGGGAAAATGAAACGGTTACGATCAGATTGACCGGCAGGTTCAACGGAAACCAAGCGGGCTCGTTCTTGTACGCAACCGATACCAACAACAACGTCCTCGCCTCTACCCAGATCCCCGATCCTGAGTAAGCAAACCGCTGATTGGCAAGGTGCCTCGCGTGCCAAGCTCGAAAACGGCGTGGGCACGAACTTGGCTGGTCTGAATCCGGCGGGACGCAACACCGACAAAGACAGCACTTCTTGTCGAACCTCGGGCCAGCGGAATGCTTGGGGACTATTGGCACACCATTGATCATGTGACACTTCCGTTGCAACCCGTGGCCTCGTCTGAAGCGACACCGACCACCGGCACCGCATGGAGAGCACGAGTAATCATTCGACATAATACTGCAGACGGCTGGCGAGTCTTACGACCAAGCCGCTCGAAAAGGTTTTGGGGACCCTTCGCAGCGCACAACCGTATAGAGTTTCTTGGCGACCTCGCTGCTTAATGAGGTCCGAGCGACAAGAAGCTTACCAGTTTCATGACTTTTCTTAACTACCTGTCAGGTGGAGTAACTTTTGGTATGCCCTTAGTCGGGAAGGGACGTCGGCTGCCGTGGTCGGAATGGTCGAAGTTCTTCCTTCAGACACCGGGACGGAACCCGATCAGCTTGTGAGACAACAATGGGTATTGGAACGATAGAATGTCTGGAACACACATGGTCGAGAATCGTAACCGGGCTGTACACACTGCTGCTGTCGAGCCAGTTTAGGGAAATCGGCGCTGGTGCCCGTGTCTCGCCGCCATTTCGCTATTACGGTTTGAACCAGATCAGTTTGGGGGAGCACGTAATGATTCACCGCGATTGTTGGATCCAGGTGCTGGGAGAGCAAGGGGACGATAAATCCTCGAGAATTGTCATCAAGGCGTACGCTGGCATCGGAATGGGATCCACCATCTCAGCCGCGCAGCAAGTCGTCATTGAAGAATACGTTCTTCTGGCCCGCAATGTCTACATCTCTGACCATGCCCATGCGTATGAGAATCTGGACGTGCCGATCAAGCATCAAGGGATCGATCATATCGCCCCCGTCTCCATCGGCCGGCATACGTGGCTCGGACAAAACGTCGTTGTCCTGCCAGGTGTCACCATTGGCCAGCACTGTGTCATTGGCGCCAATGCCGTGGTCAATTCATCCATCCCCGATTTCTCCGTGGCGGTGGGGGCGCCGGCGCGAGTCGTGAAGCAGTACGACCGGAACGACGGGCAATGGAAGCGCGTAGGTTGAGAAGCCAGACACGCAGCAGAAGTCCGTCCGGGGGCGCTCTCGTCGAATGACGAATTCGGCGGGGACGAAAGACAATTGACCCAAACACTTAAATCCAGAGCGATCGGCGCGGTGGTGTGGAGCGCGGCGGAGCAACTCAGCACGCAGGGAGTGCGCTTTGTCATTGGGATCGTTCTCGCGCGACTTCTCTTGCCCTCGGAATTCGGTCTGTTGGCGATGCTGGGCGTTTTCGTGGTCTTCGCCCAGGTCTTTGCGGGTTGCGGCTTTGGGCAGGCCCTGATCCAAAAGCAGAACGCCAGCCGATTGGACGAGAGTTCCGTCTTCTACGTGAACCTGCTTTTGGGATTGGCTGCCGCTCTCATTCTCTTTCTGGGGGCCCCGTGGGTCGCCCGGTTTTACCGTCAACCTCAGTTGGTTGGGCTGACGCGGATCCTGGCCGCGGACGTGCTGATCAGTGCCTTTAGCGTGGTGCAGATCACGCTGCTCAACAAGAAGATGGACTTCAAGACCCAACTCAAAGTCGGCTTGATTGCCAACGGGGTTTCCGGAGCGGTGGCAATCGCCATGGCCGTGCGTGGAATGGGGGTGATGAGCCTCGCGGCCCAGCTACTGGTTGGCGATACGCTACGGGTGGTCTTGCTATGGAAGATGCATGAGTGGAGACCAATGGCCCGCTTCAGCCTACGTTCAGTTCGAGAGCTGTTTTCCTTCGGCTCCCGCATCTTTGCTTCCGGCTTGGTCAGTGCAGTCTTTCAGAACTTGTATCCGCTGATTATCGGAAAGCTGTTCACGCCCGCATCCTTGGGCTTCTTCTCCCGGGCCAGGCAGATGCAGGCGTTACCCGCGGAGAATTTGAGCAACACAGTCAACCGGGTTTCATTTCCATTGTTCTCGACGTTGCAGCACGATATCGCGGGTCTGAAACGGGCGGTGCGCAAAGCCATCATTTCCGTGGCGTTCCTGAGTTTTCCAATAATGACCGGCTTGGCCTGCATTGCGTTCCCCTTGGTTCGAGTACTTCTCACGGATAAGTGGCTGCCGTCTGTGGCTCTGATTCAAGTCTTCTGCATCGCCGGTGCTTTGTATCCGTTGCAGTCGATTCATTCGTACACGCTGATGGCGCTGGGAAGATCTGACTACTTCTTCCGTGTGGAAGTCATTAAGAAAGTCTTGGGCGTTATCGGTATCCTTCTGACATTTAGGTTTGGGGTCATCGGGCTGGTCTGGGGGGACGCAGGCGCCACGCTGCTTTGCTGCTACGTTAATGCCTATTATACAGTCGGATTGATTTCCTACTCATGGCGCGAGCAAATTTTGGATTTGCTTCCCTATCTATGTCTCTCGGTTGCGATGGCGGTTCCCGTGTTGGGGGTAAAGCTGTTGGGCATTGGGAATACCACCGTTGTGCTTCTGCTCCAAATCTGCGTCGGCGTGATTGCGTACGCCACAGGAGGTCTATTGTTTCGCCTCACGGCCTTTGAAGACGCGAGGGGATTCGTCCAGCACCACGTGTTGCCATTCGTAAAACCCGCCGCGATTGATTCGTGAAATGAAGCCCAACGGCAGTCTTGATTCAGCGGGAGAGCTAAGCATGCGCACGCCATGCGTCTCGGTCGTGATCCCCACGTTCAATCGCGCGCAGTCTGTTGGGAAGGCCATTGACAGTGTCCTGGCCCAGACGTTTCAGGATTTCGAGGTGATTGTAGTGGATGATGGTTCGAAGGACGACACGGCGAGAATTCTCGCAGGTTTCGGTGACGGCATACGCTTTATCAGTCAGGAGAACCAGGGCGTCAGCGCGGCACGCAATGCAGGAATACGCCTGGCCCGCGGTAAGTGGGTCGCGTTCCTGGACTCCGATGATGAATGGCATCCCACGAAACTCCAGCGTCAAGTGGATTGCCTTGAGAAGCTGCGAACCAAAGTGTGTTTTGCCCGGTGTGTGACGGAGCGGGGGGAGCCCGTGCGAGATATCGACGATCTTGGCCTCATCGCCATTGAATCGGGAGTGTATTGCGTTCAAGATGCGCTGGATCTGATATGCCGCGTGGATTGCCACCCCCTTCTACCTTCCTTGGTCGTGGATAAACAACTATTGGAGACAGTTGGATTGTTTGACGAATCCTTATATGCCGCAGAGGACACAAGGTTGATATACAATCTCGCGTTTCTTTCCGGATTCGCCTACATTGATGACCCATTAGTCGTGATTCATCAGGGGGCAAATCATAGCCTATCGTACGATGCGAAGCCAGAATCAGCAAGAAAACGCTTTAGCTCGTACCTGCGAGTGCAAGCTGAGACCTATTGGCGAATGCTGGAGATTTACCCGGAAAAAGCTTCCGTGCTGCGGCAACGGCTGAGCTACTTTGTCTCACGGCGGGCGGAACTTGCGTGTGCGGCAAACCAGCTTCGACTGGCTCGCGATATTGCCAAAGACGGCCTTCTCATGGCAGGGGATGTGCGCTGCTTTGTCCGGTGTCTGGGGTTATGTGTATGCCCGATCCTGTTTCGCTCCCGATTTCGAAGAAAATGGTACCGGTAGGAACGACCTGTCCGTAGGCGGCAGTGGAATCGGCGAGGCATTACCCAAGGGCCTTGATGTTTGCCGTCGTCTGTCGGCTCAGCGGTTTCGCATGGTCTCCGGCGAACGTTCGGATCGGGCTTGTGTTTGGTCCGCTGATTGCAGCCACGTTTGTCGGAGAATACTGGCTGCCGCAAGCGGGAGGCTTCCTGTTTGGGACGTCAGCCGCCCTGCTGGCTGGATTGATCTCCCTGAAAGCACTTTATACGCTGATCGCGTTGGAGCGGCTCCCGCACACCGTTCAGAAGCTGCTGGCGCTTCTCAAGTTGACACCAGCCAAGGTGAATGGCTAGAAGCACGAATCAACTTGGCTAACGCGCTATGTTTTGTAAAGACCGTCAATTTTGAGTGCCATAAGATTGAGAGCCCGCTATGCAATACAGTGTTTTGGGGAAAGCTATAGTGTTTGTTTTTCATCCAGATTGATCTGCGAAGTCATTGCCTGTAAACTTGATCGAACAGCGAGAAGTAGCGTCGCGCCCGATGCGTGCGTCCGACCCGCCGCCAATACAGTTCCATGAAAGGAGCGCAAGCGATGAAGTTGTCTATCGTCATCATTTGTTGGAACGATCTAAGAGTGATCAAAGATTGTCTCGAATCGATTCACAAGAACACCAAAGCGACTGATTTTGAGGTCGTGGTGTCGGACAATGGATCAACCGACGGGTCGCTGGCATGCATCCGGGAGCACTTTCCCGACGTGAGGATCGTCCAGAATGGAGCCAATGTTGGTTTCGCGAAAGGTAATAACGCCGGAATTCGTGTGGCGCAGGGTGAATATGTTCTGGTTCTCAATCCTGACACGATCATCCACGACAGGGCGCTAGAGAGACTCGTCGCTTATGCCGATCTGCACCCGGAAGCCGGTGCATTTGGATGCCGAGTTCTAAACCAGGACGGTTCATTTCAGAATCCCGCTCGGCCCATTCCCACCGTGCGCGGATACCTTATTGCAGCAGTATGCCTTCGATGGCTTGGCCGGATATCGGATTTCTTCAGTTCAGATACGTATGTCGCCTGGGACGGGCAGACAGAAAGGGAAATAGGTTTCCAGTCGGGTTGCTGTGTCATGTTCCGCAGAGAACTCCTAAATCAACTCAACGGCTTTGACGAACGTTTTTTTTATCATTTCGAAGAATCTGACCTGTGCGTTCGGGTGTGGAAGATGGGTCGCTCAATCCGTTTTTGTCCGGAGGCGGTGATTACCCACTTGGGTGGCCAGTCTGTGGGGCGGTTTCCAATCCGGTTTGCGTTGGAAACATACCGGAGCAGGTATCGGTACTTCTACAAGCATTTTGGTGAAACCGGGCTTCGGCGCATTCGCTGGGTATCGTTGCTTCACTTGGGCTTGCGGTGGGGCGGTTACGGCTTGCTCCGCTTGGTCAAGCCGAGCGAAGTTCTTCGCAACCGCCTCGACTGCTATCGGGTATTAATTAGCTGGAATGGGCAATTGGATCCTTTGCTTTTCGTCCGGAAAGGCGTGGAGCCGGACTTGGGGTACGCTCCGTTGGCGTCGCCGCCGGTTATGGCTGAAGAAACGAGCTGATGTAAGGCGTAAGACCTGACCTGTTAGTGCTTAATAATACAATATAAGGAACAAGTGGCATGAAGACATCCGTTTCTTTGGTTACTGGCGGAGCCGGCTTTATCGGGTCGCACGTTGCGGAGCATTTGGTCCGAACGGGACACCGGGTTGTTGTGCTCGACGACTTGAGCGGAGGGTTCGAAGACAACGTCCCTGCGGGAACAATTTTTGTCAATGGGTCAATCCTCAATCACGGACTAATTAACCGGCTTTTCCACGAGCACCAGTTTGATTGTGTTTTTCACTTGGCCGCCTACGCCGCAGAGGGATTGAGCCACTTCATCAAGCGCTTCAATTACACCAACAACGTCGTGGGGTCGGTTAACCTGATTAATGCAGCTGTTAACCACCAAGTGAAATGCTTCGTGTTCACATCGTCCATAGCGGTCTATGGCGCAGGGCAGACGCCCATGACGGAAGAAATGGCGCCGGTACCTGAAGATTCCTATGGGATTGCCAAGCTTGCCATCGAACGGGAGTTGAAAATCTCACATGAGATGTTTGGCTTGGATTATGTCGTGTTTCGCCCGCACAACGTTTACGGCGAACGGCAGAATATCGGCGATCGCTACCGCAACGTCGTGGGAATTTTCATGAACCAACTGCTCAAGGGTGAAGCGTTGCCGATTTTCGGCGATGGTGAACAGGAGCGGGCGTTCACGCACATCAGCGATGTGGCTTATTTGGTGGCGGAATCAGTGGATTTCCCAGCGGCACGCAACCAAGTGTTCAACGTCGGCGCAGATGTCCCATTTACCGTGAATCACTTGGCGCGACTGGTGGCGGCGGCCATGGGAGTGCCGCTGAATGTGAAGCATTTGGAACCACGCAACGAGGTGAAGATCGCCTTTTCCGACCACTCCAAAGCTGATCGGGTCTTCGGCAAGAAGCCCAAGCTCTCTTTGGAGGAAGGCATTCGCAGAATGGCGCAATGGGTGAAAGTGCATGGAGCACGGGAGAGCAGCGGTTTCAACGACATTGAAATCATGAAGAATCTACCGCCCAGTTGGTTGAAGACTACAAGTGTAACCGCTAGCCGCTGACTACCACAGCCCACCAAGGCCAAAGGCGGAGAGGCAGGATGTCTATCAGGCGGTCGACTGGATTGGCGTTCTCAGGTGCGATCAAGCTCTACCAAACCGGATCAAAGCAAATCTGACCAAATCAAACTCCGGCGCTCGTCACCTACGGCGGGCTTCTCCTTTCGGTTCGGTGTGATCGTTCGGGTGTGAGCGCGTTTGAGGTACTAAGTATGAGCAGCAGAACAAGTACGGACACGACAGGCGAGCGGAAGTTGGAGAAGGCCATGAATCCCCACTTCAGCGTGGTCATTCCCGCATATAACCGCGAAAAGTTGGTCGGCCCGACCATCGATTCCGTGTTGGCGCAGACGTTTACCGATTACGAAATCATCGTCGTGGACGATGGATCTACCGATGGCACGCCCGAGGTGCTCCGGTCGTACGGAACGAAGATCAAGGCCATTCGTCAGGCGAACCAGGGACCGGAGGTCGCCCGCGACCGGGGCATCGCCATGGCGACGGGAGAGTACGTGGCGCTGCTGGATAGCGACGACCTTCTCTGGCCCCACGCGCTGGCCACGTACGATCGGATCATTCGTGGTTGTCATTCGCCAGAGTTGATCATCGGCGCCGTGACGTACTTCAAAGATGGACAGACCCCGCAGCCCAACGGCGATGGAGCGGCGGACATCGAGGTCTTCCAGTACCCCGACTACCTCGCCAAGGACGTTGCCGTCGGCCTCTACGGCAGTAACGTGGTGGCGAAGAAGTCTCTCTTCGAGCAGGCAGGCGGTCTGCGCCAGAGCACGGCCACGACGTATCACATGGATCTGGTGGACACCATGCTGCGAGTCGGAGTTTACGGGCCGTGCGTGGTGATGAAGTCACCCGCCACTGCCGCCTATCGGGTGCACCAGACCAATACGTGCCGCGACGTTCGGGGAATGGCCAACGGCATATTTCCGATTATTGAGGCCGAACGAAGGGGACAGTACCCGGGTGGCCGGTCGCGCCGATTTGACCGGTACGCGTGCATTGGCGGGGCCGCCTGGCTCTGGTTCAAATACGCGCTGGCCGATGGTCAAATGCGCGTTGTCGGCAAATACATGCTCCACTGCACCCCGATGATCGCTGCGGGTGCGCTCAAGAAAATTTGGGGACGATTGCGCGGGCGCACTCGTCCCGTCTGTGTGCCTCGCGTCTGACGCGAGCAAAACCGGGAAACGAGGGATCAGACACCATGAGCAGTTCATCCAACATGCTGCGTCACGGCGACGCAATCGAAGTGCGGCCGTGGGCGGAGATACGCGCGACGCTGTGCACAATCCTGCGCAGTCCACCCCAATCATGGAATGACCTGCGCGGCTCGCTGGCGGGGCCGATGCATGAGGTGGATTGGTTCCGGGCCTGTATTGAGGCGTTTCGGTTGGAGCCATTTATTGTTGCGATTGGACCTCCTGAACGGCCCCGAGCGCTGGCGCCACTGGCACTCGTGCGGGGACGGTTGGAGGCTGTGGGAGTGCGGCAACTTTCCGAACCGATGGACTTCCTCGCGGAAGACCAAGCTGCGGCTACCGAACTTGCCGAAGCCGTCGCCGGCCTCGGCCTGCCACTGTTGCTCCGGCGGATTCCGAAACTTTCGCCAGTCATCCCGGCGTTGCGGCGGACGTGGCGTCGTGCCCTGTGGATTGAACGCCCGGATGAGTAGTTGTCCAGTTCTTGCCTTGGATAAAACGTGGATCGATCCGGAATCGCATCTCTCTTCCCGTCGTCGAGCGGATTTTCGTCGGGCTCGCAAGCACACCGGGCGTGCGGAGGCGGAGATTCTTATTCCGACTGCTGAGGAGGCACCGGCACTGCTGGAAGCCGCCTTGAAGATCGAACGCCGAAGCTGGAAAGGATGCAGCGGGACCTCGGTGCTCCAACACGCGGAGCGAGCAGACTTTTTCCGCCGGTATGGCCAGATGAAAGCGGCGGATGGGACTTTGCGACTTGCGTTTCTGAAAATCGGCGGGGAGTACGCGGCGATGCAGATCGCCGTGGAAAGGGACAATGCCTATTGGCTGCTGAAGATTGGCTATGATGAGCGGTTTGCGCGATGCTCCCCGGGGCAACTGTTAATCAGTCATTCAATTGGCTGGGCTGCTGCACGCGGATTACAGTCGTATGAGTTTCTGGGAAAGGCCGAAACATGGATTGGCCTGTGGACGCAATGTCAGCGCCCATGTGTGGCGATCGGTGTGTATCCCCCGCGCGTGGCAAGTATGCGAGGAGCGCTTCGTGACGCGTGGGATTTGGCTGCTTGGAAATTGCGTCGGGGAAGGCGGGCGGAATGCAGAAGCTAAAGGCACGCGTCATTGCACTGGCCGGCTCGCGGTACATCGCGGGTGATGATATTGCTGATGTGAAGCGGGTTTGTGGTCGGTTGAGTGAGCTGGGCTATTCCCTCACCGTCTGTTACTGGGACGGTTTACCGGATCGTGCGGACGAGATCATCTTGCGCTATGAGGAGGCGCTTGGAGCAATCACCGGGCGCGCTTCCTATCTTTCCGTTAAAGCAACGGCCCTCGACTTTTCCGTTCCGCTGTTCGAGCGTGTTGCCAACCGGGGGATGCGGTTGCATTTCGATGCCATGGCCGCGGACACAGTGGACCGGACCTTCACACTGATCGAACAACTCAAGGGAGACCGTGGTTGTACCTTACCGGGACGATGGCAGCGCAGCGATGCGGACGCGGATCGTGCGGTCGAGATGGGACTGGGCATTCGCATCGTCAAGGGCCAGTTCAAGAGTGACCGCGACCGAGACCCGCGAGTTGGATTTCTTTCTGTGGCCGACCGATTGGCCGGACGAGCGCCCTATGTATCCGTTGCGAGCCATGACCGGAAGCTTGCGAAGGAGGCATTACGCCGACTTCAGGCGGCCGGCACGCCTTGTGAATTGGAACAGCTCTATGGTATTCCACTCGCCCCTCCACCCGCGCGAGTGTACATACCGTACGGTCATGCCCTGCTTCCATACGCGATGGCTCAATTGAAAGATAACCCGAGGATTCTCTGGTGGCTCGCCCGTGATATCATGCTGTGCCGTCGTCCTGGGGCTTAGAGCCTGTCCCAAAACCACTACTTCGAGCCGTTCTTGTGCGGGAACCAACGCGAAATGTGGCAAGAAAGTCCGCCTTTTGAGATGGTGCGGCGCGGTTGTCAGTTGGTGACCAAGCCTACGTTTATGTGGTTGAATCCCGTCAGTAAATTGCTGTTACGCTGCTTCTTGCCGGATGACTATGCACGGATTCGAGGTGAGTCAGTCGCCTCGATGGCCGCCGAATCGGGCACGGCGGGCGATTCGGTTCCCGATTCGAGGGATGATTCAAACGGACGAGGTGCCGGGTCATGATACTGCTCCTGGGAGCCAGCGGTTATATTGGGCAGGCGTTTGCCGCGGAATTGCGGCGGCGGCGCTATCCGTTCATCCCGCTGACGCGGATGGCGATCGATTACACGCAGTTCGACATCCTGTTCGATTACGTGCGCAAGATGCGGCCGAGCTTCATCATCAACGCGGCAGGATACACCGGTAAACCGAACGTGGACGCTTGCGAGTTGGCGCGGGCGGAGACGTTGGCGGCCAACGCGCTGCTTCCCCAAACCATTGCGCGTATTTGCCTGGTGACGAACACCCCGTGGGGACACGTGTCCTCGGGATCGATTTACAACGGGGCGAAGGTGCTCGACAACGGGGACACCCGGATCGAAAGCGACCTCAGCCGGCAGGAGATCCGCTGGTTGTTCGAACAGCACCCCGAGAGGTTCTCCGGGTTTACGGAGTTGGATGAACCGAACTGTTCGTTCCTGAGACCGCCCTGTAGTTTCTACAGCGGGACCGTGGCCCTGGCGGAAGAAGTACTGCGAACGGTGAGGGAATGCTATGTCTGGCGCTGCCGCATCCCGTTCAGCGAGGACGATCAACCGCAGAATTTTCTGTCGAAGATTCAGTTTTATCCCAAGGTCTACGACAGCGTGAACTCGCTTTCGCATCTGGACGATTTCGCGCAAACCTGTTTGAATCTCTGGGAGCGGGGAGTGCCGTTCGGAATCTACAACGTGACCAACCCCGGCGCCGTCACGACGCGGCAGGTGGTCGCATTGATTGAGCGAATCTTGAAACCCGGCCGACCGTTCGAGTTCTGGAAGGATGACGAAGAATTCTACCGCGATGGCGCCACGGCGCCTCGCTCCAATTGCATTCTGGATGTCTCGAAAGTCCAAGCGACGGGGGTGCGGATGCGGTCAGTCCACGAGGCCCTGGAAGAATCCCTGCGGAGGTGGCATGTCGGTAGCCCCATGCTGTTGTCGGCCCGCCGACAGTCGCAACCTGTTCACCATCAACAAGTTCACCACTAGCACAAAGTGATAGAATCGATGACTGGAATACGATCGGAACGGATTATCATGATTGGCAAAAGATGGATTATCAGAGGGTGGTTCGGAGGAGCACTGTGTTGCCAACTGGCCCTCGTTGCTGGCGCGCAAGGGCAACAGGTGTTGGCCCCACTCCCGACGATATCAACGACACCGCCGGCGGTTGAAGAGGTCGATACCAACAGCGCGGGGTTCATCGACTTCGGAAACGCGGTTCCCGGCAGCGCTCTTCAACAACAACCGTTTCAAATGGGCCCTTTGACTCTGCACCCGCATTTTTTTTACCAGTTGCTGTACGGGACGGGCATCCAATCCGCGCCTGGTTTGCCTCGAAGTACGTTCACCCAAAATGTTTCCCCGGGATTGCTGGTGGGGCTCGGCAAAAACTGGACCTTGGATTACACGCCGACCTGGACATTCTATTCCAACAACCAGTTTCATGACACCCTGGACCACGCGGTCGCATTGAACGGTGGAGCGTCCTACGGCGACTGGCGTCTCGGATTCAGCCAGACATACACTCGATCGGACACGCCCCTGATCGAGACCGGCGCACAAACGTTGCAGCAGACGTATGTGACCGGGCTGACGGCATCCTATCGGTTCAACACGGTCATGTCCATGGACCTGAGCGGCAGCCAAAATCTCACATACTACGACAAACTGACCAATACGCGCCAGTGGTCGACACTCGAATGGTTGAATTACCAGTTCTGGCCCCGGCTGAATGGGGGCCTTGGCGTTGGTTGCGGCTATAACAACGTGAGCGTTGGCCCTGATTCGGTCTTCGAACAATATGAGGCACGGGTGAACTGGCGGGCGACCGACGTAACCAGCTTCCAGATCAATGGCGGCTTGGAAGACCAGCAATTCCTCTTTTCCACCACGGGTGATCTGGTCAGTCCTATCTTCGGTGCAGAGGTCAAATACGCGCCGACCAGGGTCACGGCGCTCGTCTTGGATGCCGATCGCACCGTGTCCACTTCGCCGTTTGTGGATGAGACCACCGAAAATACCGACGTGACGGCGAGTCTGAGTCAGCGACTCCTGAAAAAGCTCTTTTTGAGCGTCGGCGGCGGGTACCATTGGGACACGTATGTGTCGACGTCAAGCACCGTGAGCATCGGTCGTCGTGACGAATACTATTCAATCAGTGCCAGCCTAACCTGCGTAATTCTCAAGCACGGCACGATGGCGGCGACGTACCAGCACAGCGAGGACTCGTCGACTGAGGCCGGGTTTGGATACAACAGCAATCAATTCGGTTTTCAACTTGGATTCGAATACTAAATTGATCCTGTCTGCCGACGCCAGGCGCACGGCATGCCGATTGGCGGGCTGATGAATGTGACCAACGAACCACAAACGGTCGCGGTGGATCCGATGGCGGCGGGGCGAAACGCGGTGTCGGTCAATCCCCCGGGATGGCCGAAGGATTTTGTATGGGCGACGATCGTCCTCGTGGCCTGTTTCAGCGTGCCGCTGATGCGTCTGGCCTGGTTCGCGGCAACCAGCGAGCTGTATTCTTACGTCTTGTTGGTGCCGTTCGTGAGCGCGTACCTGGCCTGGTTGAACCGGCGTAATGTGTGTGGTCTTTCCGAGCCGAATCGCCGATTCGCGGTATTGGCGTGGTGCGCCGGATCGGTATTGCTGGCCGGATACTGGCTGGCGGTATGGTCCGGTTGGCCGATGACCAATCAGGATGGTTTGGCATGGGTGACCTCCGCCTTCGTTTGCTGCTTTTTCGGCGTGTGCGGCCTGTTCGCGGGCAGAGAAACTCTCCGAGCCATGCGGTTTCCCCTGTGTTTTCTGGTGTTCATGGCGCCGTTTCCGACGCTGGTTAATTATTGGCTCGAAAGCCTTCTCCAGCGAGGGTCGGCACTGACGGCCTACGGGTTGTTTCAGTTGGCCGGGACGCCGGTCCTTTACAATGACCTGAACTTTCAGTTGCCGGGTTTTGCGTTGCAGGTGGCGCCAGAATGCAGCGGCATCCATTCCAGCCTGGTGTTGTTCCTGACCAGTCTGGTCGCGGGTCACCTCTTCTTGCGATCGCCGTGGAAGCGGGGAATCCTGGCACTGGCCGTGCTTCCACTCGGGCTGTTGCGCAACGGGTTGCGCATTTTCGCGATCGGCCAACTATGCATTCATGTCGGTCCCCAGATGATTCATTCCGTGTTTCACCGGGACGGCGGCCCGGTCTTTTTTGCGTTGTCCATGGTGCCGTTCTTCCTTCTCTTGATTCTCCTTCGGCGGTCTGAACGGGTGCCGGCGGGACCCATGGATCAACAACAAAGTTCTTGACCCACACCGTCGATGACCATGACACATTCGAAAGCACTTCATTCCGGTTTCTTGCAGTCAGTCGAGAGGTTCGCGGCCCGCCCGGCTCTGGAGGTTTCCGGTCAGTGCCTGACCTACGCGCACCTGTTCCACAAAGCCGCGTCGCTGGCGGCCACGCTGTCGGCGCTCGACACCACAAACGACCCGCCGTTGACCGCGGTCTTCGCCTACCGGTCCGTGACGGCATTCGCCGGTGTGTTGGCCGCGTTGCTGCGGGGCCACGGATACGTCCCTCTCAATCGCACATTTCCGCCGGACCGCACCCGAACCATGCTGCAACGCTCTGGCTGCAAGGCTGTGGTTGTCGATGCCCAATCGGAGAACCAGTTGACCCAGGTTCTGGAGGGAATCGACCACACCCTGGTCATTGTGCTGCCGGACCGGGACGACGTCCGGACGCTGGCCGCGCGCTGGCCAAACCACCGGTTCGTTGGCGCGAGTCAGTTGGTGTCGAGCGATCAATGGCGCCCGGTGGAGACGTCCCCGAATTCGATTGCGTATCTCCTGTTCACTTCGGGCAGCACGGGTGTACCCAAAGGAGTCATGGTCGCTCACCGCAACGCGAGGAGTTATGTGGATTTCATCGCCAACCGCTTTTCGATCACCCACGAAGACCGGTTCTCGCAGACGTTCGACATGACGTTCGACCTGTCGGTGGCGGACATGTTCGTGGCCTGGGAACGGGGAGCCTGTGTGTGCTGCCCGTCGGAGAAGACGCTGATCAACCCCGGACGTTTCATCAACGACGCGCGCCTGACCATCTGGTTTTCCGTTCCGTCCACGGCTGTGTTCATGAAACGATTGGGGACCTTGAAACCGGGCCTGTATCCGCGGTTGCGCGCCAGCCTGTTTTGCGGCGAGGCGCTCCCGGCCGAAGTGGCGCGGGCCTGGTCGGAAGCAACGCCGAATTCCATTGTGGAAAACCTGTATGGCCCGACGGAACTGGCGATCGCCTGCATGTTCTACCGGTGGGACCCCGCGCGGTCGGCCTCCGAGGCGGAAAACGGGATTGTGCCCATCGGCGAGCCGTTCCCCGGCATGGTTGCGCTGGTGGCCGATGAGACCTTTCGCGAAGTGGCGCCGGGCGAGGATGGCGAACTGCTCATGACCGGTCCGCAGATGTCTCTCGGATATTGGCGCGATCCGGAAAAGACCGCGGCCAGTTTTGTGACGCCGCCGGGCCGGGGCGAGGTGTATTACCGCACCGGCGATCGGGTTCGCCGACCCGTGGATGGTCAACCGATGATTTATCTGGGACGAGTGGACAACCAGATCAAGGTGTTGGGCCACCGTGTCGAGCTGGGCGAAGTGGAAGCCGCCCTTCGCGAACTATCGGGCATCGACGGTGTGGCGGCATTGGGATGGCCGCTGGTTTCGGGTGGGGCCAGCGGAATTGAAGCGTTTATGCAAACCGAGAGCGTGGAAGCGGAGGAACTCCTGAAGAAGGTTGGCCTGCGGCTTCCGCTGTACATGGTGCCACGAAAGATCCATTGCCTGCCGGTATTTCCGTTGAATCCCAACGGTAAAATCGACCGCAACGCCCTCCTGAAAGTGTTGGAGACGACCAATGGCTGAGATCAGTACTGAACGCGTGCGCGCATTTTTGGTCGGGCAATACGCGGACCAGATCCGTGGAAAAGGATTCGACCCCGGTGAGTTGCCGGATGATTTCGACTTCCTGCTGAGAGGGGTCATCGATTCGCTGGGCGTGCTCCAGATGGTCGGCGAATTGGAAAAGAAATTTCAAATTGAGCTGGATATGAGCCGTCTGGACCCGGAGCAATTGACCGTGCTCGGACCGCTCAGCCAGTATGTTGCCGAGGCCGCCGGCCGTGACGGCACGGGCGGCGCTTGCCCGGGCAGTCAAAACACGGGAGAATCCTGAAAGCGGCCTCGGCATTCGGACAGGGTATTGCGGAATGATCGTCAGCTATCGAACTCCCGGTGTGTTTCTTTGGGGACTGACCCAGAAGCTCGGATCAGTCCGTCGGGACTTGTCCGAGCTGAAGGCGTCCAATCTGATCGGCAACCCGGTCGAAGAACTGGCGAAGAATGGCTACCGATTCAACCGCGGGGCCGGGAAGACCGAGGACCTGCTCTCCCTGGCGGCGGGGCCATTCAGTTCGTTGTTGAAGAGTTGTGCGGACCCGAGCGCGCTTGTCGTTCACCACTCGTACGGGGAGAACGCATCGCTCGGGAGAGAGTCTGAAGACCAGGATTTGATGTCTCGAGCAACGTATTTCCCGGTATTACTGCTCCGCCAATTTGATGTGGATCACGTCCCGTACTTCGGTTCGTTTGCCAGCGGCTGCAGTGGTTTTTTGTCGCTGATTACGACGGGGGCGGGACTGTTGGGATCGATCGAGGACGCGCCGTTGATGTGCCTCACCGCCGATGTGCGGCCCAAGGGGATGTGGTTTGACGCGCGCCGGGAGAAAATCCTGACATCAGACGCGGCCTCCGGTTTCCTCATGGGCCGCGAGAAGAGGGGCTTCCAGGTTCTCGGGATCAATCACTATTCGACGGGTCGGCGGCTGGTCCCACTGGTGGAAATCGTCAAACGCACCGTGCACATGACCCGGGAGCTGGCGGATCGCGTCGGGGCGGGCGGGCAACTGGGCGAAGCCGTGGTTCATTACCCCAACATTTTCCCACAGGCCTGGGACATGGTCAGCGGCTACCTCAAGGTTTCGCCCGAGCGGCATATTCTCGACCAGTTGGCCGAGCGGGCCCACTGTCTGAGTTCGGATTCGGTCATCTCGCTGGGAAAACTTCACTCCGCCAAGGAGGGTCGGATCCACGTGGTGGTGAATTTCGGCAGCGGACTGCATCTGGGAGTTTGCATCTTGAAAGAGGTCAAGGCACATGCACGCGCCGATTGACGTCACACTCTCGCGGGTGCCGGAGTCGGCTCGTCCTGCGGTGTCGGAAGCGTTGGGGGAGACGCCGACATGGGTGAAAATCCGCCGGGCGAATGCCGCGCTGGACGGGGCCGAAGCCAGGCTTCGGGGACCCGAGGTGGCGGTCAATCTTCTGGCCAGTTTCAACCTGGAACCCATCGAACCGGCGTTGCGTCTGGGGTTGCAATGTATTCCCTGCCAGCCGCAGTTGCGGATCGCGCCCCTGAACACCATCGAGCAAACCCTGCTCGACATGGGGTCGCAAGTCTATCAAGAGAACAGTTTGGCCACGGTGGTCCTGTGGCGGATCGAGGAACTGCTGCCGGAAGTTTTGCTTCCATTCTCATCCGGTGGCGCCGAGGTCTTGAAAGGGCAGGTGGAACTCCTGTGGTGGAGAATGGAACGAGTGTGCCGCGCCCATCGGGAGATGGGGAAATCGCCCCTGTTTGTGTCGACGTTTCCGGCGCCGCGCGTGGTCTCCGGACTGGTGCTGACCTCTCAGTTGGTTTCGGGGCCAATGAACGCGGTCGCGGAACTCAATCGTAAATTGCACGAGCTGGCCGCATCGGCACCGGGGATTCACGTGTTGGATCTGAACTGGTGGGCCGGGCATGAAGGCGGCAGCGCCTTCGACCCGCTGATGGAGCAGATGGCCCGGCAACCACTGAGCCTGCGGGGAGCGCTGTCGTTGGGATTGTTCGTGGCGCGCCATCTGAGGCCGCTGCTGGCGCCTCGGCGGAAAGTGTTGGTGTTGGACCTGGACAATACCTTGTGGGGCGGGATCCTCGGCGAGGACGGTATTCCCCATCTCAAACTCGGGCACGATTTCCCGGGGAACATTTTCCTGCGCATCCAACGAGAAGTCCGGGAACTCAAGAACCAGGGTGTGCTTCTGGCATTACTGTCCAAGAATGATGAGGCCGAGGTGCGGCAGGCGTTCCGGGAATTGCCGGACATGGAGCTAAAGTGGGAAGACTTCGTGAGTAAACGGGTCAATTTTAATCACAAACACGAGAACCTCCGCGAGATGGCGGAGGAACTGGGGTTGGGGATCGACAGTTTTGCGACGCTGGACGATTCCGATTACGAGCGGGAACAAATCCGAATGTTTCACCCGGAGGTGCTGATTATCAATCAGCGGAGCGACCCGCTGCATATGCTCCAGGCGCTGCAATCCACCGATGCCTTCGATGCCTACGCGGTGACCGCGGAAGACTGTGGACGTCATCGTGAATATGAGTTGCGGGAAATGCGCAGCATCCAGGGACGCGAAACGAACCTGGAAGAGTTTCTCCGGTCCCTGCATCTCACGGCGGCGATTGAGTCCATCCACGGGGGGAATATCGAGCGCGTGGTTCAGATGTTGTCGAAGACGAATCAGTTCAATTTGACCACCCGCAGACATCGTCTGGAAGAACTGAAAGCACTGGTGTCGATCCCCGGCAGCATCAGCCTGACGCTGCGGTTGTCCGACAAATTTGGCGACCAGGGAATCGTCGGGGTGTTGCTGGCGGTCCCCGCCGATGATGGCCGGCGGTTGCGAATCGAGAGCTATCTGGTCAGTTGCCGCGCTCTGGGGCGCGGGGTGGAGGAGTTTCTCTGGGCCGAACTGGCGCGACAGGCGCTGGACCACAAGGTTCACGGAGTCATTGGCGAATATATTCCGACACCGAAAAACGGTCTGGCGAGGGGATTCTATGACAAGCTGGGATTCGCGCGGGTCGAGGAAAGCGCATCGATGACCCAGTACCTGATGGAACCGCTGAAACCGGTCGCGCCCTCCGGTCTGGTTGGCAAGCAACGGAGGACAATGAACGTGGAGACGGATCGCTTGAGGGACCTGTTGATTGAATTTTTCGAGCTTTCCCCCGATACGACGGCATCGGACATCGTACAAGAGCGGATCGCGAAATGGGACTCGCTGGCCATGGTGCAGTTGATCGTGGAACTACAGACGGTATTCGGTGTGGAATTTGAAGTGGACGAGATCGACCGGCTTACGAGCTACTCGCAAATTGGTGAGGCGCTGGGACGGAAAGGGGTGAAGGTTTCACGATGAGAATCGTTTTCCTATCAGGACTGAAGAATCGAATCCTGCAGATCCTCGCGAGACTATCGCCGGGGGCGACCAGTATTCGTGTCTGGCTGCATCGTTGGCGCGGCGTGAAGGTGGGGAAGCGCGTGTGGATCGGATACGATGCGATCATCGAGACCGAGCATCCGTACCTGGTTGAGATCCGGGACGACGCCGTGGTGGGGATTCGTGCGACCATTATCGCCCATTTTCGTGAATCGAAAGGGGTTATCATCGAAGAGGGCGCGGTGCTTGGCCCGGGGGTGATAGTATTGCAGGGAGTCACCGTCGGCAAAGGCGCGGTGGTGGCGGCCGGCAGCGTGGTGACCCGGTCCGTGCCGCCAATGACAATGGTGCAGGGCAACCCCGCCAAACCCATCGCCAAACTCGGGCAGATGTTGACCCGAAGCACGACGCTCAAGGCATTCTCCACCAGTCTTCGGCCGCTGCCGTAACCCGCTTGCGTACCCCCATGGAAGGATTTACCAAAGAGCCCCAGCTTGTTGTGCTCTCCTCCGCGCCCTCGGTGGTTTCGGACCGGGCGCTGGCCAAGTTTGCCGGGTTTTTGGGTGTGACGGCGCAACTGGCACCGGTCCACGCTGAACTGGCCGGGCCTCCGCCAGAAGTGCTGACTGTGCCCGCGACCGAACGTTGTCTGGCGCTGAGTCTGGCAACTCTCCAAATTCTCAAATCACAAACTTGGTTTCCGGGCCTGTTGCATCAGGCGAAGGCCATCCTGGTCTATGGATTTGGCGTCACGGGAGCGGACGGCGACGAATTGAAAGGACTGACGCGGGGGGCACTGGCTTCCGTGGTCGCGGTCGAGGGCCAAACGGTCGCGTATCACATTCATGCGGACGGGAAACACAAGGCATTTCCGATTTCCGGCAGGTCGTACACGGACGAGCCGCCTGTGGCACCTCTGGCGTTTGGTCCCCCGTCCGCGGCTCGGGATGGCGTCGACATTCTTATCTCGGTGAACGACCAGCCCTGCTTTGTATCGGTGCCGAGCGGCCAGGGCACGCTGTTTCTGTTATCCAGCCCCACGTTGGTGGACATTGACGTTCCCCTCGCTCCGCTTTGCTCGCCACGGCAGTGGTATGCCGAACTGTTGGGTTTGTCCATTTTCCTCCGCTCGGTGTTCGGCCGGTGGTGCTGGACTGCCCCCATCCGAGCGGCGACGATCGTGATTGATGATCCCTATCTGAGAAAGCGATACGGTTTCCTGCGATACGAAACGCTGGCCCACGAACTCCAGCAAACGGGTTGTTCCCTGACAGTGGGTTTCATCCCGTACAATTATTGGCGCAGCGACCGACGCATCACGAATATGTTGCGCGGCCAGCGCGATCGTTTTTCCATCGCTGTCCACGGTTGCGACCATACGAGTGGCGAGTTCGCCAGCCAGGATGAAATGTGGCTGAATCAAAAGGCGCGGTGGGCGCTGGAACGCATGGACACCCACACCAAACTGACCCAGATGCCCTATGACCACGTCATGGTATTTCCGCAAGGGCGATTCTCCACAAGGGCCATTCGAGCCTTGAAGGAGTGCCGGTACCTGGCGGTGGTGAACACGACCCAGTGGCCCGTGGATTCCGCCGAGAGCCCACTGACACTCCGGGATGTTCTGGATGTCGCGGTCACGAAGTACGACAACTTTGCCATCTTCGGGCGGAGACATCCGCACTACGTTTTTGACTTCGCGGTTGACGCCTTTTTCCAGAAACCACTGTTGATTGGGGAACATCACGCCTTCTTCAAACCCGGGTTTGAGCCGCTACGGCGGATCGCGCGCGAGCTGGCGACGTTCGGTACGCCGCCCATCTGGATGCCGCTTCATGGAACGCTGACATCGAGCTTCGTCGTCAAGCAGATGGGGCCCGGCCATTACGCGGCCAGGTTTTTCACGCCCTTGCTGAAGCTGCGGAATACCAACGGTGAGCCGTGTCTCTACTCGCTGATGAAGCCAGAGGCGCCCGGACTGGTTGAAGCGGTGACGGTGGGAGGCGAGCGCGTGCCGTTTGAATGGCAGTCTGGTTTCTTGAAATGCGATGTTCGACTTGGTCCGGGTGACGAACGTGAAGTAAAGGTGTTGTACCGCACCGCGGAAAAGCGGACGTACCATTATCGGCGCTCGTGGAGCTTCCAGTCGCGGGTTTTTGCCAGGAGGATGTTGTCCGACATGCGGGACAATTATTTGTCAAAAAACGACCGGCTGCTGGCCACGGCGGAAAGGGTTAAGGATAGCTTGTTCAAAGACGGCATCGTCTAGATGCATCTGCGATTGCGCCGCGACCCAGATGGACGGCGATTATTGGACGCGTCTGACATGGCCATGGCACTATGTACCGTGTAATTGTCGGCTCACCGAGGACGGGTGTGCATCCAGTTGAGTCGGAAGACTTCGGCACCGAACACATGGGGAAATTTCATGCGACGATCTATTTTTAGGATTCTCACGCTGGCGGCATTGTTTCTAACCGTCATGGCGGGAACCGGTTGCGCGCGGGCGGTCAGGCGGGCCCGCCACCTGGCGCGTGCCAATCAGTACTTCGATGCAGGCGAACTGGACAAAGCGGAGATCGAGTACTTGATCGTCCTCAAGACGGATCGGACGAATGCTCAGGCCATCGGTCGACTCGGCATCATTTATTACGAACAGGGGCGATATGGGCGGGCGGCTGCGTTCCTGATCAAAGGGAAGGAACTGGCGCCGGAAAATCTCGAATTGCGCCGGAAGCTGGCCGTTGTGTATTTGTCAGCGGGTAAGACAAAGGATGCAAGGGATGAGGCTGGCTTCGTTCTCGACCGAAAGCCGCAGGATGATGAGGCGCCGCTGATATTGGCCGAGGCAGCGGTCACCACGAATGCCATGGCTGAGGCACAGGAGAGATTGAAGGGTGTGGTGCGGAAGACGGGAGAGACAGCGGCATTGGATGTGGGCCTGGCACATCTGGAACAGATCCGGGGAGATTTTCAGGGAGCTGCGGCTGATTTGCAACGGGCCAAAGCTCTCGACCCAAAGTCGAGTGCGGTGTTTTGGGCCTATGGAAACTTGTGCTTCGCGCAAAACGACCGGCAGCAGGCCGGGGAGGCGTTCAAGATGGCGGCCGAACTATCTCCTCCTCGATCGCCGAGGCGATTGGGATATGCCCAGTACAAAATCCGGGCAGGGGATATGGCCGACGGCAAACAGCTCTTGCAAGAAATCACCCGGAAGACCCCGGACTATTTGCCCGCATGGAGGTGGCTGGCGGAGATCGCCCTGGCCGAAAAGAACTACGACGAGAGCGCGGACCTTGTCGGCAAAATGCTAGCGCGGGATTCGCTAAACTACGATGCGCTGCTGTTGCATGGCCGGATCTATCTGGCGAGAGGAGACGCGGACCGGGCGATTGGAGAGTACAAGAAGGCGGTGGCGGCGTATCCGCAGGCGCCCGAGACACATTACCAACTGGCAGTCGCCCACCTGGCGAAAAATGAAGTTGGTCAGGCGGTGATCAGTCTGAACCAGGCGTTGAGTCTATCGCCGAACTTTGCGGAAGCCACGGTGTTGTTGGCGGGGATCAAAATGAGAACCGGCGAAGTGGGTGCGGCGATCACTTCGTTGAAGTCGCTGGTGGAGAAGCGGCCGCACTTTGTTCAGGCGCAGTTCCTTCTGGCCGACGGGTATCGCGCCCAGGGCAATTTCGAATCCGCGCTCAAGATCTACCGCGCCATGGAGAAGTTGGCCCCGAAGAATCCAGACGCTCCGTTCCTCATGGGGATGACGTTTCTCCAGCAGAAAAAGCGGGACGACGCCCGTACGGCATTCGGTAGGGCCGTGGAATTGTCTCCCGATTACCTGGCCGGCGTGGAGCAGTTGGTGGACATGGATATCGCGGACAAGCAGTATGAAACGGCCCTGCAACGGGTGCAGCCGCTCCTCGATCGAAATCCCAAGTCGGCGGAGGCGCGTTTGATTCAGGCCAGGATTTTCCTGACGCAACAGGACACGAAAGGGGCGGAAGCCGCGCTGTTGAAGGCCATCGAGTTGAAGCCGGAATCTCGGACCGCCCATCTCATGCTCGCGCGGTTGTATGTGGACGCCCATCAGGAGCAGAAGGCGTTGGGGGATCTCCACGCGTTCGTGGAGAAAAATCCAAAGGACGCCGGGGCGTGGATGTTCGTCGGCATGATTCAGGAACAGCAGAAGGACTACAATGCCGCCCGCGACACTTACGAGAAACTGCTGGCAGCCAATCCGCAGTACACGCCGGCGATGAACAATCTGGCGTGGTTGTATGCGGAACGTTTTGGACAGACGGACAAGGCGTTTGAGATGGCCAGCAAAGCCAGGGAATTGCAGCCATACGACCCGTTTGCGGCCGACACGCTGGGTTGGATCCTGTATCGGATGAAGCAGTATCCGAAAGCCTTGAGTTTGCTACAGGAAAGCGCCGGCAAGGTCGGTAAGCGGGCCGACGTCCAGCTTCATTTTGGACTGACGTATTACATGTTGAGCGAGGAAGGACCAGCCCGGGCGGCGCTACGGCGCGCCGAGGAATTGAACAAGGACGTTACGGGCCACGAGGAAGCGGATCGATGCCTGGCAATCCTGGCCATTGATCCCGCGTCGGCCGGATCCGAGGCGCGGGCCATGTTGGACAAGCGACTGGCGGCGACGCCGGATGACCCGGTGGCCCGGGCACGGCTGGCCGCCATTGACGAGCGCGAGGGGAATATTGCGAAGGCGACCGAGGCGTATCAGTCGATGCTGACCGCCAATCCCGGCAATGTCGGGGCGTTGGTCAATCTCGCACGACTCTACTCGACACATTGGAACGACGCGCACAAAGCCATCGAATTTGCCAAGAGCGCGTACAAAATCGCGCCGAACGATCCTGCCGTCTCCCCGATTCTTGGTCGGCTGGCATTTCAGACGGGCGATTACAAATGGGCAGCGAGCTTGCTCCAACAAGCGTCGAGTCAACAACCCCAGAATCCCGAAGTGCTCTTTGATTTCGCGCTGGCCTCCTACAGCGTTGGCCAGGTGTCCGATGCCGCATCCAATGCGAAAAGCGCCCTGCAGGCCGGGGCTGGTTTCTCGCGGGCGGATGCCGCGGCGCGTTTTCTCGACATGGTCGCGCTGGCTGGCGACCCGGAGCGGGCCGCCGCGTCGTCATCGCGCGTTCAGGACATATTGAAATCGCAGCCCAACGACGTGCCCGCGCTCATGGCGATGGGAGCGATTGCGGACCAAAAGCCGGATATTCGCGCGGCGGAGCAGGTTTATGAAAAAGTGTTGTCGCTGTATCCTGACTTTGGACCGGCGAAGAGGCGACTGGCAATCCTGTACGCGGCCGATCAACCCGCCGACAATCAAAAGGCGTTACAACTCGCGATGCAGGCTCGAGAATCGTTTCCCGAAGATCCGGAGGTTGCGAAGGCACTGGGGATCATGACGTATCGACAGGGTGATTACACCCGGGCGGTTGGACTTTTGAAAGAGAGCGCGAGCAGGCTGACAACGGATGCGACCTTGATGTACTACCTGGGAATGGCGCAGTATCGGAATAACGACCCAGCGGACTGCAAGCTCTCGCTGCAACGGGCCCTCGAATTGAATCTGAACGATAAACTGAGTGCGACGGCGAGACAGACACTGGCGGGAGTGAAGTGACATACCACAACTGGCTTCTGTGATCGGGACGGACCACAAATTGTGGGTCAGAGATCACCAATTGGTTGGCTTTTGAGGTTTGCTGCAATATGCTAATGAACAAGTAGTTATGTAAGGTCAGATATGTTTACAGTTTCACGAAATGTCGTAACTACCTTTGTGACAAAGTCTTTGGGAGGGCCGACTCAGTTTGCGGAAGCGCACGGGGATAAGCGTGTCGGGATTCTTTACATATTCATTTGGATTAACAGCGAAAGCGCATCGCTACAGCAGTTTTTGTGTGGTGGCAACATATTGCGCAGGAGATTGTTGTGAATGAATTGAAGAAGCGTTTCGCGTGACTGGCATGGCGATAGCTAGTCTAGATTTTGCGAATTTGCGCCATGCCTTCAGTGGTATGAGGGAATGGCGAAGAGAAAATTAGGGTGACAAAATGAGAATGGTAAAAGAGTCGTTGGCAACAGCGGTAATAGTCGGGATGGTTGCGGTCGCAACATCAACGTACGCGATCCCAACTTTGTTCCTGAGCGATGGCGTTGGCGACACAGTGGAGATTGCAGAGAACTCGCCACTGAATTTGGATTCGTCGGTCCCGGGAGCCGTTGCGTGGACCGGCTCCGTGGGAGTTTGGAATCTCAACGTGAGCACTGGTGTTTCCAGCGGAACCGGCACGTCACCCAATTTTGATCTCAATTCGATAGACGCGATCATTCCAGCTACTAGCCCCGGTGTTAGTCCAGCGATTACCCCCTCATATACCCTGTATGTGTGGTTCGGCGATGTCGGTCTCGGCGCGACCAGCGGTAACTTTCTCGCGACGATTGGTGGAACAACCGTTGGCTCGGTCACGTATAACACGTATGAGGATGATTCTGGCGACGACGCACTGTTTTCACAATATTTGGGCCTGACCTCGCAGTCATTTGACACCACGCCGTTTTCTGGTTCGCAGTTGTCGGGAAGTGAATTCCTGCCGTTACCGTACTCCTTGTCGCAGGAAGTGATTATCACCCAGACAGGGTCGGGGGCGACGAGCTTCGACGCGACACTCGGTGTGGAGGTTCCCGAAGGTGGAATGACGTTGGTTCTCCTCGGGTCGAGCCTGATTGCCCTCTGGGCGTTCGGTCGCTTGCACAAGTCGGTTCGCGCGTAAGTCAAATCACCAGACAGTTTTCAGAAACTCCGGCAAGCTGATGCTTGCCGGAGTTTCTTCTTCCAACCGAAGCACCCGAAATCGTCCGTCTTGCCAGATCGACCAGCCGACCTCCTGCCACTCTGGCATTCTCCCTGCGGTGAGAATGTAGTAAGCTATTGGCAGCCGGACCATCAGTGGACACACATAGAAAGACGCGGCTGGGCGTGATTCCGATTGTGAACCAGCGATAGACCATGGGCTTGGCCATGACACTCGCCCTCGCCAGCGCGATCCTCGCGTTTGGCATGGGGGTAACGGTAGCCATCCGGGAGCGAATCTCCCTGGCGTCCTGGGCGTTTTTCGTCGGGATGACCGTACTGGCCACCGAAGGCTTGCTGGCAGGACTGACCGCGCAGGCGACTGTGCCGGAAGAAATGGTCTATTGGGAGGGATGGAGGCTCGTGGCGACATCCATTCTTCCGGGCATCTGGCTTCTGTTCAGCGTGACCTACTCGCGGGGCGACGCCCGCAACACCCTGTTGAAATGGTGGTGGCTGATCATTGGAGCGTTTGTCCTGCCGATCGGGGTGGCGGTTCTGTTCCGGGGGGACCTGATTACGGTCGCCCATCAGGTGTCTCCGCCGAACCATTGGATACTCCAACTGGGCTGGCCGGGGATGGCGTTGAGCCTTCTGTTTTTGCTGGGCTGCATCCTGGTCCTGGCGAACCTCGAGTGGACCCTTCGCGCGTCCGTAGGAACGATGCGGTGGCGCATCAAGTTCATGATCGTGGGTCTTGGAATTCTGTTTGCTGTTCGGGCGTACACCAGCAGCCAGAATGTGTTGTTTGGGATGGTGGATCTTTCCTGGGGAAGCGTAGACTCGGGAGCCCTCCTGCTGGCGGCTCTGCTGATCTTGCGGTCGCTGCTGCGGGCGGGGCATTTCGACGTCAGCGTATATCCGTCACAGTCGGTCCTGTACAATTCGCTGACCGTGCTGTTGGCGGGGATCTACCTGTTTGTGGTCGCGGTGTTCGCCAAAGTGGTCGCGGTTCTTGGCGGCGACGCGATGTTTGCTGTCAAGGCGTTCATTATTCTGCTCGCGCTGGTGTTGCTGACAGTCCTGTTGCTGTCCGAGCGGGTGCGGCTGCTGACCAGGCGGTTCGTCAGCCGTCACCTTCAACGGCCGTTGCATGACTATCGTCTGGTCTGGCGAAAGTTCACCGAGGGCACCGCATCCCGCGTCGACCAGACGGAGCTGTGCCGCGCGACGGTCAAGCTGATCGCGGAAATCTTCCAGGCGCTCTCCGTGACCATCTGGCTCGTGGACGACACACGAGAACGGTTGATGTTTGCGGCATCCACGTCGTTATCCGAGACCACGGGCACGAATCTCAACCCGCAAGGCCCGGAGGTGGTGGAAGTCGTCCGGGCCTTGCTCGAACAGACAGAGCCGGTGGACATCGATACATCGAAGGAAAAGTGGGCCGCGCTGCTGCGGCAGTGGCATCCGGATGAATTCCGCAAGGGCGGGCACCGGATTGCCGTGCCGATGATCAGTAACGGAGAACTGCTCGGGCTGATCACGTTGGGCGATCGCGTCGGGGGGGTTGCCTTCTTGCAGCAGGATTTCGACCTGCTCAAATGCATGGGCGACCAGGCGGCGGCCAGCCTGCGCAACGTGCAATTGTCCCAAAAACTCGTGCAGGCGAGGGAACTCGAAGCGTTTCAGACGATGTCAGTATTTTTCATCCACGACCTGAAGAACACCGCGTCGACGCTCGATCTGATGTTGCGCAACCTGCCCATCCATTTTGACAAGCCCGCCTTTCGTGAGGACGCGTTGCGCGGGATTTCCAAGACCGTGGATCACATCAATCAACTCATCGAACGGTTGAGCTTGTTGCGTCACGAATTGGAAATGCAGCCGACGGAATCGGACCTGAACGAAGTGGTTTCCCAGGCCGTGACCGGTTGGGCTAAAACCGGCGAGGTTGATCTGGTACAAGACCTGCATCCATTACCCAGGTTGTATCTGGATCGGGAGCAAATACTCAAAGTGGTAACGAATTTGGTGCTCAACGCGACGCAAGCCGTTTCCAGCAAGGGTCGGGTGTGCATCGAAACAACCCACCGGAACGGCTGGGTGGTGCTCGCGGTGGCGGACAACGGCTGCGGCATGAGCGCTGAGTTTCAACAGCGATCGCTGTTTCGCCCGTTTCAAACCACCAAGAAGAAGGGGCTGGGCATCGGCGTGTTCCAGAGCAAGATGATTGTGGAGGCGCACGGGGGAAGGATCGAGGTCGAGAGCGAACTGGGCAAGGGCACGACGTTTCGCGTATTATTGCCCGTCCAAAGGCCAGGTAAATGAACCCGAAATTACTGATCGTTGACGACGATGAGGAAATCCGCACCCAGATGAAGTGGGCGCTGGCGCAGGATTACGAGGTGTTGCTGGCGGAGGACCGGGCCAGCGCGGTCGACTGTTTCAAGTTCGATCGACCACCGGTGGTATTGATGGATCTGGGCCTGCCGCCCCAACCAAACACTCCCGAGGAGGGGTTGGCGGCGATGTCCGAGTTGGTTGCGCTGGATCGGCTGGTCAAGGTCGTGGTCATCACGGGGCAAGAGGAGAAGGAAGTTGCGCTGAATGCCGTCGGGGCCGGGGCCTACGATTTTCTCTGCAAGCCGGTGGACACGGAGGAACTGAAGCTTCTGCTGAAGCGTTGTTTTTACGTGGCGCGGTTGGAGCGGGAGTACCGCGAGATGCAGCAACAATTTCAGGGCGATACTTTCGAGCGCATGCAGGGCACCAGTCCCTCGATGCAGACCGTATTCGCTTCGATCCGCAAGGTGGCCGTGACGGAAGCCCCCGTCCTGATTCTGGGGGAAAGTGGGACCGGAAAGGAAATGGCGGCGATGGCGATCCACCGGAGGAGCGCACGAAAGGACGGCCCGTTCATTGCGATCAATTGCAGCGCGATCCCGGAAACACTGCTGGAGAGCGAATTGTTCGGGCATGAAAAGGGGGCGTTCACCGGCGCCCACATGCAACGAAAGGGGCGGATCGAAAGCGCCAGCGGCGGCACGCTGTTTCTGGATGAGATTGGAGAAATCCCGTTGCCGTTGCAGGTGAAATTGCTTCGATTTTTGCAGGAACAACGCATTGAACGGGTTGGCGGCCGGCAGGAGATCCAGGTGGATGCGCGCATCGTTGCCGCAACCAACTCCGATCTCAAGAGCCGGATGGCCGACGGAAGCTTTCGGGAGGACCTGTACTATCGATTGGCCGTGGTTCAGATGACTTTGCCGCCGCTTCGTGACCGGGAAGGGGACATTCACCTGCTGGCGCAATCGTTCCTGCAACGGTTTTCGCAGGAAATCGGGAAACAGGGCCTGGCCTTCGATCGGGAAGCGGTATCCGCGATACGCGGTCACGCGTGGCCGGGAAACGTGCGCGAACTGGAAAACCGCGTCAAACGGGCGGTGATTATGGCCGAGGGCAACCGGTTGACCGTTCAAGATCTCGAATTGGCCGAATCCAAGGATTTCCCACGGACCACGACATTGAAGGAAGCCCGGGAGAACCTGGAACGAGAGATGATTCTTCAGGGTTTACGGAAACACTCCTGGAAGATCGCCGCCGCTGCGACTGAACTCGGTGTGAGCCGGCCCACGTTATACGAGTTGATGGAGAGGTTGAACATACAGCGGCCCGCGCAAGAGCCTCAGTAATACCCTCCGCAGTCCTCCCCCCGTTGTCACGGCGGGCAACCGTCCCGCGAGACACACGAAGCATCCCGCCTCGACCTGCCGCTAGAACCAGGAGAATTTCTCCGGCACGTACACGATGTCGGAAGGTTTCAAGTAGAACGGCGTGCTCTGCTTGGCCTGTAACGCCTCCTTCAGGTTCAGCGTGTAGTTCTTCGTCCCCGCTTTCTCGGTCCGGACCACCCGGACGTGACCGAGGTCGGCCTTCGTGTAATCGAAACCGCCGGCTTCCATGATGGCTTCCAGCGCGGTGATCGGGTGGTCGGACAGGATCTTGCCCGGCCGAATCACCGCCCCGGTCACAAAGATGGGAAACGACGAAGAAGTCACGGTGACCGTGACTTCCTTGGTGACCAACTGGGACGAGTACAGTTTGAGAATCTCTTTCTCCAAATCGGCCGGCGTCAGCCCGGCGGCAACGACTTCACCGACCATGGACAAGGCAATCTTGCCGTCTCTTCGGATCTGTTGCGAGTCATTGAGATTCGGGGCGCCGGGAAAGGTGATTTTCAACACGTCGCCCTCTCGCAGGACAATCGCCTCCGAATGGCTGGTGGCGGTTTCGACGGGAGCGTTTGTCTGAGTCGTCTGACAGCCGGCCACCGCGGTCAGGATTGCGACCGCCAGCGTCGCAAGCATCGTTCGCGGACGGCCGTCAACGAACGCACCTCCGTGGTTCGGCGAGCGGTCGAGATCGTTTCGAGTCGTTGAAACCTTAGTCATTCGTCAGCCTCCTTCGGATGTTATACGCGGCTCGTGCGAGAGCGAACGGGGCAGCTCCCGTGCCTCTCTTGCGAAGCTCATTGTATGCGTGCCTGGTCACAGCGACAACATCAAAGCCGGGCTTTCCGTTGCGTATCGTGGTACGGTGGGAGGCCGTTCGGGGACGCAAACCACGCACAATGTGACGGTCAACACAGTGTAAACTGGCGTCGGAATACCTTACACTTCTCGGCAATCTCTTGGAATCTCGTGAATGAGACGATGATTTATAAGTATCTTGCCACAAGCAAGTTAACGCGGTAACACGGCTTTGTTTTTATCGCCGCGGCACGCACGGTGCTAGGTAAGAGATCGATTCTGCAACGGATGCCGTCGTTTGGTTCGACGGCAAGCAGAAGGGGACGAAAGGGTATAGGGATGAAAGGGACAATGTTGTTCTCGGCCCGGGTAGGGCTCTTCTTGGCAGCCATCGGCTTGGCCGTTATCACCACATCAGCCAGCGCGGTTCAATACACGTTTGAGGGCGAAACTGGTGGCGGGCTGGTAATGGGAATTCAGACATCCGAGGGGAGTATGGATGCCTTGGTGGGCCAATTCATCATGACCACTTCGGCACCGGGCTGGCAATCTCCGCTGTATACGTATTGCACCGATGTCGGCGCGGGTCTCGCCACGACATACAACTACACTTCTCTGTCATTGTCTTCTGCCGCCAGCGTCGGGGGAGTGGATCCGACATGGATTTCGGGCGGCATTCAGAACGCGGCTGCGATCTGGTCGGCCTATAGCGCGTCGGCGGTAACCGTCGATGAGCAGGCGGGGCTCCAACTCGCGATCTGGGAAGCGCTGTATAACGACCAAGCCACTTACACGAGTGCTGGCTTCTTTAATTCGTCAAACGGCGGCTTTTATATTATATCTTCTGACTCAGGGGACATCGCCGTGGCGGCGAGCGACGCTACGGCTTGGCTGAACAGCCTTGGCAGTCTTCCCGCGCCATCGAATGTCGAATGGCTGGAACCGGAAAACGACGGATCCCAAGGGTTGCTGTACCAATACCAAGTGCCGGAAGCAACATCGACTTTGATGTTACTCGGCGCGGCTCTCATGACGTTGGGCTTTGCGGGCCGGAAGCTCCGCTCGAAGTAACAACAGATTCAGCATGGCGCTATGCGCGCAAGGCGGTTCTGATTGGACATCGTTCAGTCAGAACCGCTTTGATGTATATATGAGGGGGCGGCTGTGCGAGGGGACAGCACCTGGAAGTTTCTCTCTTTGTCCTGCCGAAGATTAGTCCAACTGGCCGGTAAAGGTCAGATGGCCCGTGGGAACCAGCACGGTATTCGTTTGACCACTCGCGATCACGTCGAGCACGCCCATGAAGTGCGCTTGTCCGGAACGTTGGGTAATGCCTTTGTGGTTGCCGGGAGAGACCTTCACAACGTCCTCATCTCCCATCGGCTTGTCGAGAGGATCGTGGTCCTGGGCTGCCAGCACGGCTGTGGCGCAGCCATTGGTATCCAGGTGCAGCCGGCCGGCAATCGTCAAATAACCTCCCGCCAGGTTCCCGACGGGTTGAACATCAAACACCCCGACAAACCGTTCCGCATTCGTGGCTCCAGTCGTGAGGTTTGCATCCGGTACCGTGTCGAAGCTGGTGGTCTGCGCAATCGTGGTTACGTTCGAGGTGATCGTGTCGTAGGCAACCAGGGCCCCCGACGAGCTGTCGCAGTTTATGGCGAAGGCCAATATTTGGTTGTTAGTAGGCTGTGCACCCAAGGCGAGTGCAAGGAGGTCTGATCCCCACCAGGACTCATAAGAACACTGGGGAATACCACCGGTGCTTGTCTGCGAGACCGCGATCGTGTAAGCCGCCGAGCCAAACGTAAGGAGGCCCGATGATCCGCCCCATACAGAGGCCGCAGCCACAATCAGGGATCCCACTCCCAGAACAATCCACTTCTTCAGATTCACTACGCAACTCCTTTCACTACGTTACTTTCGCCCGGCTGAATCGCCGACTGGGGAGATTCAGCTACATCATGGGCGAGCGTCTCGGCGCATCTGATGCCAACCTGCTGGCATGTTCGGCTTCAGACACCACAATCGGAGTGGGTTGTGAGAGTAGTGGGACAAAGCCTTGCGAGGAACCGAGAGAACAGCGTAATTCAACATCGAGGGTGGTTTGAGCAGCTAACGTACCAGTAGCGGACCGGTGGTTGTTCCTGCCGTCTTACACGGAAAATCTGGCCCGATGGTTCCCGGGTAGGGCGATTTTCCGTGGGGGAGATTCCCATTTCTCTTTACTGAGTGGGCTGATTCTCTTTGGTGCGGACGGCGCGCACGCCCCGCTGTCCCGGCGGCGACAAAACGCACGTCACAAGGCATACTGGCATAAGTCTGGCTTTTGCAAGGACTACGGCCCACGGAGGGTTCCAAGGCAAGGCGGGCACGGCTTGGGTATCATGAGCACGTTGAGATTGGATCGTCAAACACAGGACAAATCACTAGACAGCGAATGGCACTTCTATTACGTTAAGAAACCATCTCGCTCGCAGCTTGGGTGAAAAAAGGGTGATGAAGCGCAAGGAACTTTTGCGGTATCAACGGGGTATGGACCGCTGTTCAAGGCCGTGTCTCGATCAACCCTGTGTGACTGCTCCCACACCCACCCACGCCAGGGTTGTTCATGCCCAGAACTCCATGAGAATCTCGCGTTGTATCGCGACGGCTGTGTTGATGCTTTTGGCCGGGCATGTTGGACGGGCCAGCGCATCCACGAGTTACAATGTGATCGACCTGGGTAGCCTGGGCGGGAGCTACTCTTTTCCGACGGCCATTAATGACTCCGGCGAGATTGCGGGTGATGCATATATCACGGGTAATTCCGCCTATCACGCGGCCCTGTGGACCAATAGCAGCACAGCGGCGATCGATCTGGGGACCCTCGGCGGAACGGATAGCCAAGCGAACGGCATCAACGCGTCCGGGCAGGTCGTCGGCTTGGCATTCACGACCGGCTCGGTTCAGCATGCGGCCCTCTGGACCAACGCCAACGGTGTGGCCATTGACCTTGGCACACTCGGCGGAACGGTCAGTCAGGCCTATGGCATCAATGCTTCGGGACAAATCGTCGGCTCTGCCAACATCACGAACGACGCTGCAGGTCATGCCGCGCTATGGACCAACACCAACAGCGGCGCCATTGACCTCGGAACTCTCGGCGGAACGGCCAGTCAAGCCAAGGGAATTAATGACTCGGGGCAAATCGTCGGCTTTGCGAACACCACAGGCGACTCGACGACACATGCCGCCCTGTGGACCAACAGCAGCAGTCCGGCGATTGACATCGGCACGCTCGGCGGATCACGCAGCCAGGCAATGGGAATTAATGACTCGGGGCAAATCGTCGGATCTGCCTACATCACGGGCGACACTGCCAGTCATGCCGCGTTATGGACCAACGGCAGCAGCCCGGCCGTCGACCTTGGCACCTTGGGGGGCACATCCAGTCAGGCCAACAGCATTAATTCCGCGGGTCAGATGGTCGGTTGGGCGGACCTGAGCAACAACACCTCTCACGCTGCCCTCTGGACAAGCGGTGCCAGTCCGGCCATTGACCTCAACATGCTCATCCCCACGAACTCGGGTTGGATATTGAGTTACCCCTATGCCATCAATGACTCCGGAGAGATTGTCGGTTACGGGATGGTCGGGGGAAGCAACTACCATGCGTTTGTCCTCATCCCCATTCCCTCGACCGCGCCTGTGGCCAATTTCTCCGCGGCCCCGACCAATGGCGTGGCGCCGTTGGGGGTGACGTTCACTGACACATCCACTGGCGGCACCAATTGGTCCTGGACTTTTGGTGACGGCGGCACGACCAATCTTGCGACCAACAGCGTGTTCTACACCTACAACACAGCGGGCGTTTATAGCGTGACGGATATCGTCAGCGGCCCCGGTGGCTCGGGCACGGACACGGTGGCCAACTATATCACGGTGTTGACGCCGCCTCCGTCGGCGAGCTTCACGGCGGGTCCAACCAACGGCGTGGCGCCGTTGGGGGTGACGTTCACTGACACATCCACTGGTGGTACCAATTGGTCCTGGACTTTTGGTGACGGCGGCACGACCAATCTTGCGACCAACAGCGTGTTCTACACCTACAGCACAGCGGGTGTTTATAGCGTGACGGATATCGTCAGCGGCCCCGGTGGCTCAGGCACGGACACGGTGGCCAACTATATCACGGTGTTGACGCCTCCCCCGGTGGCGAGCTTCACGGCGGGTCCAACCAACGGAGCGGCGCCATTGAACGTGGGCTTCACGGACCAGTCGAGCGGTTCGGTGACGGGCTGGGCGTGGACATTTGGCGATGGCAACACGTCGACCAACCAGAACCCGTCGGACATCTACGTAAATCCGGGCACGTATACCGTGCAGGAGATCGTAACCGGTAATGGTGGGTCGGGTACCAATACCCAGACGGCGTTGATCAACGTGTACGATCCATTCGCGTGGTGGCAGCTCCAGTACTTCGGCACCAACAGTAGTGCGAGCACCGCGGCGGGCGGGGATTACACGGGCAGCGGCATGAGTAACACCAACAAGTTCATGGCGGGCTTCAACCCCACCAACGCGGCGGCGTACCTACACGTCATCAGTATCATGGAACAGTCAGTGGCGGGGTCCAACAACGTCGTGGTGACGTATCTTGGCGCCAGCGGGGATAACACCTACCTGCCGGGGATTGCGTCACGGACGAATGTATTGGATTACATGACCGGCGACGCTAACGGCAACTACACGAATGGCGGCTGGCAGGACACGGGCCAGACCAATATTCTCAGTGGCGGGAACGGGTCCGGCACGGTCACCAACATGACGGATACGGCCATCCCGGGCACCCCGACCAACCGGTACTACAGGGTGCGCGTGGTGTTGCCGTAGCACTGTCTTGCGCCCGCGAACTGGGTCACTAGCGGCGCGACGCCAACGCAGTCGGGGAATACCCTCACGTTCGTCGATTCTGGCGGGGCGACAAACGTCCCCACTCGTTTCTACCGCGTCCTCGTGACCACACCCTGAGCGGGGCTGGACCTAGGGAAGCGCCGGTGGTCCCGACGCGTTGACTGACCACGCGTCAATGGGGTTCAGTTGCCCGCAGTCGACACATCGAGTGACTTCGAACTGTGCTCCGCATTTGGGGCATGTGGCATGGGTCACGAACGTGTCGAATGCGGTCCCGCATTGGCCACACTTCCATAGCGCGCCCTGTGGCGGAGGCGCCTTGCAGGATGGACAGGCGAAGCCTTGGTGGCGGGGCGCTGTCGCCAGCCGGGCCAGCACGCGGGCCTGTTGCAAGCCGCGCCAGCAATTCATCAGGATGAACGCCCCCATGATTCCAATCCAGATCGATCGCCACCACAACGCCAAGGCCAGCAATGCGCCCACGCCGGCGAAGCCGATGACCACCGCCACCATCAGACTCCGCCCACGCCCCACTACAAACCACAGCAACGCGCGCAGAATCTGTCCGCCGTCGAGTGGATACACCGGCAACACATTGAAGATCAAGAGCGCGAGATTGATGACCCAAACGGCGGAGAGTAATCCATACACGTCGGGCGCGGAACTCGGCCAACCCCAGGAAATCGCCACCGAACGCCCGATCGTGAGCAGGGGGAAGAGCACGACGTTGACCAACGGCCCGGCAGCGATGCTCCACAGAACGGCGCCGGGACGGGGCGGTGGATCCACATACGCCACGCCCCCGAGTGGCCAAAGCACAATTTGATTGGCGTGCCCGCCAACGCTGCGGCACGCCAGCGCGTGACCGAATTCATGCATCGTTACGATCAGGAACAGCGACAGGTACTCGATCGCGTTCCACAGCAGCGAGGAGTAACTTTGGCCGCGATTGCTGATTTCGTATGCGGCCACGACGAACCATGACCAATGCAGGAACACGTTGATCCCTGACACTTGGAAGAGGCGAATAGAACCTTGGCGGGTCGGCATCATTGAAGCGAAACTCACGGCGCGTTTATAACACACTACTGCACTACCACAAGTGTATTGGTGTCCCGGGCT
>CAWJFL010000009.1:0-250477 GCA_963842185.1 uncultured Verrucomicrobiae bacterium
ATTGACTGTGTCTCACCGCGTCCCCTGGAGCTGTGCGCGCAATGCTTCCAGCATCGTGCACCTCAATGAGCACTCGCAAACGTTCAAGTGAAAGACCGCGTTCAGAAAACAGTGAATCAAACATGACTGAATAGTAAGGTATGATGTGATTTCTATGCTAGCACAAAATGCCGACTTGAATCATATTCGTCACAGTGAACTATGATTACACGCCATTTTAAGATTCAAGAGTCAGAGTGCAACTCGGGCAACCCTGGCGCGCAATCGCAAGCCGCCTAAACTGAAAGGAAAGCATTTCATGGAACCAAACGAAAAACAGGAACACGGTGAGCACCACGAGCATCACGACAAAAAAGTTAAGTACTTCTTTCCTCGACGGCCACAAGTACGAAACCGAACATTCGTCGATCACTGGCGCGGACGTGAGGGCCAAGCTTCCCCCTGATAAGGCGGGGTACGCGATCTACCTTGAGGAGCACGGGGACAACCGGACCAGAAAATCACCGATAGTGAAACGTTCTCGCTTGAGGGGAAGGAGCCTCACTTCTACAGCATCCCACCGGCAACCTTCGGTCAGGCATGACACTCACAGAACAACAAATTCAGGAGCTCACCGAGCAGTTTCCGGACACAACGGCCGTGAAGTCAGCGGATGGCTCGTATTTGATCACCGTTCCAAATGTGGAGTTGCCCGATGGATGGAACGCCAAAACGACCACTGTGCGGTTCATTGCTCCCGTGGGTTACCCCACTAGTAAGCCCGATTGCTTTTGGACCGACCCAAATCTCAAACTGACTACGCTCAATCCCCAAAATACTGGTCAAAACCCGCTCCCAAACGGGCCAAATCCGCTAACGTGGTTTTCGTGGCATGCGCAAAGATGGAGTCCGAATTCCGATTCACTATTGACATATTTTCGGGTTGTTAAGAAACGCTTTCTTGAATTGCGATGAGCCGGCTTGTTCTCACCTCCGAGATGCTCATTCAACTCCGAAACGAGTTGCTTGAATCGTCTCTTGAAACCTGCGCGGTGTTATTTGGGCGTGCAGTTGTAAAGAACGGACGCCTTACGCGAATTGTTGTTCGAGATATCCAACGTGTCACCGCCGCCGATTACCAACAACGTTCGGAGATATCGGCGCAATTGCGGCCAGAGATCGTCGCGGCGGTCACCCAACGAGCGCGAAAAAATGGTGAATCTCTCGTATTTGTGCATAGCCATCCGTCTGCTCTGAACGACTTTTCTCCGATTGATGATGCTGGAGAAGAAACGCTCTTGGAATTTCTAGCGCGGCGCACGCCGAGAATTATTCATGCCACTCTATTAATTACCCCTGATGTATCAATCGCACGTGTACTCGGCGGTGGGCAATCACTTGCGGTCGTTGGAGTTGGCCCACAGCTTGTCTGGGGTGCAGACACTGAGACAAGCGATGGCGATCTGGCCTTTGATCGTCAAGTGCGGGTATTTGGCGAAGCGGGCCAAAACCGTTTACGAACGATGCGAATCGGGATCGTCGGACTGGGGGGAACTGGCTCCGTTGTTCTGGAACAGCTGTCTCATCTTGGCGTCGAACGGTTTTTGCTTATTGATCCTGATATTGTTGACCGCTCTAATCTCAATCGCCTGGTTGGTGCGTCAGAATCGGACGTGAATAAACCGAAAATTGAAGTTGCAGTCACGCATGCCAAACGGATCAATCCATGCGTGCAGGCGGAATCAACTCTTGGTAGCGTGCTGTTAGCCAGCGTCGCTGAGGAATTGGTGGATACAGATTTCGTTTTTTGTTGCACGGATTCGCATGGAAGTCGAGCGGTTCTGAATCAACTCGCATACCAGTATTTGGTTCCCGTCATAGACATAGGGGTTGCCGTCGTCGCGGAAAGGAAAAAATTTCCCACATAACGGGACGCACGCAAATGTTAGCTCCCGGGACTAGGCTGCCTCGTGTGTGGTGATCTACTAGATCCAGAAGCCGTCCGTGTAGATCTTCTCACAGAATATGAACGCGCTGCTGATCCCTACATCGTTGGATTTCATGAGCCAGCTCCAGCTGTCATTTCCCTGAACGCGACCATCGCCTCAATGGCGGTTACTATGTTCTTGAGTGCTGCAGTTGGCGTACCCTGCCACGCTCGCTTGGTTAATTACAACGGGATTACAGGCACAGCTCGATCTGCGGCGATCAGTCGGCATCCTACTTGTATTGCGTGTTCGTTCCGCGGCGCCTTGGCAAGGGCGAACGAATGGCCTTTACCAGCGCGATTGTCATGAAGAATTCAGACAGAACGCAGATTCTAGTTCTAGGTGAACGCCCCATCGACCGTGAGCCGTTTACTTAGCGCCGTTTGACATTCACACCGATCACAATTGATCGGCTGGGCGATAATTCCTCACTAATAGTGCTCGCGGCATCGTCCTTGCCCCATTTCCTGGCAAGTTTGCACTAATTTACACGTATTTTGAAGAACACTCCATCGAGCGTGTGAATTGGGCTTGATGACAGCCGTGTACGTCACCGAGAACAAAGTTCAGGTCAGCAAAATAAGGGACGAAATATATGGCAAACTGGAGGTTGGTGGAGGCATCGACGACCTCCAAAAGCGGTCACAGTGGATTGAAACGTTGCCATGGGTATCAAAAACGGGTTTTTGCCACGGTTAGCAATCGTTAGTTTTCCCAATGTTTACGGGCTTTTCTTGCACTTTTGCCTTTGCCCGGTTTAGCCCAAATATGCCCCAAAAAACCAATGGAGTATCAAATGGCAGTATCAAATGGGCATGCAGAAAAAAATGTCGGCGGTCGGTTAAAACCAGCGAGTCCCGGGTCGAAGTGCGTCTGACAGAAAGAACCACTTGCCGTATGCAAGTTCGAGCGGGAGCGAAGGGCTTTTTGAGCGCTTTGAGCGCCATTTGATACTGTTTTTGATACTGACTGACAACGACGCGTCCTATGTTCGAGTGGAGAGATTGGGTCTCCAGCTCACCGAATCGCGCGTCAGAGAATTGACAAACTGCCCTCCGTCCGTCTTTCCACATCCGGAGTCTCGGGGTCGCGAATCGGTAGCGTAACGGTCCGGCTCATCGAAGTGACGATTCACTCCCTCGGTTGGTCGTGTGCCTCCGACCGATGGAGGCGCAGGCTCTTCGCAGCTTCTTCAACCACGTGACCTCTTCGTGAAGGTTTCCGTTTGCCTGAGTCTTGGGAAACAGATCAAGCGGTGCGACGCCCAACACCTTGGCGATATACAGCAACTGGAAGTCGTAAACGTGGACCATCTGGGCTTCGATGCGGGCCACTGCCACCCGGCTTTTGTTGAGGCCGGCGCTTTGCAGTTCTTTTGCCAGCCGGTTCTGTGTCCAGTGTTTTTCCATGCGGATTGTTCGAATCCGCTGCCCGACAAGGTTGCGGTTTTTCGCCGCCCCGTTGTGGGGGCTGGAATCTCGCGGTGGAAAGATCTTCCGTAGCAGGTTGCTGAAAAAGCCGTGTTTTGTAAGATCACTCTTTGTTTTCATTGGGGTCCTCGCATGTTTTGATTTCCTAAAATGCGCTTTTCAGCCGCCTGTTTGAAATGGCTGAATCACGCTAATGCACCGTTGCTCTGTGACTGTGTTGTACCTGGTGTCGCACCGATCTCCCCACCTTCTCAGAAACGGCCTCCTCGGTGTCGCTGGGCGAGCTTGCGTCGAGCTTGTTGGACGCCTGATTCCGGGTCAGGTCCAGTGCCTTCACGATCTCGTCCTGCCGCTCGGTCAGGCTTTTCAACTTGGCTTCGTGCTCAAATGGCTCGCCCACCTTCCCTTCCAATTCCGCCATTCGTTTCCTGGACTCCGCAACGTCCTTCTCGGTCTGAGCCAACTTCTGGTCGAGGGACTGCACGGCATGCTCCAGTGAACGCGTCGTGCCGTGGGCGCTGTCGGAAATGCTCGCCGAGTAGAGATTCGCGCCCTTGAGGACAAGTTCGGTGTGCTCCAAGGCACTGGCACGAAGAACCACGGCAAACCCGGCGAGATCACCGATCATGTGCTCTTTCCCTGACCCCCGGAGTTGCTGAGCGCGGCGATTGATCAACTCCCCGGCGATTCCTCGATCTGTGTAGTCCGTTCCCTCGATGCGGATTTGGAACGCGTCGCCCTGTGTCGGCTGCCGGGCCGCAATGTCCTTGTGGAGGTTCTCAATCCGGCCAGTGAGAATCTCAACCTCCTCGTGCGTTCGTCGGATCGTGTTCCGAATCCGGTACTGCGTCTCGTGGTGCTGGGCTCGCAATCGGCTGAGACGGCCCAACTCGGCGTCGATGTGGGCTTTCTCGATGACCAGTGGATTCCCCGACGCGATAGCCTTGACCTCGGCGTAGGTGAGTGCCGCGCCGTCGATGTCCTCGATATGGCGCAGGTCACTGCGGCCGGTCATGACCTGGTGAATGAATTTGGCTTTCGTTTCGAGTGTCTGCCACATGTAGGCGTCGAAACTGCCTTCGGTGACGTACCGGTAAATCTGCACCTCGGCGTTGCGATTGCCCTGCCGGAGAATTCGTCCCTCACGCTGCTCCACGTCCGCCGGACGCCACGGCGCATCGAGGTGGTGCAACGCAACCAACCGCTCCTGCACATTTGTGCCGGACCCCATCTTCTGCGTGCTGCCCATCAAGATGCGGACTTTGCCGGCGCGAACATCCTTGAAAAGCGCGAGCTTCGCCGCGTCGCTGTCATAATCCTGAATGAAGGCGATTTCGGCAGCGGGCACGCCGGCAATAACCAGTTTGCCTTTCACGTCGTCGTACACCGAGAACCCTGAGTCCTTCGGCGTGGACAAATCGCAGAAGACAAGCTGCGTCAGCCGGTCGGCCTTGGTCTCTCGCCAGATGCGATAGATTTCGTGAACTGCGAGGTTGGCCTTGCTTTCGGGCTGATCGCGCGCACTCGAATCAACCAACCGAAGGTCCAGCGCGGCCTTGCGGCCCTCGGTGGTGATCTTGAGCATGTTGTCCACGCGTGGATCGACACGCCCTTTGCGCAACTTTTCCGCTCTCTCGGCCAGACCGGAAACGAGCGCCTTCAGTTCTGGCGTGGCTGGCGCGCGGATAATTGCCGCTTTCCCGTTCCGCAGTGCGGGCGTGGGCAGCTTCAACGTTTCCGCCGTGCGAATATCCGCAACCTGCCGGAACTGCTGCATCAGCTCGGGGACGTTCACGAACCGGGCGAACCGCGTGTTCAGCCGGTAGCCCGCGCCATCCGGGGCCAACTCCATCGCCGTTACCGGCTCGCCAAATGTTGCCGCCCATGAATCGAAGTGGTGTACCCGCAGTTTCGTCAGCGCGGCCATTTGCAGGTAACGCTGCATGGTGAACATCTCCGCCATGCTGTTGGAGATCGGCGTGCCGGTCGCGAATACCACGCCGCCTCCGCCGTTGACCTGCTGGATGTACCGGGTCTTGAGGAACAAATCGAACGCCCGCTCCGAGGCGGTCTGCGGCAGGCCCGCGATTCGGGTCATCTTGCTGACGTAAAAGAGATTCTTGAAGTACTGGGCTTCATCAATGAACAGCCGGTCCACGCCCAGTTCCTCGAACGTCAGCGTGTTGTCCTTCTTCCCCTCGGCCAGCAGGAGCTTCAGCCGCGTTTCCAGTCGTTTCTTCGCACGCTCCAGGTCTTTGACGATCCGCCGATCGTTCTTGCCGACGCGCTGTTCGCGGATGGCCATTTCCAAATCGTGGAGTTGCTCGCGGAAGAATGCCTTCTTGGTTTCATCCGACAGCGGGATTCTCTCGAAGCCCGAATGCGTGACGATGACCGCATCCCAGTTCCCGGTGGCGATGCGGCTCATCAACTGCCGACGCTTGCTCGCCTCGAAGTCGTCCTTACCGGCCACGAGAATGTTTGCGCCCGGATAAAGCATGAGAAGCTCCGACGAGAACTGGCCGAGCATGTGATTCGGGACGACGAACAAGGGCTTCCGGGCCAACCCCAGCCGCTTCAACTCCATGCCTGCCGCAACCATCGTGTACGTCTTACCGGCGCCCACCACGTGGCCCAGGAGTGTGTTGGGAGTTTGCAGGATTCGCCAAGACGCCCGCTTTCTGGTGTGGGTGCAACGTCACGACCTGGCTCGCGCCCGGCAACGTCAGATGATCACCGCTGAACGTCCGCAACCGGACATTGTTGAATTCGTCGTTGTATTTCCTGACCAGCCGCTCGCGGCGCTCGTCGTCCTGCCAAATCCATTCCTTGAACCGGTCCTTGATCTTCTGCTGCTTCTCCCGCGCACCTTCGGTTGCTTCCGGATTCACAACGAATTTGTCCGACTTGGGTTCTTTGTCGTAAATGGTCGGCGTGCGGAGATTCAGCGCGTCTTGAATCAGGTCGAGCGCGCCGGCGCGGTCCGTCCCCCATTCGGTGGTGTTGGCAACGGTGCGTTTGGCGAAGTAGTCGCCACTGACAACCCAGGTGCCGATGGCGTGCGAGTGGCTGACTTCGATACCCGTGGCGCTGACCAATTCGTTACAGAACCTCTCAACGTCCTCGGCCGGAACCCACGACGCGCCCAAGCGCACGTCAATCTCGGTGGCCGTCAAATCCTCCGGCTGGACAGCCTTGAGCGCCTCGACGTTTTCTCTGAAGCGCTGGTCGGTGATGCAGGCAGCCTGGCGATCTCCAACTTGTCGCGGACATTGCCCGACAGGTATTGGTCGTCGGTCTCCCAGTCGTTCGACTGCGGGTTGAGGAAAATCGCGCCTCTCAGTTCGGGCAGGAATTCGTCTTCGGAGCGACCGAGCAAGGCGCTCATGTGGTCGAGGTCAACGCGGCCTTTTTCGTTTAGCGAAACGATCAGGGCTTCCTTGGGCAGTTCGACCGACTCGATGGGTTTCTGATACTGAATCGTTCGCTCGCGGAAGATCGCCGTTTTCTTGGCTCGCTTCGTCTCCTCGTCGTAAACCTCCAGTGACAGGAGCAACGGCAGGTCGGGATCACCATCGAAGGCGCGGGTGTTCGCATGGCTTGGAAATCGGACCGAACCGCGAGACGAAGGAGTCGTAAGTCTGATTGAGCTTCTCCCGCGCCGCGACAATGGTTGCCTCGTCGCTGCCATCGAGTTGGCTGCGGAGACATTCCCGCACGGCGTCGCGAACCCGAATCAGCCGTCTGATTCGCACCTTGGTTTCCGCCGGTAGCCCCGGCAGCGTCTTCAATGAGTCGCCGATTCGGACGGCGACCTCGTCGTGGACCATCACGAAGGCGTTGGGCTTGACGTGGTCGGGGGCGGGAAACGATTGATCGAGAGACGGGGGAGCCACGGCCCGCTTCTGCGCGCGATAGATGTCTTGCGGCAGGTTGCTGACCGCCTTCTCCAACGCCTCGGCCAAATCCCGGCCATCGCTGACCAGCGTGGGTTCGTTGTCGCGGTACATGCTGCCGGACAACTCCATCTCGCCGAGCATCATGCGCGGGTGCTGCTCGAAGTATTCGTTGATGTAGATCGTCTCGCCCTTGGCGTTGACGTGCTCCGCTGTCTCCTTCCACGCCGGACCCGACGGGGTCTCGCCGGGATTCAACTTGCGCAACATCACGATGTCGGTGGTGACCTCGGTGTTGGCGTTGCGCTTGAAGGCGTCGTTGGGGAGTCGGACTGCGCCAACGAGGTTGGCCCGTTGCGCCAGGTATTCGCGCAGCGTCGAGTCCTCCTTGTCGAGCGTGCCTTTGGATGTGATGAACAGAAGCAGCCCGCCCGGGCGCACCTTCTCCAAAGCGGCGGCGAAGAAATAATCGTGGATGGGAAACTTGAAAACGTTGAACCGTGGGTCAAACGGCTGATAGTCCCCAAACGGAATGTTGGAAATTGCCGCGTCGTAGAAGCCGTCGGCCAGCCGAGCCTCCTCGAATGGCTGGTGGCGAATGTCGGCATCTGGATAAAGCGCCTTGGCGATGCGGGCGGTCAGTAGGTCAATCTCGATGCCGGTGATAGTCGAGTGGGCGTGCATCTCTTCCGGCATCAGGCCGATGAAGTGGCCCAGCCCGCAGGCAGGCTCCAGAATGCGCCCATCCGTGAAACCGAAACGCGCGAGGGCAGCGTACATCCCGCGAACGATGACCGGCGACGTGTAGTGGGCGTTGAGTGTCGAGGCGCGGGCGGACGTGTGTTCCTCGTCCGTCAGAAGTTTGGACAGTTCGACCTGCTCCTTGAACCACTCGCGCGAGTTGACATCGAAGACCTGCGGCAGCCCGCCCCAACCAACGTACCGCACGAGCACCGCCTTTTCGTCGTCAGAGGCAGGACGTTTGTCGGATTCGAGGCGGCGCAGGAGCTTGATCGCCTCGACGTTGGCGCGGAACTTCTGTTTGAGCGACCCCTCGCCGAGGCGGTCGCGGTCGGTAATCCGGTAGTTGGCTTGGTTACGCGGCGGGCCTAATCGTTCTCGGCCGGCAGGAGGATGTACTTCTCCCTGACCATTTCCCAAGCCTGGTCGTGGGCCTGCTGCGGCGTCAGTCCCTGCTGGATCAGTTGCCGGCGGATCGCGTCCATTTCGTCCTTGGTCTTCCGCTCGGCCTCCAGCAACATCTGCTGGAGCGTGCCCGTCCGCTCCATTTCCGCCACCATCCGTGGACGGTGCTCCCGCCAGTGTTCCTCTGCCATCAATCCGTATTGAGTCAACGTGCTCATGTTCGTTTCCTTTGCGACCGAACAAGTCTAGCTGATCGTTTTGCTGCCCCTTTGACCGTTTGAGAGCCATATGAGCTTAAATCCAACATGCCGAGCCTTCCACGCAAAAAAGCATGGCTGCTGCGGGGGATTTAGCCACAAACGGCTGCGTTAGTTGTTCCCATTTGGGGAATGGCGGTTAGATAAGGCCCAAAACTTTTTTGCCCAAGCGTTTGCGTCGAGGGGGATTGGGCAGAGTGCCGAAGATGACCGATCGGCTGAGGATCTGCATCCGCTGGAGGATTTGCTGTGCTTCTCGCCAGTTTTCAATGGCTTGTTTCAGGGCTTGGTATTGTTGGGGCGACAGCGCCACCGAGACGGTCTTGGCCCGCACTTTGCGAGTCCACTGGTAACAGGGGCCGCCCGCTCCCGGGCCCCGGTTTTGGACGTATCCGTGGCTGATCCAGCCGAGCCGGGCCAGTCGGGCGCACAACCGGGTGTACTCGATTTCGACGGGAGTGCGGGGGGCCTTCATCCAAGGAAAAGTGTATCATGCCTGTCAAATAAAGCGGTATATATACCGCTCTATGAACACACCGTACTTTCCCGCCTTCCGCTGCCGATTCGCCGCCCAAACGCGCCGCGCCCTTCATCACCTGCGCCATGCTTCGTTGTCGCAACTGGAGCAGTGCTTGGAAACCTATCTGCCCGCCCACTGGCTGGCCGCCGAGCCGTACGGACCCAACAGTCGGGAACGCGTTTACAGCTTGCGGCTGACCTTCCAGTGTTTTCTCTGGCAACTGCTCACGCCCCAGACCGCCTGTCGGGAGGTCGTCCGTCAGGTGCAAGCGTTGTTCCGGTTGAAAGGCCTCGGTCCGGTCCACGAGGGCACCAGTGCCTATTGCCAAGCCCGATTGCGCCTGCCTCGCGAGCGCTTGGAGACGGCCTTGGTTCACCTGGCAAAGTGTGCCGAGCGACGCGCGGGAGAAGGCGGGCGACTGGCCGACCGACCGGTCAAAGTGGTGGACAGTACGACGGTGCGCTTGCCGGATACCCGCGCCAACCAGAAACGCTATCCGCAGTCCGTCTACCAAAAGCCCAGATGCGGGTTTCCGTTGCTGAAGTTGCTGGCGTTGTTCTCGCTGTCCAGCGGCGCGATCGAGGCCGTGACCATGGATGACCATTTCCACCACGATCTGCGATTGTCCCGCCGCTTGTGGGACAAGCTGCGCCCGGGCGACATCCTGTTGGGCGACCGGCTGTTTGGCGAGTACCCGACGCAGGCCTCGTTGCCGCGGCGAGGCATTGACGTGCTCGCCCGTCTGAGTTACCGCCGCAACATCGACTTTCGCAAGGCCAAGCGCCTGAGCCGCCATGATGCCTTGTTCGTCTGGACTAAGGCCAAGCCGTGCCCGCCGTATCTGACCGCCGCTCAATGGGCGGAGACGCCGGCGGCGATCACGGTGCGGGTGCTGCGGTTTCGCGTGACCAGTCCCGGGCTGTCGCAGCCGCTGGATCAGGCTGGTCACCACCCTGCTGGATCACCAGCAGTATCCACCCGAAGAATTGGCCGCGTTGTACGCACGTCGCTGGCAGTTGGAACTGTGCTTCCGCGATCTCAAAACCCAAATGGGCATGGCTGAGTTGCGCTGTCTGACACCGGCGATGGCGGAGAAGGAGGCGCTGGCCTATCTGGTGTCTCACAATCTCGTGCGCTGTGTGATGGCCGAGGCCGTCGCTCACTACCAAGTCGAGTTGGAGCGCGTCAGCTTTCAGGGCACGGTCGATGCCCTGCGCCAATACACCCAAGCCATCGGGCAAGCCCGCAATCGGAAAACGCGGCAACAATTGTGGGAGGATCTCTTGTGGAATCTGGCCCGTGACTTGGTGCCGTTGCGTCCCGGCCGACGTGAACCCCGGGCGCTGAAACAGCGGCCCAAGCACTTTCCGTCGTTGACCAGTCCGCGGCACCGGTTCAAAGACTTCATTCCGTCCTACAAATGGCGACGCAGACTCAAGCGAGGTCTTAATTAAGCGCCATTCCCCAAATGGGAACAACTTACCAGCCGTGACGAGTACACTCGCGGCAATGTCAGGGAACAACGAAGCAGTGAATACCGCGCCACAGGCACCCGCACCAACGCTGCCGGATTCGGAACGCCTTGCGTACTCCATCGAGGAAGCCGCGCAGCTATTGGGTGTGCACTACTTCAGCGTCTACCGGATGATCCAGCGCGGGAAACTTCGCCCCTGCCGTGTGCTGCGCGGCAAACTACTCGTGCCTCGGTCGGAACTGCTCAAACTCTTGAAGACTGAATGAGGGCACGGAAAGGAGACGCATGATCAAGAGAAATGGCCAACCGCGACAGGGAGTGACGCCGCCGTCTCTGAAACGGATGAGCGACACGGAATACGCGGCATACTTCGAGGCATTCGGCGTTATCAAGGGCGATTACCAGGCCCTCTGTTTGATCGGCGACAAGCTGCGCGAGGTGGAGGCAAACGCACGTGGACTTGGTTCTCTTGATTCTCAAGCTCAGGGCGGGCCTGCGGAGTTGCCCGACTCGGCCGGCGGTCGAAGTCCGTGGGAGGTTTGCGCTTCGTTGATGAGGCTGAACAACAACGAAGTTGTCCTCTGCAAGCGAGTTTGTGAGCACGGCTTGGAATACGCCGTGATTGACCAGGCATCGGTTGCTTCGGCTTACGCCAAGGCGCGTGGACCACTGGATGTCTTGCGCACGGGAGACAACCCGCGCCAAGTGCTTCGCGACTACCTGCGCAGCGAAAGCGAGACCCTGCAACTGATGGTCAACGACATCACCGCCAATGTCCGACTGGTCATTGCGGAGCGTTTTCCGAAGCAGGATTTGCGGCGCGTGGTCAACGAGATCACACGCATGTGCAAGAAAGTCGCCCGCCTCGGTTTCTCCGAAACAGTGACAGACGCCGCGACTCAGGCGCAGAAACACAACGGCGGTGTCCATGTTTGATAAGGGTGACGCGGGCACTGGGCCGTCCCCTTCCCCAGTGAGGGCAGGAGTGAACAAACCCGCGAGGTCAAAATGCCCCTCTGACTTCGGGGCTGAAGTACCGAGCCAGAAACGTCGCGTGCGGGCCACATCCCTACGGTTTCATCGACAGCGTGTGTTGCGGCGCGGAAGACTCGGCGGCAATTGTTTTCATGAAGGTGACCCGCTGGGCCATCTCGGTGGAATGTTGATCGCGCAGATGGCCGTAGGTTCGCATGGCCAACGCGCCGCCGTCCCGGTGTCCCAACCAGCGCGACACGGTTGGAATATCTACGCCGGACTCGATACAGCGCGTGGCGAAAAGATGACGCAGGTCATGATGCGTGATTCGCTCCATGCCCACGACTTTTGCGGCGCGATCCATTGCCTTTTGACATTCACGAACGCGCATCACGGGAGAATGGGCATTGGCATCGGGACAGTCTTTGCGCAGACGCTCCAAGAGGTCCTGCATATCCGGTATCATGGGAACTTCCCGCACTTCACCCGCCTGCCGGCCTTTCAGCCCGGTGGCCGGATCGCCGCGTACCACAATCTTATGCCGTTTGAAATCCACATCGCCCCACTTGATGTTGCGCGCTTCATGGATGCGGAACCCGCCGTAGGCCAGAAAACGAATCAAATTCGCGCTGTGCCGGCAATAGCCCTTGCCGTCGCTCTCGGCCTCCTTGACGAACGCCGCGAATTGGTCAGGCTCCGGCAAGCGGAGTTGCGTGAGACGCTCGGCGGAAGCCTTGATGAACCGCGCGGGATTGTCGTAACGCGCACCGGCTTCCACCCCGATTTCAAACACATGGCGCAGCAACACGATGGTATGGTTGAAGGACGAGGGGCTGACCCCGGTGCGAAACTTCGCCGCCCAGTTCAGGCAGTCCGACTTCGTGATCTTGCGCACGTCCTGCTCGTTCAGGCCGGGCCAGGACTTGAGCAGGGCTTTGGTGCGATACTCGTAATACTCCTTCGTTCTCGGCTTGAAATTCGGCTCGGCCTGCAGCCGTTCGCGGTGCAGCTTCAGGCAATCCCCGAACGTCATTTTTCCCGTGGACACCGCCGCGCGATGCTCGGCATTGTGGCGCTCGTCCTTCTCCAAATCCGCCAAGCGGAGCTTGGCGACGGCGATGGAGTCCGTCTTCAGCGACTTCACAATGAGCTTGCCTTGGATGCGGATTCGAGCGAAATATGTGCGGGATGGAACGTACCGGATCAGATTGGCATACGGAGTTTTCTGCCACGGGCCTTTTTGCTCGTCTTGGCTGCGTTTCACGCGAGCAGTATATAAAAGCAGTATCAAATGGCAAGTTTATAATTTCAAAACATAGCATTTTATTGGGGTTCGGGACGTAGCGCAGCCTGGTAGCGCACTTGCATGGGGTGCAAGGGGTCGCGAGTTCGAATCTCGCCGTCCCGACCATTTTCGAGTTACGAACCGACTATTATTATGGATCCACTACTGAAACTTCTGGAAGAACACGCGTTGCGCACGCCGGTCGATCTGGCGAAGATGCTCAATCTTCCCGCCGACGAAGTCCAGCGACGCATCAAGCAATACGAAGACGACAAGGTCATCCTCGGTTACAAAGCCGTCATCAATGATGACAAGGTGGATACCGACCTCGTCAAAGCCGTGATCGAGGTGAAAATCCAGCCCGAGCGCGAAGGCGGCTTCGACCGCATCGCCAAGCGCATCGCCAAGTTCGATGAAGTCACGTCCCTCTTCCTCATGTCCGGCGGCTACGACCTGCTGATTTTCGTGGAAGGCCATTCCCTGCGCCAGGTCGCCCAGTTCGTTGCCGAAAAACTCGCCACCCTCGAGGGCGTCACGTCCACCAGCACCCACTTCATGCTCAAGACGTACAAGGAACAAGGCGTGATGATGGACGGCGGCGAAGAATACGAGCGGTTGAAGATCAGCCCGTAACCCCCCAAACGGCCTTGATTCGGCGGCCAAGTGGGTTAAAATACTTGGGTTATGCCTTCCGAACGCCAAACGAAGCGCGATTTTGTCGCCGAGCATGTGCGGAGTATCCCGCGCTCGGGGATCCGCGATTTCTTCGATATCGTCCAGTCGATGGACAATGTTGTGTCGCTGGGCATTGGCGAACCGGGCTTTGTTACGCCGTGGCATATCCGCGAGGCAGCGATCTTCGCTCTGGAACACGGCAAGACGGGTTACACTTCGAATTTCGGATTGCTGAAGTTGCGACGGGCGATTTGTGCGTACCTGAAAGAACACTATCACGTCGAGTACGATCCGAACACCGAAGTGCTCGTGACGGTCGGCGTGAGCGAGGCGCTGGACATTGCCCTACGTGCCATCGTCAATCCCGGCGATGAGGTCCTGTACCACGAGCCGTGCTACGTTTCCTATCACCCGAGCGTGCGGCTGACGCACGGCGTCGGCAAGGCGATCCGCACCCGCGCCGAGAACAGGTTTGCGCTGACCGCCGAGGATATCGCCGCGTCGGTTACGCCACGTACCAAGGCGATCCTATTGAATTTCCCCAGCAACCCGACCGGGGCGACATTGACCCGCGAAGAGGTCGAGAAGATCGCGCGTGCGTGTGTCGACAGCGACCTGCTCGTGATCACCGACGAGATTTACAGCGAGCTGACCTACTCCGGCGAGCACAGCAGCATCGCCGCGTTGCCGGGGATGAAGGAACGGACGATTTTCCTGCACGGGTTCTCGAAGGCGTTTGCCATGACCGGCTTTCGCATTGGCTACGCGTGCGCGCCGGCGGCGCTCACGGAAGCGATGCTGCGTGTCCACCAGTACTCGATGCTCTGCGCCTCAATCATCAGCCAGGAAGCGGCTCTGGAAGCCCTGCAAAAGGGTATGGACGACATTGCCACGATGCGCGAGCAGTATCGGCTGCGTCGCAACTACATTGTGAAATCGTTCAACGAGATCGGTCTGCCCTGCCACATGCCGAACGGCGCGTTCTACGCCTTCCCCTCGATCCGCGAGACCGGCCTAACCTCGCGCGAATTCGCCGTGCAGTTGCTCGAACAGCAGCGCGTCGCGGTTGTACCCGGCGACGCCTTCGGCCCCGGCGGCGAAGGCCATGTCCGTGCGAGCTATAGCGGCCCGATGTCCGACATGGAAAAAGCCGCCGAACGCATCGCGCTGTTCGTTCGCGGTCTCAAGTAGCCTGTTCCAGAGTCCTTCGCTTCGGTCAGGACGACAGCCGGTGGGTTGTCATTTCCCCTGCTCGATCTTCTTCTCATACGCGCGGTCGGCGTAACCGGAGGTGCGTTCGAGTTTTTCCCACTCGTGTTGCACGCGTACGTAGGCGTCCTGCGTGAGCTTGTCGGCATTCAGGTTCGGGAACGTCTGGTTGACCTTCACCCAAGCTTTGATCAATAGTTCGTAATCGTTGCTGACACGATCGTCGGACTGCCATTCCTCCGCGGTGCCGGCGAAGTTCTCCGCCTGCGCATGGAAATCAATGACGGCGTGCGTTGCCCCCTCTTCTGCGCCCTGGGCATGCTGATGACGGACGATGTCTTCGAGATCACGCGCCGAAATGGCCAGAACTTTCGCCTGCGACGCCATGTTTTCGTGGTGCGTCGGCGTGACCGCCACGTGCGTGGCGCAGCCGACCATCGATGCCAATGCCAAAACTATCGCCAGCTTGCTGAATCTGCTCATATCGCCTCCCGTGGGTTACACGGCTATCAAAACATATTACACGGCATCGGTCTAGACAAACCAGCCGCCTGCCGTTACACTGCGGCTCCGAATTCTTCCATGAGTGAGGCGAAACAACTCAATGTCGGCCTTGTCGGCGCCGGCGTCGTCGGCGGCGGGGTGGTCAAACACCTCAGCCGCAACGCCGACCTCATTGCCGAGCGGTTGGGCCTGCGGATCAATCTCAAATGGGTCTGCGACAAGGATGAATCCCGCCTCCGATCACTCCCGATTCCCGCGTCCCAAAAGACCGGCGACGCCCAGAAGGTGTTGCAGGACCCCGAGATTCATGTCGTGGTCGAACTCGTCGGTGGGACCGGTTTCGCCAGGACGCTCATCCTCGATGCGTTCAGCCGGGGCAAGGTGGTCGTCACCGCGAACAAGGCGTTGCTCGCGCACCACGGCGAAGAAATCTTCAGCGCTGCGGCAAAGAACTCCACCAACATTTTCTATGAAGCCAGCGTCTGCGGCGGCATTCCGATCATCAAAGCGTTGCGCGAAGGTTTTGTGGCCAATCGCTTCCCATTGATCTACGGCATCGTCAACGGCACCTGCAATTACATCCTCACGCGCATGACTGCCGAGGGCAAGGATTTCAACGATGTTCTCGCCGAGGCGCAAAAACTGGGCTATGCCGAGGCCGACCCGTCGCTCGATGTGGATGGCGGCGATTCCGCCCACAAGGCGACGATCCTCGCCTCGCTGGCGCACGGGTTCTGGACCGGCTTCGACAACACGTATGTCGAAGGCATCCGTCACGTATCGCAGTTCGACATTCAGATCGCGCGCGAACTCGGTTACACCATCAAGCTTTTGGCCGTCATCAAGAGCGCGGATAATTCGGACTCCGCGCCCGTCGAAGTGCGCGTGCATCCAACGCTTATTCCGCACAAACACGTGCTGGCCAGCGTCAACGGCGTGTTCAACGGCGTGGTCGTCCGCGGCGACGTCGTCGGCGACACGATGTTTTACGGGCGCGGCGCGGGGGCGGATGCCACGGCGAGCGCGGTGATTTCCGATCTCGCTGATGCGGCGTTGAACCTGAAGTTTGGCAGCCAGCAACGCGTGCCGGCGTTCGTCTCGCACCGCCTCAACGCGCGGGTGCGTACCATCGACGAGGTCGAATCACGCTACTATTTGCGGCTTACCGTCGCGGACCGCTCGGGCGTCATCGCCAAGGTTTCGAAGGTCCTGGCGGATTCCGACATCAGCATCTCGTCGGTATTGCAGCGCGAAGCGCCCGAAACCAAACCGGGCCAACCACAAAGCGACCATGTGCCGCTGATCTTCATGTTACACACCGCGAAAGACCGGGCCGTGCGCAACGCGGTCGCCGAGATCGATCGCCTCGACGTGGTCAAAGACAAAACCGTGGTCATCCGGGTGGAGAATTTCGAGTGACCATGAGCGCCTGGCGCGGAGTCATCGAGCAGTATCGCAAGCACTTGCCCGTCACGGACAAGACGCCGGTGGTGTCGCTCAATGAGGGCAACACGCCGCTGATACGCGCCCACAACCTGGAAAAGGTAATCGGTGGCGGCCTGCAGATCTGGCTGAAATACGAAGGGTTGAACCCCACCGCGTCGTTTAAGGACCGTGGCATGACCGTGGCCGTCTCGCTGGCTGTCGAACGCGGCGCGAAGGCCGTTATCTGCGCCAGCACAGGCAACACGTCCGCCTCCGCCGCTGCGTATGCGGCGCGCGCCGGCATCAAATGCGTGGTGATCCTGCCCAAGGGTGCGATTGCCATGGGCAAACTGACCCAGGCACTCATCGAAGGCGCGACCGTGATCGCGTTGCGGGGTAATTTCGATGATGCGTTGCGGATTGTCCGCGAAATCGGTGAGCGCTCGCGTATTCAAATCGTCAACTCGATCAATCCAGACCGAATCGAGGGCCAGAAGACGGCCGCATTTGAAATCTGCGATGCGCTGGGCCGGGCGCCCGACTTCCACCTGCTGCCGGTCGGAAATGCGGGAAACATCACCGCCTATTGGAAGGGCTACAAAGAGTATCGTAAAGCCGGGATCACTTCTTCCGCCCCGAAGATGATCGGCTTTCAAGCCGAGGGCGCCGCGCCCATCGTGCGCGGGCATCCGATTGAGAAGCCCGAAACCATCGCCACCGCCATTCGCATCGGCAACCCTGCGAGTTGGAAGCTCGCCGAAGCGGCGCGTGACGAATCGGGCGGCCTGATTGACATGGTCAGCGACGCCGAAATACTGGATGCGTACAAACTACTCGCCGTCAAAGAAGGTGTGTTCGTCGAGCCGGCGTCGGCGGCCGGCCTCGCGGGCTTGCGGAAATACATGCGGAAAGGTTTTTTCCCGCGTGCCTCGATATTGGCAATCACATTGACGGGACATGGATTAAAGGATCCGGACACCGCTCTTGCGAACGCGCCCTCGCCCACCACCTGCGAAGCCAGCGCGGATGAAGTTTTGAAGGTAATCGGAATATAGAAAGACAACTCGGTTTTCGAGCGTCAGATTTCTTACGAACATGGCACTGATTGTACAAAAATACGGCGGGACATCGGTCGGCAACCCCGAACGGATCAAGAACGTGGCGCGGCGCGTCCTGGCGACGCAGCAAGCGGGTAACAAGGTCGTTGCCGTCGTCTCGGCGATGAGCGGCGTGACGGATTCGCTCATCAAACTGGCGAAGGAAGTCCATCCCGAGCCAAACGAGCGCGAGATGGACGTGCTGCTGGCCACCGGCGAGCAGACCACCATTGCGCTGCTGGCGATGGCATTGCACGGTCTCGGCGCGAAAGCCGTGTCGCTGACCGGCGCGCAAGCGGGCATTGTCACCGACGGCCTGCACACGAAAGCCAAGATCGCCAACATCACGCCGAAGCGCGTGCACGAGTTTCTCGACAACGGCAACATTGTGACCATCGCGGGTTTTCAGGGAGAGACACCAGACGGCCAGATCACCACGCTCGGACGCGGTGGCAGCGATTTAACGGCGATTGCCATCGCCGCCGCCGTCAAAGCCGACCTGTGCCAGATTTACACCGACGTGGACGGCGTGTACACGTCCGACCCGCGCATCGTGCCGAACGCCAAGAAACTTCCGGAAATCAGCTATGACGAAATGCTGGAACTGGCCGCGCTCGGGTCGAAAGTGATGCAGGCCCGCTCGGTGGAATTCGCCAAGAAATTCGGCGTCGTGTTTGAAGTGCGCAGCAGTTTCAACGACAACCCAGGAACCATTGTGAAAGAAGAAACCGCAAAAATGGAAGATGTGGTCATCCGCGGCGTCGCGGTTGACAAGAACCAGGCCAAAGTCACCATCGCCGGCGTGCCCGACAAACCCGGCATCGCCGCGAAGGTGTTCAAGACCATCGCCGACGCGAACATCAACATCGACGTCATTGTCCAAAACGTCAGCGAAAAGGGGTTCACCGACATCTCGTTCACGGTCGGATCCACCGAGGCGGCGAAATCGACCAAAGTTTTGCAGCCTGTCGTCAAGGCAATCGGCGCGCGCGAAGCCACGTCCACGGCGGAGATCGCCAAACTCTCCGTCGTCGGGATTGGGATGCGCTCGCATCCCGGCGTCGCGGCGAAGATGTTCGAGACGCTCGCCGCCAACAGCGTCAATATCGACATGATTTCCACCAGCGAAATCAAGATCTCCGTGATTATCGCCCTGAAGGACGCCGACAAGGCCGCCCGCGCCATCCACGACGCGTTTGAGTTGGGCAAATGACCGTATGCTTCCCTTTCCAAGCGTCGGCTTGGGAAAAAGGGCTCTCGCGACGGCGGTTGACAGGGTCACGCACATTCCCGTACGATGAGCGGCGTTCCGACGTCGTTCTGAACCGTATAACTGGAGGTGGATGATGCGCCGCCGTCATGTCGTCTGGTTGGTTCTTTGCGTTCTTGTTGCCGGGTTCGCGAGTCGTCCGGTCGCGGCGAGAGACCTGAAATTTGGGTTTACGCCCGTGCTCGGGCAGGAAGCCGAGCGGGCGGAATTCGAGCCGCTGACGGCCTACCTTTCCGACGCCATCGGGCAGAAGGTCGTTCTGTATGTCGCTAAAAATTACGGGGACCTGCGCACGCAGATGGAGGCCGGCGAGGTGGACATCGGAAGCGTCTCGCCGTTCGCCTACGTGGACGCCGTCCGCGGGGGAAAGATTCGGATCATCGCCCAGTCGGTGATCGATGGCTCCGCAACCTATCGCGGCATCATCGTGGCTCGGAAGGATAGCGGGCTGAAATCTTTGGCCGAACTGCAAGGCAAACGGTTTGCCTTCGTCGACCCGAAGTCGGCTTCCGGTTACGTCTACCCGCGTGCCATGCTCGTCGAAAAGGGTATCAACCCGGACACCTTCTTCAAGGAAACCATTTTCGCGGGCGACCACAAAAAGGTCATCGCCGCCGTCCTGGACGGCCGGGTCGATGCGGGCGCCACCTACGACAACGCTCTCGGAATCGCCAAGGCCAGCGGGATGCCGTCGGAGAATCTCGTGATTATTGCCAGCACCGACCCAATTCCTCACGACGCCATCGCGGTGCGGATCGGATTGGACGAGGCACTGTCGAAGAAGATTCAAACGGCGCTGGTGAACCTGGATAAGACCGAGGCTGGCCGTCGGGTCATCGCCAACAGCAAGAAGAAGCTCTCCGGCCACGTCATCGCCGTCGACAGCACGTTCGATGTCGTTCGTCGCACCGCCAAGATCGCTGGGATGTGAGCCGCTCGACACTCGCGGCCCGTCGGCCCTGCTCCAAACGGCGCCATCGGCAAGGCAAGTGTGCAGTTGACGGGCGGGACGGTTGGTTTTAGTCTTTCCCCTGCCATGAGCAGGCGAATCTACATCTACGACACGACGTTGCGCGACGGCGCGCAGGGCGAAGGCATCTCGTTTTCGAGCGCGGACAAGATTCGCATTGCCGAGCGGCTCGACGTCTTCGGAATCGACTACATCGAGGGCGGCTGGCCGGGCTCGAATCCCAAGGACATGGATTTTTTCACCGAGGCGGCCACGCGCAAATTCAAGCACGCGAAGGTTGCGGCCTTCGGCAGCACGCGCCGCGCGAACACGAAGTGCAAGGATGACCCGCAGATCGATATGCTCGTCAAGGCGAACACGCCGGTGGTGACGATGGTCGGCAAAACGTGGTCGCTGCACGTTGCGGAAGTCATTCGGACCACACCGGAGGAAAACCTGGCGATGATCGGTGACTCCGTGCGTTACTTCAAGGAGCACGGCAAGGAAGTGATCTACGACGCCGAGCATTTCTTTGACGGATACAAGGACGATCCGCGGTACGCTCTCGCGACGCTCATGGCCGCGCAGGATTCGGGCGTGGACATTGTCGTGCTGTGCGACACCAACGGCGGCACGATGCCGGGCGAAGTGGCCCGCGTCACGGCGGAAGTCGTCAAGCAGATGAAATGCGCCGTCGGCATCCACACGCACAACGATTCCGGCGTGGGCGTCGCGAACGCGCTGGCGGCGATTGAGGCCGGTGCCGTGCAGGTTCAAGGCACCATCAACGGATACGGCGAGCGCACGGGTAATTGCAACATGACCAGTGTGATCCCCTGTCTCGTGTTGAAGATGGGCTACGACTGCATCTCAAAGGACAACATCCGCAAACTTCGCGATCTGTCGATGTTCGTCGATGACCTGGCGAACGTGCGCCACGATATCCGTCAGCCGTTCGTGGGGGCCACGGCGTTCGCGCACAAGGGCGGGATCCACGTCAACGCCATCGAAAAGATTGCGCGCAGTTACGAGCACATCGAGCCTGAAACCGTGGGCAATCACCGCCGCGTGCTGGTGAGCGAACTCAGCGGTCGTAGCAACATCCTGATGAAGGCGCACGAATTGGGCATGGACCTGAGCAAGGACACGCCCGAGGTGCGCGACATCCTGCAGCAGCTCAAGCAGCTCGAAAATGCGGGCTATGAATACGAAGCGGCGGACGCCAGTTTCCACATCCTCGTGCAGAAGCTGCTCAAACAGCACAAACCGTTTTTCAAACTGCATGGGTATCGCATCATCATGGATAAGCACGGCGACGACGGCGGTGAAACCGTCGAGGCCAGCGTGAAACTCGAGGTCGACGGAAACCCCTACCACACCGTGGCCGAGGGCGACGGCCCGATCAACGCGCTGGACAACGCCCTGCGCGCCGCGTTGACGAGTTTCTACCCGTCGATCGCGAAAGTGCAACTGATCGATTACAAAGTGCGCATACTCGACAGCGGGAGCGGCACGGCCGCCAAGACGCGCGTCATTATTGAGAGCACCGACGGCAAGGACACGTGGGGCACCGTCGGCGTACACGACAACATTATCGAGGCCAGTTGGGAAGCGCTCGTGGACTCGGTCGAGTACAAACTCTTCAAAGATGAAAAGCGAAAGTGACCCTGCTCCCGCAGGAGAGCACGATCACCCTGAGCAAAGCGAAGGATCTCCTCATATGGACTCGCGAGCCATCCTCGACCGCGTTTGCGCCAGTCCGAAGGACAAAGGCGTGCTGAAGCTGATCGTGCTTCGGTTGCCGAATGAGCAGCGACTAACGCCGTCTCAGGTAATCCTCAGCGCAGCCAACGGTGTCGAGGGCGACCGCTGGAATCTCAAGCCGAATCCGAACCCGCTCTCGCAGATTTCCTTAATGAACGCACGATTCCTCGAAGCCATCGCCGGCGATGCGGAACGCATGAATCTGGCTGGTGACAATTTGATCGTGGACCTCGATTTACATGAGAGCAACCTTCCTGCGGGCACCCGGCTGCGCGTCGGCCCGGCGGTGATTGAGGTTACCGACCACCCTCACACGGCGTGCGTCAAATTCGAACGCCGCTACGGCAAGACCGCGCGCGATCTTGCGGATACTCCCGAAGGCCTCGCGCTCCGGCTCCGCGGCCTGTTCGCTCGCGTCGTCCACGAAGGGGAGGTTCGCCTTGGAGACATCGTTTCCAAAGAGCCGTCCCACACTTGAAACCGAACGGCTGGTCCTGCGCCCGTTCGATTTGGGTGACGCGCCTCGCGTGCAACTCCTCGCGGGTGACCGCGCCGTTGCCGCGACGACAAAAAATATCTCCCACCCCTACGAAGACGGCATGGCCGAAACGTGGATCGGCACGCACCAAGACCGCTTCGAAAAGGGTCAGGAGATTGTCTTTGCCATCGCGCGGAGGGACGGCGCCGAACTCATCGGAGCCATCGGTTTGACCCTCAACCTCACGCAAGAAAACGCCGAGCTCGGTTATTGGATCGGGAAAGCGTATTGGGGCCGCGGCTACTGCACGGAAGCGGGACACGCCGTGCTGCAATACGCCTTTGACGAACTCCATCTCCACCGCGTCCATGCGCACCACCTCAGCCACAATCCCGCCTCTGGTCGGGTTATGCAAAAACTGGGAATGCGCCACGAAGGTCGACTGCGCCAGCACGTCAAGAAGTGGGACGAGTTCTTCGATGTGGAAGCCTACGGAATCCTGCGTCCCGAGCTGGCAACGCCAGACTTTCATTGAGAGCGCTATGGCGTCCGCAGAGGAACGCGGGCAGTTACATCCCGCCCGATTGTTGCAACATGCGGCGGAGTTCGGTGCTGAACTCCTGCATGTCCGCCTGGGTCGGTTTTCCGGTGCCGAGTTCGGGTTCGAGCCCCAACCGTCCCATTTCATCGAGGAACCAATGCGCTTTCGCGCCTGACGAAAACCGCGCGTACCCGCTCAGCATCGACCCGGATGCAGGCACCTGATCGACGCTGATCGAAAGCCGGCCTCCTACAGCTGGTTCCTTGGCCGACGGCGAGGCCAAATCCTTCGGCGCGGCTTTCGCTCCCGTGCTGGCCGCGGTGCTGGCGGTCGGGACCACCGCTTTGGGCACTTCTTTCTCTGGCAACTTTGCGTCGGGCATCTCGGACAACAATAACCGCAGATCCATGTACGTAATCGGGTCGTTCTTTTCCTTGTGCAGGTAATCCTGAATCTGCGACAGCGTCTGGCCCTTGGCCAGCAATTGTCCCACAATCGATTTGCGTTCCTCGTTGGTCATATCTGAGAGAGAGTACATGCAACCAGTTGCCCACTCAAGACCGGGATCAAACGTCGCTCCGGCTCCCCCCGTGCGGCACAGGATTATTTTACATTGTCTGGTCGATAGTCCGCCGATAGACTCTATTCAACAACCGGGGTGAGGCTTACACCCTTTCGCCCCAATCGTGTTGGACGCGTCGTTCGAACCGGCACTCACCATCGAACCTTGTGAATTCTCTCAGCCAAACCCGCGTAGAGCCTGAGCAAAAGGGGCACTCAAGCGCCCGGCGATTCCACGGCTTTCTGGCAATCGCCGCGATGCTGATCGGGTTGGCCGCGCTCTACCGTCCGTGGCTGGTGACGGACAGCACCCAGACACTTTTCGGGTTCGATTACCTTCAGCTCCATGCGCGACGATTGGACTATGCGCGCGATGCGCTGTTGAACGCTCACCCGCACTTGCCGGCTTGGTATTCACGCGAGTTGATGGGCTCACCGTTCTGGTCCAACATGCAGAGTTTCCCATTCCTTCCCACCCGGTTCCCACTTTTGCTCCTCGACCCGCTGCAGGCCTATGCGTTGGGGGTGAATCTCGCGGCCGGGTTGGCTGCGCTGTTCACGTATCTGTACTGCCGTCGGATCGGGCTGACGCGTTTGGCCGCGGCCAGCAGCGGCTGGACATTCGCTGCTTCGGGCTTCTTCGCCTCGCGCGTGATGGCGGGGCACCTACCCCTGCTGGAAGCCTACCCGGCATTGCCCCTATTGCTTTGGCTCATCGAAATTGTGATTCAACAGCCGCCAGAAAAGCGGCCGTTCAGTTTTCACCTTCTTGCCCTGAGCGTCGCTTGTACCTGCATTGTCATGGCCGGCCATCCGCAATTGCCTGCTTACGCGCTGACGGCCGCGGTTCTCTACCTCTTTTATCGCGCGCGCAACACGCAATCGCCGAAGGCGTTCGTAGCGATCATCATCGGCATCGGATTGGCCGGCTTCATTCTCTGGCCCATGTTCCAGCTCGTCCACCGCAGCACCCGCTTCCTTCCACTCGATCCACCGCAAAACGACATCTCATTTCCCTATGGGCGCTTGACCGCTCTTCTGTTTCCTTGGAAAGACGGATTCCCGGACCCATTCGGCTCGGCCCTATCACTCGCGAGTCATTCGAGCAACGCGTGCTTCTGGGAAACGGTCTGCTACGTTGGGTGGTTGCCGCTGCTCGCGCTCGTCTTCCTGATGCTTCGGGGCAACTGGCGCGACCGGCCCTGGCCGTTTTTTGTCGCGTTGGGGAGTATGGCTCTGATTCTCGCCCTGCCCATCGCCAGTCCCCTGCGGTCCTTCGTTCCCGGCACCATCTTGCGCAGTCCGTCCCGACAGCTTTACCTGACCACCTTCGCTCTCGCTCTGGTGCTGGGTTGGGCCCTGGACTGCTGGACACGCACCTTTCTGGCAAGAGGTCGAATTCTCATGTTGGGAATTGGAACCATCGCGTTGGCGGCCCATGTCTTCGATCTTGGCTGGCACGACATGCGGTTTATTCGAACGCTGCCCGCCGCGGGCTTCCACCCGATCTCCGCCTATGACAGTTTGCCCGGGCGAATTGGCGACGGACGAATCGCGATGGACTACGAAATCATGTCCACCCTGAATCGCCAGATCGACGATGTTGGTTTTTTCGATTCCATCATGCTGGCGCGACCCTATCGGGCCGTGCTGGACTTGTCAGATATGTCGCCCACTTCGAATATCCAAAGCCTCAACGGCGCTCAGATGAGCGTCCGCGCCCTGGCGGCCACGGCGACGAAACTCGTCGTCACGTTCGCCCAACGCGACGATCTCCCTCACGTCCGCGATGATGGCCCCGTACATATCTACACCGTGCCTTCTCCCGCGCCTCGGGCGTCTTTTCTGCCGTTCTCCCGAGCTTTGTTTTTGGACGAGGACGAAATTCGCCAGCGACTTGCGAAACCTGACGTGAATTTGGCGCAGTTGATCATGCTACCTCCACCGGGACAGCTCGGTCCCATCGTCGCGAGTCTCGCCCCTTCTGTCATCTACGAACGCCCCTCCACTGACGTCATCATGGTGAAAGTTCAGACCGACCAAGCCGGCTTCCTCCGCGTCATCGAGTCCTTCGATCCCGGCTGGCACGCCCACGTGGACGGAGTGACCGCCCGCGTCCTTCCCGCCGATGATTTTGCGCTTGCCGTCCGGTTGGAGCCCGGCGTCCACGAGGTTCGCTTGGAATATCGCACGCCGGGGGCCGTGACCGGAGCCGCCATCTCCCTGGCCAGCTTCGTGTTGCTGGTTATGCTTGTCTTCAACCGTCGCTCTCCGCTACAACCCTTGTCCGATGGGCACCGCACCGACTGAGATTCCGAAGGCTTACGAGCCGAAGCAGGTGGAGGAGAAGTGGTACGCCGATTGGCTGGCGAAGGGGTACTTCACAGCCAACGCCGCGTCCACCAAACCCGCCTACTGCATCGTCATGCCCCCGCCGAACGTGACGGGCATCCTGACGATGGGACACGTGCTCGGTGATACGATCCAGGACATTCTCTGCCGACGCAAGCGGATGCAAGGCCATGAAGTGCTCTGGTTGCCGGGCACCGACCACGCCGGGATCGCCACTCAGATCGTAGTCGAGAAGACGCTGCGCAAACAGGGTGTCATGAAACACCGAGATGATTTGGGTCGCGAGAAGTTTCTCGAAAAGGTCTGGGAGTGGAAGGAAAAGCACGGCGGAATCATCATCCAGCAGCTCAAGAAGCTCGGTTGCTCGTGCGATTTTACGCGTGAACGCTTCACGATGGACGAGGCCTATTCGCGGTGCGTTCTCCAGGTCTTCGTCGATCTCTACAAGAAGGGACTGATCTACCGCGGGAAACGCATGGTGAATTGGGATCCCGCGGGTCGCACCGCGTTGTCCGATGAAGAAGTCGTGATGACCGAGACGCAGGGTCACTTGTGGCATTTCAAGTATCCACTCGTCGGTTCCAAGGATTTCGTTGTCGTCGCCACCACGCGTCCCGAGACGATGCTCGGGGACGAAGCGGTTGCGGTCAACCCGACAGATGCGCGCTACACGAATCTTGTTGGCCGCAAGGTGTTGCTGCCATTGCGAAACAAACAGATTCCGGTCGTCGCCGATGAGGCGGTCGACCCGAAGTTCGGGACGGGCTGCGTCAAGGTCACGCCGGCGCATGATCTGGCCGACTACGAGATGGCCTTGCGCCATAAACTGCCGTTCACGGTCGTCATCGCGCCGGATGGCAAAATGACCGAAGAAGCCGGCGAGGATTTTGAAGACCTCGACCGATTCGAATGCCGCGAAGCCGTGGTCGAGCAACTCAAGGAGCAGGGGCTACTGCTGAAGGTCGAAGATTACACGCACAATGTCGGTTACAGCCAGCGCACGAATGTGCCGATCGAGCCGTATTTGAGCGAACAGTGGTTCCTGAAGTACCCACAAGTCCTCCGCTCCACCGAGGCGGTCGAGAAGGGCGAGATCAAGTTCTATCCCGAGCGCTGGGAGAAGACCTACGCCCACTGGATGGGCAACATCCGCGATTGGTGCATTTCGCGTCAGCTCTGGTGGGGACACCGGATCCCGGTGTGGTATCGGAACAGCGAGGTTTACTGCGGACTGGACGCCCCGAAGGGCGATGGATGGCAGCAAGACCCCGACGTTCTCGACACGTGGTTCAGTTCGTGGCTGTGGCCGTTTGCACCGATGGGCTGGCCAGAAAAGACGGAAACGTTGAAGAAGTTCTATCCGACCTCCGATCTCGTCACGGGACCCGACATCATTTTCTTCTGGGTCGCGCGCATGATCATGGCCGGCTACGAGTGCATGGGCGGAAAAGCCATTTGGCACTGTCTACTACACGGGCATCATCCGTGACGCGCAAGGCCGCAAGATGTCGAAGTCGCTCGGCAATTCGCCTGATCCGCTCGATCTCATCGCGAAATATGGCGCCGACGGCCTGCGGTTCGGCCTCATGCTCATTGCACCGCAAGGTCAGGACATTTTGTTCGATGAGAAACGTTGTGAGGTTGGCCGCAACTTCATGAACAAACTCTGGAACGCTGCCCGTTTCATCCAGATGCAGCGCGCCGCGAATCCGCCGTCCCGCCCCACGAATGCGCACGACCTGAACATCCTTGGTGCGCTTGGCGTCACAGTAAACAACGTCAGCACGTCCCTCGATACCTACAAGTTCAACGAAGCGGTGAAACACCTCTACGATTTTGTCTGGGGTAATTTTTGCGATTGGTATATTGAAGCCAGTAAGACGTCAGCGAATATCGAGGTGTTGGATAATGTCTTCAGCACCATTCTCAAACTGCTGCATCCGTTTGCTCCGTTTATTACGGAAGAACTTTGGCGCGGGATGGGATACGGCACGGATACGATCCAATTCGCATCATGGCCTGATCTTCGGCAGATTGATGCAGCCGCATTCGATGTGATGCCGCAGGTGGAAGCATTGTATGCCGCAGTGACAGCCGGGCGTCAGCTACGCAATGACAATGGCATTGAACCCCGTAAAAAAATCTCGTTTGTCATCAAACCGAGCCGCCACGCCGACTTCTTCAAGACGGAGATCCCGTTCCTCACGCAGATCCTGTCGGCGGAGACAGTGACGATTGATTCGAATTACGCACCGACCGGCTTGACGCCAAGCCTGGTTACGCAGGAAGCCACCGTGTTTCTGGTCGGCGCGGTGGATCCCGCACAGGAGCGTCAACGCCTCACGAAGCAGCTGGCCGATATCGAGAAGCAACTGGCCGGCACGGATGCGAAGCTGGCCAATGAAAGCTTCGTCGCGAAGGCCGCGCCGGTTGCCGTGCAGCGCGAACGGGACAGGCAGCAGCAGTTGCGAGAGCAGCGTGACAAAGTCCGGGCGCTTCTCTCTGCGCTTCAGTGATCGAACTTGTCGAGGTAGTCGCTGATCGGACTGTGACGTTCGCTATCCAGCTTCTGAAGCTGATCCAGAGTCTGGAAATACCCACGAAAGGTATTCGAGAGCGGTTCCGGCGCATAGATGCGTTCGGCCTCATTTAGGTAGGCGGTAATCCCGTGCGCTTGTTTGTCGGCGACGGCCCGTGAGGCTTCGGCGCGGCTTAACCCACGATGAAACCGGGTCACGCTGCCCCGCTGGAGCCAGACCAGGGTTTCCATGTAGTCGTCCAATACCGGCAGATACAAGGGGTGTGCCACGCCCCGTAGCGCGCCAATCCGGTCGATCTTCAGCTTCAACAGGTCCTTCAACCACGGAGCGCCCGCATACCGCCAGAGGTCATCGATGGCCACGTTGGTTTCACCGGGCATCCCTCGGCGTCCGCCGGTGGGGCCGAGCTTCGTCACCAGAATTGCGTCCAGAGAGCGCTCGGTGTCTTCCACCGACAAGTCTTGCGCGACGGACATCGAAGTGTGGCGGACCAATTCCAAACTCCACCATTTTTCCAGCGCAGTCGTATTCGGAAAATCGTCATGATAAACCTTCCAGAACGCGTTGCTGGCCACCTTTTGCGCACCAAGTTCGGACAGGAAACCCCGCATCTTGCGAGGTCCCTGATGCAATCCCAACAGGCCCTCGGTAAAGATCCACGCGTCCGCTCGGAATAGTTGGCGATCCGCCGAATCGTCGGGGAGAGTCTCGGCTTTCAACAAGTCCCTCGCTTCTTGGGGCTGCCCGCCCGCGACGGACCGCCGCGAAATGGATAGCAGAGTCTCGTGACGACCCTCGATCAACACCGCCAGACCTTCCACAAGCCAAAGCGGAATGCCCGGCACGACATACGCCTTGCCCGGCTCCGTCGCCTGCTCGCGGTTCGCCCATTCCAGGCATAATACGTCAACCATCGCCGCGGACAATTCCGCTTCGTCAATCGGCGGCGGCACCAGACAACGAATGCGATACTCGAGGTGTTCGTCGGTTTGGAACACGGCCATTGACACCGGCGACGCGACGGGTTGGTCGGCTGGGTGCGTCTGCACGAGCAACAGAATGGGGTCGCGCCAGTTGTCGGCCACGTCCAATTGCCTCAGCCATTCCCGCTTGACGTGCTCGGCATACCCACATAACGCGGACGACAGAAGCCGGTCGCTGGCGGAGGCCACGAACTGCCGGGAAGCGCTGACCGTTCTGATGAGCGCATTCGTGGGGGTCGGTATGGCCGCAACCACGGGTTGCGCCAGCACGGCAATCGTGGCTGCCAACCACGTGCCCAGCCGTCGCGCGTTCATGACTGCCCGATACAGACCTAGTGCGGCTGATAATTCAGCACAACCGATTGTGGAGTAACCGAAACCGACGAGAGCGAATCGAGCACCTGCTTTTCTTTGTCCAGGTTAACAAACAGCTTGGCAAAGCACTGGTCAAAAATTCCCGTTTTAATCAGGAACCAGGGACTCATGGGCAACGCCCCAAACGCGCCTCCCGTCGGCTTGAAGACGAAGTGGTCGTTCTCGACCGTGGGCACGCCGGTGTAGCTTAGGTAAATCTGTTTTTCCACCGAACCGGCGATATGAAGCTTGCCGAGGAATACCGCCGTGACCACTCCGTCGCCGAGTTCGAGTTGGAACTTGGTCGGGACGAGTTGCATGGTACCGGCCGAGCCATTTTCGAAGCCAAGCGTTTGGATGAATGAATTCAGTTCACCTTCGCTGATAGTGATGGTGTTCGGCTGCCGCTGGACGAGAAGGTCGTCCAACGCTGCCCGCTTCTTGTCGGACAGCACCAAGTCCTCACTCGACGTGCTGATGGGGCGAATGTTCGGCACCTGGAAGGCGAGAGACAGGCCCACAACGACGACCGCCAGAATCACGATGAACACCAGTCGGGAGACGATCTTTCCCGAACCGACTTTGGTCTTCCTGACCAGCGACTTGCCGCCCTGGCTGGGCGATTTGATTTCCGTGAGATTGAGCTTCGCCCCACACGAATGGCAAAAAATCCGGCCCAACTCGTTATCGTACCCGCACTTTGAACAAACAATCATAGATTAGTCCTTTTTGGGCGACTTCTTTGTGTCGCTCGACTTTGCCGCCTCCGGCTTGGAAGCAGCCGACGCATTCGTCGTCGCGCTACCGTCTTTCTTCGCCGCCTCGGTATAGCCCGGCTTTCGATAATCCGTACTGTAGAAACCCGAGCCTTTAAAGATAACCCCTGCGCCCGTGCCAAGCAACCGTTTCACGCGTCCATGGCACTTCGGGCAGGTCTTCCTCGGCGCATCTTTGATCGATTGATACAATTCAAAATGATGCCCGCATTTTTGACATTCGTATTCGTAGGTCGGCATAGGTGAAACGCGCACGGTTATCAGGCAATTCCATACACCAAGTCAACCCCGAATTCCACTCGCCCGGCGCCACGCGGTGAATCAAACTTTCGCTTGAAAAAACGCGCCCGCTCCGTACCATACAACGTCGAACTGAGGAGCGTGATTGAAATCCCCTGCGGCCTTTGACCTGAAGCGGTACCTTGACCGGACGTGCGCGCGCGTAGATGCCGCGCTCCACAAGCTTTTGCCAGCCGAATCGGCCCCCCCACCGACCATCCATAAGGCAATGCGGTACTCCATTTTTGCGGGCGGGAAGCGCATTCGACCTATCCTGTGCCTCGCCGCTTGTGAGGCGGTGGGCGGCAACCCTGTCGCGGCCATGCCCCTGGCCTGCGCCGTCGAATGTATCCACACGTACTCGCTGATCCATGATGACCTGCCGAGCATGGATGACGACGATTTGCGCCGCGGAAAGCCAACCAACCACAAGGTCTTCGGCGAAGGCATCGCGGTGCTTGCGGGTGACGCCCTGTTGACCGAGGCGTTTGCACTGGTTGCCAAAAGCAAGCCGCCGAAACGCTACCCGGTGCAGGTATTGGTGGGCGACCTCGCGCTCGCGGCCGGCAGTCTCCGGCTGATCGCCGGACAGGTGCAGGACCTCGAAAACGAAGAGCGTCGAGCCAGCCTTGAGGAAGTGAAGACAACCCACCTCAACAAGACCGCGGCGCTCATCACCACGTCGATCCGACTCGGCGCGATGGCGGGCAATGCCAGCCCGTCGGAACTTAAGCGCCTCACGCGCTACGGCCAGAACCTCGGGCTCGCATTTCAGGTCATTGATGACATTCTCGACGCCACGAGCACCAAAGAGGTCATGGGTAAAAGCGTGCGCGCCGACCAAAAGAACAACAAGTCCACCTTCCCCACCGTCCTTGGACTCGATAAGTCGAGAGAGTACGCTGCCGATCTCATTGCCGACGCGCACAAACAGTTGAAGCCGTTCGGTTCCCGCGCGACTCCGCTCGCCGCCATCGCCGATTTCTTTCTGACCCGGAAGAATTAGAGCGCGGTCAAAATCAATTCCGCCGCTCGTTTGCTGGCCCCAGCTCCCCCCAGGCTGTTGACGACGGATGCCAACTCGCGCTGCATCTTCTGGCGTTCGGTGGTATCCGTGATAAGGAGGCGCGCGACGGCGGCGATTCGATCCGGCGTGGCATCGTGCTGGATGAATTCGGGGACAATCGCGCGGTTTGCGATGACGTTGGGCATGGCAAGCCAGTTGACGGTCACGACCATGCGGCCGACCAGATATGTCAACCAGTTAACCTTGTACACGACAATCATCGGGCAACCGTAGAACGCGCACTCCATGGTGGCCGTGCCGCTCGCCGTGATCGCCAGTGTCGCGCGCTGCATCCCTTCGTGTGCTTTGCCGATTTCGACTGTTACCCGTGGATGCTTGATCATCGCTGCCATTGTGTCATTCACGGCTGCCGCAAGGAATCTCGTTTCGGGCGGCATCTTATCGATGACCTGTCGCATGATCGGCCAAATCTTGGCGACTTCGCGCTCGCGGCTGCCGGAAAGGAGGAGCACAAGCTTCTCTTCGCGCTTCTCAGCGCCGACTTCACCCTTGATCCTTTCCGCGAAGGGATGTCCGACGAACTCGACGCGCAATCGCGGCGCGTGCTTTGCGTACCAGTCTTTCTCGAACGGGAAGATTGTCAGCATCAAATCGACGTCGCGCTCGATCTGCTTCGCGCGGCTCGCATGCCACGCCCAGAGTTGCGGCGAAATGTAGCAGATGACTTTGATCCCGCGCTTCTTCATCTGCGCCGCGAACCGCAGGTTGAACCCCGGGAAATCGACCAATACAACCGCGTCCGGTCTGCGGTTCTCGGCCTCTTGCACCAGGTTCCAGAAGATGCGGCGGAACTCACCGTAATTCTTGAGCACCTCGACCAAGCCGACGACGGCGTGCTCGGTCAGGTCGAGCAACAATTCCAGTCCCGCCGCCTTCATTTTCGGCCCGCCCGCGCCGAAGACCTTCACATCGGGAGCCTGCGCCCGCAGCGCTTTGATAAGTTCCGCAGCATGTGCGTCCCCCGACGCTTCACCGGCAATGAACATGATCGAGCGTGTCACGACTTGCGGACCTGGGCAGTGATTTCCATCGCGACTTCGAGGGCCTGCTTGGCGGCTTCGCCCGTTACGAGCGGATCGCGATGGTGGCGAATCGAGTCGATAAAGTTCTGCAACTCGAGCTTCAGCGGTTCATCGCGCTCGATGGGCACCGGTTCGCGCACGATCTTGCGGCCCGCGAATTCGCTGACGATGCTGGCGTGTTTGCCTGCGAGCAGCTTCTTTAATAGTCCCGATTCCTGGGCGTCCTCGGCGGCAACACGATAGAGTTCGCCCTCCTGTTTCATGTAGTCGAGCGAAATATACGCAGCACCGTGTTCGGTGCGACCGAAGATCCGAATCTTGCGCATTCGTTCCGCGGACACGCGGCTGGCAGTGATATTGGCCACGCATCCGTCCGCAAACTTTAACCGGGCATTGGCGATGTCCTCACTCTCGCTCAGCACGGGGATTCCGACCGCGTCCACCGCCGCCAAAGGCGCTTTCACCAGTGACAACACGACGTCGAGGTCGTGAATCATCAGGTCGAGGACGACGCCGATGTCCGTCGAGCGCCCCGGATACGGCGAGAGCCGGTGCACTTCAATGAACCGCGCCTCCCGCAGGATGTCGGTCAGATATCGCATCACGGGATTGAAGCGTTCGACGTGCCCGACCTGCAGCACGCACTTGTTTTTGCGCGCGAGCGCCACAAGTTCTTCAGCCTCGCGCAGGCTGTCCGTGATCGGCTTCTCGACGAGCACGTGTTTGCCGCGTTCGAGAAACACGCGGGCGACCTTGTAATGCGTCTCGGTGGGCGTCGCCACACTGACGGCATCCACAAAATTCGCCAATTCCGCCGCGTTCTCAAACGTCCCGCCACCGACCTTCTCGGTGAGGGCGCGGACGCGGATGCTGTCCGTGTCGCAGACGCCCACGAACGAGCACTGGCCGTTGGAGCGTTTGGCCAACTCGGAATAGATGCGCGCGTGCTGCGAGCCGAGATGCCCGACGCCCACCACGCCGACTCTGAGGGTATCACTCATGCGGAAGGCATCGCCACGAGGCAAATCCCGGCCTCATTCGCCGCGTTGAGGAGTTTGTCCTTGTCGAGCAGCAGGCTCCGACCGGCTTCCATCGCCATGACGGAGATCCGCCCCACGCGGCATGATTCCATCGTCTTTTCGCCGATACACGGAATATCGAAGCGGAAATCATGATTTGGTTTGCTGACTTTGACGACCAACGCGCCACCTTTTTCGCCCGCCAGTGCGCCGCCGCGGCGGATACACTCATCCGTGCCTTCAAGCCCCTCCACGGCGAGCACCGTGCCCTTCTTGACGACCACCGTCTGGCCGATGTCGAGCGCACTGACAGCTTTCGCGATCCTCAACCCAAACTCAATATCCTCGTGTTGGTCCTTGCTGGGTTTCAAACGCGTCAGCGCGCCCGCTTGTGGCACGGATTCGCCGAGGAACGGACGCGGGTCGATGAGTTCCACGCCGTCCTTGGCCATCTCGGAGGCGATCGCGCCGAAAATTGTCTCGGCATTGCGTTCCTTGAGGCGAAACGCCACGGTCGTCATGCGCAGATCGAGCCGCAGGTTCTTGAAGAGGTTCGATGGTGTGATCCCGCCAGCCATCACGGCGCGTTTCACACCCCGAGTGGTGAAGACCTCGATCAGCTTGTTGAGCTGGCCGAGCTTGATCCAGTCGACGTGGTCAACGAGTTGGTCAATTTCGGGGCTGGTCTCGCCGTCAAAAGCCGCGGCCACGATCGGCCCCACACCGAGATGCCGGGCCGAGCGCGCCAGAATCAGGGGAAAATCGCCGTTTCCTGCAATAATGCCGAGTGGCTCCATCCGTGCTGTCGATTCTTGCCACTTCGCCCGCCGATGGCAAGGAAACATTCAGCCGCTGTATGGGTCACGAGTTGCCTCAAATCAAATGACACCGAAGGGGTGGGTTTTAGGGTGAGGAAAGCGAGTCGTTGCCTCATAAAGAAATGACACCGAGAATGGAGGCATGAAAATGATCGCTCTGAGCCGTGACCAACAACTCCAGCGCTGGCGCGAACGCTATGCGCGCCGCCACAAGGAAGGCAAAGCCCGACTGCTCGACGAGCTCTGCGAGCAGCACGAGTACAGCCGCAAGCACGCCATCAAACTGCTTGGGGACGGCTTGCCCAAGCCGACGGGCCAATTGCCCAGCGGCGCTCCGGCCCGTTACGATCCGATTCGAGAGGTCGTCGCGCAGATCTGGCGGGCCGCCGAACAACCATGCGGGAAACGCCTGGTCGCGGCGCTGCCGCTGTGGCTGCCGCACTATGCCAAACACTTCGGCAGCCTGTTGCCCGCTCAACGCAAGCTGCTGGGCGATGTCAGCGCCGCGACGCTGGATCGGTTGCTGCTGGCGCGTCGGGCCGTGCGCTGGGGATTGGCCGGCACCAAACCCGGCAGTTTGTTGCGTACTCAGATTCCGCTGCAGGGTGCCGTCTGGGATGAACGCCGCGTCGGGTTTCTGGAAGCCGACAGCGTGGCGCACTGTGGCGACAGTCTGGCCGGCAACTTCGTCTGGAGTTTGACCTACACCGACCTCGCCAGCACGTGGACCGAAGGACGGGCGGTGTGGAACAAGGGCGCGGCCGGCGTGCTGGCCCAGACCCAGGACGTCGAAGCCTGCCTGCCGTTTGCCCTGTTGGGTTTCGACTTTGACAACGGCAGCGAGTGGCTGAATTGGCATCTGATTCGTCACCTCCAAGCCCGCCGCCAGCCCGTACAGATCAGCCGATCACGGCCCTACCACAAAGACGACAACGCCCACGTCGAACAGAAGAACTGGATGTGGCCCCGCCACCTGCTGGGCTACGGACGGTTGGGCCAAGAGCGCGTCGTCACCCCGATCAACACGCTGTACAAACAAGTCTGGGGGCCGCTGCACAACTTCTTCTTACCCTCGATGAAACTGCGCGACAAGTGGCGGGAGGGCAGCCGTTGGGTGCGTCGCCATGACCCCGCCCAGACCGCCTATCAACGATTGCTGGCCAGCGGCCAAATCAGTCCTCGCCAGCGACAACGGTTGCACGAGTACTACGAGTCCTTGGATCCGTTTGTGCTGGCGCAGCACCTGGAGCAACAACTCAACCCGATCCTGCGCCTCGCGACCTGACTCGACCGCACCGCCCGCCCCGTCTCCCCCCACGGAGCGGGCGGGCGCAACAACAACATCTAAAAACAGACTGGAATGAACCCCCCACTTCCCGCACAATCTACCGTCACCCCGGTGTCATTTCCTTTTGAGGCAACGACCATGACACCGTCGCTTCGCTCGGTGTCATTTCTTTATGAGGCAACAAGGTCAAAGCGCGCAGGTATCGTTGGCCGCTTCGTGACGCAGACTGTGGAGTTGGAGGGCCAGTGAGTTGGTCGGCATGGATTCAGCGCCCGCGCGACGGGATCACGCGCCCGCAGCGGCCAGGTCTGGCCCGTCGATCTGCCGCATGGCGCGCACCGAACTCTGCAGTAACGACATGAGGCCCACGTAGAGGAAACCAACCTGGAAAAGGACGACGAACAAGACAAATATCCACTGGCTGTGGCTAACAGCCTGGAGGACGAGGTACGTGAAGTAGACGCCGAAGGCTAGCTCGATGATTGGGCACAGTCCGCGCAGTGTCCGGTACTTGTTGTGGCTCCACGATTCGCCGCGACGTGACACACCGTACTTGGGGGTGCGAATAAACTCGCTGCGATGATTGAACATCGCCTCGAGCACGGCCCGCGCGTTGTTGACCGAGAGACCGATGCCCACGGCCATCAATATGGGCAGGAATACCAGTCGTTTCCACCATTGGGCGTGGAGCTCGCGTTGGGCGCAGAAATAGAACGCGCTGATTGACAGCGACCCGGCGATGAACAGCGGGACGTCGACCAGGAACATCTTGGTCCATGGATTGCCGCCCGACACCCGATACGTTCCCGCCGACGCCGACGAATGGAAGCACAGGCAGAGCACCAGGAGCAGGAGGTAACCGTAGTTGCTGGTGAGATGGGCGGTGCCTTCGAACTTGATCTTGAAGGGCAGTTTGCTGCGCCAGAGCATCGGCAGCACTTTCTTGCTCGTCTGAATCGACCCCTTGGCCCAGCGGTGTTGCTGCGATTTGAAGGCGTTCATCTCGACGGGCAATTCGGCAGGCGTGACAATCTCGGGCAAGAAGAGAAACTGCCAGCCTTTGATCTGTGCGCGATAGCTCAGGTCAAGGTCCTCGGCCAACGTATCGTGTTGCCAGCCGCCGGAGCTTTGGATACACGTGCGCCGCCAGATGCCGGCCGTCCCGTTGAAATTGAAAAAGCGGCCCGAACGGGCGCGCGCGGTCTGCTCGATCAAGAAGTGCCCGTCCAGAAGCATCGACTGGATTTTTGTCAACAAGGAGTACTGTTCGTTGAGGTGCCCCCATCGGGTTTGGATCATGCCGATGCCAGGGTCCGAGAAATATTGAATCGTCTTTTGAAGGAGGTCGGGCTGCGGAACGAAGTCGGCATCGAAAATCGCGATGAACTCGCCCGTGGCCTGGTGCAAACCGTTCTCCAGTGCACCGGCCTTGTAGCCCATGCGGTTGGACCGGTGAATGTGATCCACCTTGAAACCGCGCGCGCGCAATTGCGCGGCCTTACGGGCAACGATGTCCGTCGTTTCATCCGTCGAATCGTCAAGCACTTGCACTTCGATCTTATCCCGCGGATAGTCGAGGGAGGCGACGGCCTCGAGCAACCGCTCCGCGACGTACATCTCGTTGTACAGAGGCAACTGGACGGTAACCCGGGGGAGTTCGGCGAGGTGACCCAGTGGTTGCGGCACCTCTCGACGATGGCGAAAATACAGAAAAATCATCCAGTACCGGTGAAGGCCGTAACACGACAGGCACACCAGAACTACAAAATAGATTATCGTTCCAACCAAATGCAGCGCTTGCATAGCCTCCTAAAATTAAGCCCTGCAGCTGCGACCGCTGTCCTTGGCGCCCCGGCGGCCCGCCGCCCAAAATCACACCTGACCGATCTTCCTCTGGTGAGCCATCCTCACGTGCGGTCATCATGTCAGAGCGTGACACGGAATCAAGCCCAAAAACCAATGTCTAAATCCGTTTCCCCCAAAGTCTTAACCCAAACAAGCTGACCCACGCCGAACTCCCACGGGTCACCGTCCAGTTGCCCCACACAGGCTCTTTTCTGCTGTCTGGGCAACGATGACGCTCCTACGCCACCCACGCAACCCGCTCACATCGCGCTGTCCGTGATCCCGTCGAGGATTCACCTGAAACCTCACGGTTTCTCTTCATGGTACGGCTTCTTTTGTTCGTAGAGACTGAGCCGCTGGCGAGCTTTTCCCAGGGTATCGTCCAACCGATGGGATTTCAGATAATCGGACCCCATTAACTCATAGTTTTTCAGATAATCGGACTCCAAGAACTTGTTCTGCCATCTGACGGCGTTATCAAAGTCCCCAGCCTCAGCGTAGGCCGCCGCCAGCGTATCGAGATAGGGCGGAGTCTCCCATTCTGACAGTTCACATGCCTTCTTCGCATACACGACGGCCTTTTCCCCATTCCGAACATTGGTATCGGGACAGACAGCCAGTAGTCGACCAAGGTTGTTGTAGGCCACGGCGTCTGTCGGGCTCAGCCGGATGGCCTCGTTGAAATCAGCGATGGCCTTGTCGTACTCGCCTTTCTGGAAGTAGGCAAATCCACGGTTGTTGTAGGCCTCCGCATAATCCGGTTTAAGACGGATGACCTCGTTGTAATTGGCGATGGCACTGTCATAGTCGCCTTTTTGTCTGTAGGCGTTGGCTCTGTGGAAATAGGCCATGGAATTATCCGGGTCGAGTTGGATCGCTTCGCTGAACTCGGCAATCGCGAGGTCATAATCATGCCTACGACCCGCTTCCATGCCTCTTGCAAAGGCTCTGTCTGCCCGGCTGTTCCCGCAGCCTTGACCCGCCAGCAGTAGCAAGAGAAAAATTCCCAGCCATGACAGCCTTGCGAAAAGCCGGTGGGCTGCCGCACTCGAATGCAGGCCGGGTTTCGGGGCCATGCTCCTACAAATAGCATTCCGGCCCATGGCAAGTCGAGATGGTTCCCCGTAAAATTAGCTTTTTCAGGTAAACGTAAATTCCAGTCTGGTCTTGACGCTCGCCTCATCAGGCGAGCGTCCGCTTCCCACAAAGTCTTAACCCTCGCGCAGGCCACCGGATGGCTGGCCTCGGCGCGAGCCCGCAGTCGCCGTGTTGTTAACCACAGCATATAAACTTCAACACACAGCCTATCGACTTGAACACATTGAAGCTCGCCTGTAGGGCCCAAACAAAGAGCGATAAAGAACACAAACTTGGAATCACATATCCGATAATCTCTTTCACGCTCCGACTATGACATGCTCTGTGGATCTTTGTAATCGGCTGATTTTCATCACGAAATATCTCCTCCAAGATTTTCCCCAACTTAAACTGCAATGCGGCAATCGTCACGGACAGAAGAGAAACGATCACCGTGCCAAGCCATAGCACCATCTGCAACTCTACAGGACGCTCTTTACATTCAAGGGCGCCTGCGACAACTAGACCAAAAAACACTAATAGAAAATTGAACCGTTGGCAGAGAAGATTCTCAATGAACGCTCGTTCTTCTGGATATCCCCACCCTCCGTCCCGCTCTTGCTGGTTTGGCATTTGCGTTCCCTCCAGTTATGGAATTGATACTTACCACCGAAGCCTCGGAAGTTCAAACCGCTGCGACGGCGGGGCGCAGGCCCGTGGGCGGCTCCGCCGTGTCACGGGCCCTCCCCGCCCGATTTCCGCGCCCTGCTCTCCGCTGCCTCAAAATCCACAGATACATCACTCTCACGCGTTCTTCTTCTCGCGTGACAACTCACAGGCATTGTGCAGAATTGTGCTACTATATAGTTAAGCCCAAAAACCAATGTCTCAATCCGTTTCCCACAAAGTCTTAACCCTGAGCCAGGCCACCGGATGGCTGGCCTCGGCGCGCCGAGCCGGTCGCCGCGTTGTCGCCACCAACGGCTGTTTCGACCTCCTTCACTTCGGCCACGTTAGCTACTTGCAGCGCGCCCGCAAGCTGGGCGACCTCCTCGTCGTCGGCCTCAACGGAGACCGTTCGGTCCGTGAACTGAAGGGACCGGGGCGACCCCTCGTCCCCCAACGGCAACGTGCCGCCGTCCTCGCCGCGCTGGCCTGCGTCGATGCCGTCGTCATTTTCCCTCAAAAGCGCGCCCACCGGTTCCTGGCCACCGTGCGGCCCGACATTTACGTCAAAGGCGGCGATTACCGGTTCGAGACGCTCGACGCTCGCGAGCGGGCCGTGTTGACCAACGTGGGAAGCAGGATTCGCATCCTTCCGTTCGTCAAAGGGTTCTCGACGACGCGGCTGATCGCCAGGATTCGCAAGGTCGGGTGCTGAGGTGCGTGCGAGACGTTGGCTCGCGGGCATCACTCTTCTCATTGTCACGGCGTGCGCTTCGCCCCGTGAGAAAGCCTATCAGCAAGCGGTCAGAAATTACCAGCGGAGCGAGGCCAATGCGGCTGCCTTTGCCCGTGCCAATGTGAAGCAACTCGTCGCCGCGACCAGGACGTTCCGCACCTCGGTTGGCCGCTGGCCGCAAACATTTACGGAGTTCGGCAGGTTCGTACTCGCCAACAATGTGCCACTGGATCTCACCGCCTTCAACGATGTCGCGTTTGCCGCGTTGGAAGATGGCAGCGTCCAGATCCATTACGACGTGAATTGCAGCCGCTTCAGCGACAAACAATATCAGTTCACCGAGACCGGCACCGTGAATGTGAAGGCCAAATGACGGTGCAGGTTGCATTCAGGAGTGGAATCGATACATTGACAGCGTCATGAAACGGGGTTTGATTTTCGTTCTGGGGGTCTTGTTGTTGGCCGGATGCGCGACCACTCCTCCACCGCCGCCACCGCCGCCCCTGACTCAGGCGGATGTGATATCGATGGTCAAATCGGGCTGGTCTGATGAAGACATCATGCGCCGCATCGACGCCACGCGCACCGTGTTCCGTCTGTCGTCTGACGATGTGGTTCGCCTGCGCAACGAGGGCCTGTCGGACCGTCTCGTCACCTTCATGCTGGACACCTACACACGATCGGCCATGGCTGCGCAACGCCGCCAGGATTCCTATTACTACGATCCGTTCTTCGTCAATTACGGCTTCTACTACGGGCCCGGTTGGCACCGGTGGTAGTGGCGACGGAATATCCGCCCACGAGCGTCGTCATCACCGGATGCGAATCCATGACCATCCTCCGACAAACCCTCGACACCCCCGGGCGGTCGCGGGCACGGATTTCCGCATCTGGGACTGGCTCCCATGGCGAGGCGATCCTTGAGGCGTACCATTCCGCCACCGCTCTACTGTAAATAGAATGAATCAGTCCTGCCGGCTGCCGTAGCTGCCTTGTAGCTCTCGATTGAAAAACCCGAGTGGTTAAAGTAAAGTCTGCCGTCAATGGATGTAATTCTGGTCGCAACCGGCTCGGGATGTCGAGCATTCACCGACGCTGGCGAAGGCAGGACGGAACTCGCTGGCCGGCACGTTTCCGCAGTCGCGCCTGAGATTGGCGGTACCTGCCTCGCCGTGGTCGACGGACAGGAAATTTGGCGACGCGGTGCCAGCGGTATATGGTCCCGAGTCGCGACGGCTGGTATTAACCTGCAATCGATCACGTCCGTCGATGGCATCATATTTGGCGGAGGGATGGATGAGGCCGTGATGGTGCGCATCCCGCCGAGCGGGAAACCAGAACGCCTCAAAGGCTTCGACAATGTTCCCGGACGTAGCGAGTGGTTTGGCAATGGTCCACCGTTGGGCGTTCGATCCTTGACGGTAACCGTGGACGGCGCTGCCCTCTTGGCGGCGGTGCATGTTGGCGGCATCCCGCGCTCCTCGGATCGAGGCGAAACATGGACACCGACCGTTCCCGTCATGTTCGATGTCCACGAGGTGTCCGCGCACCCGTCGTTGCCGAACATCGTCGCCGCCGCCGCCGCAGTCGGTTTGTGCGTGAGCCAGGACGGTGGACGGAACTGGAACGTGCTCTCCGAGGGTCTTGAGATGACGAGTTCACTGGCCGTTGCCGTTCTTGATAAGGACGTACTCTTCAGTATCCAAAACGGCCCGTTGGCCAAACGTTCGCAGGTCTGGCGATGGCGGATCGGCGGCGAACGCGTGGAACAAGTCCGCGATGGTTTGCCCGAGTGGCTGGATGGCAAGATTGATACAGCCCATATCGCTACCGGCAGTGGACGCGCGGCTATCGTCGATGGAAGAGGAAATCTCTGGCTGTCAACAGCGGGAGCAAGCGGTTGGGAGCACATCGCTACTGGTCTGACCTACGCTTTCGGTCTGTTGATCGTCTAAACTTGGGAGCGCACACGATGACGTGCAATGCGAAACCAATCGGCGACGACGTCCGAGCGGTGATACCGATGTTGGTGTGCCGTGACGGCGCGTCGGAGATCGATTTTTGCAAGACGGCGTTTGGCGCCGTGGAACGGTCGCGCCGACTGGCCTCCGATGGCGCTGTGATACATGCGACACTGACGGTCGGCGGGTGTACGATCATGGTCCACGGAGAGTTCCCGAACCTGGCGAGCCGTGCCCCGCAACCGGACGGCAGCTCGTCCGTGGTGATCTACATCTATGTCGAAGACGTGGACACCGTGATCGAGCGGGCGGTAGCCGCCGGGGCGAAGATCCTGCTCCCGGCGACGAACGCGTTCTGGGGCGACCGCGTCGGGCGGATTATCGATCCGTCCGGGCACGTTTGGAATGTCGCCGCCCACATCGGCGCCAATGATCTGACGAACAAATAATCTTTGCACCATTCGACCGACTATCTGCCCTCCCCTCTCCGCCCTTGTGTTTTGGCCGGGCATCGACTAGAAACAGACAGTGACTGGCACCGATTTCCGTATCGGGGTGCTCGGCTCGGGGACTGGCTCCAATTGCGAGGCGATCCTCGAGGCGTGCGCCAAGGGACGGATTCCCGGACGCGTCGCGCTGGTGTTGAGCGACGTGGCCGATGCGCCGATCCTCGAACGGGCCCGGAAATGCGGCATCGAGGCGCAGTTCATCGGCCCGAGCCGGTTCAAGACGAAGCTCGAGCCCGAACTGGAAGAGCGCGCGGTGCAGATGCTGCGCGACGCGGGCGTCGAACTGGTCGCGCTGGCGGGGTACATGCGCATGGTGAAACCGCCGATGCTGCGCGCGTTCGCGGGACGGGTCGTCAACGTCCATCCGTCGTTGTTGCCGGCGTTCCCGGGGCTGCGCGCGTGGGAACAGGCCCTGCAACACGGCGCGAAGGTGACGGGCTGCACGGTGCATTTCGTGGATGACGGCGTGGATTCGGGCCCGATCATCCTGCAGCAGCCGGTGCCGATATTCGCGAACGACACGCCAAAGTCGTTGCATCAGCGGATCCAGTTGGCGGAGCATAATATTTACCCGGAGGCGATCCGGTTGTTCGCCGAGGGCAAACTGAAAATCGAAGGTCGCGTGGTCAGAATTTTGGAGTGAGTGCGAAAACATGAGCGATAAGACAGCGAAAAGAACGTTGCGATTCGGGTTGCCGAAAGGCAGCCTGCAGGAATCCACCTTTGCCCTGATGGCGAAGGCGGGTTGGAAAGTCTCCACCAGCAGCCGCAGTTACGTGCCGCGCACCGACGACGCGGAACTGGAGTTGCGGCTCATCCGCGCCCAGGAAATCAGCCGCTATGTCGAGCATGGGTTTCTCGACGTGGGCCTGACGGGCGCGGACTGGATCGCCGAGAACGCCAGCGACGTGCATGTCGTCGGCGAGATCGCCTACAGCAAGCAGACCACCAATCCCGCGCGCTGGGTGTTGGCTGTCCCGAACGATTCTCCCATCCAATCGGTCAAAGATTTGCAGGGCAAACGCGTCGCGACCGAGTTGGTCGAGATGACGCGCCGCTGGCTCAAGAAAAATGGCGTGACGGCGGAAGTCGAATTCTCCTGGGGCGCGACGGAAGTGAAAGCGCCGGAGTTGGTCGATGCGATTGTCGAGTTGACCGAGACAGGCTCGTCGCTGAGGGCCAACAACCTGCGTATCGTCGAGACCATCGTGTCCAGTTATCCGCAGCTCATCGCCAACAACAAGGCTTGGGCCGACAAGTGGAAGCGCAAGAAGATCGAGACCATCGCGCTCATGCTGCGCGGCGCGCTCGCCGCCGAGGAGAAGGTCGGGCTCAAAATGAACATCGCCCGCGCGAAGCTGCCCGCGTTGTTGAAGGAATTGCCCGCGTTGCGCAATCCGACGATCTCGGCGTTGTCCCGCGAGGATTGGGTGGCGGTGGAAACGATCATCGATGAACGTGTCGTCCGCGAAATCATCCCGCAGTTGAAAGATGCCGGGGCTGAGGGTATTATAGAGTATCCCTTGAACAAGGTGATTTACTAATGGTGGCCCAAGGTCCGGCTTTGCAACCAACAAGGAGGCCCGCATGGGCTCATTGAGGAAACGACGCAAGCAGAAGATCAACAAGCACAAGCGCCGTAAGCGCTTGAAAGCGATGCGTCACAAGAAGAGAAATCGGTAGGAGCTTTACATCGGGTCTATGTTTCGTCCGAAGGCAAGCGCGCGCGGCCACGCGGCTGCGCTGGCTATTGCATTGTGCATCTCCGGCTGCGCAACCGGTCCGTCTGGGAATCGCGGCGGCCAGGCCGGTGCCGCGCCGCGCCCATCGGGTTGACCCCCGCCGAGGACCGCAAGGCGGAAGCCCTGGCCGAATACGCGACCGGCTATTCCTACGAGATTCGCGGCGACCTCGATCAAGCGCTCGAACACTACGGGCGCGTGGTCGAATGCGACCCGAACAACACGACACTGGCCATTCGCATCGGCCAGATTTATGTCACCGAGCGCAACGTCACCAATGCGGTGAACGTGCTGGAGTCGGCCCTCAAAGCCAACCCGAACGACGGCGAGGTGGCGTACTGGCTCGGGTTCGTCTATCGCACCGACGGCCAGAACGACAAGGCGGCCGCGGCGTTCCGTCAGGCGGTGAAGTCCGAGCCGAGCCGGGTGGACGCGCTGCGCGGCTTGCTCGAAATCCTCGTCCTGCAGGACGCCGGCAAAGAGGCCCTCAAGGCGCTGGACCACGCGTTCCACGAGAAGATCGAGGTGGGCAGTTACTGGTCGCGGCTGGGCGACTTCTATTCCGTCGTCTTCCGGCAGAAGCCGTCGTGGGGACAGAAGATCGACCGGAAACGAATCCAGCAATGCTACGAGAAAGCGCTCGGCTACGACCCCGGTGACATGGACATCGAATTTCGCCTGGCCGACGCGTACACGGACAGTGGCGATTACCAGAAGTCCGCCGATCTGTATGCGAAATTGCTGGAAAAGAACCCCGATGCGCCGCTGGTTCGCGAACGGCTCGCGGCCAATTATATCCGCGCCGACCAGAAGGACAAAGCGGTCGCTGTCCTGGAAGACATCATCAAGCGCGAATCCGTTGGCGTATGCGATTTATAATGATCTGGGCGAACTCTACGGGGAATTGAACAACACCGAGAAGGCCATCTCGAATTTCCAACAGTCGTTGGTCATCAAACCCAACCAACCGGAAAACTACGCGCAAATCACCGCCCTGCAGTTGGATTCCAAGCAGGTCGATGAGGCGTTGAAGACACTGGCCACCTGGAAGGAAAAGTTCCCGACGGATTTTCGTGTGCCCTATTTCACGGGCCTGATCCAGACGGACCGGAAGGAGTATCCGGCCGCGGTGGCGTCATTCGCCGATGCGGAGACGCTCGCGCGGGAATCACCCGACAATTCGAATCTCTCCAGCAAGTTTTACTTTTCCTACGGCGCGGCCTGCGAACGAGCCGGCGACGTGGACAAGGCCGTCACGCTCTTTCGCAAGTGCCTCCAGCTTGATCCCGAGGACCACACCGCCGCCAACTACCTCGGCTACATGTGGGCCGAGAAAGGCACCCATCTGGACGAGGCGCTCGGGTTGATCCAGAAGGCCGTCAAGCTGGACCCGAACAACGGCGCGTATCTGGACAGCCTCGGCTGGGTGTTGTTCAAACTGGGGCGGAATGACGAGGCGTTGGTGCAAATGCGGCACGCCGTCGAGTTGATGAAGGATGACGCGGTCGTCCTCGACCATTTGGCGGAGGTCCTCCTGAAACTTGGCAAGACCGACGAAGCCATTGGCGTGCTGCGCGAAGCCACCAAACTGGAGCCCGACAACAAGGACATTTCGGAGAGGCTCCGGCAGTTGAAGGGCAATCAGTCCGCCGCGCACTAATTGCCGGCGTCGCCCGGACGGGCGTTGCATTCGTCTGGGCCAGGCTGGGCGGCGGGCCACTACCAGAATTTCCAAGACCGTCGTCGCGGCTGCCTGTGCCCGGGGGTTGTTCGCCAGCGTGAGTTGAACGGGACCGCTGAAGATGGCGTTCGTCTCCAACGGCCGTTTCCCTTCAAAACCACCGGTCAGGACACCCACGACTCGCGCGGTGGAGGTTGCCGCCAACAGCGAGGCATTGGTGGTGACGACCGCGACCCCGGCAACCAGTGCATTCGTTGACAGTGTGGAGGAGGCGGTATTCTGCTCCATATCCAGTTTGAAGGACGCCGCAAATTCCCGCGGCACCTCCACGAAGAAGATCTGGTCGGTCGACCCCATCGATGGCGGAACCGAAATGACCTTGCCATTGCATCGGTCCGCCAGTTGCTCCGCCCGTCCCTGCACGTTCTTCAGATCCCTGGACTGAACCACGACGACTCCGCTGACTCTGGAGGGCTCGATTCCGACGCTTCGTGCCAACGTGGCAACCTCGGCGGCAGACGGCGTCGGTGTGATTCCAAGACTACCGGTCCCCCGATTAACCGCAGCCACCCTTCGTTTTGATGGGACGGCCGGCTTGATGCCACCTCCGCTCGCTACGACTGCCGACTTGGTCTGCGAGCTTGGCAATTGGTAGCTTCCCGACGGGGCTTCGGACGCTACAGTTGCCGCTGATCCGTCTCCATTCTCCGTTGTGGCCTGCAATTCTTGTGACGGCATGGATTCGCCTGCGGGAGCAGTCGATACCTCGTTTTCCGGAGCTGCTGCGGGCGGTGACGGCGAAGGCGCCGGCGCCGGCTCCGTCGCGGCTGGCTGCTCGCTCTTCGCTTCCATTTCCGGTGAGGGCGACTGATCGTTCCCGGAGTTCCCCGCCTGCGCGAACTGGTCGCTGGCAACCGTCTCGAGGGGTTGTGGCTCCTCCAACCGCATCATGAAAATCGCGACGGCGACCAGCGCCGCAATTTCCAGCGGGACCTTGATCCAGAATGGCCGGAACAGGGCGTCGCGCCATGTCAGTGCCTCGGGGTGGTCGCCGCGCGCGATCTTGCGGCGTACCTCGGCGAGGAATCGCGGTGACGGTTGCAGCTTCGGCAACGCCGCCACGCCGGTGGCGAGGGTCTTCAATTCGGCGAGCGCTTCCTGGCACTGTGGGCACGATGCCAGATGCGCCCCGACCAGTTCTCGTCGGTGCGGAGCCAATTCTCCGTCCAGATACGCCGACAATTCCGGCCGGACGACGTCGCAGTCTTTCATCCGTTGGCCCTCATGTTTCGTCCTGCATGCGTTGCCGCAACGCCTCCCGCGCCCGCGCGATCCGGGATTTCACCGTGCCGATGGAACAATCCAGCACGATGGCGATTTGTTCGTAGCTGAGGTTTTCGACGTTGCGAAGCACCAGCACCTCGCAGAGTTTGCGCGGCAGTTCCTCCATCCGGCGGCTGAGCAGTTCCACAAACTCGGCTTTCAGCGTTTCCACGTCCGGCGCGTCGCCGCTCGCCGCCAGTTGCATCGGCACTTCGCTATCCCCCATCTCCACCGGGCTGTCCAGGGACACGCTCGATTGGCGGCCGCGCCGTTTCCACCAGCGATACCGGTTGCGGGCGAGATTCACCACGATCTGGTGCAGCCAGGTGGTGAACTCGCATTCGCCACGAAAATTTTCCACGCTCCGATAAATCCTCACAAACGCATCCTGGGCCACCTCGGTGGCGTCTTCCCGGTCGCGGAGAACCTGAAAAGCGACGTTGAACGCCCGTTGCTGGTGACGCCGCACCAGATCATCGAACGCCTCTTCATCGCCGGCCCGGCAGCGGTCCAGCAACTCGTGGTCGCTGGCCGTTTTCTCAGCGTCCGGTTGTATGACACGCTCCATGGCGAAAAGTTCCCTGCATTAGACGACGCACAAGCCATGCCTGTTCGAGCCCCGACCCGGGCTCATCACGAACCAAATTCCGGCTTGGCTTCCCGCGTCATCAGGTCCCGTACGGCCTGTTTGGGGGCCTTGCCCTCGTAAATGATTGCGTGCACCTGGGATGTGATGGGCACGTCGACACCCAGACGGCGCGCCACTTGCCAGGCTGATTTGGCGGTCTTAACTCCTTCGGCAATCATTTGCGTGCTCCCGGCAATCTGCTCGGCCGTTTCGCCCCGTCCCAGCCGTTCGCCGAAACCGCGATTGCGGCTGTGGCGGCTGAAGGCCGTGACGATCAGGTCGCCCACGCCGCTCAATCCGAAAAATGTGTCCCGGCGCGCACCCAATGCCACCCCGAGCCGGGTCATCTCCGCCAGACCGCGCGTGCACAGCGCCGCCTTGGTGTTGTCGCCGAAGCCAATCCCGTCGCAGGCACCGGCGGCGATGGCAATGACGTTCTTGAGCGCGCCGCCCAGTTCGACGCCAATGATGTCGTCGTGCGTGTAAATGCGGAACCGCTCGTTCATAAAAACTTTTTGGGCAGTCGTTGCCAATGTCGGATCTTTGGCGGCCACAACCACGGCGGTGGGGATGCCCCGTGCGACTTCTTCGGCGTGGCTCGGGCCCGAGAGCGCGATGACCCGGTCCGTCTTCAGCACGTCCGCGACCACCTCACTCATGCGCGCCCCGGTTTCGTTCTCGATTCCCTTGGCGACGCTGACCAACGGCAGACCGGGTGTGAGGAATTGTTTCAACTTCTCGCAGATGGAGCGCATCCCATGCGAGGGAACGGCAAGCACCACCAGCTCGGCCCCGCGAAGCGCGGACGCGGTGTCGAGCGTGACCACGATTTCCTTGGGGATCTTCACCCCCGGTAGGAAAGCTTTGTTCTCACGCGCCGCCAGGATCGGATCAACTTCCGCGGGAAGCCGGCCCCACAACGCCACCTGATGCCCGTTGCCATGGAGCAAGACCGCCAGCGCCGTCCCCCACCCGCCCGTGCCGATGACCGTGACGTTCATGCCACCGCGCCTCCGCCACTCTGGGGTTTGGGTTTGCCTATCCGGTTCTCCGTTCCCGCCACCAAGCGCTGGATGTTCGATTTGTGCTTGTAAATGACCACCCCACACACGACCACCGTGAACATGAAAAGCCTCGGGTCACGTCTGCAGAAACCACGTGGCGACCGGTACCACCACCGCTGCGCTGATCGATGCCAGGGACACATAGCGCCAGATGCCGAACACGATGAGCCACACCCCGAGTCCGCACAACAACGGCAGCGTCAGAAACGCCAGCAGTGCGCCGGCGCTCGTCGCGACGCCCTTGCCGCCTTTGAATTTCAGCCAGCACGTCCAGTTGTGACCCGCAATGACGAACACGCAGCAGGTAATCTGCAACCACAGGCGGTCGACATTCGAAAACACGAGGGGTGCAATCCAGACCGGCAGGAAACCTTTGAGGGCGTCGATGACCAGCACGGCGATGCCCGGCCCCTTGCCGAGCGTGCGCATGACGTTCGTCGCGCCGATATTGCCGCTGCCGACCTTGCGAATGTCGATCCCGCGTGATTTCGCCCACAAGAAACCCGTGGGAATCGAACCGAGAAAATACGAACCGACCGCGCTCCCGGCGAATATGAGCCACGTCATGCGCGGGACTCTAGCCGATTGCCGCGAAACGCGGCAAGCCCGATTCCAAGCACCGAGATCGCCGCGCACAGCGGCCACGAAAACATCCCCGTGGCGGGTGTAAAACGTTTGCGTGCGGTCGGCGGGCAGGGACAATTCGCAACTCAGGCTGCCCTGCACGAACGGCAGGCACCGGGACCGAATGAAACCGTGCTCGTTCACGACGCAGGTGACGCCGTTGTTCGTGGCGCGCACCAGCGGGCGGCGGTTTTCCACGGCGCGGAAGACGGCGTTGGCGAGATGCATCTCCAATTCCGGCGAGGTCTTGAACCACGCGTCGTTGGTGAGGTTGACCATGAAGTCGACGTCGCGTTGCACGAAGCTCCGATACAGACCCGGCACCGTGTCCTCGTAGCAGATGACGGCGCCGAAACCGAGATCCGTTCACTTCGAAAATTGTGTAGTCATTGCCGGTGCTCATGTCGAAGAAGTCGTCCACGTTGTAGTCCTTGGGCCCGACCCTCTTCAATAGAGGCGCCCAGATCGACCGCAGCGGGACGTATTCGCCAAACGGAACGAGGTGGATCTTGCGGTAGACATTCGCGGTCCGCGCCTGCGGAGTGAACAGAATGGCCGCGTTGTATAGCTTGGGGTAGCGATCGTCAAAATAGCCGGTCAGCAGATACGCCTTCGATTTCGCGAGGATGTTGGTGACCAGCTCGACGGATTCCCGGTCGTTCTGGATGACCCAGGGCATGGCGGTTTCCGGCCAGATGATCAAATCCGGGTGATCGGCCAGTAACACCTCCGTCTGATCGCTCAGTCGGCTGAGAATCATTTGTTTCTCGCCGGGCTCGAACTTCAGCGACTGGGGAATATCGGGTTGTACGAGCCCCAGACGCAGGGTGCGACTCTTCTGTTCCTGGCCCGACCTGATCTCCCCGATCCCGTGCATGAAGGCCAGAGCCACCAGCACCATCGCGATGTAAAACTCCCAGCTCAGGCGACGCAGGGGAGTGCGTTTGCTGATTTGGCGGACGAGCCGGCGGATCGTGAAATAGAAGGCGTAGTTCACGAAACACAACAGCGCGGAGACGCCGTACACGCCCGTCACGCTGGCAAATTGGATAAACGGGCCCGCCTGCCATTGGCTCACGCCGAGAAAGTTCCACGGAAACCCGCCCAACAGGAACCATCCGCGCACCCATTCAAGCGTTGTCCAACAGGCCGAGCCGACCACCGCGGCGCACACGTTTCGAACAACGGAATCGTCGGTCCTCGCGACCAATCCGTCGGCTCGCGCCTCACCATCGCGAAGGCGACGCGCCGCCGCGCCGAAGTATAATGCCAGAAATGCGATGGTCGCCACGGCGCCGGGCACGCTGACATGAATCATCCACCACGTCGTCATTCCGAAGAACGCCAGACCGGCGATGTAGCCGCGACGGAATGCTTCACCCCACGAACAGTTCTCGACGGCGAACAAGAGCGGCACCAGGGAGAGCCAGGCCAGTTGCCCCATGTTGAAGGGTGGAAACGCCCATGCCGTCGATACGCCGGTGATGATGGGCAGCAGCCAACGACCCAACACAACTTTCCGGTTCCAATTTCCGTCGCTCAACCGTCAACCTTTCGAGTGCCGGAACAACTGATGGACCATGGAAGGTTCAAGGTTGGGCGGGGAACGTTCAGGCGTTTCTTCCGCAGCAGTTCTTGTATTTCTTGCCGCTGCCGCAGGGACACGGTTCGTTGCGGCCAACCTTCGGCATGTCGCGACGAATCGGCGCGGTGGCCTTCTCAATGGCGTCATGTACGACGTCCTGGCCGCCACCCGGCGGCGGCGCGCCTTGTTGCGCGGACGGGGGCGGTTGCTTGTAAGCCGAACCCCGTCGACAAATCCGGCCCGCTGAGTTGCGTGGGCAGCGCCCGCAGGAAATTCTCGAAGGCCGCCAGCGAACTGGCCGAGCGGAAGACGTTGTTGGCGATCTCGTTCTTCACGTTGTCCTGCATCTCGTCGAACATCGCGAACGCCTCGGTCTTGTACTCGACCAACGGGTCTTTCTGGCCGTAGGCGCGCAGGCCGATGCCGTCGCGGAGTTGGTCCATGTTGTACAGATGCTCCTGCCAGAGCCGATCCAGCGCGTTGAGAACGATGAGCCGTTCGATGGCCTTGAGCGCGTCGGGATTTTCGTTGGCCGCCTTCGCTTCGTAGGCGCGCTTGACCTTCTCGAGGATGACATCGCGCAGTTCCGTCGGACGTCTTGCCGTCCACGTGCTCTTTTCGCAGGCCGATGGGAAACGCCTGGTTCGCCCACCGCAGCAACGCATCGAGTTCCCACTCGTCGACGGGCTTGTCCTCGGGGCAATACTCGATGACCCGCGCCTCGACGACCTCCTCGATGATGTCGAAAATCGCCTCGCGCGGGTTTTCGCTGTGGATGATGTCGTTGCGGAAGCCGTATAGCACCTCGCGCTGCTTGTTCATCACGTCGTCATACTCCAGCGTGCGCTTGCGGATGGAGAAGTGGTGCTCTTCGACGCGGCGCTGGGCGGTTTCGATGGACCGATTGAGCAAGCCATGGACGAGCGCCTCGCCTTCCTTCATCCCCAGCTTTTCCATGACGTTGCCGATCCGTCCGCCGCCGAACAGCCGCATCAGATCGTCTTCCAACGACACGTAAAATCGGCTGCTGCCCGGGTCGCCCTGCCGCGCGCAACGGCCGCGGAGCTGGCGGTCGATGCGCCGGGCTTCGTGGCGTTCGCTGCCGATCACGTGCAACCCGCCGAGGCCGGGCACGCCTTCGCCGAGCTTGATGTCGGTGCCGCGGCCCGCCATGTTGGTGGCGATGGTGACGGAACCGCGCTGGCCCGCGCGCGCGACGATTTCGGCTTCGCGCTGGTGGTATTTGGCATTGAGGACGTTGTGCGGGATCCGCTGGCGGCCCAACATGCGCGAGAGCACTTCACTGGCTTCGACGCTGACCGTGCCGACGAGCATCGGTTGCCCCTTCGCGATGACGCTCGACGATTTCGTCGATGATGGCGTTGTACTTTTCCCGGCGCGTCTTGTAGATGACGTCGTTCTCGTCTTTCCGCACGCACGGCTTGTTGGTGGGGACCACGATGACGCCGAGTTTGTAGATGTTCTCGAATTCGGTCGCCTCGGTCTCGGCGGTGCCGGTCATGCCCGCCAGTTTCTTGTAGAGACGGAAATAATTCTGGATGGTGATCGTGGCCAGGGTCTGCGTCTCGCGCTCGATGGCCACGTCCTCCTTCGCCTCGACCGCCTGGTGCAAGCCGTCGCTCCAGCGGCGGCCCGGCATGAGACGGCCGGTGAATTCGTCGACGATCATCACCTTGTTTTCCTGGACGACGTATTCGACGTCCCTCTCGAAGAGGCAGTAGGCGCGCAGCAATTGCGAGATGTTGTGGATCTTCTCGCTCCGCTCGTCGAAGGCCTGTTGAATGCGCTGCTTCTCCTTTTCCCGCTCACCGTCCGGTACCTGCCGGGTATCGACCTCCTGCAGCGCCATGACGAGGTCGGGGATCACGAAGGCGTCGGGATCGTTCGGATTGAGGTATTTGCGGCCTTTCTCCGTCAGGTCGGCGTCGTGCTGTTTCTCGTCGATCGTGAAGAAGAGTTCCTCTTTCAGGGCGAGCATGTCTTTCTTCGTCGAATCTTTCAGCACTTCGAGTTCCGCCTTGTCCACCAGTTGCCGAATCTCCGGCTCTTCCATCATCTTCTGCAATTGCTTGTTCTTCGGCGTCCCGAGCTTGACCTCGTACAGCAAGCGGCCGGCTTGGGCTCGGCGGTCGAGATCGTCGTTGGTCTTCCCGCCGTCGGTGCGGCCATCGAGCAACTGCTTGGCGTCGCTCACCAGCCGGTTGCAGAGCATGGTCTGCGCGCGGACGAGTTCGGCGACCTGTGGCTTGTATTTGTCGTAGGCGTGGGTGGATACCGTGGACGGCCCGCTGATGATGAGCGGCGTGCGCGCTTCGTCGATGAGAATCGAGTCGACTTCGTCCACGATGGCGATAGAAATGGCCGCGTTGCACCTGGGTCTCGAGGCTCGTGGCCATGCCGTTGTCGCGGAGATAGTCGAAGCCGAACTCGGCGTTCGTGCCGTAGGTGATATCGCAGGCGTATTGGGCGCGGCGCACGGCCGGCGATTGGTCGTGTTGGATGCAGCCGATGGTGAGGCCGAGAAACTTGTGCACTTCCCCCACCCACTCGGCGTCGCGCGCGGCGAGGTAATCGTTCACCGTCACCAGATGGGCGTTGCCGGCGAGCGCGTTCAGGTACAACGGCATGGTGGCGACGAGCGTCTTGCCTTCGCCCGTCGCCATTTCCGCGATCCGGCCGTTGTGCAAGGCGATCCCGCCGAGGACCTGCACGTCAAATGGGATCATGTCCCATTTGTAGGGCTGACCGCGCACGGGCCATTCCCTGCCGATAAGACGACGGCAGGCGTTCTTTACCGCCGCGAACGCCTCGGGCAACAGATCGTCCAGTGTTGCGCCCTCGGCGAGCCGCTTGCGGAATTCGTCCGTTTTCGCGCGGAGTTGCTCGTCGGTGAGCTTCTGGTATTCCGCTTCGATTTCGTTGACGCGGTACACCATCGGCCAGAGCCGTTTTACTTCGCGCTGGTTCTTCGAACCCAACAATTTTCTTCAGTATCCAGCTAACCATACCAATCTTTCGTATCGCCCGGGATGACCCGCTCGACAACCCCGACATCGGATGTCGGGGTCAAATGTCTCGACCTGCCATCTTAGCAGACTTTCCACTTGTACGCCAAAATCTACTTTACCGTCGTTTCGGTCACGCGCCCACCACCCATTTGGCGTTGGGTTTGCCGGCCGACTCGACCTCGCGGCGCTTCGACTCGAATCCCTTGCGGCCCATCAGGCCATAGGTGTAATCCTTGCCCAGTTCGACGCCGGGCTGGTCGAAGGCGTTGATGTTATACAACTCGCCCGCGTAAGCGGTCTGCATTTCGAGCAGATAGAGCAGCGCGCCGACGGTTTGTTCGTCCACCCGCGGGAGGCGGATGGCGCAATTCGGTTTGCCGCTCTGGGTGAGCGCCAGTTCCGTGGCCCGCTGCTCGGCCCCGATCAGTTCGTTGAGCGTCTGTCCGCCGAGATATTTCACCGCATCGAAATCGGCAAATGCCGGCGGGATCGGCACCGTCGCGCGGAATTCGTCCACCGTCAGGAAGGTGACGACCTTGTCGAACGGCCCTTCGATGTACAGTTGCATGACCGAGTGCTGGTCGGTGACACCGAGCGCCTTTTCCGGCGTCTGGCCGGAGTGCACGATCCGGCCCGCGCGATCGAGGCGTTTGCCGAGGCTTTCGGCCCAGAGTTGACGGAACCAATCCGCCACGTCGCGCAACGCGTGCGAGTACGGCATCATCACCTGGATGTTTTTGCCCTTGGCCTTGTCCATCAGATAATGGAGGGCCGCGCCCGTGAGCGCCGGGTTTTCCCAGAGCTTCTTCGATTTCTGGCAGAGCGCGTCCATTTCCTCCGCTCCCCGAAGGAGTTTATGGATGTCGATGCCCGTGACTGCCGCGCTGAGCAGGCCGACGGCACTAAACACGGAGAAACGCCCGCCCACGTCGGGTGGAATCGGCAACGAGACGTAGCCGAAATGTTTCACGATCTCGCGGAGTTCGCCTTTTTGCGGGTCGGTGGTGATGACGATGTGTTCGACGTGGCGCTCGGGACCGAGTTTCTTGATGAGCGCCTCGCGGAAGATGAGGAACTCGCTCATCGTCTCGGCGGTGCCGCCGGATTTGGTGATGACGTTGAACACGGTGTTGTCGAGATCGATGGCGTCCAGCAACGCGGCGATGCGGTCGGGGTCGATATTGTCGGGCACGAACAATCGCGGGCCGCGCCGGGGCGGACGGATGAGATGATTGTACTCGGGATGATTCAGCGCGCTGTGGAGCGCGAGGTTGCCCAGGGCCGAGCCACCGATGCCGACGACGACGAAATTGTCGCACCGCTCCTGGATTTCGCTGGCGAGAACGGCGACCTCGTCGGCGAGCTTCGTGTCGTAAGGCAGCTTGCGGAACCCGAGCGCGGCTTTCTCGACCGCGTCCGCGGCGGCGACGAGCTTCGGCCCGAGCGCCTTGAGTTCGGCGTCGGCGACACCGTGCTCGCCGACACGCTCGGCCATCAGATTGTTGAAATCATAGCGTAGATTGAGCAAACCGCTGCCCTCCCAGAGCGGTGGTTTATCGCAGATTCGGCGGGGTGCGGCAACCACATTTTGGCGTTCAACGCCCGACTTCGGTCTTGGCATCACGGTCATCCTTGGATACGTTGTCGTAGCATGACACCAGAAACCGCGCTGGAAGCTCAGATCGCCCGGTACCGCCAGATGACGGGTGAGGAACGGCTGGCGCTGGCGTTGGAGTTGCATGAGCTTTCCTGCGATGTGGCGCGCGAAGGCATTCGCCATCAACATCCCGGCATCACGGACGCCGAAGTTGAACAATTGCTGCGGCAACGTCTGGAATTGGTCACTCGACCGTGACGGAACGCGATCTTTTGGTGGATTGCCTGCGACGGCTCAACCAAGCCGGCCTCGGCTACATGCTGACCGGCTCGATGGTCAGTAATTACTGGGGCGTGCCTCGCACAACCCACGACCTGGATTTTGTGATTCAATTGCCACCCTCGGATGTATCGAAGCTGGTGAGTGCCTTCCGCAGCGACTTTTTCGTGGATGAAGCCGCCATCGTTGCTGCGTACCGGCCACCGCACCAGTTCAACGCCATCGATACGCGTTCGCCCCTGAAGGTGGACTTTTGGTTGCTCAAACCTGAGCCGTTTGAACGCGAGATGTTTGGCCGGCGCCTGCAAACGACCGTGTTTGGCGAAACCGCCTGGATCGCCACCGCTGAGGATGTCATCCTGCACAAACTTTATTGGAATCGTCTAACACCCTCGGAGCGTCAGGTTGGCGATGCCGCGGGTGTGGCCACGGTCCAGAAGGACCATCTGGATGTCGAATACCTTCGGCGTTGGGCGAACGAACTGAGAGTATCCGCCACGCTGGACGATTTGCTGGCGGGACGGATCCGGCCGAAGGCGACTTAAATTGTCATCGCACTTCGACGACATCACTCAATTCAGGCCGGAAATCTGGGCCGCGTTACCAGCGTTCACCGCGATCTCGACGTAGCGGGCGGTTTATCGCAGATTCGGCGGGGTGCGGCAACCACATTTTGGCGTGCAGGATGGGCAACCAGCTACCCGCCTTGAACAACTTGCGAACCTTGCGGTTTGAACTTCCGAGGGTTGCCGCTCACAGGCGAGCTTGCAGCCGCGCCAGCGCATTCTGCGCTTGCGTCAAATCCGGTTTGATCCGTAACGCCTGTTCGTAGTGTCCGACGGCTTCCCGCACCTGACCCGTTTGCTCCAAAGCCATTCCCAAGGCGCAGTGCGCCTCGGCGTAGTCGGGCTTGATCCGCAGGGCCTGCTCGAAGTGGGCGATGGCTTCCTCGATCCTGCCCGTTTGCGCCAACAGGAGCCCCAGATTGTTGTGCGCCCCGGCGTAATCGGGGTTGATCCGCAGAGCTTGCTCGTAGTGGGCGATGGCTTCCTCGATCTTACCCGCTTGCCGCAAGGCGTTCCCGAGGCTGTTCTGCGCCTCGGGGTAATCGGGCTTGATCCGCAGCGCTTGCTCGAAGTGTTCCACCGCCTCGGGCACCTTGCCCAAGTCCAGCATGGCCATTCCAAAATTGTAGTGCGCCTGTGCTAAATCCGGATCCGTACGGAACGCTTGCTCGTCCTGCGCCATGGCCTCCTGTTGGCGGCCCAATCGACCCAGCACGCGCCCCAGCGTCAGGTGCGACAGCCATAGCTGTGGCGCGACTTCGACATCTCGTTGCGCGTATTGGAGTGCCTCCCGGGCCCTCCCATGATCCAGCAAGAACATCGCGAACAACCGATTGGCGTCCTCCGAGTCGGGGAGCGCCACCACTTCGGCTCGCCGCATCGTTTCCTCGGTGTGCCAATCTGGTATCAAGCCGCGCGTGCGCACGGCGAAGACGCCGAGTTGGCCGGCCACCAAGCCGACCATCACCACATGCACGACCGTCGGCGAACGCCGCCACAACCACACCCCCGCTCCGCCGGCCAACAACAGCAGCGGCAGCATCGCCACGTACGCGTGCCGCTGCGCCACCGATTGCGCCGCCGTCAGCATCAGCCCGGAGACAGGAAGAACCAACACGACGTAGGCCCCCCAAGCCGCTGCCAGCATCGGCCGGCGTCGTCTTTCACATACAACCACCGCCGTGATGATTAGAACGCTGAGCACCGACGCCAACACCGGCCACGGACCGTGCGACTGGCCCCAGGAAATCGGATAGCTGGGGGACAAAGGAGCCGGCCAAACGAGTTTCAACGGATAAAATGTCAGGCTTTTAAACATCAGGAGCACACGTAGTGACAGCGGAACTCCTGCGGACAGAGCCACTACACCCCCATGCCGTAACTTGGTGATCATTGTCGCCGCCACCACCACCGCCGCGAGGGCAATCCACACCGCCTTCTCCCACACTAATGGGCCCCAGCCCAACTGCTCGTGCCGTCGCAGTGGAAAGTAATCGATGGCCAGCATGACAAAGGGCAACGACACCGCCATTGGCTTGCACAACAATGCCCCCACATAGAGTCCCCACACGACCCACCGACGCGACCCCGCAGCGTACGCCCACAAGCAGGCGATCCCAAACGTCGTGCACAACACCTGCGTCCGTCCCGAAATCCACGCCACCGACTCCACCTGCAACGGGTGAATCGCAAAGACCGCTGCCACCCACAAGGCCAGCATCAACCGCTCGCCAGAGGTCAGGGATGTCGCGCCCAGGAGCGTCCAGAGGAAGCCGAACACCAGCGCCGCATTAAGTGCGTGCAAGAACACGCAGGCCGCGTGGTGACCCGCTGCATTCTTTCCCCAGATTTGGTAGTCCAGAACATGGGATAGCCGAGCCAAGGGGTGGTAGTAGGAATCGGTACATGTGAACGCCCATTTCACGGCGTTCCATGTCAGGCCATTCCACCGCTCCGACTGCCGCAAGTACTCAACATCGTCGACTGTCAGGAACTCGCCGTGGACGCTCGGCCCGTGCAGCCACAGTGCGCCGGCAAATAGCACCAGAGCCACTCCCACCAATTTTATGCGGCTGACATTCATGCAAATGAGATAGATCCCGCTTCAGGCTGAGCCTTTGGCCATTTGGTAGAGCGACCAGATGATTTCCTGTTCGAAGGCGTGGATGGCGGGATAGACGAAGGCTTCGCCGGACATGGCTTTCTGGATGCCGCGGTTGGTTTGTTCGGGCGACAGCACGTTGCCCAGCGCGGCGAGAAGGGAGACAAGCTGGTCGCTGTCACGAAGACGGATATGCTTGTCATTGACCGTCAGCACCCAGTCTTTGGTGAGCACCCATTGGACGCGGGGGAATTCCGCGGGGACGAACAGTTCCAACCGAAACTCGGGCAGGTTTTCATAGCGGTGACAGGTGACGACCACCGCCCTGACATCGGAAGTCCCCCCGTGTCCGCCCGGTACGTAGACCGTTTCCAGCTTGTGCTCCTGAACGTCCCTGAGATGCAACAGGCCGCCGCCGGCGGCGAACACAATCTGTTCGCTCGGATACGACGTCTCCTGTCCATACAGGTCGGTGAACACGATCCCCGTTTCAACGAGTTTCAGAGCATGGCCGCGCTTCGGTTCGGTCAGGACGGGAAGGACGGATTCGTCGACGACCTCGGTTTCGACGCCACGGGACCGCAGCGCGGCTTGGAGGGCGAGGGCGTCGTCTTGCGACAGGCTTCCGACGAGAATGCCAAACGCCTCGCGTTGCAACCGCGCGCAATCCGGTTTGGCCAGGCCTTCGGTCGCCATGATCGCCTCTTCCAAAATGTCCCGGCTGATGGATTGGTCGAGGGAGGTCTGGAGGACGGCGTACATGGTGTCAGCGCCTCACGCCTTCGATTTGGAGCAGGCGGCGTTTCATGGGCAGGCCGCCGCCGAAACCGCCGATGGAGCCGTCGCCGGCGATCACGCGATGGCACGGAACGACAACGGGAATTGGATTCGCGCCGCAGGCCGCCCCGACGGCGCGAGAGGATCGGGGTTTGCCGACCTGCTGCGCAACCCAACCGTAAGACCGTGTTTCGCCGCGCGGGATTGTTCTCAGTGCGCGCCAGACGGACTGTTGGAAAGTTGTGCCCGTGGAGAGATCGACGGGAACGGTCCAGTGCACGGATTTGCCGGCGGCGTATTGTTGGAGCTGGCGGGCAAATGTACGGATGAACAAAGGTGGTGGTGTTTTTGCGGCCACGACGGAACGTGGCCCTCCACAACCGGGAAAATCGATGCGGCAGATGCCGTGCGGTGAATACTCGACGCGAAATGGGCCAAGTTTCGTGCGGATGACTACCGAATCACGAACCAGATGATCCATAGCGCGACGAAAGATAACCCGAGCCACATGAAAAAGCGATTGCGGAGCCGGCGTTGCGCGCGTTTGAGCGGTTTGTAGCTTTTGATGCTGCCGGCGCCGAGGTAATGGGCGAGTTTGTCCTGCGGCGGGACGACCTGGGCGGTCTCGAGTGCCGCGGTGCCCCGGATGGGGGCGGTGCTCGTCGCGGACGCTGTCGCGGAGGCGAAAAGGTCGGGCTCGGGTTTGTGAGCAAAGGCGATGGGCTCAGCTTCCAACTCCTTGAGGGGCTCGGCGGCGACATCGAACAGGTCCTGGCGGGCGCGACTGGCAGCGGCGGTGTCCTCCGGTGGCGACAGGATGCCCTTCACGAATCGGGTGACCCGTACCGTGGGCGATGCGACGGCCTCGACCTCGGAGGCGGGGTCATGGGACAGCTCGCGGAGTTGACGTTGGACGGTGGCGATCTGGTGGTCCAGATCGCTGATGGCCCGGTCAATTGGATCGCCGCGTTTGGAACGGGATTTCATGGCCGGGTGTCGCGTCAATGTTTCGCCGTCAGTACGATGATGAGCCAGATGGTGCCGGCGACGATAAGCGGGGCGGAGGCTGCCGCGCCGATGCAGGCGTAGCGGACGAGTTCATCCCACGCGGGTAGTTTCTTTTTCTGGTCGGTCGGGAGGTCGGCGACGAGCTGGCCGTCGGCGGGGTTGAGGCAATCGAGTCTGGCGTGGGCGCGATTGTATTCGAGGCGGGCGCTTTCGATGGTGGCGAGGGCCTTGCTGAGTTCTTCGCGGACGTTGGCGCTCTTCCAATCCTCGTCGTTGATCTGCTCGATTTGCTCGGTGTACTCGCGGAAGGCGATGATGGTGGACTCGCAGAGTTCGGTGAGCCGCTGGGACTCGATCTGCTGGCGCTCGAGGGCGATGAGGCCGCGGGCGAGTTTGTCGGTGATCTCGGCGCGGCCACGGCTGTACTCTTCCTGACGGCGGCGGAGTTCCTCGAGTTCGGTTTTCTGGCGTTCGAGTTCCTCCTGCTGACGACGGAGGGCGAGCAGATGGTCGCGCGCCTGTTCGAGTTTGGAATCGACTTCTTCGCGGTGCGGCGGCAGTTCGACGACGGTAAGCGTTGGCCCGACCTTGGATTCGGGCATGATGGTAGCGGTGCTACCTTCCCCACGTTTCATACAAAAATTCCTCCTTGTTCAGAACAGAATAGCAGGGAGCGGGAAAATGTAAAGCGGGAAAGGAGGATGCGTGATGGTTACGAGTTGCCTCAAATCAAATGACACCGAAGGGGTGGGTTTTAGGGTGAGGAAAGCGAGTCGTTGCCTCATAAAGAAATGACACCGAGAATGGAGGCATGAAAATGATCGCTCTGAGCCGTGACCAACAACTCCAGCGCTGGCGCGAACGCTATGCGCGCCGCCACAAGGAAGGCAAAGCCCGACTGCTCGACGAGCTCTGCGAGCAGCACGAGTACAGCCGCAAGCACGCCATCAAACTGCTTGGGGACGGCTTGCCCAAGCCGACGGGCCAATTGCCCAGCGGCGCTCCGGCCCGTTACGATCCGATTCGAGAGGTCGTCGCGCAGATCTGGCGGGCCGCCGAACAACCATGCGGGAAACGCCTGGTCGCGGCGCTGCCGCTGTGGCTGCCGCACTATGCCAAACACTTCGGCAGCCTGTTGCCCGCTCAACGCAAGCTGCTGGGCGATGTCAGCGCCGCGACGCTGGATCGGTTGCTGCTGGCGCGTCGGGCCGGTGCGCGCGGGGATTGGCCGGCACCAAACCCGGCAGTTTGTTGCGTACTCAGATTCCGCTGCAGGGTGCCGTCTGGGATGAACGCCGCGTCGGGTTTCTGGAAGCCGACAGCGTGGCGCACTGTGGCGACAGTCTGGCCGGCAACTTCGTCTGGAGTTTGACCTACACCGACCTCGCCAGCACGTGGACCGAAGGACGGGCGGTGTGGAACAAGGGCGCGGCCGGCGTGCTGGCCCAGACCCAGGACGTCGAAGCCTGCCTGCCGTTTGCCCTGTTGGGTTTCGACTTTGACAACGGCAGCGAGTGGCTGAATTGGCATCTGATTCGTCACCTCCAAGCCCGCCGCCAGCCCGTACAGATCAGCCGATCACGGCCCTACCACAAAGACGACAACGCCCACGTCGAACAGAAGAACTGGATGTGGCCCCGCCACCTGCTGGGCTACGGACGGTTGGGCCAAGAGCGCGTCGTCACCCCGATCAACACGCTGTACAAACAAGTCTGGGGGCCGCTGCACAACTTCTTCTTACCCTCGATGAAACTGCGCGACAAGTGGCGGGAGGGCAGCCGTTGGGTGCGTCGCCATGACCCCGCCCAGACCGCCTATCAACGATTGCTGGCCAGCGGCCAAATCAGTCCTCGCCAGCGACAACGGTTGCACGAGTACTACGAGTCCTTGGATCCGTTTGTGCTGGCGCAGCACCTGGAGCAACAACTCAACCCGATCCTGCGCCTCGCGACCTGACTCGACCGCACCGCCCGCCCCGTCTCCCCCCACGGAGCGGGCGGGCGCAACAACAACATCTAAAAACAGACTGGAATGAACCCCCCACTTCCCGCACAATCTACCGTCACCCCGGTGTCATTTCCTTTTGAGGCAACGACCATGACACCGTTGCTTCGCTCGGTGTCATTTCTTTATGAGGCAACAAGGTTAATGCACGCTGAGCGTCGGTTGAGGGGCAACGGGTGCTGGTTGAGGGGCGGTGTAGGTGGCGGCGGCGGCGGCGAGTTCGGTTTTGGCGGCGGCGAAGTCGTGTTGGTAGTCGGGATTGGTTTTGAGTTGGCGGACGATGGCCTGGGCGAGGACGCGGCCGGCATAGATGTCGGTGGGGTAGTGTTTGCCGTACTGGACGCGATGCCAGCCGATGGTGCGTCCGAGGGCGAGGATGGTGTCGCGTTTTTCGGGGAAGAGGTCGGCGAGGATCAGGGCGCAGACGGTGGCGGAGGTGGAGTGGGCGCTGGGGTAGCTGTAGCTGTCTTCGGGTTGGTCTTCGGCGAGGCTGGGGTCGAGGACGTAGGGTCGGATGCGGTGGAAGGCGATTTTGGCGGTGTTCTGGATGTCTTCCGTGGTTTTGTGGACGCGGTGGAAGAGTGTGCGGGTGGCGGGAAGTGTGTCGCGCTGGAAGAACGGGCCGATGACGGGGGCGAAGGCGTAGACGTTGAAATTTTCCTGTGATTTGGCGGCGGCGAGGTCGGCGAGGTTGCAGGCTTTGTGGACGGCGACGGTAGTGGCGAGGTCGGCGGCTTCTTCGGCGGAGCCGGGGCCGGGCGGTGGCGGGAGGATGGCGACGGGGTCGAGTTGGGCGGTTGTGAAGTAGCGGGGTTCGTCGGCGTGGAGGGGGGCGATAGTGAGGGTAAGGGTGAGAGAAGCGAGGGCGATGATGAAATGGGGTCTGGTGGTCATTGGGGGGAAACCTGAGTGTGTGTTGTTTGATGATGGCGTTGGTTGAGGAGATTACCACGACGGGACAAATTTTCTAGCGAGAATAGACACGGATGTTCACCACGAAGAGCGCGAAGGTCACGAAGGCGAGGCAAGGGCTACGTGGGCCGGGTGCCCCGACCTCAGGGTCGGGGTGAATTGCGACCAAGGCACAGCGAGGTCGCGTCCTGCCGTGCCCGGCGCGGCTCCAGCTGGCGGATTGGTGAGTGGTGAGGCGATGAGGCCGTGTAAGCAGTCTGACTTGTAAATTGTAAAGCGTCGCCCCCTTTTATTGCCTGGGCACGAATTGATACTCTATGGAGATCCGACCATACCATGGACTCCTCCCCCTCCTCCAACGACCTAACAATAAATAGCTCCATCTAGAGGGAGTCGAGCCGGTCCAGCGCACGATGCGCAATCACAAGTTGCGAGAGTATATACGCGTTTGTCTAGTTTGCGTATTCGGTCCATTTGTCGTTGACTTTACGATCTTCGCCAATGTAAATGACGACCAAGCATGGCGGCGAGGGTCTCTCTCCTTTGCTAGTTATTACGACGCCTCCTCTGCAATTTATGACGACGCACTTCACGGCATTCGATCCGTGCCAGGTGTCTTCAATCCTGCCTATCTCTCCGGGAACGCCTTTTTCAGACTGGTATCTCTGCACGATGTTTGTGACCTCAGAATCAGAGATGTTGAGCTTGGGCTGGCATACCCTTAGATAACGATTCCATACCTCGTTTGAAGAGCATGCACTTACATGCGAGGGCGCGTTTATTGCCGATGTAGTGTTCACCGGTTGCTCTGCTCCTATGGCAAAGTTGTTCGACAAAGCAGCGGAGGCCGCCGGCAACGGCGGAGCAATGGCCGCAGGTGGAGGTGGCGGCGGCGCAGTCGGCTCTTCGTTCAAAGCTGTCTTGCCAGACTGCGCCAGTTGCGCAATCTCATTATGGGAAAGCGCGCGGTTGTAGATGCGAAGTTCGCTCACTGCTCCGATGAAACGTGTAGAAACTCCGTAAGGGCACCCAGCCGTATTCCACCGTGTGATCCCCAGACCGCCGCCAGTTCCAGTTTGGGCTACAGTAACGCCAGTCCGTGTCACGACGACTTGTCCATTGACAAATCCCGTCAGCACACCATTGTCACACACCATTGCGTAATGCGCCCAGTTCTGCCAGCAACCACTGGGCATGGGCACAACCGTACCAGGTCCGCCCGCACCGAACCCTAGTTGCTTCGAGGGACTGCGGTCGGCGCAGTAGTCAATGTGAGGTCTGCCTGTATTGGGCGGCCCACAGGTCTCTGTGCCCAATGAAATCAAAGACGCGCAGTCACCGGCAGTCACACCGTCAAGCTTCGCCCAAAGTGCGACCGTGAATGCCGGGTAGTCTGCTAACCGGATCGAGGATAACTGAACATACTGTCCGTCCGTGCCAAACTCACCACTTCCCTTCAAGTACACGGCTGATCCCCTGACCCCATTTACGAACGAAGGCGAGTTCATCAGCGTTGCGTCATGCCCGTTTCCGCTCGCGTCATTCGCATTTCCATCAAAGGGGTAGTAGGCGACCAAGCCGCTGTTCAGCCCGGGTGGTGGATTCTCGGCCGGGTTGCTTTGCAGTAGCGCAGTGTGGATTGCTTTGACAGTCACGTTGGCAAATTGTGCAGGGGTATACCATGTTCGCAATCCAATCCGCCCTTGACCCGGCATGTCGGTCGCTACGTAGTCGAAGACCAGCAGGTTATCCAGAAAAGCCCGTATTCTGTAGCCTTGCACCACGACTCGGACTGTGTACCAGCGATACAATTGGGCAGTCCACGGGATCCGTTGGACACTGTAGGTCTCAACCCCGTTGATGATTTTCGCCAAAGTCAGGACTTGATTCCCCCCAGCCAGACAGAAATAGTAGGTGTCGCCCGATGTAGATCCCCGGAACCCGAAGGATGCCTCGCTCCGCCCTCCCAAAAAGCGGACCCTCGCTTGCACCTCATAATCGGTCCAGCTCGGATCTCCAGCCCAACTCCAAAACACACCGTCCGGACTGCTTTGCTGGTACTTGCCATCCACAACAGTCCAAAGGCCGCCTACGGGACTCCATTTCATTGCGTCAACAAAGTTGTCGAAAAAAACGGGCGAATCGGAGGCAGCATTGCCGGCTTGTGCAACGGTTTGCTGCGCTTCCGATGGTGCCGGCTGCACAGTCGCTAGCGAGGCTGTCGGCGGGGGCGGAGTCGGAAAGATAACAGTTACCTGCGCCCATGAGCTTCCACCTTTGGCGTAGCGAGAAATAACCGTGACCACGTAGTTGCGTGTCACATCCGCGTAGGTGTGAGACACCGGAAATATGCGGTCCGCCTCGGTTTGCCCATCGCCCCAGTCCCAGATCAACGTGCCACCCTCCCGGCTCGTAGCGTCTACCCCATTGATCGTTACTTTTCCTGTGGAGGCATCCACAGAGGGCGAAAAGAGGGTCAACGTGGAAGCTGGTGATACGGGAGGGTTCAGAAAATCGACCTCGACTTGCGCCTGTGCGGTTCCGCCTTCCGCATAATGGGAGGTAACCGTGACCACATACTTGCGCTTCACGTCCTTGTAAAAGTGGGGCCTCATAAATGGTCCTGTGTCGGTTTTCCCATCGCCCCAGTCCCAAACTATCGTGGCGGGCCGACTCTCTCCCCCGTTAATCGTCACTTCCCCGGTCGAAGGATCAACCGCAGGCGTAAACAGGAACAGGGTGGAATGCACCGCTGTTTGCGATGCTTTTTCCCGTTCTCGGAATTTTTCCCATGCTCGGAATGCGTACTTCCCCCCAGCAAGAGTTAGGAAAATCGCACCGGCTATTACGGAAGCGACAAACACCCTTTTGACGATGCTTGCAGTTCGAGGACGGATACTCGTTCTGTGCTTTCGTGGATCTGCGCTTGTCAGCAGGGCGAGGTCGGCGTGCACCTCCCGGGCGGTTCGGTACCGCTTGGCGACGTCGGTCTTACATGCTTTGAGGATGACCTCGTTGAGTTCCAGTAATCGTTCGCGCTCAGACATGTCCGCGAGGTCGGTTGGAAAGTCTGGAAAGTCGAGGCGATCTTTGCCGGTGCTGATTTCGTAGAGGACCTTACCAAGACTGTACACATCGGCATGTTTCGTACCCGGACCCTCCGGTGGGATGTAGCCCTCCGTGCCCACAAACGTTCGGGCTGTCTCCAAATTGGCCACCAAACCAATATCGGCCAGCTTCGGTGCGCCGTTGACGAATATGATGTTCGAGGGCTTGATATCGCGGTGCGCCAAGCCTTGTTCGTGCAGGTGCTCTAGGGCTAAGGTCAGTGAGAGGCCAACTTGAAGACATTCCTCGAATGGCAGCCGTTTGCGGTGGTGAAGTTCGGTGAAGAGCGTCTTGGGGACATATTGGGCAGCATCGATGCGCTGACCATGAAACTGGTCATCGGCCAGCTCCATGATGTAATAGAAGTAGCCGTCCTTCTTGTTGATACCAACATGCAGAATGGTGACGAGACCTGGATGTGAGCGAGAGATCGGCTCGTACCTCTGGATGCCTGAAAACTCGCGGTCAAACGGGCGGCTGGTCTCAAACGAGATGCGGTAAATCACTTTGACAGCGCGAAACTGCCCCGTAACGCTCTTAGCCAACCAGACCTCGCCGAAGCTGCCTCGACCGATGCAACGTAAGAGTTCGTGATCGGGAATGACAGGAGTGGGAGCAGGTGGTCCTGTGTCTGAAATTGTCGGCAGTTCGTCAGCCATGATCTCACCTGTGTTGCCAGAAGCCTACCGAAACCGCGCGTTCCTTGTAAGCAAGCCGGCGAGGCGGCGCAATATCTTTCTTCGCACATCGACGGAGCCGTCCTGCAGACCAACGCGATACTTTGCCAGCTTCATGCATCTGCCGCTGATATGCACGTGCGTTTTCCTTCGGCGCAATAGGTCGCCCCACTTCATATGAATTTGGTTTCCAATTCCTTGATCTGCCGTCTGACCAAGGCGGAGATGCGGTGCTTTGCGAGATAAACTCGCGCAGTGCTAACACCCAGGGTACGGGCCACCTTGGCGACCGGCCAATCTTTGATCACGTAGAGATCGAAAATCTGGTACTGCTTCGCGTTCACCCGCTGCTTAACTCGCTCCAGGGCAGCGTCCATGAGGCTCTTCCGCCATTCTTCCTCCCAGACGGCATCCAGATCAATCCCGGCGTCACCAGGGATGCGCTCGATGGCGTCGGCGCCGGTGGTTGCCGGGGGCCGACGCTCGTTGGGCTGGGCGGCTTGCTGTCGAAGGCGAAGCTGGTCCGCAATGCGCCAGCGCGTCGTGTTGAGCAACCAGCCTTTGAATGACCCCAGCGACGGATCGTACTTGAACGCCTTCATCTTCTTGGCCACCGTGATGATTGTTTCCTGTACGACCTCTTGCGCTTCGGCATCAGTCAGCCCGGCTTTGATGGCAGCGCTGTAGATCAGTTTCCAATACGTGTTGAAGAAATCCCGCCAACTTTCCTGGTCATCCCAGTCTTTGAGGCGGCTCAGGAGGCTTCGTCGTGTCGGAAGCAAATCGTCTTGTTCTGGTGTCATAGTGGTTCAGTCCTTTTCTCTACCAGTAATACGAGAACATTCGAAGGGTTCTTGCAACATTTTGGAAAGATTCCTCCCGCAGTCCCGTATTGATGATGTGGGACATGACCGATCAAGAGCGAAGAGTCAGGAGGCAGTCATGAGAACAACTCACCAGGGCAATTGTTTGGTGTCTCAAACTCTCGAATGGATGGGTAGCAACCCGCAGATTACCAGCGTTGAATTCTCCGGAAGTTCCGGAAACAACACCCCGTGCTCTGCAAGATCCCGCAGTCTGAACCGTATTGGCCAATGAACCCCCGCATGGGAGACGAAAGAGGAGACTTTATGAATACAAGACAGATTTCCACTCGGCGATCTTTGTTTAGGACGATTTCCATAACAGCGGCGTGCCTCATCTTGTCAGGCGCAGCGCCCGCCAGTCTGAGCGCGCAGACCATCACCGTCACCAGCACCGCCGACAGCGGGTCCGGCTCGCTGCGCGCGGCGCTGGCCAGCGCCGAGAATGGGGATACCATTGACGCGACCGGGTTGTTCGGTACCATCCTTCTGACCAGCGGCCAACTGGTCGTGACCAACAGCGTGAGCATCGTCGGCCCCGGTGGCGACACGGTGAGGGTCAATGGTAACTACGCCAATCGCGTGTTCTACGTCGGCTCCAACGCGACCGTCACGGTCGCAGGTCTTACGATCACTCAAGGCTTCAATCTCAACACCGCCGGCGGCATTTGGAATGACCAGTCGACGCTAACAGTGACGAACTGCGTCCTGAACAACAACGAGGTTGGCAATTGCGGCCAAGTGTCTAATGGCGGAGGCATCTACAACTCTGGGACGCTCACGGTCGTCGCCAGCACGCTGAGCAGCAACCAGGCTTCCGGTTGCGGCGGCGAGGGCGGTAACGGCGGGGCCATCTATAGCTCTGGAGTGTTGACGGTGGGCAACAGCACCATCAACAGCAACACAGTCACGTATGGCATCTATAGCGGCGGCTGGGGCGGTGGCATCTTCAGCCAGGGCACGCTGACCGTCACGAACTGTACTTTTAGCGGCAATGAGGCAGGCTACGTTGGCGGCGGCATCGTTAGTGAGGGGACGGGAACAGTGAGCGCCTGCACATTGAGTAGTAACGCCTCCGCATGGGCCGGTGGCATGGACAACTACTCGGGTTTGCTGACCGTGATCAACTGCACGTTGAGCAACAACTCGGCCTCCTACGGTGGTGGCAGCGGTGGCGGTATCGACAACGAAATCGCAACGATGACGGTGAAAAACTGCACGCTCAGCGACAACTCGACCAGCGACAGCGGCGGTGGGATCATCAATTTCGGGACGATGACGGTTAGTGCCAGCACGATGAGCGGCAACTCGGTCGCATTGTTGGGAGGCGGCATCTACAACTCGGGAACACTCTCGGTGATGACCGTGAGCAACAGCACCTTCAGCGGCAATTTGGCTGGCGGGCAAGGCGGCGGCATCCTGAACACCAATGGGACGGTGACGGTAATAGCGTGCACGCTGAGTGGCAACTCGGCATCGAATGGCGGCGGCATCTTGAACATTGGATCCAGCGCGCTGATGCAGATCGGGAACACCATCCTGAATGCCGGAGGTTCCGGGGAGAACATCACGAATGCCTTGGGCACGCTCGTCTCACGCGGCTACAACCTCAGCAGCGATCCGGCGGGTGGCGACGAAGAGAGCACCGGCCCCGGCGGTCTGCTCAATTCCTGTGGCGACATTCGCAATACCAATCCCATGCTTGGCCCGCTAGCGAACAACGGCGGCCCAACGTTTACACAAGCGCTGTTGCCGGGCAGCCCTGCAACTCACCAAGGCTTTAGCTTTGGCCTGACCACTGACCAGCGCGGTTTGCCCCGCCCATATCCCAATCCGTGCATAGCCGAGCCAGCCTGCGGCGGTGACGGGAGCGACATCGGGGCGTTTGTGGCGCAGACAAACTGCGAGTTCGTCGCGTTCCAGACCACTGCCATCCAACGGATTGGCAGCAGCGAGGATCTGCGGCTGACGTTTCCCACTGTGCTTGGCAGCAACTATGTGGTGCAAACCAGATCGAACATGGTCAGCGGCAGTTGGAGGAGCCTGCCTGGCACCAACACGGGCATTGGCGTGGTTATCCAGTACATTGTGACCAATGCCCTCACCGCGCCGCAGGGATTCTACCGGATTCAGCAATTGCCGTGAATAGAAGCTTGGGAGCGCAGTCGTGAGGATTGAACGGCAACGAAACAACAACCCAAGCCGCGTTCACGACTCGGTGAACCGTCCCCGGCTGCGCTCCTACCACAAGCCCATTCCAGCGCGTTGCGCTGCGCTCAAGGGCAGTGCGACACTGCTGAGACCTTGGGAAGCACCGTGAGACAATTGTCAAGAATTATTTTGGTTATGAGGAAGGTCAGCGGAGGTGAATGTGGTGTGTAACTGGGGGGTAATTGGGGAGAGTTGGATTGAGTTGAGGTCAGATTTCGAGGGCTTCGACTTTTTTGAGGGCGAGGGACATGGGGATGGTGGTGGTGACGAAGCTGAGGACGGCGACGAAGATCCAGGAGAAGACGAGGCCCCAGGGTTGGCCGCGGTCGGCGAATCCGCCTTGGGCGAAACGCATGTACATGGGGAGGACCTCCGCGCCGACGACGAGGACGATGTAGACGAGGCTGAGGAGGAAACAGAAGGTACCCCCAAAGCCGGAGACGATGCGGGCGGGGTTGTCGTCGCGGCGGTTGGCGCTGGAGCCGGAGGAGAAATTGGGGAAGAGTGCGCCGATGCCGACGGCGATGCCGCAGAGGGCGAAGCTCATGACGATGACGGTGGAGGCAAACAATACGGTCAGCCAGCCGGGAATGCACAGCATCCAACTGGAGGTGAGCATGAGACAAAGTGTGATCGCGGCGGAGCAGACGCTGCTGAGCCAGAATTTTTCGAGCAGGACGCGTTTGAGGCCGTTGGGAACCATGCCGACGATCCAGAGGCGTTTGCCTTCGAGGCTGAACTGAGGGAAGACGAAGCGGGTGGTCAGGGTGGCCAGGGTCATGCTGGAGGCGCCGAGGTTGAGGAAGCAGACGAAGCTGGCCCAGTACTCGATTGCTCCAATCGTAGGCGACGCTGCGGAGATTGAGGACGTAGAGGCCGAGCAGGCCAAAGAAGATCACGAACTGGCTCCACTGGGAGGTGTCGCGCCAGAACACGCGGATGTCCTTGATGACGAGCGCGCGGGTGGCGTGATGCAGGCGCGGCCAGCGGTTGACGACGCGGTCGGCGAGGTCGGCGCGGGGAAGATTGATGGGTTTGTCCAGCAATGGGACACCCAGTTGAAACTCGCCCTGGGTATGGTTGCGCGACCAGCCCTCGTAGAACAACCGGCGACTGAGGGTCACGCAAACGAGCGTGGCCATCATCGCGTTGCTCAGGAGAACGAGAAAATAGAACAGCCCTTTCCCCGACCAGCCTTCACCCCAGGCAATCATGCTCGAGGCGACCCAGTAGCTCGGCAACATCGGTTGCACGGTCATGTTGCTGTTGTGAAGCAATTGCGTGAGCGACGCCACCATTTGCGCCTGCTCCAGCTGTTCGGCCTGCATGGGCTTTAAAAATGTGACGCCGGTGGCAATGCCCACCACGCTGACGCCGAACAGCGCCCACTTGAAAACCCGTCGGTGAAGGTAGCGGGTGACGATCAGGATCGCGATCGACCCGAGCGCCGCCGGGATGACGGTGAACGGCACAAACAACAGGAACACCTTCAGATAAAAGCTCGGCGACACGTGTCGGGCATTCCCGTAGGCCGCCATCAAGGGGGCCGACAGAAACAGGAACGCCCAACTCGCCAGCAAGGTTGTCTCCATGAGTTTCCAGCGGAACACGTCGAGACTGCGGACGGGAAGCGTGAGCATCCACTGTGTTTCCTGACTCTTAAACAACGTCGAGTAGCCAATGATCATGTTGGAGAACATCAACATCAGGAACAGGAACGCAAAGAACAGGTACAGCATCCGGTCGAGCACGATCACCTGGAGACCCGGCACTTCCGCCAGATGGCGGAACCCCATGTAGAAGATCGCGTAACCCGCCAACCAGTAGCCAATCACGAACAAGGTGATCACCGACACCATCAGGAGCGATTTCTCCCGCAGCGCGAGGATGTTGCGGCGGACAATCCGCAGGTTGAGCTCGATCAGCAATCGGAAAAACTTCAGGGCGTTCATGGCAGTTCGACTGCTCGTTCCTCTCCGCGTGTCAGCGCGAGAAAGGTGTCTTCGAGTTCGCCCTTTTCACCGCTGAGTTCCCGGAGTTCGTCGATCGTTCCCACGGCAATGAGCTTGCCGCGGTTCAAAATGCCCACCTGATCGGCCAATTCCTCGGCGAGAGGCAAAATATGCGTGGAAAGAAACACGGTGACACCGGCGCGCGAGCGCTGCTTGAGAACATTCTTGACCACGCGCGCGCTCCGCGGGTCAAAGCCGACCATCGGCTCGTCGATAATGATCACCTTGGGCTGGTGCAACAGCGCGGAGGCAATTACCAGCCGTTGTCGCGTGCCGAGGGAAAGGTCTTCGATCGGCTGCGTGCGGACCTCGTCCAACCCGAACACATCAAACAACTCGTCGCTGGCCCGCACGAGCTCGGCACGTTCCATTCCATACAGCTGGCCGACGAACAGCATGAATTCCATGGGCTCGAGTTTGTCATAGAGAAATGGCATGTCCGGCACGTAGCTGATGATCTTGCGGGCCTCGACTGGATCCAACTGAATGTCATAGCCCCCGATAAACGCGCGGCCCGACGTCGGCTTCAGCAATCCCGCCAGGAGTTTGATGGTGGTCGTCTTCCCGGCGCCGTTCGGTCCGAGGAACGCGAAGAATTGGCCCTGCGGAATATCGAGGTTGAGGTCGTTGACCGCCACCAGAGCCGCCGTATCGCTTCGTGAGATGTTCTGTGCGGATCATGGTCGGGTCCCGCCGCCCTTTCGGTGACGCAAATTCGATGCGGATTCGTCGCCCATTCCCAGGGCGACATCGCTTCGCATTTCCAACCCCATTGAGGTAACCACCTTGAGGACCTGACCCGACTCGTCCACCCAGATCTTCGTCCACATCTGGTCGTCGATCTTGGAATACACAAGGTACACACGCTGTAGATTGCCCGCGATTTCCAGACGGTCGAGGGACGTGGTCGTCGCGGGCTGCGCGTGTGTGCCCCCGTCCGAAGACATACCGAGGCCACTCGGAAGTCCACCACCCCCGAGGAAGCTGAAGTTGGCCATCCCCGGTAACCCGAATGCGTTGGCAAAACCCGCGCCCTTGACCTGATCGAAGTCAAAGAGACGCTCATCGTGGAAGTCGCCAAAATCGAACGTCACCTGCACCGTTCTGGCATGATCGTCTCCGATTATATTCACCCGACCATCTCCCAGGCCGCCCGCCCCCCCGCGACCCTCACCGATGACAGTGTTAAACCGAAAGCGTTCCAGTTCCAGCTTCCGGCTGAAAATACTCTCGCCACTCAACGTCAGCCGCGAGGGCATGCCGAATGCCGACAGCCGGACTTTCAGGTCACTGGTGACTTTGTAACCAATCACCTTCTGCGTCGGGCCGGATTCGTCGCCAGGCTTGTCGCTCATTTGTGGTTGGATTTCGATCAGTGCAATGCCCGATGTGATTGCTGGAGTTGTAATACACATCCAGACTCAGGGGCTCGGGATTCGAGAACACTTTTCTCATGATCCGTTCGGTCGAAAATGTCTCGACTACCGTCGGCTGCGGGAACACTTCGACACGCACCAGCGCTGTCATCATGGCCGTCCAAAACGCAATTACCAACCCCGCAAATACCTTATTCAACATAACCCTCTCGCCCTGCTCCACCCTCGTTTCCCATCAGGGAATTACCAACTGCTGCCCAACCTTCAACTGATCTTTGCTTGGCAGCCCGCTCCGATTCGCCTGAAAAATTTTCCCCCACGCCGCTCGCGACCCGTAATACCGTAACGCCAGCGATTGCAATGTGTCGCCTCGCTGTACAATATATGTGCGAGCCCGCGGTGATTCCATCGTCGATGCCTCGGACGTCGACATGATGGGTGCCGCCGCCATCACAATTCCCGGAACAACCGCAGGCGCCGCCACTGCGGCTGGACCCGGCGGAGCGGCCGAAGCCACCGTAGCAGTTGTCGGCGCGGTCGCCACCGACTGTGTGGCGTTACCCACCTTTTCCAATTCGGCCACTCGCGTTCGAAGCGCGGCGTTCTCCTGCAGCAACGCCGCCTTTTCATTTTCCAACCGTGTCAACTCGCTCGGATCAACGATGGGTGATTGGGGCAATTTCGCCGCCAACGACAGCTTGGCCCGTTCGATAAAATCCTCAGCCAACTGCTTCTTGTCCGATTCTGGCCGCAGCTCCAAAAACCGCCGGTAATGATAAATGGCGGAGATCGGGTCAGCCAATCGGTTTTCGTATAACAGCCCCAACTCCAGGTGTGCGTTGGCGAACTCCGGGTTCACCAAGAGCGCCTTCTTGTAAAACTCCGCTGCGCCTGGAAAGTCCTGCTGCTCGCATAGGCGCCTGGCGCGCTGGTAGTTGACCTCTTGTTCCGCGTCGGCGTCCGAGACGGAACCAGAGTGTTCGCAAGCGCCCCAGAACATCAGCATTGCGCCAATGACGACTGCCAACGAACGGCGTAAGGTGCACGCCGCCGCCTGGACTGGCTGGCTCGCGGGAGTAGTGTCCATTCCGTGTGCGCTACTTGGTGACGACTAAATACCTCGTGTTACAATACCATGTGTGGCCGAAAAATACAACCTCCCAACCCGTGTTGCTGGATTCTTTCGTCACGGTTTTGCACCTTGACGCTTGTTGGCTGCTGACAGTAAGATGCGCCGCAAGTTTTCCGTGTGAAACCCGAACCGAAGGGGAGGCAAGTACCGTGGCAGAAGCGTATTGTGTGAAGTGCAAAGCGAAGAAGGAAATGGCCAAGGCGCAGGAAGTGACCATGAAGAACGGTCGTCCCGCCATTCAGGGCGTCTGCCCGGACTGCGGCACGAAGTTGTTCCGCATCATGGGAGGCAAGAAGTAAACCGGACATCGCCGTATCGGTTCGAGCCGGAATGCGAGACACCTCCCTCGCCGCCCCGCGGGCTGGCGAGTACGGGTTGTCCGCAAACATGTGGGCTGCTCTACGTCAACGTGACAATCTGAATATAATCAACCATGACAGCTGTTAAAGAAGAACTGGCTTACGTATTGATCAATCCGTACACGGTTTACAAATCACGTACGGGAGGCGTCATTGCCCGATTATTTACCCGCACCGCCCTGGAGTTGGTTGCGGCTCGCATGTTCGCACCGGGGCGCGAACTGGTCGAGCGCTACGCGGAGATTGCGGTTTCACCCAAGGACCCGCAAGACCGCAAGATCCAGGATCTCATCCGCCAGTACATCCTCGACAATTATTCGCCCGATCCGAAAACCGGGCAACGGAAACGCGTGATGATGCTCTTGTTCCGTGGCGAGGACGCCGTGCACAAGGTGCGGCAGGTCGTTGGAAGCTTCCAGACCGGCAAAGGCACAGCTGGCGAAACCATTCGCGACACGTATGGCGACTACATCGTTGGGGCTGATGGTCAGGTGAAGTATTTCGAGCCGGCGGTTCTGGCCGCGCCCAACTCGGAAGAGGCCGAGACCAAGCTCAAGCTCTGGGCCAAATACTCCGACACCGATGGCGGCTTCCTGGAGAAAGTCGTCTCCTACCCGAAGAACACCAAGGTGGAACAGACACTCGTGTTGCTGAAGCCCGATAATTTTCGCTTCCCGAGCGCCCGCCCGGGCAACATTGTCGACATGCTTTCGCGCACGGGGCTGTACATCATCACCATCAAGGTGCATCACATGAGCGTCGGGCAAGCCGAGGAGTTTTACGGGCCGGTCCGTGCCTTTCTCCGCGAGAAACTCAAGGACATCTCCGGCCAGCGCTCCCGATTGGCCCTGGAAAAAGAGTTCGGCTTCGGCCTCGACCCGCAAGCCGAAAAGGCGCTCGGGGAGCTCATGGGGCCGTTGTTTGCCGACCAACAATTCAGCCAGATCGTTGAATTCATGACCGGCCGCAGGCCGGAAGATTGTTCCGGTGCCGCGAAAGCCGAGCCCGGCCTGGAAAAAATCGTGGCCGTCGTCTACGAAGGCCCGGACGCGGTGGCGAAGATTCGCGGCGTTCTGGGGCCCACGGATCCGCGCAAGGCGCCGCCCGGCACGATCCGCCGCGAACTCGGCAAGGACATCATGGTCAACGCCGCGCACGCCAGCGACTCGGCGGAGAACGCGCAACGAGAAATGAAGATTATCAATATCCGCGAAAACCATCTCAAGCCCCTCGTCGAGGACTTTTACAACTGCAAACTCTGAACGCGTCGTTTTGAAATCTTGAATTGAACCACCAGCACCAGAAGGACCACTCATGCAACAACTCGCACAACGTGCCACCACCCTGACCCCGTCACTCACGCTCGCCATCGACGCCAAGGCCAAAAAACTCAAAGCCGAAGGAGTCGATGTCTGCGGTTTCGGCGCCGGCGAACCCGATTTCGACACGCCCCAGTACATCAAGGACGCTGCCGCCCAGGCGCTGGCGGCGGGGTTCACCAAGTACACGCCGTCTTCCGGCATACCGGAATTGCGCGCCGCCATCGCCGAGAAGCTGAAGAACGAGAACGGCCTCGATTACAAGCCGTCACAGGTCATCGTCAACTGCGGCGCGAAGCATTCCTGTTACAACGCGATCCTCGCCACCTGCCAGGCCGGCGACGAAGTGATCATTCCCGCGCCGTACTGGTTGAGCTATCCCGAAATGGCGAAGCTCGCGGATGCTTCGCCGGTGATTGTCGAGACCACGGAAGCCAGCGGGTTCAAGATCACACCGGAACAGTTTCGCGACGCCATGACTCCGGCCACGAAATTGATCATTCTCAATTCGCCCGGCAACCCGACGGGCTCCGTGTACAGTCGCGAAGAACTACAGGCGCTCGCCGAGGTCGCCCTCGAAGAAGACATCCTGATGCTCTCGGACGAGATTTATGAAAAAATCGTGTACGACGGCGTCCAGCCCGTCAGTCTCGCCGCGCTCGACAAGAACATTTACGACCTGACGATCACCGTCAACGGCTTCAGCAAGGCCTATGCAATGACCGGCTGGCGTCTCGGCTACGTGGCGGCTCCCGAGCCAATCGCCGCGGCCATCGACTCGATCCAGTCGCACTCAACCTCGAATCCGACCAGCTTCGCCCAGAAAGGCGCGGTCGCGGGGTTGAAGGGCGACCAATCGTTCATCGGCGAGATGGTCAAGGCGTTTGCGGAACGTCGCGCCTACATTTACGACCGGCTGACGAAGATTCCGGGCGTTACCTGCGTAAAACCGATGGGCGCGTTTTACGTGCTGCCGAACATTTCCAGTTTCGGCCTCGGCTCGGCCAACTTTGCGTCGAAGCTGCTCGATGAACAGAAGGTCGCCGTGGTGCCGGGCATCGCATTCGGCAGCGACGCGCACATGCGCCTGAGTTACGCCTGCTCGATGGAAAACATCCAGAAGGGCCTCGACCGTATCGAAGCGTTCTGCGCGAGCCTCAAGAGGTGAGGCTGTTGTAGGCCGCTCCGAAGGCATTCGGCGCGGCGTCTCAAATGAAAATTGCCCTCATCGGCCTGCCGCAAGTCGGCAAGAAAACGGTTTTCTCACTGCTGACCGGCGTGGGAGTCGACCACTTGCTGGGTCGTGCCGCCGAGTATCACGTTGGTACGGTCAAGGTCGCTGATCCGCGTGTGGACAAGCTCTCGGCGATGTACAAGCCGAAGAAGACCAAGTACGCCGAGATCGAGTGCACGCTGGCCCCTGCCCCACCCCACGAACCCAAGCCGCGCGAGCAATGGCTCAACAAGCTCAAGGATATGGATGCGCTCTGCCAGGTCGTGCGCGCGTTCGAGGATCCGGCGGTGTTTCACGTGAACGGTTCGGTCGATCCGCTGCGGGACATTGATGCGATGAACCTCGAACTCACGATCAGCGACCTGAGCCTGATCGAGACCCGGCTCAACCGCATCGCCCAGGACCAGAAACGCAAATTCGAGCAGGAGCGCGCCGACGAGGCTGCGCAGTTGGAGAAACTCAAGCCACATCTGGAGTCGGGCAAGTCGCTCCGCGAATTCTCCTGGCACGAAGGCGAAGAGAAGCGCATGCGCTCGCTGCAATTCCTCACGGTCAAGGGCCTCGTCACCGCGCTCAACCTCGGCGAATCCAATTTCCCGAATCCCCAGTTGGTCGAGCAGGCGAGAGCCAAGCTCACCGGTCCGCGCAGTGAAGTGTGCGAACTCTGCGCGAAAGTCGAAGCCGAAGTCGCGCAGATCGAGAACCCCACGGAACGCAGCGAATTCCTCTCGGCGCTCGGCGTCACGGAACCGGCGATTCACGTCCTGACGCGTCTGCTCTACAAGGCGCTCGGCTACATTTCCTTCTTTACCACCGGCGAAGATGAGGTCCGCGCCTGGACGATCCGCCACGGCGCCAACGCCGTGGAAGCCGCGCATGCCATTCACTCCGACATTGCCCGCGGGTTCATCCGCGCCGAGGTCATGAAGTACGGCGAACTCACCAGCGCTGGCGACACCGGCCACACCGCCGAAGTGAAGCTCAAAGAGACCGGCAAGCTTTACGTCAAAGGCAAAGAGTACATCGTCGAAGATGGCGACATCGTCCATATTCGGCATAGCGGGTAAGTTGAATCGCTAACCTGCACACAAAGCTTTTCTTGACTTGCAGGACGCAACTTGATATAAACCAGCCATTGTGAGGTTTGCGCGAGGCGACCTGGCCCTCCACAATCGGGGCGCAATAGGAGAAGCGGGATTATGAAACTGCGCATGCTGTTCGTCGCCGTCGTTCTCGCCGTGAGCGTCTCGCAGCCGTTCGCCGCTACGATAACCGTCACGTCCACCAACGATTCCGGTCCCGGCTCGTTGCGCGACGCCCTTGCCAATGCCGCAGATGGTGACACGATCACCTGTTCAGTAACAGGTACTATCTCTTTGGCCAATGGTGCACTGGTCGTCAGCAACAGTGTCAGCATCGTCGGCCCCGGGTACAATACGTTGACTGTGATTGGCCAATCTGACCGTGGATTCCGCATTAGCCCGTCCAAAACAGTCGGTCTCTCCGGTCTTGGCATTTCGAGTGCTGGCCAACTTGCGGTTGGGGGGGGTGGCATCTACAACGATCACGCAACACTGATTCTAACCAATTGCAGCGTTGGCGGCATCTTCACCACATCTCCCGGCGGCGCCATCTACAACGATGGTTCAGGTGGCAGTGCGACGCTACGGATAGCTTACTGCCTCATCAATGGAAACACCGCTTCGGCCGGTGCAGCGATCTATAACGATGGTTCGTCCGCCGGCAGCGCAACGTTGGAGATTGCGAGCAGCACCGTCAGCCGCGACTCCACGATATACATCGGATCCGGTGGTGGCGTTATCAATGACGGCACCTCGGGGAGGGCCATTGTCATGGTTAGTGATTCAACCTTTTACGCGAACATAGCATTGGGCGGTGTCGGCGGCGGAATCCTTAATGAGGGTTCCGGAGGCACGGCCATTGTACAAATTGCCAACTGCACCTTCGACGAAAATGAGGGGCAGGGCGGCGGCGCCATTTATAACAGCGGTTCCGAAGGTACAGCCACAGTCGAGATCGATAACACTATCCTGGTTGCTCTTGCTCCTGGGGTGAATATCTTTAACGATTCTGGGACCGTCACTTCGCTCGGCTATAACCTCAGCAGTGACGACGGTGGTGGATTTCTGTCCGCAATGGGTGACCAGATTAACACAGATCCGACGCTCGATCTTGCTGGGCCGCAAGACAATGGTGGACTGACCCCGACCATAGCACTAGAACCCGGCAGCCCGGCCATCAATGCCGGTAACCCGACATTTCCCATATGACCTGTTCCCGCGACCCTCGCGGGATGTTGAACTTCATTGAGTGCCATTTTATTACCGCTGACGGTGTCTGCAAGCTTAATTCTGCCATGCCAAGACCCGATTTCTGACTCGGGCGACCTAGTTTCTGCCCGCAACCGGGTGTCGCAGCGAATCGTAACCGAGCATCAACACAATCCATCTTCCAGCACACGCCCATTCCAAAACCTTCAACCGGCGGCGGTCAACCCGCCTGCGATGTCGGCAGTCGCAGCCACCCAATCCTTTCCAAGATGGCTCGGAACAGTTCCCGCGAGACCGCCACCTCCGCCATCTGGAAGATCACCTGCCGGGCATGGCGCACGACCTTCGCTCCGATTTTGATCAGTTTCTCCCGCAGCGTCGTCAGCGTCCAGTGCCGCACCTCTCGGGGCAACACGGCCTGTCGCAGAAAGTTGCCCAGATTGTACGCCAGCACAAATAGCTGCAACCGCACTTGGTTGTCCACAAAGTCGTGACAGGACAAGCGTGTCCACTTGACGGCGTTCTTGCCTTCCTTGATCCACTGCTCCGCCGTGCCCCGCTGGTTGTAGAAGCGCACGACTCGTTTGGCTGGCCGACCCAGATTGGTCACGATGAACCCGACGCGGGGGAACAATTCGCCCTTGTGCCACTCCACCTTGGCCACCACGCGGCGGGCGCGCTCCCAACTCTGCGCCTGATACAAAAAGTCATCATACCAGACCACCGGTGCGTTCGAGGGACGGCCCACCGGACGAGTCAGCAGCGGCTCGATTTCCCGCTGCAACACCTCGTTCGCTGGCAGGCGGATGGCGTACCCGTAGCCTTCGGTTTCCAAGAACTCATACACCTCCGGGTTGGCAAAGGCCGCATCCGCTCGGAAGTAGCGCGGCAACTTCTGGCCGCGATAGCGGGCCACCACCGGTTCCAACACGGCCAGCCAATCGTCGGCGCTATGGACGTTGCCATCACGCAACAGGGTACGCTCCACATCGCCAAACTGATTGAAACAAAACAGCGGGTGGTAGCAGGTGCAGCCGAAATGCCCGTTGTACGCCGTGCCTTCCTGCTCCCCATAGGTTTCGCTGACCGAACTATCCAAGTCGAGGATGAGTTCCCGCATGGGTTGGCGATCCCGCAACTGCTCAACCCATAACCCCGACAATCTCGTCAACTCCGCCAGATTCCGCGGCTGCGTCAACACTTCCGTCTCGAAGCGACCCATTTGGCTGGTGGAGGCCGCCGTGCGCTCCGTGGCTCGCCCGCCCACGACCTGTCGCATGGTGGGATCAACCGCGAGCCGTTCGGCGTCATTGGTGTCTTCGTATCCCGCCAGCCGACTAAAGATCGACTGGCGTAGCAGTGCCACCAGCGAGTGTTGCGTGTTCTTCCCCGTGCGCCAATCATCCAACAGGCCACCACTCCTTGCGGTCAATTCCAGCGCCTCATCCAGTTCCCGGTACGCGAGCAGGCCCGCATCGGAGGTAACCTTGGAACCATGAAACTCCAACCTCAAACGATTATCGAAAGTCAACAGCAGAGCCGATTTGTTAGTTGCACCCATTAAATCCCCCGCTTTTTGTCGCTTCAACATCGACCAGATCCTTTGTTTATGCGGCTCCAGTATATGTCACTAACATTGACTTGTGAAACGAATCCGGGAAATATGGGGTAACCCGAATTTCGCGCCACCTCCGTACTTCGATCAGCGCGGACCATGTTTCCTGCGCGTCGTGGGGGGCCGGATCGACATTGGTGCGTTTGAGGTTCAGGACACGCCGGTTTTCACCTGTCCATTGTATCTCGTTGCAGTCTTGCAGCAACTGGATGGTCTCAGCGCTGCGATCCAGGAATTTGGCCTGCCTCACTCGGTTCAAAATGCCCTCGTCAACAAGCTGAAGAGCCTCTCTCGCCAGTGTGCTGGACGACATCCGGCTACTGCTTGCGGGAAAATCGATGCGTTGGTTCGTCAGGCCGAGCGTTGGCTGTACGACGGACGTCTGACGGAAGATCAAACTGTTGCAATCACGACCGCCTTGATTCAGGTGCGCGGAGTGCTGGGCTGCTCCAACGGCTTTTGACACCGGTTGCGAGTCGCTTTGAATCAGTTGTACGGCAACCTCTGGCCGATTGCGCCCCGCCAATGTTCTGCTAGAATATACGCGGCATGGCATTCACCACTTCTGCGGCGCAGAAAGTCCGTGGCGATTTTCAATTTCTGGAAGGGCCGGTGTGGGTGCCGGCGCGGAACGAACTGATCTTCAGCGATATTCCGGCGAGCCGGATTTATCGGTACACGCCGGCGACGAATTCATTCAGCGTGTTTCGCGAGCCGAGCGGACAGGCCAACGGCAACGCGCTCGATCCGCAAGGCCGCCTTGTCACCTGCGAACACGAAAACCGGCGCACCTCGCGCACGGAACCGGACGGGACGGTCGTTCCACTCGCCACGCATTACGAAGGCAAGCGGCTCAACAGCCCCAACGACATCGTCTGCAAGAGCGACGGTGGCGTATATTTCAGCGATCCGCCCTACGGTGTGAAGGCGGAGCTTCGTGAGTTGGATTTCCAGGGCGTGTTTCGCGTGTCGCCGGACGGAAAGACACTCACGCTACTCGTGCGCGATTTCATCAAACCGAATGGCCTGGCGTTTTCGCCCGATGAAAAGATTCTGTACATCGCCGACACCGAGGTCGGCCACATCCGCGCGTTCGATGTAATGGCTGATGGCTCGATCGGCAACAGCCGTGTGTTCTGCAAAGTGGAGCGTCCTGATGGCTTTCGCGTCGATATCGAAGGCAACCTGTACATCTCCGCGATGAAGTCGGTCGAAATCTTCGATCGCACCGGAAAGAAGTTCGGTGAGATTACCCTGGACCAGCGTCCCGCCAACGTCGCTTTCGGCGACGCCGACCGCAAGACGCTCTACATCTGCGTGCGCACGGGTTTTTACAAGGCGCGTGTGGCGATTCCCGGTGTGGCAATGCCATGAAACGCGCCCGCGTTGGATTGATAGCTTGCGCGGCAGTCGCGATATACGGCCATCGCCGAGCGCCGGGGAGCGGGCGGGCGCTTACGACGGACGATGGCTCGCCGCGTTGTGCATCCACAACAGTTCGGTTTCGAAATCAGTCAGGCCACCGTAATTGGCGAAGCTGAGCGAGCGGTTTTCGAGCAGGAGACGCGCGCCGAGGTTCACCTGCGCCGTGGAGTGGCCCGCCAACTCCCCGAGGAGCGCGCGAAAGTTCCCCGCGGCGTTGATCTGCTTCTTCTCCGCCAACCCGGTGAAATCCAAATGGTCGGGGCTGAAGGCAAATTGCTCGCCGCCCGTGGTGACGATCCGGCCAAAGGTGATCACGCGGACGGTTTTCACGGGTTTCTCGTCCTTGTTCTTTTTTTTGCCGCCGCCGAGCAGCCCCGGGGGGATGCCCGTCATCATGAACACGCCGACTCCCATGAGCATGCCCGCCATTTTCTGTTGGTCCCCACCCGCCTCGCGCTGGATGATCTCCTCCGAGAACCGGCCCGCGGCGACGATGCCGATCTCCGACCACTCGACCACGCGCGGTGGTACCTGGGGCGATTGAAGGCGTAACGTCACGCCGCTCTCGCCGGATACGAACCCGGTGATCACCTTCGGGTTGGACATGGACCGCAGTTGCTCGTTGTCGATGATTACGACCCCGCCCGCCAGATCGCCAATCGCTTCCACCAACCGGCACGCCTGCTCTTCCGTGGCGTTGCGATCCAGAAATCCCCAGCCCTTGCGAATCCTCGTGCGGGCGTCGTAATCCGGGACGGCATAGGCCCGGGCGACGACGGGGGCGAGCGCGTCGAGGTGATCGAGCGGGAAGTGGCGGAACAGGACCGAGTAATTCACGTCGGGCACGATACGGCGGATCGCGTGTAACGGCAAGCGGCAAGCGGTGCGCTTGCCCTACAACTTCTGCTCTGTTATCATCGCGGCGCGTTAGGCGAGGAGACAAACGATTCATGGCAAAGATTTCCATTCACGGCGGCAAACTAAGCGTTCCCGACAACCCCACCCTGCCCTTCATCCGCGGCGATGGCACGGGGCCCGACATCTGGGCCGCGTCGGAGCGCGTGTTCGACGCGGCGGTGAAGAAAGCGTATGGCGGCAAACGCAAGGTCGAGTGGCTGGAAGTGTTTGCCGGCGAGACAGCATTCAAGAAATTCAACAACTGGCTGCCCGACGAGACGGTCAAGGCGTTCCAGGATTACCTCGTCGGCATCAAAGGTCCGCTCACCACGCCCGTCGGCAAGGGCATTCGCAGTTTGAATGTCGCGCTGCGCCAGATGCTCGATCTGTATGTCTGTTTGCGTCCCGTCCGCTGGTTCAAAGGTGTCCCCTCGCCCGTCAAGCATCCCGAGAAGGTCGAGATGGTGATTTTCCGCGAGAACACCGAGGACATTTATGCGGGGATCGAATGGGCCGGCGGCACGCCCGAGGCCCAGAAGATCCTCGATTTTCTGGAGAAGGAATTCCCCAAGGAATTCAAAAAGATCCGGTTTGGAACCAAAGAGGCGGCCGACCAATGGCTGAAACAGCTTCAGGCCCTCGGCGCGCCGGTCCGCCCGGCGGTGGTGGATGTCGGCATCGGGATCAAGCCGGTCAGCTATCTCGGGACGATCCGCCTGATTCATGCCGCCATCCTCTATGCCATCGCGAACAAACGCAAAAGCGTGACGATTGTCCACAAGGGCAACATCATGAAGTTCACCGAAGGCGCGTTCCGCGACTGGAGCTATAAAATTGCCAAAGAGCGTTACGGCGCGGTGGAGATCGACGGCGGACCATGGTGCAAGATTCCCGAAGGCAAACCCGGCGCGGGCATTGTCATCAAGGACGCCATCGCTGACATTACGCTCCAGCAGGTGCTGACGCGTCCCGAGGATTTCGACGTGATCGCCACGCTCAATCTCAATGGTGATTATCTCAGCGACGCGCTGGCGGCGCAGGTTGGTGGGATCGGCATCGCGCCCGGCGGCAACATCAATTACATCAGCGGCCACGCCATCTTCGAGGCCACGCACGGCACCGCGCCCAAGTACGCCAACCAGGACAAGGTCAACCCCGGCTCGGTGATTCTCAGCGGAGAAATGATGTTCCGGTACCTCGGCTGGACCGAAGCCGCCGATCTCATCATCAAAGGCATGGACGGCGCCATCAATGCCAGGACAGTGACCTACGACTTCGCCCGCCAAATGGAAGGGGCGAAAGAGATCCGCTGCAGCCAATTTGGAGATGAAGTCATCAAGGATATGTGAGGCGCGGGCTATCGGCTTTCTGCGATCAGCTTTCAGCCAAGGAACGGCCAGCGAGCCTGGGCCTCAAGCTGACAGCCGATTGCTGATAGCTGATGGCTTTCCGCCAAAGTGCAGCGAGTTCGGTGATGCGGTGATTGGGAAGATGTAAACAGCCTCACTCTTAAGTTTTTGGCAGAATTACGGTGAGCGGGATCAATAACAACCCTGAGGAAGATCGCGTCGAAGTAGGTGGGAGCGAGTTGCCATTGGACCTACCAGAGAAAGTAATGCAGCAAACGACTCGCTATTCAGTCCCACTCTTTCTAGATGGCGGACTTGCAGGGTCGGGCACGTTCATTAAGTGTAACGGAATTCATGGCATCCTTACGGCGTACCATGTAGTCCATAATCCACTTGTTCGGACAAAAAGGTTCGACTTCACTTCGGGAAGCACTCAGCGGCTCGTGTTGGGAATTGCAGATATTGCAAGTCATTTCAACTTGGAAATGCGCCATTTACGTTGTGTCGACGTTGGCGTACCTAGAGACGACTATTCTGGACCTGATCTTACGGCTATCGTTTTCCCTGACGGCGGTCCAAAGTTAGCGGAGATACACGCAAGGAAGCTGTTTTATGATATCTCCCTGCATCGAGAGCAGCGAATGGCGGAAGCTCTTGTCGACGACGGCCTCTGGGTCTTGGTCGGCAACCCTGCACGTATGCAGACGTTAGAAGCGGTCTCATAAATGGCGCAAGAGGATGACCAGGGCGCCGAGGTGAACGAAACCCTGGAAGTTCTCTGCATGGTATTCATAGCGCACCACCAGTCGTCGGAAGTTGAACAACCAAGCGAAGAGCCGTTCCATCTTCCACCGGCGGCGATAGCGCCTCAAGCCCCGACCATCTTGCGTTTGGCGGCGGCCCCGCCGATTCGGGGCGATCATTTCCGTGCCGTACTCGTGCAGCAGTTGCTCGTCCAGTCGGTCGCTGTCGTAGGCTTTGTCACCGATCAACTGCTGCGGCACGTCTGCCACGATCCGTGCGTCCAGCGTGGCCGTCACCAGTTTCACTTCAGCCGGCGTAGCGCTTTCTGTCCGCAGGGCGAGAGGAAGACCATGGCGGTCGGCAAGACCCATGATCTTGGTACCCTTGCCGCGTTTGGTTTTCCCGACCAACCGCCCCCTTTTTTGGCCGGAACAAATGTCCCGTCCACAAAACATTCTTTCAGATCCAAGCCACCAGCCTCTTGCAAGTGCTGCGCCACGGCCAGCAACACGCGCTCGATGGCTCCGCTCTGCACCCAGTTCTGGAACCGCCGATGTACCGTCTGGTACGGCCCATACCGTGGCGGCAGGTCGTGCCACGGAGCCCCCGTACGTAGAATCCATAGCACTCCGTTCAGCACCGTCCGCCGATCACTCCACGGGCGCCCACGCCCGTCGGCCCGCACGTGGTCGCGTGGCAAAATGCCTTCCACGACCCGCCACTGCTCCTCGGTCAAGTCCCCCTTCGACATCACTCCTCCTTGTCGGAGGCAGTCTACCACAACAAATTTGCATTTATGAGATGGCTTCTACGTCGATCACATCAGGAAGGTCAACCCACGCATGACGATTGTTTCCGTGGGCCCAGACCAGCACGGCCTGCCGGACGACAATGCCATCAAGCTGTACACGAAGTACTCGACTGGCTCGGATAAGGGAAACAAGCTGTACACGACCCAGGACAAGCACAACATGAAGATTACACTCAACGATGATGGCGGGTGGAATCTTTCGGCCAACCAATGAGCGCCTCGCGGCCGATCAGTGGATACGAGATCTACGCCCGCTACTTGCCAGCAGTGCTTACATCCCTGCCAATGCTGATTCTGGGGTTCTACGTGTCAAAGGGATGCGAGGCAAGAGAACTGATTGACTACGTCCTGAGCCTGAAATTCTTCGGTACGCTGTCCATGTCACTGATCCTTCTCTACTTCTACGCCCAGCTGATCCGAACAACTTCCAAAGTGTACGAGAAGAAGTACTTTGCCGATGCGCGCGGCTTGCCGAGAACACGCTTGACGTAGGCTAATACGTCAGTGCTGTTGTTCGTCGTGATGTTGCAGTCGAGTACGACTTTCGTCCCGTCGGGATTGAGGAGTATGGCCATGTTACCACATCCAACATCGAGTATGTGTATGTCCATGTACGGGCCCTTTCTCAGACCCACTGGTCTGCTTTGCGGTGCTCCGCCTATTGCTTCTTTCTCGCGCCATCGCGTTCGCAGCGCCCTCCAAGGGCCGGCGCAAGATGGCCTAGTGTCGCGACTGCCCTTGTCGCTCTGCTCGGTGACGGCGTCAATTATATTCTTCGCCGGGATGCGCTTGGCCGCGCGGCACCAGGGCTAGTTGAACCTCAAAGGTGCGACAGGTCCCCTCCCCCGCCCCTTTTCCGCCGGGCGCTGACGGGAGTTGGCGGATAAATTGGTGTATCGCGGGGGGATAGTTCGTGCTCGACGCGGGGTGGAGGATGTGGTAGGATCGGGGAAGTTCTTTGATATAGCGGATTGTTTTGCACTCGCTCGCGCCCGCTCGGCTCGCCCTACGGGTCGCCCCGACCTCGGAGTCGGGGTAAACCTTCGGCGTTGCGTCTCGCCGCTCCCAGCGGCTCGGCTTTGAAATAAGGGATGTGGCGCAGTAGCCAGGAGCCAGGAGCCAGGAGCCAGGAGCCAGGAGGTGGCCGGACCGCGCTTAGCAAGCGCAGCCACAACGGGCCTGCACCACAAGCAGGGACGCTTGCGCCACCAGCCGGCGGGCAAGCCGCCTACGGCGGACACGCGGGTGGTTCCGTGATTGACAAATTCGGCCATTGGGCGGGTTTCCGCAAAAAAGTAATTGCGACCCAGGCACGACGTGGTCGCTTCTCGAGGACTCGATTTTGCAAACGAACCCAAGTTTGATCAAGCCGGTGTGGAAACTTCATTTGGGAAAGCCAAAAACGAACCCATCTTTTGGGGTCAGTTTTTTGCAAAATGGGCCATGGGAAAGCGAAGACCGATGGGTAATGGCGAATGGGTGATGGACGGAAACCCGGCAGAAGTGGGGTAACGACAGAGATTTGCCGTCGCGGCACGACAGACGGCCCGGGGCGGTTTCGACAAGCTCAGGATGACAACGTTGGGACAGAAGGAAAGCGGCGGCCGGCCCGGGCGCCCTACAAGTCGCGGTCAAAAAATTGACAGGGTTGGTGGGTGGGGCTACGATGGGGGCAGTTGGCGAGAGTCTTATCGCAGGGGACTGAACTCAAACGCACGAAAGGAGTCTTATCATGGCGCATGAATTACCGAAGCTGACGTATCCGTATGACGCGTTGGAGCCGCACATTGACGGGCGGACGATGGAGATTCATTACACGAAGCATCATCAGGCGTACGTGACGAACCTGAATGGGGCGTTGGACAAGCACGCGGAGTTGCACAAGAAGGGGCTGGAAGATTTGTTGCGCGGGATCGGCAGCGTGCCCGAGGACATCCGCGGGGCGGTGCGCAACAACGGGGGCGGCCATCACAATCACAGCCTGTTTTGGACGATCATGAAGAAGGGCGGCGGTGGCGAGCCGAAGGGGGCGTTGGCGGAGGCGATCAAGGGGACGTTTGGGGAGTTTGGGAAGTTGAAGGAGACGATCACGGGGAACGGGATGACGCGGTTCGGGAGCGGGTGGTCGTGGCTGGTGGTGACGAAGGACAAGAAGTTGAAGGCGTACTCGACGGCGAACCAGGACAGTCCGCTGATGGAAGGCGATGTGCCGGTGCTGGGGGTGGACGTGTGGGAGCACGCGTACTACTTGAAATACCAGAACCTGCGGAAGAACTACCTCGATGCGTGGTGGAACGTGGTGAATTGGGACGAGGTGGCCGCGAGATTTGAGAAGGTGAAATAACGGACGAGTTGGCTCCGAAGCTCCGTCGGAGATTCGGAGTTGAGGGAAAGTCGGGTTGGCGTTTTAGTCGCGTCCGATTTTTTCCCACGCGTACTTGCCCTTGATGTGCTGGAGGAAGTATTTGCCGGGCGAGGGCGTGCGCGCGAATTCGTCGTGGATGTTCTTTGACACGGAGAAGTAGCGGTAGACGCCCGTGGCCTTGAACTCGATTTCGAGCGTCTCGGTGGCGGCGTCGTAGCCGATGCCGGCGATGTCGCTGGAGTTGACGGGTTGGCGCTGGATTTCCATGGGGGGAATTCTAGCACAGGGGAACGGGTTTTGAAGCGCGGAGTTTTACGGAATTGCCGCGATCTTTGGGGCCTTAGTCCTTCGAGATGCCGATGTAAGGCAGTTGACCCGGCAGTTGCTGGGCGGTCATCGTCAGGTCGTACTTCTGGGAGAGCAACCAGAGCGCCTGACGGCGGGTGATCTCACTGGCGTGGAGGGTGACCTTGAGCGATTCCACCGGCGCATCGGCTCGCGTGATCGCGATCCGCAGCCCGGAGAAAGCATCCGTCAGCGGCAAATGGATGACTCGGACCTCGGCCAAATCCACGTTCACGGTGGTATCGAGCCACTGATTCAACGATTCGTCCGTCGACGAGAGAAAGTCCTGTGGCGGATGAATCATTGTTGCGCATGAGACAGCCAGCGCGACAAGGAATAGCGGAAAGGCGAGGCGCACGCTTGACATCTTCGCGGCACGATTGAGAATCTCGATCATAAATTCAGTCGCTGGATGATATCATATCCGCGCAAGTCACGGATGGACACCATTGAGTTGTTTCTTCAGTTCCTCTTCGCCGCCCGGAGCGAACGGGCGAATCTGGCGATCGGTAATGGGCGCCTTTTGCCTGGTCTGATCCGATTGCCGGGTGCCTTGGTCGTTTACTTTGTCTGCCGCGGCCCGCTTGGGCGAGAAGTTTACTTGCGGGAGCACGGGCTCCGGAACGGCGGACATGTCGACCGACTTGAGGTTGACCTCGTTCAACTCCATCCGGTGCAGTTGGAGATCGCCTTTCGAGAGCGGCGACGTCGTGGACCCCGCGCGAGTCGGCTGGGAAACGGTGCCGAAGTGCAGGTCACCAAAGGTGACGGTCTTGCCATTGACGTCAGCCTGTTTGCTGTAATCGAGGGGCTTTTTGATCTGGTCCAGTACCTGGGCGGGCGCGAGCGCCGGGAGAAGCGCGGCCAGCGCGATCGACAACAGTGCATGCCTGAAGCTCATGGTACCGGTACAGTATGTTTGGTGCGGACGAGAGGAGTTGAACCTCCATGTCCTTTCCACACCCACAATTTACGCTTTTCCTAACAAATACGCATAGTCTTGAACGCGCTTGACACCTGTGACGTTATGCCTTAGTGTTATGCAAAGTTCAACAGGAGCGTGACCAATGGCAAGCGTCCACAAACAACCGGGAAAACCTTTCTGGTATTGCGCGTTCACTACCAAAACTCCTGACGGCGTTCTCCAACGCCACTTTAAGAGTACCAAGACCGCCGCCCGTAGGCAAGCTGAAGAAATCTGCCGCTCTTGGGAGCAGGCGGCGAGACAAGCCAGCAATGGCCGACTGACGCCAGAGGCGGCGCGGGACGTGATCGCCCGTGGCGTATCGGACATCTTCACCGCTGCCAACGCCGAAGACCTTCCGGGCGCGAGCATACGCGGCTGGTGCGAGCAGTGGCTTGAAGGCAAGAAGATCGAGAGCGCCCCCGATACCGTGGAGCGTTACCGCTGCGCGCTGGACAGCTTCTTTCAGTTTCTAGGCCCGAAGGCTGAGAAAGACCTGACGCTATTGCGCCCGTTGGACGTTACCCGCTTCCGTGACCAACTGGCGAAGACCAAGAGCCGCAACACCGCCAATCTCTGCATTAAGGTGCTACGCGCCGCGTGCAACGCCGCTGTGAAGGCCGAATTGATCGGTACCAATCCCGCAAAGGCCGTGGACAAACTGAAGCTGCAAGGCGAGAGCGCCCGTCGCCCCTTTACCGTGGCCGAATTGAAGCGCGTACTGGACGCAGCCAAGGGCACCGAGTTTTACGGGCTGGTGCTATTCGGTGTCTTCACCGGGCAACGGCTCTCTGACGTGAAAAATCTGACATGGCGGCAACTGGACTTGCAGGCCAACACCGTTTCTTTCATCACCGCCAAGACGGGCCGACGCCTGACGCTGCCGCTGCTGAAACCGCTGCAAGAGTACGTCGCCACGTTGCCGTCCAGCGACAATCCCGACGCGCCGCTGTGAGTGGCGCGGCCCGCTGGACGCCCGACGCGGCGGTGCTGTGGGCGGAATGGTATTGCCAGCAGAAACGGGCGGCGGCGGCGACCCCCAGCGGCTTCGCGTCACGCAAACCCGATCATGTCCGCAAGGTTGCGCTCAAACTGACAATCTCACACGGCGACGGGCTGGACGTTTCGGAGTGGGCGCTGGCGCACGCAATCGCCATTGCGGACAAGGCGGAGGAATCTTGGCGCAAGGTGTTTGGCGGCGGGCCAATGGCGGGCGGGTTTATCGCAGGCAAAGCAACTGCGGCGCTGGATTGGATTCGCGCCCATGCTTGCCCCGAAGGGATTCCCTACTGGCGTGTGAGCCGTGGCCTGAACCTGAGCAAGCCCGACTTTGAGAAGGTGATCGAAACACTGCGGCTCTGGGGCGAAATTCACACTGAGGAACGGGCCACGGCTGGACGCCCCGCCTTGCTGGTCTGGCCGACGAAAGGGGCGCAATGACCGCAACTCGCGAGGGCAAAAAGCAAGAAGCCCCCGAAATCCCGCAGAAATCCACACCCTTCTTGCTTTTTGCTTCCTGCACCACAAGACCGAAGGAACAAGACGAATGAGACAGAAATCCAAAAAGCAACAAGCGTTTCTCGAAGCCTTGCGTAAGTGGCTTGGTGTTGCCCCCGCTGCCGACGCCGCCTGTGTCAGCCGCGCAACCGTTTATCGCTGGCGATCCGAAGACCCCGACTTTGCCAAAGCATGGGATGACGCAATCGAAGCAGCCCTTGACGACGTGGAGAAATCGTTGCACGAACGGGCCAAGACCAAAGACACGCTGGCCGCAATCGCCATCCTGCGAAATCGGCGGCGGGCCATCTACAACGACACCTACCGCGTCGAGGTCGAGCACCACAACCCGCCCTCCCAGCACTCTCCAGCCGATACGCCCACGGTTGCCGATGCCATTCGCCTTCTGCTTGACCAAGGCAAGGGCAAAGTGATGTTGAGCAGGACTACGGAGAGTGTTGGTGCGGACGAGAGGAGTTGAACCTCCATGACCTTGCGGTCACAGCCTTCTGAGGGCTGCGCGTCTGCCAGTTTCGCCACGTCCGCGCACTTGAATGAGGGCAATATAGCGACCGGGAGCCGGGCTGGCAACGGTAAATCGCGGGTGAGGGCGAAGGACCCGTTAAGGCTTTTGTTGAGGCGGATACTGCCAGACCCAGTCGCCTTCCTTGTCGTCGAACAAGGTCTTGCCCGGGACGCCGCCATCATCCTTTTCGTTCCAGCCGACGGAATAGAGCACGAACTGGCCATCCTTCGTGAGGCGGTACTTGTAAGGGTTGCCCGTGATTACATCATGTGGAAGCTGCGAAATGAATTGCGGCACAAGCGCGTCCAACGCGTCGGGGAATTGGCCAGTGGCGAGACGGGACCTCTCAAGCGCGCAGGCGAGGATGGCCTGATCGTCCGTGACCTGGGCCGTCGCGCCTTTGCGGACAACAGCGGTCAGAGCGGGAAGCAGCATCGCTGATAGAACCTGATGACGGACGAAGATAACATCAAGGGGGTTGCGACCGCGAAACTCGAGGTCCAACGCCTGCTCGTTGGATTTACTGTGGATGGGGAAAACCCGTTTTGATGCGGGATCATATGTTTCGCCCAACCCCAATCCAAACAAGCGACAATAACTGACCTTTTCCAGATCGAACCACCCGCTCGGGACGATGCGGGAGAGCTGTTCCAAAGCCGATTCGTTGCCACTATTGGAATCGTCGAGCCCGGAGAGTTGTCCGGTGCTCTTTACGAACTCAATTATGCCAACACCCCAAGCCCTCTCGGCATCGAAAGTCGGCTTCAAATCCGCTACGAAATCGTACGACTGCAGTCGCGTTTCCAGTTCGCGAAGTTGGGCGTCCGACCACGCGTGCTCGGCCAATCCTTCCCAGATCGGCTGAGCTGTGATCTGCAGGCAGGCGACACGAACAAGATAGGAAATCAGGTCAGGCTCTCCCTTTGTTGAGTCAGCCACGGCGAACGACAACTTCACATCTTCCAAGGCTTCTGCGCTTCGGCCAAGCGCAAGCTCAGCACACGCTTTGAGCTGCAGCCGTCGGCAGACGGCCCTGATGCTGTTGAGGTGGGGCAGCAGAATCTCCGCCGGATCCGGCACGTCGTAATTAATGGGATAGCGGGAATACGGCCGGCGGCTGGCGACGCGGAGTTCCGCGAAAATGGGTTCGTTGGCTTTCAACGCTTCGAGCACCGAGGGCGCCGCCTGTGCGCGCGCTGCCAGATCGAGTTTGCCCGACTCAAAGATTTGGTGTCGACTGCGCCGCGCTACATGGAGCGCATCGAACGCCGTTTTCCACGCCACGAGGTCTGTTGTGTGCCGGTTTCCGTCATTTTTCCTGGACCGAAAACTGAAAATCACCTGACCGTTCTGTCCGTAATAGTCGCCATCGGCCTGCCCGTAATTGTCGGTTCTCCAATATTCGGACGCGACGTAAATGTGGTTGCTTCGGACAACAGACCACGATTTGATCAGTGGCGTAGCTGCAAAGTTCTCTTCGTCGGGAACCGGCTTGGGGATCAGCGCTTTCCAATCAAGCTGCTCGCCGCGTGCTTGCGCCTGCTGCCGGTATTGGGCCCAGGCACGGCTGCCGCGCAGGTCTTCCTCCGCATAAAACAAGGCGATTATGGTGACTACCACCGCGGTGGTGAGCAGAATGCGGCGCGTTGTACGCCAACTAAATTGTGCCTTCAGAAAGCGGCTCGCTCTCGACGGGCTTGGATTCGGAGTGTTCATCGCTATCTCCGATTCACGCGGCTGCGGTCTGCGCCGCGCGTTCGCTGTGCGGTCCCGGTGACGAGCGCTTCTGAGTGTAAGCGGGTTCCGATATCGGCCCGATCAACTGTGCCAGCATCCGCCGCTGTTCGATGAGCGCACGCATCTCCTCGTGCGAAGGCGGCTTCGACTGGCTGACAACTGCCGTCACCGGCTCCGAAGAGACCAAATTCAGCACGGCAATCACGACCCACGCGCAGGCCAGGCCCGCCCAGATTCGCCGGCTCGGCAGGACCAATTCACGCCAGAGTTTCCAGCCGGCGGCGAAAAGCAGGTTCTGCCTATCCGTCGACGCTTCGCGGGTGTGCGCCCGACCCCGTTGCAATTCAGAGGCGAGCGATTCATCCCACAGGCGATCGAGCTTCGGCTCGGTCGAGCGATGGAGTTTCAACAGGATTTCGCGCGGTGTTTTCATGTGCGACCTTCCTCCCACAATTTTCTCAGCGCTCGTTTGGCGTAATGGAGCCGGGATTTGACCGTTCCCAACTGCGTGCCGGTAATGCGGGCGATTTCTTCCAGTGAAAATCCTTCGATGAAATGCAACAACAGCGCTGACCGCTGCGTCAACGGGAGTTTCCCCAGCAGTTTCATAAACTCGGCCTGTTGTTCCTCGCGGAGCAACACGTCCAGCGGATCCTGACCGCCGTCTTCCAGCTCGGGCAACAATTCCTCGCGCAACTCGGCTTCGCGATCCTGTCGTCGCCATTGCTGGATGCATTTTTGATGGGCGATGCTGAACAACCAACCTCCGAACTTCTCGTCGTCGCGTAGCGAACCGATGTGGCGGAAGGCGCTGATGAAGGCCTCCTGCACAAGGTCGAGGCTGGCCTGTTCGTCGTGTAGCAGTTCAAATACATAGACGTACAACGGCAGTCGGTAGCGCCGGAAGAGCGTCTTCCATGCTTCGGCGTTGCCAGCCCGCGCGTCGGCCACGGGCAGTTGTTCGCGTTCAGGCACTACCAGCATTTACACCCAGTAGAATGCCGGGGGCGAGAAAAGGTTCAACGAAGCTATCGAAGCGCCGCGAACGAGGGGCAAATTTCCTCCAGTGCACGTCCGACCAGCGCCGCGAGCGTAGCTTCGCGGCAAGGCGCCGCCACTGATCCATTCTGCGCTGATCAGATCGCGCGGACATGGTCATGGCGACGGATGACCACCTTGGACGGCGTCGGCGAGGCGACGCATGGCGAGTTCTTCGCCGAGGGAGAGGACGTTGTCGAAATACTCGACCATCTCCGATTCGGTGGCGACGTCCACGACCTTGTCCCCGACAGCGGCGACCAGCCCTTTGATCTCATCCCGGCGGCGTTCGAGTTCGACGGTACGCAACGAGACCTCGGCGTCGGTTTGTCCTTCCGCACCCACCTGAATGGCCGCCCGCTCCAACGATTGCCCGACCAATTCGGTCACCAGATAGAACGGCCGGTACTGCATCGCGCGCGCGACCGTCAATAATAAAGGCACGGTAGCCTTGTCGATCCGCCTGTCCGCGCAATCGCGGGCCATTGCCAGCACGGGTGTGTCGGGCATGAAACCGAGTCTGCGCGCGGAATAGGGTGAATACCCCGCGGCTTCGAGTGTATGAATCCGCGCCCGCGCCGCTTCGGTGGCGTAATCGTGAAATCGGATCGCCCACGAAGGCACTGTCTTTAAATCCGCCATGCCTTTGTTCTGGGCCAGCAGGAGATTTAGTTCGACAAACCACGGGACGATATTGGCCGTGTCACCCTTCTCAACGGCGTGCAGCAACGGCAACGCCGTCGCGGGCTCGTGGTTGACCGCGGCCTCGCACGCGTAGCGCAGGGCGATCTCGAGGTTCGTCCCGCTGGCCGCCAGCGCCGACTCGAACAGGGCGCGTTTGGTCTGCCAATCACCAATCAGTTCCGCCGCGCCCCAGACGAGCTGGTAATCGTTGGTTCCCTGTTTCGCCACGCGTTCGACCAGCGCGCGGTCGATCTGCGTCAGCTTCAACAGTTCGGCGGTCTGCAACTGGCCGGTCATCCGCCGCATCCGATCGACCTGCCGAAAGTCGTCGTAGGTGGGTAAATGTTGGTCCGAAGCGGCAACCGACAGGAGACAAAGCACAAAAGGCAGAAGGCGCCACGCGACGAAAAGTTGTTGTCTCATTCTGGCTACAAATCCCTGACTACTGTATTCTGTTTCGGCGATGGCTGTCAAAATTCATTTGGCGAAGAAGAAGATCTCCCTGGGCGTCGGCGACCTCGTTGCGGAGCCACTGGTGAGCGCGGGACGGGTGGCGGGTCTGGGGATGTGGACGCGCCTGGCCATGGGGCGTGAAGCGCATGTGACTCATCAGCGCACGCAAGCGGGATTGCACGAAGGCTATGCGCGAGAGATCGCGGTGCGTTACCAGACGACGGTCGACGATTTCGAGGTAACGATCCAAGGGCGCATCGACGGCGTCTACATGCCACTCAATGGCGGCCCGCACGTGATCGAGGAGATCAAATCGGTTGTCGTGCCACCCTTGGTGTTCGCCGCGCTGGATGAGAAGTCCTACCCGCATTACACCGAGCAACTGCGGTTATATTGCTTCTTTGTCGAACAGGAACGGAAGACTGCGCTGGGACGCCTCGTGTTTGTCAATGTGGCCGATGGAACGACAAAGGAAATCGAAATCCGCGGTCCGTTTGACGACTGTGAGCGGCTGATCGCCGATCGTGTACGCGCTCTGATTGTCCAGGCGCGAGAAGAGGAGCGGCGGAAGGAACACCGACGGACCCAATCGACCGTGCTCCGCTTTCCGCACGACCGCGTCCGACCTCATCAGGACGAAATGATGGCGGCGGTCGAGCACGCGTTGAAGGAAGGGCGGCACCTACTTGTTTCCGCTCCCGCAGGAGTTGGCAAGACGACCGGAGCCCTTTATCCCGTGGTGCAGTACGCTCTCGCGCATGATAAGCGGGTGTTTTTTGTCACCGCCAAGAACACCCAGCAACAAATCGTGCTGGAAACGCTTCGGCGCATGGGACTGAGTGAATCGGCGCATCCGAACGCGGTGTTTTTTCGAGCGCGAGAGAGCATGTGCATCAACGACGTGTACGCTTGCCGGGAAGAGTTTTGCCCGCATCTGCGCGATTTCCGCGTCAAACTCGAGACGACGCGGGTTGCGGACCGCTTGCTGGCGGAGCGGCTGATCACACCTGACGCGATGATGGAAGCGGGGCGCGGCACGAGCCTGTGTCCGTTCGAGTTGGCGCTGGTCGAGGCCGAACTAACCGACGTAATTGTTTGCGATTACAATTATGTTTTCGATCCGCAGGTATATTTCCGCCGGTTTTTCCTCGAGGCCGACTACTCCAATGCCATTTTGGTCATCGACGAAGCGCACAACCTCGTCCAACGCGCGATGGATTACTATTCGCCGAGCCTGTCGCGCCAGCAAGTCCGCGACTTGAGCGGCAACCTGCGGCACATCGAGCCATCGCTGGCGAAGGAATTGCGGAAGTTTTTGGGGGAGATCGACGACTTCTTCCGCAGCCAAGTGCGCACCAAGGGCGACGAATACACCCAACTCGACGAGAGCGACGTGGGCCAGGACAAGTACCTGATTCCGTCGCCGCGGGAATTCTTCGAGAGCCTCAAGCCGGCCTTCAACAAACTGACCGTCCGTTACCTGTTGGACAAGACGACCAGCGGACGGGCGATCCCGGACGACCCCGTCGATGAGTTTTTCTCGACATTCGGCCAGTTCTGCGTCGTGCTGGGGATGGAAGGCGAGGAATTCTCGTACATCTATGACACGACAGGCGGCGAAGCCCTGAAAATCGTGTGCAAGGACCCGTCCCGACAGTTGGCTCACCGGCTGGAAGGGTTTCACAGCGTGATTGCCATGTCGGCGACACTGGACCCGATGGCCTTCTACCGCCAGATGCTCGGGTTCGATACCGAGCGGACGGATCAGGCAAGCTTCCCGTCCCCCTTCCCCAAGGAGAACCGGCGGATTATCGTCGTGCCGACCGTATCGACCACATTTCGCGTCCGCGCGGCCCACTACGGCAGGATCGCCAATGTAATCGCGACAACCGCTGCGGCCCGACTCGGCAACTACATGGCCTTGTTCCCCAGCTACGATTTCTTGCGAGGGGTGGCTGGACAAGTGCCCGAAGGTCCGTGGGAGGTTCTCATTCAGGAACCCAAGATGACCGAGCAGCAGCGCTTGACGCTCTTGGAGGCGCTGAAAGAACCGCAACCCCCGAAGCTCATCCTTGCCGTCCAAGGCGGTCTCTTCGCGGAAGGAGTGGACTATCCGGGCGAAACGCTTTCGGGCGTCATCATCATCAGTCCCGCCCTGCCCCAAGTGAGTTTCGAGCGGGAACTCATGCGTCAATTCTACGAGGAACATTACGGAAAGGGGTTCGAATTCGCCTACCTCTATCCCGGCATGAATCGCGTCATCCAATCGGTCGGCCGGCTGATTCGGAGCGAATCGGATCGGGGCGTGGCAGTGCTTGTGTGCCAAAGGTTTGCGCAAACGCAGTATTCAACGCTTTTCCCACCGGATTGGTCTGAGAGTATGGCCGATGGCCGTGCTGGGTACAATCTGGCCGATGAGTTGGCGGATTTCTGGGGTGGTAACCCCCGGAAGGCGGTGCGGTGAATCCGCTTTACAAGCGCGAGGTAATGGCTATATAGTTCTTACTGTCAAAAGTTTAAGGAGGAAGTGGCCAGGAGCATGATTCAGGCAAAACTGGAGTCGTGTCTACAATTAACGGATGGTTTGGAAGCCGCTATTGACGGGGCGCAGGACTGGCTCTTAGGACAACAGGCTTCCGACGGCCATTGGTGCGCGGAACTCGAGGGGGACACCATCCTCGAATCCGAGTACCTGATTTACCTGCATTTTATTGACCGCCTCGACCCTGTCATCATTCGCAAGGCTGCGAACTACATTCGATCCAAAGTACTCCACGAAGGGGGATGGCCCATCTATCCGAACGGCCCGATGGACTTGAGCGCTTCCGTGAAGGCCTACCTCGCGCTGAAAATGGCAGGCGACCCAACGGACGCTCCGCACATGGCCAAGACCCGTGAAGCGATCCGTGCGGCAGGTGGAGTCACGCGCTGCAATACCTTCACCAAGATTTCGCTGGCCATGATCGGTTTGTATCCATGGGGGGGGTGCCCGGCCATTCCGCCCGAGCTGATTCTTCTTCCGAAGTGGTTCAGCTTCAGTATTTACAATATGTCGTCGTGGTCACGGGCAATGCTGGTACCGCTTTCGATCATCCGCTCACGGGAGCCCGTCAAGCCTCTACCGCGGGAGTGGCAGATCGACGAATTGTGGGTGGAAAGCCGTGAGAAGGCTGATATCCGGCTCCCCCGGGACCAGCACACATTCACGTGGCACAATTTCTTCCTCGTGGTTGATCATTTCCTGAAGTTCGTTCACCGGCATCACCCGGTTCCGTTTGTGCGACGATTTGCCATGCGGAAGGCCGAGCGCTGGGTAATCGAGCATGGGCGAACCCCCGGCGGTCTCGGCGCGATCTTCCCTGCCATGGCCAACTACGTCATGGCGCTCCGCGTCCTTGGGTACAGCAACGAAAGCTACCTCGTGGCGCACGGCATCCTCGAAATGGAGAAGCTCGAAATCGAAGAAGGCGACACCCTGCGGTTGCAGCCGTGCTTCTCTCCCGTTTGGGACACGGCGATCAGCGTCAACGCGCTCCACGAATCGGGATTGCCAGCCGATCATGCCGCTCTCGAGGCAGCATCGCGGTGGTTGCTGGACAAGGAAGTGCGCCGCCCGGGAGACTGGCGCGTGAAACACTCGGAAAGCCATCGCTACACCGAGCCGAACAAGCCGGTGGGCGGATGGTTCTTCGAGTACGACAACGAGTTTTACCCGGACGTGGACGACACGGCGATGGTGCTGATGGCTTTGAACCGCGTCCGCACGGAATTCGACCGTGAAAAGTCAGCGGCGATTCGTCGCGGCACGCGCTGGGTGCTGGGCATGCAGGGCAAGGACGGTGGGTGGGCCAGCTTCGACAAGGACAACGACAAGTGGCTCTTCACGCAGGTGCCGTTCGCCGACCACAACGCGATGATCGACCCGAGCACATCGGACATCACCGCGCGCGTCCTGGAGTGTTTGGGACATTTCGGTTTCACGATGGAAGACGACTGCGTCGAAAAGGCTGTCGCCTTCCTCAAGCGCGACCAGTCTGCCGACGGCTCCTGGTTCGGCCGGTGGGGCGCGAACTACATTTATGGCACGTGGCAGGTATTGCGCGGTCTGCGGGTGATTGGTGAAGATATGCGCCTGCCCTATGTCCGCCGGTCCGTCGCCTGGTTGAAGTCCTCGCAAAATGCCGACGGCGGCTGGGGTGAATCGCTGCGAAGCTACGATGATCCACAATTCAAAGGCATCGGCCGCAGCGCGGCCTCACAAACCGCGTGGGCGATCATGGGGTTGATTTCCGCCGGGGAAGTGAATTGCCCCGAAGTCGCCCGTGGGATCAAGTACCTGACCAACCACCAGGAACTTGACGGCTCGTGGGACGAGGAGCTGTTCACCGGCACCGGTTTTCCGCGCGTGTTCTACTTGCGATATCACTACTATCGCAACTATTTCCCGTTGATGGCTCTGGGGATGTATGCGCGCCAGACGATGCAGGGCTTCCCGCCCGTGCCGCGTGAACTCGAGAAGTCGCGCGTCATCCAGTTGTTCTTCAAACAGCCGCGGATACTACGGAAGGTGGCCCGACTGCGCGCGTTGGCGCACTTAACGGAAGTGTAGGATTCGAAAACCAGGAGACGCATAAATGAGATTCCCGTTTACATTGTCGGCGAAGATCGCCCGGCACATTATCACCAACAAGATCAAGAAGACCGGGAAGTTTGCCCTCGTGCTGCAGTTGGAGCCATTGCACACCTGCAATCTTACCTGCACGGGCTGCGGTCGTATCCGCGAGTACTCGACCAATCTCAAGGACATGATGAGCCTGGAAGACTGCCTCGGCTCGGCTACCGAGTGCAATGCGCCGATGGTTTCCATCTGCGGCGGCGAACCCCTGATCTACCCCAAGATCGAGGAACTCGTCGACGGGCTGCTCGATCAGGGCCGCATCGTTTACGTGTGCACCAATGGGATGTTCATGCGCAAAAAGATGCGCGAATACCTCGCGCGCAACTACAGCGCGGCGGTCGAGCCAAAGCTCACGGCCCTGCTGGCGCAAAATCTGATCACCGAGAAGGAAGCCGCCGAAATCCGCAAGGGCAGGAACGACGGCCGGCCCGGCATCAAGCCCACCAAATGGATGTACTGGAACGTTCATGTGGACGGGCTGGAACACATTCACGATCTGATCGTCGAACGCGAAGGCGTGTTTAAGGAGTGCGTCGAAGCGATCAAGATGGCCAAGATCCTCGGCTACCAGGTGGCGACAAATTGCACCGTCTACAAAGAGACCGACATGGACGAGATCGAGAAGATGTTCGATTTCCTCTCCAATCTTGGCGTGCGACGGGCACACCATCACGCCGGGCTACGAATACGACGCCGCCAAGAAGGACATGATCAAGCGCCTAAACAAGCAGCCCGAGGATTTCTTCCTCACGCGCAAAATGACCCGCGACAAATTCAAAAACATCGTCGAGTGGGGCCAGAAATACACGTTCTTCGGTTCGCCGATTTATCTGGAGTTCCTCGCCGGGAAGCGCGATCTGCATTGCACCGCCTGGGCGATCCCGACCCGCAATGTCCGCGGCTGGAAGGCCCCCTGCTATCTCATGACCGACGGTCATTACGAGCGGTATCAGGAGATGCTAGAGAAGGTCGATTGGGATAAGTACGGCGTGTTCAATGGGGTCGCCCGTGATCCGCGCTGTGAGAATTGCATGACCCATTGCGGTTATGAGCCCACGCCGTCACTCGGCATCGACACGCAGCGCGGTGACACGTGGAAACTGATCCGCTACAACTTTGGCCGTAAGCCTGCGCCCGTAGCCGATGCGTCTCACGTGGATGCCTACAACGGCGTCACGACCGGCCGCGGTCACCTGACCGGCCGTCGTGACTCCGTGCAGCAGAACATCCAGCAGGTGCTGGCGGAACGGGAAGTGACAGCCGCTGTCGCCGCCGAAACTAACGGCCATGGCCACGACGGCTGCTGTAGTTGAGCGCTCGTAAGGGCGCTTCCAGGAAGCGACGGGAGTCATGATTGCCATTCTCGTTGCGGTTCGTCAGGAACTCCGCCCCATCCTGCACCGGGCGGATGCCGACCATGTTGTCCGCCAGGAACATCTCGATTTCCACGAGGGCACGCTCGGCGGCCAATCCGTCGCTCTTCTGGCGCTCGGTATCGGCAAGGAATGCGCCCGCATCGCCGCCGAAATGACCATTCGCTGCTACCGCCCCGACCTCGTGATCAGTTCGGGGTTTGGCGGCGGCCTGCAACCGGACATTCGCGCGGGAGATATCGTCGTCGGCACAGAGATTCTCGAACTTGGCAGGGACCAGGGCGACCAGATCACGTGGACCACGACCCACAAGCCGCTCCGTCCCGTCCCGCATTCGCTGGGATGACGATTCGGGAATCCACGTCCATTACGGCAAAATCCTGACGACGGATGAGATGGTGTTGCGGGCGTCCAACAAGGCGCGGATCGGCCGGGCCACCGGCGCTCTTGACCGTCGACATGGAAACCAGCGCCGTCGCTGCCGTGTGTGCGGCCCGAAAAACGGATTTCCTCGCCGTCCGCGGGATCACCGACCTGGTTGATGAAGACCTCCCGGACGAATTCAACGATTTCTTTGTGCTCGGCCAATTGCGGGCTGACCGGGTGTTTTCCAGTTGCGCGCGCGACCCGCGCGTGCTCGCCGATCTGGCCCGACTCGGCTATCGCGACCAAGCATTCCGGCGCGAAATTGGCCCGCTTTCTTGAAGCAGCGGTCGGGCAGTTACACCTTCCAGCCCTTGCGGCGCGCAACTTGTAGAGCGTGCCACCCCTGCGTGGCTACCTCCTTTGCTGCACCGCGGCTACTTCTTCAGCGGAAGCCGGCATCGGCCACACGGCGTCGCACTCGTTCCAGATTGAAAGCGCCCACTTCCCTGATATTGGTGTTGGGTCGCCGCCATCGTCGATCCCGTTGGTTCCCACTGAATAGAGCGTGAACGTTCCATCGGAATTCGTGTGGTACCGCAACGGACTTCCGCTCATCCAGTCATGTGGAAGTTCGGAAAGATACTCCGGCACCAGCGCGACCAGATTCGGAGGCACTGTGCCGGTCCGAAGCTCATAGCGCTTGATGGCAATGGCCGCGATTGTCATCTCTCGCTGCGTTTCGTATTCAAATGCCTGGCGCAACCCGAATCCGACATTCCCAGTCACTCCAGGGGACAGCAGAAACCGCCAGCAGTCATAGAAACCACGGGCGGGCGCGAAATCCTCTTCGGAAAGCACATATACAGACCAGTTTTGACGGCCCACAGATCTTCGCGCTCGATCAAGCATGAGTTCATATTGCTGCAGAAACCGAAGCTCATCTTGATCGACCCATGCGAGCCTCCACGCAACGGCGTTTGCCCCGTCCCGAAGATCGGAGAGGAGCTCGCTCAAATCAGCAGGCGGCGATCCCCCTCGTGAATCGTAGAAGAGACCTCTTCCAAACTCTCCCCATGTGGGAAAGTGCTGCGCTTGCCTGAAGTTGTTGTGATAGAGCAGACGCTCCATTTCCATGGTTGGCAGCGTGCCTTGGATCACACTGCTTTCCTGCCATGCTCGTTGCAACACAAGAAGCTGCTCGTCAGTCCACCCGGTTCTTTGCAACGCTTCCCACGTCACGCCCATTCCAGTGAGCCCGACCTGCCAGCGGTGAATCTGCGAAATAGTGAGTAGTTCGTCTTGTCCGAAACGTGTTAACCGGGCGATCGAAATGATGTTCGTAACGGCTGCGTCGAGATTCCGAGAGTGGATTTCGCTCAGGGCCGTCAAGGCAAACCAATTTGCCGCCGCCCATGCCAGATTGAGGTGTGGCAGTGGAACGTCCAAACCGCGTGCGTAGTCAATCTCCACGTGAAGCGAGGGATCACTCAAACGAGTTCGCGCTTCCTTCAGTAGATCGGCAGCTTTTAGAACCTGTCCATCAAGGTCCGCCCAATCAGCTTTGACCGGAGCGTAAAAAGTCGTGTTCGTTTCGTCCTCGTACCCTCCTCTGCCCATCCCTCGACGGTATACCACGGGGCAAGCCGAGGGTTCATAGCTAACGGGGATGCGATTGACACCCAAGTCCGGCTGTTCCGAGCGAGCGATGGCATGGCCCGAAGCGACCAGCCGCGGCCTGGTGACGGTTGTGTCGACAGGAAACGGGCACTCTTTGCGTAGTGCGCTGAATTGGTTCGTCAATGCCAGCAGGGCTGAGAAAGCATTCTGATCGGTCGACGGTCTTGGCACACTCATTTCGGCGAGTGTCAATTTCTCGCCTCGGGCACGCAGTTGGCGCACGTAAGAGTGAAGCTTGATCTTGCCGCGAATGTTTTCCTCGAGAAGGAAAACACAAAGCGTGACAAGTAAGACAGCGAACCCCACCGCGAGCTTCTTGAGAAATGGCACCAGTCGCTTCAGATGCCCGGCCCACCCGGAACACGCAAACGACACGGCGAAAATGCAGAAACACATAAGCCCGAACCCCCACCCCGAAAGGAAGTTCTCCCAAGCTGAGGGCCGGGGTGAGTCAAACGTATACGTTGGGTATCCAAAATGGTTCCACAGCGAAATACATGGCCAAAGAGTTACGCAGGCAAGGATGCCGAAGATGACCGTCAGCTCCTTGAACATTAACTTCAGTCGAAATTCAAACCAGCGCACGGTGCCTCCATCTCAACAGTGAGGCTACGCCGTAGTGTAGGCCTGATTGGTCCTTCCAATCAAGAACTCTTCGGGTTGTGAAACTACACCTTCCAGCCCTTGCGTCGCGCAATCTCTAAGAGCGACGGTAGCAGAACGAGCGCGGCCATCAGGCAGGATATGACGCCGATGGTCGTCACCAAACCGAGGCTGCGAATGCCGCGGTGCGCGCCGATCAACAGGCTGGCAAACGCGAGGGTGGTGGTCATGGCCGAGAGAATCACCGCGCGTCCCGTGCTCTTGCCGTAGAACGTCGCTTCGTGGCTTTCGCGAAACCGTTGGACCACGTAAATCCCGTAGGCGACGCCGATGCCGACAATCAACGGCAGCACCATGATGTTGGCCGGATTGAAATTGATTCGCACCACCACCATCGCCCCGAACATCCACGCCGTTCCCACCAACAGCGGCAGAATCGTCAGCAACGTGGCGTAGCCGCCGCGGAAGTCAACGAAGATCAGGACGGCAATGACCAGCAGCGCCCACAGCGCCGCGTGACAATACCCCGTCTTCAGGATTTCCACAAATTCGTAAAGCCCCAGTGGCGTGCCCGTTGCCTTCGGCGCGATCGACTGCACCTCGCGCACAAACCTCACCAGCGGCTCCCGCTCCCAGATGTTTTCCTTGGGAAAGACACGGACGAGAAACTTACCGGTCCTCCCCACCAGCATCTGGCGCACGCCCGGCGGCACGTCGTTGATGCTCATGGGCCGGTCCACAATCTGGTCGGACATGAGTTGCAATTGTGCCTGCAAGTCCGCATAGAATCGCTGCTCGTACTTCTCGAGACGCTGTGGAAGGTCGCCCGGCTTCAGGGCTCGCAAGGTCTGCCGCGTTTGCGCGGTAGCGTCGACCAAGGGGTTCAGCGCCGTCTCGGCGGCGGAATCGCCGCGGTCCATCGCCACCCGCAAAAGCTGATTCGCCCGTAATCGCAAGGACGCCAGTGACCGTAGATCGAGTTCCGCATCCGACGGATCAGCTGCCGGGATATCGAATTGCACCGAACCCAGTTCCTTCTGGATGCTGCGAATGATCGCGGCTTTCTGTTCCTGTTGCTCGGGGATCAACTCGGCGATGCTGTGAACGCTGGCCACGCTTGGAAGCTTGCTCAGGCGCTCCTGCAGATCCCGGGTCTGCTGGAGATTGTCGCACACGATCGCCGCAAACAGGGTCGATTCCACGTCGGCATGCAGCAATCGTAGTTCGGTTTCGACGGATGCCAGCCCTTTCGATTGCAAATTCAGGACGTTGTAGTCGAAACGCACCGTCCACGCCACCCCCAGCGCGGCCAACGTGATTATGCCGAACATGGTCAGCATGAGGTAGGGCCGACGCAGGAGAAGTTGCTCGACGCGCGTCCCCGCCGATTGAACGGGGACCGGCGCGGCTCCGCCTTTGCGGTGGACAAGCAACAGAAGCGACGGCAGCACGGTCATCATTCCCGCCGTCGCGATCAGCATTCCGCCGCCTGCGATCACGCCCAACTCCGTGACCCCCCGAAAGCCGCTCAGCCCCATCGCGAAAAACGCGGCCGCGTTGGTAACGCCTGCCGTGACAATGCTTGGGCCGGTATGTGTGATGGCGGACCGAACGGCATCCGCCCGATGAAGACCCTTGCTCAATTCCTCCGTGTATCGGGCAATGAATTGAATACCCAGATCGATCCCCAACCCGAGAATCATTATCGCAAATGTCACCGTGATCATGTTCAGATGGCCCACCGCGAGTGTCGTGTACCCCATGCAGACCGCCAGCACGATCACCATGGAGGCGATGAGCAGCGCCACCAGCACACCGGCGACGAACAGCGAAATCCGCATCATTCGGGGAAACGTCACGGTGTACAAGAGGAAGAGCAATACCGCCGTCAGTACGGTCGCCTTCGTGGCGTCGCTCTGTGATTGATGCATCTCGTCGTAATCGAGCACGGGTTCGCCCGTGAGGTTGATGCCCACGCCCGGAAATTGACGGCGAACCTCCTTCATGATGCGTCGCAACTTCGGGATCGTGGCCGCATGATGCTCATCCGCCGTCTCCTTTCCTAATCGGGGATGGATCAACAACAGGAACATCCGTCCCTTGCGAAACGTCTGGTAGCCCTGCCAGCTTCATTGTTCCTCGGCTTCGCCCAGCTATCTCCGGGCCGAAGAACGCCTGCATCCAGGGGAATGCCATTCGGCGTCGCCTTCCTTGCTGCCCGTTAGATGTTCCCACCTGCCCGACACTGTCGGTCATATCGGCAGGAACGCCCAGATTTGCATTTCGTTGCCGCTCGGAACGCGACACCCAGCTGCATCAGCACTCCGTTCTGCGACATGAAGGAAACCGGAACAGCTTGGGTTGGTGCTGGAGCACGAACACCAGTTGCGGGAAATCCTTGAGGCAGTTCGATCTGCTCCGGTCATCGATCGAGAGGTAGTAAAGAACCAGCGCTTGACAGCGCGTCCAGGTTGACCTGGTAGTAGAGATCGTCCTGGGTGAACAACTGCGCGACGGCGGCATCGCCCGGCCCGGGATTGTTCGTTGACGACAGCAACTTCGACACCAGCGCGTCGATGGCCGCGCGGTTCTGGAGGGGCTGGTCGCTCTCGACGACAATGATGTAATCCTCCTCCGACCGAAATTCCCTGGAGTACTCGCTGTACAGACGCCAGTAGTCGCTGTCGCGGCCGATCAGATCGTTTTGGCTGGTTTTGAATTCGAGGCGACGAACGGTGTAGAAGGACGATACTCCCGCGAGCAGGACGCCCGCGACCAGGAACGCCAGAGGCCAACGGCACACCAAGTCGGCCAATCCGCTAAGATACCGTTGTCGCATCAGGGGCCACGCGCGGGGTTATCTATCGCATGGAGAAAGCGGAAAAACAAGCCCGCGCGGTCAGCGCCCGGCGGCCACGGCTTCGCGTTCGGCCTTCTTGCCGCCCTTGTTGGCCAGCGCCGCTTTCACCAGGTTCGCCCCCAGGTCCCACATCGGCCCGGGCAGCTTGTAGCAATCGTTGAGCACGTCGTCGAGCGCGTTGACGAAATACTGAATGTCTTCGTCCGTGATGACGAACGGCGGCAGCACCCGGATGATGTCGCCGTGGTTGCCGCTGACCTGCGTCAGCACGTGGTGTTTCTCCAGCAGCGGCATCACCAGCATTTGCGCGAACAAGCCGTCATGCGCCGCGTGGACCATCTTCCACGCGACCTTCATCTTGAGGCTCCGCGGCTCGTGGAACTCGATGCCGATCATGCAGCCTTTGCCCCGCGCCTCCATCAACACTTCGTGGCGGGTTTTCAGCGCGTTGACCGCATCGAGAAGCTTCTGACCCTGCGTCGCACTGCGTTCAACCAGCTTCTCTTCGTCCAGGATGTGCAGCGTGGCCAAGCCCGACCGCCATGCCGAGGTTGTTGCGGCCGAAACTGGATGAATGCACCCAGCATCGGTCCATCCGATTGAACACCTTCTGATAAATTGAGCGGCGGGTAATCATCGCGCCGACGGGCACATATCCCCCGCTCAGCGCTTTACTGGTCGAGACGATGTCGGGTTCCAGATTCCAGTGCTCAAACGAAAACAGCTTGCCCGTCCGCCCGTAGCCCGTCTGCACCTCGTCGCAGAAGAACAGCGTGCCGTACTTGCGGCAGAGCGCCTGCGCCGCCGGCAGGTAATCGTCCGGCGGAATCCGCACGCCCTTGCCCTGGATACATTCCACGGCCAACACCGCGATGTCCCGTTTCGACAAGGCGCGTTCCATCGCCTCCAAATCGCCGTACGGCACCTCCACGCCCGGCAACATCTCCCCAAAACCCTCGCGGAACTCCTCATTGCCCATGATCGAGAGCGACCCCAGCGTCAACCCGTGCCAGCCGTGGTCGAGGTACGCAAACTTGCTGCGGCCGGTCGCCGCGCGGGCGAATTTCAGCGATGCCTCGACCGCTTCGGTGCCGGAATTGCAGAAGAACACCGCCTCGAGATGCGGCGGACAGCGTTTGACGAGCGCCTCGGCCAGCAGACCCGCGAGGAACGCGCAATCCATCTGCACCATGTTGGGCAGATCCAGGTCGAGCACGTCGCGGATGACCTGCGCCACCTGCGGGTGGTTGCGGCCAATCGAGTACACGCCGAACCCGCTCAGCATGTCGAGATAGCGGTTGCCTTCCTTGTCCCAGAGATACTGGCCTTTGGCTTTGGTATAGACCCTGTCAAAGCCGATGGTGCGAAACACCTTTACCAGCGTCGGGTTGATGTACTTCTCGTGCAACTCGTAGTTCTCCCCGAGCCGTTCGGCCACGACCTTTTTCAAATCAAACGATGCCATAACAACCGCCAGTCTATCCCGCCGGCGCCGGCTGTTCAAGTCTTGAACGACCGTCCAAAATCCACGCTGGAAAGACTTTCACCTCCGTGCTAGATTTCAATCAGGTTTATGAAACAGTGGATCGCATGGATGGCTGTGGTTTTGATCGGCTGTCTGCCGGCGGTCGGCGCGATGCCGCCGACAGTGGAACCGCCGCCGGATGATTACGCCGACCAATCGCCGGCCTTGCGCAAGGTGTTTTCCAACAGCCCATTCTTCGGCACCCAAAACGTGCTGACATTGAGCGGCACCTACGTCAACACGCCCACAGAAGACTACGAGCAAACCGGTGTGTGGAATGTGTGGACTCTCCCCCTGTCTCCGGAGGAAATGCACGGGATGATCGCTGAGATCTCCTTTGGCGACACCGCCAAGCAGGGCCAATGGCAACTCACCTACCGCTACAAGGTCATGACCATGGATAACGGCTGGCAAGCGATCGCGGATTCGAGCGGCGGGTTGAGTCTCGCCGAGCGCCCTTCCCATGTCCTCAAGGCCAGCTACAATATTCGGGACTGGTGGAAAGTCGGCGTCGCCGCTGTCGTCGAAGACCGGTCCGGCGTGGATCCCTCCCTCGATCCGGGAACATTCGGCCTGAACAGCCAGGAGTCTCTCGGCTTTCAAATCGACACGTTGTTGAAATTCTGACTCGTCCACTTTTCGTCAGTCGACCGTTTGCTCGCTTCACTTCGCTTGGCCAGTAATCGGTTGTCCTTTCACCATCGGCCTGTTAGAAGTCGCTGCCGAACGCACGGTGAGAGAACCATCATGGCGAAACTCTTCCTCGGACTGGACTGTAGCACGCAGAGTCTTTCGGCCATCGTGATCGACCACGATTCCCGCCAGATCGTTTGCACCCACTCCCTCAACTTCGATCAAGCTCTGCCGCACTATGGGACGCGGAATGGCACGTTACGCCCTGACGACCCGCTCGTCGTCCACAGCCCGCCGCTAATGTGGGTCGAAGCGCTCGATATACTGTTCGCGCAAATGAAACAGGATGGCGTGCCGCTCGGCGAGATTCTGGCAATCAGCGGCAGCGGACAACAGCATGGTTCGGTGTACCTGAACCGCCGGGCTCCAGAGGCACTTGCCCGCCTAAAAGCCGCAACGCCGCTCATCAAAAACCTTCACGGCGTGTTCTCGCGGGTAACATCCCCGGTGTGGATGGATTCCTCCACGGGCGCGGAGTGTGCCGAGATTCGCGAGGCGCTCGGCGGTCTCAAAGCCACGGCACAAACGACCGGGTCGGACACGTTTGAGCGGTTCACCGGGCCGCAAATCCGCAAATTCCACAAGACCGAGCCGGACGGTTACACCAGGACTACGGACATCGCGTTGGTGAGTTCGTTTCTGGCCTCGATCATCGCCGGCCAGATAGCCCCGATCGATCATGGCGATGGTGCCGGCATGAACCTCATGGACATCCGCAAACGAGTGTGGCATTCGCAGGCGCTGAAAGTTACCGCGCCGCAGTTACGGAAGAAACTTCCGGCGCTCGCACCGTCCTCGAAGATCATCGGCAATATCAGCCCGTATTTCGTAAAGAAATATGGCTTCAACCCGAACGCCAAGGCGCTGGTCTGGTCCGGAGACAACCCCTGCAGCGTCATCGGCCTCGGTCTCATCAAGGAAGGCACGGTCGCCATCAGCCTCGGCACCAGTGACACGCTGTTCGGCTATATGAAGCGCTGCCGTGTGGATGACCGTGGCGAAGGCAATGTGTTCGGCGCACCCACAGGCGATTATATGACCCTCATCTGTTTCAAGAACGGCTCGCTGGCCCGCGAACGCGTCCGCGACATGTATCATCTGGATTGGCCCAGCTTCAACAAGGCGCTCGCCACGACCCCGGCCGGCAACCGCGGCGCGATCATGCTCCCGTGGTTCGAAGCCGAAATCGTCCCGCGTGTCAACCGTCCCGGCATTCACCGGTTCGACCTTGACCCGAATGACGCGGCTGCGAACTGCCGCGCCGTCGTCGAAGCGCAAATGATGTCGATGCGGATCCACTCGCAATGGATGAAAGTCCAACCGAAACAAATCTGTGCCACTGGGGGCGCCTCCACCAACCGCGCCATCCTGCAAATCATGGCGGACGTGTTCGACTGTCCCGTCGTCCGCATCGAAGTCGCCAAGAGCGCGGCTCTCGGTGCCGCCCTCCGCGCTGCCCATGGCTGGCTCGCCCATTCCGGCAAGAAGCCGCGCTGGCAGGACGTCGTCGCCGGCTTCACCGACCCGCTTCCCGATAGCGGGGTTCGTCCCAGCGCAACAACGGCACGGGCATATGGTGAACTGATCGGGAAGTACGCTAGGTACGAGCGCGAAGTGATCAACGAAGCGTGATGTGGCTGGTTTCTTTAGATCGTCTGGTACAGGAATCCGCCGTCCAGCACACCCGTGCCTCCGATCACCACCGCCACTTCGTCGGTAAGGTCAAAAAGATTTGTCATGATAGTGTTCCCGCTCCGTCCTCCGCGAAGCCCGGGCGCACGAAATGTCTTCTTGCCTCGTGCCCGGCGAGTCCGTAAGGTTTCGTTCGATGCGCGTGGCGCTATTCATCCCCTGCTTCATCGACCAACTCTTCCCGAACGTGGGAATCGCAATGGTCACCGTGCTCCGTCGGCTGCAGGTCGAGGTGGACTATCCGTCCGAACAAACCTGCTGCGGTCAACCGGCATTCAACACCGGCTACTGGGACGAGGCCCGCGCGCTCGCGAAGCGGTATTGCGAAATCTTCGCCGATGCCGATGCGATTGTAAGCCCGTCCGGTTCTTGCACGGCCATGGTGCGAAATTTCTACCCCGAACTTCTCGGTAAAGCAACCAAAACGACGGCGCACACCTACGAGTTTGCTGAGTTTCTCGTCAGGAAGCTGGGCGTAACGGATGTAGGGGCGAAGTTTCCCCAGCGCGTGACCTACCACGATTCCTGCCATGCACTGCGCGAACTCCGCCTCAAAGACGAGCCGCGCCAACTTCTTCGTCATGTGCAGGGCCTCGAATTGATCGAGATGGATCAGGCGGAGACCTGTTGCGGGTTCGGCGGAACGTTTTCGGTGAAATTTCCGATGATCTCCTACGCCATGGATGAGGTGAAGGTCACCTCCATCCAAAACACTGGCGCCGAGTACGTTGTCTCGACCGACTCCAGTTGTTTGATGCAGATCGATGGCTACATGCGCCGCCAGAATCTGCCGATCAAAACGATTTCGCTCGCGGAGGTGTTGGCTTCGACATGACCACGGCGGCCCGTTTGCAATTCGAGCACGACGCGACGGTGAAGACCGCCGACTTGCGGCATCGTGCCGTCATCCAGAAGAACATCGACACCTACGACATCGCGGTGGCGAAGGGCAAGGCGCGGTTTGCTGACTGGCAGAACGCGCGCGCTCTTGCCGCCGCCATCAAATGGGAAACGATCAACCATCTCGACCGTTATCTCGAGCAATTCGAGCGGAACGTGCTGGCGAACGGTGGCCATGTCTTCTGGGCCGAGACCGCCGAGGACGCCCGCGCCCACGTACTGGAACTGGCCCGCCGTCACGGTGTCCACAAGGTCGTCAAATCCAAATCGATGACGACCGAGGAGATCCATCTCAACGAGGCGCTTGAGGCCGTCGGCATTCACTCCATCGAGACCGACCTTGGCGAATACATTTGCCAGATCCGCGGTGAGCCTCCCTACCACATCGTCACGCCCGTCATGCACCTGACGAGAGCGGACATTGCGCAAACGTTCCAGGAGAAACTTGGTTCGCCGCCCACCGACAGCGCGGAAGAACTGGCCATGATCGCCCGCGCGAAGTTACGGCAGGAATTCATGACAGCGGACATGGGCATTACCGGCGGAAATTTCGCAATCGCAGACACGGGAATGATCGCGCTCACCGAGAACGAAGGCAACGCGCGATTGAGTTTTTCGCTGCCACGCGTGCACGTCGCCATCGTGGGAATTGAGAAACTGATCCCGCGCCTCGAAGACCTGGCTTTGTTCTGGCCGTTGCTCTCGACCAGCGGCACGGGACAGGCCATCACGGCGTACAACTCGTTGATCGGCGGCCCGCGGCTGGAACGCGAAGCGGATGGTCCGCAGGAATTTCACGTTATCTTGCTCGACAATGGTCGCACGCGGCTGCTGGCGGACGTCGAACAGCGCGACGCGCTCCATTGCATTCGTTGCGGCGCGTGCCTGAACGCCTGCCCGGTTTACAAGAACATCGGCGGCCATGCGTTCGGCACGACTTACCAAGGCCCCATCGGGTCGGTTATCACGCCGCACCTGCGCGATGCGCAAGAGTGGTCCCATCTGCCGTACGCCAGTTCGTTGTGCGGCGCGTGTACGGACGTGTGCCCCGTGCGGATCGATTTGCACCATCACCTGCTCCACAACCGGCGTAACGCCGTCCAGAGCCGGTTCGACGACCCGATCCAGCGCCTTGTCTTCCGTGCGTGGTTGTGGACCATGCAATCCGCTGCGCGTTACGCCATCGCGGCAAAGCTCGGAAACTTTGCGTTGCGCCATGGCATGGCGGAACCTCTGTTGAAACCGTGGACCACCGGCCGCGAGTTCCCCACGCCGCCGAACCAAAGTTTCAAGGAATACTGGAGGGAACGTGGACGTCGCGCGTGATAATATTCTCCGGCGGGTCCGCACCGCGGTGCGTGCCGAGGCCCATCGACCCTCTCCGCCGACCACCGCACAGATTTTCCCGCCGATTTCCGATTCGGAGGCGCGGTTCCGCGCGGAGTTTGTGACCTTGCGGGGTGAGATTATCGACAATGTCGAGGCGCTGCACGCGTTCTTAAAGGGTTTCTCGAAAATCGCCACGGACGGCGGCGTATTGACGAGCAGAATCGCCGGGGAACCAAATGCCGGTGTCCGAGAGTGCGATCTTGCGGTAACGGGCTGCGACTGCCTCGTGGCGCAAACGGGGTCTATTATCGTCTCAACTCTCTCAGCAGGTGGGCGGGCGTTGTCGGTGCTGCCACCGACACACCTTGTCATCGCTCGACGCGAGCAAATCGTTCCCGATTTGGCATCGGGCCTGGCGCTGCTGCGCAAACGCTACGATAAACGCTGGCCGAGCGCGCTTTCGGTCATCACGGGACCCAGTCGTACGGCGGACATCGAGAAAATCCTGGTCATGGGCGCTCACGGCCCGAAGCGGTTGGCGCTTTACTTCGCTGACTGAGCGGGCTCCAGAACGTTAACGTCCACAGACCGTTCCGTTATATTGGAGGTCGGCAACTCGGGGCTTTGTGCCGGCTCGCGTTTGCGGAACCTGGGCGCAAAATAAAAGCCAAGCACCAATGCCGCGGCAATCAACTGCGCCAACATCGTCTCGACGGTCGGGAAGACCGAGAACCAGACCCCCACCCACGCGGGGATGACGTTGACCAATGGTTGAATCGGGGTCGCTGGAATCCAGTGGGCCAGTTGCATCTCCTGGGCTTGTTCGCCAACCATGACGAGCAACACAACGCCGAGCATGATTCCGGTCAATACGAGCATTTTTCGGTACGGCAGTTGTCGATGGGCCACGAAAGTGAGGACCGCGACGATGCCGGTGAATAACAACCCCAGCAGCGCCCCTTCCAGCACGAGTTTGCCGCCCATACGCAGGTAATAGCTTTGCAGGAAGAGCACCACTTCAAATCCCTCGCGATACAGCGAGGCGAATCCCAGCAGGCATAGCCCGCGCAGGAGACGAGCCTGGGATATTTCCGCGCGGCCGGCGCTGCGGAACAGTTTCTTCTTCGTCTTGTTGTGCATGGAAATCCAGCCGCCCCAGTAGACCTTGTGGAAAAACCAATTCATGACCACCAACAGGACAATGACCGCCAGCAGCCCGGTCGCAGCCTGAAGATTCAACGCCGAGACGCTTGAGGACAAATCATTGACAATGGCCACGGCAACAAGCCAGGTAACAAGTGTCGCCACAAAACCGATCCCGGCGCCGACGGCAATGGGACGCCGATAGGCCTTCTGACCGCCAATCATGCTGGCCGTAATCGCCGAGAGCACCAAGATGCACTCCAGTCCCTCGCGGAACACGAGTACGCCGATGTCGAGTAACGCCACCGCCGGGCTGAGATGCGGAGCCGTGGGGTCCGGATTGCCCTTGGCCGTGACTCCCTGCCAGATCAGGACGCCAACCACAAGTAATGCGCCGACCCAAAGAAGCAGGCGAAGACCGGTGCGCGGTCCGCCTGGTGCCGAACCACGCCATTGGCCGGGGCGCATCGACTGCTTCATGGATCGAAGATTTTGCCATCGTGAACTTTCGTTGATCGCCGTCGCGGTCTGCCGACGTTCATCACTCCAACAAGGTTGCAATCTCCTGCACGTGTTCCGTTTCCACGCTGATCTGTTTGCGGATGAAATCTTCGAGCATCGTATCGCCGGTCACACGCGGTAACACTTCCTTGTACGCGTCCAATGCCTGGCGTTCGACCTCCAGCATCTCGGCCAGCGCGTCCTGTAAATTCGTCGGACCGCCGCGCAACTCCAACTCGATCTTGATCTGCGGGATGTGACCGAGCACGCGGATCTGTTTGGCAATCGCCTCGGCGTGCTCCAGTGTCTCGCGGGTGCCTTCCTCGAATAACTTTTCCGCCGCCAGCCGATCCACCCCGCGCAGCCGATATTTCATCTGGAAATAGCGGAGAAACGCCTCCAACTCCTCCGCCATCAGACGATTCAAGTCCTCAACAATTTCGCTCCGATCCGTCTTCATAAACTCGCGTGCTGCAATTCCTCGATCAGGCAATGGCCGTGACATACTTCACACGTCTTGCTATCCGGACATTGATCGTGAAAATTCTTGAACCGCGCGAGCACCTGCTTCGCCAGAGGATCCTCCGAAACGAGGAACCTCATAAAATGGACAAGTTGTTCGCCCGTGGGCTGGCTGATGAGATGCTCGACTTTGCAGCTGTCGATCTCAGCCTGCGGTTCGGGAACATTGAGCACGTTGCTCAGAAACGCCTTCACGACGGCCTTCTTGGCCATCACCGCCTGAACCGCCTTCTGCCCCTTCGGCGAGAGCTTCACCATGTGATGTTCGTCGGTATCAACCCATCCGCGCTTCTTGAGCGCCCGTAGGTTGATCGATACGCTGCCGCGCGTGATGCTCAACTCGCGGGCGATGTCAGAGACGCGAGCCCACCCGCCGTACTCCAAGCCGACCTCGTAAATGGCGAGGAGATGATGCGCGGCGCTGTGGGTCAGCTCGTTGGCTTCGAATTCCTTCCAAGTTTCCATGATTGATGGATTTATACGACACCTGTTTGATATGTCAAACTCAAAACGGATGTTTTTTGTCCGCTTTTGGCTCGGGCCATTAATTCACAAAATCACTTCCCCAAATACAAACAACCACCTATTATTATTTCTAACCGAAGGAGGTTGTGGGGTGGAACAACTGATCGATGCTTTTCTCGATCATCTGACCGTGGAGCGCGGGCTTGCGTCGAACACGCGTCTCGCCTATCGCGCCGACCTCGCCCAGTTTGCCGATTTCCTCCATCGCCGCGGCGTCGAACACCTTAACGACGCCCAGCGCCAACTCATCACGGAGTATCTGTTGCACCGTCGCAAAGGCGGCCTGAGCGCGCGCAGTCTCTCCCGTCACCTCGCCGCGATTCGCACGTTTTGCCGGTTCCTTTCCCGCGAAAAACTTCTGGCCGCCGATCCCACGCAGACAATCGATTCGCCCAGGCTGTGGCGCACCCTTCCCCACTCGCTCGATTACGAAGAGGTCGGGCGGCTGCTGGCCGCGCCCGATCACGCGCACCAGGCTCGGCGTGCGCGACAGAGCGATGCTGGAATTCATGTACGCCACGGGATTGCGCGTCAGCGAGGTTGCCCAGATCAAGCTCAGCGACATCAATTTCGAGGCCGGCTTCCTTCGTTCGCTTGGCAAAGGCAGCAAGGAACGCATCGTCCCCATCGGGAAACAGGCCATCGACTGGATGCAGCGTTACCTTCACGAAGCGCGTGGATCGTTTGCCGGGGCGAACAGCGTCGGCGAAGTGTTCCTCTCGACCCGAGGCCAGCCACTCAGCCGAAAAACTATTTGGGTGCTCATCAAGAAATACGCGCGCCGGGCGGGCATTTCCAAAAACATCACGCCGCACACGTTACGGCACAGCTTTGCCAGCCACCTCCTCGATAATGGCGGCGACCTGCGCGTCATCCAGGAAATGCTCGGCCACGCCGACATCTCGACCACGCAAATCTACACGCATGTCGACCAGCAGCGCCTCAAAGAAACACATTACCGCTTCCACCCCCGCTCGGGGCGACGGTAAAATTCCCTAAAATTAAGTCTCGATTTTTTGAAGGCCTTCGGTAGATTTTCCAGCATAGCAGTTGGATTTTGCGGCCCGAACCTGTTTCGGGGCGGCAACATCCCCCTGCACGCGAAGGCGACGCGGCAATCATGCATTCTCAAAAGTTGCAGAAGATCATCGGCCACGAGTTCAAAGATTTCGATCTGCTCGTGGAAGCCCTCACCCATCCGTCCATTGCGCACGAGCGCGGGAACGAGTGCAACCATCACAATCAGCGGCTGGAGTTTCTCGGCGACGCGGTCCTGCAGCTCGTGCTCACCGACCGCATTTACAAGCTGTACCCGGACCTGCCCGAGGGCAAGCTCACGCAAATCCGCGCCCATCTGGCCAATCGCCACACGCTGTTCCAGCGCGCCCTGGCCATCGACCTGGGCAGCCACTTGATGCTCGGCAAGGGCGAGGAAGCCAGCGGCGGTCGCGAGCGGCTGTCCAACCTGGCCGACGCCTACGAGGCCCTGCTCGGTGCGATCTATCTCGACGGCGGTCTGCGCGCCGCCCGTAAGTTCATCTTCGCGCAATTCGCTGACGAGTTCTTGAACATCAAGCAAACGACCCCGCGCCAGAACCCCAAGGGCCGGTTGCAGGAGCTGCTCCAAGCCCATTCCGCGAACGGCCCCATCTACCGCGTCGTACACGAGTCGGGGCCCGACCACAGCAAGTATTTCGAGGTGGTCGTCGAATGGGAAGGGCGTGAGATCGGTCGCGGAAATGGTTCCAGCAAGAAGCAGGCGGAAACGGTCGCTGCCGAAGTGGCCTTGGCGGCGTTGCCGGAGATCATGGCCGTACGGCAACGCGCCCGCGCTCCGCTGAATCTACGGCTGCGGTGGCGGTCGGCGCCGGCGTCTGGGCGACCTGAAGGCCATGCCTCGCCAACACTCCCATCAACTCCGGTTTCCCGGAACTGTACTGGACCAATGCGTTGACCAGCATAATTCACCGAACGTTCATTGGCCTGCATTCGCGCGATCTGACGGCCGTGGACGGCCGTCGCCGCCACAAGGTTGCGGTTTTGCTTATAGACGAACGCCGTCAACGCCAGGCTCACAACCAGCAGCCCGACCCCCAACCCACAGACCAAGGTACGCAATTGATCGATCGCCGTCGCGACATCCACCGGCGCATCCACGCTGGACGTCGCCTTCGAACTGTTGTCGATCAACTGCCCGCGTTCAGCGCGGGATTGGCTCTCAATTTCCTCAGGTGTGCTCATGGGCTCCGTCCTATGGTTGCACGGTGTTGCGGGCGGCGGCCGCCGCCGCTGCATTGGTTGCCTGGGCCTGCTTGAATATCTGCGCTATCTGCGGGTCCGTATTGGCCCGCACGGCGAAGTCCTGAAGCAGGCCCTGGATGGCTTGCTCTCGCACCGCCATCTGCTGAACCTGCGCGTCGGCTCGCGCGGCGTCGCGGTAGACCTCCACGTAGTGCATCACGACGTAGATATTGAAAATCACGGAGATCCCCAGCACGATGCTCCCGTACTGAACGGCTGTCTGAAAATTTTTCTCGGTCACTTGCGCTCCTCTCCCGCCCATCGATCCAGCAGTTCAAATAATTCGGACACGTTAAACGGCTTCTCCATAAACCCCGCCGCCCCCTCCCGCGTCATCTCCTCTCGCGTCACGCCCAACGACCGGTACTCCCCGGACATCAGCAACACCCGCTTGGCCGACTTGGCCCCCAGGATCGCCTTCATCGCGTCCACCCCATTCATCCGCGGCATCGAGATATCCATCACCACCAGGTCCGGCTGCAACTCCTTGGCCAGCGAAACCGCTTCCACCCCGTCCTGGCCCTTGCCAACAATCTCATGGCCGGCGTACGCGATCGTATCGGCCACCACTTCACACACCGCGGGTTGATCATCCACCACCAGCACACGCAGCTTCTTGCCGTCGGCGGACGCCCCCGCTTCCCCCCTTGAAGCCGCAGTGTCCATTTCCATAAATTCGTTTGACGGGCGCAATCTACCGATTCGGCTCCCGCATTGCAAGCCTCTGATTGTGCCTTTGGCCCCCACGGTTGTCCATAGAATACTTGACACCCCGCACCCAATGCTTGCCAACCACCGCTCCCTTGTTCTATCCTCGGCACAGATGGTTCGTTCACCCCGCGGGAGATTGCTATGAAGATTCTGATTGCCGACAAGTTTTCCGAGTCCCACCTGGACCGACTCAAGAAACTCGGCTGCGACGTCACCTACAACGCCTCCGTCAAAGCCGAGGAACTTCCCAAGCTGATCGGCTCGAGCAAAGTCCTCGTCGTCCGCAGCAAACAGGTCGCCGCCGACACCATCAAGGCCGGCGACCAGCTCGCCGTCATCCTCCGCGCCGGCGCGGGCGTCAACACCATCGACGTCAAAGCCGCCAGCGCCCGCGGCGTGTACGTCACCAATTGCCCGGGCAAAAACTCCGTCGCCGTCGCCGAACTCGCCTTCGCGCTGCTGCTGGCCATCGACCGCCGCATTCCCGACAACGTCGCCGCCCTTCGCGCCCACAAATGGAACAAGAAGGAATTCAGCAAAGCCGACGGCGTCCACGGCAAGACCCTCGGCGTCATCGGCATCGGCCAGATCGGCCGCGAGGTCGTCAAACGCGCCCACGCCTTCGGCCTCCACGTCATCGCCTGGTCGCGCTCGCTCAACCTGCAAAAAGCCCGCGACCTCAACGTCGAGTATACTCCCGACCTCGACACCGTTTTCCGCCGCGCCGACATCATCTCCCTGCACGTCGCGCTCAAGCCCGACACCAAAAAGCTCGTCAGCGCCGACCGCATCGCGATGATGAAACCCAACGCCATCCTCATCAACACCGCCCGCGGCGAGGTCGTCGACCAAACCGCCCTGCGCGCCGCGTCGAGGCGAAACGGATTCGCGCCGGCCTCGATGTCTTCGATCCCGAACCCGCCGAGGCCACCGCCGAGTTCGCCGACCCGATCCTCGACCTGCCAAATTTCTACGGCACGCACCACATCGGCGCGTCCACCGAACAGGCCCAGGAAGCCATCGCCGAGGAAGCCATCCGCATCATCGAGACCTACATCAAAACCGGCGTGGTCCTCAACTGCGTGAACCTCGCCACGCGCACCCCCGCCAAATGGCAACTCATCGTCCGCCACTTCGACCGCGTCGGCGTGCTCGCCCACGTGATGGACCAGATCCGCCGCGCCAATACCAACATCGAGGAAGTCCAAAACATCATCTTCGACGGCGCCACCGCCGCCTGTTGCCGCATCCAACTCGATACCGAACCCGGCGATAAACTCCTCGCCGCCATCAAGGACGGCAACCCCGACATCATCAGCGTCGAATCCCTCCGTATCGGCGAATAGCGGCCCGGTGTTGTAGCCGCGAATCTCATTCGCGGTCCGTATTGTGGGGCGCGATGTCCGTCGTGTACATATCGCGCCGCGCCCCCGTCCGACCCGGTCGTTGTAGCCGCGCGCCCTGCCCCGACATCCGTTGTCGGGGGCGCCGACCGCGGTCCGCTTTGTAGGGCAAGCGGCCCACTTGCCGCCGTTTCCGCTCGGAGGGTCGCGCTTCCGCGCGACCGCTGTCCTCCGTCTGTCGCCGTGCCGCGCGTCCTCGCCTTCCCGCAACGATCAGAAATGGCACGCCGGGTGCATCAACCTTCAGCTATTATAAGGCGGACGAAGCGCAGATGACTGAACGATACATGGAAGGGGCTTTCCCGATCCATCTGGCAATTGGCGACCCCCCGTTGTCCTCGCTTCTCGAACTGATCCTCGCGGAGGACGGTTATCAACCCGTCATGTTTACATCGGCCAGAAATCTCTGGGAGAACTTTCCGCTTCATCGTCCCCGGTTCATCATCACCGAGGGACGATTCAATGACGGGTTCGAGGCGGCGAACCTGTGCCGCCTCGTGCGCCGTGACTACCCCTGGCCCTACGTCTATATCTACATCATCAGCCGACACCATGAGATGACCGAAATCGAAGAGGCCCTCGACGCCGGCGCCAACGATTACAGCATCAAACCGGTCAATCCACTTCACATACGCACGCGTATCCTCGTCGGCATGCACTGGCTGGCTTACATCGACTCCATCGCCGCTCCGCACCCACCTTCCATTCCTTCGACATAATCCTCCTGCCGCCGCCAGCCCCAACGCCTTGCCCGCCTCAGGCGTGGCCTTGCCTGTCCCGCCTAAAAATCTCACACACCCCACTTTTACGGGCTGATAGGCAGTTACTTCCGTCAGACAAATTCTGGCATGGAGAACGCTTTCTCAGCCCACCATCCGGGTCGCATCGGATGGTCGTTCAATACAACGCTACGGCATCCCATGCCCCGATAGGAAAATCAGCACATACGGAGGATCGGTACATGAAAACGACAATCTTGACCATCACCGCCGTCGTGGCGTTCGCCTGCGCCGCCAGCGCGCAGTTTGGAAATGAGTTTGGGTTGGGCGCCGGTAACGGCTCGCTGACCGGTAGCTACAACACAGGCATCGGCGACGATGCGCTCCTGCTCATCACCAGCGGGGACTACAACACGGCCAACGGCGCCGACGCCCTCCAGCAAAACTCGTCCGGCACCTACAACACCGCCAACGGCGCCTTCGCGCTCGCCGACATCACGACCGTTGACTACAACACGGCCATCGGCGCCTTCGCCCTCAACTCCGACTCGACCGGCAGCCAGAACACCGCCAACGGCGCCTTCGCCCTTAGTGGCAACACGACCGGCGGCGACAACTCGGCCAACGGCGCCTTCGCGCTCCAGCAGAACACCAGCGGCGCCTACAACACCGCCAATGGCGCCTTCGCGCTCAGTCAGAACACGAACGGCACCTACAACACGGCCAACGGTTACGAAGCGCTCTTCAGCAACGCCAGCGGCGCCAATAACACCGCCAACGGCGCCGAAGCGCTCCTGCAAAATACGACCGGCGGCAACAACACCGCCAACGGCGTCGACGCCCTCTATTCCAACACAAACGGCAACAACAACACCGCCACCGGCGTCAACGCCCTCTATGCCAACACCAGCGGCGGCAACAACACCGCCAACGGCATCCAGGCGCTCTATGAGAACACGACCGGCAGCGAGAACACGGCCAACGGCATCAATGCGCTCTTCAGCAACACCAGCGGCGCCGGCAACACCGCCAACGGCGCCAACGCGCTCACGGAAAACCTCACCGGCAGCGGCAACACCGCCAATGGCTTCTACGCGCTCCAGTTCAACTTGACCGGCGACACCAACACCGCCGACGGCGTCTCCGCGCTGGCCAGCAATACCAGCGGCGCATTCAACACGGCCATCGGCGCCTCCGCGCTCGCGGGCAACACGACCGGCAACACCAACATCGCTTTGGGATTTCTCGCCGGTTCCAATCTCACCACGGGTGACAACAATATCGATATCGGCAACAATGGCGTCGCCGGCGACGACGCTATCATCCGCATCGGCACACAAGGCGTCCACACGAATACGTTCATCGCGGGGATCAGTGGCGTCAGTTTGACGAATGCTGCGCTGGTCGTGGTGAACTCCAACGGTCAACTCGGTACCACAAATTTTACCAGCCTCATCGGCCCTCAAGGACCTGTCGGCCCACAAGGACCCACAGGAGACACAGGAGCCACAGGAGCGACGGGCGCTACCGGCGCTACCGGCCCTCAAGGACCTACTGGCCCAACAGGCGCCACAGGCGCTACGGGAGCCACCGGAGCCACAGGCCCCGCGGGGCCCGGACTTGTCTCAGGTGCGTATCTGGTTCTGCCGACCAACGCCGTTGCCCCGTCCGGCTTCACTTTGCTGGGAACAACGACCATGAAGTATAAAGCGGATAAAAAGACCAAGACCGTGGAGCTTGACCTCTATCAGAAAGACTAGCGTCTAGGCCCGTTGGTCGTATCCGTCATCTGGATGAGCCCCGCAGAGTTGCGGGGCTCTTTCTTTCTGTCCGGCCGGCGCAGACCACGCACCCGAGATGGCCGCTTTGATGTCCGTCAGGCCGGTGCCGGTAATGACGGTGCAACCGCTCTCGCTCTTCTGGATGATCCCACCGGCAATTGGGAAATGTGTGGAATGCCCATGCGCCCGAGACTGCGCGCTGCGCCTCACACAATCAACGTGACGAACTTCCTCCGGCAAACAAGACGGACCAGGCACCCGTGGCGTCGTTGCTTGCCTATTCGCCGTAAACGACTGTCGTGTACTTCGCGTACACGCCCATCACGCTCATGACCTTGTAGTCCACGTGATGGATCTTCGTGATCCCGCCATTCTCCATCGCCGCCTTGATGCTCGCGTCGCCAGTAGCGAAGCAAACAATCGCGGTGGACGTAGCGGTCCCGACCTTGTCGGATCCGTAGCGGCGCTCCCGACAGCTACTGGACCCTCTGTCTGTGTATAGATTCCTGCGTAGCTTCCGCCAGCCACTCCGCCGACCATCGCACATCCTGACATCAACACAACCACTGCGCTAGCCATTGCCACCAACATGATCAGTCTCTTCATAATTGCTCTCCTTCAGGTTTGAGTTGGTCTCGCCACGGGTGCCATCCCGCCGCCCGATTTATACGGTGAACCTGCCCACTCTGTCTAGAGGAATAAAACCGCTTCGACGAATTTCTTTGCCTTGTCCGTCGTCCCACGCGTAAAACTGCTACCGTCCCATGAAGCTCCTCATCAAAAACGGCCACGTCATCCGTTGGAACGCGAGCCACCGGACCGAACAACTCGAGGCCCATCACGTCCTGATCGAAGACCATCGCGTCCGCGACGTCGTCGCCACCATCCCGAAGGATTTCGAACCGGACGAGATCATCGACGCGACCAACTGCGCCGTCATCCCCGGGCTGATCAACACGCACCATCACCTCTACCAATCGCTCACGCGCTGCTTGAAACCCGTGCAAAACGCCAAGCTCTTCGACTGGTTGCTCGGCCTCTACGAAGTCTGGGGACGCGTCGACTTCGAAGCCGTCAAGCTCGGTTCGCAAATCTCGATGGCGGAAATGTTGCTCTCGGGCTGCACCACCACCAACGACATGTTCTACGTGTACCCGCGCGAATCCGATGTGAAAGCCGAGGCGGTCATCGAAGGCGCTTTGGAACTCGGGATGCGTATCCACGCCGGACGCGGTTCGATGTCGCTCGGTCGCAGCCAGGGCGGCCTGCCGCCCGATGATGTCGTCCAGGACGAGAAAACCATCGTGAAAGACTGCGAACGCGTCCTCGCAAAGTTCCACGACGCGAAACCGTACGCAATGACCCGTGTCGATCTGATGCCGTGCTCCCCCTTCTCCATCACGTTCGACCTGTTGAAGGAAACGCGCGCGCTCGCGAAATCACGGAAGGTTCTCTGCCACACCCACGTCGCCGAGACCGAGGACGAAAACAAATTCTGCGTCGAGAAGTTCGGCAAGCGACCCGCCGATTATCTCGCCAGCGCCGACTGGACCGGCCCCGACGTGTCGTGGGCCCACTGTGTTTGCCTCAACTCCGACGAGATCAAGCTCCTCGCCAAGACGAAGACCGCCGTCGCGCATTGTCCGTCATCCAACATGCTCCTCGGCTCCGGGATTCCGCCCATTTGTGAAATGCTCAAGGCAAAGGCCACGGTCGGTCTCGGCGTGGATGGTTCCTCCAGCAACAACGGCGCGCATGTGCTGGCCGAAGCCCGTCAGGCGTTGTTGCTCCAGCGGGTCAAGAATGGGGCGGACAGCTTCACTGCCGAAGACGCATTGCGTATCGCCACGCTCGGCGGGGCGCGATTGCTGAACCGTGAACAGGAACTCGGCAATATCGCCCCCGGTTACGCCGCCGACATCGCCATCTACGACCTTAACACCGTCGAATTCGCCGGCGCTTACGCGCAAGACCCCCTCGGCGCATTGATGCTCTGCCATTCCCCCCGCGCCAAATTCGTCCTCGTCAACGGCAAGCTCGTCGTCAAGTACGGCCAGCTCGCCACCGTCTACCTCCAAGGCCTCGTGACGAAGATGAACGACCTGGTGCGGCAAAGGTTCCGGTAGTCACATCCGATTCCGGGATCTCGGAGCGCCGTGATACAAGAATTCCTTGCCTTGCAAATTGTGTCTGAGTAAGCTTCGCCAAGTGCGTCCATGACAGCCATTCGCAGTATCGCGGGCTGGTGTGGGCTACCCTTCGCCTACGGGGCAGCGGCGGTCCTGTTGATCCTGCAAGCTGCGTCGATACCACTGCAAGGCGAATCCCTAACGACAATCTCACAAAACGCGGGTGGCACTTCATCCGGCGAAATTGATCCGGCTTTTCTCCCGCAAGCTCCATTCGAATGGAACGTCTTTCTCGGCCCGTGGTATGTGATCGGGCCATTCCTTAAGCCACAGCCCGAAGGCCCGCGACGAGGATTGGATGTTGATTATTTAGGCACCGAACCACAGGTTCATCTTGACGCCAGTGTGCCGTATCACGGCAAGGAGTATCGGTGGCAACGATACGACCGACAAGTGCTCGACTTGTTCGGTGCTTTTGCGATGGACAACAAGGACACGGATTACGTAGTCGCCTATGCATGGACGCGCTTCTTCAGCGACAAAGCCCAGGACGTTGTATTGGCGATTGGCTCCGACGATGGTTTCATCGCCTGGCTGAACGGCGAAAAGGTCGCCGAGCACATCGGTATTCGTGGCAACTATCTTGACGATGATATGGCGACTGTTCATCTGCCCAAAGGGGAGAGTACGCTGCTCCTCAAGGTGGAGAACTGGTACAGCCCGTGGGGCGCGGTCGCAAGACTACTGCCGCCACACATCGAGCAACCGCTGCTGAATTTTGAATGGACAAACGCCGATAGCCTCGGAGAGTGCAGCAATTTTCAACTACCGGATTTGACCATTGACTACTTGGATTCGCGGGGGGAAGTCGCCGGCACGCAACACTGCAGTGGATTCCGAGCGCACAACTGGACCCGCCCGCTCTACCAACTCTACGCGCCCGCTCCCGAGCCACCACCGGCAAGCGTGCGCGTTCGTATCCAACAAGACGGCTACACCCCATTTGAGAAGATCGTCTCTTGGAACGATGCTTGGCGCGAACCGGTTGAGGTCGCGGCAGATGGAGCAATGACAGTGACAGGACGTGTGGTGGACGCTGTTACTGGCACCCCAATTTCTGGGGCGCGAGTCGTTTGTGCTGAGTACCGAGTGCTGGGTGAAACATCCGAACCCGATGGTTCATTTCAGTTTAGAGGCGTGTCACCGTTCTTCGACTGGTTGACGGTGTCAGCACCAGGGTACATGGCGCGCTTCCCCCACCTCAGTCCGGACGACTCACGACCTCTTGAGATTGACTTGACGCCGGGTGGAAAAACACTCCAAGGACGAGTCGCGGACGACCAAGATAATCCAATCGAAGACGCTGTCGTTTGGTATTGGTCTTGGACAACCCATGACGGAAGAATCGACCGAACGGATCAGGACGGACGGTTTGTACTCGCAGGCATCTCTTCATCAAATCAAAGCGTGTGGGTGACTGTTCAACATCGTTACTACGCTCCTGTCGAACTCTTCAAGCAGCCTCTTGGCGATGCGGACATCATGCAAGTGGTGTATAGAATGAAACCTGGCGCCGTTGTAGCGGGGCACGTGCTGGCACGAGGTGACCGTCGCCTACTGAGTGGCGTTAGGGTCGCCTGGGATGAAGGGCGGCGAACGAGATCCGCTTTCCCGGACGTGTTTACGGATGTGAATGGACACTATCAACTGACAGATGTCCCCACCGGCCCGAACAACGTCTTCGCGATAAGCGATGAATTTGCACCCGCCATGCGCCAGATCAACGCGGGGCTTGGTTACACGGTCGAGGTGGATTTCGACTTGGAACCCGGCGAAGACATCGCTGGCCGCGTGGTTGGCCCCGACGGCAAACCCATTTCCGGCGCAACGGTATTCGTCGACGACTGGAACGGCGTGCGCACATTGGAGCGAGAAACAGTCACCGACGCCGATGGCAGATTCGTGCTGCACCAGATGCCACCGACAGCCGTTACGCTTTGTGCGGTGACAGACGATTATCTGAGCACGGCCGGAATTGAAGTCGTCAGCGGCAACCACTACGACATCGTGCTCCAACTGGCGCCGAGACGCGCGATCCGAGTCTGGCCCAAGGACAGCGACCGAGGGGGCTGATGGATCGACTCCGTGCAGCACTAACTCGCGAGCGCCTTCACGTCTAAAACTCCCAGTGTAATCTTCCGCCGACGACCTCGACAGGGCCGCGGTCGCGGTTGAACGCCGGGTCGTCGACGAATTGGAAATCGGCGGCGATGCGAACTGACTTGCAGACTTGGAAATCATAGTACGTCTCCACGATTTTCTCCAAGCCGTAGGACAACGCGCCGTCGCCCGCAAGAATCCCGGTGCCGCCCGCTTCCAGGAATTCCTGATGGATACGGGAAATGCCGTTGACCACGAACGCCGCGCCCAGCGTGTCGTTCGGACGATGCCACGGCTCGCCCTTGACGCTGACGCCACCAGACCCCGTGTACCCAACATCGGTAAACTCCCACGGTTCGGTCCGGTCATTGTTCCATCCCAGCCGCGAAAACACGCCCACATCCTTGGCGACTTCCTGTTCCACGTTCAGCCCGACGCCGTATTTGGAACGGTAGTCGCGCGTCGCCGCGATGTCTGCGGGACGCGTCGGACTGGCGAGTGCGGCCTCAAAGCTGCCCATGTGCGCCCGCATCATATACGCGAGCAATCGTACAGTTCCGGGATGCTCGTTGACCGTCCAGCGGTACTCCAGTTCCGCCGGCATCTGCCATGCCTTCAGCAGATTCCAGTCATGCGCCATGTCGTTTGCCACCCGCGATACCTGAAACGCGCCGTACCGCACCGCCCAGTGCGGCTGATTCAACTCGACCGCGAATCCGTGCGTGAACCCGAGGCTGTCCGCCGCGTAATCGAACGCCCCGTTGGCCATCAGGCTCCAGTTCATGAACTGGGTGCGCGGGTCATTGGCGTACGCGTTGTTGTCAAAGATGTCCTTGACGCTGAATTTCCCCAGAGTGATCGTCACCCGCCGCACGTCCTGCTTGCCAGCCAATTGCAGCGCGTCGTCCTCGACGGTTTCCTGCTCGCCGCCCAGCCCGATCACCTGGCGCAGAAAAACGCGGGCCAAGGTGAAGTTTGGGTCCGTCGTTCCCACCCGGAACGCTTCTCCGTTCGGAAACCCATCAATGCCATGGGTTCCGCTGAAACCGAATCCCTGCCACGTCAGCGCGTCCACGTACAGACCCGCTCCCTCCCACGGTCGCACCCCGCCCATCAGGTCCACCGACACGGTTTCTTTTGTTTCCTCATTCTTCGCCAGGCTGTTCGGCCCCGAGTAATCCGTGTGAAACGCCGGGTGGTACTGCACGATGTCGGTGTTCTGGGCATGGAAATTCCATCGCTGAATCTGGTTGGTCTCCGAGTTCACCGCTATTAGCGGCGGAGGTGCATTGGAACTCGCCGCCGGCTCCTCCGCCCGCAATCCACTCAACGGTTGCAGCACAAGCCACGCGACTAGAACGCACCGCGCGGTCCGCGCCACGAATGTCCGACATAATTCTCTCGTCTTGGCCATGCGAGTTCTTGGGACTGGGGATTCGTGAATCTCCTACTTCGCTTTAAGGAGGAGCACCGGCACGCTGATGCTGTGGCGCACTTGACGAGACGTGGATCCCAAAAACAGGTCCGCGATGAATCGGTGGCCGTGCGTGCTCATCGCCACCAGATCGCAACCCTTTTCCTCGACCCATTTGATAATTTCCTCGGCTGGCTCGCCAAACGCCAACTCGGCGTCGGCATGGATGCCCGCTGACTGGAACTCCGACTGGACTTCCGCCAGGTATGCCTTATCTTCCGCGATTTCGGGGCTTACGGCGTCGGCGCCATGGGTTCGGGCTGCCCAACCATCGGCCACGTGCAGCAGCGCGACGCGGCTGTGCATCACCTTCGCCAATTCCTTCACATGCTCGATGATGGCCCGATCCGTAGGCGTGGCGTCCAACGTCACCAAAATCTTGTTGTACATGGCAATCGCTTCCCCCCTTCAATGACCGACGATGACAGCCCAAGCGTCCTTCAGGGCGTCGGGCAGGCTGTAGATGTCCATGGCCGTGATCAGAATGGCAGTTCCCCAACCGGTGATCAACAAGAACCAGCCATTGCGCCATTTCCCCATGCGCTTCCTCGAACTGGTGAAATGCAGCAGCGGGAACATGGCGAACGGCAACTCCAAACACAGCACGACCTGACTGAGGTTGACCAGGTCGGTCACGCTGCCATTCCCGCGAACACTGATGATCAGGATCGCCGGCAGGATCGCCAGCGTGCGCGTGATCAGCCGCCGTACCCACGGCCGGATCCGCCAGTGCATGAACCCTTCCATCACGACCTGCCCGGCGATCGTGCCGGTGATCGTGCTGCTTTGACCGCTCGCCAGAAGCGCCACGGCAAACAGCGTGCTGGCCAGCGTCTTCCCCAGCAGCGGCGCGAGTGTCAGATAGGCGACGCGGATCCAATCGCTGTCCGGATTGAACGCGACCGTTTGGCCGCCCGCCACCGTGACGCTGGTCTTCCCGTAGAACACGATCGCCGCCAGCACCAGGATGGCCGCGTTGACAAAGAAGGCGATCGTCAGCGCCACGGTCGTGTCGATCGTGTTAAACCGGATGGCGCGGCGAATGGACGGCTCATCCTGCTGTAACTTGCGAGTCTGCACCAACGCCGTGTGGAGGTACAGGTTGTGGGGCATGACGGTCGCCCCGATGATGCCAATCGCCACCACGAGCATCCCGGCCTGCGCAAAGTCGGGCCGCACCATGGCGTGGCCCATTTCCAGGAAATCGGGCCGGGTCTGCGCGAATCCAAAGATCTCGATGCCGTAGCAGACACCGATGGTCAGCACGAAGACCGCGACCACCGCTTCGATCAGCCTCATGCCAAACCCCTGCAACGCCAGCAGCAGCAGCACGTCGAACGCCGTGATGATGATCGCCCATTGAATCGGGATGTGAAACAACAGGTTCAACGCGACCGCGCTGCCCAGTGCTTCGGCCAGGTCGGTCATGCCGATGGCAATTTCCATCGTCAACCAATTCGGCCAGCGAGTCCACGTGGGATACCAATCGCGGCAGGCTTGGGCCAGGTCCTTGCCGGTGGCCACGCCGAGGCGGGCGGCAATAACTTGCAGAAAGACGGCCATCAGACTGGCGAGGCCGACCACCCATAACAGCCCGTACTTGAACTGAGCGCCACCCTGCAAGTCCGTCCCCCAATTGCCCGGGGTCCATGTAGCCGACGCTGATCAGAATCGCCGGCCCGACAAACGCCCGCCATTGACGCCAGAACCCGGCTTGGTGCGGCGGCACGTTTACCGTGCTGTGCATGCCCTCAAGGGACAGATGACCACCGTGTGGGGGCACACCCCTGTCCGTTGTCGTGTCCTTTGGAATATTAGCCATATCTAACTTTATTGTGAGCGACTATATCGTATTGGCGTGGTCTGTCAAGCCCGTCGACGACTTATTTTCACCCGCAAGAAGATCGCCCGAATCTCCCGTTGATTTCTGCCGTCGTTTCCAGTTTATTCCTTCTTACTTTGCCCGCGAACGATCCAATTCAAGCGCCGAAACACAACGAGCCGACGATTGTCACCGTACCGGCCGACACGATGTCGCAGCCGCGGTCGATCGTCGCGGGCGGAATCAGCTGGCGAAAAACATTCTCAGCATTTCGCCACCGCAACTACCGCCTGTTTTTCTTGGGCCAACTCATTTCCGTCATCGGCACGTGGATGCAACAGGTCGCCCTCGGCTGGCTCGTATATACGCTCAGCAACTCCGCGCTTACGCTCGGGGCCGTGCGCTTTCTGTCGGCGATCCCGGTCACGCTGTTCACCCTCGTCGGCGGCGCGATGGCCGACCGATTCGAGAAACGCCGCATCGTCATCCTGACCGAAAGCAGCGCCATGGTGCTCGCCTTCGCGCTCGCCGCCCTCGTCTACTTCGGCGTCATCAAAATCTGGCAGATCGCCCTGGTCGGTTTTCTGGATGGAATGACCGACGCATTCGACATCCCCACCCGCCAGAGCTTCGTCATCGAAATGGTCGGCAAGGACGATCTCATGAATGCCATCGCGCTGAATTCATCCCTCTTCAACGGCGCTCGCGTGTTCGGCCCCGCCCTGGCGGGCGTGTTGATTGGCATCATCGGCCTGACGGGCTGTTTCTTCGTGAACGGCCTTTCCTACCTCGCCATCGTGGTCGCCTACTTCGCCATGCGCCTGCCTGCCGCGGCCCCGCACGCGGAACGGAAACCGGTGTGGCATGAAACGGTCGAGGCCTTGCGCTACGTCCGCGGTCACCGAGCGATCCGCGCTGTCATTTCCCTGATCACCATTGTGAGCTTGTTCGGCTGGCCGTACAGCGTCCTGATGCCCGTATTCGCCCGCGACGTGCTGCACGTTCAGGCCAGTGGTTACGGCTATCTCATGGCGGCCAACGGCGTGGGAGCGCTGTTCGGGGCGTTGACCCTCGCCTCCCTTGGCGACCTGGTGGCCCGGCGAAAATTGTTCTATGGCGGACTCTTTGGCTTCTGCATCATGCTCGCCGTATTCGCGCTCTCCCACGTCTACTGGCTCTCCGCGGCGGCCTTGGCGGGCTCGGGCTTTTTCATGATCATCTTCTTCGCCACGGCCAACACCGCCGTCCAGACCCGTGTGCCTGACGAACTCCGCGGGCGCGTCATGGGTATCTATGCCCTCGCGTTCCTCGGCCTGACGCCCTTTGGCAGCCTCCTCGCCGGCGCCATCGCCAGGATCACCAGCGCCTCGTTCGCTGTCTCGCTCGGCGCGGTTATTTGCCTGATCGCCGGCCTCATCGTCATGCGCCTCACGCGACCACCGCCCATTGCGCAACCGTCTTCTGTGTCATGACTACTGGCCGGCAAGATGCCTGCCCAACACATCGCTGCGCTCCGGAACTACGTCACTCAGGCGTTGCAGAATCCAAACCGGATAGGTTATCCTTGGTCACAAGGACTGTGACGAGCCGATAGGAAGGGTGTTTTCGACCGCGAGAATTCGAATTATGGTGTCGTCAACATCCGTGACGAGGTATATACTGCTTTGTCACGAGCAATGACCGAGATCAACGCACTAGCCGAAGCGCTGCACGAGGGCAAACAATGACCACTCAGGATTCCAACGCAACCATGGCGGTGTTCCTCGACCTGGAGAACATCGCGCTCGGAGCCATGGACGCCAATTATCCACAGTTCGATATCCAGAAGGTCCTCGAACGTCTGCTGCTCAAGGGACACATCGTGGTCAAAAAGGCGTACTGCGATTTCGACCGCGGCAAGGCGTTCAAGCGCGACCTGCACGAGGCGGCGTTTGAATTGATCGAGATCCCGCACGTGCGTCAGTCCGGGAAAAACTCCGCCGACATTCGCATGGTCGTCGACGCCCTCGATCTCTGTTACACCAAGAGCCACGTCGACACGTTTGTGATCATCAGCGGCGACTCCGATTTCTCCCCTTTGGTGAGCAAGCTGCGCGAGAACGCCAAGACCGTCATCGGCGTCGGCGTCAAGAACTCGACCGCCGATTTGTTCATCAACAATTGCGATGAATTTATCTACTACGATGACCTTGTGCGCGCGGCGCCATCCAAACCCCGACACCGCAGCGCGGCTCAGGCCGCACCGGTTCCCGCAGCGAAGAGCGCCGAGGGCGAGGCCAAGGCCAAGGGCCCCACGATGGCCGATGCGTTCGATCTGGTGCTGAAAACGTTGGAGGCCATTTCGTCGGAACGTGGCGCGAATGACCCCACGTACGGATCCATGATCAAGCAGGCCATCAAGCGCCGCCATCCCGGGTTCAATGAACGCGCCCACGGGTTCCGCTCCTTCAACGATCTGCTGCTCGAAATGCAGAACCGCAGCCTCCTGAAAATCGAGCCTGACAAGAAGTCCGGCGGTTATATCGTCCAGACGATGGAATAATCGCTGGTCTTGCGCTACATTTGACCAATCTGCATGTAGCGAAACGGTCGCTTTTTGGCCCGAGAACAACACTGTCTCAGGCACAAATCCTGCCTCCTTGACATGCTGGATTACGCTATGCCCAAATGGAAAGACATCGCCAAACTGTCGGATCGCGAGGAGCAGACGCGCGAAGCGGCATTCGAGGCCCAAATGCTGGCGGTCTTGGCTGCGGACAAGCCCAAACCGTCCGCAATCACCACCGCGCCTGCGCCCATAATTGCGACTCGCGACGCCATCCAGATCAGCGTCACTGAGAATGGTCAGACCACGCTGTACGAGATGGCGACCGCTCCGGCATCGGTACAAGAGCAAATAGCTAATGCGTGGGGGTTGTCTCCAGGATCAACCATTCCCCCGGTCATTACGAGCGTCCCCGCGCCCACCGCTGCCTCGGCCACACCGACTCCTCGCCCCCGAACACTGCGGTTTGCGATGACCTTGAATCTGTTCGTGCCGGGCGCGGGCCAATTCTACCTCGGCCAACGACTTTCCGGCTCTCTCTACGCGGGCGGGTTCTGCGTGTGTCTGGTGGCGATGCTGGTCCTGTTTGTGCGGGCGTATTCCCAGTACCTGCAACTCGCCACCAATGGCGACATCCTAGAGAGCGGCAACCTGGAAACCATGGCCCGCGCGTTCCATGTCGGGCCACTCGCAACCCTGTCCGTCATCGGCACCCTCATCTACATCGTGTCCGCGATCCATCTCGTCGTCACCCGCATCCGCCAGCGTCCATCGCCGTAAGACCGGCGCGCCACCTAAAACTTCACCGACTTCACGAATTGCAGGAAGGCATCCTTCTGGGCGCCCACCAACGGCGCGTCGCCCGTCATCTTGAAAAACCACGAATTCCCCGCGTTCGGGACCGTGACCACGACCATCCGCGGCGGTTGCGTTTTCCCCGGCGGAGCGGTGTCCGCCTTGAAATCCACCACCGTGGCCTTCGTCCCGTTGACGTTCAGGTCCGACGTGATCCCGGCGATCTCATCGGGCGCCACCGGACCCAGACCGATCTGACCGCGCCAGCGATTGATGTTCGCCATCAACCCGCCCACGTCTCCGGGAAACACCGACACCGCGATCTCGGCGCTCTGGCCGTCCGCACCCTTCACCAGGAACGTCGCCCGTCGCATCGACGAAGGATTACCCTGTTGCCAGTCTGCGGGAACCGTCCATTGCGGGTTCGGTGCATCCGACGCCGCACCGGCCGGCAAACTCTGCCCGCTCATGCTGCTGATATCCGGATGCCCCGGCGGCAACGCCGGGGTTTGCGTGCCCGATGCCGCTGGTGACACCGCCGCCTGCGGCGCCGCCGGTGGAGCCGGTGGCAGTGGCGTTTGTTGCGAAGTGTTGTCGGACTGACTACAGTCAGCCCCGACCAGGGCCGCTGCGACAAACAAGCAATAGATCAATCGTGTTTTCATCGTCACCTCGGCCCACAGATTGATTCCCCGACGCCTCCAAGTCAAGTGCCCGTCCGCCGATGGCTTTTTAGGAGAATTTGACATTGAAAGCGACCTCATAGCCCCCCGACCGAACCCAATTTTAGGGGGGGACGAACCCATTGGAATTTCCCCCTGCCCGCACGTTCCATCCTCCTACCGTTCAAGCAGATCGACATGAAATCCCTCGGCAAAATCGTTGGGTTCGTTTCGCAATTTTCCCCTTTTTTGCGCAACCTGTCCCCCTGTAGCCGCGCGCGGTGAGCGCGGATCGGGTGAACTGCGCGTCCTTCGACTCCCCTTCCTGTCTCTCTACACTTCATGCGCCAACTCTAACCCGGAAACGAAATGAACAATACCGACAACTACTTTGAGCCCTTGTCGCAATTATCGCGGGGATGCCTGACTTTACCGGATTCCGAGTTCGGGGCGAGCCGTCCGTCCGCCGTTCGGATCGTAGGGCCGGCAGCTCTGCCTGCTGTCGTTTCCACACGCTTCCTGTAGCCACGGCGCTCCGTCGCCGTGAACCGTCTCGCAGGCCAATGTCCTCAACAGCCCGCGTGCGATGCGTCCCCGGACGTTGACGACGTTGCGGGAGAAACTGATCCAGATCGGAACGAAGGTCGTGCGCCATGCGCGGCAGGTGATCTTCCAGATGGCGGAGGTGGCCATCCCACGAGAATTGTTCCGAACTATTCTGGAAAGGATTAGGTGGCTGAGATTGCCCATACCGCTGACCGGCTGATGCTCGCCGGGCGGCAAATGCGGGAAAGCAAAATGGCTGGAGGCGATGCTTTGTCTGCGTTCGGTCGAAAACTGGTGCGGCACGCAACTACGAGCCGAAGGCATCTCCGACGGTGTCGGGAAACCAATCTTGAAGTCACAAAATGGCTTGATAGCAGTGTCCGAGAGGATAAAATGCTGATCAAGGAAACTGAATGGCCTGCGATGGTTGCCGCCCGTAGGTCATAGGGGAAATGTCGGATAACAACAAGGAAGGAATAGTGGCCATGCACATGTTTCGAAGACTGATCGTATCGGTGGGCGCCATGCTCTTGCTGACCTCCCATGCACCCGCGCAGAATCTGTTTGAGTCGGATACCGGCAGCGGCAAGATCAATGAATTCGTCAACAACGACGGCGTCCTCAGCACCAATCCCACCCTGTTAGCCTCCGGGGTGGGTGATGCTGAGGGACTGGCCATCAACAGCGCGGGTGATCTGTTTGCGTCGGATACGGGCGGCACCACGGTCAATGAATTCGTCGACAACGACGGCGTCCTCAGCACCAATCCCATCGTGTTTGCCTCCGGATTGAGCAGGCCTGAGGGACTGGCCTTCAACAGCGCGGGTGATCTGTTTGAGGCGGATGAGGACAGCGGCAAGATCAATAGATTTATCAACAACGACGGCGTCCTCAGCACCAATCCCACCGTCTTTGCCTCCGGGTTGAATTCGCCTTTTTATCTGGTTTTCAACGGCGCGGGTGATCTGTTTGTTGGAAACTTGAACAGCGGCGTGATCAATAAATTTATCAACAACGACGGCGTCCTCAGCACCAATCCCACCGTCTTTGCCTCCGGGTTGAACAGGCCCGAAGGACTGGCCTTCAACAGCGCGGGTGATCTGTTTGAGGCGGATGAGGGCAGCGCCAAGATCAATGAATTCATCAACAACGACGGCGTCCTCAGCACCAATCCCACCGTGTTTGCCTCCGGGTTGAATGTGCCGGTGGGGCTGGTCTTCAACAGCGCGGGTGATCTGTTTGAGGCGGATCAGTTCAACAACAAGATCAATGAATTCATCAACAACGACGGCGTCCTCAGCACCAATCCCACCGTGTTTGCCTCCGGGTTGAATGGGCCCTTTGCCCTAGCCTTCTCCCCGGGCGTATTGACGGTGAAGAAATTCCAAGCCAAGGTGAATCTCAATCCCGCCAAGACCAACATGGATAGCTGCAGCCTGACCGCCTCGCCCGCATTGGGGGCGGGCTTCAGCGTAACCAACCAGACGGTGACGGTGGACGTCGGTGGGGCGCTGGCGACCTTCACGTTGAATGCCAAGGGCAGCAGCAAGAGTTCGACCAACTCCTGCAAACTCACCTATGCCAAGAAGACCGAAGCCTGGACGTTGACAGCTTCGCTGAAGAAAGGGTCTTGGGCGGCTGCTTGGGCTGCGTACGGGGTGACCAACGCCACTACTCCCAAAGCCGGCGTGACCGTGACGATGCCGGTGAGCGTGACCATTGGCACAGGGGTATTCTCAGCAGAGGAATCCCTGAACTACAAGGCCACCGCCGACAAGTCCGGCACGCTGAAGTGAGTGGCATCGCATGGATGCGCTGATCCGCGAACCGGGAAAGATTGTGCTCAGGGCTGTCCGTCATCAGCGAAACTCGGACACGCCTGAGCTAGCCGATCTGGTCTGGTGGGTTTAAGATAAAAGTTCACACGGATCGGCAGAGGCCGAAGAGGCCCGGCATCGTCGTTGGGAAACGCGAACTGACTTGGCGGCAGCGGCACCCCACGGATTCTGTCCTCACGCTGTTTCGCCACGTAATCAACGGCGGCGGGAAGCGCAGCGCGATCCGCTTCGTTGCTTCCCGGTTGTTTTGAAAATTCAGGTGACGTCAAGGTGACGTCATTTGAGGCGGTGCGTTTGTCGCCGATGAATTACTTGGCAGGGTCTCGTCACCGCGTGCACAGACGGCAAAAAGGCTTTCGCCTGCAGCGAGGACAACCAACATTGGATACTTTGATCGTTTCATATGAACGAGTGGCGTGGCTGCCGCGGAGTGTAGTCAGGCCAAGCGCTTTCGGCAAGCCCAAGGCGACCGGCTACCCCTCAAACAAATCCACGAACTTGAACTGGTTCACGTCCACCAAACCGCGGTCCGTGAGTTTCAATTCGGGTATCACGCTCAATGCCATGAACGACAGGGCCATGAACGGTTCCGGCACGGTGCAACCGAGTTCACGCGTCGCGCGATTGGCGGCGTCGAGTTCCTCTTTCACGTCGGGCAACGGTTTGTTGCTCAACAGTCCCGCAATCGGCAACGGCACCGACGCGAGTATCTTGCCGTGGTTGGCAACGGCAAATCCGCCCTGCATTTTCACGATCTCTTCGACCGCCGCACGCATGTCGGCGTCGTTGGCGCCAACAACATTGATATTGTGCGCGTCGTGACCAACACTACTGGCAATCGCGCCCGATTTCAGCCCAAACCCTTTCACCAGACCCAGCCCGATGTTGCCCGTGCCATGATGCCGCTCGATCACCGCAATCTTTAGCACGTCGTTTTTCGTGTCGGAAACCACGTGGCCATCCTCGCGTTTCGGCTCGGCAAAACCCTGCCGCGTGATGATTTGGTTGGGAATCAATTCCATCACCCGTGCCCGGCCACTCTTCGCCGCGATTCGGAAACTCGAATCGCCGAGCGGACGGATGCGCACCGTGTTGCGCACGTCGATCATCGCGCTCATCGGTTTGTTCCCGAGCAGATAACCCTTCTCCGCCACCAGATGACCGCGCTTGAACACCTTCTCGACCGCACACGCCTTGAGATCGGTGAGCACGTTCAAATCCGCCACCCACCCCGGCGCAATCGCGCCAACCTTCGGCAGACCGAAATACCGCGCCGTGTTGATGGTCGCCAAGCGAATCGCCAGCGCCGGGTCCAAACCCGCGCCGATGGCCATCCGCACCATGGAATCGATATGACCGCGCGTCATCAAATCAGCCGGCGTGCGGTCGTCGGTGCAAAAGAAGAACCGCTCGGCATTCTCGGACTTGATTAGCGGCAGCAGCGCCAGCAGATCGCGCGTGACCGATCCTTCCCGAACGGCGATGGTCATGCTGAGCCGCATCTTCTCCCGCGCTTCCTCGACCGTCGTGCATTCGTGATCGTTGCCGATGCCCGCCGCGATGTACGCGTTCAAATCCTTGCCGCTGAGCTGCGGCGCATGACCGTCCACCACTTTCCCGCCCACCACACGCAACTTCTCCAGCACTTCCTCGGACCGATGAATGACGCCCGGGTAGTTCATCATCTCGGCCAGGCCGAGCACCCACGGGCTGTCGAGGAACGGGAGCAAATCCACCGCCTTGAGCCGCGCGCCGCTGGTTTCGAGGTCGGTTGCGGGCACGCACGACGGCAGCATTACATACACGCTGAGCGGCTGGTACTTCGCCGTCTTCAACACATACTCGATGCCCTCGACCCCCAGCACGTTCGCCAACTCGTGCGGATCCGCCATAATCGTCGTCGTCCCGTGCGGCATGACGGTCTTCGCAAATTCCCAGACCGTGACCATCGAACTCTCGATGTGCATGTGGCCGTCGATGAAGCCCGGCGCAATAAACTTTCCGCGCGCATCCAGTTCGTTCGGGCCGCTGTAATCGCCCACGCCGGCAATCTGTTCCCCACAAATCGCAATATCCGCCGGGTACACCTCCTGACTGAGGACGTTGACAATCTGCCCGCCTTTGATGACGAGATCGGCGGGTTCTTCTCCGCGGGCGACTTTGATGAGTCGGGTCAGATTCACGGTAAGTTTTTGTCAGACTACGGCAGAGGAGCCGGTAACACAACACCATCAATTCTCCACGGCCCACTGACCTCCGATGCCTTGTCAAACGGACGCTATGTCGTTTCTTTCGTGTTTGAACCCTCAAGCCATGATTCGACGATGTTGTCCCGTTTTGCAAAGAGTCCCTATTTCACATTGGCTGCACAATGGATTCTTTGGCCGGCACCATTGCTTACCAATTCGATAACATCCGTAATCCGTGATGCCGGGATATTCTGGATGTAACGCACGCGCAAAGAAGATCAGCCGCTCCGGTTTGGTTTTAGGGGGAAATCCGTAGACCCGCTTCACGACTCTCTGTACGTGCGTGTCCATGGAGATGTCGATTGAATACTTGTCCGAGACTGGAATCTTGAAGTCTCTGACCAATATGTTGGCCGCCATTGTCGCGATCTTCTGGCCGACTCCAGGAAACTGAAGGAATCGATAGACAATCTCTGCGCTGCTAGGTTTGTTGTTCCAAATTTGTTCAGCGTGGCCTGAGTAGTTCGCATCAATGTGTCTGATCGCCCGGAAGAAGAATCCCGCCATTCGATTATTGTAGTGGTGGAGGGGGGTCGGCTTGGTCATATGATGTTTCACCTCCCCTTCTGTGAGTGACGCGAGCTTGAAGAAAGCAAAATCGCCAATTCGCTGTTTCATCTGGAAAGGAATCTGCCACGCCTTATCGGCATCGATCTGCCGATCCATTATGCAGCCAAGAACAAACGCGTGCGGACAAGACACCAGGTCGTTGACAAGATCGTCGGCCTCCGAGAAGCCTGTACAGATGCCGCATTTTGGAGAACGCAGGTCGTTTGTTCCTGCTCTTATGAGATATTGCGTTGCCTTTGGATTTGGGTCACTCACTTTGCTCTCCTCGCAGCCAGAAGCCTACATTTCCAGCCCGTTTGTTGGCGAGCGATTTTTGGCGCTTGAACTGACAGGCGTAATCGCGTGACGCGACAGGTCAGCCCCGGTAAATTGCGTGCGTGCCGATTGTCAGCGTGATGACGCTGTCACCCTCGACGTAGAAGGTGCAGCGCAGGTCGCCTTCGATTTCGATTGCGTGGATGGTGCGACCGTAGTGCGCGGACAGGCGCTGAATCTTATGCGGGCGTAGGCGGGAGTCGAACGGATTAACTTTGAAAATCCTCCAAGCTTCGCGGACGGCCTCCTTCTGGGGAGGGCTGAGGCGATAGAAGTTTGTCCAGAAGCGCTCCGTGGCCCGGTAGCGGTAGCTCATCGCAGATGAGGCGGTGGCGTTTCAGACAACGCCTTCTCCGTATCCACGAGACGGCCTTGCTGCGCCTCGTTCATGGCCGCTTTGAAGTCGTCGGGAATCCACGAGTCGTCTTGTTCGACAATGAACTTGGCCACCTCGGCCCGCTCTGCCGGCGGCAAGGCTTTGATATGCTCAATGATTTCCTTCGCACTCATCGTTTTCCCCGCCCGTATATCTACCTCATTTTCACTGCGCATTCAAGCCCTCAGCGTCAGAAACATTAGCTTTTGAGGCAAATTCGGACACTACTGTTTTAGGCTATCCCGGATTTGCATCCAGCGGCATCCACAGACCTTGCGCATCCGTCGCCGTTGGCTAGTGCGCCAATGCCAACAGCTCGCGCTCCGTCCGTTCCCGCATCGTAATCGCCCCCGCGAAACATTTCTGCGCGCAGAGCGAACAGCCAATGCAGTAGCGCGGATCGAACACGGGAACTTTTTCTCCATCCAACGTGATCGCGAGATAGGGACACCGCGCGCAATTGCCGCAGTGCTCGCAAAGTTCCCGAACCACCTCGGGAAGTTTCTTGGTCGCCGAGAGCGCCATGAAATCCGTAATCGGATGCGGCAGGGCGCTGCCAATCAATTCCTTGACCGACCGAAATCCGCGCTCCTGCATCAGGTAGCTCAGGCCGGAGTGAAGTTCGTCCACAATCCCCAGTCCATACTTCATCGCAATCGTGCAGAACTGCACCGTCTGCGCGCCCAGCGCCAGGAAATTAGCGGCCGCCTTGTAGTCCATCGGCCCGCCGTTGCCCGAAACCGCGATGCCCATGCCGGACACCTTGGCCAGCGTCAGATTGCTGATCGGCAGGACGCCTTCACCCGACATGCCGATGACCACGCCCTCCTCCCAGCGTCGCGTCGCGGACTTGCGAAACGCCAGTGACGGAAAACTGTTGGCCAACGTCACGCCCGCTTTCTTGTTCGGGTATTTCGCGAACACTTCCTGAATCCGTGCGATGATCGGCTGGATGGCCGTGACCGCCGCCGTGAGCTTGAACAATTTCGGGTTGTCCTCGCTGCTGGCTTCCATGACCCAGTCGATGATCTTGGCCGTCAGTTCGGCATTCTGGGAAACAACGTCGCCGCACGTGCCGTCTCCCCCTTGCGGACACGACAGGCTGTATTCGACGCCCATCACCCCGGCACTCTCCATCTTCCGCGTGTTCGATTGCCAGCCCGCGCGGTCTTCCTCGTCGCGGCCCGTAACGGGCCCGCCGGTCGACGCCAGCGTGAGCCGGTCCGGAAATTCCTTCACCAGCCGCTCGACTTCCTTGCGGACGCGGTCGAGCGGATGCCCCGAGACGTTGTCGCTATTGCCGTACGTCGAGCCCCCGATCACGAACATGTATTCACTCGGGATGTGAATCGGCACGTTGTCGAACGAGGTCTTCATTACGCCGCCCGACCAACCGTGCTGGTAGGCCAGACGCATCTGTTCGTATCCGTCCGTGTGCGGCGCGGCCGAGAGCAGGAATGGCGAGCGGATCCGGCGGCCAAAAAACTCCGCGTCGAGCGGCACGGGACACACCGGCGTGCCCGTCAGAATGGTACGGTTCTTGGCACGGTCCCGAATGCGCGGTCGGCTGTCACCGCGAATGAATGCGTCGGCTTCCAGCGCCGCGTTCTTGCCGCTGGCCACGGACTCCACCACGGTGGAGGAACCCAGCACCATGTCGCCCGCGTAGAAGATTCCCTTCGTTTTCTTCACGGGCAATTTGGGCCGGCTGCCAATCGCCGAAATGACGACGTCGAATTCGCGGACAAACGGCGATTCCAGCTTGTTGACGACAAAGTTTTCCGGACGCGGAGATTTGCCCTTCGGCAGCATCATCCTGTCGATGCGCAAGCCCGTGACCCGCTTCCCTTGATGAATTACCGCGATCGGCTTGCAGCAACTCGAGATCTCGATGCCGTGTTCCAGCAGCATGTCCCGCTCGTACTGCGTCAACGGCATGTTCTCCTGTTTGCGCCGATAGACCAGATCGACCGAAAGCGCCCCGAGCCGTTTGGCCGTGGTCGCGCAATCCGCCGCCACCGCGCCGCCACCCAGGACCGCTACTTTCTTGCCCGCCACGCGCATCTTCTTCTGGTTCTGCAGAAAGTCCTGCCATGAAACCGTGTATTCTTCGCCGGGAATGCCCAGTCGCATGGGAGTGCCCAGCCCGGCGCACACAATGACCGCGTCGTGCGCCTTGAGCAGATTGTCCGGGTTGGCAATCGCCTTGCCGAGTTTGAACTCGATGGCGCCGAGATGCTTGAGGAATTCGATGTCGGCCCGCACGACCGTCTTGTCCAATCGGAAGTCCGGGATGAGGTTCGTCATCCCGCCCAGGCGCTTTTGCTGGTCATAGACCGTGACCTGATAGCCTTGCTGGGCCAACACAGCCGCCGCGCCCAACCCCGCCGGTCCCGCGCCAACGACGCCGACCGTCTTCCCATTCTTCTTCGCCACGTTGAATGCCGCCATCCCGACTTCGTTTGCTTTCTTGATGACGGTGGCTTGAACCGCCGGAATGTTGATCGGCGAATCGAATGTCCGGCGCGAACACGCCTTCACACAGAAGTAGTCGGGGCAAACGACGCCGCACACCCCGCCGAGTGGATTGGCGCTCATGATCAAGGCCGCCGCCCGGCGATAGTCGGATTTCCCGCCCACGCGCGCGGCCATGATGAAGTCAGCCGGCGAACAATGCGCCGGGCACGCCTCGCGGCACGGCTTCTCTTCGCAATACTCGCACCGGCTCAATTCCGCCTGAAGTTGAGCGTCGGTCAGACATCCGTCACTTCGTTTCATCGTTCCCTCGCGTAAGATGTTTCTCGATCCGGTGCCGGCGCCGAAAACACGACGTCACGCCAGAGGTCAAAACCTCGCTTCCCCGGCGCCGGAAATTCAGCCACTGACGGGTGTTCGTCCGTATCAGTGATATTTACACTCTGTGCGTGAGCAGAGCCGATGCCACGGCTGGTTGTGCCGTCCTAACCGATTGCGAAAACGGTGGTTACAGAAATCAGTGACATCGGACACATGGCGCGTGCAGCAGCCACAATGTCAGCACACCCGCAGCAAGCCGACAATTTGGCAGCCGCGTAAGCCTTGACAACAAACACGCTGTCAAGCGTGAGACTGGTTGGCTCACCACCCTTGAGAGGCTGGCCTCGCTGGAATAAGTTATGACTGGACTGCGGCAAAGGAAGCCGTAAAGTCTGTGAACAGAACTGGCCCTATGGCGGACCTCCATCCATCTCCATTTTGCGATCTCGTTAAACGGATGTTTCTGGAGCCCGAGCGGCAACAGACCATCTTCGACCTGCCGTTGCGCAAAATGTATGTGCCCGACCCGACTCTGGACACGACCGTGAAGTTTCACGGGCGGGTCGCGGCCGATCGCCGGTCGGTCCGGCGGCCGGGCCGCAAACGCAGATGGCGCAAAACATCGTGCTCAGTTGGCTCGGCGGATCCCGCATCCTCGAACTCAAGACCGTGCAGATCGACGACCAGTTGGTCATCAACCGCCCGTGCATCGACATGACCAATGTGGGCTACAATATCGAGTTCTCGCAGGAACTCCGGCTTAACGAGTCGATCCACGAATACGTCGCGGGCATGATGCTGGTCGAGATGCTCAAGGCGAGCAACCTGCTGAATTTCCCGCCGAGCCCGTTCGACAAAACATCGACCATCTACGATTTCAGTCTCGGCTACAACCTGGCGGGGATCTCCGCCCAGCCGATCCGCGATTTCATGGCCACTCTTCGCAACGCGAAGAAACACGTCGACCAGTTGCGCATGGAAATCCCCGACCGCTGGAAACAGTACCGCGACCTGCCCTACCCGGACGAGATTTCCGACACGATCACGCTCTCGACGTTCCACAATTGCCCCCCGACCGAGATCGAAAAGATCTGCCACTTCCTCCTGACCGATATCGGCATGGGCGTCGTGGTCAAGATGAACCCGACGATGCTGGGTTTGGACGACATCAACTACCTGTTGCATGACCGGCTCGGTTACCATGATATTCAGGTCAACAAGAAGGCCGTCGACGTCGGGCTGAAATTCGATGACGGCATCGAGATGATGCGCCGCTTGCGGGAGACGGGACGCAAACTCGGGCTCACCGTCGGCGTGAAGTTCAGCAACACGCTGGAAGTCATCAATCACAAGACGTTCTTCCCGAAAGACGAGATCATGTATCTCAGCGGCCCGCCCCTCCACGTGATCACGCTGCGACTCGTCGAGCGCTGGCGGCAAAACTACGGGCCCGACTGCCCGATCAGTTTCGCCGCCGCCGTGGACAAACATAATTTCGCCAACTGCGTCGCCTGCGGATTCGTGCCAATCACCACCTGCTCCGACCTCCTGAAGGTGGGCGGTTACGGCCGGCTGTTCGAGTACATGAAGAACCTCGAAGCAGAAATGAAGACGCGGGGCGTGGACAACATCGGCGATTTCATTCTCCAGCGGGAAGGAAACGCGCAAGCGGCGCTCGAGCACGCGAAGAACAACCGCGACGAGGCGGTCAACTACGCCGGCTTCCTCAACATCGGCCCGATCTGGAGTCGCACGGTCGCCGATGAACGGTACACGGCCGAGAAGAACATGGCCGTGCCGAAGCGGATTGACTCGAAGTTGCACCTCTATGACTGCATCAGTTGTGACAAGTGCATTCCCGTGTGCCCGAACGACGCGAATTTTTACTACGAAGTGGACCCCGTCGAGATCAAGTACACGAATTACTCCTGGGAGGGCGGCCGGCTCCAGCCGGCCGATCCGGGAGTGCTGAAGATTGAACGCAAGCACCAGATCGCCAACTTCGCCGATTGGTGCAACGAGTGCGGAAATTGCGACACGTTCTGCCCCGAGTACGGCGGCCCGTTCATCCAGAAGCCGAGCTTCTTCGCCGACCGCGATACGTGGCTCGACAATCCCAAACGCGATGGGTTTTATGTCATGAAGATCGACGGACTCTCCCAGATCGTGGGACGGATGGAGGGCAAGGTGTACTCTCTAGCCCTCGATGAGAACCACGGCCGGGCCGTCTACAACGACGGCACGTTGGAGGTGAGTTTCGACCCGGGGACGCACGAAATTGTGGATGTGAAACCGCTGGCGACCGACGTTGGTACTCACCGGATCGATGTAAAAAACTACCATACCCTGCGCATTTTGCTGGCTGGAATGCTGAATCCCAGCCGAGTTCATCCTGTAAACGTTGCACACCTATGAACAACGGCTGGATTTTGAGCATGGGACCTGCTAATTCTTACGGGGTTGTCCGCAAACATTATGAAGAAAATTGAGGGTACGGTTGCGGTTGTCGGACTTGGCTATGTCGGCCTGCCATTGGCCGTGTCGCTCGCCCGACACATGCCCGTGGTCGGCTTTGACATCAACACGCGCCGCGTCGAGGAACTTCAGCAGGGAATCGATCGCACCGGCGAGACCCTCGGAGGCGACCTCAAGTCCCCGAATATCCGTTTCACGACGGACGCGAAGCAATTGCGCCAGTGCAAGTACATCGTCGTTGCCGTCCCGACGCCCGTGGACCGGGCGAACGTCCCCGACCTCGAACCGGTCATTAGCGCCTCGCGCATCGTGGGCGAGAACCTGAGCAAAGGTTCCATCGTCATTTTTGAAAGTACGGTGTACCCCGGCGTCACCGAAGAAGTCTGCCTGCCCATTCTCGAGGAAAAGTCCGGGCTCAAGCTGGGCGATTTCAAAATCGGCTACTCGCCGGAACGGATCAACCCCGGCGATCACGAGCACACCGTCGACAAGGTCGTGAAGATCGTCAGCGGCTGCGACGCCGAGACGTTGGAAGAGGTCAGCGCGTTGTACTCGCTCGTCGCCAAGAGCGTGTTCCACGCGTCCAGCATCGCCACCGCCGAGGCCGCCAAGGTCATCGAAAACATCCAGCGCGACCTGAACATCGCGCTCATGAACGAACTCTCCCTGATTTTTTCGCGTCTCGGCCTCAATACCGACGAAGTCCTCGCTGCGGCGGGCACCAAGTGGAATTTCCACAAGTATCATCCCGGCCTCGTGGGCGGGCACTGCATCGGCGTCGACCCGTACTACCTTACCTACCGCGCGCAGCAATTCGGTTATCATCCGCAGGTCATCCTGGCGGGCCGACAGATCAACGATTCCATGCCGACGCACGTTGGCGAGATGATCGTCAAGGGCATCGCCCACGTCGGCAAACCGATCAAAGACGCGACGGTGCTGGTCCTGGGGCTGACATTCAAGGAGAACGTACCCGACATTCGCAACAGCAAGGTCCACGACACCATCACGTACCTTCAGGGTTTCAGTGTCAAAGTCCTCGGCTGCGATCCGCTGCTTTCGGCTGATACCGTCCGCAAGTATTTCGGAATCGAAAACGTCGAGTTCGACAAGCTGCCGAAATGCGATTGCATGCTTGTGGCGAACAAGCACAACGCCTTTCGGTCGCTCACGCTTGACCAGCTCAAGGCCAGGATGTCTCCGCCTGTCCTGATCGACATCAAGAACCTCTTCGACCGCAAAGCCGCCGAGAAGGCCGGGTTTTACTACCGGAGTTTGTAGATCAGTTGGCGGCTGGCAGCAGGAGAGCGTTCCTGCTAGATTGTCTTTGCTGTGACAACAACGCGGAAAGTTGTGGCTTTGATCGTGGGGACTCTACTTCTCTCAGTGATGGTTCTTGTCGCGGTTTGGGGATATCAAGTGTACCACCTCGCCTACGTCCTGATACCAAACTCTTACGCGGCATGGACGACCGGCGACTTGATCGTTGAGTACATCGACACGCATGAAGGCAGGTGGCCCCGTAGTTGGGACGATCTCCGAGTAGCGGAACAAAGCTTGAAAGGCCGCGGCCAAAACGTTTACTGGGACTTTGAGAAACTCCCACAGATGATTCACGTCGACTGGACTGCAAACACTGCGGCGCTGGCAAAACTACAAGCGCGAAGTAATGAAGTCCCTTTTGAGGTAGTTAGGAAACTGGATGGCTCCAAGGTCGATGCCGTATGGGGAGAGGACAGGGAGCCGAATCGCAAAATCTTCGTGTACCTTAAGAACCGAACCGAAGCATCTGCCCAGAGCCATAGCAGCGCAGGTCAACAGTGAAGCCGGGTTTGGTGAAGAATTCCACACTCCGATTCTCCGGCCGCGTGGAGAATTACATCAAGTACCGCCCGGGCTATCCGAGCGCGGTGATCGACACGTTGGCGGGTGAATGCGGACTGACGGAGAAATCCATTGTCGCCGACATCGGATCCGGAACGGGGATCTTGAGCGAGCTATTCCTGAAACACGGGAATCCGGTGTTTGGGGTCGAGCCGAACCGCGAGATGCGTGAGGCGGGCGAACGATTGCTGAAACAATATCCCAACTTCACGAGCGTCAACGGCGCCGCGGAGGCCACGACGCTGGCGGATCGTTCGGTGGATTTCATCACGGCCGGCCAGGCGTTCCACTGGTTTAACCGCAACCAGGCGCGCACGGAGTTCGCACGCATCCTCAGGCCAAATGGCTGGGTTGCCCTGATCTCGAACGACCGACAGACGGACGCGTCCCCATTCCTGTGCGCGTACGAGGAATTACTCCAGAAGTATGGCACCGACTACCAGCAAGTGAACCACCGGAATATTGACATTGAGGCGATTACCGCATTCTTCGCCCCCCAGTTATTCACGCGGCGAGAATTCGAGAGTCAGCAGGTCTTCGACCTGGAAGGACTGATGGGCCGCCTGCTGTCCTCCTCCTACGCACCCGAGTTGGGACATCCGAATCATCAACCGATGTTGAAGGCCCTGCGCGTGGTTTTCGACCGCCACCAAGCGGGCGGCAAGGTCACCATGGATTACGCCACGACGATGTACTTCGGACATCTTCGCTGAGGCAAGCTACTCCGACATCTTGTAGCGCGATGGTCGATGGGCAATCTTGTCGGGTGATTTCGGCAGCACCACTCCGTCGTGCACAATGCTTTCAAGCACCGTGATGCGTTCTTCTGCCAGCCTCGCCTGCTTGGTACCGGGGATTTTCTCGCGTAATTGTTTCATCACGTCCAACGCCCGCGCCGGGTCCTGCAACGTATGCTGGTAAAGATCGGCCAGGCGACCCGCCGCCAGCGCCGTGGAATCCACCCCTTTGGCTTTCCCCAGCGCCGAGAGCAGTTCGAGTTCGGCCAGTTTCAAATCGTTCAAGTGTTTCGCGGCGAATTCCGCAATGCGCAAATGCGGATAAATGTCGTCGGGATACTCGATGATCACCTTGCGGTATTCGTCGATGGCCTCCTGGTATTTCCCCACCCCGGCGCGGGCCTCCGCCACGCTATATTCCGGCGAAATTTGGAAGTTTTTATCGCCCGGCATGTAGAGCGAATTCCCGATCCGCTCGCCGATGGCTGCAAGAAACGACCAACCAAACAGAGCAAATAGTACGAGACCGTAGACTATCGCCACGACCATCCCGAAGAACCTGTCCATCGGTGAGATTGGTTGGCCGGGAGCCGTCCCCGAAAAGACGGATTTCAGCAGAAAAAAGCCGAGGATGAGCGCGACCACGATCCGTATCGCGAGACTGAATCGTTTGAGTTCCATCTACGTCCTCCTCTCTCAGGGCAGTCCGAACAACCGGTGGGCGTTCTGCGTCGTTGCTCGCGTGACTTCCTCGACGGTCACGCCTTTCACCTCGGCAAGCACGTTGGCAATGAGCGGCACGTAGGCCGGCTCGTTGCGTTTCCCACGGTTCGGTACCGGCGCCAAGTACGGCGCATCCGTTTCCAGCATAACATGGTCGAGGGACACCTTCTTTGCCACCTCGCGCAGCTCAACGGCGTTCTTGAAGGTCAGGATGCCCGTGTAGCTGATCAACAGCCCGATCTCGATGCAGTCAAACGCGAACTTCTCGGTGCCGGAAAAACAGTGCATCACGCCCCATGGACGCCAATCCTTGGGCAGGGCTTCCGCGTGCGCCCGCAGGATGTCCAGAATGTCCTGTTCGGCGGAGCGATTGTGGATGACCACCGGCAAATGCCGCTCCTTTGCCAATTCCAACTGCGCCCAGAAGAGGTCGGTCTGCTGCTGACGCAACGCCAGGTCGGTCTGCGCCTCCCGAAAATAGTCCAGGCCGGTCTCGCCGATGGCCACGACCTTGGGCTCGGCCGCGAGCAGGGCCAGTTCCTTCATGTCGCAGAGAGTGACGTTGGGCACTTCGCCGGGATGCAGGCCGACAGCGGCGTAAACACTTTCGAATCGACGCGCGATGTCCAGGGTCTTCCGCGCCGATTCCAAATCCGTCGCGATGCTGACGATCTGCGTGACCTGCGCGGCCTGCGCGCGCTCGATCATCTGGGGAAGATCCTCCGCGAAGTCGGGATAGCAAAGATGCGCGTGTGTGTCGATGAACATGATGCTTGAAAACGCCCTGCTGCTTGTTTATCACTCGTGCGTCAGCGAGTCCAACGCGAATTACACGGAGATCACGACCATGGGCAGACCCGTCACGCTTTTCACCGGCCAATGGGCCGACCTCACCTTCGACACCATCTGCAAGAAGGCCAAGGGTTTTGGGTTCGATGGCCTCGAACTGGCGTGTTGGGGCGACCACTTCGATGTCCGCCAGGGCGCCAAATCAAAGAGTTACTGCGACTCGCGCCACGAGATCCTCGCGCGACACGGATTGAAGACCTGGGCCATCAGCGCGCATCTGGTCGGCCAGGCGGTCTGTGACAACATCGACGAGCGCCACAAGTCCATCCTGCCGCCGCACGTGTGGGGCAACGGCAAACCCGCGGATGTCCGCCAGCGCGCCGCAGATGAAATGATGCGCACCGCGCAGGCCGCCAAACACCTTGGCGTCAAGGTCGTCAACGGTTTCACGGGAAGCTCGATCTGGCACCTGCTGTATTCATTCCCGCCGGTTTCGAGCGCAATGATCGACGATGGATTCGCGTTCTTTGCGAAAATGTGGGACCCGATTCTCGACGAATTCAAAAAGTGCGGAGTGAAATTCGCGCTCGAAGTGCATCCGACCGAGATCGCGTTTGATATCGCCAGCGCCGAGCGCGCGGTGGCCGCGTTGGAAGGCCGCAAGGAGTTCGGCTTCAATTACGATCCGTCGCACTTCGGCTATCAGCACGTCGATTACGTGAAGTTCATCCGCCGTTTTGCCGACCGGATCTATCATGTCCACATGAAAGACGTGTGGTGGGGACACGGCGATGGCACGGTCGGCGTGTTCGGCGGTCACACGAGCTTTGCCGACCCCCGTCGCTACTGGGATTTCCGCTCGCTCGGCCACGGCGACATCCACTTCGAGGAGATCATCGTCGCCCTCAACGACGTCGGCTACGCCGGCCCGCTCTCGGTCGAATGGGAAGACAGCCGCATGGACCGCGAGCACGGCGCGACCGAAGCCTGCGCGTTCGTCAAGAAGCTCGATTTCAAACCCAGCGCCCGCGCCTTCGACGCGGCGTTTGAAAAGAAGTAGCCAGCGATGGACAACCGCGCTGTAACGGGTGATCGCTGTAATTTGTCAGCGTCGGCTAGAACTGCACCTTCGGTGCTTCCCGCTCGGCCTGCTGAGGCGCACCAAAAAACTCACGTGACTGGAACTTGAACAGGCTCGCCACGATGTCGGCGGGGAACACTTGCAAGGCGTTGTTGAGGTTCAGCACGGCATCGTTGTAATGCGAGCGGCACTGGGCGATGTAGCCCTCGGTGGTGGCCAACTCGGTCTGGAGCGACAGGAAGCCCTGATTGGCCTTGAGTTCGGGGTAGGCCTCGGCGATGGCGAAGACGGACTTGATCGCGCTGGTCAGTGCCGTCTCGGCTTGCGCCCGGGTTTGTGTGTCCGGGGCGTTCAGCGCGGCATTACGTGCCTTGATCACGTTTTCGAATGTCTGCCGTTCGTGGGTCGCGTAGCCTTTTACGGTCTCGACGAGGTTGGGGATCAAATCGCAGCGGCGCTTCAGTTGGACGTCGGTCTGGGCCCAGGCGTTATCGACCAGGTTGCGCGTCGAAACCAAGCGGTTGTAGATGCTCACGGCCCACAAGGGTACGCCGAGCAGGATCACCGCCAGGATTAATAGTGGCACTATCACAGTCACCGGGCCTTGCCCGGCTACGCGACCTGATAACAAAGGTGCGGGGGCTTGTCACTTCTTTTCCGGTTGGCCGGTTTCCTTGGGCGGCGGGGCGGTCAGCTCGTCGATTTTCAATTGGAAGGATTTCACTTTCGTATCGTCACCGAGCGTGCCCGCCAGATCGCGAGCGTGCGTGCAGAATGCCACCACGTTGTGGTTCGAGGGATAGGAGGAGACGAGGTTTTCGTACACAGCCAATGCGCGGACGATCTGACGGTCCGCTTCATACGCCGCCGCCATCTTGGTGACCACTCGAATGTGGTGGTAGGGATTGCCCGCTTTCTCGTCGGCTTTGGCGTAAGCCCCGATCGCGCCCGCTTCCTGATGTGAGGCGTGCAACAGGTCCCCCAATTTCTCGAAGAGCACCTGGCTGTGCAGTGTCTCCGCTTTGGCCCGGCAGAGCTTCTCGGCTGTCGAGGACTGGCTCTGATTCATCAACTGGTTCACCTTGCGCAGGTACGCCCATTCAATGTCCGGTTGGTGGTCGGCCTCGAGACGCTGGATCTGTTCGTCCAGCGACGTGGCAAACGGACGATAGAGAGGATCGCCGACGAACGTTGTCTGCCAACTCAGCACGGGCTCGCTGTAATAACCCGCTTCCAGAAACGTCGCACCGTCCAGCAACCGCTGGAAAAACATGTCGATATGCGGCGTCATCGAGAGGTACGGCTCAAAGACGTTGCCCATGGTCGCCGCCGCACCCTTGGCCAGCAATGGCCCCACCCAGTATGCCGTCCGTGTCCGCACGCTGGCGCCGCTCGACGAGTGGATGTGGTACGCGAGCGCCCCGGTGCGGAAATGAAAATCCGGGCGGACAAACGGCCCGCACACGTTGGGCGCGTACCAGCCCGCGTAAATCGCGACGTCGGTCATGGGATAATCCTGATCGAACGTCTCGGGTCGATCATCGTAATCGCATTCGTACCCGGCATCGCGACAGGCGTGATACGCCCCGCGAATCCAATCGTCGCCTTCCACGTATCCGCGATCTTGTGTGTCCCGCCAGTCGAAGTAGGCGCGACCGTGCACGCCGTATCGCTCGGCGGTCAACGCGTCATCAATCATCCGGCGCACGGTCGCCGGATCGGGGCCATCCAAACGACCAACCAGCAACATCGCGTTATTGAGGGGAGGCCCGAAATGCACGGAAGCGCTCTCGAAGAATGGATTTCGCAAGAACCCTGTAATCGGCGCGCCGGGGGTGGGCAAGGTTGCCAGCTCGCTCTCGACGGAGGCCTCGTTACGGCGAAATTCCTTCTTCGTGGTCTCGGGCACCCGCTCGGCCAGGTTTGGATCGCTGTCGATTCGCAACGGCACGCCGTACATCAGTACGATGCAGGACACCTTCGCGCTGATCGTTTCCAGCCCCGGGATTTTCCCGAGGATCGAATCGAAAATCGTCTTCGGTTCCTGATGGATCAGCTCCTTGCGAACCAAAAACTGCGAAATCGGGTCGCGGATTTTCTGGTTGTACTCGGCGCGGGTGATTGTTTCGGATGCGCGGACGTCGATTTCACAGATTCGGCTGGTGGGCACGCCCCGCTTCAGCGCGTAATAATCCGCCAGCGGACGGCTGTCGGGGTCTTCGACGTTGTAGACGATCACCATGCCCTTTGCCGGGTCGTCGGCCCGAACGCTGTGCAACGTCCCGAGGAGCGCGACCGCTGCCAGGAACCCGATTCTCGCTTCACGCCAGGAGGCGCACGTCGCCATGGTTCACCTCAACCTGCATACCGTCGTAAGCCACACGCACGTGCGGTGGCAACCTGTTTTCTACGGCTTCATGCTCTACCTCGTGGCACAGATGCGTGAACAGCGTCAATTGCGCGCCGACCTGTCCCGCCACACCACGCGCCTCGTCAATCGTCAAGTGGGTCGGGTGTTCACGGTCCCGCAGCGCATCCAGCACAAGAATCGGCACACCCCGAATCGCCTCAATGACGTCCGGCGGCACGGACTTGCAATCGGTAATGTAGGCCATATCCCGAGCCAACAGAAACCCAAACACCGTCATCCGTCCATGTGTCACGGGCAGGACGCGAATAGCCGTTGACGAAACCTCAAACGACTGGTGCGCCTCCACCGTATGAAGGTCGAAACTCGGCAATCCCGGCCATTCCGGTTTTTCCAGACAGGCATAGGGAAACATCCGCCGAATCGTTTCGATCGAATGCAAAGAGCCGTAAATCGGCATCCTGCCGCCGGTGCGCTGGCAGAACACGCGCAAATCATCCAGCCCGAGCATGTGGTCGGCATGGGTGTGCGTCATGAGCACGGCGTCCACGCGCCGGATGTTGGCCCGGAGCGCCTGGGTGCGGAAATCCGGGGTGGCATCGATCAGCAGGCACGGCTCGCCATTTTCGACGTACACCGAAGGCCGCAGACGCTTGTTGCGCGGGTTGCCTGAGCGGCACACCGGACAATCGCACCCGATCATCGGGATTCCGTGACTGGTGCCAGTGCCCAGGAATGTGACGCGCATGCACCCATCATCGGTGAGCCGCGCGGCGGGGTCAAGTCCACCTGTTTACCGGACCGAGAAATCGCGAACACGCCACTGGCTGGGGGGTGGAAACGTCCGCAGCTCGATATGGAACCTGTCATACGGCACCGGTTGATCAATTATCATCAGTACACCGTTGGCACGTGCGGTAAAACCGCCTTGCCGCACTTCCACGGTGAGCTTGTACCGCCCCAGCGCGTTGATTGGAATTGCCGTCGACTTCTTGATCAGATGCGGCGGCTGATTGCTACGGGATGCCCATGCTTCCAACGTGTTATCGCTGCACAGCTTGATGCCGATATACTCCTGTGGCAATGCCGTTGCCGAAGCACCCCCGGGAACGAAGTCGATGCAGAAACCGCCGTTCGAGGAAGTTTGGCCAGATTGAAGTTCGCATTCCACCGTTACCGGTGCCGCGTAAGTCGCGTGGGATCGTATGGCACGCCCAGAAAGCACAAGCTCTCCGTCTTTGACAACTGCCGAGGCGCCATCCGGGTGAGCCAGGTAGGTGTTCCACTCCATGGTACCCATGTGGGGAGTCGTCGCGCAGCCAACCATGGCGAGCAATCCAACAATGAACAGCAGACGCATGTCCATAAGTTAGCGGATTGCGTGGCATTGCGCAACGACCGAAAAAGAAACCGGGGCGCAGGTTGAGCTGCGCCCCGGTGTAAATGACGCTGCGATGGCAGACTACGCCGTCTCGAATTCCTTTTCCATCTGCGCCATTTCCGGCGAGTCCGCCTTCGATTGGTTGACGGCCCACACGATCGCCGCCAGGGCGAGGAAGGCAATCACAACGGCAATGGCATACGGAGACTTGCCACTTTCCGCTACACCTTCGACGGCGTGGAACTTGAGCACCAGCGGCAACAACAACAAGCTCACCATGTTCATGACTTTGATGAGCGGGTTGATGGCCGGGCCCGCCGTATCCTTCAACGGATCACCAACGGTGTCACCGGTCACCGCCGCCTTGTGACGTTCGGAGCCCTTGCCGGTGTTTTTCGCCGGATCGCGCGGTTCATCTTCGATCAACTTCTTGGCATTGTCCCACGCGCCGCCGGCATTGGCCATGAACACCGCCAACAACTGTCCGACGAGAATCATGCCGGCGAGAAATCCCGCCAGCGCCAGTGGCCCAAGCAGGAAGCCAACCGCCAGCGGGGCCATGATCGCCAACAGACCGGGGCCGATCAGTTCCTTTTGCGCCGCGCTCGTGCAAATTCCAACGACACGGGCATAGTCAGGCTTCTTCGTTCCAGCCCAGATTTCCTTGTCACGGAACTGGAGGCGGCATTCTTTGACGATCAGAAATGCCGCGCGACCGACCGCGCGAATCGTCATCGAGCTGAACAGAAACGGCACGGCGCCACCGATGAGCAATCCGATAAACAACACGGGGTTGGCAACCGTCAGCATGCCGGCCACACTGTGATACTGGGCGGTAGTCATTTCGCTGATCTTCTCCTCACTGCCCATCGCCATGACCGCGATGAAGCTGGCAAACAGCGAGACGGCTGCAATGACCGCCGAACCAATGGCGATTCCCTTCGTTTCCGCCTTGGTGGTGTTCCCAACCGAGTCGAGGTCGGCCAGGATCTGCCGGGCTTGCTTGTATTTCTGTTCGCCCATCTCGGCCTTGTCGTAGCCCATTTCACCAATCCCGTTCGCGTTATCCGCCACGGGACCGAACACATCCATCGAGATCGTGTTGCCGGTTAGCGTCAGCATGCCGATGCCGCACATGGCCACGCCGTACGCCACAAAAATCGGCGATGTGCCCGAGTAAATCCCGACGGATGCCCCAATGGCAATTGCGATGATGATCACAGCCCACACGGTGGATTCATAACCCACCGCGATTCCCTGGATAATATTGGTCGCATGACCGGTCTGGCACGCCTTGACCATCGACTTGACCGGGGCGTGCGTCGTGTGGGTGAAATAGCTCGTACACTTGTTCAACGCCACCGCGAGGAACACGCCAATCAAGCACGTCCACGCCGGACGCAAATCCAGGCCCGCCTGCCCGAGGTTGATCCAAGCCGGCAACGCATTCACGCCGCCGGGGTAACCAGCCCTCGATTGTTGGTACATGTCCAAGTAGCCTTGGTCAAACCGCAGATAAAACCATCCGACCAGGAAAAAGCCCACCACACTGATCAGGGAGCCGATCAAGAAACCGCGGTGCACCGAGGCCAGCGCCGCATCTCCCGAATCGCCCTCCTTGGCGCGCACACTATACGTGCTGATGATCGAACCGATAACGCCGATGGCCCGCACCAGCAACGGGAAGATGACGCCTTTGTGTCCAAACGATGCATATCCCAGAATCATCGCCGCGACAATCGTCACTTCATACGACTCAAAAATATCCGCCGCCATACCCGCGCAGTCGCCGACGTTGTCGCCAACGTTGTCCGCGATGGTCGCCGCATTCCGCGGGTCATCTTCCGGGATGTCTTTCTCGACCTTGCCAACGAGATCGGCACCGACGTCCGCCGCCTTCGTGTAGATGCCGCCACCCACGCGCATGAACAACGCGATCAGCGTGCCGCCAAATCCAAACCCCAGCAACACTTCATATGCCTTATCGCCATATGCCATGAAAATCAGCGTGCCGCCGAGCAACCCCAGCCCATCCGTCAACATTCCCGTGATCGTGCCCGTGCGGTACCCAACCTGCAATGCGTTGGCAAATGATGTCCGGGCCGCCGCCGCCACGCGAAGATTACCGAGCGTCGCGAACCGCATCCCGACAAACCCCACGCAAAAGCTGAACAGTGACCCCATCAAAAACGCGCCGGCACGGCCCAGCGCAACCGGTAACGGCGTGTTCACCGCCGTGAAGTACAGCGCGAGCGTCAGAATGACAATGAGCACGACGATCTTCCTGAATTGTTGCGCCAGGTAGGCATTGGCGCCCGCCCGCACCGCGTCTGCCACCGCCTGCATCTTCGGCGTGCCCGTGTCGGCACTCTTGACCTCGTCGATCAACATCATCGCATACGCGAGGCCCAAAAAGGCCACCCCGAGTACACACCACAACGCGACGCGTTCATAAGTGGCGTAATGCGAGCTCGTCATGAACGAGAAGAATTGAAATTGCTCCTGCGCTCCCGCTGCGACCGCTTCGGCTGCGTCCCGGGCTCGCGCCCAGTTCGCCGCGACCAGCGTCGCCACGCAAAGTGCCATGGTGATGAACAACTTGCGTCGTGGATTCCCCTTGGTAATCCGTTGCATAACGCGATTCATTGATGCCGTCATAAGACTATATTTCTCCTAATACGGTTCTACCTACACGGTGGGTCACGGAGAACGTACAAAACCCCCGCCCAGTTGAAAAGAGAAAAAAATCGGTAACGGGTTTTTGGGCGCCACCCTCCGCAATTCGGCCATTTTCAGGCAGGGCGCGACCTCCCGCCGGCGGCGTCGCGTCAATAGCCGAGACTGAGTGTATACCGCAGGATGTTGTGGCAATGGACCGAATCGATGGTGGTGCGGCTGCGCCAGCCCTGGCATACCACTTCCCCGCTCACGGAATTGCGCCGCTCGCAAACGGCCTTGGCCAGCTCGTCGCTCAAATCAAAATCTCCGCGGATGCACTCGTCGTTCAAGCAGTTAAACCGGAATACCGACTTGGCGTTGGCCAGATTGACCTCGTACTTGACCTGCTTGCTCTTCGCCAGACCTGCGGGGTCGGAATACTCCAGATTGACTGTCAATCGTTTCAATTTCCCAAACACCTCGCCAAGGGTGGCCGACTCCTTGACTCGCTGGCCTTCCTCCTGCCGATATTCCGCCCGAGGGCCGTGCCTCTGTTGATGCATGATTTCTCGATTCTGTTTACTACGTGGCTTCCATTGTACCACACAAACCCCATCCCGTCGCTAAAAAAACACGCCTGGCCAAAATACTCGCCTGGCTCCAAGCCGCGCCGGAGGAGGCCTGTCGTTGGATGGCGGACTCCCCAACTCGTCGCCTGCGCCCACTTGCATTCCCCGCGAGAAGTCCTACATTACAGTGGAGAGTCGAGCGACCCTCTCAATAGCAACGCCCGAAGGGCGGGGGTAGTCCACGCATGTGAGAGATGAGCCTCGACTCTCCACTTCGTTTTCCCCCACCCCTTCTGGAGAAATTGCGGGCGGTCATAGACCCGATTTACCGTCGGAACGTGGCTATGGCCCGCGGCGCAACCCGACTTCTAGCTCTTCTTGTCGCCGATCCTGACCACGGCGTACAAAATCGCCGCCGGAAAACCTGCCAGCAAGGCCAGCGCAATGAAAATCCCGTGCCCTTGCCCAAGCTTCCGAATATCCGTGTAGATCCACGAGGCCAGCAACACGTTGCAGACCGCCCACAACACCAGGATCGACCGCAAGATTGCCAGTACGCACCGGATTTCCGCCTTCGTGTCGATGCCCGGCCAGAGCACGCGCACGACGGGAACCGGCTTGCCCGGCGCCATCTCGGGATGCTGGAGCGGCGACGTCATGCCTTCTTCGTGTTGGGGTGCCTGATGTTCCGTCCCTTCCTGTGCGAAGGCGACGCGCGAATTCCCACACACCATCCACCCGACCACAGCCAGAGCCAAACAGAACACTGTGCTTCTCATAGATTACCTCCTGTTGCGGAAAACCCTAGTCACGTTGGTCAGCGGCGTCGAGCACAATTCACAGGGCGAGACCCAACAAATCCGATGAATCCACCCGGCAAGTGCGTCGTAGGGAAATGTGTACGCGGCTGCGGGCCAGTTGGCTGGCCGCCTGCCAGTCCCAAGTTCATATCGCCACTTGTTGCGGCACCTCATGCGGGACATCGTCCGTCTCCTGCTCCGTCTCGGTGTCCGTCTCCAGCGGACGGAACCGCTCGGCCTTGAAGCCCCGCTCCGGATAGGGCGGCTTGTCACTGCACGGATTGATCAGTTCCACAAGGTACACGCACATCTCTCCGGCTTCGCCGACGGGATCGATGCCCGGCACCAGGTCGCGGATCGTGTACGTCACCCCTTTGACGGGAAGTTTCCAGTAGAATTTCTTGATGGCGTCCGGGAACACATCATTGACGCACACCACTTTTTGGCCGGGCAAAAACATTCGTCCCTTACAATATCAGAGCGCGGCGACACGCGACCACGTCGTGCCGAGAGCGCAATTCGCCCCTACCCATACTTCGCCCTCAGCGCTTTGCCCGTCCGCGCGCTGGTGTCTGCCAATTCCAAAATGTGGATCGGACGCCGCGCCCATTCGGGTGTGATGACCAACTCCGCTCCCTTCGTAAGATGGTCGGCAACATTCTGGTAGTAGCGCCAACCTTCGCCCGCGGGGTTCCGAAACTTCTGCGTCGTCATCTGGCTCCCGTCCTGACGAAAACATTCATTGAACGGCCAATCGAGCACGTACGATCCTTCCGTGCCCGTGACGTCGAGGAAACCGCGGCGCGGATTCGATTCCAATGCCGAAATCAGCAGCGTCAGCCACTGGCCGCTCTTGAACCGCACACTCGCGAACGCCTCATCCTCATTGGAATCCTTCTTCCACTTGGTCTGGGGCGCCCAGTAACCACGTTTGGCGCATCCCATCACTTCGACGATCTCCGACTGGATAATCTGCAAACTGTACTCCAGCAAATGCACGCCCCAATCGTACAGGATGCCGCCGGAAATCGATTTGCTGGTGCGCCACCACTCGCCAGGTTTGCTCCGCGTACCCCAATGCGCCTCGACGCGCACGACCTCACCGATCAATCCCGATCCAATCTGCTGGACGGCGTTCATGATTGGCCCGTCCCAATGACGATTGTGGTACGTCGAAAGCACCACGCGCGATTTCCTTGCCGCTCGGATCATCTGGTCGCACTCCGCCGTCTTGATCGCCATCGGCTTCTCACACACCACGTGCCGCCCGGCCCTCAACGCCTGGAGCGCCAACGGCGCATGCGTATCGTGTGGCGTAATAATCGTGATTAAATCTACCGCCGACCCCCGCAACATCGCCGTCAGCGAGGAATACGTCTCGATGTTCGGAAAATCCTGCGTCGCCACCGCCAGTCGCGCCGGATCGATCTCGGCAACCGCCGTCGGCGTCATACCGGCCTTTTGCATCTCCTCGAGGTGCACCTCGCCCATGTTGAACGCGCCGCCATAGCCGACCACGCCCACCCTGATGTCGCTCGCCCGCTTGTATTTGTTCATCCGGTCTCCCAAAAATCGCATTCTCCCAGAAATCAGCTCGTCGCATCCGAATCTCAAATCCCCGCCGCCCTGTCAATGCGAGACTGCAACCCGTCATCGCCGTCAGAAGAATCCATCAATTTCACGCCTTGCATTGCCTCTGCAACATGGCAGACTGCGCGCTTCACCCATGGCGATTTCCAAACGCATCATCGTCCAACGGATCATCGCGCAGCTGACCGACCAGCTCTCCACGCTGGCGGGAGCGTCGCGCGCCATGCACGCCGATGCCTCCGACGAACAGAACAAGGCCGAGGACAAATATGATACGCGCGGCTTGGAAACCGCCTACCTCGCCAGTTCACAAGCCCGGCTGGCAACGGAAACCGAGCAGGCTCTCGCTGTGTATCAGAACCTCGAACTGCGAAAATTCGGGGGGAGCGCCACGATCGATGTCACGGCGCTGGTGGAATTGGAGGCCAACGGTGCGCGCACGCTCTATTTCCTCGGCCCGAAAGCCGGCGGCATGGAAATCAATCACCGCGGATCGGAAATCCTGGTCATCACCACCGAATCTCCCCTTGGCCAGCAACTCGTCGGAAAGAAAGCCGGCGATCGCTTCAAACTGCAAACCCGCGGCCCGTCCCAGGAATTCCGGGTGGTCTCCGTCAGCTAGGATTGCAACCGGCCTCCGCCCCGATTCATCCGCTCAAAACTTCACAGCGAGGACGATACTGTGCTTGTACTTGAACAGTGGCGATGAGTCGCGCACTTCCTTCTTCGTGAGATTGAAGGCTTTGAACACATCCTCGTCCTCGATCACAATCACCGCTTCGGCGCCATGGTCTTTGGCCTGGTTCGCCACATTGCGCATGCGGTGCTTTTCGCTGCCCAACCCCTCATCGAAGGCGCGGCTCATGACATCAAAGCCCGATTCCCGCTTGTCGTAGATGCGGCCAATCACCTTGAATCTCCTGTCCGGCAATCCAATGTAAATCGGCACCGCATAATCCTTGTTCACCTCGCCGCCTTTGCCCCTCGGCCAATGCTGTGACCCGTCATAGGCTGAGAACGCGGTGTCCCCAACCTTGTCGTCGGAATCCTTGTCCTTGGCGGACGCGGCCATCCCTCCGGCCACACACAGTCCCAACGCGAGTGCCAATGCCACGTGCAGGCGTTTCATAGTAGTTCCCCCTTTGATCACGAAAAACTACGCGTTCTTGTTGCTTCCCGCAACATCGTTTTCGCATGGCCCGACATACACACCGGCGCTTCGGTCGCGCCTCACTGACTGCCCGTCACCACCGGCGCGGGCGGCACATAAGTGCTAGTGTTGGTCGTCATTTCCGTTTCCACCCATGGCCGCACATCCCCACCGTAATTGACTCCGATCGATACACCGACCTGGATTTCGTTGTTGGTGAGTCCAGGGGACGGAAAATCAAACCCGCTAATTGATATGGCGAACGTATTCTTCGCGATGTTGAACTGCGCCGAAGCGTTCACCTTGCTCGATGTCGACGTGGCCAGATGCGCCTTCGCGCTCACCGAGCCATTGCGCCACTTCCAGCCGGGAAGGTCTGGTGTCAGGGTCGCGGAAAACGGATTCGATGGATCCCCCAGGTTCAACACCATCACATCGTTGCTGCTGAAGGTCTGGTCGGATTGGCTGTTGAACGCAAAGGTGCCGGTTACACTGATGTGGCTGCCGTTCGCCTTGCTGGAATCCACCATCGATCCCTTCAGCGGCACAATGGTCATGGTCGGCGTCGCGCTCCGGGGCAGAACATTGAGCACGAACTCTTGCGTGTCAGTCGACTGATTAACGGCGGTCACGCCGAAAAGCAGGTTGACCGTCCCCGTGAGCGTCGCATCAGGATAGACCCATAGTCGGCCCGGGAGTCTCTCTCGGCTGAAGCTCACATTCGTCGGGAAAACCCCGGTGGCAAGATCCTGAACCGTGAAAAACGTCACATTGGTGTCGATATTCGAAGACGTGAGCATGAACGACGTTCCCATATCTTGAGTAACGGTGGCACCGGCGGGAATCGGCCCCAAAAATGGCGGTGAGACGGTCGCGTCTTTGACCACATTGACCTGAAAAGTCTGCGTGGCGACCTGATTTTCCGCGTTCGTCGCGCTCACCGTCACGATCACCGCGCCAAGAAATTTCGCCGCTCCCGTCAACCGCAACACCGCATCCTGCGAATTGGTAATCACGGTCACGGAATTCATGACCACGTTCGACACCGGCGTGCTACTCTGGCCCTGGACAATTACCGGCGTCGACATGATCTTCGCCAGCACATCGAACCCGCTCGTCAACTGCCCGAAAATGGGTTGCTCGAAGTTCAAGTCCTCCGGTGACGGATCGTTCGTGCTGCCGATGGAAAGATCCACATCGGTAATGAAAAACTGTGAGTCATTGGAATCATGGATGGTCGGCGCCTGATTGGCCATGCCCAGTTGGCCGAACCCGTCATACGTTAACGTCTTGACGTACTCATCATCGAAGGTCACCCCCGACTCGTAGTTGACATTGGTTGTCGCACCGCCCCCCTGTGCCACGAAACCCTTTATCACCCGTTGAAAAAGGAGCCCATTGTAAAAATTGCTGTTGACGAGGTCGATGATGCGCGCCGTGGTCAGTGGCGTAAGGTCTTCAAACAATTGCAGGACCAGATTGCTTGTGAACGGATTGTTATTCGAGTCCACCCCGCTGACATTGATCAGCAGGCTGCGGTTCGTGCTGGGCGCGAACACCGCCGTCACCTTCTTCTTTGGGTTGACCGTCGCGCCGAACTTCAGGGGCTGACCGTCGGGATCCGATGCCGTAATCGGCATCTGAAACGTTTGGTTCTCGGGCATGACAATGTTGTTCGTCCACAACGTGATGATCACCGCCCCCGCCGGCTCGGCCAATCCGGCCAATCCACAGGCGCAAATGGCCGCACACACCACGTTTCGTATACTTCCGAAGAACATGCGAAAACTCATTTCGGTATCCTGCCTCACGAATGGACCCCCGTCAAACCTGAATCCGGCCCAAACGGTTCACTGCGGTGCTGGATCAACGCCATGCCGCAGCTGGTCAACAAATCCATCCGCCGCCCACCACGAGATCGTCCTGATAAAAGACCGCTGCCTGCCCGGGCGTGATCGCCCGTTGCGGTTCGGGCAATCGCACGCGCGCACTTCCATTGTTCCCGCGTTCCACCACGGCCCGACAACCGGGATGTTGGTGGCGCGGCTTGACCGTCACCTCCATCGACGCTGTCGGCTCGGTGTGCCAGATGCAGTTGCTGACCTCAAATTCACCGCGCAACAATTCCTCGGCCTCACCGACAATCACCCGGTTGGTCGCCGCCTCCAGCTCAATGACGTACAACGGCCGCGGCAGACCGCCCAAGTTCAATCCCTCACGCTGGCCAATCGTGAAATTGTGAATGCCATTGTGCTGGCCAAGCACTTTGCCATCCCGCTTCACAATCTCGCCTTTGGTATCCACCACATTCGCGCTCTCGCGCAAAAACCGCCGGTAATCGTTCTCGGGCACGAAACAAACTTCCTGGCTCTCTTCCTTGCCGTAAGTCTTGAGCCCGATCTCCTTCGCCACCGCCCGCGTTTCTTCCTTCGTCATGTCACCGAGCGGAAACATCGACCGCCCCAGTTGCTCCTGGTTCAACGAGAACAAAAAATACGTCTGGTCTTTCTTCGGATCGCGGCTCTTCCGCAATTCGTAACGTCCGCCGTTTCGCCCTCCCGCAATTCTGGCATAATGCCCTGTCGCAATGCATTCCGCGCCCAGCGCCCGCGCCTTCCGCAACAACGATCCAAACTTCACTTTCTCGTTGCAAATGACACACGGATTCGGCGTTCGACCCCGCTTGTATTCCGCCGCAAAATAATCCATCACCTCGCGCTGGAACGTGTCGATCTCATCGATCACGTAGTACGGGATGTCCAGCGAGTGCGCCACCATCCGCGCGTCCGCCACCGCTTGCGGCCCGCAGCACTTGTCTTCCTCGATCGACCGACAGTCCTGTGGCCAGCCGCGGAACGTCAACCCGATCACGTCGTAGCCCTGCTGCTTCAGCAGATACGCGGCGACGCTCGAGTCCACGCCCCCGCTCATGCCGACACAGACGCGTGTGCCACGGTTCTTGGTTGTTTGTTCTCGCTTCATGGGTTGCTGCGGCGTCGAATATAGTGTCTGCCGCCCCGCCGTTCAACCGTGAACCCGAAACCGCACACGGCGAATCCCCCTTACTTCTCCAGCCACAGCGTGTCGCGCTTGAAATCAAACGTCACGCGGTATCGACGCAGCACCACATCGCCAAGGAACACGTTGCCGCCACCGAGTTCGGGCCCGATCAGGCCTGTCCGCGCGGGGATGCGGGCCAACGTCGCTTTGCCAACTTTCGCCACCTTGACCTGGTACGTCGTCGCCAGCGAAGCGCCGCCCACGCCGCCGGGGATCGCCAGCGGCCCTTTGCCGGGGCTCCAGTAACCCCATTCACCGGCGCGGGCCCGCGGCAACAGCATCCCGTAATCACCGCCCGTGTCGAGTATGCAGGTGACCGTCTCATGGGCATCGATGGAGATGTCCACCGCCGGCAACCGGCCGACCCAGTGGAGTGGCACCGCCGTCATGAACGTCAATGTGTCATCCGGCAGGTAGCCCTCGTGCGCGCCGAAGATGACGTTCCCGCGGAGATTGTCGATCGTGAGATACGATAGTTCATGCAGCGCGTTCACGCCGAGAATCATGACCTGTTTGTCGCCCCAGAAATTGTGTGTCATGCCCAGGACCTGCTCGTCGGGACCAACCAGCGTCACCATCCGGTGAAACTGAATCGATCCGATTCGCATCTCGGGCAGGATCGCGGCGTAGTTGTCCACCGATCCGCCGATGCCGCGGCTGGTGATCGGTTTGAGGCCGGCGATCAACGGGATGCCCAGACTGCGCGCCAGCGTGTAACCGAACAGATTCAGGTTGCTGCCGCTGTCCAGCGTCACCGGCACCTCGGGCTGTCCGTTGACGGTGGCGAGGATCACCGGCGCCCGATAGCGGCCACCGGCTTGTCTCGGTTGGTCCGTCGGGATCTCCACCATCGGCACGGTCACGTTCTCGTGCGCGTCGATCACATTGACGTCCCGAAAGCCCGCCCCCTCCCCCGTGAGCCGCATGCGGATGCCAAGTTCCTCGGGCGTCTTGGCGTTCTTCTGGAGGTCCGCCACCTGTCCCGGTGACAACACCGGCGTGGCTTTCTCGAGTTGCGAGTAGGGGTCGGTCGTACAACCGGCCGCCAATACTGTCACCAGTGCCGTCAACAAGGCTCGACGCATAACCGTCAGCATATAAACCCGCCGTCCAATGTCAACCCGCTTGCCCGTCTGGGCTTGCGATAGACTCCGCCAACTCGTATTGTGAGGTGCAGGCGTGCACATCGTAACCTACATGCGGATTTCGGTGACGGACCGCTGCAATGAGCGGTGCGCCTATTGTCTGCCTCACGACGTGGCCGTCGAATGGCTCCCAAAAGGCCAGATTCTCACCTACGAGGAAATCCTGCGCGTCGCCCGCGTTGCGACCTCGCTCGGGGTGACGAAATTCCGCGTGACGGGCGGCGAACCGCTCGTGCGGAAAAATGTCGTGGATTTCATCGGCCAGTTGAACAAACTTCCCGGCGTCACCGATATCGGCCTCAGCACCAACGCGACCCTGCTCGCTCCCCTCGCCCGTCAACTGCGCGCCAATGGCGTCAGCAAGGTCAACATCTCCCTCGATACTCTCGACGCCGATCGATATCGCGAGCTGAGCGGCAACGGCAATCTCGCCGACGCGCTGGCCGGCCTCGACGCCGCCATCGACGCGAAGTTCCCGCAAGTGAAGCTCAATATGGTGCTCATGAAAGGCCGCAACGATGACGAAGTCTTCGACCTCATCGAGTTCGCGCGCCAGAAAGCCGTCACGCTCCGGTTCGTCGAGTTAATGCCTGTCAGCACCAGCGAAGTGCTGACGGACGAAAATTTCATTTCGATCGGGCACGTCCGCCGCCGGATCGAGAAGCGCTACAAACTCGTCCCGCTTCCCGAGCCGCCGCACGAAGTCAGGGGCAACGGGCCAGCCTTGTATTACGAAGTCAGCAACTTGCGAAACTCATCCGGTCAGCCCGTTCGTCTCGGCTTCATCGGCGCGATGACCAATCTCCATTTCTGCGACACGTGCAACAAGGTCCGCCTCACCGCCGACGGCAAGTTGCGTCCCTGTCTCGGCGCGCATCTCGAATACGACATCAAACCCGTGTTGCGCGCGCCGGGCAGCACCGACGCCCAGTTGCGCGAAGTTTTCGTCCAGACCATCCGCAACAAGCCCGAGGAACACGAGTTCCGCAACAATTACATGCCCGGCCGCAAAATGGTCGCCATCGGCGGATGAAAAAACTCTCCCACGTCGATAACCGCGGCAACGCCCGCATGGTCGATGTCTCGGCCAAACCCGTTCAGCTTCCGCGAAGCCATCGCGCGCGGCTCGATCTTCCTGAAACGCGCGACACTCTCGCTCATCGCCAAAAACCAGATCACCAAGGGCGACGTGTTGAACACCGCCCGCATCGCCGGCATCCAGGCCGCCAAACGCACCAGCGACCTGATTCCGCTTTGTCATCCGCTGAATCTCACCCATGTGGATGTCGACCTCCAGTCAAGGCCCGGCCGCATCGAGATCACCGCCACCGCCAGAATCGCCGCGCAAACCGGCGTCGAAATGGAAGCCCTCACCGCCGTCGCCGTGACCGCTCTCACCATCTACGACATGTGCAAAGCCGTCGACAAATCCATGGTCATCGGCGACATCAAACTCGTGAGCAAGACCAAGAAATGATTTCCGTCGGCATCATCACGGTGAGCGACCGCGTGTTCCGCGGTGAGTATGAGGACAAGAGCGGTCTGGCGCTCAAACAGTTTTGCGAGAAGCGCGGCTGGCCGGTCACATCGCAAGCGGTCGTTCCCGACGAAGAAGCCCTGATTGGAGATAAAACGCAGGAACTGGCGAAATCGTGCTCTCTGATTCTTCTGACCGGCGGCACCGGCATCACCGAACGCGATGTCACTCCAGAAGCCATCTGCGCCATCGCCTCCAAGGAATTGCCCGGCTTCGGCGAGGTCATGCGCCTGAAAAGTTTCGCGCGTTTCCCGCACGCCATCCTGTCACGCAACCTGGCCGCCGTCGTCGACAAATCGCTCGTCATCTGCCTGCCCGGCAGCCCGAAAGGCGCCGTCGAATGCCTCGAATTCGTCGTCGACGCCATCCCTCATGCTGTTGAACTCTTGCAAGGAAACCCGACGAGCCATCAGCCATGATCACGCTCATCCAGTTTCCCTGGTCGCCGTTTTGCATCTCCATCCGCCGCATCCTGGAACGGAACCGGATTCCGCACCGCATCCAAAACATCCCATCGCAACAGCGTGATCCCGTTATCCGCGCGACAAAAGGCCGCGCCTACTCGGTTCCTTGCGTGATCGACGGCAAAACCGCGGTCGCCGATTTCACCGATTTCGGACAGGAAGTCGCGCGCTACATCAATCGCAAATACAAGCTCGCGTTGTTTCCGCGCAACAAGGAGGGCATTCAAACCATTCTGGCACGCTACATCGAAAATGACCTCGAAGGGATTGGCTTCAAAGTGGACGACAGCTACGTAGTCCCGACCCTTCCGCTTGTCGAGCGCACTATGCTCACCCGGTTCAAAGAGCGGAAGTTCGGCAAAGGATGCGTCCAGCAATGGACCAAAGACCGCGCGAAACTGAATCGCCAATTCGCCGACCTGCTCACACCGATGGACAACATGCTCGCGTCTTCGCCGTTCCTCATCGCCGATCGCCCGCTCTTCGTCGATTACGACCTGTACGGCATCCTCGGCAATTACTTGTACTGCGGAAAGACAAAGCTCCCCAACCTCAAGAATCTCCAGCGCTGGCACCGCGTGATGTCTCGCCGGTAAGATCGTATTCGCTCGCCCCGGTAATCAGCACCCACGCAAATTCACCGACGCGCGATGCTCCCGTCACATGCACGCTTCCATCAATCTCCGGCGCGTCCGCGTGCGAGCGAGCGACAAAACCGCCATTGGCCCGCTTCTCAATCAGAACACGCAGCGTCTTCCCGATAAAACCGCGCTGCACCTCGCGCGAGACTTTCTGCTGTAGCGCCATCGCGCGACCATACCGCTTCTTCTTCTGTTTGGCCGTTAGTTGTCCCGTCATCCCACCCGCCGGTGTATGGTCCTCCTGTGAATACTGGAACACGCCCAGACGCTCAAACTTCGCTTCCTCAATAAATCCCAACAGCTCCTCAAATTGCTTCTCCGTCTCGCCCGGAAAGCCAACGATGAACGTTGTTCGTAGCGCAATCCCCGGAATCCCCTGACGAATCTTCGCCACCAAATCCCGGATGTACTTCCCGCTCGTCTCGCGTCGCATCCGCTTCAACATTTCGTCGTTGATATGCTGCAGAGGCATATCGACGTAACGACAGACCTTGTCGCAAGCGGCAATCGTTTCGATCAACTCATCCGTCCAGTGATACGGATGCGTGTACAGCAGCCGCACCCAAAAATCGCCATCGACCTGTTGAATCTCGCGGAGCAATTCGCAGAGCAGCCCCTTGCCATCACGCGGCCCCGGCGCATCCGGGTCGAGGTCCTTGCCGTAAAACGTCGTGTCCTGCGAGATCAGGTTGATCTCCCGCGCGCCCGACCCGACTAGGCCGCGAATCTCGGTTAAAACGTCGTTCACCGCCCGGCTCCGATGGATTCCGCGGATGCGCGGGATACTGCAAAACGTGCACGGATGGTTGCAGCCCTCCGCAATCTTCACATACGCGTAATGCTTCGGCGTCAGCCGAAATCGCGGCGCGGAATAATCGGGTACATACTTCGCCGGGCCGGACCAATACAGCCGCGGCGTCGTGTGACCGTTCCGGGTCAGCACGTCCCGCACGATCTCCCCAATGCGCGGAACCTCGTTCAACCCCACAATCGCATCGATCTCCGGCAACTCCTTGCGCAAATCTTTCGGGTACCGCTGCGTCAGACATCCCGCCATGATCAACGCCTTGCAGTTGCCCGTCTCGCGCAGTTCGTTCGCCTTGAGAATCGCGTCGATGGATTCTTTCTTCGATCCCTCAATGAACCCACATGTGTTGACAATGACAACGTCGGCTTCCTCCGCGTCGCGGGTCACCTGCATCCCGTCGCGCAACAGCCAGCCGAGCATGACTTCGCTGTCGACGAGATTTTTCGCGCAGCCGAGACTCACAAACCCGATTTTGATGGGCTCAGCCATGACCAGAACAGTTAATGGCAGGGAACAACGCGCCAGTCTCCTCTCCCCTTGGGGGAGAGGATTAAGGTGAGGGGTTGCCCAAGGCCTTCGGATATATGTGTTTCTCTAACCATCCACCATTTTCCATCATTTTGCCGCCGACTCCACAAGCTCGGGCGTAGGTTTCGGTTTGGGTTGGTAGTACGCGTCAAAATCGGCCTTCGGCACGCCAAGCGGCCCTGCCGACGTTGCCGTCCGCGCCGTCGGCGAGGCGTGACGCGAGAGAACGCTCCTGCCCGCCACGACAACCAAAACAGCGATGGTCAATCCGAACACCACCAGCCCCACGCTCCGCAGTGGCAACTCCAGTTCGCGCGGCTTGCGGGCGCGGATGGCCTTCTCCGTCTCCACGTGCAACCCCTGCCGCCGCAGCCCGCCCTGGCTCCGCAAATAGGCGTCCACAATCGATTGGCTGTCGAGCCCGAGATACTCCGCATACAGCCTCAAAAATCCCTTGGTGTACGCCGGCGCCGCCAGACGATCGAATTCGTCCGATTCGAGTTGTTCGAGGATCTCGATCTTGATTCGCGTCGCCCGCGACGCGTCTTCAAGCGACACCTTCTTGTTGTGCCGCGCCTCCCGCAGATTTTCGCCAATCGATTCCATAGTTCTCTCTCGAAATGACCCCTATCTAGCCCTTATTTGCCATTTTCCCACGGCTCCCGCCCCCCCACAAGCCGAGTCCGACGAGACGCGGCCACGTCGCATCTGCGGCCGCAATTTGGGTTCGTTTTCAATCGACATGTGTAAAGTTTTCCGACATTCACTTTTTATAATTGGTTATCAATAAGAGACTTGCAAATTTCAAGACCCCTCAAAGCTCGGGTTCGTTTGGTAATTTTTACTCTTTTCGGTGGGGGTACCCCCGCACCTGCCCCGCGAGCTCAAATTCCATCCTCGCCCCACGACGCAACTCATGCCCTGCCCAGTCCGTCGTCCCCTCCAACCCTCTGACTCCTATTCTCACGCGCGCAATCCTACCATATTCCCGAAGGACACACCAGCCTGCTCTGGAAGCCGAACCGTTGGTAGGGCGAGGCTCCCGCCGAGCCGCACCTTCGTTGTGCACCGGTCTCCTGACCGCGCACGCAACTCGACCGAAGGTTTCCCAACCCGCTGCCCTGCACCGTCGATCGGCGCCGCTTCTATCGCTTCAACGGTTTCTTGCGGACGGTTCATCCGCCGGACTTCGTCACGACGTATTTCCCGTAGGGGAGCCTCTGCCGTTCGTCTACAAAATGGCTTCTAGAATACAGATCCATTCAACGAATGTCCTATCCCACCAATGGAACACCTTACGGATTCACCAACTCGCCCCAATATATAATGTCCGCCTTGTGGACACACTGGAACCCCATTTGACCATCCGCGGTCGTTAATGTGCGAACCAAAATAAGGCTTAAGATCATCCATACTGGGAATATCATTAAGCGTCTTATGATTCTCGTTCATCCAACTTACTTTGGCTTCTTGAATGATGTTCAGATTAATCATGCAAGTAGTTTTTCCAGTTAGAGGCCAAATCCATCCACACAACCATAGGGCGAGCACGATAACCGCACAGGTCACGCCTGCAGCTATCACCAATGATGTCTTTGACATTTTCATTACTAGAGTCACTCCTGTGTCCAAGAAGTGGCGAACCTACGCGACACCCAATTTACGCCGGAGCCTTCCTCAAGACGGAGGATGAACTACATGGGGGCAGGTCCATTTTTCATGCAATTCATCGTCCACCCGTTCGATGAAGCTGGCCATCCCACACCGCAAACAGCTCAACTACTTCTCCGCCGGCATTTGCTCATCCAGGTCCATCAGAATCTCGCGGGGCTCCGCACCCTTGTTCGGACCAACGATTCCGCGTTCCTCCAATAGATCCATAATTCTAGCCGCGCGCGTGTAACCGATGCGCAGCCGCCGTTGCAACACCGAGACGCTGGCGCGGTTGGTCTGCCGAATCACCTCGATGCATTGCTCGACCAACTCTTCGTCCTCCTCGCTCGCTTCGCCATCGGGCAAATTGACATTCCGCTGTAACTTCTGCGCCAACTCCTTCTCGAATCGCGGCTTGGCATGCGCGCCAATGAAATCCACAATCCGCGTGATCTCTTTGTCGAGCACCAACACGCCCTGCGCCCGCACCGCCTTGCCCGATCCCGGCTCGTAGAGCATGTCGCCCTTCCCCAGCAACTTCTCCGCGCCCTGGCTGTCCAAAATCACCCGCGAATCCTGCATCGACGCCACCTGAAACGCGATCCGCGCGGGGATATTGGCCTTGATGACGCCCGTAACCACGTTGACGCTCGGACGCTGTGTCGCAATCACCAAATGAATCCCGGCCGCGCGGCCCAACGCCGTCAGCCGCGAGATCGCCATTTCCACGTCTTTGCCGACCGTCGACATCAGGTCCGCCAACTCGTCGCAAACCACCACGATGAACGGCAGCTTGTCGGGAATGATCAACTCAAAGTCCCGCGGCACTTCGATCTTCAGCAAATCCTGCTCGGCCTTGGGTGTTGGTTTCGAGTTCGTCGTGTACTCGGGTTTCTCCCGGGTCGGTTCCTCGTCGTCCGCCTCCACCGGCGTTTCCACCTCGGGCGCGACGGATTTCTTCGGCCGCGCGTTGAACGCGGCGATATTGCGCACGCCGCTCTTGGCGAAAATCTGGAACCGCTTCTCCATTTCGCGGATCACCCACCCCAACGCCAGCGGCACCTTCTTCGCCTCGGTCACCACGGGCACGATCAAATGCGGCAGCGCGTTGAAATGCTGCATCTCGACCATCTTCGGATCGATCAACACCAGCCGCAGGTCTTCCGCCGTAAATCGATAGAGCAACGACGCCAGTATCGCATTGACGCACACCGTCTTGCCCGAACCGGTCGCGCCCGCGATCAACAGGTGCGGCATGTTCGCCAGATCGCCCAGGATCGGGTTGCCCTTCACGTCGCGGCCCAGCGCAATCGGGATCGTGTTGCCCGAGTTGCGCCAGTCGTCGGATTCCAACATGTCGCGCAGGTACACCGTCGTGCGCGACGAGTTCGGCACTTCAATTCCCACCGTGCCCTTGCCCGGCACGGGCGCGAGGATGCGCACCTTCTCCGCGCGCATCGTCATCGCGATGTTGTTCGACAACGACGAAATTTTTTCCACGCGCACGCCCGCCGCCGGGTACAACTCGAACAGCGTCACGGTCGGCCCTTTGGTCACGTCGCCGGATTCCACTTCGATGCCGAATTCCTGCAACGTCTCGCGCAAGACTCGCGCGCTCGCTTTCAAATCCTCCATCACGTCCCGCTTGCCCGGCGATGGCGGCTCTTCGAGCAAATCGGGCGTTGGCAGCAGATATTCCTCGCCGGACGGCGCGCTGACGCTCCCGAGCACCGTTGCGGCCGTCGCGGCGGGCTTATCGCGTCTCGGCTTGGGCGGCACAGTGGCGCCTCCAGCCTCCGACTCCGCGGCTGGCGCGCTTTCGTCCGACGTTTTCTTCTTGTCCGCGCCGCCTTGCGGACGCGGCACGGTGTAATCCTCAAACTTCGGCTCGGGCCGACGAACTTTCTCCGCATCTTCTTCGCCGTTCGATTTGGTTGCCGCCAGCTTGCGAGCTTCCTTCTCCCCCCGCGCCAGCTCGCGGTCGTTCTGGAATTCCTTGATTGTCAGTTCGCGTTCCTGATCGCGAAGCTCGTCCTCGACGCTTGATTTGGATTTGCCTTTGCGTTTTCGCTGCCAGAAATCCGTCGCGGTTCCGACAGTCAACGCGACCCAATAGCTCGGGCGGAAGTTGATGAGTAATATCAGGCCGATCACGTAGCAGCCACTGAAGATGATGATCGTGCCGGGCTTGCCGACGATCCGCTGGGAAAAACCGCCCACGAACAAACCGAGAAAACCGCCCGCGCTATCCGGTAAATTCAACGCATGCTGGGCGCGCACCAATCCCGCCACGTGCAGCAGGCAGCTCAACGAGACGAGCAGCAACGCCCCCGCGCCGATCTTCCCGCGCCACGGTAGTTCTTTCCCCAGCAGAAGCGTCGCGCCGATCACCGCCAGGACCGCCATCAATCCGTACGCCGCCAGCCCGAACGCCTGAAACGTGGCAAATGCAATCCATGCGCCGACGGGTCCGATGAAGTTCGCGGCGGGCCGATGATCGCTCGCGGAGATATGGCCGACGTCGTACGGATTGTACGAAATCAGGCTCAGCAGCAGCAGCAGAGACAAGACGACCAACACAACGGCCCATATCTCGCGGCCACCCGAGTGCTTCGAGTCCTTCCCCATAGAAAAATGTTGCAAAACCTCCTTGCGGTTGCACAGTCTATGCAAAACGGCAGCCAACTGCAAGGCACAAAGATGCTTTACCCCTACAAATTTACCCCCCTTCTACAGGAACGCGTTTGGGGCGGAAATGCGCTGGAACATTACGGCAAATCCGTGCCGCCGGGCAAACGCATCGGCGAATCGTGGGAGATTAGCGACCGCGATGAGGTGCAGTCCGTCATTTCCAACGGCCCCGACAAAGGCAAAACCCTCCGCCAGCAGATCGAAGCCCACGGTGCGCAACTTCTGGGCTCCAACTGTCTCCCGGGCAGTGGTAGGGCGCGCTCGCCGAGCGCGCCGTCCGCGTCCGATTCCGCCACCTTATCCAGCTCGCAACCGACACGCTTTCCCCTCCTCGTCAAACTCATCGACGCGCGCGAACGGCTCTCGTTGCAGGTTCATCCGCCCCCCGCGCTCGCCGCCAAGTTCAAAGGCGAACCGAAAACCGAAATGTGGTACGTGCTCGAAGCCGACCAGGACGCTCATCTCATCGCCGGATTTCGCCGGGGCGTGAACGCCGCCGACTTCATGCGCTCGCTCGAAGGCGTCAAGGATTCCAAACCCATCATCGACTACGTTTACCGGTTCCAGGTCCTGCCCGGCGATGTGTTCTTTGTTCCATCCGGCCGACTTCATGCCATCGATGCCGGCGTCGTGCTGGTCGAAATCCAGCAGAACTCCGACACCACTTACCGTGTCTACGATTGGGGCCGGGTCGGTCTCGACGGCAAACCGCGCCAGCTTCACACCCGCGAATCGCTCGTGTGCATCGACTTCAAGGATTACGAACCGAAGAAGCAACGACCGACGGTGGAGCGCCGGGGCGTCAATGGCCTCTGGCGGTTGATCGAGTGCGAATACTTCCACGTCCACCGCCTCGACCTGACCAACGCCTGGCCCGACCGTTGCGACGGTTCCACATTCCACATCCTCACCTGCCTCTCCGGCGCGCTCGGCCTCGTCACCCCCGACGGCAAGGAAGACCGCATCAACGTAGGTGAATTTATTCTTCTGCCCGCCGCCCTCGGCTTCTACACCCTCACCCCCCTCGCCGAAAATACCCGGGCCCTGAAGTCCTACGTGCCGCGAGCCCTCTAATCACCTGTGGGTGACGAAGAATTCAAGAATTTCAAGAACTGGTACGACTAGCGCTATGAGGAATAACACATTCACGACAAGTGAGTATAGAAATAGCCCTCGCGCGTCGGGACTCTGACGGGCACCGATCCACAGACTAATAAAACTCACCACTTGGAACATGCACATAACGACCAAACCAAGATAGAAGCCCGCGAACACGTTGGCCAAGGCACCAGGCCCTCTAGCGTACGCTGGGTCGGACGTCGTCAAGAGGAATGTGACTATCCCCACTCCAATTGTAATCAGCGGGCACCAAGCGGAAAAGACTAGCCATCGTGATGTCCGCCGAGGATCTTCGCCAACGCCGTGTTGCTTATCACTCATATCGCGATCAGCCACGTCGATAAAGTGGCCCACCAGAACGCTGAAACGTCTAAAGTTTATACAACTCCCTATACTTCGTCTTCAAATACCGAATGTACGGCTCAATCGTGAGTTCCTGACCCGTCGCCCGCTTGACGATCTCGTTCGCGGTGAACTTGCTGCCGTGTTGGTAGATATTCTCCTTCAGCCAACCGTGAAGCGCGGCGAATTCGCCTTGCGGAATCTGATTGGGAATTTCCGGATGCGCCTTTGTCGCCGCCTCGTAAAACTGCGCGCTGAGGATGTTGCCGAGCGTGTAACCTTGAAACACGCCGCCGATTTGTCCACCGTACCAATGCACGTCCTGCAACACGCCATCCCGATCATCGGGTGAAACAATCCCCAGATCGCTCTTGTACCGCGCCCGCCATGCTTCCGGCAAATCGCGCACGGCGAGTTGGCCCTCGAGCAATTGCAATTCGAGGTCGAACCGGATCATCACATGCAAATTGTACGTCACCTCGTCCGCATCGGTGCGGATCAGCGACCGCTCGACCTTGTTGATCGCCCGATAGAACGTATCCAGCGGCTCGTCGTCGAGTTGCAGCGGAAACGCCGCCTGCAATTTGGGGTAGAAATACTCCCAGAATCCACGTCCGCGTCCCACGACATTCTCCCACAGCCGCGACTGGCTTTCGTGCACGCCCGACGACGTCCCATGCGCCAGCGGCGTGCCTTCCAGTTCATCCCGAATCCCCTGCTCGTACATCGCATGTCCCGCTTCATGGATCGTGCTGAACAGCGCATCGCCGAGGTTGTTCTCCTTCACCCGCGTCGTGATCCGCACGTCGCCCAGCGAAAACTTCGTGCAGAACGGATGCCGCGTCTTGTCCTGCCGCCCTCGATTGAAGTCATACCCAAGCTGCTTCACGACCTCCTGACCAAACGCCAGTTGTTGCGCCTCGGGGAAATTCTGCCGGATGCACGACTCGTCGGCCACGGGCTGCGCCACAATCGCTTGCACGAGCGGCACGAGATTTTTCCGCAACTCCGCAAACAACGCGCTCACTGTCGCCGCCTTCATTCCGTAATCGGCGAAATCAATCAACGGATCGGCAATGTGATCGTAGCCGGGGAAAAAGTTCGCCAACTCCCGGCTGTACTCGAGCGTCTTCTCCAACGACGACCGCACCGCCGCAAAATCATTCGCGGGCCGGGCTTTCACCCACGCTTCATACGTCGCCGCGGCATGCGCGCTGAATTTCGCGACGAACGCCGACGGCACTTTCACCGCCCGCTCGTACTCGCGCCGGGTCACCCGAATCAACGCCGCTTCGTCGGAATCGTACGGCAGGCCACCTTCATGCGACCGCAAATCCGCGAGCATTCGGCCAATGATCGGATGGGTAAACTTCTCGTGCGCCAGCCGATTCAGTGTGGCAATTTGCCTCCCGCGCGCCTCGGCCCCGCCCGGCGGCATATACGTCGCCTGGTCCCAACCCAACACCGCCGATGCGCGCCACAGATCATCAATCTCCGCCAACCGATTCTTTAATTCGTCTATCTTTGGTTCCATGACGTTCTTCTCGACAATGTAGCCGCAGGCTTCAGCCTGCGCACCTCGAACGCGGGCTAAAGCCCGCGACTACGAAGAGCTAACCATGCAACATCCTCACATCACCTCCAGCAACAGCCCCCGCAAATACTCCGTCTCCGGTATCGCCGGCAGGATCGGATGATCGGGCGATTGGGTGAGCACCTTCACGAGCCGCACCGTCTTCTTCGCGTCGGCGGCGGCATCAAGCACCACCGACTTGAACAACTCGGCATCGATGTGGTGCGAGCAGGTGAACGTCGCCAGCAGTCCGCCCGGCGGCAGCATCTTCAGCGCGCGCAGGTTGATTTCCTTGTACCCGCGCAACGCGTCGCCCACGTTCTGTTTCGTGCGCGTGAACGACGGCGGATCGAGCACGATCACGTCGTACTGCCGCTTCTCGACATCGTATTTCTTCAACACATCGAACGCATTGGCGCAGACGAACTCGATCTTGCCCGTCAGCCCGTTTAGTTCGGCGTTCTTGCGCGCCCGGGCCACGGCCTGGTCGGAAATTTCCACCGCCTCGATGCTCTTGGCGTCACCGACCGCCGCCGCCAACGCGAAGCCGCCGTGGTACGTGAAACAATCGAGCACGCGTTTGCCCGCGCAGTGCCGCGCGACCTCGGCGTAGTTGTCGCGCTGATCGAGAAAGAAGCCCGTCTTCTGGTCTTCCAGCAGGTTGACTTCGATCGAGAACTGGCTGAACTGCACACGCACAATCGCGTCCGTCTCGCCCCAAATCACGCCCTTCGTTTCCTCCAACCCTTCCAGCTTGCGGCTCGGAACGTCGCTGCGTTCGACGATGGCCTTCGGTTCAACCACGTCGCGGAGAACGTCGACGATCTGCTTCTTGCGCTGGTCGATTCCGAGCGTCAACGCCTGCAAGACGAGATGGTCGCCGTACTGGTCGACGATGAGTCCCGGCACCTGGTCGCTTTCCGATGACACCAGACGAAACGCCTCCGCATCAGCGATGGACGTGTTCTCGCGTCGATATTCCAGCGCCGCCTCGATGCGGCGAGCGAAAAATGCCTTGTCGATCTCCTCTTTCTGCGTGGTGAACCGCCGGACGGTGATTTGCGAACGCGTGTTGAGCAGGCCGCGCCCCATAAAGCGCTCCTTGTGGTCGCGGATGTCCACGGCGTCGCCGTCCTTCGGGTCGCTGGTGATGCTGCCGATCTCGCCCGAGTACACCCAGCTATGGCCCGCGTAGAGTCGGTGTTCCCGGCCTTTTTTTAACATGACAGAAGGCATGTTTGTGACGCTAACAGAACTTTGTTATGCTGCGCAACCAAACGTATGCAAATCTATTGGGTCAGCATGCTCGCGGCGTTCGGCGCGGGCTTCGTCAACGCGGTCGCGGGCGGCGGTACGCTGCTCACGTTCCCGGCCCTGCTGTACAGCGGTTTGTCCTCGATCACTGCCAACGCCACGAGCACGGTGGCCATCTGGCCGGGCTCGGTGACGAGTTCGTGGGCGTATCGGCGGCAACTGGCGGAGAACCGCGGGCGCGTCTGGATGCTCTCCCTGCCGTCGCTCTTGGGCGGATTAACGGGCGCGATCCTGCTGCTGAACACGCCCGAGTCCGTCTTCCGTTACATCGTGCCGTACCTGATCCTGCTCGCGTGCGCGTTGCTCCTGCTCAACGAGCCCATCGGACGCTGGATGTCGAAACGCACCGACTCGCACCCGAAGAAGCACGCGGCGGCGCTATGGTTGTCCCAATTCGCCATCGCAATTTACGGCGGCTATTTTGGCGCGGGAATCGGCATCCTGATGCTGGCGGCGATGGCCATTTTCCTGCCGGAAGATTTGCAAGCGGCCAACGGCATGAAGAACTTCTTCGCCATGCTCATCAACGGCATCGCGGCGGCCTATTTCCTCGTCGAGGGCATGGCGATTCTGAACATCGCCCTCCTGATGGCGCTGGCGGCGATTGTGGGCGGCTTCGTCGGCGCGAAAACGGCGCAACGGTTGTCACCCCGCCTCCTGCGCGGCGCAGTCGTGGTGTTCGGCGTGATCGTGGCGGTGCATTTGATGATGAAGAAGTGACGCGTCTGGCGCGTCCTGCGCCCCTCTGGCTACGGCCAATACTGGGCGTCGTCGTCGGTCGGCTGGGCGGTGGGCGCGAACTGCTTTTTGATGTAGTTGGTGATGCTGGTGATGACCATGCGGACGATCGTGTCCGGCACGCCGTCGAAATTCTTGCTCTGGAGCCGCATGTCGCACGGGTCGTTGACGTAGTCCACCACGAAATATCGCCCGTCGTGTTCCAACGCGATCTCAGTACTGAAGAAATCGAGTTTCGCGACGTCGGCGATGATGCGCACGATGCGGGTGAGTTCGTCCACGTTCACAATCGCGCGATCCGAGGGCGTCACCACCGAGTACCGGTGCGTGGTGTCATCCCACCAACACGGGATGATCTCGCCGCAGACGTGGTACACGCGGAACCAGGCGCGGCGACCGTTGAGGATCTGCGGATTCACGCGCTGTTGGATGAGAAACCGCTGGTTGCGGAACTTGGCGCGGGACTGCGATACGTCGTCGGGCCGCGTGGCGCCGATGACGACGCCAAAACCGCCGCCGCCTTTGGCGGGCTTGACGACGAACGGCGAGGTCAGCGGCTCGATCAGGCGCGGATCGAAATTCGGCTCGGTCTCATAGGGCGGCAGAATGATCGTCAGCGGCAACTGCAATCCGCGCGCGAGGAGTTCACCGTGAATGTTCGCCTTGTCGATGGAACGCCGGTAATGATGCTGGGCGTTGACGAATTTCGTGCCCTTCGTTTGCAGCAGCTGGTTGAATCGCAGGAACCGCTCGTCTTCGTCGCTAGCGCGGTCGAGAAAATATCGGAAATTCCGCTCGTTGTTTTGCACTTCGAGAAACGTCTGCTGCAGGTTGTGCGGCCCGACGAGGTAACAACTCAAGCCGGCATTCAGACAGGAACGGTCCAACTGGTTGACGAAGTCCTGGTCGTACTGCCAGTTCCAAGCCAATCCAAAATGAACTTCAGTCGAGCGTCTGGCGATGGTGTCCATTTCCCCCGTCCGTTGTGTGGCAGCTCTTTAGAGCAGGTTCCACACCTGTTTCTTGCGGTGAGGGAGGAACACCCTGGCCCAACTTCATCGGGGCCGATACGTCACTCAACTCGGGGTACTCGAAGACTTTGCCTTCGTAATTCCGAATGATCACGCGCTGTTTGTCATGCGCCAGCACGTACTCAGGGCTGATCGGCACTTTGCCGCCGCCCCCGGGCGCGTCGATCACATATTGCGGCACCGCATAACCCGTGGTGTGCCCCCGCAGCGCCTCCATGATCTCCACGCCTTTGCGCACGCTCGTGCGCAAGTGGTGCGTGCCCTTGACCGGATCGCACTGGTAGATGTAATAGGGCCGCACCCGCATCATCAACAGCTTGTGCATGAGCTCTTTCATTACCGCAGCGTCGTCGTTGACCCCAAGCAACAACACGCTCTGGTTCCCCAACGGAATACCCGCGTCTGCGAGCCGACCGCACGCCTCCCTGACTTCGTGCGTCGCTTCCTTTGGGTGATTGGAATGAATGCTCATCCACAACGGATGATACTTCCGCAGCATCGCGCACAACTCCGCCGTGATTCGCTGCGGCAAAAAAATCGGGATCCTCGTCCCGATACGCAAAAATTCAACGTGCTTGATCGCCCGCAATTCGCGGAGCACGAATTCGAGGCGCTCGTCACTGAACAACAACGGGTCGCCGCCGCTCAGCAACACATCCCGCACCTCGGTGTGCTCGCGGATATAATTGATCGCGTCGCTAAACTCGGTGTGGAGATGTTGTTCGCCCGCGCCGCTGACGACGCGGCTCCGCGTGCAGTACCGGCAATACGCCGCGCAGCGGTCCGTGACGAGAAACAGCACGCGGTCGGGATAACGATGCACCAGTCCCGGCACCGGCATGTGTTCGTCCTCGCCGCACGGATCGGCCATCTCCCACGGCGCCGTCACCATCTCTTCGACGCGCGGGATGACCTGACGACGAATCGGACAGTTCGGATCGCTGACGTCGATCAGGTTGAAAAAATACGGCGTGATGGCCATCGCCAAATGTCGGCCCGCCTGCGAAACGCCTTCGCGCTCCGCTGGCATCAATGGCATCAACGCCTCCAACGCTTCCAGCGTCGTGATTCGGTTGCGAAGCTGCCACCGCCAATCGTTCCAGTCCGTCTCGGGCACATGCGACCACAGGCCGCGGCCAACGGACGGAAACCGTTCGTCTATCGAAGGGGGTTGTAACGCCATCCCCTTGCGATGCGGGGAATCAGCCTGTGGATTCACGCCAAACGGAACGCACTCGGCGCGAGTCGCGCCCCACTGTCCCCCAGGCTCATCAGGTTGCATGGCGACGCGCAGTATAAGTCATGACACTCAGGTGTCAAGCGGGGCGCCGTTGGCTGATTTTCTGCGGCGTCACGCTGTGGACTCAACACGCCGGCCGCCAGTCTGGCCGAAAACTGGGTTCGTGGGGGGGATACGAACCCAGCGCTTTTCCGAAAACATCATCGTCCTAAGTCTAGTGGACGCAAGCAGTTCAGCGTGCAACTTCGAACCACAGCCGTTCGGTTCGATATGAATCACACGATCTGACAGGCTTCGTCAAAACTGAGACGCGGGCTGCGCGGATGGAGCCTGGTCGCATCGCCGTGACCGAGGTTGCACAGGAAATTCGATTTGACCGTCGTCCCCGCGAAAAACGCCGCGTCCACCTTCGCGTTATCGAAGCCGGACATCGGCCCGCAATCCAGTCCGAGCGCGCGGGCGGCCAGCATCAGGTAGGCGCCTTGCAGCGACCCATTGCGCAGCGCCATGTACTCCAGCGCGTTCTCCGGCAAGTCTTTGAACCAGCTCTTGGCGTCCGTATGCGGGAACAGTTCGGGCAGCTTCTCATAGAAGTGGACGTCCATGCCGATGATCGCCGTGACCGGTGCGGCCATCGTCTTGTCCACGTTGCCGGCCGACAGCGCCGGCTTAAGCTTCTCTTTCGCCGCCTTCGACTTGACGAAGATCACCCGCATCGGGCACATGTTGGCCGACGTCGGCCCCAGTTTGGCGAGGTCGTACACCTGCTCCAGCACCGCGTCGTCAACCGGCTTGTCCAGCCAGATGCTGTGTGTCCGCGCCTCACGAAAGATCAGGTTCAGGCTCTTGTCGCTCAATTTGCTCATGTTCAATCTCCTTTCGCCAGTAAGCACCCCCGCATCGCTCACACATGCCAACACTCTTACTTCTCCGCCCACCAATTTCAAGCGGAGATGAACCGGCCTACACCGGCTCCGCTTCTAATTGTAGGCAAGTGCCCTGGCTGCCATCGTTGCATGTTGCGAGCGTCTCCATGCTCATTCACGCATAGCCGAGTCGATGCGCAATCCGTTGGACTGTTTGTCGGCACACCGCGCCCCGCTTTCCCGGTTTCCGCCCCCTGCCTGCCTTCTCCCGCTCCAACGCTTCCCGTTCCGGCTTGTCCCGAGTCGCGGGGAGCCCTCCCCACTCGCCAGCCCGGTAATTTCGAGCGGAAGCGATATTTGGCTGGACGAGCATCGGCACGAGATGGTAGTTTGCGTAGCAACGGAGAAGGAACATGCCAGACCTTCCATCCGATAAGCCCGGAGTTTCCCCTTCGCGCTCCAAGGTGGGTTTGATCGGCACGAGATTTCTCAGCAAGCTCGCCTGCTGGTGGCAGGAATTCGTCGCCGTCTACCGGACGCTCGAACCGGTTCGGTTCAGTCTACTGGTCGTCATCCTCGTCGCCATCGTCTTCCTCTATGTCCAGCAGGGACTTGAAGTCTTGCGGGGGTTGGGTGAGCGCGATGGCTACGTACATCATTTTCAATGGGGTTTAATCAGTGTGTTTTACACCGCTCTTTTCTTCTTGGCGATGGCCAATTGGTATTGGACCCGGTTCCTGCTGAATTGCGATTTCACCGGGCCATCGAGCCCGGCCACCCATTCACCATTTGAAAATTTGCTCCGGCTCCATGTCCCTCGATCGCTCGGCGTTGCGCCGGTCTTGATTGTCAGCGGCGGCCTGTGCCTCGCCGCCCGGTCGTACAACACGCCGGGTGTGGCCAGCCTGCATTGGTGGCTGGCGGCGGGAAGCCTGGCGATGGCGGGAGTGCTCTATTACGGATTCATCATCCGCCGCCGCTGGCTCAAGCAACCGCTGCTGTCCCCCCAATACAAAAGCATTCATACCATCCGTGCTGACCGGTCGGCATTCCGGGCGGTGATCTTCTTCATTCTGTGTTCGGTCGTTCTCTTGATCTTGTTCTGGTCGTGCGCGGTGCGGTTTGGCTTGTGGCTCGGTTCGGGCGCTGTGTTGTTGCTGGCGATGGCCAGCCTAGCCGGGATCGGGAGTGCGGTCGTCTATTTTGGTCACCGCTACCGCTTGCCCGTGATGACCGTCGTGCTGGCAATTCTTTGTATTGCCAGCCTCAACAACGACAATCATGACGTGCGGAAACTGGCCGGGAGAGACGCATCCGTTCGGACGAACCTCACCGAGGCACTGGATGCCTGGTACGCCAGCGTGCAAACCAACTTCCCATCCGAGTCTCCCCACCCGCTCTACATCGTCGCGACCGAAGGTGGCGGCATCCGCGCCGCCTATTGGACCGCACTGGTCCTGGGAAATCTGGAAGACGCCACGTTCTACGAGCATAAGAACAGTTTTGCCGCCCACCTGTTCGCGATCAGTGGCGTGTCGGGCGGCAGCCTGGGCGGCGCCCTCTTTGTCGCGCTCGCAGCGGATCCCATCGCGTCGCATTATGCGGACCGAACGCATTGGATGCTGGACCGGGATTTCCTGGCGCCGACACTCGGTAAAATGTTCTTCCCCGATCTGCTGCAACGGTTCATTCCGTGTCCATTCCAGTCATTTGGATCGGGCCCACGCCTTGGAGGAAGCCTGGGAATATGCCTGGCAAACCCGCGTCTACACCGATAACCTGTTCGGGAAAGGGTTTACCGAACTCTATGACAATCGCACCGCCGATGCGCCGCCATTGCCCGCTCTCTTCCTGAACGGCACCTCGGTCGAGACGGGGGGTCGAATCATTACCTCCAACCTCAAATTTGAAGGCAATATCCCGGACGGGTTTATCGCGGCGATTGACGGCGTGGACAAAATGGCGGGAGCAGAACTTCGCCTCAGCACCGCGGTGCATGACAGTGCGCGGTTCACCTATATCAGCCCGGCCGGCCGATTTCCGGATGGCACGCACGTCGTCGATGGCGGATACTTTGAAAATTCGGGCGCGGGAACTGCCCGCGACCTGTTGAACGCGGTGCAACGCAAGCGGTGGACGAACGTGACACCCGTCTTGATTATCATCAAAAATGACCCGCTGAAAATCGGGCAGCCCGACATCAGCAAGCCGCTGTTTCCTCGCGCCACCAGCGAGCTGCTGGCTCCGGTCATTACGTTGTTCAACACGCGCTCGGCCCATGCCGACCTTGCGCTCGGCGAGTTGCAGGCCGCTCCGGCCACATCGATTGTGTTCAGCCTGATTGACCGGGGCATTCCCCTGCCCTTGGGTTGGACTCTTTCTGGCGAAGCCATGGCGGAGATGGATTTTCAAGTGGACCCGCAAGGAGTTCTGCCTGACCAACAAAAAAAGTGGACCGCCTGCAGTCCCACCGTCCGCGTGGCCTTGAAAAACTCGGCGTGCAGAAGCAACGTGCTCGCGTACCTCGCGCCGCAACCGGTGGCGACCCCCTCGGGCACAGCCCCGATTCGCGGGGACGGACAGAAGTGAGTTCTCGGAGGAGCGATCTCGAACGATCATCAACTCATCCGTGCGAATCTTCTTGTAACTCGTAGGCCACACCTCACGGGAATTGGGTTCAGGTCTCAACATGGCAACAGTTGATCGCCGTAAAAGCGGTCCGACCCACATTCCCGCCACCGTCACTTCTTGCCTTCGGGTGAACAGTTGGGACGGCCGAGCGCAGCACCAGCGGAGTAGATCTCCGCGCCTTTTACCCCGATTCTTTACCCCGAATCCTTTTCGGGGCGAGGTCGGGGCTGCGTGAGAAGCAATCGATATGGATGGGGTGGACGGGGGCAACGCTCACTGCGCGAGGCCGACTCGGTAATATCGCGGCGGAGAAGCCGCGGCATTCGTGTCGGTAACCGTCACGGTTCCACCGGTGCCCGGCACGTTGGAGATGATGGTCGACCACGGGCCGTTCGCCGGATCGCCGGTGCTCTCGACATCGTAAACACGGTTGGAGTCCGTGGCGAAGCTGAGCTGGACGTCATTTCCATTGACCTGAACCTCGGCGACCTGCAGATCGGGCCCCAAATCGAAGTTGATCACGCTCTCGATCCAATCCAGATTCGCCGAGATGCGTGTGCTGTAAAATGCGGTGGGGATCGGCTGGGCCCCGCTCATGAACTGCCAGCTTCCCGAGACTTCCGCGAACAATCCGCGAACATCCAGTAGCGACGCGTTAAACGCGGTGCCATCCACGCCGTTGCTAAGGGGTCCATCCACTCCGTAGTTGATTCCGGCCAGCTTCCAGACGCCACCGTCCTCAATGAACAGCCCGCCGCCCGAATCGCCCTCGGACAAATCGCACGCATTCGAACCAACATCCGCGTCGAACGCGCACCGCAGCAAATCACCCACGCCAGTCCCTCCGTTGGTGATCGAACTGACCTGGCTCTCTCCCCACCGCTCCACGCTGTCGGACGGCTCAACCCACAGCCATCCATTCGTCTGCCCGCCCACAACCACGGGTTCCCCTGACTGCGTGCCCCGGCCGAACACGACGACCGGGCTGTTCGTTTCCCCGGACGACGTATACAGCGGCGCGTAGTACGGAAATGTCTCGGCAACCTGCCAGATGCTCAGATCGCTGTCCAACGAGGTGAATTGCGCGACCGGGTGGTAGGTAACTCCATTGAACACAAACACGTCGTTCGTCGAACCGTAAATGTGCGCGGCGGTGATAAAAAACTGCGGGGCAATCGGCGTCCCCAGAAAATTCCCCGCCGCGTACAGGTTCGTCGACAACTCCAACGAGGTGCTCCAGAAACCCTCGTATTGCCAACCGCTGTTGGTCAACGCGCCGGCGGGAGCGTTCGTGTTGTAAGTCGGATCCCCGGTCGATTCAAACAACACGGCACGCACAGTGATCGCGTTTGCAGTAATCAACCAGACGACCGCCAACGCTCCCACAAACACCCGGCGCTTGCCAAACTGTTTGCCCGTCAGACCCAAACCCCTCATAGTTTTATTCTACTCAGCTTACCGCTTTTTTTCTCACTTTGCACGACTATCTCGTGTGCCGACCTATTTCCTTGACCCTCATTGCGTTATGAGGCAGCATCCCCGCCCGTTGTTGAGCCGGTCGGTCTGCGCTCGCGTCGAAATGAAAAAAATCGTCATCGTCTTCTTGTTGCTGGTCACGGTCGTTACCTTGGCGCTGGTCTATTTCACCTTCACCAGACCGGCGCCGCATGCCGTCGATTTGCTGCCCGATTCGACACTGGTATTCCTCGATATCCCTGACTTTTCCAGGTCTCGCGACGACTTCTTCAAGACCGAATTGTACGCGCTTTGGGAGGAACCCGAAGTCCAGGCATTCCTGAAAAAGCCGCTCACCGCTCTGCGTGAAAGCCCGTCGCACCCGGGCAAGGACTCCGGCAACGCCGCCATCCTCGATTTCGCGCTCAACTCGGCGCAGGGCGAAGTCTTCCTCGGTGTCACGCATGTGACCGTGCTTCCCTCGCTCAACGTCGGCCTCGTGGTCGGCGCGGACACGGGACACAAGAGACTTCAGGCGCTCACAGGCCTGTACAAACTCGAGGGCTCACTCAAAAAAGCCAATCCCGACGGCGACTTTGAAGACAAGAACTATCTCGGCGTAAAGTACACCCTCTGGCAAATCACACCGGACCTGCCGATCTGCCACGCCTTCTTCAATTCCCTGGTGGTATTCACCTTCGGCGAAGACACCATGCGCGACATGATCGCCTCGTACACCGGCCAGGTCCCTCCCAACTTCAAGCCTCTCTCCACCAGCCGAAGGTTCGCCAACGCCCAACAACACGCCGCCAGGAATTATAATTTCCTCGGCTACGTCAACGTCGAACAGGTGCTCGGCTTGTTCGGCCCGCTGCTGGCGTTTTCGCCGCAAACGTCGGGTGTGTTCCAGAAGTTGGACGGCATGGATGCCTCCGCGTTCAGCATGACGTTCCTCGATCGTGGCGTGCAGGATGTCGGCTTCCTCTCCTACTCCCGCAACGCGCCGAAGCCCAAGCCGCCCACGCCGCAAAAAACTCTCGCGCTTACGTCGCCGGATACGCTGTTCTATTCCGTCGCCTCGGCCGATCTCGCAACCTTCTACGAGCAGGGCATGCAGGCTCTCTCCCAATCCGGTACCCCATCGATGATGCTGTCCGTTGGACAATTCCAGCAGGCGCTCCGCGCCCACAACATTCACATGCGGGAAGACATTCTCCAGCAATTCGGCCCCGAGACGGCCGTCATCGCCAGCTGGCGCACCGGCGCTCGTTCTCCCGATGTCGCGTTCGTCGCCGAGATCGCCCACGAAGACAAACTTCGCCCGGCCCTCGACAATGCCATGAACGCCCTGAAGCAAAGCGCGCTGGGTAACGATGAACTGGCGCCGTGGGATGAAACCGAAAGCGCGGGTCACACACTGCGCACGGTTCGGGTTGGCGCAGGCTTGCTCGCCCCGACGTACACCACCACCAGCCAGTTTTTCATCCTCGCGAACACGCCCGATTACGCGCGCGAGTTGCTGGCCCACGCGACCGCGTCGAAACCCACGCTGGCCGCCAGCGCCGTCTACCAGGAATCCATCAAACGCGTGCCGGCCAACGGGTCGTCGTACGGCTATGCCGACCTCCGCGGGTTGTTCGAGCCGCTCTACGCCATCACCAAATCAGCCGCCTCCCAAATCGGCACCAACGAATTCGTGGACATGGACAAACTTCCCCAAACCGAAACGATCTCCAAACATTTGTTCCCGTTTGTCTCCGCGACCGTCAGCGAGCCAGGCCAGGTGACCGCCACGTCGTTCTCGCCGGTGGGCAAGTCCATGGTCATGATCGCCGGCGCCGGTGCCGGGATTTGGGCCGCCACCGAATTTGGCCCGCAGCTCTCGCAAGTGACCGGCCAATACACTATGCCAACTGTGCCCAAAAAGTCTTCAGGTACGGCCGCTCCTTCGGCGCCACCCGGAAATCAAACGGCACCGTCTCAAACTCCGGCGACCCCATAGAACGCCCGCACCGCTTCGCCGCTTTCTCGATGCTCGTTTCAAACTCGTCGGCCGCGAGCGTTCGCTGATTGGTCGAACATAGCAGCCAGCCGCCCGCTGCGACGAGGGGGATCGCCAGCGCTGCCAGCTCTTCATAATCTCGTCCCGCCTGAAATGCCCGGCCCCGCTTGGTGGTGGAAAACGTCGGCGGATCGAGAATGACGATGTCCCAGTGCTGTCCCCGCTTCGCGAATCGTTTCAGCCAATCGAACGCGTCCCCGAACACGAAATCATGCGCCGCCGGATCAAGACCGTTCGCGCGGAAATTGTCCCGTCCCCATTCGAGGTAGTTCTTCGACAAATCCACGCTGGTCGTCACCGCGCCGGCCTTCGCCGCGACCACGGAAAACGCGCACGTGTAGGCGAACGTGTTCAGCACCGTCTTGCCCCGTAGCGGCATCGCCAGCAGTCGTCGCCGATTCTCACGCTGGTCGAGAAACACTCCCGTCGCCAGTCCCTCGCCGAAATTGATGAGAAACGTGACGTCGTTTTCGCGGACAGGCGTTCGCCGGTCCAATTCGTTCCCGTAAACCAGCCGGGGAACCGTCCGTTCCTGTTTCGTCACCAGTTGCGTGTAAATCGCCCGCGGCTGGCACTCAGCCTGCAATCGCTCGATCAATCCCGCGCCGTTCTGCTCCGCCGCCTTCGCCTGCCACTGGACCAGAAGGTTGCCGTCATACGAATCGACAATCACATCGGGGAAACCATCCGCCTCGCCGCTGATCAGGCGGAAGGCGTTCGTCTCTTCGCCAAACAACGGCTCGCGAAATTCCACCGCCGCGACCACCGCGTCCACCTCGTCAAACGCGCGCGGCACGGACGCCTCGAACGACACACGCTCCCCGGTCGCCGGATGATCGAAACTGAGTTTGCGCGCATGCAGCATCAGCCGCGGCGCGGCCGCGCCCTCGTATTCCGTGTCCCCGAGAATCGGGAATCCGGCGTTCGCGGCATGTCGCCGGATCTGGTGCGTCTTGCCCGTGAGCGGTTTGGCTTGCACGAGAAAGTAATCACCATGGGCCTGGATAAACTCAAATTCCGTCACGCAATTCGGCGATTTTTCCCAATACTTTACGCGCGTCGGCCGCACCGAGCTCAGCAACAGATAAATCTTTTCGACCGTGTGCCGTTCGAATTGCCTGGCGAGCGACTGGTTCGCTTCCCGCGTTTTGCCGAACACGATCACGCCGGACGTGTCCTTGTCCAGCCGTTGTAAGATCGACAGCGTCCGCCACCGCGGCTCGCGTTTGGTCAACCATTCATGGATGCCGTCCGGCGCAAACCGGTCCGGCTTGTGGGTGTTGATGCCCGAGGGTTTGTTGACGACCAGCAGATGGTCGTCCTCGAAAAGAATCAGCCCGTTCACGAAGCCACGACGCTCAACCCGGTGGCCAGTTCATCTGCCGGCCGCCCAGCAGATGCACGTGCAGATGGGCCACGCTCTCGCCCGCATGCGCGCCTTTGTTGATGACCAACCGATACCCCGAGCCGTCGATGCCTTCTTGGCGTGCAATCTCGGCGGCCACGGTCAGCAAATGTCCCAGCAACGCCTCGTCGGCGGCACCGGCTTCCGAAATGCGCGCCAGATCTTTCTTCGGCACCACGAGAATGTGGACCGGCGCTTTCGCATCAATGTCCCGAAACGCCAGCGCCCGCTCGTCCTCATACACAATCTTGGCCGGAATCTCTTTGCGAATGATTTTCGAGAAAATGTTGTCGGCCATGATCTCACTCCACGACGGCGAGCTTCAATGACGCCGCCCGCGGCGAACGCATCCGCGCCACGCGCCCGCGAACGTGTTCCACGATGTCCTCCGCCAACCGCCGGCATTCCGCCGTCCATCGCCGCGCCCCGCGTAATTGCATCACACACGCGCGCAACCCATCAATCCGCATCGCCACCAACCGACGGTTCGCCGCCGCGCCCAACGCGTGGTCGAGTTCCTGGAAGAACTCCAGCTCAAATCCGGTGTTTGCTCGCCACACCAACTCGTTGAGGTGAATCGCCACGCGGTTCGCGTCCCCGGCATACGCCTCGGAGATCCAGTCGTAACCCAACGTCGCCAGCACCGTCGCCACGATCTCGGCGATTTCCTTGCTCGGGATAATCTGGTCGCTGCGCGATTTGGCCGCGAACGCGTGCACCGCCGCCGCGATCGATTCCGCCAGCCACCAGTCGGATTGTCCGACGTTCTCCGCGACTTTCTGGATCGACTGCGCCAGCCGCTGCTCGTCGAATGGCGCCAGCCGGCCGTCCTCGGCCCGGACCCACACGACGTCGCTGTGCAACTGGATCATGATTTGCCCATCTGCTTGATTTCGTCGATAAACTGCTCGGCGTCACGGAACTGCCGGTACACGGAGGCAAACCGCACGTACGCCACCTCATCGAGCTTGCGCAGGTGGTCCATCACCCGCTCGCCAATCTTCATCGACGGCACCTCGCGCCCAAACTCGTTCTCCAGTTCGCTAATCACCCGCTCGGCCAGCAATTCGATCTTCTCCGTGCTCACGGGTCGCTTCTCGCACGCCTTCTCGATCCCGGCCAGCAGCTTGCGGCGGTCAAACTCCTCGTATTGGCCGTCCCGCTTCTTCACGCGCAGTTTCTCGCGGAAAATCTCCTCGTAGGTCGTGAACCGCGCCCCGCACTTCAAACATTCCCGCCGCCGCCGAATCAGCAACCCGTCACGGTTGCTGCGCGAATCGACCACTTTGTCATCGACGCCGGCGCATTTTGGACACCGCATATTCCCTCAATTTCTCCAACCGTCGCCTTAGCTAACACGCAGCCCCGCGCGGGTCAAGAGGGAATACCTCGTCAATGGATTTTCCATGTGCTATACGTCCCCGTCTCACAATGCGGTACCTGAAAATGATCGCCATTCCGTTGCTGACACTGATCGTTGTCTTCGTCCTCTGGCTGCGCTGGAACGAGCCGCGCATGATCTATTATCCCTCCCGCCAGATCGACCAGACCCCCGACCAACTCGGCCTCCATTACGACGACGTCACCCTCACCACTTCCGACGGCATCCGCATCAACGGCTGGTTTCTACCCTGTGGGCACCCCGCCAAACCCACCGTCCTCCTCTTTCACGGCAACGCGGGCAATATCTCGCACCGGTTCGACAAACTCGCCGTGCTTCGCGATCTCGGCGTCGACACATTCATCATCGACTATCGTGGCTACGGCCGCAGCGAAGGCAAACCCGACGAACCGGGCACCTACCGCGATGCCCGCGCCGCCTACGATTACCTCGTCACCCAGCGCAGGGTCGCGCCGCGCTCCATCGTGGTTTACGGCGAATCCCTCGGCTCGGCCATCGCGGCCGATCTCGCCACCAAGGTCGATGTCGGTGGGCTCATCCTCGAAGAAGCCTTCACGTCGATTGGCGACGTCGGCCAGAAGATGTTCCCCTTCTTCCCCGTCCGCTGGCTCGTGCGGAACAAATACGATACCCTCGGCAAAATGCCCCGCATCAAGGTCCCGTTGCTGATCTTCCACAGCCGCGACGACGAGATCTTCAATATGCGCCACGCCCAGCGCCTCTTCGCCGCCGCCAACGACCCCAAACAACTCGTCGAACTCCGCGGCGCTCACAACGACGCCTTCCTCGTCAGCGCCACCATCTATCACGACGCCATGCAAAAGTTCTTCGCGAGCTTGAAGCCGCAATGAGCACAATGCTGGTGTGCTGTCCCTAACGCTTCGCTGCAATGTCTGTCATTCTGAGCGCAGCGAAGAATCTCTGCCTTGGTCCGTGGTTTGTTTGCTTGCTTCGCACTCGGATCGGTAGCAGGATTCAACAACCTGCTCGACGTGCATGCGTGAACCGCTCAGGAATCCGCAGACTACTTGATGAAGCGAGCGCGAGCTTCCGCCTTTACCAGTTGCCCTTCGTAGACAGCAATCCGGCTTTCCCACGAACTCCGCATGTTGGCATCGGTCGATTTGGCGAGATAGCGGCGCACCTTGCCGAGCTGTTTGCGGATGTTCCGTTCTTCCGGACTTCGGTTTCGGCTAACTTCAGAAACGGGCAGTGTGCCCTTTGTTTGTATCACATTCTCACCGTAGCACAGTTTGTGACTACGAGCGAGATAATCCGATCCGGCGGCTGAAACTGTCTCGACTTGCCATTGGCGGAATGCTATTCTTAACAATATGACCGACCCCACGGTCAGCAATCGGAAGCGTCTTCCGGATCCGGAAAAATGTCGGACGACAAATCGGGAGGGATTTCTCCACCTCGCGAGATGCTTGGTGCAAGACCCCACTGGCTGCGAGTATGTGTTGCATTTTGATTCGGGCACCTACTGCTACCACCCCGATCGGCGTATGTTCGAGAAAGCAGGCTCGCCTTGACCGACAATACCGCCAGCAATCAGGTGTGTCTCCCCGATCCGAAAAAATGCCGGACCCAGTATTTGGGACAAACGTACCCCTTCTCCGATTGCCTGGTGCAGAACCTCGACGGTTGCGAGTATCGGGTCCGGTTTGGTGTGAGCGTCTATTGTTACCATCCGGATCGGCGTAGTTTCGAAAAGGCAGCGAAGCCCAAGCACGCGTAACGTCAGGACGCCGCCTTCCGTCCGGCGACCCACCTTTCCATCGGCCGCAGCACGAGCCAGAACGCGAAGAACGCCAGAAACAATTTCCCCGTGCACAGGAGGTTGTCGAACGTGCAATGATGGAATGGCTGGAGCAGTCCCTCCGCAAACACGTCAACAATCACCGCAACACAATAGAATTTCGTGATAAACGACTCGATTCGCCGCCATTCCTTCGACAGCCAGAACGTCAGGAACCCCACGAACATCAGTGTCGTCACCACGAATTGCCAGTACTCAGTGATGGGGTTCCACAGCAGGTGCGCGCTCGCGTTGACCAGTGTGAACCCAACCGCCAGCAGCAACTCCCGCCCGTTGAACGCTCGGTTGGGACGTCGCTCCCCGTCGCTGGCGTCATCGTTCATGGCGTTTTGGGTTCGACCGCTCCACCACTCTTCTCAAACTTCACAAATCTCATCGCCGCCGAGTTCATGCAATACCGCAACCCCGTCGGCGGCGGTCCGTCCTCGAACACGTGCCCCAAATGCGCCCCGCACCGTTTGCACAGCACCTCCGTGCGCTCCATGCCAAACGAATTGTCCGGCTCTCAACTCAAGGTTCTCCGTCGCCACCGGCGTCCAGAAACTCGGCCAGCCCGTCCCCGATTCAAATTTCGTGTCCGACTTAAACAGCGCCGTGCCGCAACAAATGCACCGATACAGGCCCGCATCGTGGTTGTTCCAGTAACCAACCGAGCACGCCCGCTCCGTTCCTTGTTGCCGCGTCATCTTGAACTGCTCCGGCGTAAGCACCTTGTGCCACTCCGCGTCGGTCTTCACAATTCTATCAACTGTGACCGGGCCGATCCGTTTGCCGTCGTCGCTAAATTCGATAATCGTCACTTGCTTCGGACTCCTTTCGTCGCCATACGCCGCCCGCACCGCCGCGCGAATCCCCAACCCCACAATCGCCGCGCTCACATACATCGCCATCCTCTTGGTCGTCGAGTTTCATCGTTCGCGCTCCGTCAACTCAGTTGTCCTTCAACAGACTCCGAAAATGCTCCCGAAACTTCGCCACCTTCGGCGCGATGATGACCTGGCAATACGGCTGTGACCCGTGCAGCCGGAAATACTCCTGGTGGTAATCCTCGGCCTTGTAGAACGCCTTGAACGGTGTCACCTCCGTCACGATCGGCCCATCCCAAATCTTCGCCGCGGCAATGTCCTTGATCGCCTGCTGCGCCGCCGCCTTCTGCTCCGCGTCCCGATAAAAAATTACCGACCGATACTGCGTGCCGACATCGTTCCCCTGCCGGTTCAACGTCGTCGGATTGTGGACCGTGAAAAACACCCCCAAAATGTCCTTCAGCGAAATCACCTTCGGGTCGAATGTGATCTGGCTCACTTCCGCGTGTCCCGTCTCGCCCGACGAGACCTCCCCGTACGTCGGGTTCGCCACCGTCCCGCCCGAATACCCCGACTCCACCTTCTCCACGCCCTTCAACTCCTCGAACACGGCCTCCGTGCACCAGAAGCAGCCGCCTCCCAGTGTGATGGTTTCTTTCGGTGATGAGTTGCTCGTCGTTTGGCTCATGGCATTGACTCCGACCAATACTCCCGCGATGACTGCGACCGTCTTTAGCATAACCATTGGATGCCCTTGTGGCGACCCGTGTTTCATACTTTCGACCGGGAAGTGCGACCCCGCAACCGCCGTCGTCGATTCCACCCAATCTACGAGCGAGAACGCCCGCTGGATTCCCGAATCACTTTGTTCCGCCCAATAACATCTGGATTCCGAGATAGCCCATGAAGTCTGTGTCACCGTGGATACTGCGTCCCGCCGAAAACAGCAGATTGAAGTGCTCGCTCAGTTTCCACGTGCCCCCGAGATTGAAGGTGAGATTGGATTCCCCCTCCACGGGCGGCGGCGAATTCTCCGAGATCTCCCCACCCAATTCCAGCCGTTCGGTGATCTCCCGATTGATCGATACGCCCTCGTACCAGTAATTGTGTTCGCCTTCCGCGGTCTGAACCACATACCCGACATTCCCGTAAACCGTCCATTTGCCCCAGTTTTTCTCAGCCAGCACCGGCAGGATGTAGTCGGCCCTTCCTTCCCCCAATCCGCGACTCCGTTCGCCTGTCGGCAGCAGCACCTGTGGATAAACCCCCACCAGCGGTCGCCAGCCTTTCTCCTCCAGGAACGGCCACTTGATCCCCAACAACACGTCGCCTGGCCCAGCCGTCGTGGCGCCATCGTCCCTGCTTACCACCTCAACAGGGATGTCCAACTCCAACTGAACGCGTGGCAGGCCGAACACCGCCGGCGTCCCATAATTGATGTCGAACAGTGGCGCCTCCATGTCCGTCTCGTGCTTCGTCCGCTCCAGAATGAACGGCACATTGATCTCCCACCCGTTGGGAGGCGGTATTTCCGGATCGTCCGTGATGAACGGCGGACCCGCCCACGCCGACGGCAGCGCAAGCAAGGCGAGTACGATCACCATTCTTCGGATGGACGTCCCTCCCCGACGAAAGCACATGAGAGCCGAGCGTATACACAAAATGCGAAATCAAAACAACCGCAGAGTGAGCAGCTTACGGCGTGATCTGGCAACTCGCCAGATGGTGCTTCTCGGCATACCGCTGATGATACTCCTCAGCGCGCCAGAATTCCGACGACGGAACGATGGCGGTGGTGATCGGTCGATCGAATCTTCCCGACGCCTGGAGTTTGTCCCTCACTGCCAGCGCGGTTTTCTCCTGCTCGGCATTGTGGAAATAGATTACCGAACCGTACTGGCCGACACTGTCACAATCGCGGACGCAAAAGAAGTCGGGGTTGTGCGAGTTGAAAGAAAACCTGCACCAACTTCTCGTAACTGACCCGCGCCGGATCGTACGTGACCCGGCAAACTTCTGAGTATCCCGTGCGATGGGTCGAAACCTGTTCATACGTCGGATTCTTCAGTGTCCCGCCCATGTAGCCAACAACGGTGTCCGTGACCCCCTTCACCTGGCGAAACGCCGATTCCACACCCCAGAAACAACCCGCCCCAAACGTCGCCGTCTCCGTCGCGCGTTCGTTCCCCTGAGTTGACCCGCCTGATAGCAGGAACAAACCAATTAGCATTGGGGCGAGCAAAATGAAGAAGCGCATTCTCACATCATCACAACGTTTGGATGTCCCATCCGGCAATTCGTTTCACCCCCCTTGACGCTGCGGGCGCGACCGCCTAGTATCGGGCCGCAACAACTAGGGACACCGCATGGCAGACATCCAACCTTTTCGAGGCGTACTGTACAACACCAACCGGGTCAAGGCCGACGAGGTCTTAACGCAGCCGTACGACAAGATCACCCAGGAGATGAGGGAAAAATACCTGAAGCTCTCGCCCTACAATCTCATCCGCATCGAGCTGGGCAAGGAAGAGGCCGGCGACACGGAATCCCACAACAAGTACACCCGCGCCCGCGATTTGTATCAGGCCTGGCTAGGCGAAGGCATCCTGCGGCGCGCCGCGAAACCGGCCCTGTATTATCTCGAACAATCCTTCGCCGCGCCCGACGGCTCCGGTCCGCGGACCCGCAAGGCGCTGATCGCTCGCGTGCGACTCCACCGCTGGGACGAGGGCGTCGTCCTGCCGCACGAGCATACGCTATCCAAGCCGAAAGCCGATCGCATGGCACTCTTGCGTGCTTGCGGCTCGCAACAAGGCCAGATTTTCATGCTCTATCCGCGCCCGCAACGCAATCCCCTGCCCACTCCGAAGGACAAGCCGGCGTTGACCGCCACCGACGACTACGGCGTCGTCAACAAGCTTTGGGAAATCACCGACTCGAGTGCGATCAAAGCCGCGCAAGACCCCTTGCGCGAAGCCAAGTTTTACATCGCCGACGGACATCACCGCTACGAAACCGCGCTGGCCTTCCGCGATGAATGTCGCGCCGCCGCCGACAAACCCGACCCGAATGCACCCTACGAATTCGTCATGGCCACGCTGGTCGATATGAGCGACCCGGGTCTCGTTGTCCTGCCGACGCACCGCACCGTCGCCAACCTCAGTTCGTTCGACGCAAAATCCTTCCGCAATCAGTTGGCGAAGACTTTCGCGGTCGAGCCCCAACCGTCCTTGGAAAAACTGTTGGCCGCGATGAACGGCGGGAAACATCTCATCGGGATGCGCGATGCCGCTGGGTTCGCCCTCTTGCGTCCGAAGAACCTCGACGCGCTCCGACCGTTGTTCGCCAACAAACCTCCGCTCTGGCACACATTGGACGTCGCCATTCTCCACGTCGGGATCCTCGAGGCCTTGCTCGGGATCGACGAAGTCCGCCTTCGCGAAGAGTCCAACGTCACCTACTGGCGCGAACCCGACAAGGCCGCCGGACTCGTGCAGACCGGCCAGGCGCAGCTTGCTTTCTTCCTGAATCCGACCGACGTTCAGGATGTGAAGGCCATCGCCGACGCCCGCTCGCGCATGCCGCAAAAGAGCACGGATTTCTACCCGAAGCTTCTGTCTGGAATCGTGATCAACGACCTTCGCCCCGACGCCGTGGCGTGAAGGGGAGAACTGATCGCCATGTTGCCGATTCGGGAAACAAAACCGCCACGGGGCAGGTCCGCCAGGAAGGAAGACCTCCAGTTTGAAATCCGGTTCTTCGAAGGCGTCGCCGCTCGCGACCCCGAGTTCGTCGAGGCATTGCAGATTCTGGGGGACGCTTACACCAAGACGGGACAATGGGAAAAGGGTCTCCAAATCGATCAGCGTCTGGCGAAACTCTGTGCCGACAACCCGCTCGTGTTCTACAACCTCGCCTGCAGCTACTCGTTGCTGAATCGCGTGGACGAAGCGTTCGCCGCGCTCGACCAGGCCGTCAAGCTGGGCTACGACGATGCCCGCTGGCTCACGAAGGACCCCGACCTCGACAATCTCCGCCACGACAACCGCTTCGAGAAAATCCGCACCGATCTCTCCAAGAAGCCCGACGACCGCTCTCCATCAGCGAGCTAGGCCCACCGCTCGCTCGACAATCACTCTGCGCCGTGGTCGATCTGATGATCGGGCGATCGCAGGAACTCACCGACGCCATCATCGAAACCTCGAGCCAGCTGGCGGAGACGATCGCGACCCGCGCGGACGAGGCCAACAGCACGCTGAAATCGTCGGGCGAGTTGCTTCTGCTCGACCTCGATCTGCGCGGCGGCGAAGTAGCCGCCAAGCTGCAACAGGCCGGCAATCGGGTAACCGAAACGCTGATTTCGCGCAGCGCCGCGATGACCGATTCGGTACGCGAAAGCGCCGAGCATGTCGCCGGCGTCATTGCTACGCGCAGCGATGCCGTCAAGGAGATGCTGGCAACGCGCCTTGCTGCGTTCGATGAGATGTTCAGTCACACCGGCGCCGAGCTCGGCGAAAGGATTTCGCGCGATTCCTCGACGCTCGGAAATCTCATCACCCGCCATCTCTCCGAATTCGACCGCACGGTAAAGACCTACGGCTCCGAACTCGTCGAGCGGCTCGGCGCGCGCACGCAGGACGTTTCCGATTCGATGCGAACTTACGTCGACAATTTCGACAATCGCGTCACCGCGAAAGCGAACGAGGTCACTACCGCGTGCCCGCAATCTCCCGAATCCAAATCGCCTTCGAAGCCCCCGCTGGCGACCGAAAAGCGGCCGGAACCACAAATCCCCGCATCCAGACTAGCCCGCACCCATCCGCAACCGCCACCGGCCAAAGTTTTTTCTCCACTCCCGTCGCATGACGGTCGCTCAGCAGTTCCTTCACTTTCTTTGCCGACGCTGTATGCGCCGGCCAGTAGCGATCTCCAGCCCGCCAGTTGCGAATTAGAACCAGCTTCGGCACGCGCTCCGGATCCAGCAACCGGCCCCGCTCACCCTCCGGAACGCCTCCCGCATCCACCACCCGGGCTTCGATCCAAGCGCCCAGTTCGGGAACCTCCACCGCGCCCGGCACCGCTAAAGCGTACTCGTAATCCGCAGTCTTACCCCCATCGGCGGTTTCCAGTTCCAGCAAGAGCTCCTTCCGGCCGCGTTGCCGTGTCACCCGAAGAGTGTGCCCAGCCGTCAGCTCCAGTCTCTGGCCCGCCGCACCGCGTGCCAACTCCAGCACTTCCTCAATGAGCCGGAACGAGATACTCAAATCGGCAGCATTCGCCTCCAGCCACACATGCACCAGCCGTCGTTGCGCCGCCAAAGAAAGCGCCAACAACGCCGTCGCCGGCAAAGACGCGGCTCGCCGCGGCTCAGGCTGCTGAACAGAGTCAGGCCTTGACTTTGCTTTCTTAGGATCTGCTTTGCTCGCTTTTGCCTTGTTTGACTCAGCCTTGTTCGACTTCGCTTTGAAGGGGTGCGGTTTCAGCCGAGCCATAGTCGCTGCCGAAGAATTGACGGCTTTAGCCGCTGAGGGTAATGGTAATGATGTCGCGATCTCCGGACTCGTGCGTTCCCAATGCTCCTCTTCCGCCCGGGCAATTTCCGCCAGCTCGCTCATATGTTCGATCGCGGCCCCGCCAAATTCTTCCCCAATGATCGGCAGCAGCCGATGCCGTAAGCGATTCCGAAAAAAAGCACCATCCAGATTCGACGAATCTTCCCGCCAGCTTTGGCCACGCTCGCGGAGAAATTCCTGCAATGCAGCGCGCCGGAAGCCGAGCAGTGGCCGCAGCACTTCGCCGAACGCTCGTCCCTGCTCCCCGAAAACAATGCGCGGATGAATACCCGAAAGTCCGCGAATTCCCGTACCGCGAAAGATGCGCTGCAGCACCGTCTCCGCCTGATCGTCGAGCGTGTGCGCGGTCGCAATCTTGGCCACGCGACCCTTTTGCGCCAACTCGCGAAAAAAACCGTAGCGCAGTTCCCGCGCCGCCGCCTCGATCCCGGAACTCTTGGCGCCACCACCGACCGGCGCCTCGCGAACATACATCTCGAGCCCGTGCTGCCGCGCCAACTTTGCGACAAACCGCTCGTCCTCGTCCGACTCTTCTCCGCGCAGCTTGTGATTGACATGCGCAACCGACACCACGATCCCCAACTCGGCTTGCAAATCCAGCAGCAGGCAAAGCAGAGCCACGGAATCTGCTCCCCCGGAAACCGCCGCCGCCACGCGGTCCCCAGCCCGAATCGATTCCTGCTTCCGAATTGTCTTCAACAGCCGCTCCGCCAGCCAGTGCACGGAGAAATGGTACCGGAACCAGTTCTCAGTTCCCAGTTCTCAGTTCTCGGCAAGCCGTTGCCACTGAGAACTGAGAACTGGAAACCGGTTTTCTGCTATGCTGTTCCGCAAATGTGGGGAGTTTTTCGCTGGACTGCCAGGTTTCTGCTGCTGGTCATGCTCGCTCCGGCCTACGGGCCGCTGGCGATGGCTTGTTCCGCCCAACCGGAGGCCATGCACTGCACGCGCCAGCCGTTGTCTACGTCGATGTCCGTATCGACGTCCGCACATGCCGCGCGGCCTGTGATGCCATGCCATCAAGCAATGGCACAGTCGAAGGCAACGCGGTCCGAATCCTCTGAAACCTCTTTTCAAGCCACCAACGACGGCAACTGCTGTCCGAACCATTGCTGCTGCGGCGCCACCACCTCCGAGTGGGCGCACCCCGCGTCCAGTCTGCTGTCTTTTCTTAGTATTCTGATCGAACCCGCGCCCCCGGCGCTAAGCGCGATTCTTCAATCAAGCAATATCTCCGGACACGATTCCGCCCGCGCTCCTCCTCGCAACTAAGCCCTCTTATCGAACCCCGAAAATAGTAACTGTGCCGCAGGGCTTACGAGCGAACACCGAACACAAATCGGTGGCTCCTGTCCCGCAGCCGCTCAACGCCATGGACACATAAAAATGGACACACAAAATATGATTCGCCTCAAGCTGCTGACATTCGCCGCTTTGCTGCTGATAACCCCCGCCGCCTTCGCCAACGACTACGGCGCTGTTCGCGGCGTTGTGCATGACCCCCAGCATCGTCCCATTCAAGACGCCATGGTGATGCTCCGAGCCAAATCGTCGGAATGGGCAAAAAGCGCCACCACCGACGCCAGCGGAGAATTCCAACTCAACGCCGTCCCCCTCGGCGAATACTCTGTGAGCGTTGCCAGTAAGGGCTTCGCGCAAACGTCGCAGGACGTCATCGTCATCTCCGGATCCGTGCCGGTCGTTCATTTTCAATTGCAAGTGGCCTCGGCCAATGAAAAAATCACCGTCTCTGGCGTGCCCGCTATCGTCGCCACCGACAGCTTCACACCGACCACTCTCGTCAGCCGCCTCGACATCGAGCGCACTCCCGGCGCCGACGGCACCAACAGCATGGCCATGATCACTGACTACGTTCCCGGAGCCTACGTCACCCATGACATGCTCCACATGCGCGGCGGCCATCAGACCACCTGGCTGCTCGACGGCATCCCGGTCATCAACACAGCCATCGCGCAAAACCTCGGCCCCCAGTTCGATCCCAAAGACATGGATTACGTGGAGGTCGATCGCGGCAGCTATGGCGCCGAATTCGGCGACCGCACCTATGGCGTCTTCAACGTCGTCCCGCGCACCGGTTTTGAGCGCAATAATCAAGCCGAACTCACCCTCACCGCCGGCAACTTCTACCAGACCGATGACGCCCTCAGCTTCGGCAGCCACACCAACCGCTTCGCATATTACGTCAGCGTCAACGCCAACCGCAGCAATCTCGGCCTGCAACCGCCTGTTCCCCAAGTCGTGCACGATGCCGTGAACGGAGTCGGCGGCTTCGGATCGTTCATCTTCAATGTGGATCCCTCCAACCAGCTTCGCCTGATGACCTCAGTCCGTCGCGACTACTTCCAAATCCCTTACGATCCTTTTCCCAACGACTTCGAAAACACTCAAGGCTATGCCAGCATCGGGCTCCGCGATGGCCAACACGAGAGCGATGCCGGTGTCATGTTCAGTTGGGTCCACACTTTCAATTCGCATCTCCTGACCACGGCTTCGCCGTTTTACCACTACAACAGCGGAGACTACGAAAGTAATCCCGACGACGTCCCCGTCGCCAGCACCGAAAACCGCAGCTCCACCTACGTCGGGGGTCAGGCGAGTCTCGCCGCCAACTATAAGAGAAACGATCTGCAAGTTGGATTTCTGACCTTCTACCAGAACGACAATCAGCTCTTTGGAGCCATCTTCAACGACGGAAGTGGAAACGCGCCCTTTACAGATCGCGAAAATCCCACTGCCAATCTCGAAGCTTTCTACATCGACGATAAGTTCAAACCCCTTTCGTGGCTAACGCTCTCAGCCGGCATGCGTCCCACGAGGTTCTCCGAAGGCAACTTTGCGTCCACCGCGCTTGCGCCGCCCATCTCCGAGTCCGCCATCAGCCCGCGCTTCGGCGCCACCGTCACCATCCCTCGCTTGCGTTGGACTTTCCGCGCCTTCTACGGACACTACTATCAAGCGCCGCCAATCGAAACCGTTTCCGGTCCGCTGATTTCACAGTGTCAACCACCAGTCTGCGGATTCCTGCCGCTCCATGGTGAGCGCGATGAAGAACATCAGTTCGGCGTCACTATCCCTTACCGCGGATGGGTCGTCGACGCCGATAACTTCCAAACCAACGTCGCGAATTTTCTCGACCACAACAACATCGGAGCGTCCAATATTTTCTTCCCCATCACTGTTTCCCAAGCCTTGATTCGCGGATGGGAACTCACGCTGCGCTCTCCCCGCATTGCGCATCGCGCCCAGCTTCACCTCGCCTATTCCAACCAGATCGCCGAGGGCAGCGGCACCATCACCGGCGGCCTCACCGATTTCATGCTCGCTCCCGGACTCAGCGCGCTCGACCACGACCAGCGCAACACCCTCAACGTCGGCGGTGACATCGCTCTCCCCTGGCGCTCCTATGCCTCGACCAATGTTTATTACGGTTCCGGATTCAGCAACGGAGAAAACGGTGTCCCCGGCTGGCCTTACCAGGGAGACTATCTCCCCGGCCACACCACTTTCGATCTCTCGCTGGGCAAGGATTTCGGCGAACGCTTCACCGCCTCTGTCACCGCCCTGAACGTCACCAACCATCGCGTGATCTACGACGACAGCCTCACCTTCGGCGGATATCACTGGAACCTGCCGCGCCAAATCTATGTTCAACTGCGCTTTCGGTTCCATTATTGAGGACTAGTCGGCCGGGAGCTCACAGTTGAGCGTCTGCCCGCATCCAACTAGGCAGGGCAGCGAGGATTGTTTGACGCTGTTCCGGTACGCTCCGTATAATGCATAGCGTCCATACCCTGATCACCACGCCTGCGGTTAGGCGTGAAGAGAACCGGGCTCGTACGCGTTTTGTGCGCTCGCTGATTCCGGTTTCAGGTTTGTGTTTCAGGTCATATTTTCAGATCATATTTCAGATCTGATGACTGATAGGCTCGGGTTGCGATCAGTTTCTCGTTGAGCCCAGCGAGCTGGAAGCTTCCAGCATTCCCAAAAATCCGAAGGAGTTCAAAGCATCCAATGATTAGCAAGCTAACCACTAGCAAGTTTGCAAGCGCCACCCTGGCCGTCGTTTTCGGCTTCTCCCTCTTCGCTCTGGCCCAGACCGCGCCGGCTGCCGGCGCTCCCGCGGCTGCCCCCGCACCCAATGCCCCCTCCGCTGCTGCTGCCGCGGCCAAGGCTACGGGCACCAAAATCGGCACCATCAACATCGAACAGGCGATCTTCGCCTCCAACGAAGGACGACGCGATTTCGACACCCTCGCCAAGAAGTTTGAACCCAAGCAGAACGAACTGAAGAGCTTGGCCGATGAAATCGACAGCCTCAATAAGCAGCTCAATGCCCAGCAGGATAAGTTGAACGACGAATCGCGCGACAAACTGGTGAAGCAGATCGAGACCAAGAAGAAGAGTTTCGATCGCGCGACGCAGGACGCGCAAGAAGATTTCCAGGCCCAGCAGGGCGAGATCGGAAATAAAATCCTCACCAAGATGGCGCCCATCATCCAGAAATATGTCGTTGACAACGGCTACGGCCTCCTCCTCGACACTTCTCAGGCGTGGCCGCGGAGCCCTGTGATTGTTTCCATGCCGGTAATGGACATCACGCAACCGATCGTCGAGGCCTACAACGTGCAATCCGGCGTGCCGGCGCCGCCCGCGGGGAGCACCGCTCAAAAGCCCGCAGCAAAATCGTCAACCCCGAAACCCGCTGCGCCCGCGAGCGCTCCACCGAAACAGTAGCGACACCGCTCGGGTAGTTTTAGTTCCAACTAGTTTTTACTTCTTTTACTTCTGAAGACCGCGTGCAAACGCGGTCCTTTTTTTTCGTTGTTTTTTTGGAGAGCCGGGCGTCCTCGTCCGGCGGACGGGTGAGACACCAGTCCCTCCATGGCCCAGGATCAAATTGCCAGCCCCAGGTGTCTGTATGGACAACGGGCCCGTTCCGGAGGACACACTTTATGTTCAGCTCACTCGAAAGCACTTGGGACCGTTGCCTAGCAGTGCAAAACCCGATCCACGTCATCCTCGGTGCGAATGACAAGACCTGCTTCCCGGGCAGCTCGATTAGCCGACCGACTAATTCGGGAGAATTCGGCCTTCTCCCGACTAATGAGATACGCTTCCCACATAGCTCTCAGCAACTCACTCTTAGTCTTCTGTTCCTTCCTCGCCGTCTGCTCAATCTGTCGTGCAATCCCCGGGGGAACAGAAAAGGCAAGGATCTTGGTCGATCGTCCCATAGGGCACCGCCTTTGCCAATTGATTGAGTCATACTTAGTATAACTCTCAGTTGGAGGGGGCGTCAATCTAAGAAGGACGGAGAACGGACTCGACGTTGACCGAAGGAGTCCACTCTGATTGCCTACCTCGGGTACTCGGGAGACAGATCAGTGGTTGGCCAGTTGCTTACAAAGCGCCCCCCCGGAGGCCGCGGTGACATTCAGGGACGCAGTCCCATTCAAGAAGACGGATTTTCTCAGGAAGGTTATCCGAGATTTACATGCAAATTACTAGCAGCCACCCCGCTCGGCCCTATTTCATGCAGCCCAGCGGGGTGGCCATCCGGCTCATAACCGGCGGACCCAGGTTCAAGTCCTGGCGGGCCCACCCCCAGTCGGCCGAACGTGTCGGGCGGAGTTTCGGAGACGGTGCCGCTTACATGGACGGATCTCGGTTGACCGAGCTGCGGGAACTGGCTGAGAGAGGCTGCGCTTCGCACACGAAGTGCGGTCAAATCGGTTCCCCACACGATATGTCGGACGGGCGGGACTTGATACTTTTAGCGATGGGCCTTAGCGGACTTCCTGTGCGATTCTGTCGACGACGACGGAGAGCACCATGACGAAATCCACGACGCTCGAGACGTCGGCCAATGTGGCGCACTGCCTCGTGGACCGTTTATCGCGGCTCATCCCACGGGAGCGAGTCCTGAGCCGCCCCATCGAGCGCATCGCATATGCCTCCGACGCGAGCTTCTACCGGCTCATCCCCCAAGCGGTGGTGCTGGCGAAGGACATCGAGGAGATCAAGGCTCTCTTCGCCTTCAGCCACGCAGAGCGCATTCCCCTGACCTTCCGGGCGGCCGGGACGAGCCTTTCCGGACAAGCGGTCACGGACGGGATCCTCGTGGAGGTCGCCCGACACTGGCGCACTGTGCGGGTGGAGGACGGCGGGAAACGCGTCCGCGTGCAGCCCGGCGCGATCGGCGGACACGTGAATGCCGCGCTCAGGTCCTATCGCGCCAAGATCGGACCTGATCCGGCGTCCATCAACGCCTGCATGATGGGCGGGATCCTGGCCAACAATGCCAGCGGGATGTGCTGCGGGGTCCTGCAGAACGCGTATCACACGCTGCATTCGCTGACCTTCGTGCTGCCCTCGGGGACGGTGGTCGACACCGCCCTGCCCGATGCCGACGTGTGGTTTCGGGTGCGGGAACCACGGCTCGCCCAAAGCCTCCTCGACCTGCGCGGCAAGATCCTCGGCAATCCGAGGCTCGCCGACCGAATCAGGGCCAAGTACCGGCTGAAGAACACCACCGGCTACTCGCTGAACGCGTTCTTGGACTATGAGCGACCGGTGGACATCATGCGGCAGCTCCTGGTCGGCTCCGAGGGAACGCTCGCGTTCATCGCGGAGGCCGTGCTCGGCACCGTGCCAGACTTGCCGGTAAAGTACACCGGGCTTCTCCTGTTTCCTGACCTTCACGCAGCCTGCGAGGCGATCGCCCCGCTCCGCGATGCGGGTGCCAAAGCGCTGGAACTCATGGACCGGGCCTCGCTGCGCTCGGTGGAGACCCAGCCGGGGATCCCGCCAGGCATCCAGACCCTTCCGCCGGACGCCGCGGGAATCCTGGCTGAGTTTCAGGCGGCCGACGAGGGGGACCGCCCTACGCTTGAGGCGCAGGCGCAGGAGGCGGTCGGCCGCCTGCGCCTGCTCGAAGCGGGTCGCTTCACCCACGAGGCGGCAGAGCAGGCCCTCCTGTGGAAAATCCGTCAGGGGCTCTTCCCGTCCGTGGGGGCCGTGCGGCATCGCGGGACCACGGTGATCATCGAGGACGTTCTCTTCCCCGTCGAGCGCCTTGCGGAGGCGGCCGTGGACCTCATCCGCACCGTCCGCCAAAACCGCTACGACGACGCGATCGTGTTCGGCCATGCCAAGGACGGCAACCTGCATCTCGTGATCACGCAGTCGTTCAATACGCAGGCCGCGGTCGATCAGTACGCGCGGTTCATGGACGACATGGTGGCCCTGGTCCTGCGCCGGTACGACGGCGCCCTGAAGGGGGAGCACGGGACCGGCCGGAACATGGCCCCCTTCGTGGAGGCGGAGTGGGGCTCCGAGGCGCTCGCCATCATGAAGCGCCTCAAGGCGCTCGCGGATCCGCAGGGGCTCCTCAACCCCGGCGTGATCCTCAATCCGGATCCAAAGGCGCACCTCGCGGACCTCAAATCCATGCCCGTGGTTGAGGACGAAGTGGACAAGTGCATCGAGTGCGGCTACTGCGAATCGAAGTGCCCGAGCCAGGACCTGAGCGCTCACCCCGCGGCAGCGCATCGTGGTGCGGCGCGAGATGGCGCGGTGCTGTGAGCGCGCCGACGACAGGCTGCGGGCCGAGCTGGACGCCGCGTTCCCCTACATGGCGCTGGACACGTGCGCGGCGGACGGGCTCTGTGCGACAGCCTGTCCCGTCGCCATCGACACGGGGCAGCTCGTCAAGCGGTTCCGGCGGCTGCGGTCGCCCGGGTGGGCCCACCGCGTGGCCCGCCAGGTCGCGGTGGACCTCGCCCTCGTCGAGCCAGCGGTCCGCGCCGGACTGCGGGTCGGCCACCTCGTCCAATCCAGTGTCGGGCCCGCCGCCATGACGGGCATCACCCGCGCTGCGCGTACCGTCCTCCGCCGCCCCGTCCCGCTGTGGAGCGCGGAGATGCCGCGCGCCGCCGGGCGCCGCCCCCCGACATCCCGTGCCTCGGCCCAGGCCATCTATTTTCCCAGCTGCCTCTCTCGGGTGATGGGCCATCTGCCGGGCGAGCCCGACGAGATGGACCTGATGGAGGCCCTCGTCGAGGTCGCGGCCCGAGCGGAGACGCCGGTATTCATCCCGGAGGATGTCGATGGGACCTGCTGCGGCGTCCCCTTCTCCTCCAAGGGGTATGACGGGGCGCACGCCATCGCGATCAATCGGGCGATCGAGCGCTTCTGGACGTGGTCGGACGGCGGCCGGCTGCCCGTCGTCGTGGACACGAGTCCCTGCACCTACGGTCTGCTCACGGGGGTGAGCACCCTCACACCGGACAATCGGCGGCGATTCGACGCCCTCCGCATCCTGGACAGCACGGCGTTCGCGCACGACGATCTGCTGCCGCGCTTGATGATTCGGCGGAGGCTGCGATCGGTCGTCCTCCACCCCGTGTGCTCGGTGATCAAGCTCAACCTCACGCCGAAGCTGGAGGGGATCGCCCGGGCGTGCAGCGACGAGGTCGTCGTGCCGGCGTCCGCCGGATGCTGTGGCTTTGCCGGCGACCGGGGATTCCTCTTCCCCGAGCTCACCGCCTCGGCCACGGCGCGCGAAGCGGCCGAGGTGCGCGCGGGAACACACGACGGCTACTTCTCCAGCAGCCGGACGTGCGAGATCGGACTCACACGCGCGACGGGACACATCTATCGCTCGTACCTCTATCTGCTCGAGCATGCGACGCGTCCGTAAGCGGCCGCACGACGTCGGGGGAGCGCGGCGGCCACCCGTGCGGTCGACGTCGCTCGCCCGCCCGGAGGGGAGGGGGCGCGAAGTACGGGCGTGTCTGCGGTCGAACGTGCGTCGTATGATCTCTCTCGGCCACGTCGACATGGGCAGTGCGGCCGCCTCGACCTGCGAAACGAACCGCAGCGCCGCCGCCTCGTGGCCGTCCGCGTGGGGCGCCCCGTCGACACAACGAGCGGCGAACACGGCAACGACATAGGAGTCGGCCATGCTGCCCGAGGGGCAGCGCCACACAGCATGAAAACAGCGGGAATGGTAGAAGAAACGATCTGCAGCGGGGGAAGAGAGGTCGCATCCTTCTTGGTGCCGAGAGCCCGTATAGGAGTCTGACCCCGGCGATCCGGAGCACCACAGATTGTTGCCGCCTTCGGGCGAGCACGCGGAGGAGAGTCCCTCGAGTACGGATCGCCGCGAACCGCTGCAGGGAGGATCGGGATGGCCGGCTTGCAGGTCGTGTACGAGCGGTGCGCAGGATGTGACGTGCACAAGAAAACGGTGGTGGTGCATGTAGTGGTTCCGGGACGGAGCGAGGCACGGACCTTTGGGACGACGACGCGGGACCTGCTGACGCTGTTGGAGTGGCTGGAGGCGTTGCAGATTACGCACGTCGCGATGGAAAGCACCGGTGTGTACTGGAAGCCGCTCTATAACCTGCTGGAAACGACCGGCATGACGGTGTACGTCGTGAATGCGGCGCATATGAAAGCTGTCCCGGGGCGGAAAACAGATGTGCAAGACGCGGAATGGATCTGCGATCTGATGCGCCATGGACTGTTGAAAGCCAGCCTGATTCCGTCGCGGCCGCAACGGGAGCTGCGAGAGCTGGTCCGGTACCGCATCTCGTTGGTGAGCGAACGGACGGCCGAAGCCAACCGCATCCAGAAAGTGCTGGAGGGCGGCAACATCAAACTCGGATCGGTCGTCAGCGACATTTTGGGCAAGAGTGGCCGCGCGATGTTGGAGGCGCTGGCGGCAGGGCAGCGGAGTCCGGAAGACATCGCGGCGCTGGCAGACGTCCGGGTCCGGGCCACGCGCGAGGAAGTGGCGGACGCCCTGCGTGGTCGGCTGACACCGCATCAGCACCTGATGCTGCGGCTGCAATTGGACCACGTGCGCTACTTGGACGAGCAGATCGAAGCCGTGGAAACCGAGGTGACCACCCGGCTGGCCCCTTTTGCCGTCCAGATGACCCAGCTGGACACGATTCCGGGGATCAGTGAACGGGTGGCCGAAGTGATGGTGGCCGAGGTCGGCACGGACATGACGCGCTTCCCGAGCGCCGCACATCTCACGTCCTGGGGTGGGATGTGTCCGGGCAGTAACGAGAGCGCGGGGAAACGGCGTGGCGCACGCACCCGGAAAGGGAGTCCCACGCTCCGCCGAACACTGACGGAAGCTGGACAGGCGGCGGGGCGGACTAAAAACACCTACCTCGGTGCTGTTTATCGCCGCCTTGCCGCCCGCCGGGGGAGAAAGAAAGCCGCCATCGCGGTTGGACGTCGGATTTTGGAAATCGCCTATTATGTTTTGCGGGACGGCGTCGCCTACGAAGAGCTGGGTGCCAATTTCTACGACGAGCACAAGAAGGATGCCGTGGTCCGGAATGCGGTCAAACGTCTGGAACGACTCGGCTATAAGGTGACCGTTGAAGCGGCCTAACCACTACGCGACTACCTGGCCACTTCAAGACCATTTTCGGAGGAGGAGGACAGCCGTGAAAACGGAACTGTCCGATCAAACCTCAGGGGGGTGCGTGACATGAAGAGACCGAAGTGGGCAACGCGCATCACACGGCGGGATCTGTTCCAGACGTCCGCGGCGGTCGCAGGGGCCGCGGCTGTGGCGCGGTGGGGCGGCGTGCTGGCGTTCCCGCGGATGGCTGGGGCGCAGGCCCCATACTTCACGAGTTCCAACAATATCGTTTTCGTCAACAACTGTCAGAGTTTGCAAAACCTGACTGTATCCCTCCAGGCCACACAGAACTTGATCACGCTCGGGAATAATGGATTCTCGCTGCAGTTGAATTGCTATCCGCAGACCCACCCCCAATCTACCCATCGGGGCAAGCCGCTGACTTGGATTCAATACGTCATCGCCGTTCAGAACAACTCGGTTCAGCGGGGGATTCAGTACTGGTCCGCGGTAAAGGGGTTCGGTTTTAGCCCTAGCCCAAATTACGTCTCATTCGCCTCTGCCCCATCGAATCGCGTGCCGGCAGGCTCGGTGATGAAAATTGCGCTCGCCACTAACGCCAAGGGCAATGTGACGAAGGCGACCTTCAGCATCCAACGTGTTCCGCATGTGGCACAGAGCTTTACCGGTCCCGAGGGTAAGCTGTTCCGCCACACGTTCACGCTCCCGTCTAACGTCGTGTCCGCGATCTATGGCTTCCAGGTCAATCTCGTAGGACCGCCTAGCGGCACCCACACCTGCAAATTCACGTCAGCAGATGGGTTCCTGAACTACTCGGTGTCCTCAGGCAAGCTTGCGGTACCGGGCGGACGCCTTCCGGTTCTTTTGGGCGCACAGGGCAAGACCACCTGCGGCGGCCCTCAGCCCCTCACCGGCGAAACATCCAATGTGTACTACGCCCAACCCCTAACAGTCTCCAGCAATCCGATGGGCCAGGAATTCGGCCTCGCGGTTAAGTCAACCCCGGTACCGAAACTGACGAAGTAGAGCAAACAGTCCCGCCGCGGCCTTGGCGCCGCAGACCGAGCATAAGGGATCAGAGGATTCCGTGGCACCGTGGTGTTCAAGGACATCTTCGGCGCCGAGATCAAGTCTGTGAATCTCAGTGACGATGAGGGACTGCGCGCGGGTGAGCAAAAAACGTGGGATGGGGGTGATTGACTACAACGAGTTCGAGGACGAGGATCAAAAGCTGCGGGATACGGCGCTTACCAATCTGCAGATTGAGTGGCAACCCCAAACTATCCTCTTCGCTGCCGGTACGAAGCTAGGTGAATAGGGAGCAGCGCGGATAGACTCACCGCAAAGTCGTCCATTCAAAGTGGCGGCGTGTCGGCCGAAAATCGGCGGAACCGGTTGCTTTTTTCGGCGGAACCGCGCACAGGCTGTCGCTCTGTGTCGCCACACCGTTCGTTCTGGCTGAGCGCGCAATCGCACTCTATGGTTCTCCACCACTCCGAACATGCGAGGGGGAGAGCAGCGGCGCCGGTCCCATGGACTCCGGGTGCTCTCCCTTGAACCGTGTTCAGGCTGCGGTGCCGGCAGTGCGCCTCGTACGCCGCGCGGATGCGGGGTCGAGGTTGCCGTGCATCGCCTGCGCCAAGGCTCTGGCCCAAGCGTCCGCAAGCCACTGCGAGGCGGCCAGATACTCCGGATGATCCCGAAGCTCGAGCGTGCCTCGACTCGACCTCCCCACGATGGCCCCGAGGTAGGCGCGCCGAATGATGCGACGGGCCAGTCCTCGCGCCTCCCGATACACGGTCAGAGCAGTCACCCGAAACCGCGCCAGGTGGGTCCGCTCCTCGGGCAAGCGGAAGAGAAGGTCGAACGGATCCGTGTCGGAGGCGGGCACGTCCATCCCGGCCTCCAGCCCCGCCTCGAGACTGCGGGCGGGGAGATTGCGGTTCGCGGCGGCTTGGCGCCTGATCAGATCGATCAGGCGGTGCCGGACGGCGATCTTCACCCGGCCGAACGCGCTGCCGGGCACCCCGGGTCCCTTCGCGTGCTTCCGCGCTTCCAGCAGGGCGTGATACATCCCGTACTGGAACAGGTCCTCGGACGTCCCCACCGATGGCGGCACGTGCGCGATGACCTCCGCGATCGCTTCGTCCACGATAGGCGCCAGGGCCAGGGTCTCGCCGGCGGGGTCCGCGCCGGCGATGTCGCACAGGTGAGCGGGCACCTGTGCGGATTCATCCGTCGAACGTCGATCCGTGCTGCCGAGGAGCTGCCAGTCCAGCTCTTGCCCCGTGTGCTCCCACGCGAGCTGGTTGCCCGATGCGATCGGTGCCCCGTTCGCGTCGAGCTCTACCACGGCTTCGTATCCGCCGTCGTACTCGACGGAGCGCTGGGGCGCGTCCGTCGTGAGCATGGCCTGCTCCATGCGATGCACGTACTGCATGCTGGCCCACCGTTCGTCCTTGCGTTCCTGCGCCGAAGACGGCCGGCGCCGTCGGGCAACCCGGAGCGCCTCGAACGCGTCTTGCGCGCTCCGGACGTGATGTTCGGACCCGCACGCGCACTTCGGAGAGCCGGCCAGCACGATCGTTTCCTCTTTCAACACCAGCCGTCCGTCGGGCGTCGTCACGCGACGCACAACCGGCGGCGTCTGCGGACCCGGCAGACCGAACCGGTACGACGCGATCCGGCTCGGCTGCTCGGGGCTGTACGGGAGTGTGCAGATCAGCGCTCCTTGACGCGTGGTGCGGTAGATCGCCTTCTTGGCCGTCGGTGCCGGCGTCTGACTGGGTGCCTCCGAGAGCGTTGCGGTGCCGAGCTCGAGCGGCCGACAGGCGTCGGCGGGTCGTGCATCGGAGTGCGACGCCAAGAACCGTCTGCGGGCTTCCTTGACCGCGATCGTGCCGAGACTCACCCGCGTGACGTTCCGCGACTGGGGGGTCAGGAGCGGAGCGAGCGTGACCCCTTTCCCCCACAGCTGCGGCCGTTGCGCCGCGAGCATTTCTTCGTGCCCGTCACGTGCGACCGTAGCAACTGCTCGACCCTGTTCCCCGTCCATAATCTCCCTCCTCCGAGTGAGGAGGGGAGTATGCCGCGACCTGCCCCTTGGGAGGGGAGGCGCTGAGCAGCGTCCCCTCCCGTGTGGGCTGTCTTGCCTGGCTATGCGGTTTTCAAGGTCAAGGTCGGGCACGGATTCCGGGACCGGCGCCGTGCTCGAGCCTGATCGTACGGCGGTCGCGGGGCGGATGGTATGCAACCCTGGCCGTTGAGGGCGGACGGGAGGGCCGAGCGACGCCGGGCTACGAGGCGGGGGACTCTGGCGGCACGCGCCGGCCGCGCGCCGGGGCGTGCCGCGGGCTGCGCACGCGAATGTCTGAGAGGGCATGTCGATCTCCGAAGCCCGCGCATGAACCCGAGGGAGGTCAGGTACCCAAAGAGTTCGCGTGCGGCCGTTTTCGACAGCCCGAGCGACCGCCGCGCCTCAGGCTCCGTCACCGAGCCGAGCGCACTCAGGCGCCGCACCGCGTCCGCGAGGGCGCGCCGGTGGAGCACGTACCGGTCCGAGATTCGCATCGCGACGCCATCCGCCACGAGCGCCCGAAGCGCCCGTCCGATCGTGCCGGCCGGCAGCGCGAGCTCGCGGCTGAGGTCGTCCGGCGTGCGCCGCGTCAGTCCGGCCTCACGGAGCGCCCGGCGCACTTGGAACACGATGTGCGGCGCGAGCGCGGACGATGGCAGCATCCGGGTCATGATCATGTGATCGTGCACCCGGAGGTCGTACACGGATGCGATCTCGGCGGTCAGCCGCTTGAGGACGTCCGGATCCGAGATCGGACTGTGACGCCACCACGTCGCGAGCGGCAGGCGGTGCCCGGGCCCGGGAAGGGCCGCCACCAGCGCGCGGCGGGCGTCCGCGACGGCGTCTGCGTGCCAGAACCGGTGGTGGGACACGACGAGCGGTGCGAGCTGGGTCGACGGCACGCCGATCCGCTGCCGTACCGCACGTTCGGGAAGGCCCGCCGCACCCGTGTCGCGCGCGAACTCCGCGATCGCGTCCCGCGGGGTGGCGGTCGTCAGCCTGGCCGTCCGGTCTCGCTCGAGCGTCGCCGGCGGCTGCGGGTCGAGGATGCGGGCCGCGCCGAGCGTCCGGGTGCCGGTGCTGGCCCGGAGGATCATGACGTCGCCGAACGCGAGGACGAACGGGGCGCGAAAGGTGAGCAGCGCCGTCGCCGTGGTCCCCGGCGCGACCGTGCGCTGGCCTGGGGGAAGGTCCAGGAAGCGGCATCGGGTCTCAGCGGCGGCGGTCCCGGCGAGCGCCGACAGCCCCGTGTGCCGGCGCAGCGGTGGAGACCCTGGCAGCAGGGTGACCTCGGCAAGGGCCGCGGTGGAGTGGGTCCAGGCGGTGTCGTCGACGAGCTGGCTGCCGGTCGCCACGTCGGCCGCGCCGATGCCGGCGAGGTTCAGCGCTGGGCGCGTGCCGGCCGGGGCGGTCGGCACGTCGTCGCCGTGGAGCTGGATCGCGCGGACGCGCACCGACGCGCGCTGTGGCAGGAGCGTCAGGCGCTGGCCCACCGCGACGGTCCCCGTCCACAGCGTACCCGTCACGACACAGCCGGCGCCCTTGATCGTGAACGCGCGATCGACGGGCAGCCGGACCGCTCCCGACGCGTCGCGCGGCAGGGATCGTCGCGACCACTTCGTCGAGGGTGTGGGTCAGCGTCTCGAGCCCTTCGCCCCGGCTCGCGCTCGTGAACACACACGCGACCTCCGCAAACGGTGTTCCCCGGAGCCCGGCCCGGAGCTCCGCTTCCACCTGGGCCCGCGCGTCCGGGCCGGCGAGCAGGTCGGCCTTCGTGACGACGAGCACGCCGCGGGTGACGCCGAGCAGGGTGAGGATGTCGACGTGCTCGCGCGTTTGCGGCATGATGCCCTCCCGCGCGTCGATGCACAGGAGCACGGCATCGAGCCCGCACGCGCCTGAGACCATGGTGCGCACAAGCGACTCATGGCCGGGGACATCGACGAGCGCACACCGCCGGCCGCTCGGCAGCGTGAGCGGCGCGAACCCGAGCACGATCGTCATCCCGCGCGCTTTCTCTTCCTCGAGCCGGTCCGGATCCACACCCGTCAGCGCGCGCACGAGCGAGCTCTTGCCGTGATCGACATGGCCCGCGGTGCCGACCACACACGACCGCAGGTCCGGGTCCGTGGGCGCGGCGGTCGACGGCCGCCCGGCGCTACTTCGACTCATGCGACGTCCCATTCGACGATGCCGTGGCCGAGGTCGTCACACGACGCCATGCCGCGCTCACGAGGGCGGCGACCCGTCCATCATCCTCGGGGAGGACGCTCCGGAGGTCGACTACGACCCGGCCCGCGCGCTGTCGCGTCACGAGGCCGGTCTGGAGCAGCGCTCGGGCGAAACGGGACGTGCTTATCCCAGGAGAAGCGAACGACACGGTCCACGTGGGGAACTCGGCGCCGGGAAGTACGGCGCCTCCACACGCGATGGTATCGTGCCCAATAGTAACGTCGAGGCCGGGGGCCTCCCGACCCAACACGTCCTGGAGCGTCTTCGCTCGTGCGCACAGGTCCACGGCGGGAGCGGCCAGCAGGCGGAGCGTCGGGATCTCCTCCCAGGCCCGGCCTGTCGCGTAGACCCGGAGTGTCGCCTCGAGCGCGGCCAGCGTCAGCTTCCCCGCCCGGCACGCGCGGGCCAGCGGCACCTGCGATAGCTGGTCGATCAGCGCCGTGTTGCCGCGATCAGGCCGGCCTGCGGTCCCCCGATCAGTTTGTCGGCGCTGGCAAGGACGAGATCGGCGCCCGCTCGCAGCGCGCCTCCCACATCAGGTTGTTGACCGAGCGCGAGCCCATCACGGTTGACGGCTCATGGTATCGGCTCCGCGATGCGGCGCTTCATCTGCGCCCGCTCCAGCGCGAGTTACCGATCGCGGTCGCCTCGATGATCTCGCCGGCGGGAATGAAGTGCGCGGGCAAGAATGGCGTCGGCGTACTCTCGGTCGGCTCGTACCTCCCTGAGGGCCTCAGCGCGCTGAAGACGCAATGGTCGTTCGCCGAGACCTCGGCGAAAGAGCATGGGAAACGCGTCGATCGCAACAACTGGCGCATCGTGATGCCGTTTCACATTTCCGATTCGAAGGAGCAGGCGATTCGCGAAGTCGCCGAGGGCTTAAAGCGCTGGAACAATGAATACGTGGTGGGCATCCTCGGGCGTCCCGACGGGAAAATTTTCGAGGACGGTTACGAAGCCGCGAAGTTCATGAGCGACTTGGGCGGCGGCATCTTCGGCACGCCGCAGGACGCGATCGAGAAACTCACCAAGCTACAGGAGCTCGCGGGCGGTTTCGGCACCGTGCTCTCATTCGCGCACGACTGGGCGCCGCGCGAGGCGATGTGGCGTAGCTACGAAATGCTCGCGCGCTTCGTCATTCCGCATTTCAACGGCACGCTCGCGTCGATCGACGAAAGCGCCGCGCGCGTCAGCGCCAACAAGGAGAAGCTGATGGGCGCGGCAACCGGCGCCATCATGAAAGCGATCAGTTCCGATCAGAAGGCGGTCGAGGCATTTGCGAAGACGATGGAGAGCGGGCCGTTCAGCCTCGCGCCTGCACAGAAGGCCGCCGCGGATTCGGGGATCCAGAAAAGCGCGAAGTGACCAAGCGTCACTAACACATCGAAGCGGAGCGGGATGTCCTTGGTGGACATCCCGTTTTTGCGAAAGCGCCCTGACACCGGGCCACGATGTCTCACTTGTCGAGGCCAACCTTCTTGAGCATCGCAATAAACCTGGGGTCCGAGCGGAACTGGAACCAAGCAGTGTCTACTTTCAATTGCGGAATTGTGAACGAGCGATCACGATAGGCTACTTCCAACCATCGAAAGGTCTCTTCTCTGTCACCCAGACCGCAATATATCCGCATGAAGGCCCAAGATGGCACGTAGCGATGCTTCGACCATTCCCGCAGCTTCTCAATAACTCGCATCGCGTCCGCTGGTCTGCCCGCCCACCCATACCCTTCTCCCAGATAGGCCTCAGTAAAAGGAGAGTCGGCAAGCGTGACCGCCTTTTCATAATCCGGGATTGCGGCTGCCATCTGTTTTTGGAAAGCGGGTGTTAGTGCCTTCTGCGAATCCGGGCCTTCAGGCCACTTCCCCTCGCGGTAACCGGGAACTATTGCCGCTTCCGCCTTGCAAGTCAGAGCAAAGGCGCGACCTTCATACCCCCAGAAAGATTCTGGCTCCATATCGATGGCATGTTGAAAATAGTCCATCGCGTGATCGCATCGCCGCCATAACAAGTAAGTGAGGCCTGCATTGAAGTCGAACATATGAAGCGGATCGAGTTGACGTGCTAACTCGTTTTCCCTCGCGGCCTCCTCGAAACGTCCCATCCTAGGAGAAAATCGCCATATGCGTTGTGCACGTCGGCGAAGCCAGGGTCGAGTTCCAGAGCACGTCGGTACTCCCTTTCCGCGCCCGCCCAATTCCAGTCATACCCATAGAGTACCCAGGCCATTACCAGGTGGGCCTCGGCCAAGTCAGGGTCAATCGCAAGCGCCCGCGCCTCCAGCGCCTTCACCTTCGGAATGGCTTCGCGAGGGGCCATATATAAGTCCGACGCGAAGGTGTAGGTCGAGCCCAGGTATCCATAGGCCAGCGCGAAATTCGGATCCTTCTGAATCGCTCGACTGAAACAATCAATCGCTTTGTCGGGGCCGAGTTCAGCAGAATGCCAAATGTAGTAAACCCCTTGCAGGTAGAGGTTGTAGGCTTCGAGATTGTCGGTTGGCTTGCGTTCAACGCGCGCTCTCACATCGGGGAGCAACGCGACTTTCAACTGGTCGGCGACGTTCTCGGCCACCTCGCTCTGAATCTCGAACACGTCGGCCGACTGTTTGTCGTAGCTTTGCGACCAGATGCTGAAGCCGTTGGACGCATCGATCAATTCCACTTCGATGCGCAGTTTGTCAGCGCTGCGGCGCACGCTCCCTTCCAACAGATTCTTGACGCCCAGGAGACCGGCAATCTTTTTCACATCCTGGTTCTGTCCCTTGAATGCAAACGACGAAGTGCGCGCCGCCACTTGCAGCCCGCCGATCTTCGACAGGTGACCGATGATCTCATCGGTCACGCCGTCGCTGAAGTATTCGTCGTCCTTGTTGGGGCTCATATCGGCGAACGGCAGGACCGCCACGGTTGCCTTGATCGACTCTGCGGCGGGCTGGGTTTGCGGCGCCGGTGGGATGATCGCGTTGCGCGCTAAGTAAAAGTATGCGCCCGCGATCATGGCCAGCGCGCCCGTCGATGCGATAGAGCCGATGATCACCCGGCGGCGCGATCGTGGCTTGCGCTCCGGCGGCACAGGCAGCGCGCCCATCCGCACGCGCAACACGCGCACCGGGCGCGGGATGTTCTTGACCTGCTGCTCGCCGATGTCTTCACAATCTATGTCGAGCTTGCCGCGAATCTGCTCATGCACCGCAGCGGAGATGCAGATACCACCGGGGGTTGCCAACGATTCGAGCCGCGCGGCGATGTTCACCCCGTCCCCGTATATCTTGCCGTCGTCCAGGATCACGTCGCCGACGTGGATGCCGATGCGAAACTCCATCCGGCGCGACAGTTCGAGCGTGGCGTTGCGGTCCGCCAATTCGCGCTGGACCTCGACCGCGCACTGCACCGCTTCCACCGCGCTGGGGAACTCCGCCAGGATGTTGTCGCCGGGCGCATCGACGATCCGTCCACGATGCTCGCGGACGTGCGCATCGATAGTCTCACGACACTGCTTGACCTCGCGGACGGTGGCAGCCTCGTCCGCGGCCATCATGCGGCTATAGCCGTGGACATCGGCGCTCAGGATCGCCGCCAACCGCCGCTCAGTTTTTGGGGCGGCTTGACCAGGTTCCGGCAGTTGTGGCCCTTCCTTCATTTAGATGAAGATGCGCTAGGTCGCGGCTTCGATGCCCCACTTCATCGCGTTGCGTAGCAGCGTTTCGAACTCGCGAGTTTCCCACGAGCCGCGGAAAGTCTTCGGCGTCGTGCCCGACGCCTCCACGCTCGCATCCACGAACGGCTGCACATTGCTCATCGGCGAATGACAGTGGCCGAGCGCGAAGTAGGTCACGCCTCCTTTGCCGATGTCGCGCGTGTATCCGAGCACGCGAGTTTTGCCGTCCGGCAGCACCGAAGTATCGCGATCGTAGACGAAGCCGAATCCTTGCGGCGACGGATCCTTCGGTAACTCCGTCGTCAGCAGAATGTGGCATCGCGCGGGTCTAGCACCTCGATGAGATAGAGTTCGTCCATCACCTCGAACGACGACGGCAATCCCTCCGCGAGCGGATGCGCACGATCCGTCGACCTCGACGCGGAATTTGCGCACCGGAGGATGATTCAGGAAGAACGCGCCGAGCGTCTCATGATAGTTGCCCTTGACCATTTTGCGGATGTAGCGATTCTCGCCGACCGGTACCGCCTTGCCGCCGCTGGTACCGTGCAGCGCGAGCCATCGCCCACCCGCCTCGAGCCAGTTGCGAATGAAGTCGTTCTGCTCGTCAGTTAGGATACGGACCCGCGACATAGGTGATGAGAAAATTACTGCCCGGCAGCCACTTCGATACGTCGGTGTAGTCGTTGCCGATGGTCGTCAGCAGTTGCGTGTTCTCCTGCAGCATGCCGAGCAGTCGCAGGCGCACGTAGTCCATGTCATGACCGGCGAACGACCCGGGAGGATAGCCTCCCGCGATGAGATGCACGCGAATCGGTTTGGTGCGGCTCATCGCACTACTCTTTCACGTCGACGAAGTTAGGCTTGCGCTTCTCGACGAAGGCCTTCACCGCTTCCTTATGATGCTGGGTGGTTGAAGGACATCATCTCGTAGGCAAGCGACGCATCCATGATGAGATTGGACTGCTGCTTGAGCCACTTGTTGACTGCGAGCTTGCTCCATCGAATCGCCCAGGTCGGGCCGTCCGCGAGTTCCTGCGCGAGCTCGCGCGCCTTCGGCATCACCATCTCGGGCGCGAGCGCATAGTTCACCATGCCGATACGGCCGGCCTCGGCGCCGTTGATGAAATTGCCGCGCATCAGGAATTCCTTCGCGCGATGCGGCCCGATGAGCAGCGGCCAAATCACCGCGCCGCCGTCGCCCGCGACGATTCCGACCTTCACGTGCGTATCGGCGAAGCGCGCCTTCTCGGAAACCACCGTGATATCGCATAGCAGCGCGAGCGTCGCGCCGAGACCGACCGCGTCGCCATTGATGGCGCCGATGATCGGCTGCTCGACATCGAGCATGTTGTCGACCAGGCGGCGTCCATTCGACGCGGCGATCGGACCGCGCCCGCGGCCCTTGCCCTTCTTGCCGGTGGACCCGGCGAGGCTGCCGGCCGCCATTCCCTTGACGTCGCCACCGGCGCAAAACGCGCGCCCCGCGCCGGTCAGAATGATCGCGTTGACATCGTGATCGGCGCGCACATCGATCCAGATTTGTTCGAGCTCGTGATGCACCGACGTTGTTGACCGCGTTGAGCGCGTCGGGCCGATTGATCGTGATGGTCGCGACGCGGTCGGCAACTTCCACTTTGAGGAATTCATATTCGCTGTAGTCGATAGCCATGATGGTGACCTCCTGTCCCTGTCGCCATCTATACAACTTGCGAACGCGATCTGCCTAACCGTCTGCTACGCAGTCAAGTCGACCAGGCTTTGTACCTTGTCCGGCGAGAAGACCACATCGCTATTCGCCAGCACCTCCGCGCGACTGCCGGATCTTATGAATGCCGGTTGATTCCTACGGCGCGGAGTCGATTTCACGGGATCCTCAGATTGTGGATCGAACACCCGCACCGTCACTCCCTCCTCGCGCAAACGATTTGCCAGGGTAAGGAGCTGACTGCCTCTGCTATCGGTCACGCCGGATTTGAAACTCAAGCCTAAAAACCCGACGCTATAGCCTTTGCGTTTGATAGCAGCGATGATGCGCTCAAAATGTCGATCGTTGCTCTTCTGGATCGACTCCAAAAGTGGCGTCCGCAGCGCGCACAGCCGCGCACTACCTACCAGAGCGCCGACATCCTTCGAAAGGCATGGTCCACCGAAAGGCAGCCCAGGGCGCAAATATGCCGATGAGATATTAAGCCGAGCATCGGTGCATACTAGTCTCATCACTTCTTCGCCATTAGCTCCGAATGCACTGCACAAGCCACCTATTTCATTGGCGAAAGTCACCTTCAGCGCATGAAAAGCATTGTCGGTACACTTAAGGACCTCGGCGTTGTTCCAGGCAGTAACAAATGTAGGTGCATTGAAGCCTTGATATAGTTCCAGGAGCTTGTGCGCATCGCGGCGATCACCGACACCTATGACGATTCGCTGCGGGCTCAGGAAGTCGGCCACTGCCTGTCCCTCTCGCGTGAAGTCGGGATTGTAGAACAACCGCAGTCGTCCCGGTGACGATTGGAATTTGGCCAGCGTGCGCTCAAAAGTTCCCGGCGACAAGGTACTTCGAACGGCGACGATGGGAGCGCGTTTCGATTTAAGGCTTAGTTCCCGCAGTCGTTCGCATACTTGTAACACTCGAGCTGTGTTAAGCGGTCCTTTGGCGGTTGGCGGAGTATCAACGCATACGAATATCAGGTCGCAATCGAAGACAGCAGGCGTAATGCGATCGATAGCACTGATGGCTGCGCGCTTGTGCGCCGCTCGAAAAAGTTGCGCAAGGTTCTTTTCACCGATCGGTGCACTTCCGCGATTAACCGCCGCGACTCTTGACCCGTCGCGATCGACACCGACGATATGATGGCCCAGCTTCGCAAAGCAGCCTGCCGTCACCGCACCCAGGTGACCCAGTCCGATGACTGCGAGGCGCATCAACGGCGCGCGTCCGGTGACTTCGCGCCGAGCGAGTCCAGCAGATTCGCCTTCACCAAGGAGGTTGTCAGGGCGATAGCATGAAAGAGTAGCGCGGGACGAAGCTTGCTCTTCCCGCGCGAACGATTTTGAAAATGAATCGGCACTTCACCAATACGATTGGGATGTCCTCGCACACATAGCTCCAGCAGAATTTTGTACCCCTTAGGTATGGTGTCTCTTAGGGCTCGTTCGTACAGTTCGCGTCTTATAAGCCAGAATCCACTCAGAGGGTCATGGATCTTCAGTCCTAGCAGCAATCTAACTGCCGTGGTCGAAGCTCTGCTCAAGATTCTACGACCCAGGGGCCAACCAGCTATGGTACCCCCCGACGCATATCGCGAACCCACCGCAACATCGCAGCCGGCCTCGATGGTGCGCAGGAGTTCAGGTAGTGCGGACGCAGGGTGAGATCCGTCGGCGTCCATTTTGCCGAGGATCCCGCCGCGCGAGATCTTGAATCCGTCCATCAGCGAATGAGCCTGGTCGCGAATGCCCCCCGTCCTGCGGAGCAGCCGGATGCCGGGAACCTCCTTGGCAGTCTGCTCCACTATCTCCCAGGTGCGATCCGGAGAATCGTCGTCAACTACGATCACTTCATAGGACTCGTTCTTGAGAGCGTCGGCGGCGGCGCGCAAGACCTGCTCGATGTTCCCGCGCTCATTGTAGGTGGGAATTACTATCGAAACCGTGGGCACCACCACCGCTTCCGCCATGGCGCGTTTTGTATCGCTTCCCTTGGCCGGAGAGCAACACCCGCTAGAGAAACGGGTTCATGACGCGCTGGCCGAACGCGAGCGCGCCGTGCATGCGCGCCGGAGCATCGACATTGAGATAGGCGTGGCCGAGCATCGCCTTGATATCCTGATAGCGGCGCTGCAGCGGATGATCGAGGAAGATCGCCTTGCCACTGCTCGCTTCGAACAGGCGATCAACGGCGCGCGCCGCCAACTGCGCCGAGCGGCATGCGTTGTAGCGCATCGCGGCGCGCCGCTGAAAGGACACCGGCCGATGCTCGCGCGCGGCCTCCATTAACTCGTCGAAGTCGCGGCGCATCGCGAGGAATCCGCCCTCGATGGCATAGCTGGTTTCCGACAAGCAGGCTCTGGCAATAGGGGTCCTCGCTGATGACGCCGCCGAGGCCGCCCTTGCGGGTGCGGCTGATGTCGATCCACAGATCCAGGAAGCCTCGCGCCGCGCCAAGCACGGAAGCCGCCAGCGCATAATTGAAGACGATGGCGAAAGGAAGGCGATAAAGCGGCGAAGGATTGACGATCCATCCGGGGAGGTCGCGCCCCATCGCATAATCCCAATGCGACTGGCTCCTATACTCCGGAACGAAAGCATCGTCAACTACGATGTCCTTGCTGCCGGTGCCGCTCAGTCCCGCGACGTGCCAGTTGTCGTCGATTTTGTAGTCGCGGCGCGGAAGCATGAATGATCGCGTATCGGGAACCTGCACGCCTTCCACTTCGATCGCGCCGGTGATGCCGCCGAGGTTCACCCACTGGCAATGGTCGCATCCGGTCGAGAAGGACCATCGCCCACTGAGCCGATATCCGCCGGCTGACCTTCTGCGCCTTGCCGGTCGGCGCATATGACGACGAGTGCATGACGCTCGGATCGTCGCCCCAAACCTCCTGCTGCATCTCGATTGGAAACAGCGCGAGCTGCCACGGATGCACGCCGATGATTCCCGTCACCCATCCGTGCGAGCCGTCGGCGCGCGCCACTTCGGAGACCGCCTCGAAGAAGTCGGCGGGATTGACCTCGCCACCACCCCATCGCGATGGTTGAAGTCCGCGCAGGATGCCGGCGTCGAGCAGTGCCTTCCACGTCGCATCGGGCAAGCGGCGCAACCGAGTCGCCTCGTTGGATCCTTCACGCAATACGGCGCGAGAGGGCGATTGCTTTCTCGACGATCGATTTGCTCGCTGAGCCGATTTTCGTCGCGCGCGATGAGCCACGGGCCTCTGTTTCGGTGCGATCCATTGATTACCCTCCCTCGAATTGTCGGATTACGAAGCCGCGGCGCGCGCCGCTGCGAAAGCTCGAATGCAACTTCGATGATCATGTCTTCCTGACCGCCGACCGCTTTGCGCCTGCCGACCTCGGTCAGGATTTCGCGCGCATCGACGCCGAATCTTTCCGCCGCGCGCTCCGCATGCCGAAGGAAACTGGAGTAGACTCCGCAGTAGCCCAGCGTCAGCGCGGCGCGATCGATCTCCGCGGGCTTTTGCATCACCGGCGGCACGAGTTCCTCGGCCACATCCATCAGCTTGAAAACGTCGAGGCCGGGATTTTTTCCGAGCCGGTCCAGCACCGCGGCGAGCACCTCGGTCGCGGTGTTGCCGGCGCCGGCGCCGAAACCACGCGCGGCCGCATCGATCCAGGTCGCGCCTTCCTCGATCGCGGCGAGCGTATTCGCGACCGCGAGCGAGAGATTGTTGTGGCCGTGAAATCCGACTTCGCACTGGAGCGCATCGCGCAGCGCCCGCACCCGCTCGCGCGCCCCATCGACGGTCAACGCGCCGGCCGAGTCGGTCACGTAGACCGCATGCGCGCCGTACGATTCCATCAGCCGGGCCTGCGCGGCGAGGTCCTTGGGCGAGCTCATGTGCGCCATCATCAGGAAGCCGCCAACCTCCATGCCGAGTTCGCGCGCGAGACTGATGTGCTGCTGCGCGACATCGGCCTCGGTGCAATGCGTCGCGACGCGCACCACCTCGGCGCCGAGGTCGCGCGCAGCTTTGAGGTCGTCGCGCGTGCCGATTCCCGGCAGCAGCAGGACCGTCAGCTTCGCGCGCTTCAGCACCGAGCGCGCGGTGCGAATCAATTCGAGTTCGTTGACGCGCGACATTCCGTACTGAATCGACGATCCGCCAAGCCCGTCGCCATGCGAGACCTCGACCATGTGCACGCCGGCCTCGTCGAGTCCGCGCGCGATCGATGCGACCTGCTCGCAGGTGAACTGATGGCGAATGACGTGCGAGCCGTCGCGCAGCGAGACGTCGCAGATTTTGAGTTGTTGATTCATACGCGCTCCGCCGCGGCTCGCTTCTCGGATCTGCAGGCCAGCGAGATTGCGCGCGGTCTCTTCGCCGACGCGAACGGCCGCGGCCGTCATGATGTCGAGGTTGCCGGAGTAGCGCGGCAGGAAATCGCCGGCGCCTTCGACTTCGAGCATCACCGTAACCTGATCATCTTCGAACAGCGGCTCCGTGCGCAGACGATAGCCGGGAACGTATTGCTGCATCTCGCGCACCATGCGCCGAATCGATGCGGTGATCTCTTCGTGCGACGCGCCCGCCGCGAAGCGAACGTAAATCGTGTCGCGCATCATGATCGGCGGATCGGCGGGATTCAGCACGATGATCGCCTTGCCATGACGCGCGCCGCCGAGGCGTTCCAATCCGCGCGCAGTCGTCTGCGTGAACTCATCGATGTTCTGCCGCGTGCCGGGTCCGGCGCTTGCCGACGCGATCGTCGCAACGATTTCGGCATACTCGACCGCGGCTACGCGGCTCACTGCCGCGACAATCGGAATCGTCGCCTGACCGCCGCACGTCACGAGGTTGAGATTGTCGGCGCCGAGCGCGCTCGCCGATATTCACCGCCGGCACCACGTACTCGCCGACGGCGGCGGGAGTGAGATCGATCGCGATGATGCCGGCCTCGCGCAGTTTCGGCGCATGCTTCAGATGAGAGTGCGCGCTGGTCGCATCGAAAACGATTTCAGGAAGCGGAGTCAGCGACAGAAGGCCGTCGATGCCGTTCTCGAAGGTCTTGATTCCCGCGGCGCGCGCGCGTGCGAGGCCCTCGGACGCCGGATCGATTCCCGCCATCGCGACCAGTTCCAGCACCTCGCTGCGCAACAGCTTCACCATCAGGTCGGTGCCGATATTGCCCGGAGCCGAGAATCGCGCATCGGACGCGCGGCGGCGCTTTTCCGCTGGATTTCATCAGACGAACCTCACGCTGACCGCTCCAAGATGGTCGAAGCGCGCGACGATCGAGTCGCCCGCCGCGACATCGACCGCGCGGCACAAAGCTCCCGGTATGATAATGCTACCGGCGGCCAGGGTCTGGCCGAACTCGGCGAGTTTGTTGGCGAGCCATGCGACCGGCTCCGCGGGATGCCCGAGCACCGCCGCGCCGACGCCCTTCTCGACCGCGGTTCCGTTCTTCTCCAGCGTCATGCCGACATTCGCGAGGTCGTATGCGGTCGGTGACGATTTTTCCGCGCCGAGCACGACGCGCGCCGACGATGCATTATCCGCGATCGTATCGGCGAGCGTGATTTTCCAGTCGCGAATCCGCGTGTCGATGATCTCCAGCGCGGGTGTCACATACTCGGCCGCCGCGATCACGTCCTCGCGCGTGACACCGGGGCCGCGCAGCTCGCGCGACAGCACGAACGCGATCTCGGGCTCGACGCGCGGAAGCATCAGCGAGCCGACGCGGCATTCGCTGCCGCTGGCGAGAATCATATCGTCGAACAGATGACCGAAGTCGGGCTCGTTGACGCCCAGCATCTTCTGCATCGCGAGACTGGTCAGCCCGACCTTGCGCCCGACGATCTTACGTCCCGCCGCGACGCTGCCGTTCGACGTTGATCATCTGGATGCGATAGGCGTCGGCGCGCGAAAGTTTCGCCTGCGCGGCCGGCGGATCGATCGCCTTGCGATCGCGCTCGGCGCTGCGAGACGATCGGCGACTTCCTTCAGGCGTGCGTCTTCCATTTACTCATCGGCAATTCAGTCGCTCGCGGTCAGGAAATCGATGACGAGGCGATTGAACTCCGGCGCCTTTTCCCATTGCGCCCAGTGGCCGCACTTGCCGAACACGTGCAGCCGCACGTCGGGAAGCTGATTGAGCATGCAGCCACGCGTTGTCGAGCGTGACGGTGCGATCGTCGCGTCCCCAGATCAGCAGCGTCTTGTTTTTGATCTTCGCAAAATCCTTCCACAGCGGCTCCGGCACGAAGGGGCGGCTGCGCGAGATGACCGGATTCGCGATCGAGGTCGGGCTGGATGCTCGCTTCGTAGCGCTCCTTGATCAACTGATCGGTGAGCTGCGAGCCGTCGTAGACCATCACGTTGAGAAAATTGCGCAACTTCTCCATCGAGGGTCCCGGCTTTTCGTAGTAGTCGAGCAAATACTTGATGCCCTCGGCCGGCTGCGGAGTGAAGACCGGAAGTCCGGGCGCGCCCATCAGCACAATGCGCTGCGCGCGATCGGGATAGTCGAGCGCGAACTTGAGGGTGGTCCCGCCGCCGAGCGAATTGCCGACGAAGTTCGCGCGCGGAATGTCGAGCGCATCCATCAGGCCGTGAATCGCCTTCGCCATGAAGCCAAACATACCGCCCTCGATTTTCGGCTTGTCGCTTTTCGCGAAGCCGGGCAGGTCGGGCAGGATCACGCGAAAGTGCTCGGCAAAGTGGTCTACATTTCGGCGGTAATTGCTCCAGCCGCCCGCGCCGGGGCCGCCGCCATGGATCATGATGAGCGCCGGTCCCTTTCCCGCCTCATGATAGTGAAGCTTGAGCGGTCCGGCCTGAATGAATTTGCTGGTTCCTTCTTCTGTGAGCGGCATGTCGTCCTCCCGATTGCGTAACGGCCGATTGCGAAACGTTAGCGCATCGCGGCTCGGCGATGGCCCCAGATGCTGGGGGCGTTATGCTTCTGCACGTGCCAGGTGGCGTCATCGACCTCGCGCCCGCCCCATCCGTATTCGATTTCGAAACCCGACGGCGTGCGCATATAAAATGACAACATGTGATCGTTGGTATGGCGGCCGAGCGTCGACGGCGATCTCGATTCCCTTGTCCTGCACCAGATACATCGTCGCGCCGACGTCGTCGATCGGAGCGCAGTTGCAGCATGAAATGATGCAGCCGCTTCGGCGCGGGAACCGGAACCAGCGCGAGCGTGTGATGGCGCGGGTTGCAATGCAGGAACACCATCGTGACGTTCATCGGGCGCCGAACTTCATGTCGATGGTGTCGCTGATGCGAAAGCCGAGACCCTCGCAATAGAAGCGCAGACTCTTCTGAATGTCGGGGACCGCGACCACGATGTGACCGACGCCTTGCTCGCCGGTGACGAAACCTCCAATCGCGCGCGGCGAATGAAAGGGATTTTCGAACTGCACCGACGGACCGCAGAACACCTCGCATGCCGATCGCCGTTCGGATCGGTGAAGCGAATCAGCTCGGTGACGCGACGCGCCGCGGCTTCCTCCGGCGATGCGGGTTTCGCCTCGACACCGATGGCGCGCATCCGCTCTGCCACGTCGCGCAGACCCGCGGCGTCGGCAACTTCCCATCCGGCGTACGCGATGTCGTCGGCATCATCGCGATGGAGCGCGAAGCGGTAGGCATTTTCGTCCATTCGCAGCAGCAGGCGCCCGTCGTCGGCGATGCCGCTGCTTTGCAGTCCGAGGATCTGCGTGGCGAACTTCTCCCACGCATCGGGATTTTTCACGCCGAGTCCGAGATAGCCGAGGCTAGTTACTCCACTCATCGTCGATTCTCCTATAAGCTGAACGATGCTCGCGATGATCACAAATCACGGCCGCCCGCGGCATTGTCGCCGAAGCCGCGAATGCCGATGCCACCCTCGCATATGATGACGCCGCCGGTAGCAGTCGAGGAATTTTCCGCCGACGCCAGCAGCACGTACGATCCCGTGTAGTCGCGCGGCTGCGGCAGCTTGCCGAGCGGCAATCCGCGCTCGACCATTTCCTTCAGCGGCACCGCGGCGATCGATCGCTCCGCCATCTCCAGCGAGCGAGGCCCGCGCAGGTCGGTCGGGATTGCGCCGGGCGCGACGCCGTTGACGCGAATCTTCGGCGCGAGTTCGTACGCGAGCTGGCGAATCAGTCCGACCACCGCGTGCTTCGACGCCGTATACAAAGGACCGCCGCCGCACGGATAGAAGCCCGCATTCGACACCGTATAGATGATACATCCGCGGGTCTTGGCGAGTTCGCGGTAAGCGGCCTTCGCGCCGAGCAGATAGCCCTTCACATTGACGCCGAACAGTTCGTCGAATGCCGCGCCGATTCGATCCTCGGGCAGGTCCGCCAGCGACATGTTGAAATCCCAGATGCCCGCGTTGCCGACGAAGCAATCGAGACGACCGAACCGCTTGACGGTGTCGGCGACCGCGCGATGATTGTCGGCGAGCACGGTGACGTCGCCGATGGTCGCAGCGACATTCGCTCCGAGGCGCTTCGCGAGTTCCTCGCTGCGCTCGCGCGAGCGATCGAGAATCGCGACGCGCGCGCCTTCTTCGAGGAAGCGCTCGACGATTGCGCGGCCGAGTCCCGACGCGCCTCCGGTGACCAGCGCGACTTTTTTTTCCAGCCAGCCCATATCAGAAGAAGTTGCTCAGGTTACGCGACAGCAACACGGTCTGTTCAAGGAAAATCTTGCGGTCGACGATCTGGAAAGATCCTTCCACTCGGCGCAACACGTCGCGCCGCGAACCGATCCAGGAGGTCTCTTCAGAATTGAGCCGCGTGCGATACAAGTGAAAGTTTGACGCCACTTCAAGTGTGCGGCCATCGTCCTTCACGATGCGCACATTAGTAATCAGGTGGCGCGTGCGCGATGGCGGATCCTCGGCCCACGAACGGCCGGTCTTTAGCTTCGCAATCCGGCCGGCGAGCAGCATCTTGGTGTCGTCGAAGAAGGCCATCTCACCGGGCTGAGTGAACTCCTTGTCGATTTCGCGCTGAGTACGCGTACGCCTAATCGGCATGAAGTAGTGCGCATCGTCGCTGAAGAGCGCGAGCCACTCCTCGTATTGATGCGCGTCGAGCAGAGCCGCCTCATCGTAGTAGAAGCGCTCGACTTCGTAATGACGCAGCATCGCGGCAATGCGTTCCTCGAGCGAGAGCGGTTCGGTCTCGTGAGCCATCTGCACCTGCTCGCTCATAGGCAATCGCCTGGCGTGGTCGCGTTTTTGAGCTCGCTCCAGCCCAGCCCCTTCATCCATTGCGCCCACGAATGATACGTCCACAACTGTGCGTGTTCGCTGGTTAGACCTTCGATTCGCGAAAGGCCGCCTTCCTTGATGATCTTGCCGCGACCCAGTCCCATGGTGAGCAGATGCTTCATTCGCCGGCTGGCAATTCCGCGCGACTGAGCGGTCGCTTGCGCCCAGTTCTCGCCGTCCTCCTGCTCGAGGACTCCGGCTGGGCCGAACACGCGGTTCGCCATTGAGATCATGAAATCCCGTGTCTCGCGCGGAGTGTTGCGATCGATAAAAGTAAACCACCAGATCTCGGTGCGATTGGGCTCGCGCGGTATTCGCAGCGAGATTTGTGGCAACCCCATCGTCAGCCATGCGGTCGGAAAAATGTTCGGATGTCCCCGATTTTGCTGCCGACCGGACCGAGTCCAGCCGCGGCTTGCGGCGTGTCACGCCAGCTGGGATCGAATTCGAAATAACCGGATGACGCCGTGGTAGGGCCGCCGATCGCGTGTCCATACTCGCCGAGGACCACCACTTGATCGAATTTCGTGCCGATGATGCCCTTGCCGACGAGATCGAGATTGGCGCCGCTCTGCATGTTGACGCCGTTCATGTCGATCGGTTCAACGCCGTTTTGAGGGCGATCCACTGACGGAAGAACGTTGGGCTGGAACGCAGACGCGTGAGTTACCTGCGGATGATACCAGTCGAAGAGATTGTCGACCGCGATCTTCCAGTTGCATTCGATCACGAACTTCTGGATTCCGGGCACGATCTGCATATCGCCGCGAAGAGCGATCGTATCCAGACTGAGCCGGCCGGTGGCGCCGAGGAATTCTTCCAGCGGCGGCGCAGAGGCATCGTGGGTGCCGAAGATGAATCCTTTGTAACCGGCGACCTGCGCGACTTGAGCCAGCCCGTGCTGCGATTTGTCGAGCTGCCCGTCGTAAAAGGTTTTTAATCCTGGAACTCCATTAAGCCGGCCATCGATGCCGTATGACCAGCCGTGGTAGGTGCACAGAAAATTCCTGGCATTGCCTTCCTCGGCGCGACAGACCGCATTGCCCCGATGGGCGCAGGTATTCAGCATCGCCTTTATCGAGCTGTCTTGCTGGCGGACCACCAGAACGGTGTCGCGGCCCATCACTGATTGGAAGAAATCACCTGGCTCGGGAATCTGCGACTCGTGACAGAGGAACAACCATGCGCGCGCGAAAATCCTCTCCATCTCGAGTTCAAAGATCGCCGGGTCGCTGTAAATGCGGCGGTCCAGTTCGCCTCGTTCGAGCGAAACCAGTTCATCAATCTCGGTATTCGCGAGAGCCATATTGAATCTCCCTTAAAAATGAGCGCGCCGGCCCTGGAGGTTGGACATTTTGATGGTGGTTTGGCCCGCTCCATTGCGCATAACGCGATAGCCTATCGCCGCCGAGATTTCATCAGCAGCCCGCACCACGTGGCTCGCGAGCCCGGCGATCCGTTCCTTGGTAACTCTTAGTGATGGTCCGGCTATACTGATAGCTGCAATTACCTTACCTGTGTGATCTCTGACCGGTGCGGCGACGCATCGCACTCCGTCTTCGCGCTCCTGATCGTCAACCGCGTAACCCTGGACGGCCACCTGCCCGAGATTGGCCTTCAGGTCGCTGCTCGAGGTCAAGGTCTTCCGCGTGAAAGGCCTGAAGCGGAGTGCTGGCAATGTACGACTCGATCTGCTTCGGGTTGAGAAACGCGAGGATGGCCTTGCCGACCCCGGTGCAGTACGCGGGATTGCGCTGGCCGACGGCAGACGGAATTCTCAGCGTGCGAGTGCTCTCGACCTTCGCGATGTAGACGACGTCCGACCCATCGAGCACGCACAGATGTGCGGTCTCGCCGCTGACATCGGCGAGTTGGTCCAGAATCGGATGCGCATGCTTGTCGAGCGCGAGGCGTTCGACCGCCAGCGATCCCATCTCGAACAGCTTCAACCCCGGATGATAGCAGCCGGATTCGGCGTCAAACCCGATCAGCCTATGTGCACGCATAGCCTCGAGAAGCCTGTAAAGCGTGCTCTTGTGCAGCCCGGTAGCCGCCGCAATCTCGACAAGGCGGAGATCGGTTCGTTCGGGTCCGAAGCAATCGAGGATCTGAACGACTCGATCGAGGACCTGACTGGAGTAAATGCGCGCCGCAGTAGGTTTCATCATATGAAACTTGACTTCAGATACTGAATTTCTCTAGCGCGCAGACACTTCGGCTGTCAAATCACAGCGCCATTGCCGTGCCACTTGCAGTGCGGTTTTACGGGGACGCGGTCTTGTCGGGTTCGAACTTAACGAAGTATCCAGCGACCACCCATTGACCGTTCGGCCTCGGAATCGCAAAGACGGATTCCGTGACGGGCTTACCATTCTCGAACTGGCTCTGATAGCGAAACAGCATCCGGTTCGGATTGCGCGGACCCGGGATTCAGTTCTTCGGACTCCAGCTTCCGCGAAATCGGCATCCCTCTTCGCTCGTGAAGCATCTTGTTGATTTTGTCGCCCACTCGCTCCTCGGGGACGAGGAAGGTGGATTGATCCCACGCCATCCGGTATCTGCCCTGGTCGAGAAGACCGAGCCAATCTGAAACGGTTCTGAGAGCCTTCTCGCGCTGCTCAACCGATATCACCGCGAGCGTTGATTGATACGTTGGGTAGCATTCGAGCCGCCGGCGGATTCGTTTCTGCCAATGGTGGAGCGGGCGCTGGCACAGCGGCTACTGGTCGCTGCGGCGCCGGTGCGGGTTGTTCAGCCGCAGACTGAACCGCGGGTGCGACCACGGGTCGGCGACTTTCGGCCTTAGCCACGGGAAAATATTCCTCTGACCAGAAGGATGGCGCCGACGATGCTACGATGCGCAATCGCCGTCGACGTTTGGTCGAGACCGGCGCCGCGCTCTCGGTGGTTTGACGCGCGGCTTCCATGAACGTCGAGCGTGCGGGCTCGTCGCGATGGGGCGCGGTCGCGGCGGAATCTTGCGGCGCCCACAACACGCGATGCACGCGGTAACTTCCCGTGAGCCCTTTCAGTTCGACGTCGTAGCCCTGATCGAATTGGAGATCGCCCGCGCTCTCGGTCACCGCCTTGAAGACCGACGACACGAGGATCTCGCCGGCGTGCGCTTTCGCACGCGATGCGCGCCGCCATGATCACGCTCTTGCCGAAGAAGTCGCCGCCCTCGGAGATCGCCTCGCCGGTGTGAAGTCCGATGCGCACCCGAATCGGCTGGGTGGGATGCTGGTCGGAATATTCTGCGACCGCGCGCTGGATGCCGATGGCGCACAGGAGCGCGCGCCGCGCGCTGGAAAACGCGACCATGAAGCCGTCGCCCATCGACTTCACTTCGAAGCCTTTGTGCTCGGCGACCTGCTTGCGCACCAGGTCGTTGTGATCGTGCAGGACTTCCTGCGCGCGCAGATCGCCGAGCCGCTCGGTCATCATCGTGGAATTTTCGATATCCGAGAACAGGATGCTGACGGTTCCGTCCGGCGCGGCATGCGCTTGCAGATTCGGCCGCTCCATCACGACCGACGCCGCGACGTTATCGATAGTGGTGGCCGCGGGCGCCATCATCGCCTCGAGCAGGCTGCGCACCGCCGCCGCGTCGCGCGGACGCTCGTCGGGATTTTTCGCCAGCAGCTTCAGGATGAGCGCGTCGAGCTCGGGCGCGATTCCCACCACCTTTTTCGAAGGGGCTTCGGGCTGCGCATTGACGTGTTGCGCGATGACGGAGAGCAGATCATCGCCGCGAAATGGCGGCTGCCCGGTGACCATTTCGTAGAGCATCGCGCCGAGCGAATACAGATCGCTGCGCGCATCGAGCGGCTTGCCGAGCGCCTGCTCCGGCGGCATGTACGCCGCGGTGCCGACGATCATTCCGGCCGCGGTCAGACGCGAACGATCGGTGGCGATCGCGAGGCCGAAATCGCCCAGCTTGGTCGTGCCGTCGCCGGTCAGCCATACGTTGGCCGGCTTCAGATCGCGATGAATGATGCCGCGCGAGTGCGCGTAGTCGAGCGCGCGGCAAACGTCGCACGCGATGCGCATCGCATCGGCGGCAAGCGAGGCGATGATTTTCCGAGCGGCGCAGCAAATCGTCGACCGAGCCACCCGCCATGTACTGGCTCACGATGTAGGGCTGGCCGCGCTCTTCGCCGACATCGTAGATGCTGACGATGTACGGATTGTCGCCCAGCTTGCCCATCGCGCGCGCCTCGCGGCTGATACGCTCGCGTCCGGAGGCGTCGAGGCCCTCGGTTTTGATCAGCGCGAATGCGACATCGCGATCGATCTTGTTGTCGTGCGCGAGAAAGACGGTCTTGCTGCTGCCTTCGCCGATCAGCCGAACCACCTTGTAGCGGCCGTCGACGAAGGATTCGGGGCGCGCGAGGATTTCGCGAAGATCGCTGCGCGGCCGCCGCGGGAATCGATCGCCCAGACGCGCTCAGCGCGCCGCCGCACGAACCGCAGAATTTGACGCCGGGGGTTGCGCACTCCGCACGCGGGACAATTGACCGGCAGCGGCTTCCCGCATTCGGCGCAGAAGCTTCGGCCCTCTTCGTTATCGTGATTGCATGACGCGCACTGCATGCCGGTCCCGCCTGCCGCGTAACATATCGATTAGCGTGGAAAACGCAGCAGGCGCGTCGCGTGCGCGGTCCGTCATGGTGCAGCGGGAACCCAGAATCGCTCGTCCAGCGCCGAGTCCACCATCCATTCGACGCCACTGAGCGAGGCGCTGCCGTATTCGGTTCCGGGCGCCCAATTCTCAAGTTGCGCTTCCTTGATTTGATGAGCGCGCATGCCGCGACTGCGCATAATCTCGACGGCTTGTGGCAAATCCATAAAGTTGGCCGGCAACTCGCGCTGATCGGCGGGATCGGCGCTGCCACCCGGCGTCATGCTTCCAGCTATTGAGTTCGGCGTCAGCGACATCACCTGTTGCAGACTCGGCGAATAGAATCCGAACTGGATCATCACCGGTCCCTCCGGCGATTGCCCGTTCGCGACCAACGAAGATTGCGCCTCTATCAGGGTGAGATGGACCGACACCAGAAACGCGTCGGATTGCCATTTGTTTCGCGCATATGCGAGCGCGCGCTGCGCGATCGCTGGTACGTTCGCGAGCGGCCAATCGACGCGCGGCGGAACGAGCGCATCAACCTCGTTCTTCATCGGCGTATCGTTGGCGATCCGTTTCCACGTTACCGGACCGGCTTGCGCAGTGTTGATGAGCAGCCGATTTTTTCCTTCGATGCGAAACGCTCCGGTGGCAGTGTGCAGCGCGCCGCCCTCAATAAGAAATGTGCCGGTGTCTTTGCCCGGCGCGAACAGAGTCGGCGCATAGGTCTTGTCTGGCGATATAGCCAGCGCACCGCGCGCTCCGGAGTATGGAAGCGGGCACGAATCGCTGAATGACAACTGGCCCAGATCCGAAACGTCAAACATGCAGGTGTGCCTCGCGCCCGACGAATCTGGCAGCTCGGCTTCCCAGCGTCCGGCCATCGGCGACTTCAGCGCTTGCATCGGATTCGGTGCCGGACCCGGCCGCATCAGATAAGCGGTGATGATCGCGACCAAGATGGCGACCGCGACGATGGTGCCCTGGCTGAGTCGGCTTTGCGGCAATCGGCGCGCGAAGATTTTCCACGTGCTCGATTCTCCCGCCAGCACATGGCGCGTCGCCTGCACGATCTGATTGAGGTATGCCTCGATCGGTCGCGGGAATGCATTGAACCAATGTGAGACGCCGAGGAAGTACTGCATGTCCTCGGTCGGATTCACATCCGCGATGCGCACCGGGATCAGCGGGAGCCGCTTGCCAACGGCGCATTCCATCTCGCGCACGACCTGTGGCGATTGGTTGGAATGCTCGCTGAACACCACCAGCACTGCCTTGCTGGCCTGGATCGCATCGACGATGCTGCCGCCCCAATGCGATCCGGGCGCGATATTGCGCGGCGCAATCCAGCATCGAACTCCGGCGTCTTCGAGGGCCTTGCAGATAGCGTCGGCCGCTTTTTGGTCAGGGGCCGAGTAGCTGAGAAAAACGTCGTGCGTCATCGAACGCCGATTATCCGCTCAACTCGGCGAGCAGGGCTTTCGCGTCCTTCAAATCGGCGGTGTCGAAGCCCTCGGTGAACCAGTTGTAGATCTCGGCGAGCATCGCGCGGGCCTTGTCGCGATGACCCTGCTTGTCGAGCAACCGCGCGAGGCTGGTGGTTGCGCGCAGTTCCCATGACTTCGCCTTCTGGCGGCGCGAAATGTCGATCGCGGTGCGGAAGGATTGCTCCGCCTGCGCGGCATTCGAGGCGTCCTGCATCAGCAGCAGTTCGCCCTTCAGCCGATGCACCTCCGCCTCATACATTCGCTGGCCACCTCGCTCGATGAGCGGGAATGCCTCGTCGATGGTGCGCAGCGCCTCATCGAATCGTCTTTGCCTGCCCTGAGGAGTGGCGATAAGCGCCAGAAAATAGTCATTCAAAATCTCGGACCCGGTCGCCCTCATCTCCGTCAGGTTGTGTTTCATTCTCGCGGTGCCGCCGTCGAGGTCGCCCTCTATGGCATCCCCCCAGCCGAGGTAAATTCCGCATATGGCGATATTCGTGATTCTGCCCGAATCGGTCTCTAGCGCCAGATATGCTTCTGCCTGCTCCCGCATCCGCTTAGGCTCGCGCCGGAGTTCATATATGCGGGCGGCGAACAGGTGCACCAGGAACAGAGCATTCTTTGACCCGGATTCGCGCGCGAGGGCGGTCGCGATGGCTATTAGCTCCACTGCGCGATCAGGGTAGCCGAGGAGCCACAGGTTCCATCCCGAGAAGATGCGATTCGCAGCTTCGATAACCTGCTGCCGAAAACCTGCCGAAAGCTCTGGCTTCGATTCCAGCAGCGCCCACGCACGATCGAAACCTCGATCGGCGAGTTCAAAGGCGCCTGCGTATAAACTTACCTGCGCCAAGGCCCAAAGTGATTGTGCAATTTGTACATTGTTGCCGTGCCGCTCGGCGATCGCTACCAGTTCGGTCGCCAACTCGCGCGCTTCGCGGATGTCCGGTCGGGTTAGTCGAACAAAAAAAGCCCCATAGAGTGCCGCCCCGGTCTTTAGCCAGTCGATTCCGGGGCGCCGGCTAAGCTCCAGTGCGCGCTCGGTCGATTCGACGGCTTCGGGCGAGCCGAAGCCCTTAATCGCCATCAATGAATCGAAAGCCGCATTCCTGAGATCTAACTCCAGCTCGGCGCGCCGATCGTCGTCGGGGAGCTTCTGCAACTGTTCGAGCCCGGTCTCTAACTGAGCGACCGCTTCAACGAAAGAGCCCCGATCCACTGACTGCCGAACCGCGCGCAGGCAATATTCCACTCCCTTGGCCGGGTTGCCGCTGCGCGAATAGTGGTGCGCCAGTTCGGCGATGTGATCGTCGAGGCTGTCGGCATAAGTCGATTCCAATGCCGCGCCGATTCGCCCGTGCAGCATTCGGCGGCGTTCGTTAAGCACCGATTGATACGCAACATCGTGGGTAAGTGCGTGCTTGAAGATGTACTCAATGTCGCCGGATGCAGGCTGCTCGTAGATGAACTCACCGAGCTGCAATTCGGACAGTATCGGTTCCAACTCCGGTCCCGGCTTCGCGGCAACTTTGCGGACCAGGCCGAGTTTGAACTCGGTGCCGATTACCGCCAGCGTTTGCAGCAGGTCTTTCTGGTCCGGTGTCAGCCTGTCTATGCGCGCGGCGAGAATCGCCTGCACGGTTGGCGGAATCTTTAGCTGCTTCAGAGGGCGGGTGAGCTTCACGACGCCGTTGCGTACCAGTGCCCCCTCGTCGAGCAGCACCAGCACCGTCTCCTCCATGAAGAACGGATTGCCCTCGGTCTTCTCGATGATGAGGCGCTTGAGCGGTCCTAACTCCGCACCGTCGCCGAGCAGTGCGGAGAGCATCTCGTCGGCCGATTCCTTGCCCAACGGGTCGAGCCGCAATTGCGTGTAATAAGTCTTGCTGTTCCACTGATGCGAATATTCGGGTCGATAATTCACCAGCAGCAAAATCTTCGCAGTCCCGATTGAGTCGGCGAGCAGGTTCAGGAATGCCTGTGTCTCCTCGTCAACCCAGTGCAAATCTTCGAAGATCACGATCAAAGGCTGGTTGAGGCTCTCGCGCAGCAGAATGCGCTTGATCGCCTCCAGTGCGCGCCGCTTGCGAGTCTGCGCCTCGACTTCCGCGATCTGGCTGCTCTCGTCGCTCAGGCCAAGCAATCCGTAGATGTACGGCAGGCCATCTTCTAGCGACCGATCGAGCGTCAGGATCTTGCCGTTGATCTTCTCGCGCCGTTTGCGCTCGTCGTCATCGGAACTGATCTCGAAATAGCTCCACAGCAGATCGATCACCGGCAGGAATGCGGAAGCCTTCCCGTGCGAGACGGAGAACGCTTCGAGCACCATCCATCCCGATTGGTTTTTGGCTTTGAACTCGAAGAACAATCGCGATTTGCCGGTGCCCGCCTCCGCCATCGCCGCGACGAGCTGCCCGCGTCCACCCGTCGCCCGCTCGGCGGCATGCTTCATCGCGTCCATTTCGCGCCGACGCCCGACGAACTTCGTCAGCCCGCGCCCCGCTGAGCGCTGCAGACGCGTGCGCAACGGCCCGAGGCCAGTCACCTCGAAAACGTTGACCGGCTCGCTGACACCTTTGATCCGCGCCGGCCCCAGCGGCTTCAACGAAAAGTAGCCCTCGACGAATTTACGCGTCTGTTCGCTGATCACTGTCGAACCCGGTGTAGCCAGGGTTTGAAGCCGCGATGCCAGACTGGTCGAATGTCCAATCGGCGTGTACTCGGTGTGACCCTCTCCGGTCTTGATAGTGCGAACTACCACTTCCCCAGTGTTCACGCCCACCCGCGCCTGAAGCGGAGCCTGCCCCTGCTGGCGCATGCGGTCGCCATAGCGCCGCATCTCCTCCTGCATCCGCAGCGCAGCATACAAAGCCCTTTGCGGATGATCTTCATGCGCGGCTGGTGCACCGAACAAGGCGAAGACCCCATCGCCGGTGGACTGCACGATATAGCCGTCGTAACGGTGCGCCGCCTCGATCATCAGCTTGATCGCGGGATCGACGAGCGCGCGCGCCTCTTCGGGATCGAGGTCCTCGATCAGATCCATCGAGCCCTTGATGTCCGCGAACAATGCGGTAACCGTCTTGCGCTCCCCATCGAGGGCGACATCCTCAGTCTGTTCCGGCGCGATGCGTACGCTGGAGCCCGATTCTGGTGGCGACGAAGTTGCGACTGCTATGCCCGCGCCATTGCCAAGCGGAGCGCCGCACTTCCCGCAGAAGTCGGATGTCGGAGGGTTTTCCGCTTTACATTTTGCGCAATGCTTCCCGAGAGCATTGCCACACTTCGCGCAGAAATTATTGGTTGTAGGATTATTCGTCCCGCACTTCGAGCAACGCATCCCAATTTACCTACGAAAGAGGCTGGCTCGTCTTGTATCACCCAACCCCACAAACAGGACAGGCCGAACGCGCCAGATGCGCGCAAAAAAAGTGCGAGAGCCCGGCGGATAGCGCTCCGCCTGCCAGTCAGCGGTCGAGTAGTTAAGAAATACGTCGAAAGGCATACCTCTCTACGGAGGCGATTTAGTCGATCGCCGCGGCTCGAGCTTTTGGGTTACCCTTGGCGAGGCTTGAATTTCGCGAGCGTGACCTCGTCGGTGACATCGTCGAACACAATTTCCACCGGCATCTGCGCGCGGATCGCGTCGTTGCTGACGCCGACCAGGTTGGTGAGCAGGCGCGGACCCTCTTCGAGCTCGACCTCGGCGACGTTGTAAGGAATCTCGGCATCGAAGCCGCGGAAGTATGACTGATGGAACACGACCCATGAACTCACGCGGCCGCGACCGCTAAGCCGCGTCCAGGTGAATTTGCGCGACCAGCACGACGGGCACAGCGGCGACGGCGGATACCATACCGTCGCGCATTCGTCGCACTTCGGAAGTTTCAATTCGCGATTGCGCAGACCGTCCCAGTACGGCTGGTTGAGCGACGAGATCGCGGGAAGCGGCTTTTGATATTGACTCTGCGGCATCGGCGCGCACCTCTGCAGATCAGATGTGGTAGATGAGCGAATCGCCGTACGCGTTCGCCCATTGAATGATGCGCGCGTCGCTGACCTGGCGCGGACCGCATTCGCCGCGCAACTGCCGCACGATCTCGACCTGATGATTCCATCCCATCACGTGCGCCTCGGAGAGCAGTCCGCCGTTGGTGTTCATCGGCAGTTCGCCGCCGACTTCGATTCTGCCGCCCTGAGTGAAGGCTGGCGCCTCGCCCGGTTTGCAGAAGCCCCATCGCTCGAGCGCGATCCAAGCGAGGATCGAGAAAGCGTCGTAGGTGAACAACGCGTCCACATCATCAGGCGTGATTCCCGCCATTTTGTACACCGGTTGAAGTTCCGTTTTGTAGTCGAAGACCGATTGCTGCGCCACGCCGAGACCCGGATAGGCCCAGATGAATTCCTCGCGGCTGCCCGGCAGCCCCTGCATCCCGCTGATGTAGACGGGACGCTTTCGGCAATCGCGCGCGCGCTCGGCAGTCGTGACGATCACGCATGCGGCGCCATCGTTGATGAGGCAATAGTCGAGCAGATGGAGCGGCTCGCACACGTAGCGCGAGCGCTGATGCTCCTCGACATCGAATGGCTCGCGCATCATCGCGATCGGATTCATCGAGGCGTGTTTGCGAAACGCGATCGGCACGGCGGCCAGCGCGCGGCTGTTGGTGCCGTAACGCTCGAAGTATCGGCGCGCCACCATCGCGGCGCCCGCGCCCGGCGAGGTCATGCCGTACACCGGATCCTCGCCATGCCCGCCGCCGGCCTCGCGGCCACCTTCGCGATCGCCACCACCACCCATCATCGGACGTCGCATTCCGGAGAAGCTGACCGACGCGAGACACGCGACCACATCGGCGAGGCCCGGCGTTGACCAGCATCGCGGCCCACTGGATGCAACTCGCGGTGAAGCGCCCGTGCGCCCAGGTCTGATTGTAGGCGCGAAGATTGAGCCCGAGCACTTGCGCGAGCGTGTCGCCGTCGGCGCCGATCGGCGAGCCGAAACTCACGATGAGACCGTCGAGATCCTTGCGCGAGAGCCCCGCGTCGTCGAGCGCGTTCGCAATCGCGTCGGATGCGAGATCGATCGGACTGCGCATCAGGCGCCGTCCGTACGCCGAATTGCCGACGCCAACGATCGCCGAGCGGTCTTTCAGATCGAAGTTGGCCATAGTTAGAAAGTCGGGAGATGCTGGATGTCCTTGTATTTGTAGTATCCGGGGCCGACGCCGTACTCCATGATGCCGAAGCCGACGTCATCTGCCCGATCGCCATTCGATCAGATGATCGCTGAGCGTGCTCGCCTCGGCGAGGACCGCGGGATCGCTGAGATCCCACACGTCGTGCTCGCAGTAGTATTCGCCCTTGTGGTCGCCGTGATACCAGCCGCGATAGCCGCCGTAGCCGCCGCCCTTCAGATGCCATCGCGGCGCATGCGTGACGAATGAAACCTCGCGCGTCTCGCCATTCTTGAAGTGCAGCGCGATGTCGCCGCCCTTGAGCGTCTGCACCGGACCTGAGGCATCCCAGCGAAAATCCTGTTCGGTTTTTTCCAGCATCCAGCCCGGATCATTCTGTCTCACCGAACGGTGCGACTTTTTCGCCGCTGAAGTAGCTGTACTTGCCCGGCGGCGCGTTCGACGAAGCGCCAATGCAGCGCGTAGCCGGGGAATTGCACGACCGACCAACTGAACAGAAACGGCGCGAAGGTGGTGCGCTTCGAGTCCGACTGTGTCGGTGCGCAGCGGACGGCGCGTGCCCCATGAGCGATCGCGATGCCCCCACCACTGCGTCCTCGGTGAGCGAGATGGTTTTCCCGCCAAATTGTAGAGTGCCGCGCGCGCGTCCGACCTGATCGAAACGCGCGATGTCCTGCACCACTTTGCCGCCGCTCTCGCGCAGGTCGTGTTCCTCTTCGTGCGGATTCATCGATGCGGTCCATTCGATATCGAGCCGCAGCGTCGATGGATTGTCATCCAGCTTGATGCGGAAGCGGCGCAGTCCTTCCAGCGTCTCGACCGACAGCGGACCGATTTTCACCTCATCGATGCGCGGGCGCAGCGTTCGCGAGGCGCGAAAGTTGTACTGCCTGCCCTCATGCCAAACGGTAGCAAATCCATCCTGAACGTTTTTGTTGGGATACTGGCCGACGCCGAAGCCGAGAATCGTGTTCTTGTCGCGGACATTGTAGATGCTGACATAGATGCGCTCGGTCCATTCGGGGTTGGTCGGTATGCACATGGTCCATCGTGGCGGGCAGTTGATGGCACATGAGTTCGTCCCACGCAGTCAGCATCGCAAATCACCTCGCCAGCTTTCGAAAGCGTCAGAAGCCCAGCGCCTTCGCGGCCATGTCGAGAACCACCGGCACCGAATAGGTCGTGCGCGCGAGGCGCAGATCCTTGTTTCGGCCCTCCGCGAAGAGTCCCGACGCGCTCAGCCAAAACGCCGTGCTGCGCATCATGTAGAGGATTTCGTAGTAACGGCAAACCTCGAGATCGATCGTGAGCCCGGTGAGCTGCTGATAGTAGTCGAGAAAAAATTCGCGCTCGACGACGCATGAGAGCAGCGGCGAACCCTCGCGATTCAGATCGGACAAGACGTACGCCACGTCGTACATCGGATCGCCGATCACCTGCAGCTCCCAGTCGATGACCGCGGCGATCGCGTCATCCTTTATAATGAGATTTCCGGTGCGATACGCGCCGTGCACGAACGCGAGGCGCTGTGCCTCGGGCGCGTTCGCCTTGAGCCACATCAGAAGTTCGGTGAGCACCGGTTCGGGCTTGCGAATCGACTGATGAATCAGCGATTCCCACTTCGCGATCTCGCGCAGCGCGAAATCCTTGCCAGCTGCCCGGCACGCCGATGAAGTCGAGGCCGGCCGCGCGCCAATCGAGGTTGTGTAGCGAGGCGAGCGCCTCGACGAAGCTGCGCGGCAACTTCCCGCGCTTCGCGGCCTCGGCGTAAAACTGCTTTCCCGCGCGCGACCACGGATTCGGCACCTCGCCCTCGACTTTTTCCATCACGAAGAAGGGGCCGCCCAGCAGCGACGGATCTTCCTCGTACCAGTATGCCTTCGGCGTCGGCGCGGGCGTCGCCTCGAGCGCCTTGATGACGCGAAACTGCTCGCGCAGGCTCGACAGTTCGCGCAGCAGCCCAGCGCCCGGATCCTTGCGCAGGCAGAAGCCTTGCCGCATCGCGCGCCCGTCCTCGTTCCAGTTCGCATAGAAGATGTAGATCTCGTGCGACCATCCGCCGGCGCTATGAACGAAGTCGGACAACGCGAGGTCCCGCGCGCGCGGCATTTTGGATTCGAGATAGCCCGCGATCTTTTCCTGAACTGTGCGCGATCGTCGCCACTGCTCAACCCTCGGCCTTGCCCGCGACCTTGAGTTCCTGATCGAGCAGCTGCCGCAGCGCCTGACGCACGCGGCGATTGGCGGCCGCAAAGGTTTCCTCGCCAAGGCGGCCGCGCTCCGCGTACAGATGTTCGATCAATTCGCACAGTCCAGCTTCGCTCAGATGGTCGCCGCGGACGAGTCGATTGATCTCGGGAAGTCGCGCGAGGTCGCGCAACAGCTCCAGCATCGCCGCATGCTTTTGCTCCTCGATGTCGCCGCGCTCCTCGACCTGACGCGACACGAATTCCAGGATGACCGCGGCCATGTACGCTTGCGCCTTTGGATAAGGCTCGACGATCGCTGGTGCGATTACTTCGCGCAGCGAAGTCACGATCTCATTATAAGTTCTTGGCTGGAATCATCGAAGACATGCCGCCATATCTGCTGCTCGAATAGTCCGCACGATGCGCACCTGTCAATGTCGCGTGCGCGGTGCGATCCGTGGTTGCGTTTTTCTCGCGAACCGTGTTACCCGAAATTCCGACGGCACAGACTGCAAAGCTATGACGAAAGCGATCCGCGGGATTGCCTCGCCAAGACCCATCCAGATATCGCTCGAACGACATCGACTAGACTCACCAGATGGCTCCTCGCGGGACTTGTTATTTCGGTCGTAACGAGCCTAATTAACCCAGAGGGGCGAGGAGTCATTCGCCGCAGGCGAGCGGTCTCGCCATGCACATTTCGGAAAGCGCGCGCACGACGGCGGCATCGTTGTTCGGCGATCGATGCGCGGTGTGTCATGGACCGAACGGGGATGGCAAAGGACCGGGAGCTGCGAATTTGAATCCGAAGCCGGTGGATTTTCGCAATCGCAAATGGCAGCGCTCTGTGACCGATCAGAAGATCACGAAGGCTATCGTGTACGGCGGACCGGCCGTGGGACTGAGCGCCTCGATGTCGGCGAACCCGGACCTCGAAACGCAGCCGAGCGTCGTCGCAGCGCTGGTGGAACACATCCGAGGTCTGGCGGGCAAGCGAAAGTGACAATCTTCCGAGGGACTACACTAAAATGAAGCGGCGCGAGTTTTTGAAAACCGGAGCCATGGTGGTCGTTGGCACCGCGGTCGCCGCATCGGGACTTATCTCGAGGCGCAACGCCGCCGAAGCAGTCGCACCGAAATTGTCGACGCTGCAACCACATGAAGCCGAGACGCTGCAAAAGATGGCGCGGCAGATATTCCCTCATCGCAAGCTCGGCGACGCTCCCTATTGGAAGGTAGTCGCCGACCTCGATACGGCCGCACAAGGTGACCCCGCGACTGCAAAATTGTTGTCAGATGGAGTCGCGCAGTTGGACAAGTCGCAAGCCTCGAAGTTCGTAGCTCTCGATGACAAGCAGCAGGTCGACGCGCTCAAGGCTATCGAGACCACGCCGTTCTTTCAGAAGGTTCGCGGAGTCGAGCTGCGACTCTCTACAGCGATCCGTCGATCTTCAAGGCGATGAGATATCAGGGAGCATCTTATCCCATCGGCGGCTACCTGCATCACGGCTTTAACGATCTCGATTGGTTACCAGATGCTCCTGCAATCGGCTAGTCCGAAGCCGGCCTAGAGGAAGCCATGGCTAAGCACGAACTCAATGACGATTCGGTGATCGTTGTAATCGGCTCCGGAGCCGGCGGCGGTACACTCGCCAACGAGCTGTGCCAGAAGGGTTTCAAGGTGGTGCTGCTCGAGGCAGGCCAACTTCAATCATCGACCACCTTTAAGCAACGAAGAATGGTTCGCCTTCAACCAGCTTGCATGGCTCGACAAGCGCACCACCTCGGGCAACTGGCGTGTCGCGAAGGACTTTCCCAACCTGCCGGCGTGGATTTGCAAGACAGTCGGCGGCACTACCACCCATTGGGCGGGTGCTTCGTTGCGTCTGCAGGAGCATGAGTTCAAGGCCAAGACCTTTTACGCCGGAATTGAAAATACTAACCTGCTCGATTGGCCTCTAACTCTGGCCGAACTCGAACCTTACTATGCCAAGGCCGAGACGAAGATGGGTGTCACTCGCACCAATGACATACCGGGACTTCCTGGTAACAACAATTTCAAGGTGATGTACAACGGCGCAACCCGCGTCGGCTACAAGACCGTGCACACTGGACGGATGGCGATTAACAGTCAGCCTCGCGACGGGCGCTCTGCATGCTGGCAGCTGGGGTTTTGTTTTCAGGGATGTAAGTCCGGTGCGAAATGGTCGACGCTATACACCGAGATTCCCAAAGCCGACGCGACCGGAAAACTCGACCTGCGGCCTGAGTCGATGGTCATGCAAATCCAGCATGACGCATACGGCCAGGCAAATGGCGTGCTGTATGCCGACAAGGACGGGAAGCATCTGGTCCAAAAGGCGCGCGTGGTATGCGTCGCGGGAAACTCTATCGAGACGCCGCGACTGCTGCTCAACTCTTCATCGTCCACCTTCCCCGATGGGCTTGGCGAATTCGTCAGGCCAGGTCGGGTAAGAACTACATGCGGCATACCACGGGTTCGGTATTCGGCGTTTTCAAGAAGCCGGTGCACTTTTATCGCGGAACGGTAATGGCAGGAATTATCCAGGATGAAGCGTGATTGGACACCAAGCGCGGCTTCACCGGCGGCTTCGAGATGGAGACCATCTCGCTGGGTCTGCCGTTCACGGCGGCGTTTTTGAATCCGGGCGCATGGGGCGCGGACTACACCAATCTCCTCGAGCAATACCCTAACATGGCGGCCATGTGGATTGTTGGCGAAGACATGCCGCAGGAGACCAATGCCGTAACTCTCCATCCGGCCGAGAAGGATGCATTCGGCCTGCCAATCCCCAATGTTCACTACGACGATCACGCCAACGACCTCGCGATGCGCACCTACGCTTTTAAGAAAGGCGCGGCGGTGTACAACGCAGTTGGCGCCACGAAGACAATCGAAGTTCCACCCTATCCGTCCACCCACAACCTCGGTACCTGCCGGCAGAGTGAAAAGCCCGATGATGGCGTGTGCAACAAATGGGGTCAGACGCACGACATCAAGAATCTGTTCATCTCGGACGGAAGTCAGTTCACCAGCAGTGCGGCAGAAAATCCGACTCTTACAATTGTTACTCTCGCGATCAGGCAAGCTGACTACATCAGCGATGAATGCGGAAAGCACAACATTTGATGACTGGCTAGGATGTCCCGCATAGGTTCACAGCTATTTTCGTGTTTCGTCCTGACGATCGTCCTCGGATGGTTGTGCGCCGGCGTTGCACATGCTCATCGCTTTGGCGGGCCCAACGATCCCTGCGAAAAGAAGGTCGGAACCTCCCTGATTCATATCACGCTCTATCAGCCTCAGTTCGATCCCGATGCTGAATACTGCGATAAGGTGCCTCGTGCCGGAAACACCGTGCTGGTGGTGGACGTTCTCGGCGACGACTTGCGCCGGATGCCACTCGGTGTGCAGGTCCTCGCGCGCCAGGATTCGCAGCATACGCGCAACGTGCTCTCGCTTCCGCCGAAGATCTATCGCCGAGGCGTAGCGGACACTCAAGTGATGCTCTACGACGGGAGCGCGTATATCACCCGGATCTCGCTCGGAGAGGGTGCTACGTCGCACGTCTTTTCGTTTTCGATTCAGGTCGCGCCGTGGTATCGACCACTCATGATGCCGGCGCTGATGGTTTTGGCGGTGTTGTCCCTGACAGTGATATCGATAATTCGCTACCGGATGACATCTGAAAAACACGAGCCGCCGCTGGAATTGTTGGACGGCAAGTCTTCACGGCCACTGACTCTGGTTGCGCCTAAAGAACGCCGCGCTTCCGGTTCGAGGCTGCGGTCTTTCCTGCCATGGATCGTTGTCGCTGGCTGCGTGCTTTCGCTTTCAGCGTGTCATCGTGAGATTCGCCAACATGATTCGTCATTGCCGGACGTGCAACTGATCGATGACCACGGCAACCAACTCTCGCTGGGGTCTCTTAAGGGAAAGGTGGTGCTACTCGACTTCATCCACGTAGGCTGTCCTGGCGTGTGCTCGAACCTGGTGAACAAGTTCGGTCAGGTGGCCGATAGTCTCGGCCCCGAACTCGGTTCGAGGGTGATCCTGTTGTCCGTCACCAATGATCCCGCACATGACAATCCACATGAGTTACTGAACCTGGCGCGCACCAGCCAGGCTGACATGAAAGGATGGTTGTTTCTGACCGGGAAGCCCGACGATGTGAATCGTGTAATCAAAGCGTTCGGGCTCAACAACGATCGATTGCCCGACGGCTCTCCTAACCATATCACCCAGGTCTTTCTGCTGGGACCCGATGGGCATCAGGAACATGAGTACCAGGGCATGGTGATGAACTCAGACGCCGTCGTCCTGCAAATAAGGAACACTCTCGAACACAAAGGAGCTTCGTGATGAGCATGGTCGGCTGCCGATATGGGCGCTGCTCAAACGATAGCATCGATAGGAGAGTCTACAGACCTTGCGTCTCGGCGCAGGTCGAGGAGTAGCGCATATGGCTCAGCCACAGACGGTTCAGAAGGTAGCAAGCGACTACGAGAATGGTTCGTCAGCGGCAGGACGCGCACAAAATCCAACCGATTGGAGTGCAGGATGGCGCTCGCTATTTTGGGGCAGCGCCTTGGTCATGGCGGCCAACTTGTTTCTCTGGTTCTGGGACTACGAATTCGCTTTTTCGGCGGGACTTAACTCGGCCAGCCGCGAGTTCACTCTGTACTACCGGACCTTGTTCTGGGGTGAATTGATAGTACTGGGCGTCTTCACGGGTGTCTGGTACGGATGGTTGATCAGAACCGGCCGCGAGATAGTCAATCAGCCGTTTTCCCGAGCCGAAGAAGTCCGCCGCATCGCAGTGCTTTGGAGCATCATCGGCGTTACCAGCCTCTCGATCTACATTGAGGCGAGCTTCTGGCCGAACTGGGACGGTGCATGGCATCAGACCTTGGTCCGCGATACGGCTTTGACGCCAACCCATATCCCGATGTTCTACTTCTTTTTTCCTCTATCAGTGGTTCTGGCGCTAGGAGCTTACATCTATGGCAACGCTCGAATCCCGGCGCTCTATAGTCGCGACAAAGGATTCCCATGGTCGTTCTTCCTTTTGATCAGCGCGGCGGTGTTGGAGTGCATGGAGGTAGCGTTCAACGAGTGGGGTCATAGCCTCTGGATCTCGGAAGAGTTCTTTGCAGTGCCATTCCATTGGCCGTTCGTAGCTTACGGATGGCTCGCGAGCGGAATGTTTGCTGTGTGGGGTGAAACGATCCTGCGGCTGTATGAGATAGAGAAGGCGGAGGAAGATGCGAACACGCAGACGCCATCTCAGACTCATGCGGTCGCCGACTGATCTCGGCGAAAGAGGCAAGCAACATGTCGGCAGTAGCTGGAACATTGGAGGAAAGGCAGAAGCGCCTCGAGCTTCGAGCCTTACTCAAAAGAAATACAAGTGGATCGATCGCAAGTGGGATCTCGTCTTCTGGATCACCGCGATCTTCATCGTTGGCGGCGCGGCAGATATCACCAAGCAGCTCTTCGCGGGTGACTGGGATTTCTGGACCGACTGGAAGGATCCGCAATGGTGGCCGGTCATAACTGCCTTTGCCACGATTATCATCCCCTCGGCCCTGCAATATATCCAATGGGCCGCATGGCGCTTTCCAACCGGCGCCACCTACACGGCAGTATGCTTCTTCATGTGCGCATGGGTCGGCCGCTACTTCCAATGGCACGTCGCCGAGAGCTATCCGATGAACTTCGTATGGCCGATCTCAACGGTCGGTGCCGCAATTATCCTCGACTGGCTATTGATGAAGACCAGGAGCTTCATCCTGACCTCACTCATCGGAGGACCGATTTGGGCCTTCCTCATATGGGCGTTCAACTACGTGCCGCTCGCGCCTTTCCTTCAGCCGGCGCACTTTATGAATCACATCCTTACAGTCTCCGACGTGCAAGGTATCGTCTTTATCAGGTCGCAAACTCCCGAGTATCTGCGTCACATCGAACGCGGAGCCCTAAGAAGCTTTCTCGGTGAGACTCAGTACGTCTCGCTGGTGTTCGGCGGCACGCTGGCAGTGTTGGGGTACTGGATAGGCCAGTTCATCGGCAGATACCTCGCGGTGTGGCCGATTCGCCGATATATAAAGACGGTGTGAGGAGGCTGTCGATGCTCAATATCAGACACGCCTCGAATAGGTCGCGGCGATTCCTTCAGATCGTATTGGCGGTTGGCCTATGTCTAGTCGTCGATCCCG